>NZ_LJYG01000087.1:60181-92658 GCF_001440035.1 Bradyrhizobium manausense | reverse complement strand
CAAGCAACTCGACCGCTTCCGGGATCGCTTCACGGTGGCCGGTGCCAAGGATGATCGCCGCGACGCTCATGTGCTCGGAAGCTCATTGCGTACGGACTGTGCGGCCTTCCGCCAGCTTGCGGCCGACAATCCGGTGGTGATCGAGCTGCGCGAGTGGTCGCGCATGGCGGAGGAGCTGCAGCAGGAGCGCACGCGGCTTGCCAATCGCCTGCGTCAGCAGTTGTGGCGGTACTATCCCCAAGCGGCCAAGCTGACCGACGATGTCGCCGACGACTGGTTCCTGGCACTTTGGCAAAAGGTGCCGACGCCGGACAGCGCGGCCAAGGCCAGCGACAAGGCGATCGCGCGCATCCTCAGCGCCTATCGTATCCGCCGCCTCGATGCGGCGACGGTGCTCAAGACTTTGCGCGAGACACCCCTGCTCGTGGCACCGGGCACGACGGAGGCTGCGTGCGTGCATATCCGCAGCCTCGCGGCCCGTCTGCGCCTGGTCAATCAGCAAATCAAGGAAGCGCAGCACAGCCTGGACCGCCTGTGCGCCAAGCTCGAAGAACAGGAGAGCCCCGCGGGGCAGAATCCCGAGCAGTGTGACGTGGCGATCCTTCGCTCCTGGCCGGGAATCGGCAGGATCGTTCTTGCCACACTGCTCGTCGAGGCCACCGAGCCTCTGCGCAGACGAGACTACCACGCCTTGCGCGCCTTGGCAGGGGTCGCACCGGTGACGCGGCAAAGCGGCAAGCAACGCTTCGTGATCCGCCGCCTGGCCTGCAACAGGCGGCTGCAAAGCGCCGTTCATCACTGGTCGCGCGGCGCGCTTCAATACGACGCCGCAGCCCGGCGACGCTATGATGCTTTGCGGCAGCGCGGACACGGCCATGCGCGTGCGCTGCGTGGTGTGGGAGATCGCCTGCTCTTTGCCTTGTGCGCGACGCTCAAGCACCAGACGCCCTACGACGCAGACCACAACAGCGCGAAGATCTCGGCAGCAGGCTGAGCCGTTCCTTTGTTCGGCCGCATGCGACCGTTCCTTCGTCCCGACCTGCCGAACGCAAGAGCGCCGCGCGCAGACGCTGTCCAGGATGCCATAGGCACCGGCAAAGCCGGCGCGAAGCGTCCTGGATAGCGTCGAGCACGGTGCTATAGTTATCTGTCAGGGACTCCCACCCTTGACGAAGGGTAGGAGGTCCTACGAGACCGGCGGCTAAACCGCCTTCATCCGCACCCTCAACCCATCCCGCGGCTTCGGGATCGGCCACATCTGCCACTCCGGCTTGTAGCCAGGCTCGAGCGAGACCTCGATGTTCTGCAGGAAGTGCCGCGCAAAGCATTTCGCCTGCATGTAGGCGAAGTGCAGGCCGAGGCACATATGGGCCCCGCCGCCGAACGGAATCCAGGCGAAGCGATGCCGATTGCGCTGGGCTTCCTCGGTGAAGCGCAAGGGATCGAAGCGATCCGGCTCCGGCCAGATATCCTTCATGTGGTGCGTGTAGAGCGGATTGACGCCGACAGCGGTGCCGGCGGGAATCGCAAAACCCTTGAAGCTGAAATCGCGCATTGCGCGCCGCGGCATCGAGGGCACCGGGGGCTTGATCCGCAGCGCTTCCTTGAAGGCCATTTCCGACAGCGGCATCTTCTCGAGAGCGTCGAAGCTGCAGGGCGCATCCGGCCTGAGCCCGAGCGCGAGAACTTCGTTGCGCAGCCTGCTCTGCCAGTCGGGGTTGGCGGCGAGCTCGCCGATGAAGGACGTCAGCGACGAGGTCAGCGTGTCGTGCGCGGCCATCATCAGGAAGCTCATATGGTCGATGATGTCCTGGTCGGACAACAGCGCGCCATCCTCATGGGTGGCGCGGCAGAGATGCGAGAACAGGTCATCGCCGCCGTGATTGCCACGGCGCAGCGGAATCTGCTCGCGGAAATAGGCGATGATGCGCTTGCGCCCCCTCACGCCGGCCGCCATCTGCGTGCCGGGCAGCGGACGGCGGATCGGGGCGACCGCAGCCGCCACCATATCGACGAAGGCGCGGTTGATCTCGTCGACCTCGGGTCCGATGTCGGCGCCGAGAAAGGACGTCGCGGCGAGATCGAGCGTGAGCTGCTTCATCGCCGGATAAAGCCGCATCTCGCCGGGCCTGGACTTCCATTGCGCGACGCGCGCGGAGATGCCGCGATCGAGATCGCTCAGATAGGACTTCATCGGCCCGGACTTGAACGCGACCGACAGCGCCTTGCGATGCAGCCTGTGCTCGTCGAAGTCGAGCAACATCAGGCCGCGCGGAAACAAGAGCCCAAGCACGTGGTTCCAGCCATGGGTCGACGAAAACAGCTTTTGCTGGTCGAACAGCACGAGCTCGTTGGCCTCCGGGCCGAGCAGCACGATGTTGGTCTCGCCGAAAATATGGGTGCGGTAGACCGGACCGTATTTGGCGCCGTTTCGCTCGATATGCCCCTTGGGATCGGCGAGCACCTGAAACGTCTTGCCGATGATCGGCCAGCCTTCGTCGCCGGGAATGTGCGTCAGCTCATTGCGTTTGGGCGCGGTGTAGTGAAGCGCCGACGTGGCCACATTCTGCATCGACATGACGATTGCTCCGGATGGCTGACCCAGAGGATAATAGCACAATACCGGCACGATGACGCGCCGGTTGTTCGGCGCGCGGATTACCGCAAGCGAGGTCGTCGTCCCGGCGAAAGCCGGGACCCATAACCCCAGGGGAGGAGTTGTCGGACGAACTGGTAACTCCAAGCCTTCGCAAAGCTATTGCTGCGGCGTATGGGTCCCGGCCGTCGCCGGGACGACAATGGAGACTGGCCTTCAGCGCCCTACCGCTTCGCCGCTTCCTTCTGCAAATCCGGCGCGTTAACGGCGGGAATCGCGACGCGGCCGGGGCCGGTCACCTTCAGCGCCTCGGCGGCCTTCTCGTTCTCCATGATCTTGGCCATCACGGCCTGGCCGGCACGCTCGAAGATCGCGCGGTTCTCGATCACGAATTTCTGCGACTTGCGCAGGCCATCGATATAGCCGTTGATTTCAGGCACGACATAGCGCGCCACCATGTCCCAGCTGCGGCGCGTGGCTTCCGGATTGGCCCAGTCGTGCACGAATCCGATGATGGCGCCGACGCCGCCGGACACTTCCATCACGTTCTTGATGGTTTTGACGAGATCGTCGGGCGTGCCGATGGTGGAGGCGGCGCCGTCGACGAAGGCGGTCTTGTCCACGGCTTCATCAGGCGAGGAGAACGCGGTCAGGCCCGGCCGTTGCAGCGTGCCGACATTATATTCGTTGTGCCAGCGCATCAGCCCGGCGCCAGCTTCTCTCCGCGCCTGCTCGCGGCTCTCGGCGATGTGGAAGGTCAGCAGAACGCGCCAGTCGGCGCGGTCGACCTTCGTGCCGTGCTTCCTGGCAGCATCCTCGGCGAATTGCCATTGCTGTTGCAGCGACATCAATCCCTGCGTCGTCATCGAGCCGAGCGAGATGATGCCGATGCCGTATTTGCCGGCCAGCGTCATGCCTGACGGCGAGATCTGCGAGGCCACCACGAACGGCATCTCCTCCTGCAACGGCAGGAGCTGCAGCGCGGCGTCGTTCATGGTGAACCAGTCGCTCCTGGCTGTGACACGCTCGCCGTTGAAGAGGCGGCGGATCACCGCGATCGCCTCGTCCTGGCGGTCGCGCTGCGTCATCGGGTCGATGCCGAGCGTATGTGCGTCCGAGGCCAGTGCGCCGGGGCCGGAGCCGAAGATGGCGCGGCCACCGGTCATGTGGTCGAGCTGCACCATGCGCTGGGCGACGTTGAAGGGATGGTGATAGGGCAGCGAGATCACGCCGGTGCCGAGCTTGATCCGCTTGGTGCGCTCGCCGGCCGCGGCCAGGAACATCTCGGGCGAGGCGATCATCTCCCAGCCGGACGAATGGTGCTCGCCGCACCAGAACTCGTCATAGCCGAGCGCGTCGAGCTGCTCGACCAGGTCGAGATCGCGCCGGAACTGGAGCATCGGATGCTCCCCGATCGGGTGATGCGGGGCAAGGAAAGCCCCAAACTTCAGGCGCGCCATGGCGTTCTCTCCGGTTGAGTTTTTTGTTCGTTGGTTGTGTCAGGCTACGTGCCCGATGCCACGAACGCAATCGCGCGATGTCCCGCGCGGCGGAATGAAGGCATGCGTGTTTCTTCTTCCTCGCCCCACTTGCGGGGAGAGGGTCGGGTGAGAGGGGAGTCGCCGCGGGGACGCAGGTCGTTGGGCTGTCGATGGGCTCCCACACCGTCACTGCGAGCGCAGCGAAGCAATCCGGAATCCCTCCGCGGAAAGACGCTGGATTGCTTCGCTGCGCTCGCAATGACGCGTTGAGAGGGCATTCGCGCCAGTGGACAGACGGTTCGCGGAAGCTCCCCTCACCCGGAATTCAAACTGCGTTTGAATTCGGACCTCTCCCCGCAAGCGGGGCGAGGTGAAGAAAGATCACCGCGTCATCCTGTTCCACGCATCGAGGCCGGCGATCTTGTACGCTTCCGCCAGCGTCGGATAGTTGAACGTGTTCTGGATGAAATAGTCGATCGTGCCCTTGAGGTTCAGCACGGCCTGGCCGATATGGATCAGCTCGGTGGCGCCTTCGCCGAGGATGTGCACGCCGAGCAGGCGGCGGGTCTTGGTGGAGAAGATCATCTTCATCATGCCGCTGTTCAGCCCCATGATGTGCCCGCGCGAGGTCTCGCGGAAGCGGGCAATGCCGACCTCGTAGGGAATGCCGCGCGTGCGCACCTCTTCTTCCGTCAGGCCCGCGGTCGAGATCTCCGGTACCGAATAGATGCCGTAGGGAAAGAATTCCGGCGGCGCCAAGGGCTCCATGCCGAGCGCGTGGCAGGCGGCGACGCGGCCCTGCTCCATCGAGGTCGAGGCGAGGCTCGGAAAGCCGATCACGTCGCCGGCCGCATAGATATGCGGCACGCTGGTCTGCAAGGTGACAGGGTCGACCTTGATGCGGCCGCGATGGTCGACGGCGATGCCGGCCGCCTCCAGGTTGAGCCGGTCGGTGGCGCCGACGCGGCCCGCCGCGAACAGCAGCATCTCGGTGCCGACGTGGCGGCCATCAGACAGATGCGTGACGATGCTGCCCTGCGCATTCTTCTCGATCGACGTCACCTTGGAGCCGAGCCGCAGCGCGACGTTGCGGTCGCGCAGCTCGTGCATGAACTCGTCGATCAATTCCTTGTCGATGAAATCGAGGAAGGTCGGCCGCGGTTCGATCAGCGTCACCGGAACGTCGAGGGCGCTGAAGATGGTGGCGTATTCGACGCCGATCACGCCGGCGCCGATCACGGCGAGGCTGCGCGGCAGCTTCGTCAGCTCGATGATCTCGTCGCTGTCGAGCACGGAATGGCCGTCGAACGGCACGTCGGCGGGCCGGAACGGGCGGGTGCCGCAGGCGATCAGGATGAAGGCGGCCGACACGATCTTGGTCTCGCCGATGGCGCTGGTGATCTCGACCTCGTGCGGCGAGACCAGGCGTGCTTCGCCATTGGCGGTGCGGACCAGGTTGCGGCTGAACTGATGCTCGAGCACCTCAACCTCGTGGTCGAGTGTCTTCTGCAAGCGGATCATCAGGTCGCTCGCGGCGATGTCCTGCTTCACCCGGTAGGAGCGGCCATAGAAGCCGCGCTCGCGCCAGCCGGAGAGATTCAGCACCGTCTCGCGCAGCGTCTTCGAGGGGATCGTGCCGGTGTGAACGGAGACGCCGCCGACGCGCCGGCCCTTCTCCACCACCAGCACGGCCTTGCCGAGCTTGGCGCATTGCACCGCGGCCCGACGCCCCGACGGGCCCGAGCCGATCACCACCATGTCGTAGTCGTACATCGGATTCGCTTCCAAACCGACTTGCCTTCAAAGCCTTGCAATCTCAGCGGGAACCGACATGCAGCAATCGGGCCAAGGCGACACGGAGGCGGCAAGAGGCGGCCAGTCCTACCTCCGAGGTAATCGCGCCGATGACGGCGATCTGCGAGCTTTGCGCGCAAATAAATCGCGGAAGGCTCGCGCGAAATGCATCAAACCGTCACAAAGCCCGTCGATTCGACTCGCCGCTGGTGGGTGCTGGCGATCGTCGTCGCCGCGCAATTCATGTTCGGCGTCGACGCCTTCATCGTCAACGTCGCGATCCCGACCATCGCGGCCGACCTGCACGCGAGCCCGGCGCAGATCGAATCCGTCATCGCGATCTACCTGATCGCCTATGCGACGCTGGTCGTCACCGGCGGCCGGCTCGGCGATATCCACGGCACCAAGACGATCTTCCTCGCCGGCGTCCTCGGCTTCACCGCGACGTCGCTGTGGTGCGGTTTGGCGCATTCAGGCCTGGAGCTGATCATCGCGCGGCTGGCGCAGGGCGCGACCGCAGCGCTGATGGTGCCGCAGGTGCTGGCGACCTTGCATCTGCTCTTCACCGACGAGTCGCGCAGCCGCGCCTTCGGCATCTATGGCATCGTGCTCGGGCTTGCGGGCGCTGCCGGCTTCTTGCTCGGCGGTCTGCTGGTCACGCTCGACCTTGCCGGCGCCGGCTGGCGATCGGTCTTCTACGTCAACGTGCCTTTCGGCCTCGTGATCGCGGCGGCTGCGTGGCAGATCATGCCGACAACGCCGCGCCGAGCGGGCACCAGGCTCGACATCAAGGGCAGCATCGTGCTGTTCGCAGGGCTGCTGTGCCTGATCGGCCTGCTGCTGTTCGGCCACGATGCCGGCTGGGCGCCCTGGCTGTGGGCGGCAATGGGAAGCGGCGGCGCGATCCTGTTCGCATTCGTCAAGTTCGAGCACGCCGTCGCGCGCGCCGGCGGCATGCCGTTGATCGATCTGACACTGCTGGCGGATGCCGCGTTCCTGCGCGGGCTTGGTGCTGCGTTGTTTTTCTTCGCGGCCAATCTCTCGTTCTATCTTGTCATGACGCTGTTCATGCAGCGCGGCCTGAAGATCGCGCCGCTCGCCGCCGGCCTTGCCTTTCTTCCGCTCGCGCTGGCTTTCGTCGTCGGCTCGCGCCACAGCGGCGCGCGGGCAAGGCATCGCGGCACCAGGGTTTTGCTCGAAGGCTGCGCGTTGCAGATTGCGGGCCTCGCCGCGCTCGCGCTTGTCGTGGGCATGCGCGATGCGCCAACACCGGTCGCGCTCGCACTCATCATGCTCATCTTCGGCTACGGCCAGGGCCTGGTGATGGCGCCGCTGTCAGGCGCGGTGCTCTCGACCGTCAAGCCTGTCGCGGCAGGCTCGGCCTCCGGCATGTACGGCACGACGGCGCAGATCGGAAATGCGGCCGGAGTGGCCGCGATCGGCGCGGTATTTTTCGCCATCGAATCGTTGCAATCAGCGCGCGCAGGATTTCTCGTCTCGCTCGCGCTGTTTGTGACATTCATCATGATGTCAGCCGCATTCCTGACGTGGATGCGCCGCGTATCTGCACGAAGTTGAGGCATTGCGGTTAATACGTCCGGAAATCTGCGGGAATCCGCGCGATTCCTGCGAGGTCGACAGCACGCGGGCTTTTCATTTCGCACTGCAGCAACTATCTGGTCGGGTAAACGTTGTAAGTCGCCCACCAGGAATTTGCCGTGTCGCTAGCCAGAAATGTCGATCTGTTGAGACGTCTACCAAGGATGGATGGTCTGCGCCTGCCCGACTTCGGCGCAAGCGCTGTTTCGTCCAGTCCGTTGCAGGAGATCACCGGCTTCGGCGACAATCCCGGCGCCTTGCGCATGTTCGCGTTCGTGCCGGCAGAGCTGCAGAAGCCGCGCGCGCTCGTCGTCGTGCTGCACGGCTGCGGCCAGACGGCCGCGGCTTACGACCTCGGTGCGGGCTGGTCGACGCTCGCGCGTCACTACGGCTTTGCGCTTGTCATGCCCGAGCAGCAGCGCATCAACAATGCCAACACCTGCTTCAACTGGTTCAATCCTGATGACACCGCGCGCGGCTCCGGCGAAGCGAAGTCGATCCGCGAGATGATCGCGCATATGGTTCAGGCGCATCGCATCGATCCCAGGCGCATCTACATCACCGGCCTTTCCGCCGGCGGCGGCATGACCTCGGTGATGCTCGCGACCTATCCGGAAGTGTTCGCGGCCGGCGCGATCATCGCAGGACTGCCTTACGGCATCGCCTCGAACTTGCGCGAAGCGCTGGACGGCATGTTTCATTCGCCCCAACGCCCTGAGCGCGAGCTCGGCGACTTCGTGCGGCGGGCCACCGACCATCGCGGGCCCTGGCCGAAAGTGTCGGTGTGGCACGGCAGCGCCGACCGCACCGTCAATCCCGGCAATGCCAACGAGATCGTCAAGCAGTGGCTCGATCTGCACGACCTGCCGCTGACGCCGATGGCCGAGACCAATGTCGACGGCTATCCGCGCCAGGCCTGGTGGAACAGGGACGGCGAGACGCTGGTGGAGTCCTACACCATCACCGGCATGGCCCACGGTACGCCGCTCGGCCTTGCCGACAACGACCAGCGCTACGGCCTCGAAGGCGCCTTCCTGATCGAGGCCGGCATCTCCTCGTCCTACCACATCGCAAAGTTCTTCGGCCTCACCGGCTGGATCCAGGAGGCAAAGAAGAAGGCCGAGGCGAAGCCCGCCGCTCCAGCAAAGGCAGTTCCCGTCCGCCCGCCGGCGCCACATCTTGCCCGCACGATCCGTGTGAAAGTCGCCGAGGAGAAGGCCGCGCCGAAGCGCGAGCAGGCCAGCCGCTTCGATCTCGGCCAGATCATCACCCGCGCGCTGACGGCGGCGGGATTGATGAAGTAGCGCGTCGCGACCTCACATCTCGCCGGTAATGAACGGGTTGGTCATCCGCTCCTGGCCGATGCTCGAGCCGGCGCCGTGGCCGCAGATGAAGCCGACATCGTCGCCGAGCGGCAACAATTTTGTCTTGATCGAATTGATCAGCGTGGCGTGACTGCCGCCGGGAAGGTCGGTGCGGCCGACCGAGCCGGCGAACAAGACGTCGCCGACATGGGCGAATCGCAAATCCCCGTTGAAGAACACCACGCTGCCGGGCGAATGGCCGGGGCAGTGCAGGATGTCGAAGCTCAAGGCGCCGATCGAGACGCTGTCGCCCTCGTCGAGCCAGCGGTCCGGCGCGAAATTGCGTACACCGGTCATGCCGAAGCGCGCGCCGCTCTCGACCACGTTGTCGAGCAGGAATTTGTCCGCCACATGCGGGCCCTCGATCGGCACCTTCAGCGCATCGCGCAAGTCCGCCGCGCCGCCGACATGGTCGATATGGCCGTGGGTCAGCCAGATCTTCTCCACGGTGACGCCGCTTTGCTTGATCGCGTCCAGGATCTTCGGCACGTCCCCGCCGGGATCGATCACCACGGCCTTCTTGGAAGGCTCGTCCCAGATGATGGTGCAGTTCTGCTCGAACAGCGTTACGGGGACGATGATCGCGCCGGCCTTCGGCGCTTCAGATCTGGCTGTGGTATCATTTTGCTCGGTCATATCAGCCACAATGCCGATTTTTGTCATGCCGCCAAGCAAAAGATTCGTGCGAGGGACCGGGGAACAGGTCACACGGCCGTCCCAATTGGCCCGCCAATCTGAACCGGGGCGTTGCTGCCGCGTTCTCCCGCGCAAGGGGCAGTCTTTGGATGGTATTCCCACATGGCACAAAGCGGCGAGATTTGGTGGCGCGACGGCATCTTCTATCAGATCTATCCGCGCTCGTTTCAGGACTCTAACGGTGATGGCGTCGGCGATCTCGCCGGCATCCTGCGGCGCCTGCCCTATGTCAAATCGCTCGGCGTCGATGCGATCTGGTTGTCGCCGATCTTCCCTTCGCCGATGGCCGATTTCGGCTACGACATCTCCGATTATACCGGCATCGATCCCTTGTTCGGCACCATGGCGGATTTCGATGCGCTGCTCGCCGCCGCGCACGACAACGGACTGAAGCTGATCCTCGATCTCGTCCCGAACCACACCTCCGACCAGCATCCCTGGTTCATCGAGAGCCGCTCTTCGCGCGACAATCCCAAGCGCGACTGGTACATCTGGCGCGATCCGGCACCCGATGGCGGCGTCCCGAACAACTGGCTGTCCGAATTCGGCGGCAGCGCGTGGCGTCTCGATGAGGCCACCGGCCAATACTACTACCACGCTTTCCTCGCCCAGCAGCCGGACCTCAACTGGCGCAACCCTGACGTCCGCGCGGCGATGTACGACGTGATGCGGTTCTGGCTCGAGAAAGGCGTCGACGGCTTTCGCGTCGACGTGATCTGGCACCTGATCAAGGACGCCGAGTTTCGCGACAACCCGCCAAACCCGCACTATGTCGAGGGCCGGCCGCCGAACGAAAAAATCCTGACTCAATATTCCACCGACCAGCCGGAAGTGCATGACGTGATCGCGCAGATGCGGCGCGTCACCGATGCCTATTCGGCGCGCGTCTTGATCGGCGAAATCTATCTGCCGCTGCACCGCCTGATGGCCTATTACGGCAACGACCTCACCGGCGCGCAGATGCCGTTCAATTTCGCGCTGCTCTCGACCTTCTGGAGCGCGCGCTCGATCGAGAAGATCATCGAGGATTACGAGAAGGCGCTGCCCACAGGCGCCTGGCCGAACTGGGTGCTCGGCAATCATGATCGCCCGCGTGTCGCCAGCCGCGTCGGGCCGGAGCAGGCCCGCATCGCCGCCATGCTGCTGCTGACGCTGCGCGGCACGCCGACGCTGTATTACGGCGACGAGATCGGCATGCATCAGCTCGCGATCGCGCCGGAGGACGTGCGCGATCCCTTCGAGAAGAACGTGCCCGGCATCGGCGTCGGGCGCGACGGCTGCCGCACGCCGATGCAGTGGGATTCATCAAACTTCTCCGGCTTCTCGGACGTGAGGCCATGGCTGCCGCTGCCGGAGGATCACGTCCATGAGAACGTCGTCAATCTCGACGCAGATTCGCGCTCGATCCTGAGCCTGTACAAGCGCCTGATCGCATTGCGGAAGAATTCACCGGCCCTCGTCGCCGGCGACTACCACCCGATCGCCGCACAAGGCGACCTCCTGGTCTATCGCCGCGAGGCCCAGGGCAGGGCCCTCATCATCGTGCTCAATCTCGGGCCTGAACCGATTGCGGTAACGACGAGCGCGATCAAGTTCGGCAGCGAGATATTGCTATCGACGTTCCTGGATCGCGAGGGTGAGCGGCTGGAAGGCGTGCTGGATTTGCGCGGGAATGAGGGGGTCATCGTCGCGCCGTCTAGCTAGCTGCTGCTTCCTCTAGAATAGGGGGAGGAGATGACCGACGCTCTCTCCCCGTCATTGCGAGGAGCTCTTGCGACGAAGCAATCCAGAGTCCCTCCGCGGTGGCGGTCTGGATTGCTTCGCGGAGCCTGTCATCGGGCCGCGCTTCGCGCGGACCCGGTGGCTCGCAATGACGATCTTTGAAACCGGTGGCGTCCCCACATCACGCCGGATGCTTCTTCCCCTTCGCGTTCCTCTCATCCACCTCACTCCGCTTCAGCAGATAATCCAGCCCGCCGACCCGGTACCAGCGATAGCCATAGGGCTCCAGCACGACGCGGTGCTGGCCGCGCTTGTCGGCGTGGCTGTGGTCCTCCGCGAGCAGGTTGATCAGGTGCGCGCCGGCATCGTCAGGCAGTCCGGCCGAGAACGCGATTTCGCGCGGCATCTCGTCGAGATTGTGCACGAACAGCACGGAATTGTTGCGCCAGTCGTAGCGGATGATGAACACGGCGGGATCGCGGGTCGGGATGATCGCAAAGTCGCCCCAGCCGATCTCAGGCACCTCCTTGCGCATGCGGACGATCCGCTCGGTCCAGTTCAGCATCGAGTTGGGATCGCGTCGCTGCTTCGCGACGTTGACGTGCTCGTAGCCATACGGCCCCTTGTCGATCACGGGAGTCGCCGGCCTGTCACTTTTGGTGAAGCCGCCCTGCGGCTCGGTCGACCATTGCATCGGGGTGCGTGCGCAATTGCGTTCGGGCAGCGACAGATCGTCGCCCATCGCGATCTCGTCGCCGTAACGGATCACGGGCGTTCCCGGCAGCGTGCACATCAGGCTGTAGGCAAGCTCGAGCCGCCGGCGGTCGCCGCCGAGCATCGGTGCAAGCCGCCGTCTGATCCCGCGGTCGTAGAGCTGCATGTCCTTGTCGGGGCCGAACGCCTTGAACACCGCCTCGCGCTGCGCCTTGGTCAGCCGTCCGAGGTCCAGCTCGTCATGATTGCGCAGGAACAGGCCCCATTGCGCCGAGGCCGGTCGCGGCTTGGTCGCTTTCAGCGCCTTCGCCAGCGGACGCGAATCGCCGGACGCCAGCGCGTAGAACAGGTGCTGGTTGACGTGGAAGTTGAACATCATGTGCATGCGGTCGGCGGCCTTGCCGAAATAATCCATGTCGGAACCAGGCAGCACATTGGCCTCGGCGAGGATGATGGCGTCGCCCTCGCGCCATTGCAGGAATTCGCGGAAGGTGCGCAGCATGTCGTATTGTTCGACCGGCTTGTTCACCTTCGCGCCCTTGGTCGCGATCACGAACGGCACGGCGTCCATGCGAAAGCCGGAGACGCCGAGCTGGATCCAGAAGCCCATGATCTTCAGGATCTCCGCCTGCACGCGTGGGTTCGACGTGTTGAGATCGGGCTGGAAATCGTAGAAGCGGTGGAAATAATACGCGCCGGCTTCCTTGTCGCGCGTCCAGGTCGATTTCTGCACGCCGGGAAACACCATGCCCTTGTTGGCATTGGCAGGCTTCTTGTCCGACCAGACATACCAGTCGCGATAGGGTGAGTTCTTGTCGCGCCGCGCCTCCTTGAACCAGTGATGCTGGTCCGAGGTGTGGTTGACGACGAGGTCGATGATGATGCGGATGCCGCGCTGCTTGCAGCCATGGGCGAACTCGACGAAATCGCCGAGCGTGCCGTAGCGGGGATCGACGCTGTAGTAATCGGCGATGTCGTAGCCGTCGTCGCGGCCCGGCGAGGTCTGGAACGGCATCAGCCAGATCGTGGTGATGCCGAGGCCGTGCAGATAATCGAGCCGGCGTAACAGCCCCTTGAAATCGCCGATGCCGTCGCCATCGGCATCCATATAGGTGCCGACGGAGAGGCAATAGATGATGGCGTTCTTGTACCAGAGATCGTCGATCATGCGCGCGCAGCCTCGGTGGTCCCGCCGAGGGGGGCGGCGGCTGCGTGATAAGTACGTGAGGGAGGGGAGGTTCCGCCTCTTGTCGTCCCGGCCCCCCGCGCGCAATTGCGCGCCAGGCCGGGACGACACTGAGGACGGAATCGGCTACTCTCCCTGCCATGGACCGCCCCGCCCGCAACATCGCTCTCGTTCCGCCCCCCGACCGCCGGCAGTCCGAAACCGCGCTCGCGATCGCGCGCGGCACGGCGCGGCTGCTGCGCTCGCTCGGCTTTTCCTGCATCAGCGAGCTGCCGCTGCCGTCGGGCCGGCGCGCCGATCTCGTGGCGCTGAACGAGCGCGGCGAGATCTGGATTGTCGAGATCAAGTCGTCGGTCGAGGATCTGCGCGCCGATCAGAAATGGCACGAATACCGCGCCCATTGCGACCGGCTGTTCTTCGCCTTCACGCAAGACCTGCCCTGCGAGATCTTTCCTGAAGATACCGGCCTGATCATCGCCGATGCCTATGGCGCGCACATGCATTGCGAAGCGCCCGAGCACAGAATCGCCGCCGCAACGCGCAAGCAGATGACGGTGCGCTTCGGCATGGCGGCAGCGTTGCGCATCAACCGCCTGGTCGATCCGCAAGGGCATGTGGATTTCTGGGAGTAGGCACAGCACCGTCGCCCGCCGTGGAAAGCCGGGCTTGCAGCGGCAAGACGGGTTACGGTGTGGCGTTGGTCTCCACCGTCATTGCGAGGAGCCCTTGCGACGAAGCAATCCAGACTGTCTCCGCAGAGGATTCTGGATTGCTTCGCTGCGCTCGCAATGACGATGTGGCGCGATCGAGCGAGAAAATACGGGGGCGTAGGGTGGGCAAAGCGATAGCGTGCCCACCAAATCTATCGATGAAACTCAGAGACAATTCGTGGGCACGGCGCTAACGGGCCTTTGCCCACCCTACGGCACCGTTACCGCGGCGCGCGCTTGGCCAAAATGCGCTGCAACGTCCGCCGGTGCATGTTGAGCCGCCGCGCCGTTTCCGAGACGTTGCGGTTGCACATCTCGTAGATGCGCTGGATGTGCTCCCAGCGCACGCGGTCGGCCGACATCGGGTTCGCGGGCGGCTCGGACTTTTCAGCGCTGGTCGAGAGCAGCGCGGCGACGACGTCGTCGGCGTCCGCAGGCTTCGACAGATAATCGATCGCGCCCATCTTCACCGCGGTGACGGCGGTGGCGATGTTGCCGTAGCCGGTCAGCACGATGGCGCGGGCTTCGGGACGCTTCTTCTTCAGCGCGGAAACGACGTCGAGACCGTTGCCGTCGCCGAGCCTGAGATCGACCACGGCGAAGGCCGGCGCGGACTTGCCGATTTGCGCAAGACCATCCGAGACCGTGTCACATGACGTCACCGCAAAGCCGCGTGTCTCCATGGCGCGCGACAGGCGCTCCAGGAACGGCTTGTCGTCCTCCACGATGAGAAGCGAGCGGTCGGTCTGTTCATTCAGTTCGGCGATGGCGTTCAAGGTTTTGTCCTCTCTCCTGCACATCTACATATGGCGTCGCAATCAGGCGGTGTGAAGGCCGCCAATGGTCGATCGGGCCTCATGTGCGACGCAAGGTCGCGGCCTATCCTATTGTTTCCTCGAGGCTCTCGATAGCCTCAAAACGCTGGCGCGGCCACGCAATCTGGACCACCGCGCCGTGTTCCGGAAAGGTCCTGTTGGTAAACGAGACCTTGGCGCCGGTGCGTTCAAGCAACGTGCGGGCGATGAACACGCCAAGTCCGAGGCCGCCGCCGGAATCCCGGGCGCGCCGCCGCGACAGATAGGGTTCGCCGATGCGGTTCATGAGATCGGGCGGAATGCCCGGGCCGTCGTCGGAGATCACGATCTCGATCGTGTCGTTGTTCCACCACGCGTTCACTTCCACCGTCGAGTTGGCGAAGTCGACGGCGTTCTCGATGATGTTGCCGACGCCGTAAAGCACCGCTGGATTGCGTGATCCGACCGGCTCGGCTGTTGCGGTCACGGCAATCCGCACCTTGATGGCGACGCCGAAATCGCGATGCGGCGCCACCACCTCCTCGATCAGCTCGGACAGCTTCATGCGGTCGAACGGCGCGCCGGTGGAGGAGAGCTGGGTGATCTTGCCCAGGATGTCGCGGCAACGCTGCGTCTGTTCGCGCAGGGTCTTCAGGTCGGCGGCGAACGCCGGGTCTTTCACCGTCTTCTCCAGCTCGCGCGAGATCAGGAAGATGGTCGCGAGTGGCGTGCCGAGCTCGTGCGCGGCCGCCGCGGCCAATCCGTCGAGCTGGGTCAGATGCTGCTCGCGCGTCAGCACCAGCTCGGTCGCGGCGAGCGCGTCCGCCAGCTTGCGCGCCTCCTCGGTCACCTGAAACGAGTAGAGGCTGGTGACGCCGATCGCGAGCACGATCGAAAGCCAGACGCCGACAAGATAGATCGGCGGCAGCACCACGGGATCTTCGGAGTCCCATGGCAGCGGGAAATGAAAGAAGAACAGGATCGAGGCGCAGGCGACGGCCAGGATGCCGAGGCCAAAGGTCAGCCGTGCCGGCAAGGCGGTGGCCGAAATCAGGACAGGCGCGAGGAACAGAAACGAGAACGGGTTCTGCAATCCGCCGGTGAAGAACAGCAGCCCGGCCAGTTCCACGATGTTGAGGGCCAGCAGTCCGGCCGCCTGGATCGGNAGCCGCCGCATCGGATTGACGGCGGTCTGGAGCGCCAGATTGAGCGTGGCCGACAGGCCGATGATGCCGACGCAGGGAACGATCGGGACATCGAACTCGAGTCCCTGCGCCACGATGAAGATCGCAGCCAACTGGCCCAGCACCGCAAGCCAGCGCAGCCGCAGGATGGTGTCCAGGCGGATGTGTCGTTGCGACGGGCGGAAGTCGGAAGCGGCGGTCTCGGTCATGACAGGCCAATCTAATGGTGCGCGTGTCCGATCACAAACACGCTGGCCCACGATTCCAACGAGTTAGAAGTCGATCTCGTTACAAGCCTTGCGCTCCACCGCGCAATGGCGGAAGAACGCCTCCAGCATGACCGGGAATGACAACGCTTCAAGCTGGCCGACTGTCGCGGAGGGCATTTCGTCCGCGGCCATTGAGGTCGATCGTCTCGTCAAGGTCTACAAGCAGACCCGCGCGGTCGACGGCATCTCCTTTTCGCTTCCCCGCGGCAGCATCACCGGGCTGCTCGGCGGCAACGGCGCGGGCAAGACCACCACCATCGCGATGATCATGGGGCTGGTGCTGCCGACCTCCGGCCGGGTCCGTGTGCTCGGCCATCGGATGCCGGAGGAGAGCGCCGAGGTGCTGGGGCGGATGAATTTCGAAAGCCCCTATGTCGACATGCCGATGCGGCTGACGGTGCGGCAGAACCTCACCATCTTCGGCAAGCTCTATGCCGTCAGGCACCTTGCCGACCGCATCGCAAAACTGGCCGACGACCTCGATCTCACCGATTTCATCGACCGCGCCAATGGCAAGCTCTCGGCCGGGCAGAAGACCCGTGTTGCGCTGGCGAAGGCGCTGATCAACCAGCCCGAGCTGCTCTTGCTGGACGAGCCGACCGCCTCGCTCGACCCTGATACGGCCGATTGGGTGCGCAGCCATCTGGAGCGCTATCGCAAGGACAACAACGCCACTATCCTGCTGGCGTCGCACAACATGCTCGAGGTCGAGCGTCTCTGCGACCGCGTCATCATCATGAAGCGGGGTCGCATCGAGGATGACGACACCCCCGATGCCATCATGGCCCGCTACAACCGCACCACACTGGAAGAGGTGTTTCTGGACGTCGCGCGCGGACGGTCGAACGGCGCGAAGGAGGGGGCGAGGTGAGGCGACCTAGTTCCATCCGCGTCCGCCGGCGTCATCCTGAGGTGCAAACCTTGCATCGCAAGGTTTGCCTCGGAGGATGGGCAGCGCACGCTTGCGGCCCATCCTTCGAGGCGCGCGAAGGGCGCGCACCTCAGGATGACGTCTGCGGGCGCGGCTGGCACTGCACCCCCGATTACGCTTCGCTTCATCCGGGCTACGGGGGCGTGCCATGACCGAGCTTTCCCTCCACCGCGGCATCTCCCTCCAGCGCATCGGCGCGATGATCCTGCGCTATTGGTATCTGCTGCTGTCGTCCTGGCCGCGGCTGCTCGAGCTGTTGTACTGGCCGGCGCTGCAGATCATCACCTGGGGCTTTCTTCAGCTCTACATCGCCCAGAACGCCAATTTCTTTGCGCGCGCCGGCGGCACGCTGATCGGCGCCGTCATCCTCTGGGACATCCTGTTCCGCGGCCAGCTCGGCTTTTCCATCTCCTTCCTCGAGGAGATGTGGGCCCGCAACCTCGGCAACCTCATGATGAGCCCGTTGCGGCCGATCGAGTTCCTGCTCTCGCTGATGGCGATGAGCCTGATCCGGCTCGCGATCGGCGTCATCCCGATGACGCTGCTCGCGATCGCGTTCTTTCATTTCAACGTCTACAGCCTCGGCCTGCCGCTGATCGCCTTCTTCTGCAATCTGATCTTCACCAGCTGGTCGGTCGGCATCTTCGTCTCCGGTCTGGTGTTGCGGAACGGCCTTGGCGCCGAGAGCATCGTCTGGACCTTGATGTTTGGAATCATGCCGCTCGCCTGCATCTATTATCCCGTCAGCGTGCTGCCGGGTTGGCTGCAAACCATCGCCTGGTCGCTGCCACCGACTTACGTGTTCGAGGGGATGCGCGCGCTGCTGATCGAGAACAGCTTCCGGACCGATTTGATGCTGGACGCGTTAGCCATCAATGCGGTGCTTCTGGTGGCTTCATTTGGGGCATTCCTTGCCCTTTTGCGCAGCGCCCGAAAGCATGGCTCGCTGCTCTCGAGCGGCGAATAACGTAACTTTCTCGTGGATTCAGGCTGATTTGGCTGTTCAGGCCACGTAGATGTACGGAACCATGGATTGACGCAATATTGCGCATTCGGCAGTATGCTGCGATGCGAAGAGGATTATAATATGCCTATTGGTGAGTTTGGCGGCGCGCCGCCCCTGGCGGCAGAAGGCAGCCCGGTCCTGACCACGCCGATGTACTGGATGTACGAGATGGCCCACGCCTCTCTCAATCCGGCGCGTGCGGTCACCGACGCAACCAAGCTGCTGTTTCAAAATCCGCTGAATCCCTGGGCGCGCACCGAAGTCGGCAAGTCGGTCGCCGCGGCCTGCGAATTGTTCGAGCGCACCACGCGCCGCTACGGCAAGCCGGAATGGGGCCTCAACGACACCGAGGTCAACGGCATCCGCGTCCCCGTCGAGGTCCGCTCGGTCTGGGAAAAGCCGTTCTGCAACCTGCTTTACTTCGATCGCAAATTCGCCCGCCCGTTGCGCAGCCCGCAGCCGCGCGTGCTGATCGTGGCGCCGATGTCCGGTCACTATGCAACGCTGCTGCGCGGCACGGTCGAGGCCTTCCTGCCGGCGCATGAGGTCTATATCACCGATTGGGCCGATGCGCGCATGGTGCCGCTCAGCGAAGGCCGCTTCGATCTCGACGATTACATCGACTACGTCATCGAGATGCTGCATGTGCTGGGTGGCAACACCCATGTCATGGCGGTGTGCCAGCCGTCCGTGCCCGTCGTGGCCGCGGTCTCGATCATGGAAGCGCGGCGCGATCCCTTCGTGCCGACGTCGATGACGCTGATGGGCGGTCCGATCGATACGCGCCGCAATCCGACCGCCGTGAACAACCTCGCGCAGGAGCGCGGCATCGGCTGGTTCCGCAACCACGTCATCACCAAGGTGCCGTTCCCGCATCCGGGCATGATGCGCGACGTCTATCCGGGCTTCCTCCAGCTCAACGGGTTCATCAGCATGAACCTCGACCGGCACATGGACGCCCATAAGCAGCTCTTCGCTCATCTGGTGAAGGGTGACGGCGACCTCGTCGACAAGCATCGTGAGTTCTATGACGAATATCTCGCGGTGATGGACCTCTCGGCCGAATATTACCTGCAAACGGTCGACACCGTCTTCGTGAAGCACTCGCTGCCGAAGGGTGAGATGACCCATCGTGGAACGCGCGTCGATCCCTCCAAGGTGACGCGCGTTGCGTTGATGACGGTCGAGGGCGAGAACGACGACATCTCGGGTCTCGGCCAGACCGAAGCGACACACGCGTTGTGCAGCTCGATCCCGGATCATCGCCGCGTTCATTACGTCCAGAAAGGCGTCGGACATTACGGCGTGTTCAACGGCTCGCGCTTCAAGTCGGAAATCATGCCGCGCATCCATGATTTCATGGTCTCGGCAGCAAATCCGAGCTCGTTGAAGGCGCTTGCGGCCGAATAATGCTCCTCATGGTGAGGAGCGCGGAATGCGCGTCTCGAACCATGAAGGCCCGCATCTCGCCTGCGGCCATCCTTCGAGACGCCCGCTGCGCGGGCTTCTCAGGATGAGGACGAAATAGCCGCATTTCGGCTTTCCCGTCGAAATTTTGCGCCTGCCGGGGGCTCCGGGCAGGGCCAAGTTCCCGCCAGATTCGAGGTATTCAGGTAGTGTTCTAGGAGTGAGTCGGTCCTCACCCCTTGGGGGTGTCGCATGCGTCCAGCGGGGGCGAAAAAAGCGGGTTCCAACCCCAGTCTGTAGGGTCTCCCGGACGCCAGACCCCTGTATATTGGGCAAATGATTTGTTTTTGCGCCGAGCGCTTTCCCTGGCGGCGGTTATGGCAGAATCCGGGCGACCTCCTGCTCCCCGGACTGACAGACATGGCCACACGCGCACTCCTCTATCGGCGGCCCCACGAACCGAAGACCCTCGTCATCACCCATGGATCGCAATTCTTTGCGATCCGGCTGCGCAGGCACCGCCGAGCGCGTCGTTACACGCTTCGAATCCATCCGAGTGATCGTGAAGCCATCCTCACGATGCCGCCGCGCGGCACGCTCGTCGAAGCCAAGGACTTCGCCCAACGTCATGGTGCGTGGATCGCGGCCCGTCTCGGTCGTCTGCCGAAGGCTGCACCGTTCCAGCCTGGCACGGTGATACCGCTCCGCGGCGTTCCTCATCGCATCGTGCATCGCGCAGGCAGCCGCGGAACGGTTTGGGCGGAAATTCGCGACAGCGGTGAACGCATTCTCTGTGTCGCCGGCGGCCTCGACTATGTCGATCGCCGCGTCAGCGACTTCCTCAAGCGCGAGGCGCGCAAGGATCTGCAGCGTTCGGCGGAGATCCATGCCGCCGAGCTCGGCGTCAAGGTGAAGCGGCTGTCGATCCGCGATCAGTCCAGCCGCTGGGGCTCCTGCACCTCGGCCGGCTCGCTGTCATTCTCCTGGCGCCTGATCCTCGCTCCGCCCTATGTGCTGGACTATCTCGCGGCGCATGAAGTGGCCCATCTCGTCGAGATGAACCACTCGGCGAAGTTCTGGCGCGTCTGCGGCAAGATCTGCCCGTCCATGGAGCGCGCCAAGAAGTGGCTCGACACCTGCGGCAACGATCTGCACCGGTACGGGGTCGAGGATTAGGGCGCGCTCGTCGAACATGTGCACTCCGTGCGACTTTCCCGGTGCGCTAGACGATTGCGCGCTTCGTTGGATTCACCCCACCATATCAACGACCTCGCAACTCCCACCGCGCATCACGCTGCAACACCCCGCCTACTGTGCATGGGGTTGTTTTCGCGTTTTGTTTTGAGGCCTACCGATTGCCGCCGAACAGCCGGTCCATCAGCCAGCCATCAAGCCCTGCAGCGGGCTCCGGCCGCACATTGGCGCGCGTCGGCGGCGGGGCGCGGTAGCCGCCATTGCTGGCTGGCGCCGATGAAGCTCCGGGCGCCGCCTGCGTCGGCGGCGATATCTGCGATGAGATCTGCACCAGGTTCGACGGCCCCCAATTGCTTTGCGGCAGGGCTGCGACCTGCACGCCTTCGTGCGCCGCGCGCATGAAGCGGGTCCACACTTCCACCGGCAGGCCGCCCCCGGTCGCCTTCTTGGTGGGCGAGTTGTCGTCATTGCCGAGCCAGACGCCGGTGACGAGGTTCGACGTGTAGCCGATGAACCAGGCGTCGCGATAATCCTGGCTGGTGCCGGTCTTGCCGGCCGCCTGCCAGCCGGGGATCTCAGCCTTCTTCGCAGTGCCCGAGATCAGCGTCTCCCGCATCATACTGTTCATCATGCCGACGTAGCGCGGCTCGATCACCTGATTATGTTCGTCGGGCTGGCGCATGTAGAGCAGCTTGCCGTCGAGCGTCCTGATCCTCGTCACCACATGCGGCGTCGCCGCGAAGCCGCCATTGGCGAACGGCGCATAGGCGCCGACCAGCTCGACGACTGAAACCTCAGAGGTGCCGAGCGCGATCGAGGCGTTGGGCTCGAGCTTGGAGGCGATGCCGAGCCGGTGCGCGGTGCGCACCACGTTCTTCGGTCCGACCTCGAGGCCGAGGCGGATGGCGACGGTGTTGAGCGACATCGCCAGCGCCTGCGTCAGCGTCACCGGGCCGAAATATTCGTGGGTGTAGTTCTCAGGTCTCCAGCCCTTGACCTCGATCGGGGCGTCCTGGCGGATGGTGTCGGGCGTCAGCCCCTGCTCCATCGCCGTCAGATAGACGAACGGCTTGAAGGATGAGCCCGGCTGGCGTTTTGCGGTCACCGCGCGGTTGTACTGGCTCTCGGAATAGTTCCGCCCGCCGACCATGGCGCGCACCGCACCGTCAGGTGTCATCGCCACCAGCGCGCCCTGGCTGACATTGAACTTCACGCTCTTGGCCGCGAGCTCGTCAATGATGGCGGTTTCCGCCAAAGCCTGCAGTTTCGGATCGATCGTGGTCTCGACCTTGATGCTGTCGTCGATCTGGCCGACGAGATCGTCCAGCACCTCGCCGATCCAGTCGGCGACGTAGTTCACGGTTCCGGCGCCGACGGGCTTCACGACGTAGGAGGGGTGGCCGATCGAGGCCTGCGCCTGTGCGTCAGTGATGAACTTGGCATCCGCCATCGCCGCCAGCACGACCTGAGCGCGCGCCTCCGCGCCTTCCGGATTGCGGTTCGGCGCCAGGCGCGAGGGCGATTTGACCAGGCCCGCCAGCATCGCGGCTTCCGCGATGGTGACGTTCTTGGCCGGCTTGCCGAAATATTTCTGCGCGGCGGCTTCGACGCCGTAGGCACCGGAGCCGAAATAGACCCGGTTGAGATAAAGCTCAAGAATCTCGTTCTTGGAATGCTTGCGTTCCAGCCAGATCGCGAGCTCCGCCTCCTGCAGCTTGCGCGCCATGGTGCGCTCCTGGGTCAGGAACAGATTCTTCGCCAGCTGCTGCGTCAGCGTCGAGCCGCCTTGCGACACGCCACGATGGAGCACATTGGTGACGAGGGCGCGCAGGATGCCGACCGGGTCGATGCCGAAATGCGAATAGAAGCGACGGTCCTCGATGGCGATGAAGGCCTTCGGCAGATAGGGCGGCAGATCCTTCAGCGCGACGTTGGCGCCGGCCATCTCGCCGCGCTGCGCCAGCAGGCTGCCGTCGATGCCGACGATCTGGATGGTCGGCGGGCGTTTTGGAATTTCCAGCGACTGAATCGGCGGCAGATGGGCGCCGACCCAGATCACGACGCCGATGACGGCGATCACACCCCAGAGGCCCAGCACGGCGCCCCAATAGACGAGGCGGCCGAGGCCGGCGCTGATCGATGATCGCGACCGGCGCTTGGCACCACTGCTCTTTGCGGGTGCCTTGCGCTCGCGCGGCGGCTCGTCGCCGTCAGGTTCGGCCTTGCGCTTGCCGGCCGATTTCTTCGGCTTGTCGTCGCCGCCGGGAATGCGATCGGCCGCCGTCAGGCGCAGATCGGCAAGCGCCGCGGGCAAGCCGAACAACGGCTCCTTCCGCCCACTCTTTTTCTTTCCCGACCCCATACGCAAAACGCCCGGTCACCCCGCCCCGCCGCACGCTAGCGGTCGCTGTTTAAGGCCCGGTTACCCGGAGGTTAACGCGTGATTAGGAGGTGCGGCATTCGCCTGCCGCAGTTCCGCTTCGAGGGCGCGGGCGTTAGGATCGAAGGCACAAGAAGAGGAAACACCTATGGGCCACATCGATCCGACCAAGGAGATTTTTGCGCAATTCCGGGAGAACGACCGCCCGGGCCCGATCCACATGCTCAATCTGGTGCGCTTACGCAAAGAGGCGGCCTATCCCGACGGCCGCAAGGCGAGCGGCGCGGAAGCCTATGCGGCCTATGGCCGCGAGAGCGGTCCGGTGTTTACGCGCCTCGGCGGCCGCATCGTCTGGCAGGGCCGGTTCGAGCTGATGCTGATCGGCCCGCAAGAGGAGCGTTGGGACCACTGCTTCATCGCCGAATACCCCAGCGTCGCCGCCTTCGTCGAGATGATCCGCGACCCCGTCTATCGCGAAGCGGTGAAGCACCGCCAGGCTGCAGTGGAGGATTCGCGTTTGATCCGGCACGCGGTGCTGCCGGTGGGGAAGAATTTTGGCGAGATACCGGAATAGACGCTCCAAAAAATCGGCGGCCCGCAGGCCGCCGATTGCAGTTCAGAGCGGTTCGCCTAGCCCGAGGGCCCCGTGTCCTCGATGATCGGTCCGAACAGCTCCCAACGTTCGCCGTTGAACTTCATCATCTGCATCTGCTTGTTGACGCGATAGTCGTTCGCACCAGTGGTAATCTTGATGCCGGGCAGCGCCAGGCTCGGCGTGTAGCCCTTGATGTTGGCGGCCTGTTTCATGACGTTCTCGCGCGTCAGGTCGTCGCCGCATTGCTTCAGCACCTGCACCAGCAACTCGGCGACCGAATAGGCATAGGTGTTGACGGTGTTGAGCTTGTCACCTTCCGGGAAATACTTGTCCATAAAGGCGAAGAAGGCCTTCACGCCCGGATCGTCTTTCCACTGGGGATCGCCCGGATCCTTGCCGTAGTTGGTCGAGATGATACCCTTGGAGATGTCGAGGCCGGCTGGCTTCAGCGTCGCCGACACCGGACTCGCGTTGATGTCGAGGATGTGCACGGGCGTCCAGCCGAGGTCGGCGAGCTTCTTGATCGCCTGCGCCGCGAACTTGGGCGTCGAGGCGTCATAGAACAGGTCGATGCCCATCGACTTCAGCTTGACTACCTGCGAGTCGACGGTCGGGTCGGTCACCTCGTACGAGACCTCGCCGACGATCATGCTGGCGGCCTTGTCGCCGAGGCCGCTCTTGAGGCCGGCGAGATAGTCGCGGCCCATATCGTCGTTCTGGTAGAGCACGCCGATCTTGGCATTGGGATGATTGGCGAGAATGTATTTTGCGTAGATCCGTCCCTCGGACACGTAGTTCGGATTGTAGGCAATGGTCCAGGGATAGTTCTGCGGATCGTTGAAGCGGGCGGCGCCGGTCGAGGCGAGCAGCTGAGGGATCTTCTTGCTGTTGAGATATTTCTGAACGGCGGCATTCGCGGCTGTACCGATCAGCTGGAAGGTGAACAGCACCTCGTCGCCCTCGACGAGCTTGCGCACCTGCTCCACGGTCTTCGGCGGCGAATAGGCGTCGTCATACTGGATCAGGTTGATCTTGCGGCCGTTGATGCCGCCCTGATCGTTGATCATCTTGAAGTAGGCGGCCTGGGTCTTGCCGATATTGGCGTAGACGGAATAGGCGCCGGAGAATGGCACGGTCTGGCCGATCTTGATCTCGGTGTCGCTTGCGCCGGTGTCGTATTTCTTCTGGGCGAGGGCCTGGCTGGTCGAGACTGCGACGGCAAACGCCGCCGTGGCCGTTATAAAGGCTCTGCGATTGTTCATGTTGGTTCGTTCCTCCTGACGGAATTTTCGGCCGATGGTCTTTCTCCGTCGATCGCAACGGTCGCCATCGCTGCCGAAGATAGTGGAGGAAGGTTCACCTCAGCGCAAGGATCGGTTCGCTGCGCCGTAGCCTCTCAGGCGAGGCCAGGAGCCTTACGTCTGGCGCGTCTTACGCCAGGAACAACGCCGCCAGCGCGATCGCGGCCGGCACCGCCTGCACGATCAGGATGCGCGTGCTGACGGTCGCCGCGCCATAAGCGCCGGCCACCATCACGCAGAGCAGGAAGAACACTTTGATCTGGAACGCGAAGGCCGGGTTGCCATGCAGCAGCCCCCAGACCAGGCCAGCGACCAGGAAGCCGTTGTAGAGTCCCTGATTGGCCGCCAGCACTTTCGTGATCTCGGCTTTGTCAGGCGTATTGCGAAATGTCTTCAAGCCGAGCGGCTTGTCCCAGAGAAACATCTCCAGGATCAGGAAATAGGCGTGCAGCGCGGCGACGAGCGCCACCAGGACATTGGCGATCAGAATCAAGTTGAGCCCCCAAAAGCGTCAGCTTTCGGGTGGACGTTAGCACGGCCGGCATGGCAAGTGCGAAGTGTGTTTCGAAGTGATGGTGCCGCAATGCCTGCTCGATCAACCAGGACTCCCGAACGCTTCGGCCTCGATCGGCTGGCGACGCCGATCGGGATCGCACTGCTCGTCACGGACAGCGATGGCGCGTTGCGCGCGCTCGATTGGGACGATTACGAGCCTCGCATGCGCGAGCTGCTGCGCTTGCATCACGGCGCGGTGGAGCTGGTCGATCGGCCTGCGCCGGCGGCAATGAAGACGGCGCTGTCAGCATATTTCGAAGGTGACCTCGGTCAGCTCATGCGGATCGATTGGCGCATCGCCGGCACGCCGTTCCAGCAAAAGGTCTGGACGGCGCTCGCGACGATTCCAGCGGGCACCACGATGAGCTACGGCGCCTTGGCGGCGAAGATCGAGATGCCCCGGGCCATCAG
Source organism: Bradyrhizobium manausense (assembly GCF_001440035.1). Taxonomy (GTDB): domain Bacteria; phylum Pseudomonadota; class Alphaproteobacteria; order Rhizobiales; family Xanthobacteraceae; genus Bradyrhizobium; species Bradyrhizobium manausense. The sequence goes on along the minus strand of NZ_LJYG01000087.1, from coordinate 66,769 downwards.
GGCCGTCGGCCACGCCAACGGCTCCAACCCGATCAGCGTGGTGCTGCCATGCCATCGCCTGATCGGCGCGGACGGTTCGCTGGTGAAATACGGCGGTGGGCTGGAGCGGAAGAGGTGGCTGCTGCGGCATGAGGGGGTGGAGGTTTAGGCCTCAGTCGTTCCGGGGCGCCCATAGGGCGAACCCGGAGCCTCGAGATTCCGGGTTCGATGCTGCGCATCGCCCGGAATAACGGCAAGCCTCACGCCGCCGGCTGAGCCGCCTTGTCGCCGGCCATCACATGGGTCAATGCGCTCTTGATCGCAGCCTGGCGAGTCGGGGCGTTGATTTGCGCGCCCAGCAAATCGGTGACGTAGAACACGTCGCGGGCGCGCTCGCCGAAGGTCGCGACATGGGCCGAGGCGATGTTGAGGTTGAGCTTCGAGATCGCCGTGGTCAGCTCGTAGAGCAGGCCGGGGCGGTCGAGGCCGGAGACCTCGATCACCGTGTAGCGATCAGACCATTGGTTGTTGATGGTCACTTCAGGCTCGATCACGAAGGGCCGCGCCTTGCTGCGCACGGTGCGCCGCGCCACCACTTCGGGCAGGCGCAGCTTGCCTTCGAGCACGTCCTCGATCATCTCGCCGATCCGGGTGGCGCGCCGGCCTTCGTCCTCGTCGCGGTCGTATTCCCTGGAGATGGAGATCGTGTCCAAGGCGCGGCCGTCGGTCGTGGTGTAGATCTGCGCGTCGACGATGTTGGCGCCGGCGGAGGCACAGGCGCCGGCGATGATCGAGAGCAGCCAGGGATGGTCGGCGGCGAAGATCGTGAGCTCGGTGACGCCGCGCACCTCGTCGAAGCCGACATTGATCGCGAGCTTGTGGCCGGCCTGCTCGCTCGATCGCACGAAGCGCGCGTGGCGAATTTTGCGCGGCAGCTCGACCTTGAGCCAATAGGCCGGATAGTGCCGGCCGATATAGGCGTCGAGCTCGTCGGCCGGCCATTCGGCGAAGGCGTGGCGGAATTCGGCATAGGCGGCCGTGAGGCGCTTGCCGCGGTCGACCTCCGAGAAGCCGCCGGTCAGCACCGGCTCGGTCTCGTAATACAGCGAGCGCAAGAGCTGCGCCTTCCAGCCGTTCCACACGCCGGGACCGACGCCGCGGATGTCGGCGGTGGTCAGGATGGTAAGCAGCTTCATCTGCTCGACCGACTGCACCACGGCGGCAAAATTCTCGATGGTCTTGCGGTCGGAGAGGTCGCGCGACTGCGCCACCGTGGACATCGTCAGATGTTCCTCGATCAGCCAGGTCACGAGCTCGGTGTCAGCAGCGCTGAAGCCGAGCCGCGGGCACAGCCGCCGCGCCACCTTGGCGCCTGCGATCGAATGATCTTCCAGCCGCCCCTTGGCGATGTCGTGCAGCAGGGTCGCGACGTAGATCACCGGCCGGTGCTCGGCCCGGATCTTGCGAAACAGGTCGCTGGCCAGCGTGAACTCTTCGCTGACGCCGCGTTCGATCTCCTGGAGGAAGCCGATGCAACGGATCAGGTGCTCGTCCACCGTGTAGTGATGATACATGTTGAACTGCATCATCGAGACGATCTTGCCGAAGGCACGGATGAAATGACCGAGCACGCCTGTTTCGTTCATCCGTCGCAGCACGATCTCGGCATTGTCGGAGGTCAGGATCTCCATGAACAGCCGGTTGGCCTCGGGATGCTCGCGCATCTGCGCGTTGATCAGGCCGAGCGAACGCGTCACGTCGCGCATCGCGTCCGGATGGAAGGCGAGGTTGTTCTTCTGCGCCAGGCGGAAAATGCGGATCAGATTGACCGGATCGTGCTTGAAGACGTCGGGCGCGGCGACGTTGATCCGGTTGTTGTCGACGATGAAGTCGTCGCTGTCGGGCACGCGCCGCTTCACTTGCGTGGGGCGCAAGCGTGCCATCATTCGGCTCAGCACCGGGGCGGGCTTGGCCTGCTGGTCCTCGAGCTTGGCGCAGAGGATGGCGGTGAGGTTGCCGACTTCCTTGGCGACCAGGAAGTAGTGCTTCATGAAGCGCTCGACATCCTGCATGCCGGGATGCGAGGTGTAGCCGAGCCTGATCGCGATCTCGCGCTGCAGATCGAACGACAGCCGCTCCTCGGGCCGCCCGCAGTAGAAATGCAGATTGCAGCGCACCGACCAGAGGAAGTCGGCGCAGCGGCGGAAGCTGCGATACTCCTGCGCGTCGAACACGCCGCGTTCGACCAACTCGTCGGTGTCGCGGACGCGATAGACGTATTTGGCGATCCAGAACAGCGTGTGCAGGTCGCGTAGCGCCCCCTTGCCGTCCTTGACGTTGGGCTCGACCAGATAGCGCGACTGGCCGCCGCGGCGGTGGCGTTCCTCGCGCTCGGCGAGCTTGGCGGTGACGAACTCGGACGCGGTGCCCTGCACCACTTCCTTGTCGAAGCGTTCGACCAGCTCGTTATAGAGCGGCTGGTCGCCGGTGAGAAAGCGCGTCTCCAGGATCGCGGTGCGGATGGTCATGTCGCCGCGCGCCTGGCGGATCGATTCATCGACTGAGCGCGTGGCGTGGCCGACCTTCAGACCCATGTCCCAGAGGCAATAGAGAATGGCCTCAGCCACCTGCTCGCCCCAGGCGGTCTGCTTGTAGGGCAGGATGAAGAGCAGATCGATGTCCGATTCCGGAGCCATCAGGCCGCGGCCGTAGCCGCCGGTCGCCACCACCGCCATGCGTTCGGCGCCGCTCGGGATCGGCGAGCGGTAGAGGTGACGCGTCGCGGCCGAGTAGAGGATGCGGATGATCTCGTCCTGCACGTGGCACAGCCGCTCGGCGCAGCGGCGGCCGTGGCGGTCCTTCAGCAGGATCGCTTGTGCTGCGGCGCGCGCGGCGATCAGTTCCGCCTTGAGCAATTGCGCGACCGCGGTGCGGAACGCGTCCTCGCGGCCCTGATGCCTTTCGGCAAGCGCATCGACCGCAGCGGTGATCCGCGCAGTGTCGAAACGGTCGTCCAGCTGTGGCTTATGCTCGGTCGCAACGCTATCCATGTCTCCACCGGATATAAGAGGCGGCAGGCGCTGTCATCAGCCATTCGCCAGCAATAGTCGTTCCATGCTGGAAATCGCTGACGTCGCGCAAAATTGTTCTCAAGTCCCCCGCCTTCAAGGGTGGGATTTTCTCGTTGACCTCTAAGCATAACTCATTGAAAAACAATGAAGTTTTTGAGGATCCTGGGCATGGCTGACATCACACGACGAATCTTGCTGGCGGGAGCTGTTGTGCTCGCCGTGGCCCCGGCGGCACGGGCGGCCGACCCGCTCAAGGAAATCCGCATCGACTGGGCGACCTACAATCCGGTGTCGCTGGTGCTGAAGCAGAAGGGGTTGCTGGAGAAGGAGTTCGCCAAGGACGGCATCACCGTCACCTGGGTGCAGTCGGCCGGCTCCAACAAGGCGCTCGAGTTCCTCAACGCCGGCTCGATCGATTTCGGCTCGACCGCGGGCTCGGCTGCGCTGGTCGCGCGCATCAACGGCAACCCGATCAAGTCGATCTATGTCTATTCGCGTCCCGAGTGGACGGCGCTCGTCGCATCAAAGGATTCCAAGATTGCAAGCGTTGCCGATCTCAAGGGCAAGCGCGTCGCGGTGACGCGCGGCACCGATCCGCACATCTTCCTGGTGCGCGCGCTGCTGGGTGCGGGGCTGACTGAGAAGGACATCACGCCGGTGCTGCTCCAGCACGCCGACGGCAAGACCGCGCTGATCCGCGGCGACGTCGACGCCTGGGCCGGCCTCGATCCGATGATGGCGCAGGCCGAGATCGAGGAAGGCGCAAAGCTGTTCTATCGCAAGGCCGACGCCAACACCTGGGGTATCCTCAATGTGCGCGAGCAGTTCCTGAAGGACTATCCGGACATCGCCCGCCGCGTGCTCGCAACGTACGAAGAGGCGCGCAAATATTCGCTGGCTAATTACGACGAACTGAAGAAGACCTTCATCGCCGTGACAAAGCTTCCCGAGGCCGTCGTCGACAAGCAGCTCAAGGAGCGCACCGAGCTGACCCACAGCCGCATCGGCGCGCCCCAGCGCGAGTCGATCCTCGCTGCCGGCCTCGCGCTGCAACAGGCCGGCGTCGTCGATGCCAAGGTCGACGTGAAGGCGACGCTGGATGCGCTCATTGACGACCAGGTCCCGCTGCCGACGAATTGATCGTGGCCTCGTAGCCCGGATGGAGCGCAGCGAAATCCGGGACCACCCTATGCGCGGCTCGATTCCCGGATTGCGCTGCGCTCCATCCGGGCTACGGAGGTAGCGAGAGGAGCGGCAGGCGAGGCCGCGGCAAGAGTGGTGTTGCATTCCCCTACCAGACGCGCTTCCTACCGGCCATGATCTCCGACGCGCCAGTGCTGCAACAATCATCGGAACCAGTCGAGAGCGCCGCGGCGCCGTCGCGGTTGTCGCGCTATGCGCGGCCGGTACTGGGGCTGCTGTTGCCGGCGACGCTCGCGCTCGCCTGGGAGCTTGTCGTCTGGCTCGGCTGGTCCAATGGCCGGCTGGTGCCGCCGCCCTCGCGGGTGTTCGCCGCCATCGCGGATCTTGCCCGCTCCGGCGAGCTGCTCCGCCACATCGCCGCGACGCTGTGGCGGGTCGGGCTCGGCTTTGCCTTCGGCGTGGTCGCGGGCACGTTGCTGGGTGCGATTTCCGGCTATTGGTCGCTGGCGCGGCGGCTGCTCGATCCGACCGTGCAGGCGCTGCGCGCGATTCCCTCGCTCGCCTGGGTGCCGCTGTTCATCCTGTGGCTCGGCATCTTCGAGACCTCGAAGATCGCGCTGATCGCGGCCGGCGTGTTCTTCCCGGTCTATCTCGGCGTGATGGGCGCGATCCTCTCGGTCGATCGCAAGATCGTCGAGGTCGGCCGCACCTTCCGCCTCTCCGGCTTTGCGATGATCCGCCGCATCCTGCTGCCTGCCGTGCTGCCGGCCTATGTCGTATCCTTGCGTGTTGGCCTTGGTCTCGGCTGGATGTTCGTGGTCGCCGCCGAATTGATCGGCGCCTCCGAAGGACTCGGCTATCTCCTGCTCGACGGCCAGCAGCTCGGCAAGCCGGCGCAGATCCTCGCCGCCATCGTGATCTTCGCTATTCTCGGCAAGCTGACGGACTGGCTGATCGAGCTCGCCGCGGCGCCGTTCCTGCGCTGGCAGGACGCCTTCTCCCGCACCAAGGGGGCGTAACGCAATGCTCGCGCTCGACCGGGTCAGCAAGACCTATCCCAATGGCGTCGAGGCGCTGGCCCGCTTCTCCGCCGAGATCGGGCAGGGCGAGATCATCGCCATCATCGGCGGCTCCGGTTGCGGCAAATCCACATTGCTCCGCGCCATCGCCGGCCTCGACCGCGCCAGTTCCGGCACGGTGACGCTCGACAGCGAGGTGATCGCTTCGCCGCACGCCAAGATCGGCATCATCTTCCAGGAGCCGCGGCTGCTGCCCTGGCTCAGCGTTGCCGACAATATCGGCTTTGGCATCGCCGATCTCCCGGCGTCCGAGCGGCGCGAGAAGGTGGCGCGCGCGCTGGAGCGCGTTGGCCTCGCCGACAAGGCGCGGGCCTGGCCGCGCGAGCTCTCGGGCGGGCAGGCGCAGCGAGTCGCGATTGCGCGGGCGCTGGTGCCGCAGCCCGAAGTGCTCCTGCTCGACGAGCCGTTCTCCGCGCTTGATGCCTTCACCCGCCGGGATTTGCAGGATCATCTGCTCGACCTCTGGGCCGACACGCGTCCGACCTTGATCCTCGTCACGCATGACGTCGACGAGGCCGTCGTGCTGGCCGATCGCGTGCTGGTGATGCGGCCGCGGCCGGGACGGCTGTTCGACCAGATCGAGATCAATCTGACCCGTCCGCGCGACCGCAACTCGCCGCTGTTCGAGACTTTCAAGCGAAGCGTGCTGACGTCACTCGACCGTTCGCTCGACCGCAACGTGCCCGACCGTGACGCAACCCAGGGTCCCGGTCAGGCCATGTGGTGGTGACATCTTCGCCTCGAGCCGGTACATCAAGGAGCAATTGTCCCGGGAGAGAACAAAATGGACGCCGCCGAACTGCGCCAGATGCAGGCCCCGATCAAGGAGCGCTACAAGACCGATCCCAAGGCCGCGCTGATCACGCTCAAGGCCAAGGGCTCCACCGACAGCGAAGGCATCGCCTGCAAGGTCGAGACCGGCCGCGCGCTCGCAGTCGCAGGCCTGCATCCCGCCACTGGCGGCTCCGGCCTAGAGCTCTGCTCCGGCGACATGCTGCTGGAAGCCCTGGTTGCCTGTGCCGGCGTCACGTTGAAATCGGTCGCGACCGCGCTCGAGGTGCCCTTGAAGACCGGCAACGTCTATGCCGAAGGCGATCTGGATTTCCGCGGCACGCTCGGCGTCGACAAGGAGACCCCGGTCGGCTTCGCCGAGATCCGCCTCCGTTTCGAGGTCGACACGCCGGCACCGCAGGACAAGCTCGATCTCCTGCTCAAGCTCACCGAGCGCTATTGCGTGGTCTATCAGACCATCAAGAATGGCCCGAAAGTTTCGGTGTCGATGCAGCGGATGTGATCATTGTCGTCCCGGCCTAGTG
>NZ_LJYG01000087.1:41232-60062 GCF_001440035.1 Bradyrhizobium manausense | reverse complement strand
GGGACGATAGATTGCATGCCGGCCGAACTGTCTCACATCGTCTTCCTCTTCCTGCGCATGACAATCGCGGCGGCGTTCGTCGTGTCGGCGTCTGTCATCACCGAGCGCTCGGGCCCCGCGATCGGAGCGCTGGTGGCGACGCTGCCGGTTTCCGCCGGGCCCTCCTACGTCTTCCTCGCCATCGATCATGACGCCGCCTTCATCGCGCAGGGTGCGCTGTCGAGCCTGCCGGTCAACGCCGCGACGATCTTCATGGGGCTTACCTATGTCGTGCTGGCGCAGCGGCACAGCATGGCGGTCAGTTGCTGCAGCGCGTTCGCGGTCTGGATCGCGATCGCCTCCGTTATCCGCCTGTTCGACTGGACGCTCACCGCCGGCCTTGCCGCGAACTTCGTTGCCTTCGGCATCTGCATTCCACTGCTCTCAGGCTATCGCCACGTGAAGATGCCGCTGGTGACGCGTCGCTGGTACGACATCCCGATGCGGGCCGCGCTGGTCGCGACCCTCGTCGCCATCGTCGTCTCGACGTCGAATTGGGTCGGCCCTCGCATCAGCGGCATCATTGCGCTGTTCCCCGTGGTGTTCTCCAGCATGATGGTGATCCTGCATCCCCGCATCGGCGGGCCGGCGACCGCCGCCGTGCTTGCGAGTTCCGCCTGGGGTCTGCTCGGATTTGGAATCGCGATTGCAGTGATGCACGTTGCGGTCGTGGAATTTGGATCGCCGGTTGGTCTTTGTCTGGCGCTTGCAACCTGCGTGACGTGGAACCTGACACTATGGTGGAATGGGCGGCGAAGACGGCGCGTTGAAGCGTAAGCATTCCGCACGGATTTTTTGCGGGGATCGGCCGGTAGTTCTGCGGTGCTTGGCCGCGCGTTTTCGATAGCGTCGTTAATTTAATCTTTGCGCTTTGCCCGCAAATATACTCATCGGCTGTTGAGGCGCCCACGTTCAATACGGGCCCGTTGTTCCAATACACCCGAGTGACGTGCGAGCCGAAAATTTTTCGGGCGTGAAGGCAATGCTGCCTGCGTCATGCAAAACAAGTTCTCATCGAGGAGACGTTCGGATGTTCGGTCGCAAGTCCCAAAGTGATGCACAGGCGCGGCTTGATGCCATCGGCCGCTCGCAGGCGATGATCGAATTCAACCTTGATGGAACGATCATCACGGCCAACAAGAATTTCCTCGATGCCCTCGGCTATCGGCTCGACGAAATCAAGGGCAAGCATCACTCGATGTTCGTGCCGGCCGACCAGCGCGACACCGCCGAGTACAAGGCGTTCTGGGCCGCACTGAACCGTGGCGAATATCAGGCGCGCGAGTTCAAGCGAATTGCGAAGGACGGCCACGAGGTCTGGATCGAAGCGTCCTATAATCCGGTGCTCGACGGCGACGGCAAGGCGGTGATGGTCGCCAAGATCGCGACCGACATCACCGAGAAGAAGCTCCGGAGCATGACGGAGGCCTCGAAGATCGCTGCCAGCAGCCGTGCCCAGGCCGTGATCGAGTTCAAGCTCGACGGCACCGTCGTCACCGCCAACGAGAATTTCTGCAAGGCGCTCGGCTATTCGCTCGCCGAGATCCAGGGCAAGCATCATAGCATGTTCATGCCTGAGGCTGACCGCAATGGCGCCGCCTATCGCGAATTCTGGGCCAAGCTCAACCGCGGCGAATACCAGGCGGGGGAATACAAGCGGATCGGCAAGGGCGGCCGCGAGGTCTGGATTCTCGCTTCCTACAATCCGATGTTCGACGAGAATGGCAAGCCGTTCGGCGTCGTCAAATACGCAACCGACATCACGGCCGAGAAGCTGAAGAGCGCCGATCTCGCCGGGCAGATCGCGGCGATCGACAAGGCGCAGGCCGTGATCGAGTTCAACATGGACGGCACGATCATCACGGCCAATGCCAACTTCCTCGCTGCGCTCGGCTATTCGCTGGCCGACATCAAGGGCAAGCATCACAGCATGTTCGTCGAGCCCAGCGAGCGCGACGGCGCCGGCTATCGCGAATTCTGGGCCAAGCTCAACCGCGGCGAATACCAGGCGGGGGAGTACAAGCGTATCGGCAAGGGCGGCAAGGAAGTCTACATCCAGGCCTCCTACAATCCGATCTTCGATCTCAACGGCAAGCCGTTCAAGGTCGTGAAATATGCCACCGACACCACCAAGCAGGTGCTGGTCCGCATGGGCAACGAGCGTGTCCGCGGCATGATGGAATCGGTCGCCGCCGGCTCGGAGGAACTCAACGCGTCGGTGCGGGAGATCTCCGAGGCGATGACCAAGTCGCGCGAGACCGCGATGAGCGCGGTCGATCAGGTCTCCGCGGCCGACTCGCAGGCCCAGCGCCTCACCGAAGCCGCGCAGGCGATGAGCGGCATCGTCGAGATGATCAACAACATCACCGGCCAGATCAATCTGTTGGCGCTGAACGCGACGATCGAATCCGCCCGCGCCGGTGAAGCCGGCCGCGGCTTTGCCGTGGTGGCGTCCGAAGTGAAGAGCCTCGCCAACCAGGCCAAGCAGGCCACCGACAAGATCGGCCAGGAGATCGGCAGCCTCAACGGCATCTCCGGCGACGTCGTCAGCGCCTTGAGCTCGATCAAGCAGGCGATCAATAACGTCAGCGAATACGTCACCTCGACCGCTGCCGCCATCGAGGAGCAGAGCACGGTCACCAACGAGATGTCGACCAGCATGCAGCGCGCGGCCGCGGAAGCGGCCGCGATCGCGGCGAGGGCGTAGGCCAAGCGCGCAGGAATCGTAGGGTGGGCAAAGGCGCGCCCTTCGCGCCGTGCCCACCATCTCTTACGTCTTTGCCGCTGTGCCTGGGCACGCTTCGCTTTGCCCACCCTACGGCACCGTCATTGCTTCGGCAGCTTGGCCTTGAGCGCGTAGAGCGCGTCCAGCGCCTCGCGCGGCGACATCTCGTCCGGATGGAGTGCCTTCACGGCGTCCATCAGCAGCTCGGCCTCGGTCGGCGGGGCGGCTTCCGCGGCGGCGCGTGAGGGGACGGCGAACAGCGGGAGATCGTCGGCGAGCGCTCGCGCCGTCTGGCCGCGGTCCTGCGCTTCGAGCTTCGCCAGCACGGATTTGGCACGCGTGATCACGGCCGGCGGCAGGCCTGCGAGCTTGGCGACCTGGATGCCGTAGGAGCGGTCGGCCGAGCCCGGCAGCACCTCGTGCAGGAACACCACATTGCCCTGCCATTCCTTCACCCGCACCGTCGCGTTGAACATGCGCGGCAGCTTGGCCGAGAGCGCGGTCAGCTCGTGGTAGTGCGTCGCGAACAGCGTGCGGCAGCGGTTGCTCTCGTGCAGATGCTCGATCGCGGCCCAGGCGATCGAGAGGCCGTCGAAGGTCGCGGTGCCGCGGCCGATCTCGTCGAGGATCACGAGCGCGCGCTCGCCGGCCTGATTCAGGATCGCCGCCGTCTCGACCATCTCCACCATGAAGGTCGAGCGGCCGCGGGCGAGGTCGTCGGCGGCACCGACGCGCGAGAACAGGCGATCGACGATGCCGATCCGCGCCCGCGTCGCCGGCACGAAGCTGCCGATCTGGGCCATCAGCGCAATCAGCGCGTTCTGGCGCAGGAAGGTCGATTTACCGGCCATGTTCGGGCCGGTCAGCAGCCAGAGCTGGCCGGATCTTTGCGCCGGGCTCGGCGAGAGATCGCAGGCGTTGGCGATGAACGGCTCGCCGTTGCGCTTCAGGGCCTGCTCGACCACGGGATGACGACCGGCCTCAATCGCAAAGGCGAGCGAACCATCGACCTCGGGCCGCACGTAGTTCTCGTCGACCGCGAGCTTGGCCAGCGACGTTGCGACATCGAGCAGCGCAAAGCCTTGCGCGGCGGCGCGCAGATCGTCGCTGATCTCCAGCGCCTTGGCGCAGAGCCGCTCGAAGATTTCGAGCTCGAGGCCGAGCGCGCGGTCGCCGGCATTGGCGATCTTGGCTTCGATCTCGCCAAGCTCTGACGTCGTGAACCGCACCTGGCCCGCCAGCGTCTGGCGATGGATGAAGGTCGCATTCAGCGGCGCCGACATCAGCTTGTCGCCGTGCTGGGCGGTGACCTCGACGAAATAGCCGAGCACGTTGTTGTGGCGGATCTTGAGGCCCTTGACGCCGGTGTCGTCGGCGTAGCGCGCCTGCATCGAGGCGACGACCAGGCGCGAGGCGTCGCGCAGGTTCCGCGCCTCGTCGAGCGCCGGCTCATAGCCGGCACGCACGAAGCCGCCGTCGCGCTTGATCAGCGGCAATTGCTCGTCGAGCGCGCGGGCGAATTCGGCGGCGAGCTCGCGCGAAGGGCGTTGCAGCGCCGCCATCACCGCAGCGATCTCCTGCGGCGGCTGGTCGAGCTCGGAAAGCCGCGTCAGCACCTGGTCGGCAGCGATGATGCCATCGCGCAAGCCTGCAAGATCGCGCGGGCCGCCGCGGCCGACCGAGAGACGGGCGAGGGCCCGCGACATGTCGGGCGCGCCGCGCAAAATGCTGCGGATGTCCTCGCGCGTCGCCGAATCCGCGACAAAGGCGCTGACGGCATCGAGCCGCCGCGCGATCGCCGACGCATCGGTCAAGGGCGCCGCGAGCCGCTGCGCCAGCAGGCGCGAGCCGGCCGAGGTCACGGTGCAGTCGACGGCATCGAGCAGCGAGCCGCGGCGTTCGCCCGCGAGCGTCCGCGTCAGCTCGAGATTGGCGCGGGTGGCGGGATCGATCGCCATGGTCGCGCCGGAGGCTTCGCGCGCAGGCGGCGACAGCGGCGGATGTTTGCCGACCTGGGTGCGGTCGACATAGGTGACGGCGGCGGCGGCAGCGGTGGCTTCCAGCCGTGAGAGCTGCGCCAGCCCGTCCATGGTCGCGACGGCGAAATAGTCGCAAAGGCGTTTCTCGGCGGTGGCACCGTCGAAGACATCGCGGGTCACCGGCGTCACCGCCGGCAGCTCCCGCAGGGTCTGGGCGAACTCGTTGTCGCCATAAAGGGCGTCAGTGACGATCGCCTCGTTCGGATTGATGCGCGCCAGCGTTGCGGCGAGCTCGCCGCTGGAGCATTCGGTGACCGTGAATTCGGCGGTCGAGATATCGATCCACGCAAGCCCGAAGCGGTCGCCGCCGGCGGATGAGCGCGCCCGCGCGATCGCCAGCAGGTAATTGTTGGCACGCGCATCGAGCAGCGTGTCCTCGGTCAGCGTGCCAGGCGTCACCAGGCGCACCACGCCGCGGCGCACGACGCTCTTGTTGCCGCGCGCTTTCGCCGCCGCAGGATCCTCGGTCTGCTCGCACACCGCGACCCGGTGGCCGGCGCTGATCAGGCGGTGCAGATAATCCTCGGAGCGCTCGACCGGCACGCCGCACATCGGGATGTCGTTGCCCTGGTGCTTGCCGCGCTTGGTCAGGACGATACCGAGCGTCCTGGAGGCGATCTCGGCGTCCTCGAAGAACAGCTCGTAGAAATCGCCCATTCGGTAGAACAGCAAGAGGCCCTGATGCGCCGCCTTGATCTCCAGATACTGTTCCATCATCGGCGTGACGCGCGCGGCGGCTTCCGCCTGCGGCGCGGGCGTTTCGTCTGGGGGCGGGACGGGAATGGGCTGTTGCATCGTCATGGGCGGCGCAACCTACAAAATTTCGCTGCGTGGTCCTATCGGTTTGGCCTGACAGAGGAGGTTTTCCACGTTGTCCGCGTAGTGGACGAGGTGCTGCCACATTCCCGGTCGTCTTTCCGGGATGCGCCAAGCGGCGCGCCCCGGAATGACGGAGGGTTTCGAATATGCGGCCCGCGAAACCGTCAATTGACCTGCCGCGGCCGCCCTCCTAAAACTCCGCCGACATTGAAGAATTTTCGCCGGACCGCGGCATTCAGGGAGAACGATGATGCGTGACGTCTTTATCTGCGATGCGGTGCGGACCCCGATCGGCCGTTTCGGCGGCTCGCTCGCCAAGGTGCGCGCCGACGATCTCGCCGCCGCTCCGATCAAGGCGCTGATGGCCAAGCACCCCAATCTCGACTGGGCACAGGTGGACGAAGTCTTCTTCGGCTGCGCCAACCAGGCCGGCGAGGACAATCGCAACGTCGCGCGCATGGCGCTGCTGCTTGCAGGGCTCCCCGATTCGGTTCCCGGCCAGACCCTGAACCGGCTCTGCGCCTCCGGCCTCGATGCGGTCGGCGCCGCCGGCCGCGCCATCCGCTCCGGCGAGATCGAGCTTGCGATTGCCGGCGGCGTCGAATCCATGACCCGCGCGCCCTTCGTGATGGGCAAGGCGCAGGAAGCCTTTTCGCGCTCGGCCGAAATCTTCGACACCACCATCGGCTGGCGCTTCATCAATCCGATTCTGAAGGCGCAGTATGGCGTCGATGCGATGCCGGAGACCGGCGAGAACGTCGCCGAGGAATTCCAGGTCTCGCGTGCCGACCAGGACGCCTTCGCGATCCGCTCACAGCAGCGCGCCGGCAAGGCGATCGCATCAGGCTATTTCGCCGAGGAGATCACGCCGATCACCATTCCCGGCGGCAAGGCTGGCCCTGTTACGGTCGACAAGGACGAGCATCCGCGGCCCGAGACCACGCTGGAAGGTCTGGCAAAACTGAAGCCGATCGTGCGCAATCCCGGCACCGTGACCGCCGGCAATGCCTCTGGCGTCAATGACGGTGCGGCTGCGATGATCCTCGCCTCCGAAGCTGCCGTGAAGAAGCATGGCCTCACGCCGCGCGCGCGCATCCTTGGGCTCGCCTCGGCCGGCGTGCCGCCGCGCATCATGGGCATCGGCCCGGTGCCGGCGACCCGCAAGCTGATGGAGCGGTTGGGCAAGAAGATCAGCGATTTCGACCTGATCGAGCTCAACGAGGCCTTCGCGTCGCAGGGCATCGCCTGCATGCGCCAGCTCGGCGTCGCCGACGATGCCGACTACGTCAATCCGCATGGCGGCGCCATCGCGCTCGGCCATCCGCTCGGCATGAGCGGCGCCCGCCTCGCGCTCACCGCCGTCCATGGCATGGAAAAGCGCGGCGGCAAGCTCGCGCTCGCCACCATGTGCGTCGGCGTCGGCCAGGGCGTGGCCGTCGCGATCGAGAAGGTGAATTGACAGGACGTTACGCGTCCCGTCATCCCGGAGCCGCTCGCTAGAGCGGAATCCGGGATCTCGAGATTCCGGGTTCGATGCTTCGCATCGCCCCGGAATGACAGACGATAGGATCGTTATATGATCATCGAACGCGAGCAGGATGTCACGGCCGCCGCCCTGGCGGTGATGGAGCGGACATCCGATCCGCGGATGCGGCAGATCATGGTCTCGCTGGTCAAGCATCTGCACGGCTTCGTCCGTGACGTGCGCCTGACCGAGAAGGAATTTCGCGACGCCACCGCCGTCATTGCCGAACTCGGCAAGCTGACCACCGACACGCATAACGAAGTCGTGCTGATGGCCGGCTCGCTCGGCGTCTCGTCGCTGGTGTGCCTGCTCAACAATGGCGATCAGGGCAATACGGAAACCGATCAGTCGCTGCTCGGGCCGTTCTGGCGGCTGAACTCGCCACGGGTGCAGAATGGCGGATCGATCGTCCGCTCCGAGACGCCGGGTGCACCGCTGTTCGTCAATGGCCGTGTCGTCGACAAGAACGGTCGCCCCGTCGCGGGCGCCGAGGTCGATGTCTGGCACGCCTCGCCGGTTGGTCTCTACGAGAACCAGGACCCCGAACAGGCCGACATGAACCTGCGCGGCAAGTTCACGACCGATGCCGACGGGCGCTTCGCCTTTCGCTCGGTGATGATGGTCGGCTATCCCATTCCAACCGATGGCGCCGTCGGCCGCCTCCTGGCGGCGCAGAGCCGGCACCCGTATCGTCCTGCGCATCTGCACGCCATGATCTTCAAGCCCGGCTTCAAGGTGCTGATCTCGCAGGTCTACGATCCCAACGATCCCCATATCGACAGCGACGTGCAGTTCGGGGTGACACGGGCGCTGATCGGCAAGTTCGTGCGCCACGAGACGCCGCATCCGAGCGCAGCTGACGTTTCGACGCCCTGGTATTCGCTCGACCACACCTACCGGCTCGAGGCCGGGGAGGCCGTGCTGCCGCGTGCGCCGATCAAATAGGGCCGTCGGCCCCAGTGCCGGGGCGCGGAAAGGGTGCCAAAGCCGCTTCCCAAAATTAGTTATATTCTATAATGATTGTCGCAAAGTTGGTCCGGCCGGACCGAAATGGCCGGGGAGGAGTTCGCCAATGACATTCATCTATCCCACTGACAGCAACAAGGCACATCCGCTGCCGCTGTCGCCCGAGTACAAGAGCTCGATCAAGCGCGCGCCGAACAAGCCCTTGATCCCGATGCGCCACACTTTGTCGGAACTGACCGGACCCGTGTACGGCCACGAGACCGTGCGCGAAGGCGACAACGACCTCACCACCCAGCACAAGGGCGAGCCGCTCGGCGAGCGCATCATCGTGCACGGTCATGTCCGCGACGAGGACGGCCGCGGTGTGTCCAACACGCTGGTCGAGATCTGGCAGGCCAATGCCTGCGGCCGCTACGTCCATGTCCGCGACCAGCATCCGGCACCGCTCGATCCCAATTTCACCGGCGCGGGCCGCACGTTAAGCGATGCATCGGGCTATTACCGCTTCGTCAGCATCAAGCCCGGCGCGTACCCCTGGGGCAACCACCACAATGCCTGGCGCCCCGCGCATATTCATCTCTCGGTGTTCGGCCATTCCTTTGTCAGCCGCCTGGTGACTCAGATGTATTTCCCAGGAGATCCGCTGTTCCCGTTCGATCCGATCTTCAACTCGGTGCCCGACGAGAAGGCGCGGATGCGCATGGTCTCGTCGTTCGATTTGGAGAACACCAAGCCCGAATGGGCGCTATGCTATCGCTTCGACATCGTGCTGCGCGGCAAGAACGCCACCCCCATGGAGAACCACTAACGTGCAGGATTCTGTGAAGCCCGAGGGGATCACGCCGTCGCAGACCGTCGGCCCGTTCTTCAAATACGGCCTGACGCCGACCGGCGATTACGCCTGGAACGACGCCTTCACCAACTCGACGCTGACGCCCGACGTCTCCGGCGATCGCGTCCGCATCGAGGGCCGTGTGCTCGATGGCGACGGTGCCACCGTGCCCGACGCCATGCTGGAGATCTGGCAGGCGGATGCGCAGGGGCGCTACGCCGATCCGCAGGACAGACGCGCGCTGCCGAACGCCAGCTTCCGGGGCTTTGCCCGCTGCGGTACCGACAAGGACGGCAATTATTCATTCGATACCATCAAGCCGGGCGCGCTGCCCGACCCCGACGGCAAGCCGCAGGCGCCGCATATCGTGCTGGCGGTGTTCGCGCGCGGCATGCTGCGGCATCTCTATACCCGTATCTATTTCAGCGACGAGGCCGGCAACGCCGCCGATCCCGTGCTGGCGCTGGTGCCCGCCGACCGTCGCACCACGCTGATTGCGGTGCGCGAGGCCGGCAAGGCCGTCTACAAGCTCGACCTGCGTTTGCAGGGCGACAACGAGACGGTGTTCTTCGACGTGTGAAGCAGCGCGTAGCGGCGGCGCCTGGTCGCCGCCACGCTTCTCGTTCAGCGCAGTTGCAGCCGGTGCCTGCGTTTAAATGTCAGTCTCGCTGACTCAAAATCGTTTGACCAATCTCCCATCCCCGTAGTGCTGCGGAGCTTTTTCGCGCTGCAACCAGTCCGAGAGGAAAGCCCGTATTTACCGTAATCATCTAGGGTCGGTGCGGATTTGAATTCGCGCCCGGATTGCCCCCATGAAAATTCGCCTGTCGTTGTCTTCCGCGATCATTGCGTTCGGAATCGTTCTTGCGATCGGCTTTACGGCGGTCGTGTCCACCAGCCTCTATGCACTGCGCGAGCTCAAGGTCGGTGGTCCGCTCTACTCCGATATCAAGCTCGGCAACGATTTGATCGCCGACATCCTGCCGCCGCCGGAATATGTCATCGAGGCCTATCTCGAAGCCACTCTGGCCATGCGTGAGCCGGACCAACTGGCGGCTCATGGCGAACGCCTGGTCCAGCTCCGCAAGGATTACGACGAGCGCAAGGCCTATTGGACCGCTTCCGGCCTCTCGGCCGACCTGAAGACAGCCCTGGTGTCCAAGTCGGACGCCGAGGTGCAGAAGTTCTGGAAGCTGTTGTCCGATCAGCTCCTGCCAGCCCTCAAGGCCAGGGACGCATCCGCGTCCGAACGCGCCTATGCGCAGCTGAAGGACGCCTACACCGCGCATCGTGCCGTCATCGACAGCATCGTCGACAGCGCCAACAAGCAGAACGCCGACATGGAGAAGCTGGCCGCCGACCGCGACAGCGCGATGCTCACCATCTTGCTCGGCGTCTCCGCGGCCGTGCTTGCCTTCGTTGCGGCAGGCCTGCTCGGCGTCGCGCTTGGCGTGGTGCGTCCGATCGTGCGCATGACGGACACGATGCAGAAGCTCGCGGCCGGCGATCTCGGCGCCGACATTCCTTTCGCGCAACGTCGGGACGAGGTCGGCTCGATGGCCGGCGCACTCGAGGTGTTCAAGCAGGGCGCGATCGAGAATTCGCGCCTCCGCGAGGAGCAATTGCAGAAGCAACAGGAAGCGGCGCTTGCCAAGCGCGGTGCCCTGCAGCAGATGGCCGAGACCGTCGAGCGCGAGACCGGCCGTTCCGTCGCTACCGCGAGCTCTGCGACGCAAGGCGTGGAGCGGGCTGCCTCGAGCCTGTCCGAGATTGCGCGATCCCTGTCTTCGGAATCGCAGGCGGTCGCCGCCGCCTCCACCCAGGCGCTCGGCAGTTCGCAGGCCGTTTCGGCCGCCGCCGAAGAGCTGAGTGCCTCGATCCGGGAGATCGCAACCCAGGTCGGACGCACCTCGACGGTTACCAAGTCGGCGGTCGCAGGCCGCGAGCAGGCGCGCTCGACCATCCAGGCGCTGGCCGGCGCGGTGAAAAAGATCGCCGAGGTCTCCGACCTGATCGGCGGCATCGCCGGCCAGACCAATCTGCTCGCGCTCAACGCCACGATCGAGGCGGCGCGCGCCGGTGAGGCCGGCCGCGGTTTTGCGGTCGTCGCGGCCGAAGTGAAATCCCTGTCCGACCAGACCGCGAAATCCACCGAGGAGATCGGGCGCCTGATCGCGGAGATCCAGACGTCGACGCAGGCCGCGGTCGATGCCGTCGAGACCATGGGTGGCCACATCGCCGAGATCGACGGCGTGGCGTCCTCGGTTGCCGCCGCGATGGAAGAGCAGGATGCCGCGACGCGGGAGATCGCCCGGTCGATCTCCGAATCGGCGTCCGCCGCGAAGGAGGTCTCAGCCAAGATCGCCAATGTCAGCCGCGACGCCGCTTCGGTGAACGATCGCGCAGCGGAGGTCAGGCAGGCCATCGCGGGCATGGCGGCCAATCTGGAATCGCTCCGATCGGTCGTGGTCCGCACCGTGCGCGAATCGACCGCCGCGGCGTAAAGCCCGGCATCAGCTCGGCCGCTGGCGCGTCGGGGTGTGATCGTGCAGTATGGCGCGGGGCAGGGGCATCATGGCTATGACACCTCCACAACTGCCGGCGGTCGCTGACCCCGGTTACCTCACGGCTGCATTGCGCAAGGCCCGCGCGCTGGACGCCGGCGCCGTGCGCGAGGTGACGGTGCTGCATGAGCGCGACACCGTGGTGTCGCATATCACCCGGCTCGGCCTGCGCTATGTCGGGGAGTCCACAGGCTCCCCGCAGACGCTGATCCTGAAGACGCCGCACGCCGATTTTGCCAAAATGCTCGCGCAGGGCGGTCGGCACGAGCTGGCCTTTTACCTGAAGCTCGCGCCGAAGATGCCGCCCGGGTTGGTGCCGCGCTGTTTTGATGGCCGTTCTGACGACGAGAGCGGGGCCTGGCATCTCCTGCTCGAAGACCTCACCGATAGTCATGAACTCGCGACCGTACCGACGCTGCCGCCGTCGCGCGACCAGTCGATGGCCATCGTCACGACGCTGGCGGGCATGCATGCGGTGTGGTGGAATCATCCCGATCTCGGCGAGACCGTCGGCACCTGGGCAAGTCCCGAGGACAGCGCGGCGCGCATCGAGACCTTCGCCGGTCATTACGATCGCTTTGCCGACGAGCTCGGCGATCGCCTCAGCGAGGAGCGGCGTATCCTTTACCGCCGTCTCATCGAGCAGTCGGAGCGACTGTCCGAGCGCTATCATTCGCGCCGCCACGTCACCATCGTTCACGGCGATGCGCATACGTGGAATTTCCTGTTGCCGCGGGCCGGCGTCGCGGACACCGTGCGCATTTTCGATTTCGACCTGTGGGGCATCAATGTTCCCACCAACGACCTCGCCTATATGATGGCGATCCAATGGTACCCGGAGCGCCGCCAGGCGCTCGAGCGGGTGCTGCTCAACCGTTACTACGAGACGCTGCTCGCACGCGGCGTGACCGGCTACACCCGCGGCGCGCTCGACCAGGATTACCGCTGGTCGGTGCTCTGGCACATCACCAAGCCGGTCTGGCAATGGGCCATCAACCTCCCGCCGGGAATCTGGTGGAACAATCTGGAGCGCGTGATGATGGCGGTCGAGGATCTGGGGTGCGAGGAGCTGTTGTGAGTGCGCCTGGTAGCAGGTGAAGGCGGAACGGCGGCGGAGTTTGTTGCAGGCGACAGTGCCTACTCCATCACCGCATGTTCCGGCCCCGCCGTCTGCTTGCGCAGCGTGGCCTTGGTCGAGCCGATCATCAGGGCGAGCGGGATGGTGCAGAGGATGAAGAACATCACCAGCTGGTAGTCGTGCGCGAAGGCAATGATCTGCGCCTGCACGCTGACCATGCGGTCGGCCATGGCGCGGCCGGCGTCGGTGGAGAGGTTGATCAGGCCGCGCACGTCAGGCATCTGCAGCGCGTGGTTGAACGGATTGATGTGCTCCGACAGGATCGCATAGCTCTTGCGCGTGCCCTGCGTCAGCTGGGCGATCACGATGGAGATGCCGACCGAGCTTGCGACGTTGCGCAAGAGCGTCAGCATCGAGGTGCCGTCGGTACGCAGATGATTGGGCAGCGTCAGGAACGACACGGTCGAGAGCGGCACGAACACGAGGCCGAAGCCAAAACCCTGGATCACGCTGACGATGACGATCTCCGGCACCTGGGTCTGGTCGGTCCAGCCGGTCATCTGGAACAGCGAGGCCGCCGTCAGCGTCAGGCCGCAGATGATCAGGGTACGGGCCTCGATGTACTTCATGATGCGGCCGACCATCATCATGGCGAAGAAAGTGCCGAAGCCGCGGCTGGCGAGCAGGCCGCCGGCCGTCATGATGGGATAGCCGATGACGTTCTGTAGGTACGGCGAGGCCAGCGCCATGGTCGAGTACAGCACGAGGCCCATCACCGTCATGAAGATGCAGCCGGTGACGAAGTTGCGGTCCTTGAACAGCGCAAACTGGATGAACGGGCGCGAGGTCGTGAAGGAGTGCGCGAAGAAGTAATAGAAGGCGATGCCGGAGATGACGAACTCGGTCACGATCTCGACCGACTCGAACCAGTCGAGCTGCTCGCCGCGGTCGAGCGCGAGCTGGAGCGCGCCGATCGCGATCGCCAGCGCGCCGAAGCCGAACCAGTCGAACTTGAGGCTAAGGTCCTTCTTGGTCTCATCCATGAAGACCATCAGCCCGAACACGGTGATCGCACCGAACGGCAGATTGACGAAGAACACCCAATGCCAGGAATAGGTCTCGGTGAGCCAGGCGCCGAGCGACGGGCCCATGATCGGGCCCATCATCACGCCCATGCCCCAGATCGACATCGCCTTGGCGCGCTCCTGGAGCGTGTAATAGTCGAGCATCACCGACTGAGACAGCGGCACCAGCGCTGCGCCGAACACGCCCTGCAGCAGGCGGAACAGCACCATCTGATTGATGTCCTGCGCCAGCCCGCATAGGACGGAGGCGAAGGTGAAGCCGCCGGCGCAGATGATGAAGATGCGCTTGCGGCCGAAGCGGTTGGAGATCCATCCCACCGGCGCCGTCATGATCGCGGCGGCGACGATGTAGGAGGTCAGCACCCAGTTGATCTGGTCCTGCGAGGCCGACAGCGTGCCCTGCATGTAGGGCAGCGCGACGTTGGCGATGGTGGTGTCCAGCGCCTGCATGATGGTCGCGGTCATGGCGCAGATCGTCACCATGTTCCGGCGCAGGCCGGGGACCATCAGATGGGCATTGGGGCCGGACATGCGCTTGGTCCCTGTCTTACTCTTTGTCCTGACCCGCGGTCGCCGACAGGCCGAGCAGGCCGGCGAGCGAGCGCTGATGGCCGGTATCGATGCTGGCATAGACGCTCATGCCGGCCTTCAGTTTCTTCACGTATTTGTCGTCCTCGTCGAAATAGATCCTGATCGGCACGCGCTGCACCACCTTGACGAAATTGCCGCTGGCGTTCTGCGGCGGCAGGATCGCGAATTGCGCGCCGGTGCCGGGGGACAGCGAGCCGATCTTGCCCTTGAAGGTATGGCTCGGGAACGCGTCGACCTCGAGCGTGACGGGCTGGCCTTCGGTGACGTAGGTGAGATCGCTCTCCTTCGGATTGGCGTCGACCCAGGGATGGGCGACGTCGATGATGGAGAACACCGGCGTGCCGGCCGCGACGAAGCGGCCGAGCTGGATCTGATCCACCTGTGTCGCGATGCCGTCCATAGGCGCCTTGAGCACCGTATGGTCGAGATTGCGCTGCGCGTCCTCGAGCTTGGCCTTGGCCTGGACGTAAGGCGGGAATTCTTCCAGCGGCAGCTTGGGATTGCCGAGCAATTGCATCTTGGCGTTGGAGAGCTGCTGCTTGATGAACTGCGCCTGCGCGCCTGCGGTGACCAGCGCGTTGGAGGCGTTGTCGAGGTCGAGCTGCGAGCCGAAGCTGTTTTTCACCAGCGCCTGCTTGCGCTCGACATCGCGCTTTTTCAGGTCGACGCCCTGCTGGGCGAGATCGAGCATGTCGCCGTAGATCTTGATGTTGGCGATGAGATTGTCATAGGTCGTCTGCGCCTGGGCGAGCTGCGCCTTGGCTTCCTCTACTGCGAGGCGGAACGGCACGGGATCGATCTCGAACAGCTCGTCGCCCTTCTTGACCGACTGGCCCTCCTTGACGACCACCTTCTGGATCTTGCCGGAGATATCAGGCGTCACCAGCACCTTCTGCGCGCCGACATAGGCATCGTCGGTGCCGACATAGCGGCCGCCATTGAGATAGAAGGCGAGGCCGGCGACGACGGCCACGATCGGCAGCACCACCATCAGCAGGAAGCGGCGATAGCGGCGCAGGCCGGCGACGAAGCGGCGGCGCGGATCGGTGCCGGCCTTCTTGGTCGGCTTGCCGCTGTCGGTCTTCTGCTCGGGCTGGAATTTGAGAACCTGATCAGCCATAGCGCTGCTCCTTACGTGCTTGTTCCGCGCCAGACGTCTGGATCGCAGTTCGCACGTTTTCCTTGATGGTTTCGAGTTGGGTGAGGAGACGGTGGGCGTCGGACGGGCTGATGCCGTCGAGCGCGTTCGCGGTCAGCTCGGATTTGAGCCCGCTCATCTTGCCCAGCAGCGCACGGCCCGCCTTCTTCAGATAGAGGCGCTTGACGCGGCGGTCGGTGGCGTCGCTGCGGCGCTCGATCCAGTCGTTGTCGCAGAGCTTGTCGATCAGCCGCGTCAGCGTGATCGGCTGCATCTCCAAGAGCTCGGCGAGCTCCGATTGCTTCATGCCCTCGCTGCGCTCGACCTTGGCCAGCACGGCCCATTGCGCGCGGGTGATGCCGAAGCGCGAGGCCTCCTTGTCGGCATAGACGCGCAAGAGGCGGTACAATTCGCCGAGCGTGAACAGGAAATTCTGGTCGACAGACGACCCGCGGGTCATAAGCTTGGTCTCCAATAAGCTTGCAATATAATAAGCAAGCTTATGATTATTTGATGGCGAGTTAACGGGATGCCGTCCTGCCGCAAAAGCATGGCTGACCGCCGCGGTGCCGGTCGCGCTTTGGGTTCCCCGGCCGAAATGCTAGAAAGCGGTCCGAATGACCCTCGCCAAGCCGGCCTTTCCGACGCCCGACCATGATCACGGACGCTGCACCGCGGACGCGCTGGCGCATGCGGAAGCGGTTTGCGAGCAGCGCGCGCAGAAATTCACGCCGATTCGCCGCCAGGTGCTGGGGGCCTTGCTCTCCAGCCATCGCCCACTCGGCGCTTACGAAGTGATCGACGAGCTCGCCAAATCGATGCCGCGGCCGGCGCCGATCACGGTCTACCGTGCGCTCGATTTCCTGATGGCAAACCGCCTCGTGCACCGCATCGAAAGCCGCAACGCCTATCTCGCCTGCGCCGCCCACGACCATGACGCGACCTCCGCGGTGGCGTTCCTGATCTGCGAGCGCTGTGGGCTGGTCGGCGAGATCCCGTCAGGATCTTTCGCCGGGGAACTCAACGCCGCGGCCCGCAGCTCGGGCTTCGCACCAAAACTGTCCGTGGTGGAGATCACAGGCGTCTGCACCCATTGTCAGAAGAAGTCTTAAAGCAACAACGGCGCAAAGCCGGACCTCAGGAAGAAATGTCCGCAACCGAAGCCATCCCGTCCGCCGGCCGCCCGCTCAGTGCCGGCGCCATCGCCCTGATGCTGATGCTGTGCCTGACCTGGGGCTTCAACCAGATCGCGGTGAAGCTCGTCATCCCCGACATCCCGCCGATGTTGCAGGCGACCATCCGCTCGATGGGCGCGCTGCCGGTGCTGTTCATCATCGGCAGCTTGCGCGGGGCAAAGTTCTTCGAGCGCGACGGTACGCTCGCCGCAGGTCTGTTTGCCGGCTTGATGTTCGGCATCGAATTCGTGTTGATCTATGAAGGTCTGCGCTTCACGCCGGCCTCGCGCGCGGTCGTGTTCCTCTACACCGCGCCGTTCTTCGTCGCGCTCGGTTCCTATCAGGTGCTGGGGGAGCGGCTGATGGGCTCGCAATGGCTGGGGCTGGCCTTGAGCTTTGCCGGCGTCGCGCTTGCGATCGGCGTGCCGCAGCCGGATGTCGATGCCAAAGTGCTGCTCGGCGATCTCATGATCGTCGGCGGCGGCGCGCTCTGGGCCGCGACCACGCTGGTCGCCAAGGCGACACGGCTGCGCTTTGCTCCGCCGGAGAAGGCGCTGGGCTACCAGGTCGCGATGTCGATCCCGATCCTGGGGCTCGCCGCCTATCTGTTCGGGGAGACCATCCCTCATACCCCGCGCCCGCTCTCGATCGGGCTGATGGTGTTCCAGACGGTCTGGGTGGTGGGAACGACGTTCACGCTTTGGTTCGCGCTGGTGAAGACCTATTCGGCCAGCAAATTGTCGGCTTTTACCTTCATCACCCCTTTGTTTGGCGTGGTGGCTAGCTATTTCATCATGCACGACACCCTAAGTCTGGCCTTTGGGGCGGCAGCCGTCCTTGTAATTGCTGGACTTTTTCTGGTTAACCGTCCGAGCCGAGAGGCCGCGGCGCCAGCTGATGCATTGCTGAACGTCACCAAAACCTGATATTTGGACCCCATGAACAAGCTCGAAAACACCATCGATTCCGACATCGCCGGCCCCGCGCCCCGGCACAAGACCATCCAGGTGAAGGTGGGCAACGTCGCCGTGGGCGGCGGTGCACCAATCGTCGTGCAGTCGATGACCAACACCGACACCGCCGACATCGACGGCACCATCGCCCAGGTCGCAGCGCTCGCGCGCGCCGGCTCCGAAATGGTCCGCATCACCGTGGATCGCGAGGAGGCCGCCGCGGCCGTCCCGCACATCCGCGACGGCCTCGCCAAGCGCGGCATCACCACGCCCTTGATCGGCGACTTCCATTATATCGGCCACAAGCTGCTCGCGGCCTATCCGGCCTGCGCCGAGGCGCTGGCGAAATACCGCATCAATCCCGGCAATGTCGGCTTCAAGGACAAGCGCGACACCCAGTTCGCAGACATCATCGAGATCGCGAACAAGAACAGCAAGCCGGTGCGCATCGGCGCCAATTGGGGCTCGCTCGACCAGGAGCTCTTGACCAAGCTGATGGACGAGAACGCCGCCTCCGCCAATCCGCGCGACGTGCGCGCGGTGACGCGCGAGGCGATGGTGCAGTCGGCGCTGCTCTCGGCCGCGCGCGCCGAAGAGCTCGGCATGCCCAAGGACCGCATCATCCTCTCAGCCAAGGTCTCGGCGGTGCAGGACCTCATCGCGGTCTATCAGGATCTCGCCGCGCGTTCCGACTACGCCATCCATCTCGGCCTGACCGAAGCAGGCATGGGCTCGAAGGGCATCGTGGCCTCGGCCGCCGCGCTCGGCATCCTGTTGCAGCAGGGCATCGGCGACACCATTCGCATCTCGCTGACGCCGGAGCCCGGCGGCGACCGCACCCGCGAGGTGCAGGTCGGCCAGGAGCTGCTGCAGACCATGGGCTTCCGCACCTTCGTGCCGCTGGTGGCCGCGTGCCCCGGCTGCGGCCGCACCACCTCGACCACGTTCCAGGAGCTGGCGCGTTCGATTCAGGATTTCATCCGCGACGAGATGCCGACCTGGAAGACCAAATATCCCGGCGTCGAGGAGCTCAACGTCGCGGTGATGGGCTGCATCGTCAACGGCCCCGGCGAATCCAAGCACGCCAATATCGGCATCTCCCTGCCCGGCACCGGCGAAGCGCCGGCCGCGCCCGTCTTCGTCGACGGCAAGAAGTTCCGCACGCTGCGTGGGCCCACCATCTCCGCCGATTTCAAGGCGCTGGTGATCGACTACATCGACCAGCGCTACGGCCACGGCGCCAAGATGCCGGAGACGGCGGCGGAGTAGGTCTCTTCAAAACATCGGAATCGTAGGGCGGG
>NZ_LJYG01000087.1:35527-41223 GCF_001440035.1 Bradyrhizobium manausense | reverse complement strand
CCCGCCTTATTTTTTTGCGCGCGCGAAGTGGCGGTTACGCTTCGCTAACCCGCCCTACGTTGCTACGATGCTTCCCGATCAAGATGATCGGGAGCAATACCCATGAGCTCACTCGCCGGCAAGCAAGGCCCGCGCTATCGCCACGCGGCTGACGACGGCGCGCCCTACGAAACCATCGCGGTCGAAAAGCTGACCCCCATCATCGGTGCGGAAATCTCCGGCGTCGACATCGGCCAGCTGGTCGAGGGCGATGCGCGCTCTATCAGGCAGATGGACGAGATCCACCGCGCGCTGGCCGAAAACCTCGTGATCTTCTTCCGCGACCAGCACATCACGCCGAAGCAGCACCTCGCCTTCGGCCGCAAGTTCGGCGAGCTGCATTTTCATCCCGCAGCTCCTCACGAGGATGAAGACCCGGCCTTGATGAAGATCTACGCCGACAAGAACTCGCCGCGCGCCAACGGCGAGGGCTGGCATTCCGACGTGTCCTGCGATCTCGAGCCGCCGATGGGCTCGATCCTCTACATCAAGCAGTGCCCGCCGCGCGGCGGCGACACGCTGTTCGCCAACATGTACGCCGCCTATGAGGCGCTGTCGGATCGCATGAAAGCCTATCTCGACGGCCTCACCGCGCTGCACGACGGCGAGCCGATCTATCGCGGCCTTTATGCGAACTATGGCGTCGCCGACCGCCCGTCCTATCCGCAAGCCGAGCATCCGGTGGTGCGCACCCATCCGGTGACGGGCAGGAAGGCGCTCTATGTCAACAGAGGCTTCACCCGCCACATCAACGGCATCCCGCGCGACGAGAGCGACGCGATACTCGCCTATCTCTACCAGCACGCCGAGAACCCGCTGTTCCAGTGCCGCTTCCGCTGGACCGAGAACGCCATCGCGTTCTGGGACAACCGCTGCACCCAGCATCGCGCGATGTGGGACTACTGGCCGCACACGCGCTCGGGCACGCGCGTGACGGTGAAGGGAGAACGGCCGGTGTGACGATATCGTGGCGCATCACCGCCGCTCTTGCTGTTGCGCTGATCCCGCTCCTGGCTTTGCCGGCTGAGCATGGCGAGGCGGCACCGGCGCGAAAGGTCGCGAGCGCGAAGCCCAAGCCTCTGCCCGCTCCGGAAACATGCGATCCGCACAAATTCCGGATCATTCTCGATGTCGGACACACCTCCGAATCGCAGGGCGCCACCAGCGCGCGCAACGATGTCGAATTCGGCTTCAACCTGCAGCTGGCGAAGCTGATCGGCGAGAAATTGAAGTCGGCAAGCTTCGCCGCAACCCGCGTGCTGGTGACCGAAGGCAAGGCGAAAGCCAGCCTGCTCAAGCGCGTCGGAACCGCCAATGCGGCGCATGCGGATTTCCTCCTGTCGATTCATCATGATTCCGTGCCCGACAAGATGCTCGAAGAGTGGGAATTCGACGGCGCCAAGAGCTATTTCAGCGATCGCTTCAGCGGTCATTCGCTGTTCGTGTCGGAGCGCAACCCGCATTTCTCCGCCAGCCTCGCCTTCGCCAAGCTGCTGGGCCGGGAGCTGAAGGACAAAGGCCTGCAATACGCCACCCAATACTCCCTGCCGCTGATGGGGCGCTACCGGCATCCGTTGCTGGACAAGGATGTCGGCGTCTACCGCTATGACGGCCTCGTCGTGCTCTCGCAGACCCGAAGCGCCGCGGTGCTGCTGGAAGCCGGCTCCATCATCAACCGCGACGAGGAGATGGCGATGAACTCGCCGGAGCGGCGGGAGCTGATTGCAGCGGCCGTGACGCGGGCGATGCGGTCGTATTGCGAGAAGCGGTAGCTGGCTCCGTCGTTTCAACAACCGTCATTGCGAGCGCAGCGAAGCAATCCAGAATCTTTCCGCGGAGGCAGCCTGGGTTGCTTCGCTGCGCTCGCAATGACGAAGATCGCTACAGCGGTGCGCCGCGATATTCCCG
Source organism: Bradyrhizobium manausense (assembly GCF_001440035.1). Taxonomy (GTDB): domain Bacteria; phylum Pseudomonadota; class Alphaproteobacteria; order Rhizobiales; family Xanthobacteraceae; genus Bradyrhizobium; species Bradyrhizobium manausense. The sequence continues at coordinate 39,276 of NZ_LJYG01000087.1, read as the reverse complement.
GTTCGCCAGGCTCGCCTCCTCCAGATCCAGATCGCGTTCGATCCTGCGCCGCGTCTCGTCGGTGATCTGCCCGTCGCGCAGGAGATCATGGATGAACTTGCGCTCGACCTCGATCAGCTCGCGGGTCAGCGCGGTGCCGGCGGCCGAGACGTCGTGATGGGCGGGATCGAGCGAGTCAGGCAGCTGGTTGACGCGGATCTCGTGGCGGGCGCGCAAGAGCCGCATCACCTCGTCCGACACCTCTTTTTCCCCGGTCAGCGCATCCAGCGATTTCAGCGCGGCGTCGAGCGCCTGGCGCCGCGCCGAGATCTCGGCCTCGTGCTCGGCGACATGCTCGATGCGGCCGGCTTGCGCGATGCCGAGCCAGCGCACCACCGGCGGCAGCGTCAGGCCGACGCCGATCAGCGTGATGAAGATGACGCCGAAGGCGACGAACAGGATCAAATCGCGATAGGGGAAGGCGTTGCCGTCAGGCAGCGTGAACGGCAGCGCCAGCGCGGCGGCCAGCGACACCGCGCCGCGCACGCCGGTGAAGGCGAGCGCGAACGGCCATTGCCAGGGCGGCGACGGATCGCGCTTGCGCAGCGACTTGCTCAGCATGCGCGGCAGATAGGTCGCGGGATAGAGCCAGGCGAAGCGCGCCAGAACGATGACGAGCATGACCACCGCCGTTGCGATCATGATGTCGTCGAGCGGGAACGCCTTCGACTTCTCATAGAGCGCGCGCATCTGGAAGCCGGTGAGCAGGAACAGCAGGCCCTCGATCAGGTAGATGATGAGGTCCCAGAAGAAGATGCCCTGCAGGCGCGTCGATGCCGAAATCAGCAGCGGTCCGTTCCAGCTGACATAAAGGCCGCAGGCGACGGTGGCGATCACCCCGGAGCCGCCGACATGCTCCGGCAGCCAATAGGAGACATAGGGCGTGATCAGCGACAGCGTCAGCTCGACCTGCGGATCGCAAGACCATTTGCGGAAGCGCAGCGACAGCCAGCCGACGCCGATGCCGAACGCGATCTCGCCGGCGACGATGAGAGCAAATTCGCCCGTTGCCAGCGGCATGGAGAAATGCCCGACCATGATCGCGGCGAGCGCGAAGCGATAGAGGATCAGCGCGGTGGCGTCGTTGGCGAGCCCTTCGCCCTCGAGGATGACCAGCAGCCGACGCGGCATGTTGAGCCGCCGGGCGATCGCGAGCGGCGCCACCACGTCGGGCGGCGCAACGATGGCCCCGAGCAGGAAGCCGATGCTCCAGGGCAGGCCGATCATGTAGTGCGTGGCGGCTGCGACAAGCGCCGCCGTGAAGATCACGGCGCCGACCGCCAGCAGCACGATGGGGCGCAGATTGTTCCTGAACTCGCGCCAGCTCATGGCGACGCTCGCCGAATAGATCAGCGGCGGCAGCACCATCAGCAGCACCAGCTCCGGCGGCAGCTCGACCGGCGGCATGCCCGGCACGAAAGCCAGGCCGACGCCCGAGAGCATCAAGAGGATGGCCGGCGCCAGGTTGAAGCGCCGGGCCACGAGCGCGGTGCCGGCCAGCACCGCGAGCAGGATCAGGAAGGTCTGGAATTTCGCCGCGATCATGACCTGTCTTTGGCCCGGAAGCGGCCAAGAGGTCAATGTGGAGAGGTCAATGTGGGGTGGCTTAGGCCGGTCGTTCAGCCACCATAAGCCCGATGCCTGCGAACACCGCTTCGAGCCGGCTTTTCCTCGCCGCGATCGACCCGTGCCACGCGCGCCGTCATTGCGAGCGAAGCGAAGCAATCCAGAATCGATCCGCGGAGAGATTCTGGATTGCTTCGTCGCAAGGGCTCCTCGCCATGAGGTGTGGCGAGACCTTCACTCCCTCAGATCGTACCGATACGATTTCGACACGATCTGCCAGCCGTCGGCCAGCTTCATCGCCACCAGATAGTCCGTGAAGAAGCGTGGCGGCAGCTGGCATTTGACCTTGATGAAGGCGGTCTTGTCGTCCGAGCGGTCGATGGTGATGATGAAGTCCTCGCGCGGCTTGCCTTCCGCCTTGGCGGAGGGGCGCTTGCGCACCCAGGCGAGCCAGTCTGGCACGGTCAGGATCTTCAGCTCGCCCTTGTCCACCCAGCGCAGATCGGCCGAGGGGTGGAAGACCTCGCCGAGCTTGTCGGCATCTCCCTCGTAAAGCCCGTCAAAATAGGTTTGCACGACGGCTTCGACGCTCGACCGATTTTGGCTCATGGGTCGTCCCCTTTGAATGATGGCTTGACGGGAACTTAGTCGTACGGATCAAATTGCGCTATGGCTGTCTTCCGCCATTTGCGCGAGGGCATCATCATGACGGGCTCGCGACATCAGAACGCTCCGATCCTTGCCGGCGAATGCTATTGCCGCGCGGTCCGCTACGAAGTGGCGGACGCGTTCTCCTATGCGCTGAATTGTCACTGCTCGAACTGCCGCCGCACCACCGGTTCCGCCTTCAAGCCATTTGCCGGCATCGAATATGGCCAGCTTCGCCTGGTCAGGGGCGAGGACAGCAAGGTTATCTACGGCGACGACATTACCCATGACGCACACTGTGCCCGCTGCGGCTCGCTGCTTTATTCCCGCGTCCGCGAAGGCAAATGGGCCCATGTCGCCATGGGAACCCTGGTCGATACCCCCACGATCCGTACCACTGCGCATATTTTCGTGGGTTCCAAGGCGCCGTGGCACGAGATCACGGACAATCTGCCGCAATATCGGGGGCACGTCGGCGATGGCTAGAGCGTTTTCGAGCGAAATGGATACCGGTTCGCGTCAAGAAAACTCGTTGAAACTACAACCTGGAGCCCCGTTCCGATTCCATCGGAATGGGGCTCTGGCGAAAACGGGCCGAGGCGGCTGGCGGCGAACCGCCAACGCACTGGCGCGACTAACAAAAGAGGCTCCTTAGCCGGTTGCTCGCGCCGTCTTGGTGACCTCCATCACAAGCGCAGGCGGCGGATCTTGCTAAGGCTGTCCCCGAGGGTGTGAACTGCCCCGAAATTTTGGAAGTGGTCATGCGCAATTTGTTCAGGCTTTGCCCATTGCTCCTCACCGTCGCGCTGCTGTTTGGCGCCTATCCCGCCTTTGCCGGAAAGCGCGTCGCGCTGGTACTGGCCAACTCGGCCTATCAGAACGCGCCCTCGCTCGCCAATCCCGTCAATGACGGTGCGGTGATGGCGAAGACGCTGAAGGAGGCCGGCTTCGATGTCGTCGATTCCCGCCACGACCTGACCGCGCTCGATACCAGGCGCGTGCTGCGCGACTTCGCCGATGCGACCCGCGATGCCGACATCGCCTTGGTCTACTATGCCGGCCACGGCATCGAGGTCGACGGCTCCAACTATCTGATCCCTGTCGACGCCAAGCTCGAGCGCGACACCGACGTCTATGACGAGGCGCTCTCGCTGGATCGCGTGCTGGTCGCGGTCGAGCCGGCCAAGCAGCTTCGCCTGGTGATTCTCGATGCCTGCCGCGACAATCCGTTCGGCAGGACCATGAAGCGCACTTTGGCTTCGCGCGGCATCGGCCGCGGTCTGGCCCAGGTCGAGCCGGCCAGCACCAACACGCTGATCGCCTATTCGGCCAAGGCCGGCTTCACCGCGCAGGATGGCGACGGCGCCAACAGCCCCTTCACCATCGCTTTGTCGAAGCATCTGACCACGCCCGGCCTCGACGTCCGCCGCGCCTTCGGCTTCGTGCGCGACGACGTGCTCAAGGCGACTGGCAACAAGCAGGAGCCGTTCGTCTAC
>NZ_LJYG01000087.1:0-35471 GCF_001440035.1 Bradyrhizobium manausense | reverse complement strand
CGCCGCACCCGCGCCCGTGCAAAATCCGCAGGCCGATATGCGCCGCGACTATGAGCTCGCGCTCCAGGTCGGCAACAAGGCGGCATGGGAAGCCTTCCTGGCCCAGCATCCGGACGGCTTCTACGCCAACCTTGCCAAGCTTCAGATCGACAAGATCCAGGCCGAGCAGGTTCATGCCGCCGCCATCGAGAAGGCCAGGCAGGCAGAGGCCGAGCGCGACCGTCTCGCTGCGATCGGCGCGCAGACGGATGCGCAAGTCAAGGCAGCGGCCGAGGCGAAGGCGGCCGAGCAGGCCCAGTTCGCCGCGCAGAAAGCGAAGGAGCAGGCGCAGCAGCAGGCCGCCGCTGCCGAGCAGCAGCGGGTCAATCTCGCGGCGGCGCCGAGCACTGCGCCGGCCGGCACCGCAAGCCCCGCCGGAACCAACGTCGCCGCGCTGACGCCGACGGCAACGCCTGTTGATCTCAACCGCTCGGTGCAGACCGAGCTCGGTCGCGTCGGCTGTTTCTCGGGACAGGCTGACGGCGTCTGGAATACGTCCTCGCAGCGGTCGCTGTCGCAGTTCAATCGCTATGCCGGCACCAAGCTCGACGTGAAGGTGGCGAGCACGGATGCGCTCGACACGGTCAAGTCAAGGCAGTCACGCGTCTGCCCGTTGGTCTGCGATCACGGCTTCAAGGCCGATGGCGACGTCTGCACCAAGATCGTCTGCGACGACGGCTATGTGCTGAATGACGACAATCGATGCGAGAAGCAGCGCGCGGCCAAGCCGGCCAAACCCGCAACCGCCAAGCCCGCAACCGCAAAGCCCGCAACGGCCACGCGCGACGACAGCGATGACCGTGCCGCACGGCAGCGTCGTCAATCCGGCGGTGCGGCCGCTGGAGCTGCGGGCGTTGCTGCTGCCGGTACCGGTCGCGCCTCGGGCGGTGGCGGCCAGATCTTTTGTAACGATCTGCTATGCCGTCCTGTCAAGCGCGGTTGTCATCTTGAATATCGCGGCGGTGGCGGCCCTCACAACGATGCCAATTACGAAGTCTGCAACTGAGAGCGTCACTTGCAATATCGTCCTGGAGAAGCCGGGACAATATTGCGGGGATCATGCCGCGATCGCGCTCGCCGCGATGTTCACCGTCAGCGCCAATAGCGCCGTGTTGTAGATGAACGATACGATGCCGTGTGCGGTGGCGGTGCGGCGGATGGTCCTGTCGGTGATGCCGACGTCGGAGACCTGCGCCGTCATGCCGATCACGAACGAGAAATAGACGAAGTCCCAATAGTCGGCGTGGTCTTCGGTGTCGCCGCTCGGAAACTGCAAGCCGCCCGGCGTGTGACGATAATAGTCATGGGCGTAATGCAGCGCGAAGGTCGTATGCACGGCGGCCCAGGATAGCGCGATGGTGCTGATCGCAATGGTCAGCTCCATTGCGCCGCGGTGCGGCGTCCCGAGCTCATAGACGATCGCGGCAATGCTGGCGAACGCGCCGGTCGCCGTCACCAGCAGGATCACGAAACGGCCGTCGTCCTGCATCGCCGCCGCACGGCGGATGTGCTGGTGGTCGTTGCACAGCATCATCGTATAGACCAGCACGAGATAGACCGCGATCAGCGCATCCCAGCCGAACAGCAGCCGCGTCGCCAGCCGAAACGAACCGGGAATGAGCAGGCAGACGAGGATGCCGGCGGCAAGCGAGATGAAGGTCCGCGGCCGCGCATAGATCAGCCGCATCGGCCGCGACATCTGGCGGAAGCGGGCGAGGACGGGATCTTCTTTGTCAGTGGCCATGATGAGTAATGGCTCTCTCGTTGCCGCAGCGGCGGTCTGCTCCCTCGCCCCGCTTGCGGGGAGAGGCGAAGACGTCAGTTCTTCCGCTCGGCCACGAAGTGCGCGGCGGCTTGCAGTACGGCGGCGCGCTCGCCGAAGATCGAGATGGCGCTGTCGGCGCGGGCCAGCAGGTCGCGCACACGCTGCTTGGCACCGTCGATGCCGAGCTGGGTCACGAAGGTGGTCTTGCCGAGGGCGGCGTCGGCGCCGGCGGGTTTGCCGAGGGCGGCCGCATCGCCTTCGACGTCGAGCAGGTCGTCGGCGATCTGGAAGGCTTCACCGAGCGCGCGGCCGTAATCGTCGAGCGCCTGATACTCTTTCTGCAAGGCCTGGCCGAGGATCGCGCCGGCGATGCAGCCATAGCGCAGCAGCGCACCGGTCTTCATCTGCTGAATGCGGGCAACATCGATCGGCTCATTGCCGCCGAAGCGGCCTTCGCCGGCGAGGTCCAGAATCTGGCCGCCGACCATGCCGCCGATGCCGGCGCAGCGCGCCAGCGCGCGCGTCAGCAGCAGCCGTACATTGGCGTCGCGATGCACCTCGTCGCGGGTGATGATGTCGAAAGCGATGGTCAAAAGGCCGTCGCCGGCGAGGATCGCGGTCGCATCGTCGGTCTGCTTGTGCAGGGTGGGGCGGCCGCGGCGCAGGTCCGAATTGTCCATCGCCGGCAGATCGTCATGGATCAGCGAATAGCAGTGGATGCATTCGAGCGCGGCGCCGACGAGCAGCGCGGCCTCGCGGGGAACACCGAACACGGCCGCACTCTCGACCACCAGGAACGGCCGCAGCCGCTTGCCGCCATTGAGGCTCGAATAGCGCATCGCGTCCATCAGCCGCTTGGGGCGGGCGATCTCATCGGGCAGGATGTCGTCCGACAGCAGACGCCCGAGCAAGGCTTCGGTGTCATCAGCGGTCTTGTCCAGACGTTTGGCGAAATCGGACGGGGACGTGCCGGTCATCAAGAAAGGCTCCAGAACTAAAATTCGGCGGGACAATCCTTTATGCGCCCGCCCCAGTCAATCGTTTGGAAGGCCTAAAAAGTGCTGGAAAAGGCCCGAATTATCACAGACTTAATGCCGCCATCCGTGGCCGCGTTTGATTTCGCGCCGGAAAGGTCGATTTGCGCATCGTCAAAATCCTGCTGGTAGCGCTCGCGATCGTGGCTCTCGCGCCCTATGTGGTCGCCCCGTTCTACCGCACCGGTCACCCGGTTTCGACCCTGATGGCCTGGCGCTCGCTGACGGGCGCGCCGATGCATCGGGAATGGATCGATCTCGCCGAGATGTCGCCTTACCTGCCGCGCTCGGTGGTGGCGGCCGAGGACGCCCATTTCTGCCGGCATCACGGCATCGATTGGGGCGCGCTGCGCGAGGCGATCAACGACGCCGAGGAGGACGGCACCGCGTTCCGCGGCGCCTCCACCATCACCCAGCAGGTGGCGAAAAACCTGTTCCTCTGGCAGGGGCGGGATTTCGTCCGCAAGGCGCTGGAATTTCCGCTGGCGCTCTGGATCGATCTCGTCCTGCCCAAGCAGCGGATCCTGGAAATCTACCTCAACATCGCCGAGCTTGGGCCCCAGGGCCAATTCGGGGCGGAGGCCGGGAGCACCTATGCCTTCGGCAAGTCGGCCGCCAATTTGTCCCCCCGGGAGGCGGCCCTTCTGGCCGCGATCCTGCCGAATCCGGTCAAACGCAGCGCCAGGGTCCCGGGACCGGGGGTGAGGCGGCTGGCCGGGACCTATGTGGCAAGGGCGCAGGCCACTTCGCTTTTGACCTGCTGGCGGGAAAATCGCTGATTTCGGGGCCTTTTCGTACCGTTTTTCCGCTCCAGAACCCTAGCTTTACGGCCAGCCTTCCTCTATAAGCCCGGCCTTGATCGGCATTCAGCTCGCCTCGTATTGCGGGTGCTGAGCCGTCCCCCGCGGACGATGCCCGGATGAACACCAATCCCTAGAGGATATCGAAATGGCCGTTCCGAGACGTAAAACTTCGCCGTCGCGCCGTGGCATGCGCCGCTCGGCAGACGCCATCAAGAAGCCGACCTATGTGGAAGACAAGGACTCAGGCGAGCTCCGTCGTCCGCACCATCTCGACCTCAAGACCGGCATGTACAAGGGCCGTCAGGTCCTGAAGAAGAAAGAGTCCTGAGCTTAAGGACTCTTCTCCAGGCGGGCATTGCGCCCGCCTGATTGCCAACCCATGAGATATGACGGTGACGGCGGCGGAGCGAATGCTTCGCCGCTGCATTGTTCTGTCTGGACATCTTGATCGAGAAGGCGCTTTGCCGATGGTCGGTTTCCCGCTGCTTCTGATTCCGCTCGCGGTCTACAACATCATCGCCTTCCTGATGCCCAGCGTGTCCTTCTCGGACGTGCTGTTCAAGGTGCCGATGATCACGGGCGTGCCCTGGCCGGTCACGCTGTCCGATCTGCTGCTGGCGCTCGGTGTGCTGCTGCTGCTGCTTGAAGTGGTCAAGGGCGCGCGGCCCGGCGCGAAATTCCTGATGGATCATCTGCTGTCGCTGATCATCTTCGGCGCGGCCGCGGCCGAATTCGTGATGTGGCCCAAATTCGGCAACTCGACCTATTTTCTGCTGGTGCTGCTTTCGATGGCCGATTTCCTCGGCGGCATCGCGCAACGCACTCGCCGCCGCATTGCCTATGTCGCCACGGAGACGGTGACAGTGCCGCGCAAGGCCAAGCGCCAGGCCGAGGCGCCGTCGCCGGCGTCAACCTTCGAGCCGAAGCTCGATCCCGTGCCCGCACCGCCGCCCGAGCGGCCCGCACCCTCGGCGCAATCGGTGGCCGAATCCGTCTTGATGGATCATCCCGCGCCAAAGCCGGGCATCGCGCCGTCGCCGGAAATTCCCTCGCCGCATTTGCAGCCGGGCAACGGTACGCCGTCCTCGCCCGAAGAGCCGCGGTGAGCGAGAGAGCACATCGGTCGCCGCTGTGGTGTGCTCCCTCTCCCGCTCGCAAGCGCGAGAGGCGGAGCGAGCGCGAGGCAACTATTTTCCTGAAAGAGGCCTTACGCCACCTGCCGCGTGCGCGAGGTAACGCTGGGAAGCGGGCGCTTGCCGCCATAGGCCATGCGGGCGTCCTCGGACGAGCCGCGGCGCAGCCGGCTGGCCTGGGGCAGGTGCTCGGCATTGGCGATCAGCTGGGTGACGAAGCTCGGATCGGGGCGCGTCAGCGGCACCTTGCGGACCAGCTGTAAAACCGGCGCAAGCGGGACCAGCGCGGTACTCGCTTCCCGCGTCGTTTGTTCGATCTGATCCGCATTCACCATCGCAACACCGCTGATCCTGATGAACTGGCGCGTTTTGGGACGCTGGCGCCGGTGCATGTGATGGTCTCGCAAGGCCTATGCCGGCGGAGCCTATTCCGTTCCGCGCGGTTCGGGAACGTGGTTTCCAAATTGTTTATGAACTTTGCCTAGGGTCGGAGACGATTCTGGCCCTATTCTGTGCCGGCTCAGGACTCCCCGCTGTCCCGAAACGAGGCGCTTTTGACCCCAGCATTGCCGCAAGCCTCCGAAATCCTCGCCGCCCTCGGCGAGGCCCTGTTCGTCTGGGATCTCGCCAGCGACGCGATCGTCTGGGGCGAGCAGGCCGGCGCCATCTTCCCCGGCATTCCGGCCGAGCGGCTTGCCACCGGCGCCGAGTTCGCCAAGCTGATCGAGCCTGCGCAAGGCTTGCGGAGCGCCGCGCTGGCGCAGACCTCCGCCGTGCACGGCAACGACGGCACGCCCTACCGGGTCGAATATGGCGTGCGCATGAGCGCCTCCGATCCCGTGGTCTGGATCGAGGAGACCGGCCGCTGGTTTGCCGGCGCTGACGGTCGCCCCACGCGCGCGATCGGCTCTATCAGGATCAATAATGAACGACACGCCCGGGACGAGGAATTGACCAGGCTTGCCCGGCTCGATCCGCTGACGGGCGAGCTCAACCGCTCACATCTGATTGCGGCGCTGGCCGAAGCGATCGAGGAGACCACCCGCTTCCGCTCGACCGCGGCGTTCATGCTGGTCGGCATCGATCATCTCGCCCGCGTCAACGATGCCTTCGGCTTCGACGTCGCCGACGCCGTGATCCTCGACGTCGCCAGGCGCATTCGCGCGCGCCTGCGCGGCGGTGACGTGCTCGGCCGCTTCTCGGGCAACAAGTTCGGCCTGATCCTGAAGAACTGCACCGTCGACGACATGAACGTCGCCGCCGAGCGCTTCCTCGCCGGTGTCCGCGACGAGGTGGTGCCGACCAAGTCCGGGCCGGTGTCTGTCACCGTCTCGATCGGCGCCGTCAGCCTGCCGCGCTATGCCCGCAACACCGACGAGGCGATCAATCGCGCCCATGAGACGCTCGACGCCGCCAAGCGTCGCCGCGCCGGTGCGTTCGCGGCCTGGCGCCCGGATGCGACCCGTGATGCGCAGCGCCGCGTCAATATCCGCGTCACCGACGAGATCGTCACCGCGCTGAACGAGCGCCGCATCAGGCTCGCTTACGAGCCGGTGGTGTCGGCCGCCACGCGCGAGGGCGCGTTCCACGAATGCCTGGTGCGGATGGACCAGGGCGACGGCCAGGTGCTGCTCGCACCCGACATCGTGCCGGTCGCCGAACGGCTCGGCCTGATCCGCCTGGTCGATCACCGCGTGCTCGAGCTCGTGGTCGCAGAGCTCGCGGCCGCGCCCGATGTCAGGCTCAGCCTCAACATTTCGCCCGATACCACGATGGATCCGGACTGGTGGGCCGGAATCGAATCGCTGATGCGCGCCCATCCCGGCGTTGCCGAGCGGCTGATCGTGGAGATCACCGAGACGGTCGCGATCCAGGACATCGACGACGTCCGCGCCTTCGTCAGCCGGCTCAAGAATTTCGGCAGCCGCATCGCCATCGACGATTTCGGCGCCGGCTACACCTCGTTCCGAAACCTGCGCAAGCTCGGCGTGGACATCGTCAAGATCGACGGCGCCTTCGTGCAGAACATCATCCGTTCCGCCGACGACCGCGCCTTCGTCCAGACCCTGATCGACCTCGCCCGCCGCCTCGACATCAAGACCGTCGCCGAATGGGTGCAGGACGAGGAGGCCGCCACCATGCTGCGCGACTGGGGCTGCGACTACATCCAGGGCCGCCTGATCGGCCTCGCCTCAGCCGAGCGGCCGTGGTGTCGGCCGCCGAACGACGCGCTGCCGGCCGCGGGGTAGGTCTGGTAGGGTGGGCAAAGGCGCACTTGCGCCGTGCCCACGATCTCCCAATGACGGATAGAAGACGTGGGCACGCTCCGCTTTGCCCACCCTACCACGCGACCTTCCGGGTGGAGAGCTTCGCCAGTACGGCTCAGCCGCATCTCCACGAATTTCTCCTGTGAAATCAATCCTCGTTCTACTGTGCATGGGGTTGTTTTCGAAACTTGACGAGACGGGACCGAGTTCACGCCACGCGGCGAACCGCGTTCAGCGTCTCGATGGTCAGGCCGACCTCCGCCGCCGGGCAGGGCTTGCCGAAATAATAGCCCTGCACCGCGGTGCAGCCGCATTCGCGCACGAAGTCGAGCTGCTCGATCGTCTCGACGCCCTCCGCCGTGGTCTCGACGCCGAGCACCGAGCCGAGGCTCGCGATGGTGCGGACGATGGCGACGCTCTCCGGGCTTTCGCCGAGCGTGCCGACGAAGGAGCGGTCGATCTTGATGCGGTCGAACGGGAACTTGCGCAAATAGCTCAGCGAGGAATAGCCGACGCCGAAATCATCCAGGCTGACGCGCACGCCGAGCGCGCGAAGCTGGTGCAGCATCCCGATCGTCGCTTCGCTGTCGTCGAGCAGCGCCGTCTCGGTGACCTCGAGCTCCAGCCGCTGCGGCGGCAGCCCGGCTTCCGCCAGCGCGTTCGTCACCATCGCCACCAGTCCGCGCGAGTGGAATTGCACGGGCGACAGGTTCACCGCGACGATCACCTCAGGCCATGAGGCGGCCGTGGCGCAGGCGGTGCGCAGCACCCATTCGCCGATCGGAACGATCAGCCCGTTCTCCTCGGCGATCGGAATGAACTCGGCCGGCGAGACCAGGCCGCGCGAGGGATGCTTCCAGCGCAGCAGCGCCTCGAAGCCGGTCAGCTCGCTGCTGTCGAGCCGCACCTGCGGCTGGAACACCAGATGGAATTGGTTATCTTCCAGCGCGCCGCGCAGATCGTGCTCGAGCGCGTGGCGGCTGCGCGCCTCTTCTTCCATCCGCGGCTCGAACAACTGATAGGCGCCGCGCCCTTTGGCCTTGGCCTGGTACAGCGCAAGATCGGCGCATTTCATCAGCTCGTCGGCATCGAGCCCGTGGTCGGGCGCGATCGCGATGCCGACGGAGACGCCGACATGGATGGACTGGCTTTCCAGCGGCGGCGGGTGGCCGATGATCTCGACCAGGCGCCGCGCCAGCCGCTCCGCCGATTGCGGCTGCGGTCCGCGCTGGAGCACGGCGAACTCGTCGCCGCCGAGGCGGGCGACCGTGTCGTGCTCGCCGACATTCTCCTTCAGCCGCGCCGCGACCCAGCGCAGCAGCCGGTCCCCGGCAGCGTGGCCGAGCCGGTCGTTGACCGTCTTGAAATTGTCGAGGTCGAAGCACAGCACCGCCATGGACCCGCCGGCGATCGCGACCTGGTTCAGTCCCTCGCCCATCTTCTCGCGGAACAGCGCGCGGTTGGGCAGATCCGTCAGGGAATCGTGCCGCGCCATATGCGCGACGCGGGCCTCGGCCTTGTGGCGCTCGGTGACGTCCTCGTAGGTGACGACCCAGCCGCCATGCTCCATCCGCTTGTGGTTGAGCTTGATGATGCGGCCGTCGCTTAAGTGACGGTGCAGCGTGTGTTCGCCCTCGCGCAGCCGCTCGACATAGTCGGCATAGAGCTTGGCGGCGGTCGTGTTCGGATGGATGCCGAGATCGCAGCTGTGCTCCATGATCTCGCGCATCGAGACGCCGGGCTTCACGATGTCGGGCGACAGGCCGTACATCTCGATGTAGCGGCGGTTGCAGACGATCACGTGCAGGCTCGCATCGAGCATGCACAGGCCCTGGCTCATGTTGTTCAGCGCGGCGTCGAAGCGGCGGTACTGCTCGCTCAGCTCCTCGACCGCGCGCTCGCGCTCGGTGATGTCCTCATAGGTGGCGACGAAGCCGCCTTCGGGCAGCGCGCAATAGCGCACCGAGATGATCGTGTCGTTGGTCATGCGCCGGCGCATCGGCGAGGAATCGTTGTTCTCGATCCGGGCGCGCGCGGCTTCAAGGATCTGCTGCGGGCTGTATTCGGATGAAAAGGCGCCGTTCGCCATCGATCGTTCGATCAGATCGGACAGGTGCGTACCCGGTTTGCTCTCCTCCGGCGACAGCCGGTAGATCTTCTGATAGGTGGAGTTGCAGATACGCAGGCGCATGTCGCTGTCGTAGAACGCGAGCCCATGCGCCATGTTCTCGAGCGCGGCATCCAGCATGAGGTTCTGCTGCTTCAGGGTCTCCTCGGATTGCAGCCGCTCGTTAACATCCTCATGCAGCGTCACCCAACCGCCGTCGGGCATGAACCGCGATACGGCCTGGATCTTCCGGCCGTCATAGCGCGTCACCAAAACGGATTTGGGGTTCCGGGTCAGGACATCGTTGATCCGGGCATTGCGGAATTCGTCTCCCGGCATGTCCGTTCGGTTGCCGCGGGCGAGCCAAAGGTCGATCGACTCGGTGTGCGTAATACCCGGTTTCAGGATGTTGGGATCGAGGTCGTAGAGGTGCAGGAAACGTTCGTTGCAGACGACGAGGCGGCTATCGGCGTCAAACATGATGAGGCCGTGAGACATGTTCGCGAGCGCGTGCTGGCTGCGCTCGGTCTGAAGCCGTAACTCGGCTTCTAGGCGGGCGAGGCGGCTGACGTCGTCGCAAATCGTCATCCAGCCGCCGCCGCGAAGCGGCTTCAGCTCGAGCGTGATGACAAGGCCGCTTGCGAGCGTCTGCCGGGTCCGGAACGGTTCGCCGGCCGCGATCGACGCGATCCGCGTAGCATAGAGCGCGTCGAGCTCGCTCGCCGGGATATTGCCGCGCGCTGCGCTGTGGGCGAGCACGTCGCGGTAGCACGTTCCGGGCCGGACGATGTCGGGCGACATGTCGAACAGCTCGACGTACCGGCGGTTGACCAGGACGATCCGGTTGTCCGCGTCGTAGACGCAGACGCCCTGTTCCATGCCGTCGAGCGCAAGCTGACTTAGCGACAGCAGGGCCTCCTGGCCTTGCTCGCGGCGCGCACCGAGCTCGTTGTCGCAGGTCGACATCATGGGATCAGCGGATCTCGGTGGCAATGAACTTAACACAACGTAATTCAGCCACCGAGCGTAGCGAAGAGGCGGGAAAATTCCCTTAAGCGCCGTAGTTTACGGAGGGTGTCTACTGATGCTGAGAGTGTTGATCCCAGACCGCACGGCAATTCGCGCTGTCGTAAGCGCGTATCGCGCCTACGGCCCGTACAGCACGAGTTCCGTATCGGTGAGATCGGCCAGTCGCGGGCGATGCGGGCCCTTGAAATATTTGCGGCCGCGCTGCTCGGTATAAATACCGACAAGGCCGGGAATGGGCTCGTTGGAATCGACGAGCACTGAGATCTTGCCGAGCCGCAGCAGCAGCCGGCCGATGCGACCGGCGCAGGTGGCGTATTCGGCGGCGCCGCGGCAGTAGATCAACTGCATCACCGGCGGTGCGATGAAACCGCGGCGGATGCGCACCGGTTGCAGGATGAAGGGGAATGCGCCCTTCGGCGTGCGGCAGACCAGGCTGAGGCAATTGTAGCGCGCATGCCGTGTCAGGAGCTCGGTCTCGGCTTCGGAAAGCCCCTCGATCGTCTTGGCGTGCTGCGAGATGACCTCGATCTTGCTCCGGCGCGGCGCGCGCGACAGTGCCGGGACCGAGACGAACAGACCGCGGCAATAGGCTCGGAAGCCCTGCGTCTCGACGATCGGCCAGGTCCACGGTGCCGGGCTGATGTTGAGATAGGTCACGTGCTTGTGCCGCTGCGCGATCTTTGTCAGCAGCGGCGCGTAGTTGCGATAGGCTGGTTCGACATACCAGCTCGACAGGTTGCACTGGATGGCGGTCTCCTCGCCGTCCTTGCGCGCGGTATAGATCAGCAGCAGCACGCCGACCGGCTCGCCGTCATTGTCGAGCATGTAGCCGAAGCGCGGATAGCCGTCCGGCACCGGCCGGAAGGCTTGCCGGCGCAGGCCCTGGATCCAGTAGTTGCGCGAGCGGCCGACGAAGCCGCGCGTCAGCAAGTCCGCGATGCCTTCGACGTCGGACTCGGTGATCTCGCGACATCGGACCTTGGTATGGATCACGCTCGTCTTGCCCGTAGAAATAGGAAGCCTCTTGTTTTAGCGCCAACCTTCGCCGTGGGCGTCGGCCGCGATTTGCGGCTGGATACCCAGCATCTCCCGCACCTTGGCGGGCCAGGCGGAAAGATCTGTGCCGTGGGTGTGGAACATGGCGACGGCGAGACGATCCATGCCGAAGGCGACGCAGCCGGTGTGGGCAGGCTCGCCGTTGGCGTCCTGGATGCCCCAGGTCGTGCCGAAATGTTCGCGGTGATAGTTGAAGCTCATGCAGGCGGTCGGCTGCTCCTCCGAGCGCAGCGGGATCAGCAGCTCGAATTTGAGCTGCTGCTGCTTCTGGCTGACCGCCTTCATCTGGCCGACGCGGCCGAAGAAGGGATCGCTGGCATAGTCGACGCGGAAAGAAAGGCCGAGATCGGTCGCAATCTTCTGCGCGCGCACCATCCAGCGCTCGCGGAAATCGGCGACATCATCGGACGTGCCGATGCAGACATATTCGCGCATCCGGAACGATTGCAGCCGGTCGAGATGCTTCGATGGCTCGCGACGGAAGCAATCGGCTGCGACGTCGAAGCGCAGGCCACCCCTGGGCAGGGGTCCGCGGCTCGCCGCGATCGGATAGACCGGATAGCAGGCGGCCGGCGACAGCACGAGGTCGGCGGGCGAGAGCGACGAAGTCCAATCGCCGCCGGCGTCGAAGCGGCTCACCGCGGCGTTGATCTCGCGTTCGGTCCCGTGCAGACCGCAGACGCAGCCAAGCAAGTTCGGAAAGCTCTTGAGGTAGCCGGATTTCTCGAGCTGGGCGCGGCTCATCACCGGCGGAAAGCGCATCACCTCGGTGCCGGCTTCGCGATGGCTGGTGATCAGCGCGGCGAGCTTCTCGACGACGCCCTCATAGAGCGCGGTGCGCGCATAGACGCCGTCCGCGCCCATGCGGTGGAACAGCTTGTCGGCGAGATGATCGAGCGGATCCGCGATGTCAGGCGCGGTCTCGGGCGAATCGGGGAGGACGGCAATGTTCATGGTCCGATGTCCTGTTATCTCAAATTTGTTCTTGTTGAATTAGTCACGAAGGCTCGCCGGCACGCCGCTCATCAGCGTCGAGGTGGCGGCATTGGCCAGGATACGGTCGTTGTTGATCATGATGGGTGACGACAGGACGTCGCGCAGGTGGCGGCCCATGGTAAACTCGCCGTCGTTGCGGTAGCCGGCGAGGCCTGCGGTACGCATCGCATGCATCACGGTCTCGACCGCGAGCTCGGAGGCCTGCACCTTCAGCAGCGTGATCGAGGACTGGAAGTCGAGCGAGCCGAGCGCGCGCTCGTCATGCTCGGCGCGGGCAAAAGCATCGAGATTGGCAGCGATCAAAGCACGCAGCTTGGCCAGCGACATCTTTGCGGCGGTGAAGTGCGCGGCAGCCGGCGGCATCTGGCCACCGGAAGAGCGGGCGGCCTTGCGGACGAAAGCCTGCGCGCGCGTCACCGAGGCAGCTGCAATGCCGGCCCAGGTCGATGACCAACACAGATGTGCAAACGGCGTCATGGTCTGGGCGTGGATCTTGTCATAGGCTTCCGGGAAGACGCGATCGGCAGGACAGTCGACCTTGAGCTCGAAGCCGGTCGAGCAGGTGCCGCGCATGCCCAGCGTTTCCCAGCCCTGCGTCTGCTTCAGCGAATAGTCATCCTTGGCGAGTGCCAGCAGCACCTGGTCGGAAGCAGCCGCATCGGTGGCCCGGCGGGCGATGGTGACGAGGCCGTCGGCCTGTGCGCCGTAGGAGATCACGGTGGCGTCGCGCACCAGCGAGACAGTATCGCCGGCGTGATCGACCGCGGCCGCACTGGCGCGAATGTTGCCGCCGTTCTGGCCTTCGGTGGTGGAAGAGGCGAGCAGCCATTGGTCGCGGGCGACCCGGCGCATCATGGTTTCCATCCAGGGGATACCATGGCCATGCCTGATGATGCAGGCGACCTTGGTCTGATGCATCGCGTAGATCATCGCGGTCGAGGCGCAGGCGCGCCCGAGCGTGTAGCAGATGTCGGTGACGTCATGGATTGAGGCGCCGAAGCCGCCGAACTCGACCGGGATCATGACGCCGAGCAGTTTTTGCTCACGCGCGGTATCGAATGCCTTGTGCGGGAAGCTGGCGTCTCGGTCGACGCCGTCGGCCTCGGCCGCAGCCACGCTGGCGGTGCGCGCTGCGCGCTCGATCAGGGAAGGGCCATGCTCGAAAAGGCTCGGCCGCGTTTCGTCGAAAGTCTGGACTGCTTCACGCACGTTCATACTCGTCCGCCTCCGCTTTGTCGTTCGGGATCGCCGGCATCATTCGCGATGTCGCTGAAAGAGATCCTCCGACCATCTTTGCTTGTGAGACGAGGCTACGGATTTAATTCAAATTCGTCGATGAAATACAGGGTAAACGGACCGCAATTCGGAACGAACAGTTAAAGGCCGGTTTTTCGCATCCCCCGGATTTCCGCGATCGCGTTAGGGTTCTGGAAGAAGCCCAAATTCCCGACAATCTGAGTCATCGTTTACTAAGAAACGCGAAGTATTGGTCGCGCCCATTGTGAGATCGACCCGTCGCGCCCATCGTACCGGGCGACGGGTTCGATCGATTGTGGACAGACGGGAAATTTAACCATGCAGGCCTTCGACACCGACATGCGTCACCGCATCATCAAGCTGGTGAAGGGCATCCTCGAGCAGAACTCGCTCAGCGCTGACGTCACGCCGTCGACGAAGCTCGTCGATGCCGGCCTGACCTCGATGGACATGGTCAATTTGATGCTGGGTGTCGAAGCCGAGTTCGACTTCACCATTCCGCAGACGGAGATCACGCCGGAGAATTTCCAGTCGGTCGAGACGCTGGAACGCATGGTCGCGACGCAGCTGAAGTTGGCGGCGGCGGCTTAGCTTCGCCGGGATGACACTGAACGTGTGGCAAGCGCCTAGGCTTGTCACGCTCCGCCCCCACACCCCCGTTCCAAATTCGCCGCAAAACTGGCATAGCTTAACCATGTCGCACGCGGCGGACAGGGGTGAGTAGGCATGACACAGGCGGTATTGGGCATCATCGGCGGCTCCGGCATCTACGATTTGCCGGGTCTGGAGGGCGCACGCGAAGAGGTGATCAAAAGCCCCTGGGGCGAGCCGTCGGCCCCGGTGCGGCGCGGCACCATCGCGGGCCTGCCGATCGTATTCCTGCCGCGCCACGACAAAGGTCATCGGCTGTCGCCCTCCGACATCAACTACCGCGCCAATATCGACGTGCTGAAGCGCGCCGGTGTCACCGATCTGATCTCGCTTTCGGCCTGCGGTTCCTTCAAGGACGAGATGCCGCCCGGCACCTTCGTTCTGGTCGACCAGTTCGTCGACCGTACCCACAAGCGCGAGAGCTCGTTCTTCGGCAAGGGTTGTGTTGCGCATGTCTCGATGGCGCATCCGGTCTCGCCGCGGCTGCGCATTCATCTCGCCGCAGCGGCCGAGGCCGAGGGTATCGCGATCGCGCGCGGCGGCACTTATGTCTGCATGGAGGGCCCGCAATTCTCCACCTATGCGGAGAGCATGACCTACAAGACGCTGGGCTATTCCGTGATCGGCATGACCAACATGCCCGAGGCCAAGCTCGCGCGTGAGGCGGAGATTTGCTACGCGACCGTGGCGATGGTAACGGATTTCGATTGCTGGCATCCCGATCACGACGCCGTCACCGTGCAGGACATCATCCGCGTGCTGACCTCGAACGCCGACAAGGCAAAGTCACTCGTGGCAAGGCTGGCCAGGGATTTCCCGCGCGAGCATGAGCCGTGCCCGATCGGATCGGACCGGGCGCTCGACACCGCGCTGATCACCGCGCCCGAGGCGCGCGACCCAGAGCTGTTGAAGAAGCTCGATGCGGTGGCCGGACGCATCCTGCGCGGTTGAGACGCAACAAGAACGAAAAGGCAGTACGCCATGAAGGTCGACGGCAAGCATTTCCGCAGCATCTGGCGCGAGCGCGACGGCTGGTCGGTCTGTGCGATCGATCAGCGCCGACTACCTCATGAGTTCGTCGTTGCGCGGTTGACCTCATGCGAGGACGCGGCGGTCGCGATCCGCGACATGCTGGTGCGCGGCGCGCCGCTGATCGGCGCCACCGCCGCCTACGGCATGGCGCTGGCGATGCGCGAGGACGCCTCCGACGCCGGACTGAAGCGCGCCTACGATACGCTGGTCGTGGCGCGGCCGACCGCGATCAATCTGAAATGGGCGCTCGATGAGATGCGCGCGTCGCTCGCGCCGATCGATCCGGTCGAACGGGCGGAAGCGGCCTATGCGCGCGCTGACGAGATCGTCGAACAGGATGTCGAGATCAACCGCGGCATCGCCGGCAACGGGCTGAAGCTGATCGAGGCGAGCGTGACCAGGAAGAAGCCGGGCGAGACCGTCAACGTGCTGACCCATTGCAACGCCGGCTGGCTCGCGACTGTCGATTGGGGCACGGCAACCGCACCGATCTATCTCGCGCATGAGCGCGGCATCAAGATCCATGTCTGGGTCGATGAGACCCGTCCGCGCAACCAGGGCGCCTCGCTCACCGCGTGGGAGCTCGGCCATCACGGCGTGCCGCACACCGTGATCCCCGACAACACCGGCGGCCATCTGATGCAGCACGGCATGGTCGATCTCGCCATCGTCGGCACCGATCGCGTCGCCGCCAATGGCGACGTCTGCAACAAGATCGGTACCTATCTGAAGGCGCTCGCAGCGCACGACAACAACGTGCCGTTCTATGTCGCGCTACCGTCGCCGACGATCGATTTCGCGGTGAATGACGGCATCAGGGATATCCCGATCGAGCAGCGCAGCGGAGCCGAGGTTACGGACATGACCGGCCGCACGGCCGATGGCCGGCTCGAGACCGTGCGCATCGTGCCGGAAGGTTCGCCTGTTGCGAATTACGCCTTTGATGTGACCCCAGCGCGCCTCGTGACGGGCCTCATCACCGAGCGCGGCGTGCTGAAACCTGATCGTGCTTCGCTCGCGGCTGCGTTCCCCGAGCGCGTCGCTGCCGCGGCAGAGTAGGCTATATTCAAGCGATGTCTCGCCACACCCGTCATTGCGAGCGCAGCGAAGCAATCCAGAATCCCTCCGCGGAAAGACCTTGGATTGCTTCGCTGCGCTCGCAATGACGAGGATGATAGACTATCCCAGCTTCAACCCCGTCGCCGCCTCGAGCTCCGCGATCGCCTGCGCCCCGCTCGTCACCTTGATCGTGGTCATGCCCATCTCGCGCGCGGGCTTCAAATTGACCCCGAGGTCGTCGAGATAGACGCATTTCCTCGGATCGACCTGCAGCGTTTCGACCATCAACTGGTAGATGCGCGGGTCCGGTTTGCGCAGGCCGATCTTGGCGGATTCGATGACGTGGTCGAACAACACCATCACCTCGGCGACATAGAGCGAGCGCCCGGTCATGCTGCCGATGGCGTTGGCCGGAAGGTTGTTGGTGATGCAGCCGGTCTTGAACCCGGCCTTGATGCGCTTCAGCGCCTTGACCATCTCGGGGCGGAGATCGCCCTGGAGCAGCGGCAGCACGTCGCGGCCGCGCACTTCGGCGCCGAGCGCCAGTGATTCCGCCGCGAACAATTTGTCGAATGTCTCGACGTCGACCTCGGCGCGCTCAAATTTGGCCCAGGCATTTTCCAAATGGTTGGCCGCGTTGGTGCGCCTGATAATGTCGACGGGCAGGCCACGCTCGGTCTCGAACCGCGTAAACGCCTCGAACGGCGAGCTCGTCAACACGCCGCCAAAATCAAAGATCACCGCCTCGATCGCCAATGTCCCGCCCTCGTCAATTGCTTTCCAAGACGGCTAGCATGCGCTATCGGCAAGGACCAGTCCTGCCGATACCCGAACCTGTTCCATGAAGAAGCTTGCCATATTCGCCATATCCGCGCTGCTGGTTACGACGCCCGGTCATGCCATCGTCGGCGGCGGCACGCCGCAGACGGAAGGCGTTGCGCGCGCGGTTGTCACCATCGTCGGCTCGCGCGGCAATTTCTGTACCGGCACCTTGATCGCTCCGATGCTTGTGCTCACGGTCGCGCACTGCGTGCAGCCGGGCGCAGACTACAAGATCGTCGAGCGAGGCGCGGACGGTCAGCCGCAACTGCTGAACGTGCGCACCGTTGCGATCCATCCGGGCTTCAACATGCAGGCAATGCTGGCGCATCGCGCCACGGCCGACGTGGCATTGCTGCAACTGGAAATTCCACTCAAGGGAAAATCGGCGGTGCCGGTCGGAGCGCCAACTATTCCAGTCCAGGTCGGCAGTCGCTTCACCATCGCCGGGATCGGCGTCACCGTGCGCGGCGACGGCAAGAGTGGCGGCACGATTCGCGTTGCGGGCCTCGTTGTTACCGGCCAGCCCAGCACGTTCCAGATCCGTCTGGTCGATCCGGTAACCAACGGTGTTCGCGACGGAATCGGCGCTTGCACCGGCGATTCCGGTGGTCCCGTGTTTGAGGACAAGCCTGGTGGCGCGGTGCTTGTCGGGGTCATCAGCTGGTCGACAGGGCCGAATAATGCCGCGGGCTGCGGCGGATTGACCGGTGTCACGCCGCTGACGCTCTATCGCGATTGGATCCTGCAGACGGCGCGGAGCTGGGGCGCGGCGTTGTAGTTTGATCGCGACTTGATCTATGTCATTTTGCAAGGGAAGCGCGGTTGGCAACCATGCCCGTCGCGGAGGAAACGCGTCGCCAAGCAATGGCGGCCTGAAAATGACAAAGGCATAGAAGCAAAAATGAATGTCGCTGTTCGCAGTCACGCCGCCACTCAACAGGTCTCAGAACATTTCGACGTGCTGATCGTCGGCGCCGGCATCTCCGGCATCGGCAGTGCCTATCACATCGAAAAGCAGCTGCCGGGCACCAGCTACGTCATCCTGGAGACGCAGGCGACGTTCGGCGGTACCTGGACCACGCATCGTTATCCCGGCATTCGCTCGGACAGCGATCTCCATACCTTCGGCTACAGCTTCAAGCCTTGGGTCGGGCCGCCGATCGCCACCGCCGAGGAGATCCTCGCCTATATGAAAGAGGTGATCGACGACAACGATATCGCTCGCCACATTCGCTACAAGCACAAGATCATGTCGGCGAGCTGGTCGAGCGAGCGGAATCTCTGGACCATCGAGGCGGTGACGACGGATACCGACGAGGCAAGGACCTTCACCGCAAACTTCCTCTGGATGTGTCAGGGTTACTATCGCCATTCCGAAGGCTACACGCCGGAATGGAAGGGCATGGACCGCTTCAAGGGGCGCATCGTCCATCCGCAGACCTGGCCTGACGACATCGACCTCAAGGACAAGAGGGTCGTGGTGATCGGCTCGGGGGCGACGGCTGCGACGTTGGTGCCGAACATCGCGGACGACTGCGCGCATGTCACCATGCTGCAGCGCTCGCCAACCTATTTCCGCCTCGGGCGCAACGCCATCGAGATCGCCGAGGAATTGCGCCGGCTTCAGGTCGATGAAGCCTGGATCCACGAGATTGTCCGGCGCAAGATCCTGTTCGAGCAAGACGCATTCACGAAGCTCTGTCTGGCCAAGCCCGAGCAGGTGAAGAAGGAGCTGATCGGCCAGATCAGCGCGGTGCTCGGTCCTGATTACGACGTCGAGACGCATTTCACGCCGAGCTACCGGCCGTGGCGGCAGCGCATCGCTTTCGTGCCCGATGCCGATTTGTTCAAGGGCATCGCCAGCGGCAAGGCTTC
Organism: Bradyrhizobium manausense; assembly: GCF_001440035.1. GTDB lineage: Bacteria > Pseudomonadota > Alphaproteobacteria > Rhizobiales > Xanthobacteraceae > Bradyrhizobium > Bradyrhizobium manausense. Next base: position 16,546 of record NZ_LJYG01000087.1, on the reverse strand, counting down.
GGTCGTCACCGACGAGATCGAATGCTTCGTCGAGAACGGTATCCAGCTCAAGTCCGGCAAGTTGCTGGAGGCCGATGTCATCGTCACCGCGACCGGTTTCAATCTTTCGGCGCTCGGCGACATCGCCTTCGAGATCGACGGCAAGCCGCTCGCTTTCGGCGACACCGTCACCTATCGTGGCATGATGTTCACGGGCGTGCCGAACATGGTCTGGGTGTTCGGCTATTTCCGCGCGAGCTGGACCTTGCGCGTCGATCTGGTCGCCGATTTTGTTTGCCGCCTGCTCGGTCACATGAAGGCGAAGGGGGCGAAGAAGGTCGAGGTCAAATTGCGGCCTGAAGATCACAACATGCCGATCCTGCCCTGGATCGATCCGGAAAACTTCAATCCCGGCTATATCATGCGCAACATGAACCTGCTGCCCAAGCGTGGCGACAAGCCGGAATGGCAGCACAGCCAGGATTACTGGACCGAGAAGAACGATATCCCGAAGACGGATCTGGATGACAAGGCGTTTGTATATGGGTGAGGGGGGGCTTGATGTGTCGGGCGAGAGCGTCCGCTCCGCACTCCACCCTCGTCCCTGCGAAGGCCGGGACCCATAACCCCAGGGAGTCGTTTTGCGAAGGCTCGTTGTCCGGTACGACTAGCTTTCAAAAGTCGAGCGATCACGCGGTATGGGTCCCGGCCTTCGCCGGGACGACACCGGTTGTTAGGCGCTAGCGTTCCAACTCAGTCCTGATAGGCTTACGAATTCCTCCTTGTCGCATTCGTCGCGATTGCTGCCGCCGCCGTCCGGTTCTCCACGCCGAGTTTCGCGTAGATCTGCTCCAGATGCTTGTCGACCGTGCGCGGGCTGAGGCCCAAAATCTGCGCGATGTCGCGGTTGGTCTTGCCCTTGCTGAGCCAGGCCAGTACCTCGCCCTCGCGTGTGGTGAGGCCGAGCTCGCTGGTGAATTCCGGCGGCAGCGCGGTGCCGGCCTCTTTCGACAACCGCAGCAGAAACTCGTTCGGAGCGGTTTCGCCCATGTAGTAGAAGCGGAGCTGCGGATTGTCGGGCAGCGAAGCGGTCTGCGACTTCGCGCTGCCCTTGCCCTTCGCCTGCTCCAGCCATTGCAGCAGCGACGGCGGCAGGACGAAGTCGTCCGTCTGCATGCCATGGTGATCGGCGAGAAGCTTCTGGGCCTGCGGCGTTGCCCAGAGGATGTGGCCCTGACGGTTGACTGCGAACAGGAAGCGGCCGGAGACGTCGAGCGCGGCGCGCGCGCTCTGCGTCAGCCGCGCATTGCCGAGATGGACGCGGATGCGCGCCAGCATCTCCTCGATCACGATCGGTTTTGTGACGTAGTCGACCCCGCCGGCTTCCAGTCCGCGCACAATATGCTCGGTTTCGGCGAGGCCGGTCATGAAGATCACGGGCACATTGGCAAGGCCGGTGTCGCGCTTGAGTCGCCGGCAGGTCTCGAATCCATCCATGCCCGGCATCACGGCATCGAGCAGCACGATGTCGGGCGTGATCTGGTCGACGATGCGCATCGCGCTGGCGCCGTCGAGCGCGACCATTACTGTCATCCCGGCGCCGTCGAGCGCGTCGGTCAGCAGCCTCAGCGTCTCCGGCGAGTCGTCGACAACGAGCGCGACGTCGCGCTTTTTCGGCTCAATGCTCATAAGCATGCAGGTTTTTCAATGTTCTCATGTATTGGTCGAGGTCGAAGCGATCGACCAGCGATCGCATTTCCGCGACGAAGTCGGCATGTTCAGGGTGTTCGCTGCCGATCTCGTCCAGCTTGAGCTGGATGGCTTTGACGTAGCCGATCTGGCCGAGCCCGATCAGCGCCTCGATGTGTCTGACCGGGGGGCGCGAGCCGCTCTCCGGCCGCCACAACGGCACGGCCGTCTCGTCGGAGCCGTACTGCCATTCGATCTTGAGCAGCTGTCGAATGGTTTCCAGCAATCGGGGAATGTCGATCGGCTTCATCAGATAGCCGTCGTGGAACGGCTGTGCCAGCGGCGCGCCGTGCGCCTCCAGCGCGCTCGCCGACACCATCAGGATGCGGGCCTGGTGATGACCGTCGGCGCGCAGCTGTTCCGCGACGGTCCAGCCGTCCATGGCCGGCATCGAGATGTCGAGCAGGAACAGATCGGGCCGGCAATGTTTGGCCAGCGCGAGGCAGCCGGGACCGTCGCCGGCGCTCAGCAGGATGAATCCGAGCGGCGTCAGCACCTCGCGCAGGAGATCGCGATGAACCGGGTCGTCGTCAGTGATGAGGATGGTCTTGCGCGCGCCGTGATAGCCCGAGATTGGCGCCTCCACCGGCGCGGTGCGCCTGGGATTGGTGACCTCCGACAGCAGCATCTTCACCTTGAAGGTGCTGCCGCGGCCGACGGTGCTGGTGACCTTGATGTCGCCGCCCATCACGCCGGCGAGCAACCGGCTGATGGTGAGCCCCAGCCCTGTGCCCGTCTGCGGCTGCGAGACTCCGAGCGCGCCGCGCTCGAACGGTGCAAAGATGCGTTCAAGATCGTCGCTCTGGATGCCGGGCCCGGTGTCGATCACCTCGAACTCGGCAACCGGGCTGCGGTAATGGACCACGAACTGCACGCTGCCGGTCTGGGTGAACTTGATGGCGTTGGAGAGGAGGTTGATCAGCACCTGGCGCAGCCGCTTCTCGTCGGCATAGACCACTGTCGGCAGTGTAGCCGGACGCCGGAACACGAAGTCGATGCCCTTGGCGCCGGCCTGGAGGCGAAACATGCCGACGAGCTGATCGAGGAATTCGCTCAGGCGGACTTCGTCGCGGGAGAGATAGAGCCTGCCAGCCTCGATCTTGGAAATATCCAGAATGCCGTCGATCAGGCCGGAGAGGTGGTCGGCGCTGCGACGGACCACGCGGACCTGATCGCGCGGCTTTGTATTGAGCGACGCATCCTGCTCCAGCAGCTGCGCATAGCCGCTGATCGCGTTCAGCGGCGAGCGCAGCTCGTGGCTCAGTCCCACGACATAGCGGCTCTTGGCGAGGTTGGCGGATTCGGCGACCTCCTTGGCGCGCTGCAGCTCGGCGTCTGTGCGCTTGTGCGCGTCGATTTCCTGGATCAGCAGCGCGGTCTGCCGCCGCGTCTCGGCCTCCGCGGCGCGGCGGCTCTGCTGCGCCAGCACGAACAGCCAGGCGACCACGCCGATGATGATGCTGAGCGAGAAGAACACCTTCCACAGCACGTTGGAGACCAGCGCGTTCTCGCCATGCACGCTGGCCGAGGTCTGCAGATAGATCAGCCCGAGCACCAGCGCGACGAGGCCTGCGGAGACCACGAAGACACCGATATAGTGCCCGAATTGCGAGTTGATGCGCTGATAGATCGGCTGCGGCAGGATCTTGCCGAGCGCCTCGGAGAACTGCACCTGCGCGCGCCCATGCGGCTTGCAGAGATCGTGGCAGCGCGCATCGAGCGAGCAGCATAGCGAGCAGATCGGGCCGGCATAGGCCGGGCAGGAGGTGGTATCCTCCGCCTCAAAGCTGTGCTCGCAGATACAGCATTGGATCGCCTCGATATTGGCCCAGCTCCGCTTCGGCTTGCGGGCGATGTAGAATTTTCCGTCCGTGAGCCAAGCGATGATCGGCGCGGTGACGAAAGCCACCGTCAGCGCAACGAAGGCCGCGAGTGCCTTCATGGTCGGGCCGAACAGGCCGTAGAACGCCGCGATGGAAACGATGATCGCGAGAGTCATCGCGCCGACGCCGACCGGATTGATGTCGTAGAGATGCGCCCGCTTGAACTCCATCTGCGGCGGACGGAGGCCGAGCGGCTTGTTGATGACGAGGTCGGACACCAGCGCGCCGACCCAGGCGATCGCGACGTTGGAATAGAGCGCGAGCGTCTGCTCCAGCGCCTTGTAGACGCCGATCTCCATCAACAACAGCGCGACCATCACGTTGAACACCAGCCACACCACGCGTCCGGGGTGGCTGTGCGTCAGGCGCGAGAAGAAGTTCGACCAGGCGATCGAGCCGGCATAGGCGTTGGTGACGTTGATCTTGATCTGCGACAACACCACGAAGAAGCCGGTCAGCGCCAGTGAAAGATCCGGATCCGACAGCACGTAGCGAAACGCCACCAGATACATGTGCGCGGGCTCGGCGGCTTCCTCGGGCGGCACGCCGTGGCTGAGCGCAAAAAAGGCGAGGAACGACCCCGCCAGCAGCTTCAGCGCACCGAGCACGATCCAGCCCGGCCCCGCGCTCATCAGCGCGATCCACCACGACGCCTTGGAGGTGCGACGGTCGCGCGGCAGAAATCGCAGGAAGTCGACCTGCTCGCCGATCTGCGCCACCAGCGAGAATACGACGGAGGATGCGACGCCGAACAGCAACAGATCGAAATGGCCGCCGAGATCGCCGTGGTCGCCGGCGAATTTGTGCCATTCCGTGAAAGAGTGCGGGTTGGCCCACGCGATCGCGGCAAAGGGCAGGATGTGCAGCACGACCCAGAGCGGCTGCGTCCAGAGCTGGAAGCGGCTGATCAGCGTGATGCCGTAGGTCACCAGCGGAATGATCGCGATCGCGCTGATGAGGTAGCCGATCGGGCGGGGAATCCCGAGGCACATCTCCAGCGCGGTTGCCAGGATCACCGCTTCAATCGCAAAAAAGATGAAAGTGAAGGAGGCGTAGATCAGCGATGTGACGGTCGAGCCGATATAGCCGAAGCCGGCGCCGCGGGTGAGGAGGTCAATGTCGATGCCGCATTTGGCGGCATAGTAGGCAATCGGAACCCCGCAGCAGAAGATGATGGCGGAGACGACGAGAATTGCGGATGCAGCGTTGCTCACGCCGTAGTTGAGGGTGATGGTGCCGCCGATCGCCTCCAGCACCAGGAAGGAGATCGCGCCGATCGCGGTGTTGGCGACGCGGGCGGCGGACCAGCGTCGCGCGCTCTTGGCGGTGAAGCGCAGCGCGTAGTCTTCCAGCGTCTGGTTGGCGACCCATTGGTTGTACTGGCGCCTGACGCGGTCTATTCGCTGCCGCCCTGCCACGCTTTACCCCACTCCCGATGCGGACCCGGAGCCCTCGCAAATCCCGTACCAAAAGCCTACGTCGGTATTTTGCGGTGCAGTATACGCGATCTTGCGTATGCTTGCGGTGCACAAATTCGAGCCATCCTCACGACACCAATCGCGTGTCCTCGAACAAACAGTGGGGTGCTCATGTCAGACGAAACCAACAAGGGCTTGTTGTCGCCGCTTCGGCGCAAACTATTGATGGGAATGGCGGCCGTCCCTGCCATCACGATGCTGCCGCGGACGTCGTTTGCGCAGACCCCGGCGACCTCGGCGGTCAACACCACCGGTCTCGCGGTCACCGACACCGAGGTGACGGTTGGCATCCTGCATTCGGCGACCGGCACCATGGCGATCTCCGAGACCGGTTCGATTGAGGCCGAAAAGCTCGCCATCGAGCAGATCAACGCCGCCGGCGGCGTGCTCGGACGCAAGATCAAGTTCATCCAGGAAGACGGCGCCAGCGACTGGCCGACCTTCGCCGAGAAGGCGAAGAAGCTGCTCGTGAACGATAAGGTTGCGGCGATCATGGGTTGCTGGACCTCGGCCTCGCGCAAGGCGGTGCTGCCGGTCGTCGAGCAGTACAACGGCATGCTCTACTACCCGACCTTCTATGAAGGCCTCGAGCAGTCCAAGAACGTGATCTACACCGGCCAGGAAGCGACCCAGCAGATCCTCGCCGGCCTCAACTGGATCGCCAAGGAAAAGGGCGCGAAAACCTTCTTCTTCATCGGCTCCGACTACATCTGGCCGCGCACCTCCAACAAGATCGCGCGCAAGCACGTCGAGAACGTGCTGAAGGGCAAGGTCGTCGGCGAGGAGTACTACCCGCTCGGCAACACCCAGTTCAACTCGGTCATCAACAAGATCAAGCTGACCAAGCCCGACGTGATCTTCACCGACGTCGTCGGCGGCTCCAATGTCGCCTTCTACAAGCAGCTCAAGGCTGCCGGCATCGATCTCGCCAAGCAGCCGCTGCTCACCATCTCGGTTACCGAGGACGAAATCGACGGCATCGGCGGCGAGAACATCGCGGGCGCCTATGCCTGCATGAAGTACTTCCAGTCGCTCGACAATCCCAACAACAAGGCCTTCGTGCCCGCGTTCAAGAAGATGTGGGGCGAAAAGACCGTGATCGGAGACGTCACCCAGGCTGCCTATCTCGGCCCGTGGCTGTGGAAGTTGACGGTCGAGAAGGCCGGCTCCTTCGACGTCGACAAGATCGCTGCGGCTTCGCCCGGCGTCGAGTTCAAGGGCGCGCCGGAAGGTTATGTCCGCATCCACGAAAACCATCACCTCTGGTCGAAGACCCGCGTGGGCCGCGCCAAGCTCGATGGCCAGTTCGAGCTGATCTACGAGACCGCCGATCTCGTCGAGCCGGATCCGTTCCCGAAGGGTTACCAATAAGTCGCGGCCTCTCCCGCAACCCCCTCAAGCTCAAGCCTCTCCCTGGCGTGGATTGCAAGTCCATGCCCAAGACCCCGCGTCGCGCATTTGCGCGCGACGCGGGACCCTATTCCCTGACGGAGGACATTGATGTTCGGCGACTACTCGCTTGGTGACCTTGGCTCCATCTTCGTCATGCAGGGCTTTGCAGGACTGATCCTGTTCTCGGTCTACGTGCTGATGGCGCTCGGGCTTGCGATCATCTTCGGCCAGATGGGCGTCATCAACATGGCCCATGGCGAGTTCATGATCCTCGGGGCCTACGTCACCTGGATGACCTCCAATCTGTTCCAGGCCTACATGCCTGGTCTGTTCGGCGGCTACTTCTTCCTCGCCATGATCCTCGCCTTCCTCGCCTCAGGCGCGCTGGGAATGCTGGTAGAATGGGTGCTGATACGTCACCTCTACAAGCGTCCACTCGACACGCTGCTGGCGACCTGGGGCCTCAGCCTGATGTTGCAGCAGGCCTATCGCTCCGTTTTCGGCGCGCGCGAGGTCGGCGTCGAGCTGCCGCAATGGATGCTCGGCTCGTTGCAGGTCACTTCCAGCATCGAAGTCCCCATCAACGGCGTATTCGTGATGTGCCTGACGGTGCTGATCACCATCGTGGTCGCCTATGTCATGTTCAAATCGCGCTGGGGCCGCCAGGTCCGCGCGGTGGTGCAGAACCGCATCATGGCTGGCGCCGTCGGCATCAACACCGAGAAGGTCGACCGCTACACCTTCGGCCTCGGCTGCGGCATCGCGGGCGTCGCCGGTAGCGCCTTCACCATGATCGGGTCGACCGGGCCGACCTCGGGGCAGCTCTACATCGTCGACACATTCCTTGTCGTCGTGTTCGGCGGCGCCGCCAGCCTGCTCGGCACCATCGCCTCGGCCTTCTCGATCTCGCAGACGCAATCCACCCTCGAGTTCTTCATGTCGGGCTCGATGGCCAAGGTGCTGACGCTACTTGCCGTTGTCGGAATCCTGATGCTGCGGCCGCAGGGGCTGTTCGCCCTCAAGGTCCGCAAGTGAGAATGTGAGGCTGATGCAATGACCGACAACAGGTTCTTCAATCGATCAGAGTTGATCGGAATTCTGGTGCTCGCGGTGTTCCTGGTCGCGGTGTTGCCGCTCACGCTCGATGTCTTCAGGCTCAACCTGGTCGCAAAGTACCTGACCTACGCCTTCGTTGCGCTGGGCCTTGTCATCTGCTGGGGCTATGGCGGCATCTTGAGCCTCGGCCAGGGCGTGTTCTTCGGGCTCGGCGGCTACTGCATGGCGATGTTCCTCAAGCTCGAAGCCTCGAGCGTGGAGAACACCAAGATCCAGTCGACGCCGGGTATCCCTGATTTCATGGACTGGAATCAGCTGACCGCGCTGCCGTTCTTCTGGAAGCCGTTCCACAGCCTCACCTTCACCGTCGCGGCCATTGTCCTGGTGCCCGGCATCTTCGCATTGATCATCGGCACCGCGATGTTCAAGCGCCGCGTCGGCGGCACCTACTTCGCCATCATCACCCAGGCGGTTGCGGCCATCCTCACCATCCTGATCGTGGGCCAGCAGGGCTACACCGGCGGCATCAACGGCATGACCGATTTGCGCACCCTGAAAGGATGGGACATCCGGCCCGATCACGCCAAGATCGCGCTGTACTTCTTCGAGGTCGGCTGCCTGTTCGTCTGCATCATGATCGCGCAGTTCGTCCGGCACTCCAAGCTCGGGCGCATTCTGGTCGCGATGCGCGAGAAGGAGGACCGGGTCAGGTTCTCCGGCTACAGCGTCGCCAATTTCAAGATCTTCGCCTTCTGCATCGCCGCTGTGTTCGCCGCTGTCGGCGGCGCCATGTTCGCGCTCAATGTCGGCTTCATGTCGCCGTCCTTCGTCGGCATCGTGCCCTCGATCGAAATGGTGATCTACACCGCGGTCGGCGGCCGGCTGTCGATCCTGGGTGCGATCTACGGCACGCTGCTGGTGAACTTCGCCAAGACCAGCCTGTCGGAAACCTTCCCCGAATTGTGGCTGTTCGGTCTCGGCGGTCTGTTCATTGCCGTGGTGCTCGCATTCCCGAACGGTCTTGCCGGGATCTGGGGCGACTACGTGCAGCCGCGCATCGAGCGCTTGATCGCCTCGCGCAAACCCAAGCCCGAAGGCTGGACGGACGGCTCGGTCGCCGACGGCGCCCCGGCGGAGTGAGGAGATCATCATGCTCATAGGACACCAGCCCAAGGAATTTCTACTCGCGGTCGAAGCTCTCACTGTCTCGTTCGACGGCTTCAAGGCAGTCAACGATCTCTCCTTCTATGTCGACGAAAACGAGATCCGCGTCATCATCGGCCCGAACGGTGCCGGCAAGACCACCGTGCTCGACCTGATCTGCGGCAAGACCAAAGCGACCTCAGGCTCGATCCAGTTCCGCGGCAAGGAGCTGACGCGGATGAAGGAGAACGAGATCGTCAAGGCCGGTGTCGGGCGCAAATTCCAGAACCCGTCGATCTACGACGATCTCACGGTGTTCGAGAATCTGGAGATCTCCTATCCGCGTGGACGCTCGGTGTTCGGCGCGCTGACCTTCACCCGCGATGCCGCCGTACGTGATCGCGTCCACGAGGTCGCCGAGATGATCTTCCTGAAGGACAAGCTGAACATGAGCGCCGACCTGCTCAGCCACGGTCAGAAGCAATGGCTCGAGATCGGCATGCTCCTGATTCAGGATCCGGACCTCTTGATGCTGGACGAGCCCGTCGCCGGCATGAGCGTGTCCGAGCGTGCCAAGACCGCCGAGCTGCTCAACCGCATCATCAAGAACCGTTCGGTGCTGGTGATCGAACACGACATGAAGTTCGTCGAGGACATCGCGCACAAGGTCACCGTGCTGCACCAGGGCCAGATCCTCTCCGAGGGGACCATGGAGAAAGTGCAGAACGATCCCAAGGTCATCGAAGTGTATCTGGGGCACTGACGATGATGAAGTTGGTCGAGTCTGTTGCGGCAATGACGGTTCACCTCTCCCGTAGGGAGAGGTCGAATTGCGCAGCAATTCGGGTGAGGGGTTCCGCTCTCTCGGGGGACCTGCACCCCCTCACCCGCGCCTTCGAAGCGACCTCTCCCCGGTGGGGAGAGGTGAAGGAACACCGAGCCTAGGAGCACGACGATGCTGGCAATTTCCGATCTTCACGTCGCCTACGGCCAAAGCGAGGTGCTGCATGGGCTCAACGTCAAGGTCGCGCCCAACGAGATCGTTGCGATCATGGGCCGCAACGGCATGGGCAAGACCACGCTGATGAAATCGCTGATGGGCATCCTGCCGGCCAGAAGCGGCTCGGTGACCATGGACGGCGCGGAACTCGGCGGTCTGCCGAGTTATGAGCGCGTCGCCAAGGGCCTCGCTTATGTGCCGCAGGGCCGCATGATCTTCTCCACCATGACGGTGAAGGAAAACATCGAGACCGGCCTCGTCGTCTCCGGCGGATCGGAAGTGCCAGGCGACATCTATGAGCTGTTTCCGGTGCTGCTGGAGATGAAGGGCCGCCGCGGCGGCAATCTCTCCGGCGGTCAGCAACAGCAGCTCGCGATTGCGCGGGCGCTCGCGACCAAGCCGAAGGTGCTGCTGCTCGACGAGCCGACCGAAGGCATCCAGCCGTCGATCATCAAGGACATGGCGCGGACGCTGAAACGCATCCGCGACGAAAAGGGGCTGTCGATCGTCGTCTCCGAGCAGGTCCTGAGCTTCGCGCTCGATATCGCCGACCGCGTGCTGGTGATCGAGAACGGCGAGATCGTGCGTGACGACCCGCGCGATGCCGTCGATGCCGCGCAGGTCTCGAAATATCTGTCCGTCTAACCAACCGTAGTAAAGGGGAGCATCTCGATGCCAGAGACACTGATCAAGGTCGATCTCACCAAGTCGGCTTACGAAAATGACATGGTGCACAATCGCTGGCACCCAGACATCCCGATCGTGGCCTGGGTCAATCCCGGCGACGATTTCATCATCGAGACCTATGACTGGACCGGCGGCTTCATCAAGAACAACGATTCCGCCGACGACGTGCGCGACATCGACCTGTCGATTGTGCACTTCCTGTCCGGTCCGATCGGCGTCAAGGGCGCCGAACCCGGCGATCTCCTGGTTGTTGACCTGCTCGACGTCGGCCCGATGAAGGAGAGTCTCTGGGGCTTCAACGGCTTCTTCTCCAAGCAGAATGGCGGCGGCTTCCTGACCGACCATTTCCCGCTGGCGCAAAAGTCGATCTGGGACATCAAGGGCCTCTACACCTCATCGCGCCACGTGCCCGGCGTGAATTTCGCAGGGCTCATCCACCCCGGCCTGATCGGCTGCCTGCCCGATCCGAAGATGCTGGAGACCTGGAACAAGCGCGAGGCCGAGCTGATCTCGACCAACCCGACTCGCGTGCCTGGTCTGGCCAACCCGCCATTCGCGGCGACCGCCCATGGCGGCCGTGCCAAGGGCGACGTCAAGGCCAAGATCGGCGCCGAGGGTGCGCGCACCGTGCCGCCGCGCGAGCATGGCGGCAATTGCGACATCAAGGATCTCTCGCGCGGCTCGAAGATCTACTTCCCGGTCTACGTGCCCGGCGCGGGTCTCTCCATGGGCGATCTGCATTTCAGCCAGGGCGATGGCGAGATCACCTTCTGCGGTGCGATCGAGATGGCCGGCTGGCTGCATCTCAAGGTCGAGGTGATCAAGGACGGCATGTCGAAATACGGCATCAAGAACCCGATCTTCAAGCCGTCGCCGATCACGCCGAACTACAAGGACTATCTGATCTTCGAAGGCATCTCGGTCGACGAGGCCGGCAAGCAGCATTATCTCGATGTCCACATCGCCTATCGCCAGGCCTGTCTCAACGCCATCGAGTATCTGAAGAAGTTCGGCTACTCCGGCGCCCAGGCCTATTCGATCCTCGGCACCGCGCCGTGCCAGGGCCACATCTCCGGCGTGGTCGACGTGCCCAACGCCTGCGCCACCCTGTGGCTGCCGACCGAGATCTTCGACTTCGACGTGATGCCTTCGGCGGCGGGCCCGATCAAGCACATCACCGGCGATATCAAGATGCCGATCTCGCCGGACAAATGATCGTGCGTTCTATCCCCGTCATCCTGAGGTGCTCGCCTTGCAAGGCGAGGCGAGCCCCGAAGGACGACGGCTCGGCTGCATCTCGGCCGTACATCCTTCGAGGCTCTAGATCAGGCGCAACGCGCCCCATCCAGAGCGCCTCAGGATGGCGGATCAAAGAACACGAAGGACAACACGATGCCGGTCTACGAATATCTCTGTGACGACTGCGGACCTTTCAAGGACCTCCGCCCGATGGCGGAGTGCGACGATCCGCAAAACTGCCCGCATTGCGAGGCATCGGCGCCGCGCGTGATCCTGACCGCGCCGAATTTCTTCTGCATGCCGGCGGACAAGCGCAAGGCCCACGCCGTCAACGAGCGCAGCTCGCATGCGCCACAAACGCTCGCGCAATACAAGGCCTCGCATGGCCCCGGTTGCGGCTGCTGCTCGTCGGGCAGGACCGTGAAGGACAAGAGCTCCACGGACAAGAAGCCGGCGCGGCTGGTGACCAAGACCAAGAGCGGCGCCAAGGGCTTTCCCACCGCGCGGCCATGGATGATCAGCCACTAACGCCACGCCAACATCAATCAAATAAAGTACAGGAGCGCTCAACATGCTTCACGGCGATATTTCCAGCAGCAACGACACCGTCGGCGTCGCAGTGGTCAACTACAAGATGCCCCGCCTGCACACCAAGGCCGAGGTGCTCGACAACGCCCGCAAGATCGCCGACATGATCGTCGGCATGAAGGTCGGCCTGCCCGGTATGGATCTCGTGATCTTTCCTGAGTATTCCACCCAAGGCATCATGTACGACTCCAAGGAGATGTACGAGACGGCGTCCATGGTGCCGGGCGAGGAAACCGCGATCTTCGCCGAGGCTTGCCGCAGGGCGAAAGTGTGGGGCGTGTTCTCGCTGACCGGCGAGCGCCACGAGGAGCATCCGCATAAGTCGCCCTACAACACGCTGATCCTGATGAACGACAAGGGCGAGATCGTGCAGAAATATCGCAAGATCATGCCGTGGGTGCCGATCGAAGGCTGGTATCCCGGCAATTGCACCTATGTCTCCGAAGGCCCGAAAGGCCTCAAGGTCAGCCTGATCATTTGCGACGACGGCAATTATCCGGAGATCTGGCGCGACTGCGCCATGAAGGGCGCCGAGCTGATCGTGCGCTGCCAGGGCTACATGTACCCGGCCAAGGAGCAGCAGGTCATGATCTCCAAGGCGATGGCCTGGGCCAACAATGTCTATGTCGCGGTCGCCAACGCCGCCGGCTTCGACGGCGTGTATTCGTATTTCGGCCATTCCGCGATCATCGGCTTCGATGGCCGTACGCTCGGCGAGTGTGGCGAGGAGGATTACGGCATCCAATACGCCCAGCTCTCGAAACACCTGATCCGCGATGCGCGCCGCAACGGCCAGTCGCAGAACCATCTCTACAAGCTGGTCCATCGCGGCTACACCGGCATGATCAATTCCGGCGACAGCCCGCGCGGCGTCGCGGCCTGCCCGTATGATTTCTACAAGAACTGGATCAAGGACCCCGAGGGTACCCGCGACATGGTCGAGGCCATGACGCGCGCCACGCCGGGCACCGCCGAATGCCCAATCGACGGCATCCCGAACGAGGGCGCGCCGAGCAACTATTAGGGGTAGACCTATCGCTTCGGCTGCGCCGGTTTGCGTGGCGGGCGCGGGGCCGCAGCGGGCGCAGGCAGCCCGCTCATCTTGTTGGCGGCTTCGCTGACGTCGAGCAGCGAGCGACGGGTCTCCTCGAGGAAGCTTGCCGATTTCTTCTTCATGGTGTCGGCGAGCTCGTGCAGCCCCTTCACCTTTTCGAATAGCTCGTCGGCCTTGCCGTCGACGAAACCCGGCACCGCACCCTCGATTTTCGAGACCGCCTTGTCGAAGCCGGCAAATGCAGTGTCGACCTTGAGCATCACGGCGTCGATCTCCTCGCCCTTGGCGCCGAGATCGGCTGTGTAGTTTTCGAACGTCCGCAGGCCGTCCTTGATCGCAGGTGCGTTGCTGACGATGGTGCGGTCGACGCTGTGCAGCGTGTCGACGATGGATTCAGCGTCGCTGAGATCGGCGGTCAGCACGGGGATGCCGTCCGAGTCCAGCGGCACCGGTGGCGCCGACGGGGCACCGCCGATCAGCGAGACCGCGGCAACGCCGGTGAGGCCCTGGAACTCGATGCCGGCCACCGTGTCCTTGCGGATCGGCGCGGTGTTGTCGAGCGACACCAGCGCCACGACCTTGCGCGGACTTTCCAGCTTGATCGACAGGATCTGGCCGGCGGGCACGCCGTCGAAATTGACCGGACCGCCGCGGCGCAGGCCGCTCGCGGAGCCGCCTTCGAAAACGACGCGGAGTTGGCTGCGGCTCTGGCTGGCGCGCCATTTCTGCACGCCGAGCAGGCCGCCGAACGCGACGGCGATCGCCGTCAGCGTCGCCGTTCCGATCACAAGATTGCTCGCGCGTGCCATTAGGGTAGCGATTTTACGACCAAAGCGGGGAGTTGGAAGGAGCCGCAATGGTACGTAGGGCGGGTTAGCGAAGCGTAACCCGCCGTCTGCTACCGACATGCGTGCAAATTGGCGGATTACGCTGGCGCTAATCCGCCCTACGCGAATTCAATGCCCAGCGGCGCGTTTGGCGGCGGCATTGTTCAGCACGATCAGCGCGTCGACCGCGACCCCGGTTCTGGCATTGATCAGGAACGGATTGACGTCGATCGAGGCAATCCGGTCGCCGGCATCCGCAATCAGATTGGACAGGCCGACCAGCGCCTTGACGGCCGAGGCCTCGTGCAGCGCCGGCTTGCCGCGATAGCCGCGCATCTTGACGCCGGCCTTGGTCCGGCCGATCAAAAGCCGCGCCTCGGCCTGGTCGAGCGGTGCGCCTGATAGCGCCACGTCCTTCATCAGCTCGATATCGATGCCGCCGGTGCCGAACAGCACGACGGGGCCCATCTCGGCATCCAGCGAGGCGCCGACGACGAGCTCGAGATCGGCCTTGACCTGCTGTGCGATCAGGATGCCGTCGAGTTTCGGCCTGCCCTTTAGCTTGTTCACCCGCGCGGTGATGTCAGCGAACGCCTGCTTCACCTCGGCCGCGCTGTTGAGGTTCAGCACCACGCCGCCGATGTCGGATTTGTGCAGGATCTCGGCGCTGACGACCTTTGCCACGACCGGAAAGCCGATCTGCCTGGCGATGTCCGCGGCTTCTGCGGCGGTCTGCGCAATTCCCTCCTTCGAGACCGGGATGCCATAGGCCTTCAGAAGCTTCTTCGACGCGACTTCGTCGAGCGCGGCGCCGTGCGCCGACTTCAGCGTCTTCTCCAGCAAGGCGCGTGCTGCCGGCTTCGAACTCGAGACGATGTCGGGCACTTCCTTGCGCAGTTTCGCATAGGCGAGCAGTGATTTGATCGCGGTCACCGCGCGGTCCATGCCCTGCATCACCGTCAGATGCGGCAGCGACTTGCGCAAGTCCTTGGTGAACTCGGTGAAGCCGATCGACATCGCGCTGATATAGATCACGGGCTTTCCGGCCCGGCCCGCCATCTCGTTGACGATGCGCAAGTTCCGCTCGCGTTGCTCGTGCGGCGCCTTTGGAAACTCGGCGTCGACGATGACGATGTCGATATCGGGATCGTCGATCATCAGCTTGATCGACTTCATGTAGACGGAGGGATCAACCACCGCGGCAAAGCCGGCGTCGAGCGGATTGCCCACGATCGAGCCCGGTCCGAGCATCTTGCTGAGCTCGCGGCTGACATGCGGGCTGAGCGGCGCGAAATTCAGGCCTTGTGCAAAGAAGGCATCGATCAGCATGCCGCGCTTGCCGCCTGACAGGGTCACCGCCGCGAGCCGGTCGCCCTTGGGCACGGTGGCATGGACGAAGCATTCGGTGGTCTCGATCAGCTCGTCGAGCCCGGCGACGCGGATCACGCCTTCGCGCGTTGCAATCGCATCGAATGTCTCGATCGAGCCCGCGAGCGCGCCGGTGTGTGCCATCGCCGCGGCGCGGCCGCCCTCCGATGACCCGAGCTTGAGCGCGATGACCGGCTTGCTGGCGGCGCGCGCGGCCTTGCAGGCATCGCGAAACGCTCTGGTATTGCGCACGCCCTCGAGATAGACCACGATCACCTTGATAGTCGGATCCTCGGCGAAATAGCGCATCAGGTCCGGTGTCTCGAGCCCGGTCTCGTTGCCTGTTGTCACCATGTAGCCGACACCAACGCCGCGATCTTCCAGCGCCTGCCTGATTGCCATGACGATGGCGCCCGACTGCCCGGCGATCGCCACCGCGCCCTGTTCCATGGTGACGGTTCGGTCGTCGATATTGGTGAAGAGCTTTTCGCCGGCGCTCAAATTGCCGAGGCAATTCGGACCGGTGACGGCGAGCCCCGTCTCGCGCACCGCTTGTTGCAACTCGGCGGCGAGCCTCTGGCTCTCCTCATCCTGCAATTCGCTGAAACCCGAGGTGACGATGGTCGCGGACCGCGCGCCGGCAGCGGCGGCGTCGCGGATCACCTGCACGGCAAAGCGCGCGGGCACCAGCACGAGAACATGGTCGGGCTTTTCCGGGAGGCTCGCAAAGTCCTTGTAGCACGTGACGCCCCAGATGCTCTCGCGCTTGGCGTTGACAGGGTAGAGCCCGCCCTCGAAGCCGTATTTGACCAGATTGTTCCAGATGCGCTCGGCGTAATTGCCCGGCTTATCGGTCGCACCCACCAGCACGATGTTGTGTGGATGCAGCATGGCGTGGATGCGCTTGACGATGTCGGCGGCGTCGGGGGGTGGCGACCATGGACGGCCAGGAACCGACGCGACTGAGACCTGAGCTTCCATGGCGTGACCTCACCTGTTGTTCTTCTTGGCGGCGCGTCAGCTGATCGTAGAGCCTGTGAGTCATTTCCGCATTCGATATTAAAGAGTGGGTAGCGCCCGCGCTGATGTCGGGGGCCGTCGAT
>NZ_LJYG01000086.1 GCF_001440035.1 Bradyrhizobium manausense | reverse complement strand
TGAGTCGTCCGTGAAGAATGCAGATCGGGGCTAGGAAACAAGCGAAACTGGTCTTGATGTAGTATTCGATTTTGCAGGAAAGCTGGTAGTTGGACCTCGCTTTCTTGCGTTTTGGGATTTTGCTTTTGAGTGATTCGTGATTCCCTGAGGGTGTCGTCGACATTGGGGAATGCGATGAGCAAACCGCGGGACGATCGCCAGAAGGACCTGCTGCTTCCGGCGCTCGATAAGATCATCGACATGAGCCATCCGCTGGTGCGGTTGGCAGCGCTGATCGACTGGAATATGCTGAACGATCGCTTCAGTTCAGTGTGCCAAGCGGGGTCGGGACAGCCTGGCCTTCCGACGCGGCTTGTCGCCGGCCTGTTCATCTTGAAGCACATGCACAACCTGTCGGATGAGGTGTTGTGCGCCCGCTGGATCGAGAACCCTTATTACCAATACTTCTGCGGCGAATTGAGCTTCCGCCACCGTCTGCCGTTCGATCGATCGTCGATGACGCGCTGGCGGCAGCGGCTCGGAGAGGAACAGCTCGTCGCGCTGATCCAGGAAAGTCTGTCGGTGGCGCACAAGACTGGCGCCATTGGCCCCAAAGACCTAGAGCGGGTGGTCGTCGATACGACGGTTCAGCCCAAGGCGGTTGCGCATCCGACCGATGCGCGGCTGATCCATCGAGCAATCATCAAGCTCGTCGGGCTCGCCAAGCGCAACCGTTTGCCGCTGCGCCAGAGCTATCTGCGCCTGGCTAAGCGTGCCGCCATCATGGTCGGCCGCTATACCCACGCGCACCAGTTCAAACGCGCCAGGCGCCAGCTCAAGTTCCTGCGGACACGGCTTGGCCGGATCATCCGCGACATCCGCCGCAAGATTGATGGCCACACGGTGCTGGAAGCTCGCTTCGGCCCGCTGCTCGGTTTAGCGCAGCAGATACGCAGCCAGGATCAGCATCAGCGTGGTCCAAAGGTCTATGCGTTACACGCCCCGGAGGTCGAGTGCATCGGCAAGGGTAAAGCCCGCGCGCCTTACGAGTTCGGCTGCAAAGTCAGTATCGCCACCCCCGCGACGTCTCCAAAGGGCGGACAGTTCGTGCTCCACGCCAAGGCCCTGCACGGCAATCCCTTCGACGGGCACACGCTCGGCCCTGTGATCACCGACATGGAGAAGCTCACCGGCGTGGAGACGCGCCGCATCCACGTCGACAAAGGGTATCGCGGCCACAACCACCCGCATCGGTTCAGGGTCTGGATCTCGGGGCAGGTCCGCCGCGTCACGGCTTCCATCCGTCGCGAGATGAAGCGTCGCGCGGCAGTCGAGCCGGTCATCGGCCACGTCAAGGCCGAGCACCGCATGGACCGGAATTATCTCAAGGGACGCCTCGGCGACCGCATCAACGCTGTTCTCGCCGCTGCAGGTTACAACTTCGGCCTGCTCCTGCGATGGCTCGCACAACTCTTGCGTATCTTCATCCGAGCCTTCATCGAGACCGACCCCGCTCAAAAAATCGCTTGAGCCTCGTTCTTCACGGACGACTCCTGACCAACTACAACGTGAGCCTTAGGATCTGAGGCTGAACGCGCGCCTTTACAAAAACGTGAAGACGAAATTCTCCAGAACGCAGGTCTCCGCATTCCTGTTAGTTGCGAAGTATCGTCAAGCTGCAGTTTCTTTGTTCCCGTGCTGGACGGTCGCAATCACACCGTCGGAGCTGATCGGATTGCGGAGATGGAATGATCGCGGGTGACGAGGATCGTGAAATGAGACTTGCAACATCGGCCGCTACCGATCGGTTGTTGGCGCACCCGCAATAATGCTCAATGACACCCATCAAAGATTACTTAGGCTATCGCAGGGCGGGGTCTCAACTGGAATAGCAAAGCCAGCTTTGACCCGATCCAATACGACCATCGTCTTAAAGCATTTGATGTCCGGATTCTTATAGAAGAAGCGTCTAGTGAACTGCTCATAATCCTCCATGGTACGTGCGGTAACGTATAAGATAAAGTCAGCATCGCCAGTGACGTAGAATCCGTTGACGACTTCAGCCGAAGATTTGATGTCCTTCTTAAACCGGTCAATGATATCCGAACGCTCCCGCTCCATTGTCACCAACACAAGCATTTGGATTGGTCTTCCAACAGCCTTTGGCGAAACGATTGAGACATCGGCTTCGATGAAGCCGTCCGAACGGAGCCTCTTGAGTCGCCGCTGGCATGCTGTGGCAGAAAGCCCCGCCAGTTCACTCATCACATCGGAAGTTAGGCGGTTGTTCTTTTGCACGATCTCGAGGATTCGCGCGTCTACCCGATCGTATCGCATAGTCGGCTCCAGCCTTGAGGTGAACCTCACCGCCACTGCATCGGCTTGCATGGCGGCGGTCGCTCACGGTTAGCAGATAAGTCCAGCGCCCTCACTCATGCCCGTCGCGTGACCTGGCCGTGAAGGAAGAGGTGACAAATCATCTCCCACGTTGTTTCGGTCGTCTGACGCAGCTTGAGGGAGACAGACGCGCTTACAATTCGACGCCCGCTGAAAGCATAAATCCGCAGGTACGCACGTGGGGACCGCGACGCGGCAGCGCAGCCCTTCAACGAACTGGTCGAACTGGAGCATGTTGATCTAGCTCTCCCGATTTCGACAATGAACGCTTGAAGCCGACTGCCGACCAATTTTCGTAGGCTGGCAATCGACCGTCGTCCGACCCAGACAGCTTGACCCATTGATTGAAAGCGGCCGCCGCCATCAGGTAACCTACTGGATGTAGTGGGCGGTCGTCCGAATTCCGCGCGGCCTCCGACGGAGCACAGCGAATAGCGAGACATGCTACGCATGGTGTGGCGGCATCTTGGACTTCCAAGGGCGCGCTTGCTCAAGCTGCCCAGCAAGCCGCAGCAGAGTGGCCTCGTCGCCAAAACGGCCCGAGAACATCATCCCCATTGGTAGCCCTGACTTGTGCCAAGCGAGCGGCATAGACATAGATGGCTGGCCGGACATATTGAATACGAGCGGCATTGGCCATACGCGCCGACGTGCTGCCTGGATATGTGAGAGATCAGCGCTCATTGAATCAAGCTCTCCAATGCGGATCGGCGACCCGCAAAGCGTGGGACACAAGAAGACTTCACAGGTGGTAAAGAACTCGACGAGGCACCGGCAGATTTCGAAAACGGACTGCTCAGCGGTGACGTAATCGATTGCGGTTCCGGTCTGGGCATTGTGTGCGCGCAGAAGGGTAAGAACCTCCAAGTCGCTTTCGGTCATCGGGCGCCCAAGTCGCCGCTCGGCCGCGCGCACCGCGGAGGCTACCAAGTTGGCTCCGTTTATGACTTCTCCCACTTCGATCGGATCGAAAGGAAGAGTAGGCGCTCGTTCTTCAACATCATGACCGAGCCGCTCCAACAGCGAGGCTATCTCCCGAACTGCATTCGTAATCTCAGGGTCGAGATCGTCACCGTAAGGAGATTTGCTTGAAAAGGCGATGCGCAAGCGGCCGGGATTTCTACCTACTTCATTCAAAAACGCTCCTTCCGCGGGAGGTGCGTAATAAGGGCTAGTAAGCTCCGGCCCAGACAATGCGTCAAGCATGGCAGCGCTGTCGCGCACGCTCACACTGATGACGTGTGGACAATCAACCAGGCTGGTCCAGCCCAGTCCCTTATTCGGACCGATCGGCGTGCGTGCTCTGGTAGGTTTAAGCCCGAATAGACCGCAGACAGAGGCCGGTATTCGCGTAGACCCACCGCTGTCGCTCGCGTGCGCCACGGGCACGATGCGCGCAGCAACTGCCGCAGCAGCCCCACCCGAGGAGCCGCCGGCGGAATACGCTAGATTCCATGGATTGCGCGTTGGGCCGTGCAAACGGGACTCAGTGGTGCCCAGCGCGCCGAATTCTGGAACCGCCGTCTTTCCAAAGATTGTGACGCCAGTCTTTAGCACGCGTTCGACGATTGTGCTGTTATGGTCCGCAACGTACTCCCTATAGGCGCTCGATCCATATGTGGTTCGCGTTCCCGTCAGCGTCGCAATGTCTTTCAGCAAAAAAGGAACACCAGTAAAGGGACCTTCGGGCAGCCCCTCTGAGATCTGCCTTTTGGCAAAGTCATAGTGTTTGATAACTACGGCATTGATTTCCGGATCAATCTTCTCGGTTCTGCTTATCGCCTCATCAAGCAGTTCTTCTGGGGTCACGTCCTTCCTGCGAATGAGATCTGCAAGACCGAGGCCGTCGTAGTTCGAATACTCTTCGATGATCACGAGACCCTCCACATATCCGCTACCAAGAACGGTGCTGCACCTTGTTGGCCTTACCTATAGTTGGGCGAAGCCTGCCGGTCGGGCGGCCCCTAGGGCTTGCACAGATATCCGCCATCAACGGCGAGAACCTGACCGGTGATATACTTCGCTTCGTCCGAAACCAGGAACAGAGCAGCATTTGCGACATCCCAGGCTTCTCCCATGCGCTTCATTGGCGCGCGTTCATTTCGAAGCTGGCGCATTTTTTCGCGATCGCCGCCGTAAAACTCCTTGTGCCTCTCGACCATGGGCGTATCCATCAGCCCCGGCATGATTGCATTCACGCGAATACCTTTATCCGCGTAATCGAGTGCCATCGCCTTGGTAAGCGTATTCACGCCGGCCTTGGAGACGCAATATAGGAACAATCCTGGCGAAAGCCGTTCCGCCGACACTGACGAGATATTCAGAATCGCTCCACTGCCACGCTCCAACATTGATGGCAGAACCGCGCTGGAGGTAATGAACATGCTCTTCAGGTTCACGTTGATGACGCGATCCCATTCGGCATCGTCGGTGTTAAGCACTCCGCCGAAAGTTTTCGGCTCGACGCCAACATTGTTGTGAAGAATGTCTATTTGCCCATATTCCTGCAGACACTTTTGGACCATGGCCTCGCAATCCGATCGCTGGCGGACGTTGGCCTGAAACGCAAAACAGGTACCGCCTTCCTGCTCGATCATCTGGCGGGTCTTCTCTGCAGCCTCCAGGTTAAGGTCCACAAGCATCACTGAGGCGCCCTCACGGGCATAAACAACCGCAGACGCCTTTCCATTCCCGAGACCGTCGACTCCGGTTGATCCGGCTCCGGCGACGATCGCCACTTTGCCCTTTAGACGTTTCTGCATGCTTCACCCTGCATTGCGACTCGATGTTGATCGGAAACCTTTGGTACGGGTGCCAACGACGTTAAGCTTGGCGTTGGAGTGCACCATGAACGCTGGCGCTCATCCGCTGACGTTCAGTCCAGCTTGATCCACCGATCAATCCGCCATCCACAACAAGGTCGTGGCCATTCACGAAGCTGGATTCATCGCTTGCAAGATATAACGCTGCGAAAGCAACATCTTCCGGCATGCCGGAGCGTGGTATCGGTTGGCGGGTCTTGTTTAATTCACGAAGGACAGCGGCTTTCTCAAGAGCGTCCGGACCCGTCTTTCCCATGCCGGTCGCGATCTGACCAGGAGAGACTGAATTCACACGGATGCCGAATTCGCCAAGCTCCATGGCAACGCACTTGGTCAGGTGGATGACAGCCGCTTTGGCCGCGCTGTAATCCATGTACGCCGAGACGGCCTGGATACCTGAAATGCTGCCAGTATTGATAATGCTGCCGAACCCCTGCTGTTTCATGTAGGGGGCTACGTGCTTCATTCCGAGCATGACGCTACGCCCGTGTGAGGCCATCACACGATCAAACCGATCCACTTCCATCGATTCTATGCCGCCAGTTTGGCCGAGTATTCCAGCATTATTGAAAAGGCAATCGATACGGCCAAACCGCTTTACGGCAACTTCAATCAAATTCCGGACCTGATCCTCAACCGTAACATCCGTCTTGCAAAACACGCAATCGGGTCCGAGGCGGTCACATAAAGCTTCCCCTTCCGAGGCGAGAAGATCCGCGACAACCACTTTTGCGCCTTCTGCGATGAATAGCTCAACAGTCGCGCGCCCAATACCCTGGCTGCCACCCGTGATGACAGCGGCTTTCCCATCTAGACGTCCCATATCTCAATCCCGTCTTGGTATTCGTTCAATCGACGTAAGTAAGCTCGTCGATGTAAGTAAGCTCGGCCATTAACTTGGATATGTCAGGCAGGCGCTCTAAAGACAGAAGACTATCTTCGATTTGCTCTTCGCGGCCTCGCGAGAACATTCCTGCGACGCATCTGCGGTACTTGTCGCGGATTTCGTCATCGCTGACGTCGATATGCTCAGTAATTTTGCGCGTCGACGCGTGAAGCTGCGAACCATCGGCCATCGTGACAGTGATCGGCAACGCTGCGCCAGCAAGATCCGATCGATAAACGATCTCAATCTTGTCTCGAAAGCTTGCGACATCCAGACTATTAGCGCCTTCGGTCGTATACCTATCCAGCCATGGCTTCTTGTCCAAGAAGCTACATGCGATGCTGTGAGCTAAGCTAAACTTCGCCTCGTCAGCGTTCTTGGGGTGATGATAAAGCGCCGCAGCTAGCTTGAATGACGGCGGAGCTTCGAGCCGAACAGCCTTCACCTCGTGCGCGAAAATCTGGTGTTCATCGATCAGCTTTACAAAGGCATCAATAGGATGCATTTGGGACAGGCAGCATGGATATTTTTTGATTTCGATTGCTTGTGCCCTGAAAGGCGCTCCAAGCTTTAAGACGGGATCGGTGATCCCCGAGACCGCCTGAAGGTATCCCATCGGACACTCCAAAACGGTGGGTTGCCCGGTTAATCCATGCTTCGCTAGAATAGCCGACGCCAAGCCATTCCGCCCAGCCATGCCCGACTCATAGAGGTGGGCGCCCGATCCAACCTGTTTAAAAAGTCCCGCGGCATGGGAGGTGGCTATGCTAACCGCCATAGCGATCTGGTGATCATTGAGCTTGAGCAACCTCGCGGCACCAGCAGCGACACCGATAGTGGCGCCTGCTGACCAAGGTGCCAGGCCCCGGCCCATCATATCTTGAGACGCCAGGGCCAGCTTCGAGGCAACGTCCCAAGCTATGACAAAAGCTTCGATCAGCTCTTTGCCGGAGATTTGGAGCCTTTCACCCAGCGCAAGCATCGCGGGGAAGACGCCAACGCTGTACATGTTCTCAGCGCGAGTGTCGTCTTCCAGCTCAGTCGTATGGGACGTCGTCCCGTTCGCCAGCGCCGCGTATTCCACCGAAGTGCGGAAGTTTGCGCCGATCACGCCAACCTCCGGTTGAGCCCCGCATTCCCTGACATAGCTCAGAACGGCCTTACTTGTTTCGCTGTTGACGCCAGCTAGTGTCATTCCCACGCCGCTAAGGAGTACGTTCTTCACGTGCTGAACGAGCTTCGCATCAAACTCATCAAAGGTGGTCTGTTGAACAAACTTGGCAATGTCGGCCGTCGTACCCATGGTGAATCCCGCGATAGAATTAGCCTGCGTCTGTCTTAGGCATGAACGTCACAACCAACGCTCGTGAGCTTGGGCGTCCATTACGACGCCCAAGCTTTGCATCCAGATCAGGAGATGACCCATTCCTTAAACCGCCGCGACACCGGCTCGAGGTTGTCGGTCCAATAAGCCCCGTCAACGAACATACTCTTGGGGTTGGTGATATCCGGGGTCCACTCGCGGAGCTCGGGATCGAGAAGCGCAATTGCCTTCTTCGAGTTCGGTGCGATGAAGGCCGCGTTGCATAGGCGTGCCACCACCTCAGGCCGCAAGAAGTATTCGATGTATTTCATTCCGCCTTCTTTGTTCGGCGCCCCCTTCGGTATAATCAGCTTTTCGGTGCCCAGCAGGTTCTGCTCGAACGAGAACGCGAGTGGTTTGCCGCCTCCTGGCGCGTTTGTGGCCTTAACTCGATTGGCATAGCTGTAGCTGAAGTCGACCTCTTGGGTCTGCAAGAGCGAGATCGTCTGGGGAGTAGCAGTCACCCAAGCTGCGATGCTGGACTTCACACGATCCAGAACTTTGAACGCGCGATCCACATCCAGCGGGTAGATGTCTTTGGGCAAAACCCCATCAGCAAGGAGAGCGGCTTCAAGGGTTTCATTTGGTCGATTGGGGAGGGTCCGACGACCGGGGAATTTTCCCACGTCAAAGTATTCTGCGAAGTTATTGGGATGCGCTGTTGACCCGTACTTTTCAGGGTCCCATGCGATGCCCCCCACGAAGGAACTTGACGTCACATACTCCTTCTGAGGAGGGAGGGCCATATCGGCTACGTTCAACATCCCCAAGTCGACCTTATCCCAAAGTCCCAGCTTGGACCCGAGCGCAGCATCTTCGTCGACGGTCATGAGAACGTCGATATCCACTCGTCCGGTGAGAGCTTGGGCTTTCAGTTTTGCAATATCCGGACGCGGGACAATATTGACTTTGATACCTGTCTCCTCGGTAAAAGGTGTGACCACGGTTTTTACCAAGAATTCCTGAAACGTGCCGCCGTAGCTGGTGATCGTGATCGACTTGGCCTGCGCGTGCGCTCGGGTGATCAGTGCGGGCGCCAGCACGGCGGCCGAGGACGCCGCAAGAAACGTACGCCGAGATAATTTCTTCGAAATCGACATAATCCACTCCCTTTACAGTTACGTTGATGATGACGGCGCCGCGCTAGGGACGACTCAAATTCCAAGTCAGAACTGAACGCCTAGCCATTCAACACGACAGACTCAGTAGGTGACCAGGAGAGCTTGGCTGCAGATCCAAGCTCGGGGCGAGTGCAAGCGGGACCGGAGATGATCTTCGCAGTAACGGAAACACCATGCGCCGTTTTCACCGTTATCCGGGTCATGCCTCCGATGAAGGAGATTGCCTCGACCACTCCACGCAGAACATTGTGACCAGCAGGAGGGTCGGCATCAGGAGCACAGATGTGCATTTTCTCCGGTCGAACCATGACCAGAACGTCGGAGCCGAGGCCCCGCTCTGAACTTGGCGCGATAACTGCTTCGGCCTCGTCGATCGCCACGCTATTTGCAGCAATGCTCTTGCCCGGGAGCAAA
This sequence comes from Bradyrhizobium manausense, assembly GCF_001440035.1. Classification (GTDB taxonomy): domain Bacteria; phylum Pseudomonadota; class Alphaproteobacteria; order Rhizobiales; family Xanthobacteraceae; genus Bradyrhizobium; species Bradyrhizobium manausense. Next base: position 33,445 of record NZ_LJYG01000086.1, on the reverse strand, counting down.
TTAGATTCTCCGATGAACTCTGCCACAAAGCGACTGTTAGGCCTGAAGTACAACTCATCTGGAGTGCCTAACTGAGCAATCTCACCATTTTTCATGAGGCAGATGCGGTCAGACATATTGAGCGCCTCTTCCTGATCATGCGTTACGTAAATGATCGTCGTTCCCAGTTCATGGTGCAGGCGCTTGATTTCAGTCTGCATCTGCTCTCGAAGATTCTTGTCGAGCGCTCCGAGTGGCTCGTCCATCATGATGATGGCCGGGGAGTACACGATACAGCGAGCGATGCCGACGCGCTGCTGCTGGCCACCTGAAAGTTGGCGAGGCTTTCGATCATCAAACCCGTTGAGACCAACTCGATCCAACGCATCCAAGACTTTTCTGCGAATAGCTTCGGAGGGTTCGCGCCTTGCACGAAGCGGATAGGCAACGTTTTCGAAGACCGTCATATGCGGCATAAGAGCATAGTTTTGAAACACCATGCCGATGCCTCGTTCGCGCGGCGGCATGCGCGTGATATCCCTGCCGGCGAGGAGTATTTCACCGGAACTAGGAGCGATAGCCCCCGAGATCAGATTCAGAAGGGTCGTCTTTCCAGAGCCGGAGGGCCCGAGCAGGGTAAGAAACTCAGATTTGTTAACGGTCAATTCGGTGTCCTTAAGAACCGTCACCGAACCGAAGGCCTTTGAGATTCCTCTCAAAGCTATGGCTTCACCATTGGAGGCATTGCGGCCGTGCATTCTTCTACTCCCAGAATCCATGCTGCTGCCCAGGTGAATGTCTGAGCTCAAGTCTGCCGCAGAGCGGACTTGCGATTTTGTGTTCTTTGCTCAAGAGACTTCCTCACCCGAAGATTTCCTCAGGCCAATAGTCACGATGCATGCGAGTAAGGACAACGCCGTCAGCAAGGCCGATACGGCCGCGATGACTGGAGAGACCTCCCATTCAAGAGCGCTATACATCTTAACTGGCAGCGTCACGGTATCGCTGCCTGTGAGGAACCAAGAGATGATCACCTCGTCAAACGAAAGCAGAAACGCAAAGAACGCGGCGCTTATCAGAGATGGAACGAGCTCAGGGATGACGACCGTAAAGAACATGCGAATGGGATTTGCACCCATAAGCTCAGCACCAAACTCCAAGTTTCGGTCCAGCTTCTGCACACCCGCAATAATCATTACGATTACATACGGTAGCGTCACCATCACATGGCCCAGAACCAGCGACAGCGTGGTCCCGCCAATGCGGATATACGCGAAGTACAAGTAAATACCCAACCCCGAGACGATGGCGGGAATGACCAATGGGCTAATCAACACACCAGAAATCAGGAGCTTACCCAAGAACTCATAGCGCGCGATCCAATATGCCGAAGGCAGGCCAACAAAGAGAGCCGCACATGTCGAGAAAATCGCGACCTTTAGGCTCGTATATAGCGGCAACAACCAACTATCGGAGGTAAAGAGAATCCTGAACAGATCAAGCGAGTACGTCGAGGGCGGAAATTCGAGCGCGTTCGTTGGTCCAAATGCCATAGGAATTGTAACAACAACTGGCGCGAGCAAGAAGATGTAGACAACAGTCGCGAGGCTAGAGCCAACGAAGCGATACCGCCGCGAGAGGGGATCGAGCACTGAGTTCGCCATGACAAGCTCTTAGATCTTACGTCGACGCCAAAGCGCCATCGGAACGATGAAGATTGAAGCTAGTGCGAGCAAGATTACGCTTATTGCGGATGCTTTCGGCCAGTCGAGAACCTGACGATTGTAGAAATCGACTAGGTTGGAGAGCATTTGATCTTGAGGACCGCCGAGGAGCGCGGGGATGACAAACGCCCCCAAAGACATAACAAAAACGCTCAGCAAGCCTGCAACGACTCCCGGGACGCTTAGGGGGACGGTAACAGTCCAAAACATCCTTGCTGGTTTCGCACCCATCACGGACGCAGCTCTGTAGAGAGTACTGTCGATCGCGAGCAGACTTGCGAGCACCGGAAGGACGACGAGCGGAACCAGAAAATTGGTCATCCCGACGAATAATCCGACGCGATTCAGAACAAGCGGCAGCTGCACGTCGAACCCTGAGGCCCAGCTAAGGAGATTGTTTATGATGCCGTGTCGACCCAAGATGATGGTGAAAGCGAAGCACTTGACCAAAATGCTAGTCCAGAAAGGCAGGAGAATGAGGACCATCAGCACGGTCCGTCGATTCGGGTGCTGCCTCGCCAAGTGAAGGGCGACGATGTATCCTAGTATCAGGCTGAGAACGGATGAAATTGACGCAACGCCAAGGGTCGTGGCGAGTGTTTGTCTAAACAAGCTGCTTTCGACAATGAGTTTGTACGCAGAGAGCGGGCCGGTATCGCCCTGAAAACTTGTAATAAGGACGTAGCAAAGCGGTGGCAGTATTATGCCGGCCGCAACCAACGCCGCCGGCGACATGAACAGCGATTGCACCTTGAGATCGATCGAGCGATTCATTTGAGCATGAGCAGACGTTCGTGAGGGACGTGGTTTCGAGCTATTGGCTTGCGGATTGCGCGAATGAAATTCCGGATGCCTCGCCTTCGACTCGGACGAGCCAATGGTGTTGTCCGCTCTCGCGTGTCGGTACCGCGAATGGTCAGTAAGCGGTCTCGGCTTAAGTCCAATAGCTGCGAACATGTCGCGCGGGGCATCGCCTCCCGCACTTTGTTCACGAGCGCAGCCAAGGGATGCTGAATTACTGAACGAGTCATTGGATGAACCGGCGTTTTCATGTTTTCGAACTTTGGATTTCGGAAGCGCTTCCGATGGACATGCAGATTGACATCACTCACGCCTTCGCGTGCGTTGATGAACTAACAGATGCCGGCAGATAAGCCCCGTACTCCGCACTTGAATGAGATGTTGTTATGAGCTGGTCGGATATCGGCGAGCTCAAGTGCCTTCGGTTTTCTTGAAGCGAGATATCTCTCATTCAACGAAGCGTACTCTCCTAGAACTCCTCCTGAATGGTCAAACGTCCTTCTATATTGTTATCCAATATTACATATTGATTTTTGACCGTCAAGTCGAAATTTGCCGGGCCAGACCGGTTGTTGGCCGGCCTTTACACGCGCATTGAATAGCAATATGCAGAACCGCATTGCGAGAAGGATGGAAAGACGATGCTCGAGAAGAGGAGCAAGAGCCGGACAGGACTCAATTCGCCTGCTCCGTTTGCTAAGGCGGACATTGACGAACGGCTCTATCTCGGAACGATCGAGAAGGGGCTCCTTGTCCTTGATACCTTTTGTGCGAACCCACGACCGATGACTCTTGCGGAAGTCTCGGAGGCATCCGGGCTAAATAAAAGCGCAACCCAACGAGTGCTCTACACACTGCGGGCGCTGAGATACCTAACCCACAGTGAGACAACCCGGCAGTATTCGCTTTCGGCGCGGGCTATGGACATCGGAAACGCATATCTGCGGAGCAATCCGATAGTCGAAGCAACTTTTCCGTACTTGCTCGAGGCCAACAAACGATCGCAGGAAACCGTCAACCTGACCGAGCTCGACGGATCCGATATCATATTTATCTCTCGTGTCCCCAGCAGGAACGTGATGAGCTCGTACGTGACGGTTGGGGCGCGCCTTCCCGCTTTCGCGACGGCGCCAGGGCGCGCGATCCTGGCGAACCTCGATGCCGACTCCGCCAACGCCATTTTAAAAGGCTCGAGCCTTCTCGCGATTACCCCCCACACCATGACCAGTCGGCAAAAGCTTCTCAAGGAATTGGAAAAGGTGCGTCAAGAAGGCTTTGCCATCGCCAATCAGGAGGCGATGCTTGGGGACATCTCGACGGCTGCGCCGGTGTTTGGCTATGACAACAGGGTTGTAGCTGCTGTTAACATCGCAGCTTCGACGGCCAATTGGACTCCCGAGAGAGTGGAAGCGGAACTTAGCCCGATCACAGTCGAGATCGCTCGGCAAATGTCCAAAGTTGTTTCCCAATACAGGCGGACATAAGCTGCATTAACCCTTAACCTAACTTCGACATACGAATCGATGTCAGCAAGAATGTGCGTGGCCCACACTGAGTTCTAGACAAGTACTCCTGCGGCCCGGATTAGTATCTGCAAATTGCTGTTCGACGGGCAAAAAGACCGGCTGTTCGAGATAAAGAACAACGAACCGTCCACTTGGATTCACGACGCGAGCGGCCGGGCCGCTTGCCAACAGAATGCGGCCTCGCGCTATGCGCGCCCCCCTGGTTCGACACAATTGCTCAGAGCGTCCCTACGTAATCGGCGCTCAGCTTGGGTTACCCAATCGTCATCAGACTAGCATTGCCGCCCGCCGCCGTAGTGTTGATTGACGTCGAGACCTCTTCCAGCAGCCAGTTCAGGCAATAAATTTCATTATTGTAGGCCAACTCGTCAGTGGTTGCCGACTGCATCACGACTAGCGGCCCTTTGAGGCCTGCGATTCTCCTGTTGGTTCAGTTTAAAGCCAGTCGCATACCGCAGGATCGGTATGAATGGAGCTGTGCTGCGGCGGAATAGGAGCGCGCTGCATCAACCGGCCGATATAGAGCGGCCTGCCCGCCTTCGGGGCCGGTCCCCCGAACGCCCCGCGCGATCTATGCAGACATGGATTGGTAAAGGCGTGCAGCTTTCTTCCAGATAACAAGTTCGTTTTCACTTTTCGATCAAACGATCTAGTGTCGCCGAGGAAATGTTTAAATCGAACGAGTAAACGCAGCAAGCGCCGCCTATCAACCGCCGAAGAGTTCCGCCGTGCACATCCTCGGTCTGAGGCTCCCTAGAAATGCGCAACGTATCCCAAATTGGACTGTCCAGTTTGACGCGCGCAGCCATAGGTCGCGTTTGAGAACCAACTGCGAATCGAGCGGGGAGCGATGAAGGATGAGCTTCCGCGAATCCCGCGTGAACTCGGAAAGCTGCTGGCTGCCATCAACCCAGCTGTGGCATCGGTTGGGCGGCATCAGAACTGGCCTTCAATTCCGCACGCTGCATTTCGGCCAGCTTGCTCCGACGCGGTAGGAGCGGTTCGAGGGGCGAGACGTTCAGTTACCGGAAACCGTCTGGACGTTTCTTCGTACGATTGCGGCTTGCAGAGAATAATCGAGCGGCCTGAAAAGACGATGGCCGCCTGGCGCCGACCTCGAACGCTCGAGTCAGCCCACTAGGAATGATAGGTGCGCAGAAATGAAGATAGGTAATAATAGCTACCAGCGAACTGGACGCGATATCCACCGAGGCGATATGAAGCAAGCCACAACCGTCGACCACCAGCCGGCGATAGGCGCTAACCCTGACTCCCGATCAAAGGCTATGCGCTGGAGATTTTTGGGAGAGTTCCTGAAACGGCGCGTCGGCGGACATATCGATCCCGCATTCTCGATAATTGAAGTTCTTCCTATGCTGTACGACGACTTTCTCTGCCAGCTCAGCATGCCAGGGAATCGTGAGGCCACCACGGGGAAGCTCGCCATGGGCTGCCGATAGCCGTCGCGTATGGCTCCAGCCACCGGACAACTGAGACGCATCTTCACCGATGTGCTGGTTGGGGATGGAGAACTAAACGAGGGTGCGATTGGGACGCGACGTTCCATGCAGTGAAGCATCGGCTGTCAACTCTTACCGTATCAGCAGATCGAAAGGCCGGCGAAAGTAGCGAACCAGCAGAAACGTACCGCGACGCCCTATATGCCGGCACTGTGGCGTGAAGAGGCCAGCGTTAACTTTGGCCTTCGGGGGCCGGTTCTAGCTAAAGATCGCTTGAGATAGGCTCCGGAAGCCGCCTTGAGATGAATGGCGCTCCCATCGAGGTGTCGGCGGGGAGATGCTTTCCTGCTTCAGTTCGAATCACGTTTGCAACGACAGGGGAACGACATGGGACGGCTCGATGGCAAGGTCGCGGTGATCACGGGGGCTACCAGTGGCATCGGCCTCCGCACTGCGGAAATCTTTGCGGCAGAGGGCGCGAAAATCGTCGTTGCGGGCCGCCGCATTCCCGAAGGCGAGGCCCTGGCCAAGCGGCTGGGCAGGAACTGCATCTTTCGCCAGACTGACGTCACGGTGGAGGAACAGGTCAAGGCGCTGATTGCGCTTGCGGTCGAGAGGTTCAGCCGCATCGATTGCCTGTTCAATAACGCCGGCATTCTAGGGCAGACCAGCGGCATCGAGGCAATGGGAGTCGAGCGCTTCGACCTCATCATGGCGTCGCATGTGCGCAGTGTCATGCTCGGCATGAAACACGCCGCGCCCTACATGAAAAGGCAGGGCTCTGGCAGCATCATCAATACCGGTAGCGTCGCTGGTCATCAGGCCGTTTCCGCGTACATGGACTACAGCGCCGCCAAGGCCGCAGTGATCAATCTCACCAAATGTGTCGCCGTGGAACTGGGGGAAGCCGGCGTCCGCGTCAATTCGATCTCCCCCGGCATGATCCCGACCGGCATGGGCATGTCGACCGAAGCCGCTGAGAAGGCGAGGCCTGTATTGCGCGAGTTGAGCAAGACAGCGCAGCCGATCCCGCGAGCGGGTCAAGCCGAAGATATCGCCTATGCGGCACTGTACCTGGCCAGCGACGAATCCACCTTCGTCAACGGCCACGATCTGGTGGTCGACGGCGGGTTGATCGGCGGGCGCAGCTGGAGCCAGCGGCAACAGCTAAGCGCCGATATCCGCAAGGCGCTTGAAGAACTCGGCATCCAGCGGTGATTTGAGGCTCTCCAATCCGAGTCTTCAGGCGAAATCATCCAGATACCGCTGGTGAACCCAAGGGACAATTCGGCATAGAGGGCGTCCTATTCCGTGGCGCGATCGAGACTGCTACGCCTCCTTCCCTCGCGAGGTAGTTCCCAGCTTCCGGACGACGGTACGATGACACGTTCATCGCGGTCGAGTGTATGAACTCGCCCCGGCGCGCCTTCTCATAGCGGGCCGAGAGCAGCCCGAGCTGCAGGCTGCCATGCCGCGGCGCATAAAGACCACCTGACGCGATGAGTTGCTGCCAATCCCCTCTGTTCCAAGCGAACCACGAGATCCCGCGGGCGCAAACTGCACCAACCTTACCGAGACAAACCTCCGCTAACATTCGCTCGTTGCCGATCGCATCGTCAGCTAATGGTTGCTCCGTACCAACTCAGCCGGGCTTAGTTACTCGACGTGTTCGAACAGGCATTGGCCGGAATGGCGATCAGGCGGTTGCCTCATCTGCCGTTAGGTCGCGAAATGCACCACGTTTCGTGCATTTCGTTACGGCGGCGGAGAGGGGTAGCGTGCATCCCCTTGGTGGGCCTGAGCATCGTCAGGCCGCCTGGCGTAACGCCTCCTTCTTGTGCTCCTTCAACAGATCCATGTTGAGATAGCGATGGTCCTCGAGCCAGGCCTCGTGACGCTCACCGGTCAGCGCTCGCACCAGCCTTAAAATGATGGTTGCTGTAACAGTTCTGTGCGTCAAGTTCAGCAAAATTGATCATGGGAACCGGCCGAGCCATCCCCTCGGAGCCCCTGTCGCTCGCTTGCCAAAAGCATAGCGCTGGCGAGCGACCATGGAGCCACCCTTAACCCCGGTTTTCGTGGCCCGACCCTAGCCGAGGCAATCTTGGCAGCTCGTATTTGGGCCGCCAGCCGCGCCGTTGAAATGAATGGTACGCCGAGCATGCCGTCGCCGGGTACGGTGACACGCGCTCTGCGGAGACAGGAGTTCTAACCAAGTTCCTTGGTTCGGCTTTCGCATGCTCTGGGCTTGTTTAGTGCCCAGACGACGCCGGCCATTTTAGCGGGCTGTGCTATTCCTTACCGCGGCGGACGCACGCTTCCGGCTGCCTCCTGTCTTCCCGCTTTCGGGACGTGTAAGCAGGCCTCCGAAAATCACCGCGCGAAAGCACGGGCGCCTTTATGAAGGAGCGCACGCGTCGAGGGCGTCAGCCAATCGTCATCAGGCCAGCATTTCCGCCCGCCGCCGCTGTGTTAGTTGACGTCGAGACCTCTTCCAGTAGCCAGTTCAGGCAATAGGCCCCATTGTCATTTGCCAACTCGTCAGTGGTTGCGGACTGTACGGGGAAACGCGGCCCCTTGAGGCCAGCGATCTTCTTGTTGGTTTCGCGCACAGTTTTCGAGTTACCTTCAACCAGTGCTCCGGCGAAGGGACCGTCGGCCTCCCAATCGGAGCTCCAAGAAATCCGCGCCGCGACCGATGCAGGCAGTGACGCAAGTGCGCCCTCGAGTTCGGAGGCCTTGTCGATCACCACTTCATTGCCGGTCGTGAGCGCCGCCGAAAGTTGCCGGAAAAGACCTTTGGTGGTCGTCGGCACCAACAGGATACGGCCACGTGGATGGAGTGCGTAAAGGTTGCGCTCGCCGACCGGTCCAACCATTTCCTTCTCAAGACCTAAAGCGGAGATTAGGGCGAGTTCGCGTGCAGCTTCGGCTTCGGCATTGTGGCCCTTCCTCCCAAGCCAGTTAGCGAATTCGCGTACCGCAGGATCGGTATAAATGGAGCTGTGCTGCGGCGGAATGGGAGCGCGCTGCACCAACCGGCCGATAAAGAGCGGCCCGCCCGCCTTCGGCGCCGGTACCCGAAAGGCCACGGCCACCGAAAGGTTGAACGCCCACCACCGCACCGATGATGTTGCGATTGACGTAAAGATTACCGGCCCTGATGCGGCTTGTCACATGCGCGATCGTTTCGTCGAGGCGCGTATGCAGGCCGAAGGTCAAGCCATAGCCTGAATTATTTATGTCATCGATCAGGCGATCGAGATCCACGCGCTGGTAGCGGAGGACATGCAGCACGGGGCCGAAGACTTCACGCTGCAGGTCCGACATCTGCTTTAGATCAACGATTGTTGGAGAAACGAAGGTGCCGCCAGCGCTCGCTTGGGGCAACGCCAATTGCTCGACCTTGCATCCAAGTGCGCGCATGCGCTCAATATGCTGCTCGATTGTCTGTTTGGCCGCCGTGATCACCGGCCCGATATCGATGCTGAGACGATCGGTACGGCCAATCGACAGTTCCTGGAGAGGCGCCATTGAGCATGGTGAGCGTGCGGTCGGCGATGCCCTCTTGCAGGCAAAGCACGCGTAGAGCCGAACAGCGCTGGCCGGCGCTGTCGAAGGCGGAAGCGATGACATCGCTCACGACCTGCTCCACAAGAGCGGAGGAATCGACAATCATCGCGTTCTGCCCACCTGTCTCGGCGATCAGCGGGATCGGCTTGCCAGTCGCCGAAAGCCGCTCGCTTAACTGGGCCTGGATCAGGCGCCACTTCAGTTGAGCCGGTGAACATCACGCCTGCCGTATCGGATGCCGCGACCAGCGCGGCGCCAAGGCTCCCGCCCCCAGGCGTAAATTGTAATGCACCGCGAGGAATCCCGGCTTCGTAAAGGACCTTCATCCCTTCATGTGCGATGATTGGGGTCTCTTCCGCAGCCTTAGCGACCACCGCGTTGCCGGCGACCAGTGCCGCCGCGACCTGGCCGATAAAGATCGCCAGCGGGAAATTCCACGGGCTGATACAGACGACGATGCCGAGCGGCACATGCGACGGCCCGAGTGTCCGCCGCGCCTGATCGGCGTAGTAGCGCAGGAAATCGATCGCTTCACGTACTTCGCCGATGGCGTTCGCCGCGGACTTGCCGGCCTCGCGCATGACTATAACCATGAGAGTTTCAATGCGATTTTGCATCAGATCAGCAGCCCGTTCGAGGCTGGCGGCGCGCTGCACCGGCGGTACCGCCGCCCATGCCGCCGCGGCCTTGGCAGCCATGTCGACGACATAAGATGCGTCGCTCGCTTCAAGCTCGGTCACGAAACCAACAATGTCGGTTTGATCCGCCGGGTTGGTGATCGGCCGCGTCGTGCCGGCACCCGGTCCGTCGGCCAGCTCGGGTACGGCATGCCATCGGATCGCAACGGTGTCGGAGAGCTTCTTCGACAGGTCCGCAAGCACCGTTTCGTTGGAAAGGTCAATGCCGCTCGAATTGGTACGATCCCTTGCCGTAGAGTGCGCCCGGTAGGGAAATCTGGTCGTGCGGCATGCCCACCGATCGGCATTGCCTCCACGACGTCAACCGGATCGGTCACGAGGTCGTCTACCGACACCGCAGGATCGGAAATGCGAATCACAAACGACGAATTGGCGCCGTTCTCAAGCAGACGGCGCACGAGATAGGCGAGCAGTGTTTCATGCGTGCCGACCGGAGCGTAGATCCGGCAGGGTCGATCGAGATGACCCTTGCCTACCACCTCCTCATAAAGCGGCTCTCCCATGCCGTGCAAGCACTGGAACTCGTATTTGCCGACCCGGAAATCCGGGCCGGCCAGTTGATAGATCGTCGCCAACGTCTGGGCGTTATGGGTCGCGAACTGGGGGAAGACGGCATCTTCGGCGTAGAGCAGCTTGTGGGCGCACGCGATATAGGCGGCGTCTGTGTGCACTTTGCGAGTATAGACCGGAAAGCCCTCAAGGCCATCGAGCTGGGCGCGTTTGATCTCAGCATCCCAGTAGGCGCCCTTGACCAGACGCACCATCATGCGTCGGCCGGCTCGGCGAGCGAGATCGATGACGTAATCGAGCACGAAGGGGCAACGCTTGCCATAAGCCTGGGCCACGAAGCCGAGACCATTCCAGCTACTCAGGTCCTCGTCGAGACTTAGGTCTTCCAGTAGATCGAGAGATAGTTCGAGACGATCTGCTTCTTCGGCATCAATGTTGAGTCCTATATCGTATTTTTTGGCCAAGAGCGCCAATTGCTTCACGCGCGGCAGGAGCTCGCCCATGATGCGACCGGACTGGGCGCGAGAATAGCGTGGATGCAGCGCCGAAAGCTTGATGGAGATGCCTGGCCCCTCGTAGATCCCTCTGCCCGCTGATGCCTTGCCAATGGCATGGATTGCCGCTTCGTAGTCGCGCTAGTAGCGCTCGGCATCGGCCGCGGTGGTTGCGGCTTCGCCGAGCATATCATAGGGATATCGGAAGCCGCGGTCTTCGAGCGGACGGGAACGCTTCAAGGCCTCCTCGATCGTCTCGCCGGTGACAAACTGCTCGCCCATCAAGCGCATTGCCATATCGACACCGCGACGGATCACAGGCTCGCCGGCGCGCGCGATCAGGCGCGTCAGCGCTGCCGTCAGGCCGCGATCGGACTGTCGAGGTGAGTTTGCCGGTCACGACTAGGTCGCGGCATTGACGAAGAGGGACTTGCTACCCCCAGATGCGAGCGCCAGTCACCTTCGGCGATCTTATCCCGGATCAGAGCATCCCGAGTCTCGACATCTGGAATGCGCAGCAGCGCCTCGGCAAGGCACATCAGCGCCACGCCCTCCTGGCTGGAGAGCGAGTATTCGTGCACCAGCCCCTCAACGCCGCTGCCCCTGTGCTTGGCCCGGAGCGCGTCGACCAACCTGCGCGCTATCTTTTCGACGTCGGCCTTCAGCGCGGCAGCAGTTTGGCAGCTTCCACCAGCGGCGGCAGACACTCCGTTTCAGGCCGGCGGTACGCGGCCGTAATGGCCTTGCGGAGGGGCGACTGAGGACGGATTGGTGGAGCGAACGCGGCGAAGACTTGCCCAGGTTCTGCGTCGCAGCTTCTCTGCCTTGAGGTTTGCACGAAAGATCCTCTGAATATGTCAGATTGCCGATTGCCTTGGAGGCTTCGGCGATGCGGCCCAGCACAATGGGGTAGGCTGCAGCGCTTGGATGCATTCGGCCAGTCCTTCAGGGAGGGAGCGCTGAGTGAGCGTACCATCCACGTATGATTCGACACTATCCAAGAACGAAAGACGGCTTGTCGCCTGCGATTGAACTCTTACGGCGGTGTTCATTGCTCGTCCCCGTTCCCATTTGCCAGCCCCAGACGCGTTTTCAGTCAAACTTGCTGCTCGAAAAAAAGTGGCTGTCGCCGGAATATTCACGACGACAGCCAAGTCGCCGGGGAGGACTGATTGCGCGGGTATTTACGCATTCACCGAAAGGGATTTTGATCTATCGAAAGCCGCTTTCGTCGCGCGGCGAATGAGAGACAAGAACTCGTCTCCTGCCGTTAACAGCGAGAGCGCCGCTTCTGTCGTCCCTTTGGGGCTTGTCACTTGTCGCCGGAGTTGGGCCGGCTCGTTTTCGGTGTGCAAGGCCAGGGCGCCGGCGCCGTAAACAGTCTCCTTAACGAGCTTCATGGCGAGGTCTCTTGGAAGGCCAAGTTCATAAGCGGCTGTCGTAAGGCACTCCATCAAATAGAAGATATAGGCTGGGCCGGAACCGCTGATAGCTGTGGCAGCGTCCAACAAACGCTCGCTATCCACCTTGTGTACAGGGCCGCCGGCAGCAAACAGGGACGCCACCGTGTTTAGCTCTAGCTCCTGAATGCTGCTATCTGGGAAGACAATCGTCGACCCCTTCCCGATTGCGGTAGGAGTATTGGGCATCGCCCGTATCACACGCGCCTTTCCAAGGAGTGCCCCCAACACCCCGATGGTCATACCCGCCGCAATACTAACGAAAACAGCTCGTTCGCAAAAATGACGATAAGCCGGGGCTTCTGCTGTTATTGCGTGAGGTTTTAAAGCGAAGACAACCAGATCGGCCTCGTCTGGTAGGCTCTCCGGCGTCTCATGTACGTTGGTTCCCAATCGTGCCGCTCGCTCGCGAAGGCTGACGACCGGCTCAACTACATGCACTTTCTTCGGATCGAGTGCTTTTGAGCCTAGCCAGCCGCTCAAAAGCGCATAACCCATATTGCCGCAGCCGACGAGTATCAAACGATCGGCCACTGTCGATAGTGACTTGCCAACCATTTAGCCCTTCCCTTCGCAGTCGCCGCTCTCATTTCGAAACACAAGGTCGTGGCGCCATTTTTCACACCCCGCGGGGGCCGCTGAGCACACCTAAAGCCGAGCTGATTGTCGCGCCGCCACCCGATCCCAACAATTGTCCAAGTCTTTCGGAAGCAGATGCTTCATGATCCTTTGACTTGGAGTTCGCTCGAACTCACTGACGAATTCGATGTAGCGCGGGTTCTGATAGGACGCCAGACGTTCAGAAAGCCAGCCAGATAGACGTTCCGGTTCGATTGACTTGCCTTTCTTGGCTTTCACGAACAGCTTGATATCCTGTTCGCCGACGTCCGCGGTGACACCGATCATTGCGCAATCTTCGACAGCAGGATGACTGGCCGCTACGTGCTCAACCTCCCAAGCCGACACGTTCTCGCCCTTGCATCTGACGCTGTCAGTGATGCGCCCGTGGAACCAGAGATTTCCTTCGGTATCCAAGGTGCCCGAGTCGCCGGTTCGCAGAGCTCCGGCTACAAGGGCTTTGTCGGTTGCATCTTGATTGCCGAAGTACCCTTTGAAAAGCGCTCCATCCAAGGAGGATCGAACAACAATCTCTCCTCTGCTACCAGGAGCTGCGGGATTACCGCTCTCATCTATAAGGTCAATGGTGTACCAAGGCATCGGCTTGCCTACCGACCCGACCACGCCCTCGATATTGCAGGTGGTAATGCTCGAGGCTTCTGTCATGCCGTAGCATTCCCGTATCTCGACCCCGAAGCGGTCCCTGAACTTTGGCCAAACGTCCTTGGGGCAGCCGCCACCCCAAGCGATGCGCACGGAATGTTGCAGGTCGAGATCGCTTGCTGGCTGTTTCAGCAGAATCTGCAAAATGCCGCCCAGATAGTGAATGTGCGTCGCGCCAGCGCTTCGTACCTGGCTCCAGAAAGAGCTCGCGCTGAAACGATCGATCATGGCTAAGGTGACATCTTCGATTATCGGCAAGGTGATTAATTGAGCGCCGCCGATGTGGAAGAGCGGCTCCCAAACGAAGAATACATCTCCAGGCTTCATCGCCGTCAGGATGCGAGCGGCCTCACCAGCAAGCCGCAACATGCCATGCGTGACGAGAACACCCTTCGGTCTTCCGGTGGTGCCAGACGTATACATTATTGCGAATAAATCTTCGGCTTCGAGTCGAGCGTCGGCGAATGAAAATTCCTTCTGCAGAACTCTCTCGAGTGAGCGTTCATCATGCGGTTCACCGATCGTGATCAACGCATCAGATGAAATCTTGGCGCGGCAACCCACAATCGTGGAAAGAAACTCCCTATCGCAGACCAGCAGGCTCGGCTCGCTGTGGTCGAGAATGTAGCGGAGCCCCTCGCCTTTCTGCTGAGCATTCACCGGGACCCAGACAGCGCCTGCGCGAGCAATCCCGAAAATTACGGCGAGCGACAGCCGCGAATTGCGCATCATCACAGCGACACGATCACCCGGCTGCAGGCCTCTCAAACGTAAGTGCGCCGCAAATGTCGCAGAGTGCTTCTTCAACGTAGCGAAGGTGATCGCCTCACCGTTGAATTTGGCAAAGATTTGGGCCGGATTCTGGTCGGCTTTCTCGTTGAAGTCAGTAATAAAGCCTTTAAGGGACTCGACCATGGAATGTCAGGCCTTCCTGGCTGCACGTTCGGCCAGAAATTTTTCCATCATCCGAGCTGTCTCGCCTGACGCGTAGGCCTCGCGATGGATCCGCACCGCCGCATCGAGACACTCGCGGAATCGGACCTCCGTCATCTCGCGAAGCCATTGTTTGTCTAGGCGCATGGCGAGAGGAGGTTTCTCCGCCAGCTCGCGCGCTAGCGAGAGAGAAGCATCAAGGACACTTTCCGCTGGAACAATCTTGTTGATGATTCCGATCGAGTGGCATTCCGTTGCGTCCATCAATCGACCGGTGAGGGTCAAATCTGTGGTGCGAGCGAGCCCTAGGATTTCCCGCATGATCCACGGCCCGGTGACGCTCGCAATGCCTGAATTGATTTCGGGCTGCCCCATCCGTACTCCAGCGTGGCCAATCCGGAAATCGCAGAGCAGCGCAACTTGGAATGCTGAACCGGCGGCAACACCATTCAAAGCGGCGATCAGCGGCTTGGGAAGCGACCTAATGACATCGTACAAACGTTCCCACTCTCCGATCCATTTGGAACCGGTGTCACCGTCGAACGTCTTGGCCTCATTGAAATCCTGGCCTGCACAGAATGCCCGGTCCCCCGCCCCTGTCAGAATAATCGCACGGACTGTCTTGTCGCGCTGAAGATCCAGAAGGGCAGCAACGAGCTCGCTCCGCATTGGAGCATGCCAGGCATTGAGGATTTCCGGCCTGTTCAGCGTGATAACAGCAACGGCATCTTGCCTGTCGATGAGAATATACCGATTCAAGGCCGGATCCTCTGTTATTGGAATGCAATATTATATATCGCATAGTGGATGAACCAGCCGGGTAAGTCAAGCGCCTTTTCCCTGGTTTGCTTTTGGAAAACCATCTGTCGAAGGAGAACGGCTTACGCTTGACCCTACTTTGCCGCGAAAATTCACCGCTAAACGGATCTATGAAGGGGGAGCCGATTACGTTGGAGGCTAAACCTTGCTACCAACGCCATCGGAGCAGGTCAGTGCGAGAGTGCAGGCGACGGGGTGTCTCTGAACAGGAGATTCGCCATAGAGTTTCAATCGCGCCCGTGGGATTTCGTGATCTGCGTTGGGCGATCGCCGCATGCCAGCATTGAAGCCTCCGCCAAGCGTCAGAGACATTCAGAATCAAGCGTCGACACTCAGTTGCTGCCTGCAAAGACTCGAACACACATTGGCCAGCACCATCGAGCGCACAGACGATTGCGCTTCCGACCGACGCGCGGGCTGATGCATCGAGCAATCACCAAGCTGGTCGGGCTTGCCAAGCGAAACCGTGAAACCGTGCGCCGCTGCGCCAGAGCTCTCTGCGGCCGGCCAAGCGCACCCCATCATGGTCGGCCGGCATAGGGCGACACCTTCGGGGCAATATCGGGCTTCGGGTTTTGTGGCAGCCTTGCCCAGATGCGGACGCCACATATGCTCGGGCTGTCGTCGAACCGGCGCTTTGCTTACAGCTTCCTTCAAATACCGTCTCGCGACGACCCTTGCTGTTCGGTTAGCGGCTTCGATCAGCAAGTTCCGTAGAGGGACACGAACCTCCAAGTCATCGACCGGACACCACTCCCGTCAACTCGCGACAGTCTCGGCGCTCCGCGCCATGCCTGGCGCGCAAAAAAAAGCCGCCCCAAACGGGGCGGCCAGTGTGTGTTCGTCGCGGGAGGAAAAATACGACGAACGAATTCAGCACATAGCGCGTCAGCGTCTTATCCAACCGACCGAGGCCTATTGCAGCTGCGGCTTTCTGGGATAAAACGCCACAGGGCAACCGCCCTCTGTTGCCCAGACGTGCGCACCTCGAAATCAACGCGCGCCCCTTGCCGCTGCACAGTAGCCACTTGTCGATATTGATTGATGCAATGGTTTGTACATCGACGCTGAAATTCGGCGCAAAATGGTTATTTTGAAGGAATTCCGCCCGTGCCGGCGGCTACCATCAGATTTCAGCCGCGCAAGCGGCAACTCGCCGAAGCGCCGGACGCGCGGCGCGTATAATGACACTCGCCGAAGCCGCTCACTTGCAGCCAACCCGGCCGCTTGTTGCCATCTCGTCCGATGTTCGGCTACTGCCTTGTGCCGCCAATCGGTCATTGGCTCACACGCGAAATCATTTGATGAAGTTGGACTTTGGCGCATACCGCTCTCCTGGGACCAAAGTGTCGATACCTCACTTGGCCTGGTGACGAAGCGCCGAGGTTGCGAGCTGCTACTCACCAGCTCGCAACAATCTTGTTTGAGCTTCAGACGGGTTGAGCCTCTCCTGGCGGGCCTCTCCCTTTAGCTGAACCTTCAATTTCGCGTCCCAGCTCAACGACAGACGTCACGGTGCCATCCCTATTCGCTAGCCTGCCGCAGAGATCCGGCCGAACTCGGTGGTTTGACTCTCGAGCAGCCGCCGATAGATTCCGCCGGGCCGCCTAGTTAGGGCAGCATGCGTGCCCTGCTCGGCGATAACGCCGCCATCAAACACCAGGATACGGTCGAGGCTGCGCACCGTCGACAGCCGATGTGCGATCACAATCGAGGTGCGGCCCTTCATCAGTCGCTCCATCGCTTCTTGGATGAGGGCTTCAGATTCCGAATCGAGGCTTGAGGTTGCCTCGTCCAGGATCAGCACCGGCGCATCCGCTAGAAAGGCGCGCGCCAGCGCGACGCGCTGCCGCTCACCGCCTGAGAGCTTGACACCGCGCTCACCAACCAGCGTGCCGTAGCCTCTGCGCAGGCGCAAGATGAACTCGTGCGCATTGGCAAGCCGCGCCGCGCGCTCGATCGCCGCCATACCGGCACCGGGCCGGCCATAGGCGATGTTCTCGGCGAGCGAGCGGTGGAACAGGATCGGCTCCTGCTGCACGACGGCTATCTGGCTGCGCAGCGATTGCTGCGTAGCTAAAGCGATGTCCTGACCGTCGATCAGAATGCGCCCGCCCGAGATATCATAGAGCCGCTGCACCAGCTTGACGAAGGTCGTCTTGCCGGAGCCGGAGCGGCCGACCAGACCAACCCGCTCGCCGGCCTTTAAGTCAACCGATAGCTTGTCATAGAGCGCCCCGTCGCCGCCATACTGGAAGGTGACGTCGTCGAATACGATCTCACCGCCGTCAATGGCGATAGGACTTGCATCCGGTGCGTCCAAGACCCCCATCGGCTCGTCATGGATCGCGACGAGCTCCTCCATGTCGTCGACCGAGCGCTGGAGGTTGTTGATGTACATGCCAACGTCGCGCAGATACGCGTGGATAACGTAGTAGCTGGTTAGCACATAAGTGACATCGCCCGGTGAGGCGAGCCCCGCCATCCACAGCAACACCGAGCCGCCGATCACCGACGCCCGAAGGCACAACAGCAGCGAGAGCTGAGACATCGCGGCGTAGTTGTAACGCAGCCAGGTTCGCAGCAACCGCTTTCGCCAGCGGTTGATGGTGCGGGCGAGCCGAGCATCCTCACGCGCTTCAGCGCCGAACGATTTTACCACTGCATTGCAGGTCAACGCATCGGCCAGCGTGCCGCCGACCTTGGTGTCCCAGGCGTTGGAGACCCTTGCGGCAGGCGCGATAAAGCGGACCGAGAATATCAACGTCATCGCGGTATAAAATGTCGCACCAATCGCGATCACGCCACCGAGCGCAGACCAATGCAGCCCGAGCAGGATCATCGAACCGACCAGTACCGTCAGGGACGGCAACAGGGAGCTCAGGATGGTACTGTTGAGCAGGTCGAGCGCCCACATGCCGCGCGTGATCTTCCGCACGCTCGAACCGGCGAAAGAGTTGGCGTGCCAATCGGTTGAGAACCGCTGGACGCGTATGAACGCCTCGCGCGCCACATCCGACATCGTCTTGAGCGTGAACGGAACGATCGCCTGCAGACCAATGAGGCGCAGGATCATCGAAACCAGCCCGAGTGCGACGATGCCGCCGACGGCCGCGAGCGCCGCATGTCGCGCACCCTGGTTGTACGGGCCTGACGTCAACGCATCGACGAGATAGCCGGAGTAGAGCGGCATGAACAGGTCGGCCACGGTCGCACCGAGGAAGCCAATCAGCACAAGGGCCGCGCGATATGGCTGGCGCAGCCAGTGGCGGAAGACGAACGGAATCACCGCTCGAATCGCGATACGACGTTTGTCATCCAGAGCAGTCATGCCGCAGTCCGGTCGAGCTCAGCCTGCAAGCTGGCTCGATCTGAATCGAACCCCGCATCGCAAAAGCGCGATCGAGCACCGGCATTCGGGCGCCATTCCTTCGCCATGCGAAGGGCTCCTCGCCAGCAGCCAAAGCCGCTCGGACTTGATTTCATAGCCTGCCGCTGAAGCCCGGCATTCTCATGCGAGCGGGAACGCCTCGCCGCATTCACCATCAGGCGCCAGAAGAATTCACTCATGATGGAGTCCTGCTTGAGAATGACCTTTCCTTTGAACGATCACAGTGTCCGCAAAATAGGCCTCGCACGGCAATCACACCCGCTTGGTTTATTAAGCTTGCGTGCACGTGAGCGGCCCGCGGGCACAAGGAGAGTCCATCATGGTGTTCCAGGAGATGAAAAGATCGCATTTCATGACTGCTGGCGAGAAGACGGCATACCCATCAGGCTCGGAGGCCAGATTTAAGTTGGATCCCGAAGGCACGCGGGGCGCTCATGAAATGCCAGGTGACCGTCATCTCAATCAATTGCCAAGGCTGGTAGTTGACCGAGCCGTAACGCTTACCCAGCCGTGCGGGGATAGCCTGTTGCATGAGCGCGGAGTGGATAAATGTCAAAAATTTGAAACGCACCAGACATGCTTCGCGACGAGAAGGTGCCAGCAAGTGAGGGCGAGCAACTTAGTGGTTAGCAGACCTGACAACAGATCGCCCATAGGTCGGCGGAGCCTTTAAAAATTTCCAGGATCCAAATGCTCCCGGTACCGATCCAAGCGGCTATCAGATGGGTTTGCTGGTGCGGAAGCATCTGCCGAAAAAAAGCCGGCGCGATGCAAATCAACTAAATCACGTGCAAGCCACCAGAGCTGCCGTCGTGATGCCGCATTTGCTCATAGAGCATCGAGTGCGACCAGGAGATCGAGACCCAGACCTTAAGGAGCGCACCGTCACTATCCGCGATGTCAATGCATTCCATCCAAAAAATCGATTTCCCCAATTTAGGTGCTGCCGGGTAGGAAAAACGCCTGCAATTGAGCAACTTGGTAGGTTTCCTGTCGGAAAAGCTACGAGGAGTACGTCATTATGGACGCCCGCAATCCGGTTGTAGGCGGTTTTGTTGCCGGCTCCGCACCACCTCTTGATTGGTGGAAAGGACGCCTGCAAGCTCGAAAAGCATGTAGATGCCCTTCGGCGTCCCTCTCAGCAAGATGGACCGATCGCGCTGCCCCGGTCCCCGCCCGCAGGCAACGGCCTTGCGCCACAGCGAGCTCAGGTGATGTTGAGGCAGCAACCAAGAAATCGAACTATCGTCGGTCAGCTACAGCCCGCGGGCTCGTTCCCACACTTCTGTGCCCTTGGCGATGGTGACGCCGACGTCTCTCTGCTTTGGATCGACCATAGAGTGCATATGGCGGAACACGAGATCCTGCTCGCATCGAGGCTGAGTGATCACTGATCTTATGGGCAAGCACTGAAATATGGCATGAATGCCGGCAGGGCAACGGCCGTCGCCGGGGTAGATCTCGAGGGTGTTCAATATGAACGCGAGGGTCATGATTAGGTTCGAAACGCATAGGTTGCCCGGGCATTTGCGTCGGCTCGAGGCCGAGTCGATCGAAATTATGCGGGAAGTAGTAGCGGAGTTCAAAAGGCCGGTGATGCTCTATTCAATCGGCAAGGATTCCAGCGTCATGCTGCACCTTGCGCTGAAGGCGTTTTATCCGGCAAAGCTGCCTTTCCCGTTGATGCATATCGATACGACCTGGAAATTCCGGGAGATGATTACTTTTCGCGACGAGACAGTAAGACGCGTCGGAGCCGATCTGATCGTTCACATCAACAAGGACGGTCTTGCGAAAGGTATCAATCCAATCCACTCAGGTTCCACGCTACATACCCAGATTATGAAGACCGACGCCCTCAAGCAGGCGCTCGATCTGTATGGATTCGATGCGGCATTCGGCGGCGCGCGGCGCGACGAGGAAAAAAGCCGCGCCAAGGAGCGCATATTTTCGTGCCGCTCGGCAGGACATGTCTGGGATCCGCGCAACCAGCGGCCCGAACTTTGGAAGCTTTTCAACACCCGGATCCGACAGGGGGAAACGATGAGGGTGTTCGCGATGTCGAATTGGACGGAGCTCGACATTTGGGAATACATCATGCTCGAAAGAATTCCTGTCGTCCCTCTCTACCTTGCGAAGCACCGGCCGGTGGTGCATCGGAACGGCACCCTGATCATGATGGACGACGAGCGGCTCCCGCTCTTGCCCAACGAGACCCCTAAGATGCGGAGAATCCGCTTTCGTACGCTCGGCTGCTATCCCCTGAGCGGCGCCATCGAGTCGGACGCCACGACGATCGAGGACATTGTCGCCGAAATGCGGATTGCGAGAGTTTCGGAGCGGCAGGGGCGCCTCATCGACACGGATGAGGCGGCTTCAATGGAGAGGAAGAAGCGGGAAGGATACTTTTGATGGATATGGAAGCCGCGCCTTTCGTCGCCGAGGCCGACGGCAAGGATCAATTGCGCTTCATCACGTGTGGCTCGGTCGACGACGGAAAATCGACGCTGATCGGCCGACTCCTACACGACAGCAAGATGATCTATGAGGACCAGCTGCAGGCGCTCACGCGTGATAGCGCCAATCAAGGCACGACCGGAGGTGACATCGACTTCGCCTTATTGGTCGACGGCCTTGAGGCTGAGCGCGAACAAGGCAATACCATTGACGTCGCTTATCGCTTTTTCACGACGCCGCGCAGATCGTTCATGGTCGCCGATACACCAGGCCACGAACAATACACCCGCAACATGGCGACCGGCGCCTCCAACGCGCAGCTCGCCATCATCCTGATCGATGCGCGCAAAGGGGTTCTGGTGCAGACCAGACGCCACTCCTTCATCTGCTCGCTCTTGGGTATCCGGCACGTCCTCCTCGCCGTAA
Source organism: Bradyrhizobium manausense (assembly GCF_001440035.1). Lineage (GTDB taxonomy): Bacteria > Pseudomonadota > Alphaproteobacteria > Rhizobiales > Xanthobacteraceae > Bradyrhizobium > Bradyrhizobium manausense. The sequence continues at coordinate 11,913 of NZ_LJYG01000086.1, read as the reverse complement.
ACAAAATCGACCTTGTCGACTATCGAAAGGATGTCTTCGACGGCATCGTACACGACTATCTTGCCTTTGCTTCGGAGCTCGGCTTCACCTCGATCATCCCGGTTCCAATCTCCGCCAGATACGGCGACAACATCGTCAAGCGATCCGGCAATACCGATTGGTATGACGGCCCGCCGCTCCTGGATTACCTCGAGAGTGTCGAGGTAGGATCTGAGACGGCCGGCCTGCCCTTCCGCTTTCCGGTACAGTGGGTGAACCGTCCCAATCTTGATTTCCGCGGGTATACTGGCACTATCGCTTCCGGAAGTGTCGCGGTTGGCGATAAAATCGTCGTGGCACATTCGGCTCGCAGCTCGCGTGTGAGGCGGATCGTGACCTATGATGGTGACCTTGCAGCTGCCGAAGCAGGCGATGCGGTGACGATTACCCTCGAAGATGAGATCGATGTCAGCCGCGGTGATATGTTGGCGAGCCCCACGCAGCCGCCTGAAATCGCCGATCGGTTTGCTGCTCATCTGATCTGGATGGACGAGGAACCAATGGTGCCGGGCCGCTCCTATGCATTCCGGATTGGCACGCAATCGATCGCCTCCGGCAGCATTAACCGCTTCAAATACAAGATCGACGTCGACACGTGCGAGCCAGTGGCGGCGGCCACGTTGAATTTCAATGAGATCGGCTTTTGCGAAGTGGCCACTGTTCTGCCTGCGAGCTTCGATCCGTACCGTGTCAACCGGCGCACGGGATCCTTCATCATGATCGACTGCTATACCAACCGGACCGTCGGCGCGGGAATGATCGAATTTCCACTCCGGCGATCGGCTAGCACCGCCTGGCAGCCGTTGACGATTGACAAGGAGCAGCGTTCGACGCTCAAGCATCAGAAGCCGTGTATCATATGGTTCACCGGATTTTCCGGTGCCGGCAAGTCAACGATCGCCAATATCGTCGACCAGAAGCTGTTCGCGAGGTCTTATCACACGATGCTGCTGGACGGTGACAACCTACGTCGCGGTCTCAACCGTGATCTCCTCTTCACTAAAGCAGATCGGATGGAGAACATCCGGCGTGCAAGTGAAGTGGCGAAACTGATGCTGGAAGCCGGCTTGATTGTCATCTGCTCGTTCGTTTCGCCCTACAAGACCGACCGCGACATGGTGCGCAAGCTCGTCGGGAACCGTGAATTCGTAGAGGTCTTCGTAGATACGCCAATAGACGAATCCGTCCGACGCGATCCGAAAGGCGTTTATGCCAAGGCAAAGTCAGGCAAGATCAAGAACTTTACTGGGCTCGATGCCCCGTACGAAGCGCCGAACACACCGGAGGTGCATTTGAAGACATTGGATGAGCCACCGGAGCAATTGGCCAATCGGGTTCTAGACGCGCTTGCCACACAAGGGATTATTTCCATGAAATAGCTCGACTGAGGAATTAGCCAAGTTGGTTCGAACCTGCCAGAAAGCCGTACTGATGATAATCACCCGAGGCCTTGGTCAGCTCTAAGGAAGATGACTACCGCCAGGCCTCAGAGCTTGGTCTGATGCTCAACCGCAAGAGTCCGATCAGCGCAAGTGTAGAATCTCAAGATGGTTGTTGCCTTGCTTCGGCACTTGGAAGGAAAGCGCCCCTGCTGACATGTTTCAACATCGCGCTTGGCACGGGGTATCAGGGGTGATGTCGGTTGCCAGATTACTCTAGGCCCATCTATCTAGCGGTTTTGCGAGCCATTCAGCCGAAAATGCCTCCGAACACTTAATTCTTCCACAGCTTCTTTCGCTTCACAAGCCGCCGGCACACGTCAAGCAGGTCCTAAGGGATTGCATCGAGAATTGAAGCTGGGTCTGAAGGAGTGACGCCAAGTGGACGCGGAAAGGCTCCCGCTCAGAGCCTTGCAAAGCTGTAGTAATGTGGCTGGTCTGCGGCCAGACTCCCCGTCATAGGACGATCGCCGATTTCCGAAAAAGATGCGGCGATCCGGAATGTTTGTACGAAGTTCGTTGCACTATGCCGGCAAATGGGCCTGTTGCAGACTCCAACTCTCGATTGACGTCAGCAAGTTCAAGGCGGTGAACAACCGCGACCGTAACTTCACGCAAGCCAAGGTGGCGAGGGGCGGGCGGCGCAGGTCGAGGAAAGCGTCGGTCGATATTTGCGTCAACTCGATAGCGCCGATCAGCAGGAGCCATCAGACGCGATCAGCATCAGGACGATGATCAAGGAAAAGATTACTCGGCTGAAGGAGATGAGCCGCCTGGAAGTGCTTGATGCAGATGCCAACACGCCCGATCAACAGATATCGCTCACCGATCCGGACGCCCGTTGGGTGGCCACCAGCGGACGCGGATCGGGTATCCTCGGCTACAATGTCCAGGCCGCGGGCGACACCGAACACCATCCGATTGTTACGCAAGAGGTCATAAACGTCGGCAACGACCGTGGGCAGCTTGCTCTGATGATGTCGAAGCAAGCCAAAGAGGTGCTCGAAGTGGACAAACTCGAGGCGGTCGCCCGGCGGCTACTTCGACGGAGGGGAGATATTAGCCTGCGAGAGGCTGGCGTTGCAGTCACCTTGCCCAAGCCCATAACGTCGAACGGCCAAGGCGGAGGGCCGGTTCGGCAAGCAGGATCTCGCCTACCTGCCTGATGATGACGCGGGTGATGAACATCGTCGGCAAACCGAGCCTGATTGCAGCCATCCGCGACATCTGAAGGGCGGAAAGTGCGTCCAAAAGCGAAATACTGCGTCGCGCCACCCACTTTGGCCGGACATTGAACGACCCGACACGAGAAGATCAGCCCCCTGCAATGACCGGCGACCACCGCCGCTTGCCGACCTACCCGTTTGCACACAACCAAGTCCGAACGGAGACACTGCGGTCGTAGCTCTGGCAGCGGTTGCTCGCTTTAAGCCCGAGATTTGAAGACTGGGGCAAGGTGTTTACAGAAAGGGACTCGGTCGGGCTGGATGGGGCCAGAAAACTTTCCTTTGGCGGCGGGTCGCCCTTCGACCCAGCCCGCAGCGAGTCTTCGCCAATGCGCTATGTTATATGCAAAATGGATCTTGCGCCCACGCCAGCCGTTGAGATCACCAAGAACACGAGCAGTCAGGCCGCCCCGCGCGGATATTACCTAACTGATTGCGGTTGAGGAGAAGTACGACGGCGTGATCGAGAACTAAGTCGAGCTCGAAGAGCCCCTCGACAACCTTGGCATCGGGCCCCCTCCGTTTGTGGAACATCATTACGACTGATTAATAGCTTGAAGGTGACGCGACGTCAGTTTGTAGGATCATCAGCATCCAGATCTGCGTTAACAGTTACTCGCGTTGTTCATAGCATTTAGCTTTCTCCTCCCAATCGATAACCCACCCAGCAGATTGCGACGCTCGATCGGAACTTGGATGGCGCATCACGTGGGGGCTGCACAATCGGAAACGAAGATCCAAATGGACGCTCTGGATGGAGCGCGAGAAGGCGGATTCACAGAGAGAGAGAGGCGCGTACCAGGTGCGGGGGCCCGTTCACCTCTCGTGCGGCATTTCTTGAACAATTTTGGTGGAGGATCTCATGAACAGGACAGTCTTCTCCGTGCCGGAGCGCAGTGAATTTAGCACCCATCGCGGGTTGTTCATTACACGCAATGCACAGCATTACTGCGGCCCGGCGGACCGGCTGGATGAGCTGACGGAGCTCTTGGACCGCCGCCCTGGCGTGGTGCTGTCGTCGGGCATGACCGTGCCCGGCCGCTACGAGAGCTTTGACCTCGGCTTCTCTGATCCGCCGCTCAAGCTCGAAACCGTTGGCATCAATTTCAGGCTGGAAGCGCTGAACCAGCGCGGGCAGGTGCTGATCGCCTTCCTCGCCGACGTCCTGCGCGAGCCTTGCGTGGTGATCTCCGAGAGGACGACCTCGCGGCTTGCCGGCCACATCATCCGGGGCGATGCGCCAGTCGAGGAAGAGCAGCGCACCCGGCGCGCCAGCGTGATGTCGCTGGTGCGCGACATCGTCGCCGCCTTTTCCGCCAATGACGACAGGCTGCTCGGCCTGTTCGGGGCCTTCGCCTACGACCTCGTCTTCCAGATCGAGGATCTCGTCCAGAAGCGCCCGCGCGAGCAGGACCAGCGCGACATCGTGCTCTATGTGCCGGATCGCCTGCTCGCCTATGACCGCGCCACTGGCCGCGGCGTGGTGCTTTCCTACGATTTCGCCTGGAAGGGCAAATCGACCGAAGGCCTGCCGCGCGAGACGGCCGAGAGCGCGTATGTGAAGACGGATCGCCAGGGCTTTGCCGATCACGCGCCCGGCGAATATCAGGCGACCGTCGAGACCGCGCGCGCGGCCTTCGCCCGCGGCGATCTTTTCGAAGCGGTGCCGGGCCAGCTCTTCGCCGAGCCCTGCGAGCGCTCGCCGGCCGAGGTGTTTCAGCGCCTCTGCGTCATCAACCCGTCGCCCTATGGCGCGCTGATGAATCTCGGCGAGGGCGAATTCCTGGTCTCGGCCTCGCCGGAAATGTTCGTGCGCTCCGACGGACGCCGTGTCGAGACCTGCCCGATATCAGGCACGATCGCGCGCGGTACCGATGCGATCGGTGACGCCGAGCAGATCCGCCAGCTCCTGAATTCCGAGAAGGACGAGTTCGAGCTCAACATGTGCACCGACGTTGACCGCAACGACAAGGCGCGCGTCTGCGTGCCCGGCACGATCAAGGTGCTGGCACGGCGGCAGATCGAGACCTATTCAAAACTCTTCCATACCGTGGACCACGTCGAAGGCATGTTGCGCCCCGGCTTCGACGCGCTCGACGCGCTTCTTACCCATGCCTGGGCCGTCACCGTCACCGGCGCGCCAAAGCTCTGGGCGATGCAGTTCGTCGAGGATCACGAGCGCTCGACGCGCCGCTGGTATGCGGGCGCTATCGGCGCGGTGAATTTCGACGGCAGCATCAACACTGGCCTGACCATCCGCACGATCCGCATGAAGGATGGCCTCGCCGAGGTGCGCGTCGGCGCCACCTGCCTGTTCGACTCCGATCCCGCCGCGGAAGACCGCGAGTGCCAGGTGAAGGCGGCGGCGCTGTTCCAGGCACTGCGTGGCGATCCGCCGAAGCCGCTGTCGACCTTTACGCCCAATGGAATCGGGTCGGGCAAGCAGGTGCTGCTGATCGATCACGACGACAGTTTCGTGCACATGCTCGCCGACTACTTCCGTCAGGTCGGCGCCAGCGTCACCGTGGTCCGCTATGTGCATGCGCTCGACATGCTGAAGCAGAAGACGTGGGATTTGCTGGTGCTGTCGCCCGGACCGGGCAGACCTGAGAATTTCGGAATCAAAAAGATCATTGAGCTGGCGCTGGAGAAGAAGTTTCCGGTGTTCGGCGTCTGCCTCGGTGTACAGGCGATCGGTGAGTACTTCGGCGGCCAGCTCCGCCAACTTCCACAGCCCGCACATGGCCGGCCCTCCCGTATTCGGGTGCGGGGCGGCCGGTTGATGCAAAGCATGCCCAGCGAGATCGTAATTGGCCGCTATCATTCTCTTTACCTCGAAGGCGATAGCATGCCCGAGGCACTTACGGTCACGGCCAGTACAGAAGATGGCATGCCCATGGCAGTCGAGCACAAGAGTTTGCCGGTCGGTGGCGTTCAGTTCCACCCGGAATCTTTGATGTCGCTGGGTGACGAGGTGGGCCAGCGGATGGTCGAAAATGCGTTTCGGCTGAGTGAGGCGGTCTATTGAGCATGGGAGCCTACCACCGGTTCGCATTCCGTACGCTTCCCCGTAATCTAGAAAATCCTGATTCTCATTGGCGCTTGGCAATTGCGCGGCTCCAGAATGAGGATTGGCTTTCTTTTGACCTCAGGTTGTTCAAGTCGGCTTGGACTACGTCTGTTTGGTGGCTGCAAGCCCAGCTCGCAATGCCTTCACACCGTCCGGTTCGTTGCTTTTGGTCGCGTTGACAAACAGTAAAACCTTGGAGGAGCAAAGATTGTCTCAAGCGGCCATGGCGTAAGAAGATGAACTTGGTAGCAATGGCCCTGTGACAACCGCATTCAATTCTGCCAGCCACGGCCAATGGGATAGGTGACCGGTCACATCCGCAGATCGCGGCCAATGTCCATCGCGACGTCGCTGAGAAGCTTTTCGATCAGTATCTAGCTCCACTATCTAACCCTGTTGAAGCTTGAACTCTAACCGTGCAAGCTGGACTCTTGGCCGCCAATGAGTCCACCAATACTGATGCTACAGTCAATGCTATTCCTCTCGACATACAAGTCGGCGCCGCCGTGGATTGCACCGGCATCGTCGAAGATCCGCGTGCTACGCTCAAGCTGGCAGCTCTATTCGACGTGTGCTACACGTACGAAGCTAATGGTGCGCGTAGTTCGCGGTCTGACGACTTGATCTCTTCGGCGAAGTTTACGGGAAGCGTTTCGGCAACTAATTACGGCCATGGACCGACCCGCCCTTCTTTGCGACTGCCTCCTTGAGCTTGAAAATTGTTGCGGGCGCAGCCTCGTTCGACATCCCTGGCGTGCAGAGTGCGGTGGCCCACGGCCCGGAACGTGCTTTCCATGACATATAACCACGACGTGGAGTTCACAACATCTGCAGAGCCTAACCTAGGCAAGATCTCCGCGGGTGTGCCCGATCTCGCACTTACTTCAGAATCTGATGATGCTCGATCAATTCTCGATCGCAGCTGAGATGGCTGCAGAAACTGAGACTGATAGTATGTTAGCATAGGCTGATTGTGCCGCTTGACGTCAGAGTCGCAGATGTGCTGTTCACAAACGCATTTGATGACGATCGCTTGTGGCTCGCTCTTTGCCCCTAGATCTACTTTCGCGCGCAGTGCAGAGAAAATCCTTTCCCATCCAGTCGCGCCCCTGAGACCCGTTTGGGCAATGAGATCAGCCACTAAAGAGTGATCGAGTTCGGCCCGAGCTCCATCTGATCTTGCCCTCGTTCCGGTCAACTATCTCTGCGCGATCAAGGACGCAACGAAGGCGACGAAAGCCGCAAGACGACGGGCGCCGCTAAAGCGGTCCGGGCGCGACTCCTAGCTTTCTCGCGCACTCACGCTCCCAAAAACTGACACGAGCTGAACTTGCAACGACCGGCTGCTTGCCATCACCGTAGCTCGCGCGGACAAAAGAACACTGCACTTTAAATTACGCTGTTCATTAAGAGCGGAACGGGTCCGCGCACACTTCAATGAACAAACATAAACTCGCACATGCGCGCGCCTTCTACGCTTGCTGCGCAATGTAGGGCTATCGACGCTCAATTGTCCGCCTTCAAACCATGGTAAGGAAGTTGACGCGACACACTCTTAGAAAACTCGCGCAGAATATACGATTAGTCCGGCACGCGGCTTGCTTCGTTCAGGACATCATCACCAATCGCAGTGCGGTGATCTTCGGAGCGGCCCCGGCGCGTCATTACGTGTCTAGTCGCTCCGACGATTTGCCGCGAGCGGGACCGCGTCTCGGGAAAGTGCAGGGCAATCATTATGCGATCAAGAGTTCTCTTTTTGGGTGCGACGACGGTGGTGCTCGTCACAACGGGTACAGCTATGGCGGACCTCGAGCGACAAGTACTCCCACCGGCGGTGTGGGACTGGTCTGGAGGCTACATTGGCGGGCACGGCGGCGGCGGGTACGGCCGAACCTCCTTTAGCAATCCCTTTGGCCCGTCGATCTATGGCGACGTCGTCGATGTTCCATCGTTCGTCGCAGGTGGCCAGATCGGCTACAATTGGCAGAATAACAGTTGGGTGTTCGGCCTCGAACTGGATGCCAGCGCAGCTGCCGCCAACGGCTCAAACACCTGCCTAGCCGCCTCCCACTTGATTGTAAGCGCAAACTGCAACGCAGGTCCCAACCTCTTTGCCACCGGGACCGGCCGCATCGGCTATGCCTTCGGCGCGCTAGGGAAAACGCTTGCCTATCTCAAGGCAGGCGTCGCCTGGCAAAACAATCGGGGCGACATCGTCAACAACGTGGAACCGGAGGGCCAGCCACAGGAGAAAATCCATTTCGACTATGGCCGAGTTGGTGGCGTCATCGGGGTCGGTCTGGAGCAAGCCCTTACGCCTGCATGGTCGGTGAATGTCGAGTACGACTATCTGCATTTCGCCGGACCGAGTGTCGCCACCGCTTCGACGGTGCAGTTATCTCCGTCTGCGATCCTGCCGGCGAACACAACCAGCCTGTCCAGCAACTATCACATCGGAAGAGTTGGTTTAAACTACCACTTTGGCATGGACCTAGGGGCCGCACCAAGGTCCGATGCGCCGTATGCGAAATCAGCGGGCAGCGTACCACCCATTCCCTACGCGCCCGGATGGTCGTTCGAAGGCGGCTCGCGGCTCTGGCTGAGCCGGGGACGATTCCAGTGGGATCACGGCGCACTTGAGAGTAGCTATGCCGGAGACCCCAGCCTACTCCTATCGCGGCTCACTTATCACGGACTGGACGGGCTTTCGGGAGAGGTATTCGGCCGTGTCGACAGTCCCTGGGGAGTGTTCATGAAGGGCACATTGGCATCGGAAGCTTCAACAAAGGGAAGATGAACGACGAAGATTGGTTGGTCCGGCACAAAGGATACCCGTACCAAAATACTCTTTCAGGTCAGTCAAACGAAAGGTTCGCATATTACACGGCGGACGCCGGTTACGATTTCCTGCGCAGCGCGAACTACAAAGTCGGTGCATTTATAGGCTGGGCCTATTACAGCCAGAGCTCAGACACCATTGGTTGCATTCAGGTCGCGCCTCAGGATGAACCATGTCTGAAGCCGGGCGAGACTAGAATCGTCGGCGCGGAGGATACTCAATGGAATGCGCCTCGAATCGGCCTGAGCGCCGAAACTATGCTGACCGAGCGCTGGCGCCTGAATGCTGATATCGCTTACCTGCCCTGGACCGATTTCAAAGGCCGCGACTATCTTCTCTTGCGCCCCAACACCACCTTTGCTGAACAATACGGCAATGGTGGCGGCGGAGTCCAAATTGAAGGCCTTTTGTCGTACTTTGTCACCAAGAATATTAGTCTAGGCGTTGGAGGCCGCTATTGGGCCATGTGGACGAATAAGGAGGCCGAAAACAGGCACTGCGAACCCGGCTGCGATCGGTTACCGCCAGGATTTGCGAAGTACAGCATGGAACGATGGGGCACGTTCTTTCAGGCCTCTTACAAGCTCAATTGAGGACCTCACTAACGAGGCTCCAGACTTCAGATTCTTAGATGCCGTTCTGAAGTTTGCTGATGACCAGTCCTCGGCGCGCAAATGCCGCTGAGGGTTGGTATATCGCGATCACGCGGTACGCCGGGTTGCTACGATTGCATATCACCCGCCTTGGACAAGGCGACCGCAACTCCGCCCCGAACCAAAGCTCGTTCCACTAATAACAGCTCGATCTCTTGGCCCGGACGGAACTCGCTTCAAAGCCGATTGCGCGCGCCATTGCGACCGAGCTGGGATGCGCTCGATGCACGATTTCTAAATTCCGCAGCGGGATCTCTCCTGGGCAACCGTGACCGTGGCGAGCCCCAACATCACGTCGCCGGTGAATCCGAAATGGAGACGATAGAGCCACCAGATTGCGCAGCACCGGTCGAGCGTACATAGCGAGCGCGCGCCTTGTTGCTGCGACCATCCGCGCCATCGGCTTCATCCCGCGTGTCATCTGGAATCCTCGACGTCTCGGGGCCAGCACTCTCCATTTGATGACTCTTAGGGTGGTGATGGTTCGCTGTCCGGCAGGTGCACCTGCAATGGATTGGGAGCTGAGATTGATGCTCGCCATGGCGTTCTTTTCCGCGTTTCGAAGCTGTTGGCTCTTTGCCGTCATCCTACGGCGAAGATACTGCTTGCAAAACGCCCAAATCTGGTAGTGCCAATTGACCGGCTTCCGCGTGGTGATCGCTACCGCCAGGGCGTCCAACCCATCATGTGGTCCTCTACCGGGTCGAAACCCGTATGAGAAGCCGACGAAGTCGCCTTCGTAGATGGCGTTGAGCACCATGACGGTCGCACCCTGGACGATTTGTCCTCCAAAGGCAGCGATCGCCAACGCTCTCTCCCAGCCCTCAGTCTTCGGGATGTACGTCCGACGGGACGGCTGGAGACGGTACGCTCCTCCGTGGACCCGCCGGTGCAGATCCGCATGCCGAGGCTCCAGATCTGTCTCGAAGTCCTGCCATGTCACACCATCCACGCCGGGGGCTGCTTTGCGCTTGAGCGCATAGAAAGCCATACGGAGCGTGTCTGTGTTGATATGGTGGAGAAGCGCGGTGAACCGCTCCTTCTTCCTCTGCCTTGCGGCTCGCCGTACGCGATCAAGCTCCTGGATCACACGATCCCGGCCCCGTGTCCGGAGTGTGCTTTGCTGTCTCGCGTTTGCCTTGGTGCCGCCCTTCGCTCCATCGCCTCCGCCCACCGTACCTCTATTGTTCGGCGACTTCATAGCTACTATGGCGGATTCAGACTTCTCCTGATCGTTCATCGGCGGCTACAGCTCCTCGCCTTCCCGCCGCGGACCAGGCTGCGACCAAGAGAGCTCCCGGTTCGCGTACAAGAAGCTTCTGCACATGCCAGGGTCTGCGACCTCGCCGAAACGACCGGCGCTCGCGATATCGCGTCCTTCTTGGGTTCTTCCGCATATTTGGTGCAGCCTGAGCGACTGGGGTTGGATAGGGTGCGGGGTTGTTCTCAGGCAGCCAGAAGGACGCGTCGACGCATAGCGGGTAGCTTGCCCGGCCATATATTTGTCGTTTGATGGCTTTGATCCTGCTGATCTGGCCTTCGACCGGACTGGTTGTCCAGGAGGTAGTTATTGCCGCTCGGACCGCATCGATGTCGCGCGCGATGCCGTTGGCGAAGCTCTTGAGCTCGCTGTTGGCTGCTTGCGTGATCCATTCATCGAGCTCGGCGATGTCGCTACCACTGAGAAGGGACACAAACCGCTTCGCTAGATCGGCCGCCGTGGCGAGTTCCGGAGCTTGCGCAAACAGATGGCCGAGGAACAGCCTGGCTTCAGCATCGATCTGATCCGGATCCTGGCTCAAGTACCAAGCACAGCGACGACGCGTGGGAGCTTTCCAGGTCAGGTGTGGTTGTACTGTTCCTCCCGCGTCCGCACGTGCACGCCTGTCCGCGGCCCATCGCGCGACGGTCACCCGACTTCCAGTATACCCCTGTTGCTGAAGCTCTCGCCAAAGCTGCTGGCCCACCTGGCAGCCGGAGGCCCACCGCGCTTCGAGCCACGCCTCGAAGGGACCGATAAGATGTGAAGGTCTGTAAGGACGCGAATGCTCCGGTTCGCCGCCAGCGGCTAGCCAGCGCTGTACAGTGCGTCTGTCGACACCGAGCAGGTGGGCGATCCTGGATGTCGGGCAACCTTGCTCGCGTAGGCGACAGATTTCATCCCAGCGTTCGCGTCGCGCAGCCTTTCGATCCGCCCGCAACTGTGCAAGGCCGGGCGGCGCCGTGGAACTGCCGGTCTTCGGTCTTTGCGCGGACGCCATGATTTGTACGGCGGCGGCTACGTTGTGACGATGGCGGCCGACCGCGTGGCGCAGGGCGTCCCCCAAACTGTTGAGCAGGTGCCAGCGGTCCGCCACCTGCACCGCGTCGGGCGCGCCGCAGCGTGTGCCATCAGCATAAAGTCCCGCACGATCGCGGGCGACGACCTTGATTCCGGGCCAGCGCTTCAGCCAGCGCGCAACACTGTCGGCGTTACGATCGGGAAGTAGGTCAAGCACGCAATTGCGCTCCAGATCGCAGATGATCGTTCCATATCGCTGGCCACGACGCCAAGCCCAATCGTCGATGCCGACAACGGTCGGGGCAACGAAATCCGGCAAGGGAGCCGAGTGAATCATTCGGAGCAAGGTATCGCCACTGACCGGCA
>NZ_LJYG01000085.1:197028-237435 GCF_001440035.1 Bradyrhizobium manausense | reverse complement strand
ATAGCACCGTGCTCGACGCTATCCAGGACGCTTCGCGCCGGCTTTGCCGGTGCCTATGGCATCCTGGACAGCGTCTGCGCGCGGCGCTCTTGCGTTCGGCAGGTCGGGACGAAGGAACGGTCGCATGCGGCCGAACAAAGGAACGGCTCAGCCTGCTGCCGAGATCTTCGCGCTGTTGTGGTCTGCGTCGTAGGGCGTCTGGTGCTTGAGCGTCGCGCACAAGGCAAAGAGCAGGCGATCTCCCACACCACGCAGCGCACGCGCATGGCCGTGTCCGCGCTGCCGCAAAGCATCATAGCGTCGCCGGGCTGCGGCGTCGTATTGAAGCGCGCCGCGCGACCAGTGATGAACGGCGCTTTGCAGCCGCCTGTTGCAGGCCAGGCGGCGGATCACGAAGCGTTGCTTGCCGCTTTGCCGCGTCACCGGTGCGACCCCTGCCAAGGCGCGCAAGGCGTGGTAGTCTCGTCTGCGCAGAGGCTCGGTGGCCTCGACGAGCAGTGTGGCAAGAACGATCCTGCCGATTCCCGGCCAGGAGCGAAGGATCGCCACGTCACACTGCTCGGGATTCTGCCCCGCGGGGCTCTCCTGTTCTTCGAGCTTGGCGCACAGGCGGTCCAGGCTGTGCTGCGCTTCCTTGATTTGCTGATTGACCAGGCGCAGACGGGCCGCGAGGCTGCGGATATGCACGCACGCAGCCTCCGTCGTGCCCGGTGCCACGAGCAGGGGTGTCTCGCGCAAAGTCTTGAGCACCGTCGCCGCATCGAGGCGGCGGATACGATAGGCGCTGAGGATGCGCGCGATCGCCTTGTCGCTGGCCTTGGCCGCGCTGTCCGGCGTCGGCACCTTTTGCCAAAGTGCCAGGAACCAGTCGTCGGCGACATCGTCGGTCAGCTTGGCCGCTTGGGGATAGTACCGCCACAACTGCTGACGCAGGCGATTGGCAAGCCGCGTGCGCTCCTGCTGCAGCTCCTCCGCCATGCGCGACCACTCGCGCAGCTCGATCACCACCGGATTGTCGGCCGCAAGCTGGCGGAAGGCCGCACAGTCCGTACGCAATGAGCTTCCGAGCACATGAGCGTCGCGGCGATCATCCTTGGCACCGGCCACCGTGAAGCGATCCCGGAAGCGGTCGAGTTGCTTGCGCCGCGCTGGAGAAGATAATTATGAGCCCCTCGCTCGGCACCGTGAACTTGCTCGCGACGCTCTTGCTTTTTGGCAGGAATATTGGGGAAGCGGGCGTCGGCGGGAAGAGCTGCGAGAGCTCGACATTGAGGCTGCACTCGAAGAGCTGTTGCAGCCAACGAACGGCAAGGTAACAGAACAGGCCTTGCAGCTAGGAATGTGCGCGTACGACGTCATCCCGAACGTCATGCCGGTGACGCTGTTGACGCTGTATCTTCCGATCGTCGATCCGGCGAATACAGCGAAGTACCTCACGGAATCAGACCGAGTTCGTCGTCTGTTTCGGCTGGCTCGCGCTTGGTATGCTCGCGTGGAGCGTGGACGTGCTGCCGATGACGAGGGGCTCGGCTTTTACGACCAAATGGCAGACGAGTTTTGGCGGCGATTATCCAATCCCCAAACAAGTGAATGAAAATGGTTGTCGCAGGCGTTCACAAATGGGGCGGGGCGGATCGAAAAAAAACAGGAGCTGCAGCATTCCGAGCGCGGCGGCGCTCCAACGTTGACGGCCGCAGGTTAGAAGAGTTTTTCTGGAGCACGAGTTCCGAGACTGCAGGATCGTCGTCATTGCGGAAGCCCGCCGCTCGGGGCCAGATGTGGACGGCCCCTAGCATTTGGCGATTGCAACCTGGATTCTTGTGGTTAGGCCAGTTTGAACTCTACCTTATCGCCGCCCATGTTGTGAGTAGCCTTAAAGTCGAGACCCAAGTTGTTTTTGTTGTCGACCCACTGGATCGGGTGCACCGAGTTATTTTGCACCTGCAAGTTGATCGAGGACAGCGTAATTGAAGCGGCCCCGGGGGTCGGAGGGGCCGGGTAGTCCTGAGGTTTATTCACTGCCCCATAGCTTTCGACGGCACAGACCGCATAAACAGGTTCCGGAATGTCAGTGAGCGACAGATCGGTAACCGATTTATGTTGGCCATTAACCTCTAACGAACACATGTAGTCGAATTTTCCGGTCGTCGAGTTTCTCCCGCCCTGTATGGTGCCCGTGATTGTATCTTTTGCTTGCACCGGAACTGCTTGAGAGTAGCAGCGGTTTTCGTTCGCAAGATGGGCTTGGTCCGCTGCGATACTCGGATCGGGCAGCAGTGGGTACTGCAAAGGGTCGAACGCGGCGGTAACGTACCAGCTGCGGATGTACCAACCAGCGTTCGGTCCAGAGTCCGTCCACTGGAGAACGGGTTGCAAAATACCTCCCGTGGCGTTTGTGCCAGAAACGCTTTCAAGACCGATGAAGATGAATATGATTTGCCCGTCTTGACCTGTTGGAGCTGGTGGGACTGTCCAGCTCGCCACAATCTTTGTTATTTCCGCAGTGGACGATTGGTTGCGCCACACCGTGTATCCTTCCCACCCCCCGTCCGGACAATCCATGTTTATTGTCAGGCCAGTTAATTGAAGATTGGGATTGGTCCCCGGCTGCGGCGCGGGCTGCCACTCGGTAGTCAGGCCATGATGGCGTCCCTCCTTCGATCCGACGACGATTTTCATCGGTACGGCGTGGTCCCAAAGTGCGATCCGAATGACCTCGTCGAGGTGCTCCATGAGATTGGCCGCGACCTGGGTCGTGTCAAACGGGTTCATGGCGTTCTTCGGATCAGTAAACGTCGCAGGCTGCCTTTCCAGATCATCACGAGCATCCTGAGAGAAGTCAGGCCATTTGTCGAACGCGGCCTGTCCTTTTTTCGGCGTTGAGCCCCAGTTTGCCGCGGTCGGCTCCACGCTTTGTTGATAAAGGCCCCATTTCAGAGCGCTCCTGTTCGGAAACAATCCCGGAGTGCTGCCTTTCCCCTTGATGAGATCTTGAACATTCTGGATATTGCCTGCGGAGTATTTGTCGTGGTTGAAATGCTGCAGGTACCCAAAATCCTTATAAATCGCTCCGAATGGTTGTACTGCGTTCGGGTTTGACTGACCGAGACTCGCCCGCGGCAGGGCAGCTGTTGCTGCAACCGCTGCGCCGCCCGTCAACACCGTTCGCCGATCCAGCTCACTGGGTTGGTCAATCTTGGTATGCTCGTCTCTGGCCATATCGCCTCCTTTCAGCGGATCAAACCGCTAGCTCAGAATAGAATCATCGCCGCAATCCACAGTTGGGACGTGCAATAAGCGCTTGAGCAGTCGACAAACGTCGCGTTTCGTTCCGATTGCACCAAGGCGCGTGGCCATTTCAGCTGCTGCACTTCTGACGCCCGATGCATTGACTCCCAACTTGCCAAGCAAAGCACTCCTGATTAGCAGTGCCTCTAGCTCGATAGGTTGATACCCGCCTTGCCGCGCACTCTGCTCACAGCGGCTAACCGCTTCCAGCGCAGTATGAAGCTTTGATGGAGAAGTAGCGTCGCAAAGCACGAAGCCCAATTCCGCGCGTAGAGCTGCCGAGCGGTGTCCAAGGAGTTCAGCTTCGTCACGCGCCGCCTGAAAGGCTTGTCGGGCCTCTTTCACGTACCCGAGTTGTACAAGCGCGAGCCCATGCTGATTGGCCAGCACAGGGATGAACAGGTGCACGTCGTGCTGGCGCGCGAGCTTGAGCGAGTGCGCCAATGACATCTCGGCGGCTTCGATCTCATCTCGCGACAGCAGAAGAACTCCATGGCTGAACCCCGCAGCAATTCTCGCCGTGGGGCCTTCGTTCTCCACAGCAATTTCTTCTGCCATCGCCTGCGCCGCCGCTGCTCCTTCGTCGTCGCCGAGCGCGGTTCTGCTAACACAGATCATCATACTACTAAGCAGCGCAGCCTGTGGGGCGCCCCCGCCAGGAGGAGGCGATGCTCCTTCAAAGCGGAACCGCCTAAACGCGCGCTCCAGAACTTCAACGGCTTGAGCATAGTGTCCAGCCACAAAGCGCGCCTGACCCAATCCGTATTCTGCATATGCCAGCCACCCCAAATCGACACCTTGGGCCGATTCGCGCACCGCGGCCTCTCCCGCCTCAATCGCTTCGGCCGGCGCGCCGCAAAAATTCAGTGCCGCGGCGCGCATCGCCAACGCGGGAATCCGCCGCATTTTGTCGCCGGACGCGAGCGCGCGGGCCTCAGCCTCTCTTGCCAAGTTCAGCCAGCGTCCGACTTGGCCCGTATTGCCGTATGCCATACGAGCTTCAATCCTGAGGTCGATTGCGATTGCCTCACGCGCAGGTGACGGTGACATTTTGTCAACCGAGGCTATTGCTAGTTCGAAATGGCGCTTCGCATCTGAAAATGCGGATTGACCAAAACACCGCCGCGCGATGGCTACTGCTAGATCAGCTGCACGCGCCCACTCTTTCGCCTGAACGGCGTGGTGCACCATGACGGCCGCGAGCTCTTGCCCCTTCTCAGCAGCGGCGGCATTAGTCTCGAGTTCAGCGAGAATACGCTTATGCAGCTTGACGCGGTCGGACTCTAGGGCGGCATCGTAGGCCACTTGTCGCACGCATTCGTGCGGGAATGAGGTCTCATCGTCGCCCGCTTGGGGCGACCAAGTCAACATACCAGCTGCCAATAGGGCAGTGAGGATCTGACGAAAGACCGACTCCTCAATCGCCGAGATAGCCCGGAGCAAACGGCTCGGCACCTGCGGCCCGATGGCGGCGGCCACTTGCAAGACCCGCTTCTCGCGTGGCGACAGTCGATCGATTCGGCTGGCGATCACACCTTGGACCGTCAAAGGGACGCCGAGTTCTGCCTCGTTCAACGCAGGTTCAAATTCACCCCACGCCCCAGTCAGCTTGCCGGCATCAACAAGTCCGCGGCAGACTTCTTCTACGAAGAGCGGCAGGGCACCCGTGTGCTCGAGAATGCGTGCCTTTAGCGACTGAAGGCGAGCTGATGGACCAAGTAAATGGTCGAGCATGGCAAGTCCTGCATCACGCTTTAATGGTGTCAGCTCCATTCGCGTACTCGACTCACGCTCGATCCAGGCGGGCAGGTCCCCTGTTCGAGCCGTAACAAGCACGAGCACCGGCAGGCGCTTCGCCAAGTTCATAATTGCTTCAAGCGCAGGGGCACTCGCCTCATCGGCCCACTGAGCATCCTCAATCAGAATCAAGGTAGCCTGCTGTGCAATTCTCCGGGTCAATACAGCGCAGGTCATGTCGACGATGGCACGCCCACGCGCGCGAGGGGTTAACTTGGCCCAGACCGGGAAAGATTCCGCAGCCGCGCCGTTGAGAAAGACCGCCAAGGCGTTTGACTGTGCAGGTGCTAGTTCCGTTTTGAGCGCTGCTGTGTCTGCCTCACTCAACGACGATACTGCGCTGGCAAGAATGTGCTTCAGAAGGAAAAAAGGCGAATGCCCGACAATGGAGCTGCACTCTGCCTCTATCGCCTGCCAGCCACTATGAACCAGCACATGGACTGCTTCATGGACCAGGCGCGATTTTCCAACGCCCGGTTCACCGGAAACGACTGCGATATGGCCGGCCCCCGACTCAGCTGTCTGTCCAAGCGCGAGCAAGTGCGACAATTCTGCCTCTCGCCCAACGAACGCTGCGGTACCACGACCCAAGGTAACCCGCCATTTCGACAACTCACCAACGCCTTCTATGGGATGAACGAGCACAGGCTCGGCGAACCCCTTCAAGGCATGCCTTTTCGCAGGCCCGAATTGAATGTAGCCCTTAGCGAGCACTCGGCACGCTTCGGACGCGAGCGCTTGGCCGGCTTCCGCAACTGCCTGCAAGCGTTCTGCCATAATTAGCGACGGACCGTCGAAGTCATACATCCGGGTGTAGTCTAACTGTCGCGGGCCAGCGAGCACTAAGCCCGAATGCACTCCGACCCGTACGCGGATACGAGCATCCCCCAGCGCGTCAATTCGGCGCAGCAACTCAAGCGCGGCGAAGCAAGCCATTACAGCGTGTAGGTCGTCGGCCACCGGCGCACCGAACACAGCGAAAAGCCCATCGCCCATCTCACGGTGGATGATGCCGCCGTACTGATGAACGGCTATTCGCATCTGCTCCAGCGCCGGCGCAAGGCGCGCGACTGATTCTTCTAGCTCGAGACCAGTGACCAAATCCGAGGAGCGGTGTAGGTCTGCTCGAAGAATCGATACGTATTTTCGTTCGGTTGCAAGCCTTCGCGCTGAGCTCTTATTGCGGCTAGGTGAGCCGGCATTCTGTGCCCAATTCTTGCCGGGGCGAGGACGTTCCGCCTTGCCGGGTTGGATCCTCACAGCATAGTGCGACGCGGAGTAGATCCTTGCCTGTGCTCCAGGTTCTTGCCGTACCGCAATCCCGCTTTCATGCCGGCGTGTCACTGGCGTTGCCCCCTCACTCCGGTCTAAAGTCACGCGCCGAGAGGAGTTCAATCTGAGGCAGAATAGTCCCCGGAGTACTCTTGCGAGTCAAGGCGATACGCCGCGACGTCTTGCTTCGCTAAAATCGTTTTTGTGTCAGCCCCTTACGTGGCGCGCAACTTTCCCACTTTTGCTTCCGCACGATACAGAGCGCTACGGCTGAACTAGACAACACACTGCCGCCCGACCGGCAGATCAGACCCATAACTGCGCTCGGAAAGCGCGCCCGAGTCGGCAGCTTTAGCCTGTGGTAGACTCCTGCGTCCGAGACTGGAAAAGGAGCCTATCATGCCCGGTCCGCCGCCTGAACATCCACATCTCCACCTGCCCAAGGGCAACCCCGGCAAGCGCCGCGCCCGGGTCCCGCCTGAGCCTGCTCGCGCCGAGGAATGCCCTCCGGCGCCGCGTCATCTGCGTGGCTACGCGCGCGAAGCGTGGCTGGAGCTGGCGCCCGAACTGCATCGGCTCAACTTGCTCACCGTTCTTGATGTCGCCCCGTTCAGCGTCTACTGCGCCGCCTACGCCACGTGGCGACAGGCGGAGGATGCTCTCGCACGCGAGGGCACCCTGACGATCGCCACCGCTGAGGGCCATCAGCGTGTCAATCCGCTAGTTCGTATCAGCTCGCGGGCGATGAACGACATGCTGCGCTATGGCGCGGCGTTTGGTTTGACACCATCCGGGCGGCTGCGGCTCAGCGGCATCAACCCGCCAGCTCCGCCGTCGAAGTTCGATGGATTGCTCGGCTGAGGCCCGCCGTTGACTTGATCGCTGACCGGGCGCGCCTCCCCCGTGCGCCAATCCGAGCCGGCCGCCCGGGAACATTATTGCCCGACCTGCCGAGTGCATCAGCGACCTCCGCTGCCGATCTAAAACGGTGTAGCGAAAAGTGAGCGAATTTAGACGACCCGCTGTCGTAGCGCCCGGCTGTAGTGCGCCGTGACAGAACGGGGCGCCGTGGATTGTCGAAGCGATTCTGCTCGAACGAGTTCTGCTCGCCGACATGCCGCTACTTCGGATCGTTGCACGCACGCCGCCATCGACGGGGCTTCCTCAGCGAACCCGGCCGCGCAAAAGTGCTACTGACGTGCGGCAACGGCCAAGCTCGCCAAGCTCCGTCGCCTCTCAGCACTGGGTTGACGAGATTGAAAGCGAGATCGCCAGGCCCGTGGCGCGGCCGATGCCGCTGAGATTATGATCCGCAATGCCGGCGAGTTTGCATCAACCCCGGTCGCTTGAAGCCGGCTTGCCGCCGGCACGGCGCCAAGCCCGGTCCCCGGACGTTCGATGGCTTGTTGGGCAGGGTGCCGATCGTGGGCTGTAGAAGGCCGGCTGGTCAAACCGCGGTACGCTACCAAACCGTGGTGCTTAATGATATTAACTATCTTAGGTTCGATCTTGGGGGTGCCTCATGGATTGGCTTGCTCTCCAAGTGGCTCTTGTGGCCGTAGCGTGGGGTTTTTGCTACCTCCATTCGCATTGGTTGACACAGGCCGTCGCGAAGACATTGCTGCCGTGGCTGATCGGAATGTCGATGGTTCTGGCCATTTTCCTTGGCATCAAAGAATGGCTGCCGAGATCCGATTGGCCATCGATCTTTTGGCTCGAAACCGAAGCTATCAACGCCGAAGTATTTTTAGAGAAGCTTTCTCCCTACCCATTCATTCAGAGCCTGGGTCTGCTTTTGATTCTGTGCTTTCTCAACATTCGCTATCCAACATGGAAGCCATGGTCAAAGCGACTTAAAAAATCGATCGCGGTGAGTGCCAAGGCAATTTCTGTCCTCAGCGTCTTAACGAGCTTTACATTCTTTGCTGCCGACAACGGCAGCATAATTAGGAAAGCGACCGCAAAGGAAAAGTATGAGCGATTGAAGGAGCAAGCAAATGCACACGCGGGCCTAATGGTGGGAGCAAGACTAACTCAGGATACGAAGGCCGAAGCAAAAAACGCCACCGCTTTCCTTTCTGCCATCGGAAAGCAACTCAGCATCGATATGCGTCTGCCTGCTTTCTCTGGAGCGCGCGGCGACGTTCGAGAACGTCTGCGCCAATTGGTGCAACGGGACGCAAATGAACTTCTCCAGGCGATGAAAGAAACGCCCGCCGTTAAGCGGATTGCTTATAACAAAGATCAACTGGCCGATACGATCAGCCGGCGATTTACGAAGGAGCAGATCAAGGAAGAAAAGGACGCCTTCAAAGAGACTCTGGATCATTTTGTCGATAAGGGTGCAGATATCAGCGTTCACCCTTTCACAGAGGCGCTAACGTCCTTGGGGCTGCCTGAGCTTCCTGAAGCTATTCTTCATGAGCTTTATACCTCCGAGGTGTCTCACCTAGCCAAGAAGATAACTGATCCGCTCGCGGACTCGCTGTTTCGACCAGGTTCGCGTCAAGCAAATGGCGCGCCGTCGGAGCTTGCGGAAATCGCGAACAGATCGATTTTCGACGTTGCGTCCCTGTCGAAAAAGCTGACTGATCCTATGATAGAGGATCGTGCGCCGGAATTTGCTGCGAGGAGGAAAGGAGAAGTAAGAGCGGCCGAAAGGTTTGCTGAGGAGCTAGACCGAATGGGAGACCCGTACGACGAAATAAAGGAGATCGCACGCAAGACTGCCAGGGAAGTCGTTGTCGATCGATGAAGATCTCAGTCAAGGTCGTCATGCTGCACGAGACAATGCGGCTAGAACTGCTTGTCCCGTGTTAAGGACGACATGCGCCAGCGGAGCTTCTGGTAACGAAAAAAGGCGACTCGCTGCCGCCTCTTCAATGTCGTTCACCAGTGTCGGACATCGGCTTAGGCCGCGAGTTGTGCCGCTTCCGGGGTGTCATCCGGTGTCTCGGTCAGGGTCTCGCGCAATGACCGCTCGATCACCGTCGCCATCTCGCGCCGCAGGTCGAACTTGTCCCACCGCGCGTAGACCGCTGTTACGCCCTTGCGGGTGTGCGCGAGGATCGAGCCGATCTGTTCGAGGGAGTAGCCTGCCCGGTCAAGGATCGTCGCGGCGGTCCGCCGCAGGTCGTGCGGCGTCCATCGCTCCATCTCAAGCCCCGCAACGATGCGCTTGGCTGCTTCGTGCAGTTGCTGCCGTCCGGCAAGTTTGAACAGGCGCACGTCCGGCGCGCTCTGGAGGTGGGGCTGGAGGAGTTCAAGCGCCAAGCCGGTCAACGGCGTGATGAACGGGCTTCCGGCCTTCATGCGCTCGGCGGGAAGCGACCAGTGCGGACCATGCTCGCTCGGCCCGGTCAAGTCGCGTAGCTCGCCGCCGACCATACCCGCGACCATGCCCGGCCGGGCCGCCGTCACGAGAATCAGCCGCAGCGCGATCGCCGTCCCGCGCGAGACCTTGAACCGTTCCGGTTCGTCAAGGGCGCTCCAGACCTGCCGAATTTCGGCGGCACTCAGGAAGCGGGCGCGCGGGACGATGAGGCCGCCCGGTGCCGGAAGGTCTGCAAAAGGGTTGATCGCCGTGAACTTGCGGCCGGGCTGCTTCGCCCATTTGAACATGGCGTGGAGGATGTGCTTGGTCTGGTTCGCCGCTGCTTTCTTGCCGCGCTCGTCAGCGATGTCCTGCAGCATTTCGGCGGCGTCGTCGTCGGTGATCGAGGACAGCGCCCGGTCGTTCCAGTCGTAGACGCGCCCGATGCGTTCGAGCGTCTTGAGCGACTTTTTCCCGGAGCGGAGCGAGACCAGCTTGGCGGCGTCATAGAGCGCGACGACCTCGCCGTAGGTCTTCGCCTTGCTTTCCGTGTCGAGGCGCTCGGCCTTGGCTGCCTGCGGCGAGCCGCCGTTGGCGACGACCTTGCGCGCATCGTTGGCCAGCTCGCGCGCCCGCGTCAGGGAAAGGTCCGGGTAGCGGCCGAAAGTGAGCCACTCGACCTTGCGGGTAGTCTTGTTGCGGTACGCGAAGGCGAAGGTCTTCACGCCCTTCGGCGTGATCCGGATGCAGAGGCCGGGACAGGTGGAGTCGCCGACCGGGTACGGGGTGGCGCGCGGCTTGAACGAGCGGATGGCCGCGTCGGTGAACTTCATTCTCATGGTGTCGTCTCTCGGGTTGGCTGTTAGCTGCGCTAACAAAACTGCGAAATAGCTTGCTTCGCAGTGAGACGACTTGAGGCGGCGGAAAAACGGCACGAAATGCAAGTTAGCCTTGTGCCACAGGCACTTACTTGTTGCATCCCGTTTCAAACTGTCTCACGGTGTCTCACCGCAAGACCGAAATTTATTTAGCTTCGCTAATCCACCCCACGAAGTTAATCTACTTCGTCCAAACGCCGTCGTGCAGTGCTGCGGCCTCGTCTTCCAGGAGCGGGCCAATCACCTCGGTCGGCCGCTGGCCGCGCGCAAAGACGTCGCGGCAAGGCAGGTCGAGCGTCGGGTTCTCCGGGTGGTTGCCAGTGATGCCGCGCAAGCGGTGCTCGCTAAGGCCGTAGACCACGCGGCCGATGCCGGCCCAGTAGATCGCGCCCGAACACATCGCGCAGGGTTCGGCTGAGGAATACAGCGTCGCCGCTGCCAGCACCTCGCGAGGGAGCGTGCGGCAGGCTTGCGTGGCTGCGAGGCGCTCGGCATGCGCAGTGCCGTCATGGTCAGGCATGTAGCCGTTCTCGGTCTCGATCAGCACCTTGCCATCGGCGCCGACGACGATGCAGCCGAAGGGATGGTTGCCATGGGTGAGGGACCGGCTCGCCACCGCGAAGGACAGGCGCAGGAACTGCTCGTCGCGTTCGCTTGTGCCGTCCATCGCGCCTCCGCAGTCAGTGCCCCGCCATGTGCCGGCCGACCTCGGTGAGATCGGCCTCGCTCGTCCGTGCTTCATACACGAATTCGCCGTGGAACATTACCACCAGCCGGTCCGAGAGTTCGAGCAATTCGTCGAGGTCTTCGCTCACCAGCAATACCGCCGCGCCACGGTTACGTGCGGCCATGATCTCGGCGTGGATCTGCGCCACGGCCGCGAAGTCGAGGCCGAAGCAGGGATTGGCCGCAATCAGCACCTCGACATCGCTCGCAAGCTCGCGGGCGAGCACGGCGCGCTGCACATTGCCGCCTGAGAGCGCCGAGATCGGCGTCTCCGGCGTGCGCGTCTTGATCTTGTACTTGCGGATCTTCTTCTTGGCATCGTCGCGGAAAGCGCCGCGGTTGAGCCACCAGCCGCCGCTGGCAAAAGGTGCACGGTCGAACTCGCGGAAGGCGATGTTGTCGGCAACGCTCATGCCGCCGACACAGGCGTTCTTGAGCGGCTCCTCGGGCAGGAGCGACATATTGTGGCGCCGCATCTCCTCGCGGCTGGCGTGATAGGGATCGCCGGCGACGCGGATTTCGCCGCCCTCCGCCTCGCGCTGGCCGGCCAGAACTTCGACGAGCTGGCGCTGGCCGTTGCCGGAGACGCCGGCGATGCCGACGATCTCGCCGGCACGCACAGTGAGGGAGACGTCATGCACGGCCATGGCGCCGGCATCGTCGAGCGCGCGAAGCTTTTCCAGCTCCAGGCGCGCCTTGCCGGCTTCGCCGGTGCGTGGCGGCTGAACGGTCAGCTCCTCGGCGCCGATCATGGTGCGGGCCATTGCATCCGGCGTCAGTTCGGATACTTTGCCGGCGCCGGCGAGTTTACCGCGGCGCAGGATCGTGACCTCGTCGGCGAAGGCCATGACCTCTCGGAACTTGTGCGTGATCATCAGGATCGTCAGCTCGCCCTTGACGACCATGTCGCGGAGCATGCCGAGCACCTCGTCGGCTTCCGCCGGCGTCAGCACCGAGGTCGGCTCGTCCAGGATCAGGAAACGGCGCTTCAGATACAGCTGCTTGAGGATCTCGCATTTCTGCCGTTCGCCGGCCGAGATGTCGGAGACCTTTGCGGCGAGAGGCACCTTGAAGGGCATGCGCGCCAGGAACGCCTCGAGCTCCTTCATCTCCTTCGGCCAGTTCACCACGGCCGGCACATCATCGCGGGCCAGCACGAGGTTTTCGGCAACCGTCATCGCGGGCACCAGCGTGAAGTGCTGGTAGACCATGCCGAGGCCGAGCGCGTGAGCATCCTTCGGATTGGCAATCGCCTGCTCGCGGCCGCCGACGAGGATGTCGCCCTCCGTCGCGTGATAGTAGCCCATAATGCATTTGACGAGCGTGGACTTGCCGGCGCCGTTCTCGCCGAGCAGCGCGTGGAATGAGCCCGGCCGTACCTTCAGCTCGACATTGTCCAGGGCCAGGAAGTCGCCGAAGCGCATGGTCATGGCGAGGGCATCGACGCCGAAGGCGCCTGACGGCGGAGGCGGCTCGCCAATGATCACGAAATCGCTCCGATGAAGGCGTCCGAGGTCGAGACCGCACCGAATACGCCGCCCTGCATCTTGATCATCTTCAGCGCGTGGTCGTGGTTGCTCTTGTCGGTCGCGCCGCAGCAATCGTGCAGCAGCACGCATTCGAAGCCGCGGTCGTTGGCCTCGCGCATGGTGGTGTGGACGCAGACGTCGGTGGTGATTCCGGTCAGCACGATATTTTCAATGCCGCGCACGCGCAGGATCAGCTCCAGATCGGTGGCGCAGAACGAGCCTTTGCCTGGCTTGTCGATGATGGGCTCGCCAGGCAGTGGCGCCAGCTCCTCGATGATGTCCCAGCCGGGCTCGCCGCGCACCAGGATGCGGCCGCACGGGCCGGGATCGCCGATGCCGGCGCCGATCTGGCGCGAACGCCAGCGCTTGTTGGCGGGCAGGTCGGAGAGGTCGGGGCGGTGGCCTTCGCGGGTATGGATGATGTGGAAGCCCTGCTCGCGCATGACGCTGAGCAGCTTCTTGATCGGCTCGATCGGCGCCCGCGTCAGCGAAAGGTCATAACCCATCTTGTCGACATAGCCGCCGACGCCGCAGAAATCGGTCTGCATGTCGATGATGATGAGGGCGGTGTTTTGCGGGCGCAGATCCCCGTTGTAGGGCCAGGCGTAGGGCTCGGACTTGATGGTGCGCTCGGGCATGATTTCGCTCTCTAGCGGGTGATCGACAATTCAGCCGGGGCTCCGGTCAGCGTGCGTTTCGGCGAGCAGGTGATGATCATGATCGCCAGCGTCAGAATGTAGGGCGCTGCGTTGAAGAGGTGATAGCCAGAGGTGACGCCGACCGATTGCAGCGCCGGCCCGAGCGCCGCCGCGCCGCCGAAGGCGAGCGAGGCCCAGAGGCAGAGCAGGGGATCCCAGCGCGCGAATATCACCAGCGCGACCGCGGTGATGCCCTGGCCTGAGGAGAGGCCCTCGTTCCAGCTCCCGGGATAGAACAATGACAGAAAGGAGCCGCCGATGCCGGCGAGGAAGCCGCCGACCATGGTGGCGCGCAGACGGATCAGCAGCACGGAATGGCCCATCGCGCGCGCGGCGTCCGAGCTTTCGCCGGCGGTGCGGATGAGCAGGCCCCAGCGCGTGATGCGGAAGGCCCAATAGAGGATCGGCGCCAGCACCACGCCGATCAGGAACAGCACGTTGATGCGCAGCGCGGCGCGGACTTGGGGGATGTCGCTCCACCAGCCGAAATCGATCGCAGGCAGGCGCGGCGCGGTGGGCTCGATCAGCGGCTTGCCGAGATAGAAGGCAAGACCGGTGCCGAACAGCATCAAGGCGATGCCGACCGCGACGTCGTTGACGCGCGGCAATGAGCAGATGCCGGCATGCAGCGCGCCAAGCAAGGCGCCGGTGATGCCAGCGGCGAGCACGCCGAGCCAGGGCGATCCCGTCAGGTAAGAGATGCCGTAGGCGCTCATCGCGCCCATCACCAGCGTGCCTTCGAGGCCGAGATTGATGCGGCCCGAACGCTCGGTGATGCATTCCCCCAAGCTCACGAACAGGAAGGGCGTCGAGACGCGAATTGCGCCGCCGAGCACGGCGAGTGGGACGGTCCAGAGTCCGATCGATCCATCAGCCATCAGGACTTGCCCTTCAGGAATGAAATGCGGCCGTAAAGCGCATCACTGGCCAGCACGAAGACGAAGATGATGCCCTGAAGCACCAGCACGGACGCGTCGGGCAATCCGAGACGGCGCTGCAACAGGCCGCCGCTGGCGCTGATGCCGCCGAGCAGGATCGCGACGGGAATAATGGCGAGCGGGTTCTGCCGCGCCAGGAAGGCGACCAGGATGCCGGTGAAGCCGTAACCGGCGGCGAGATTGGCGTTGGTGCGGCCCTGCACGGCGGCCACCTCGACCATGCCGGCAAGACCCGCGGCGCCGCCGGCGAGGAAGCAGATAGTCAGGATCAGCTTGCTGACGCCAAGGCCGACGATTTTCGCGGCGCGGATGTTGCCGCCGGCAACGCGCGCGGCAAAGCCGAACACGGTGTGATAGATCAGGATATAGGCCGCTACCGCGGCGATCAGTCCGAAGACGAGACCCCAATGCACGTCGGTGCCCGGGATGGAGCCGATCATGTTGGCAGCGCCGATCTCGCGGGTCGACGGCTTGTTGAGGCTTGCGGGATCCCGCATCATGCCTTCGACCAGATGATTGAGGATCGCGAGCGCGATGTAGACGAGCAGCAAGCTCGAGATCGTCTCGTTGACGCCGCGATATTGCCTCAAGGCGCCGGCGAGCATGATCCACAAGCCGCCGCCGATCACGCCGGCGATCACCATTGCGATCTGCACGACGAGCGGCGGCATGCCCTGAAGCAGCAGTGCTGCGCTGGTCGCCGACAGCGCGCCGATCAACAGCGCGCCCTCGCCGCCGATGATGACCATCCCAAGCTGCGCCGGCAGCGCGGTGCAAAGCGCGGTGAGAATGAGGGGCGCAGCGCGCGTCAGCGTATTCTGCCAGGAGAACCAGGTGCCGAAGGCGCCCTGATACATATAGAAATAAAGATCCAGCGGATTCTTGCCGGACATCATGACGAAGATGCCGAAGACCACGAGCGCGCCGGCCAGCGCCGCGCCGGGGATCAGGACATACTCGATCGTGCCGCCGTGGCGTTGCAGAAAGCCGGCGTCGGCGGTCGGGGTAATTGTCCCGACCGCCTCGGCAGAATCCGCTGTTTCTGATGTCACGAAGTCGCTCCGATCACGCCTTCGACGAGATAGTCCATCTTCTCAAGCTCAGGGTCCTTCTGGCCGCGATCGGTGCCGGCCGGAATGACGGTCTTGCCCTTGTTGTCGACGAGCCCGCCCTTGAAGATGGCAAAGCCTTCCGCGGACAGGAATTTGGCCTTGGCCTCGTCTGCCGCCTTGCGCGCCTCGGCCGAGACGGCTTCACCATAGGGCGAGGTCTTGACGATCTCTTCCTTCAGGCCGCCGCGGTAGAAGTTCGGGATGCCCTCGCCGGCGGCGATCATCTTGACGAACTTCGGATAGAGCGCTTCCCAGTTCCACTCCGCGCCGGTGAGATAGGCCTTGGGCGCCAGCGCCGACTGGTTGGTGTGATAGCCGCAGACGAAGGCGCCGCGCCGCGCCGCGTTCTCGACCATTGTTTTGGGGCCGTCGACGTGACACGTCAGCACGTCCACACCCTGGTCGATCAGGCTGTTGGTGGCTTCAGCCTCCTTGACCGGCATCGACCAGTCACCGGTGAAGATCACTTGCGTGGTGGCCTTCGGATTGACGGACTTCGCACCGAGCGTGAAGGCATTGATGTTGCGCAGCACCTGCGGGATCGGCTTGGCCGCGACGAAGCCGAGCTTGCCGCTCTTCGACGTCAGGCCGGCGACGATGCCCGAGATGTACTGGGCTTCGTCGATATAGCCGAAATAGCTGCCGGCGTTCTTCGGGTCCTTGTCGGTCCAGAGGCCACCGCAGTGCTCGAAGCGCAGCTTCGGGTACTTGGTGGCCATCTTGATCATGTGCGGATTGTAGTAACCGAACGAGGTCGGGAAGAGCAGGGTGGCGCCGTCGAGGTTGATCATCGACTCGATCGTCTTCTCGACCGCGTCGGTCTCGGGCACTTTCTCTTCCTCGACGACCTTGAGGCCCGGAATCTTCTTCAGCGCCGCCGCGCCCTGCGCGTGGGCCTGGTTGTAGCCGTAGTCGTCGCGCGAGCCGACATAGATGAAGCCGATCGTGGTCTCGGCCGCGAAGGCCGGGCGGGCGCCTGCCGCTGCGCCGAGGGTGAGGGCGGCACCGCCCTGCAACAAATGACGTCGTGAAATCCTGCCAAAATCCATTGCTTGCTCCCCTTGGCGGATTGACCGCCTCAATCTCGCGGCTGCGCCGGTCTGGCGGAGCCCGGGAGGGATGTCGCAAGCTTCGTGCCAGAGGTTAAGGGGTATGCATAGCGACGTAACTACTTGTAAAATAAAGCTATATATGAAATGTGCAAATTTTGATCAGGATGGTGTCAGATTAAATCATGGGCAGTATTTCCTGATTGTATGCAATGGAGTTAAGCAATCTTAAACCGTCTGTCGCGCGGATGGACGACTGGAGGCGGCCGGTTGATGGTCCACATTCATGCTAACCACCCGGCTGGCTCGCGACGGCGCAGGTCTGAATTCGCTGGCACCGAACTTGTATCGATTGACGCTGCGACCGCCCCTCGCGGTCCCCAGGATGGAAAGCTTGACCGAGATGGGTGCTGGTAACGCCGTTCAGAATGTATCGCTCGGCGAAGAGATCGTGCGTCGGGTCAACGAGCTCGCGGCGATCTCGGAAGACGGCGACAAGCTCACCCGCATCTTTCTCACGAAGGAGCTGCGCGCGGCCTCGGACGTCATTCTCGGCTGGATGCGCGAGGCCGGCATGAGCGCGCATCTCGACGCGATCGGCAATGTCTGCGGCCGCTATGACGGCGAGCAGCCGGGAGCGCCCTGCCTGATGCTCGGCTCGCATTACGACACGGTGCGCGATGCCGGCAAATGGGACGGGCCGCTCGGTGTGATCACGGCAATTGTCTGTGTTTCCGACCTCAACCGCCGGGGCAAGCGCCTGCCGTTCGCGATCGAGGTGGTCGGCTTTGCCGACGAGGAAGGCGTTCGCTTCGCCTCGACCCTGCTCGGCAGTCGTGCAATGGCCGGCACGTTCGACGAGAGCGTTTTGAACACGCGCGACCGGGACGGTGTGTCGATGCGCGATGCGCTCCTCGAATTCGGCCTTGACCCCGATCATATCGGCGCGGCCGCGCGCGCCCGGCGCGAGCTGCTGGCCTATCTCGAATTGCACATCGAGCAGGGGCCGGTGCTGGAAGCCCGGAATCTCCCTGTCGGCGTCGTCAGCGCGATTGCGGGCGCGACACGGCTGGCGGCGCGGTTGACTGGCATGGCCGGTCACGCCGGCACCGTGCCCATGGCGCTGCGACGTGACGCGCTTACAGGCGCCGCCGAATGCATCGGCGCCATCGAGCAGTTCTGCCGCACCGACGAGGACGGGCTGGTCGGCACTGTCGGCTACATCCAGGCGAGGCCCGGCGCGACCAATGTCATTCCGGGTGAGGTATCCTTCACCATCGACATGCGCGCGCCGACCGACATGCATCGCAAGCGCGCGGTCGCCGACGTGGTCCGCCAGATCGAGGCGATCGCCAAGCGCCGGCAACTGGCGCTTCAGCTCGATGTCACCCATGAGAACCGCACTGTCCCTTGCGCGCCCTGGCTGAAGGACCAGATCGCGCAGGCCATCGCAGCCGAAGGTCTTTCCACCTTCGAGCTGCCGAGCGGAGCGGGGCATGACGGCATGGCAATGATCGACATCGCCGATGTCGGCATGATCTTCGTTCGCTGCCGCGGCGGCATCAGCCATCATCCGGATGAGCACGTCGAGCTGGCCGACGCCGATGCGGGCGCGCGGGTCTTGCTTCGGGTGATCGAGCATTTCAAGCCGCGAGCGGCGTAGGCCCGGAAGTCACCGGGTAGAGACACGAATCAGAGAAGTGTAAAATGGTGTAGCTTCACCAGGCGTCAGCCGACTTGGACAAATGAACCGCGACATCTCCTTCTCAAGCCAGCAAGAGAACCGGTTTTACCAGGGCGCGGCTGCGACCTTGGTCGCCAACGCGCTTCAGGCGGTGAATTTTCTCGGTGACCGCTTCATGAGAAAGTCGCAGCATTCACTGTCGGCGATCGAGGACCTCTATCGCCACTCGATGGACAGCGCTTTTTCGGTGACCGAGGCGTTCCTCGTCACAGGTGCTCCGCACGCCTCCGCCTATTATCCGCGCGACTTTGCCTGGTTTTATCCTGATATCCTCGACCCCGAGACCATCATGGACGCGCAGGATGCGGTGCGTCGGGCCCGCCTGCTCGAAAAGAGCGTCCGCCTGTTGCTGCAGGCGGTTCGCGCCGATGTCGTCACGACGACAATCGTTCCGGCGGGGCGCGGCCGATATCTCGGCGTGAACTATTTCTCGCGTCCCTCGGATACGTTGCTCGGCATTCTGGCTGGTCTGCAGCAGATGCTCTCGGCCGAGAGGCGGGCGTCGTCCTATCTGGCGATGTCGCAATGCGCGCATGCCGGTCGCTTGCTGCTGGCCGAATATGGCGCCGATCTCAAGCGTGCGATCCTGAAGCTCGCAAGCGAGCTCGACCCGTTCGATGCTAACGGCGCCAGATATTTGCTCTGCGACGCCAGCTGCCCTCGTTCGGCGGCAACCGACACCCGCGCCGAGCGCCGGCGCTTTGTCACCAATGCCTGCGTCTACACAACGTTCGTGTGGGGCGAGCAACTCGGCATCGTCGATGAAAATGAGCTGAAGCGGCTGCTCGGGCGCGACCTCGCAGAGTACAAGAAGGGTCTGCTCCGCCTGTTCGGCAAGGACGGCTACATCAGGCATTCGCTGGATGGCCCGGCCGGCGCGCCGGCCTCCATGGTCGCGCTGGATTTCGTCAGCGTGCATCGCGGCTTCTGGGATATGAACGATCCGAGCGAGCGTGCGCTGTTCGCGGCCACGACGAATCTGATCCTCGGCGAGCCTCGCTTCCGCATCCCCAGCACGTTCCACTTCCTGGTGTCGGCGGATAATCCGCGGAACAAGATGATCCACAAGATTGCGGCACCGGCCTATCAGGGTCGCTCGTCGTGGCCGACGTTCAACGTCGAGTTCGCCGACCGCATGCTGGACTTTGACGAGTTCTCGGGGAGCAATACTTATCGCTCCTGCGCGCAAGGGATATTGAAAGACATCCGCACCGCGACCGAGGTGCACGGCGGGTATCAGGAATTGATCTCGGAGCAGGGGCTAAAATATCGCACCTGGGCCTATAAGGGCGCGGTCGCCCATTCCTGGTTTCCGCGCTTCCTGTCGGTGTGGAGGAGGGCGTACGGAACGCCGCTCCTCCAGTGGAACGCTTGAACCGCCGCGCTATCCCGCCGTCACGTCCACCAGCTCGCCGCCCTCGAGCACCTTGGCCGCCTTGGCGCGGTCGAGGTCGCCTTCCCAGGCGGCCACGACGACCGTCGCCACGCAATTGCCGATCAGGTTGCCGACTGCGCGGGCCATGCCGATGAACCAGTCGACCGACAGCACGAGCACGAGACCGATCGCCGGAATGCTCGGCACCGCGTTCAGCGTCGCGGCAAGGATCACGATCGCCGAGCCCGGGACGCCGTGCGCGCCCTTCGACGTGATCAGGGAGACGCCCAGCACCAGCAGGAGATCGCCGAAGGACAGCGGTGTGTTGGTGGCCTGCGCGATAAAGACGACGGCGAGCGTGAGATAGATCGAGAAGGCGTCGAGGTTGAAGGAGTAGCCGGTCGGGATGACGAGGCCGACCACGGAATCCTTCACGCCCATGCGCTCCAGCTTCTTCATGATCTGCGGCAGCACCGCATCGGAAGAGGCGGTCGCGAGCACGATGGTCAATTCCTCGCGCAGGTAGGACAGGAACTTCAGGATATTGATGCCGGCGAGCGCCATCACGCTGCCGAGCACACCGAGCACGAAGATGCCGACCGAGATGTAGAACAGCATCACCAGCGAAACCAGCTGCTTCAGCGAGCCGACGCCATATTTGCCGACGGTGTAGGCGACCGCGCCGAGAACGCCGAGCGGGGCAACGCGAACGATCAGTCCCATGACCCGGAACAGCACCGTGGAGGCCGCGTCGATCACCGAGGTGACGAGCGCGCCCTTCTCGCCGCCGACGAGCGCCAAGCCGACACCGAACAGCACGGCGAAGAACAGCACCTGGAGCACGTCGTTGCGCGACAGCGCGTCGAACGAGGTGGTCGGGATCACGTTCATGAGGAATGCACCGATGCCACCGCCCGCCAGCTTGTGGGCGTTGTCGGCGTAAGTGTTGAGCGCCTTGGCATCGAGCGTCGAGGGATCGATGTTCATGCCGTGGCCGGGACCGAAGATGTAGGCGAGCAACAGGCCGACCACGAGCGCGACCGTTGTCATGACCTCGAAATACAGCAGCGCCTTGACGCCGACCCGGCCGACCTTCTTGAGGTCACCGGCGCCGGCGATGCCATGCACAACCACGCAGAACACGATCGGCGCCACGATCATCGAGATCAGCTTCAGGAAGGCGTCGCTGAGGATCTTCAGACCGATGGCAAAGTCCGGAGCGGCCACGCCGAGGATGATGCCCAGGACCAGTGCGGCCAGGACCTGGACGAACAGGGACGTATAGAGCGGCTTGGGCTCAGCGGTGGGTGCCGCGGTAATGGTCGACATGGTGGATTCCCCCGGTTTGACGCAACTTGAGCGTCAAAAGGAGCAACAACCGTGCCAGAATGTCGCGGTTTCAGCCGGAAAACCGTTTATTCCGCGGCTTTGGCCGTCCTGCCGAACATCCGCGTCGGCGCCGGGAAGCCACAGGAGGTGCCGTCGGTGACCTTGACCTGATCTTCCCACGGCAGGCGATAGCTGCCTGCAACCATGTCTTGCATAAAGGTGTAGGGGCAGTCCATCGCGCCGCCCTTCACCGCGACATAGCCGCGGTGCCAGAGCTGGTAGATGTTGTTCTCGACGCCCCAATTGATGCGGGCCTCGCGCACGAGATCGGGTCGCACCTCGGCGGTGATGATCTCGTCGGCGCGGCCGGTGGTACCGTGCGCCAGCACGCTGCCGTCGAAATTGACGATCATGCCTTCGCCCATGGAATCGAACGAGCCGTCCGAGCCGCACATGCAGACGTTTGCCGTGACCATCAGGTTCTGGAACGAATTGGCCTGGTTGGTGAAGCGCCAGGCGTCGCGGATCGGCGCGGTATAGCCGGCGGTGCGGATCATGATCTCCGCGCCCTTGTAGGCGCATTCCCGCGCCATCTCCGGGAACATGCCGTCATGGCAGATGATCAGCGCGATCTTGGCGCCTTTCGGCCCCTCGATCACGGGAATGCCAATGTCGCCGGGCTCCCACGGCTCGACCGGAATCCACGGATGAAGCTTGCGGTAATAGAGCTTGATCTCGCCGTGGTCGTCGATGATCAGTCCGGAATTGTAGGGATTGCCGTGCGGGTTGAACTCCATGATGGAGAAGCAGCCCCAGATCCTGTTGTCGATGCAGGCCTGCTTGAACGCCGCGACCTCCGGCCCGTCCAGCCGGCACATGATCTCGGGATTGGTGTCCATCGAGAGGCCGTGCAGCGAGTATTCGGGGAACACCACCAGATCCATGGTGGACAGGTTGCGGCGGGCCTTGCCGACCATCCAGACGATGCGCTCGGTCTGCCGGGCAAGATCAGCGCGGGTCACGACGTTCGGCAGCTGCAATTGCACGAGCCCAATGACCACGCCATCGGGAGATTTGTTCAGTCCGCCAAGCCCGTTCATGACCAGCTCCCTTGCGCGTCTGGCGCGGCGTCGTTGCCCGCTGTTTTCTCGGCGGAGCAAATCCGATTTTCGCGGCGGGCAAAAGTCCATTTTTCAGGCGGCAGGCGGTGGTCGTGCTCGCGCAGGCCGCTGGCCTCCGGGAGCAGGCCGGCGCCCATTGTTACGGCGCCGCGTGCCTCAAGTCTCGGCTTGACCCTGCAAATCGACAGGTGTCAGACTTATGACATGAGTACAGTCGAACGACATGGCGCAAGCCTTCGCGACGAATATGCCGAGATGACGCGCCAGCGCATCGTTGCGGCGTTTGTCGAGACTTTGGAGGATGAAGAGGCCGACGACATTTCCATGGCCGCGGTGGCCAAGCGTGCCAAAGTGGCCGAGCGAACCATCTATCGGCACTTCAAGACCCGCGCGGAGCTGTTTGCCGCGGCCGGCGAATGGATCGAGGACAATGTCTTCAGCTACATTCCCTTCACCTCGCCGGACGAACTGCCCGAGATCTTCCGCAAGCTGTGCAAGCGGTTCGACCGTCATCCGCATCTGGCGCGCGCCATTGCGATGACGAGGGCGGGCCGCCGGGTGCGCGCCGGCTTCCGGCGGCACCTGATCGACCAGCATCGCAAGGCGATGGCGCCGCTGGTGCGGCATCTTCCCGCGAAGGAGGTCCGCCAGGCCGAGGCGCTCGCGTCCTACCTCAACAACGTTCTGGCCTGGAACGCGATGCGCGAGGATTTCGGCATGACGAGCGCCGAGATCGCCGACGCGATCGAATGGGCGCTCACGACCCTTTTGAAGGACGTCCGTCAGCGCGATGCCGCCGCCGCGCGCGGTGGCAGGTCCGGCAAATCGCCGCGCAAGCGGACCGCAGCTGCGAAAGTGCCGGCATAAAGTGAGGCAGGCCATGAATGCGTTACCCGACGATCTCATGATCAACGCGCCCGACGAGGTTCGCATTCGTCAGGATCTGGTGCTGACGGCGCTCGGTCGCCGTCCCGCCGATCGCGCCTTGCGGGTTGGCAAGTTACTAGACGTGCACAGCCGCACCTGGTGCGAGGACCAGGAGATCGTCTTCAAGGCCCGGCGCATCGCCTGGGTCGGGCCGGCCGGAAGCTATCCCGGCGAGGTTCGCGAGCGTGTGCATCGGCCGGATCTCGCGGCCGTGCCCGGCTTTGGCGAGGTGCACAAGCACATTGAAAGCTCGCATCTGACGCCGGAATGGGAAGCGGCGCTGGTGCTGCCCCATGGCAATACCTGGACCTGCGAGGCGAGCCACGAATTCTCCAACGTCAACGGCGCGCGCAATCTCGAATTCTGGTTCGAGGCACGTCGCCGCGGCTCGCCGCTCAAGATCTTTCCGCAGCCCGGTTCGGCGGTGCCACCGACCGCATACGAATGGGGCGGCGGCTGGTATGGCCGCGATGAGCAGGCGCGCTTCATGGCCGAAAGCCTGATGGTCACAGGGCTCGACGAAGTCATGGACTGGCCGGCTGTGTGGAATCCGGACAACCCGTCCTACAAGCGGCTCTGGGGCATGATCGAGGCGACGTTTGCGGCACGCGGCGTCGTCGAAGGCCACGCGTCCGGCCTGCGGGATCTGCCCTCCATCAACGCCTTTGCCGCGGCCGGGCTTTCATCTGATCACGAGGTGCAGACGCCGGAGGAGACCTGGGACAAGCTCACGCGGGGCCTGTTTGTCGAGCTGCGCGTCTATGCCATGGACGAGATCGTCAAATGGCTGCTTGCGAAGGGTTTGCAGGATTGGTCGCAGGTCGCCTTCACCACTGACGACCGTAGTGCCAGTCACACGCTCGAGCTCGGCGCCAGCGATCACAATGCGCGGGTCGCGATCGAGGCCGGCCTTGCGCCTGAGATCGCAATCCAGTGTCTCACCATCAACCCGGCGCGGCACATGCGCCTCACGCCGTTCGTCGGCAGTCTGGCGCCCGGGCGCTTCGGCGACGTCGTGCTGCTGTCGGATGTTGCCAAGCTGACGATCGCCGAAGTGTGGGCCGACGGCGCGCAGGTGTCCGAAGGCAAGCGCTATCTCGGCGAGGTGCCTAGGATCGAATGGCCGGAGTGGGCGACCAAGACGGTCAACATCAAGCGCACGATCAAGCCCGAGGATTTCGAGCTGCGGGCCGAGCCTGGCCGGAGCACGATGAAGGCGGCGGTGATCCGCCCCTTCCATTGGCATCCGGAGTTCTACACGCTCGACCTGCCGGTGCGAGGCGGGGCCGTGCAGCGCGACGAGAGCGAAGCCATTACCAAATTCGCCATCATCGACCGCTTTTCCGGCGACGGTCGTGTCGCCAAGATGTTTTGGCGCGGCTGCGGACCGCGCACGCCGGAAACGGCGCTCGCCTGCTCGGTGGCGCACGACAAGCACAATATCTGGGTGGTCGGCTCGTCCGACGCGGCGATGGCAAAGGCAGCGAACGCGCTGGTCGCGCTTCAGGGCGGATGGGCGCTGGTGCGCGAGGGCGAGCTCGTCGCCACCGTACTCTTCGAGGTCGGCGGGCTGATGAGCTGCCGCTCGGCGCAGGCGCTCGATGCCGAGATGCAGGCGCTTTATGCGGAAGGCCGCAAGGTCGACTGGATGTACGAGCCAACATTCCGGCCGCGCTGGTATCCGGGATTTCCTGAAAGGCTCATGTTTGCAACGCTGACTTGTGCGCCATGGAGCTGGGTCCTGGTGGCGCCGTGCGAGCAGGCGCCGCTCGGTTTCATCAATGTGCAGACGGGCGAAGCGCACCCGGTGGTCTGGTAGGAGGACTGGGATGGACGAGATGACGAAGCCGCAAGCTGCTTCTGCAGAGCCGGCGCCAGGGGCAGCTGCCGGGCTGCTCGATCGGGCCTTCCGCCTCACCGAGCGTGGCACGAGTGTCGGGCGCGAGACGATGGCCGGAGCGACCACCTTCGCGGCCATGGCTTATATCATCGCCGTGAATCCCGCGATCATGTCCAACGCCGGTATGGATCGCGCCGATCTCGTCAGCGCCACGGCGCTGGCCGCGATCTTCGGTTCGGTGATGATGGGACTGTGGGCCAACCTGCCGCTCGCGGTCGCGCCCGCGATGGGATCGAATGTCATCTTCACCTATGTCATCGTCAAGCAGATGGGCATGCCCTGGCAGGGCGCGCTCGCCATGGTCGCTTTCACCGGCGTGCTGTTCCTGATCCTCAGCCTGTCGAAGTTGCGCGAGAAGGTCGCAAAGGACGTGCCGGAAGCGCTGAAGATCGGCATCCAGGCGGCTGTCGGGACTCTCATCGTGTTTATTGCGCTGCGAGGCGCCGGATTCGTCGTCCAGAATCCGTCGACCTATATCGCCATGGGATCGCTGCGCAGCCCGCCCGTGCTGCTGACGCTGTTCGGCCTCCTGCTCACGCCGGTGCTGGTGGTCCGCCGGGTTCCGGCGGCGCTGATCCTGTCGATCGTGTTGCTCACCGTGATCGGCTTCTTCGTTCCCGGCGCCAACGGCAAGATGGTGACGTCGATGCCATCAGCGATCATGTCATGGCCGCGCTGGCCGACCAGCACCTTCATGGCGCTCGATGTCGGCTATCTCTTCAGCCATTTCGTCGTGGCCCTGCCGCTGCTGTTTTATTTCCTGTGCGCCGAGTTCTTTTCGACGCTGGGCACGCTGATCGGCGTGACCGGCGCTGCCAATTTGCGCAAGCCGGACGGCTCGATCCCGAATGCCACTGCGGCCTTTGCGACCGATGCGACGGCGTCCATCGTCGGCCCGCTGCTTGGCACGTCGGTGGTGACGGCCTACATCGAATCGATCACCGGCGTGCAGGCCGGCGGCCGCACCGGCCTGACGTCGCTGACCGTCGCCGGGTTCTTCTTCCTGGCGCTGTTCTTCTGGCCGATCTTTGTCATCATCCCATCGCAAGCAACCGCACCTGCGCTGGTGCTGGTTGGGGTGCTGATGATGCAGGGCCTTGCCCGCATCGACATGACCGATCTCGGCAATGCGGTTCCGATCGTTCTGACGTTGCTTGTCACCGTGCTGACCAACAACCTCATCAACGGAATGGCCTTGGGGACTCTGAGCTACATCGCACTGGAAGTAACGGTCGGCCGGCGGTCACAGATTCCGGCCATGGTGTGGGGACTGGGCGTTGTGTTCATCGCCTACGCGATCGTGACAGCCCAGATTTTTTGATATGCGCGCTACGCCGCCAGATCCAGCAATCGGCATGATCCGCGCACCAGCACCTTGCGTCCGGCTGGCGTCATCGCAGGCACTCCGTCATTGACGTCCACGAGGCCAAGCTTGGCGAGACCTTCGAGCAGATAAGCCTTCGCGAGGCGACCGCTCGGCTCCGGGTTACGGAGCGCTCTCAGCGCCTCCCACTGGTCCGGTGAAAGATCAAAGTCGACGTCGTTGCTCATGTTGCCTCAAGCGATAGTCACGTTCGCGCGCCCCTGTTAGCGGCGCGGCATGAAGATGATGCGACGACAATGAGTCGGGAATTCGGTGAGCTGTTTAGAACTCTTCTTCACGAATTGCCGCAGTCTGTTGCGCCACAATAGTTAAGATCGGCCGGATGCGACGGTCGTCCCGATCGCCGATCACTAATTGATGATCTTGATTTGATGTTGCGTTGCGACGGGCGCAGTGCACGGGAAGCGTTGCTGTCTCATTCTGCGTCGCGATAGGCCCAGAAAGGGTGAGGCGCTGGGTTCGTGACTCTGTTAGGCTGATTCGCTGGGAATGGCTTCACGCAGAGGGAGTGCGAGTGCATGAACAGGCTGGTCGAAATTCGCGGTCAGGAATCCCTGTGCCGGGAGCGCGCGGCGCTCGATTTTGAGCATCGGGTTTTCTGGCTGGCGCAAGCTCACGAATGGGAACAGCGTGCGCTCGACGAAATTGCCTCTCACTTTCGCGAGTGTAATGTCGCTCACGCAGAGCTTGCACGAAACTGACGTTCGCCGCGAGCCCAAGACTTACTTACGAGACTTACTGACGAGACTTACTGATAAGTGGCAACGATATCGGAGATTGCGCGCTCGAGCTGCTGCGCGGTGGCGCATTGCCGCACCACGCTGCAAAAGGTCGCATAACGCGGCATCTCGGAATCGCCAAAGCCCCAGGCGAGTCGTCCTTCGGGGTTGAGCCAGACCAACCGTTTCGAGCGTTCGGAGATGCGGCGCAGGATGTCCGCGCGCGGGTCGAGATTGTTGCTGCGGGCATCGCCGAGCACGATCACGGTGGTCTGGGGCGTCAGCGCGCTCATGAAGTCTTTTTCGAAATCGACCAGCGACGAACCGTAGTCGGACGAGCCGAATCCGACCTTGGACATGATCTCGGCCATCGCCTCTTCCGGCGACTTCTTCTCCAGGATCTCGCTGACCTCGATCAGATGTGACGAGAATGCAAAGGAGCGGACGTCGTCCACAACTTCGTGCAGTGAGTGGATCAGGAGCAGGAAGAAATCGGAGACCTGTGCGACGGAGCCGGAGACGTCACACAGTGCTACGATCTCCGGCCGGTCGCGATGCTTGCGCTTCCATGCGGTGAGGAACGGCACGCCACCCCAGGCGGCGTTGCGGCGGAGCGTGCGGCGCACGTCGAGATGACCGCGACGCTGACGCTTGCGCGGCTTCGAATAGCGCTCGCGCAGGCGGCGCGCGATCTGGCGGATGAGGGCACGCATCTCCGCCACCTGGCGCCGCTCGATGCGGGCAAGAGGCGCATTGCGCAGGATTTCGTTGCGGAGGTTTTCAGCCTCTTCGCGGGCATAGAGCGCAAGACCCTGCGAGACGGTGTCGCGCACCGCCTCGCGCAAGGCCTCGAGCGCGGCGCGCAGGCGCTCAGCCAGCGCGGGATTGGTCCCGGTCAGCTCGTCAAGATCGTCGCGCAGGCGCTGAAGGCCCATGGCGTCGAGGATGCGGCTTGAGAAGATGCCGCGCTGGGTTGAGTAGCGGATGTCGGAGAGCGAGGCCGCGCCGGAGGCGCTGGCGATCGCAGCTGATATCGCGTTGCGATCCTGCGAGAGCAGCATCTCGGCGAGCGGGCCCAATCCTTGCTGCGGCTGACCATCGCCCGCTTTGCTGGCCGCATTTGCAGAGGGCGATTGATCCGCGTCCTGCGAATCCTCGTCATTGTCGTTGGCTTCGGGCTGATCCTGCGGCGGCTCGGGCTGGCTGAAGAACAGATCAAAGCAGTCGCCGAGTGCGAGCTTCTCGTCCTGAGATTTGGCCAGCGTCAGCAGCAGGGCGTCGCGCAGGATGGTGCGGTCGGTGATGCCGACCTGCGCGACCGCACGCATTGCATCGATGCTTTCGGCGGGCGAAACGTGGACGCCGGCGCCCCGCGCCGCCCGAAAGAAACGATGGAGGTTCTCGCGCATCGGCGTCAACCGAAGACGTTGGACCGG
This sequence comes from Bradyrhizobium manausense, assembly GCF_001440035.1. Lineage (GTDB taxonomy): Bacteria > Pseudomonadota > Alphaproteobacteria > Rhizobiales > Xanthobacteraceae > Bradyrhizobium > Bradyrhizobium manausense. The sequence continues at coordinate 208,900 of NZ_LJYG01000085.1, read as the reverse complement.
GCTGCCTTGGCGATGAAGGTCGTCACTTGCGGCGATGCCGCCTCGATATCGGCCTCATATTTCAGCAGGACGTTGAGCGTGTCCTTGACGATCTCGGTGTCGAGCTCGGAAGCCTGGAGCAGCACCAGGACCCGGGCCCAGTCGATGGTCTCGCTGACCGAAGGCAGTTTCTTCAGATCGAGCGAGCGGATCTCGTGGATGAAGCCGACCATTTGCCGGCGCAGCGTCTGCGAGATGCCGGGCACACGGCTCTCGACGATGCGCTCTTCCAGCCGCTGCTCGGGGAAGCCGATATGCAGATGCAGGCAGCGCCGCTTCAGGGCATCGCCGAGATCGCGCTCGCTGTTGGAGGTGAGGATCACGGTCGGCGGTGTGATCGCCGAGACGGTGCCGAGCTCGGGGATCGTGACCTGGAAGTCGGAGAGGATCTCCAGCAGCAGCGATTCGAATTCGGCGTCCGATTTGTCGATCTCGTCGATCAGCAGCACGCAGCCGCCCGGCTGTTCCAGCGCCTGGAGCAGGGGGCGCGGCTCGACGAATTCCTTGGAGAAGAACACGTCGCCGAAATCATGAAGCTGATCGAGCGCGTCATGCAGCGTTTGCGCGCCGCCGAGGACCTCGCCGAGCTTGTCCTTGAGGATCTGGGTGTAGAGCAGCTGCTTGGCGTATTTCCACTCGTAGAGCGCCTTGGCCTCGTCGAGGCCTTCGTAGCATTGCAGGCGGATCATCTTCTTGCCGCGCCAGGCGGCGATTGCCTTGGCGAGCTCAGTCTTGCCGACGCCCGCGGGGCCTTCGACCAGGATCGGCTTCTCGATCTGCTGCGACAGGTAGACGGCGGTCGCGATCTGCCGGCTCGCGATATAGCCTTGCGCGGCGAGGCCGCTCTCCACTGCCTCGATCGAGGTCGAAGCGTTCTGATCAGCCACGAAATGGCGCTCCCAAATGTCTTGCTTGAAGCTTGTTCTGCCTGCGTTCCCGGCAAAGAACAAGCCTCGTTTGGGACGGCCTGACCCGCGCTGAGCGGCACTTTTTCCGTTCAGCGCAAATACTTAGGGGCAGCTGATCGTGCGATCAGTGCCGCAGCAGCTCCGGCTTGCGGATGGTCTGCCTGACCTCGGCGCCGCAATCGGCGCATTCATAGACGAAGTCAATCTTGGCAAGGCTCCAGTGCGGCTCGACCTCGCGCACATACATCGGCAGGAACCCCATGCATGTCGGGCAAATCACAGGCGCGATTTCGATGTCCTGATGATGCTGTACATAAGCTGGCATCTCGGCTCTCCTTCGCAGGCGACCACCAAACCCCGCGCAGAAGCTACTGCCGGTGGCTCCCAGACCCTCATCAACTTTCTCGAACAGAGGCGGAACGGCGAGGGTTTGTCGTTCACTGTGACATTCTTGTTACGTCTTCTATACTGTAACGGGCGGACCAAATGGCTATTTCTCCGGCCGATCCGCTTTTTGTCGGACCATCAACGCAACGATAAGGGAGCAACGCCCATGACTCACGCCATTCGTTTTCACAAGACCGGTGGTCCGGAAGTCCTGGTTTGGGAGAAGGTCAGTGTCGGCAAGCCTGGCCCGGGAGAGGCGCGCATCCGCCACACTGCCGTGGGCCTCAACTTCGTCGACATCTATAACCGCTCGGGTGTGTATCCGGTGCAATTGCCGAGCGGGCTCGGCAGCGAGGCAGCTGGCGTCGTGGAGGAGGTCGGCCCCGGCGTTACTGATCTGAAACCGGGCGATCGCGTGGCCTACGGCGCCTCACCGCTCGGCGCCTATTCCGAGGAGCGGCTGATCCCGGCCGACCGGCTGTTGAAGCTGCCAGACGGCGTCGACGACAAGACCGCGGCGGCGATGATGCTGAAGGGGCTGACCACGCAATATCTGATCCGGCAGACCTACCGGGTGAAGGCCGGCGATACCATTCTGCTGCATGCCGCCGCCGGCGGCGTTGGTCTGATCCTGAGCCAATGGGCGAAGCATCTCGGCGCAACCGTGATCGGCACCGTCAGCAGCGACGAGAAGGCGAAACTCGCCAAGGCGCATGGCTGCGACCACGTCATCATCTATACGCGCGAGGATTTCGTGAAGCGCGTCGACGAGATCACCGGCGGCAAGAAGGTGCCGGTGGTCTATGATTCCGTCGGCAAGGACACGTTCCTGAAGTCGCTGGACTGCCTCGCGCCGCTTGGCGTCGCCGCGCTGTTCGGTGCGTCCTCAGGCGCGGTCGAGCCGCTCAATCTTGGTCTGCTGGCGCAGAAGGGCTCGCTCTACGTTACCCGGCCGACATTGTTCACCTACGCTGCCAAGCGCGAGAACCTGGTCGCCATGGCGAACGAGCTGTTCGACGTCGTCAAGTCTGGGGCGGTCAAGATTGAGGTGCACCAGACCTATGCGCTGAAGGATGCCGCCAAGGCGCATGCCGACCTTGCCGCGCGCAAGACCACGGGATCGACCGTTCTGACGGTGTGAGCTTGGGTTGAGCCGTGACGCAGGTTGTTTCAGCCTGCATCACGCTTTTTCGTGCTTGCGCAGGTCGCGAGCGTGGTCATGACGGCTGGCCTGGAGGTCAACGTCTTCAGGCAGGATTTCGGGGAGGGCGGCCTCGGCCAAAATGGCTTCGGTCACGTCGTCGACGGAATTGTACGCGACTTCGTGGATGAATAAAATGTTCTGATATTCGCCGGAGCTGACGCGGGAGATGACCTCGCGCCTGGTGATTTCAGGATCGACCACCGCCTCGCGACCGCGGCGCCCGTAATCGATCATCACCACGAAATACTGCATCAAGCGATCCTGCCGCGCCCCGACGACCGGGAGCACGGCAGAGTATTTCTGAAAATGAGAAGACAGTCAAGGTCTACTTCCGATAATCGGAAATCTTCGCTTACCGACCCTTCTTGCGCGGGCGGGCCGATTTGGCGCGCAACCGCTCGAGCTGCCCTTTGGGCATCGAGAGGCAGATCTCGCCGACCCAGTCCAGCTTGACGCCGACGATCGGCTTGGCGTTGAAGCTGGTGAGGTTGACGACGGATGGGGATTTGCCCCGCTCGATGGTCTTTAGATAGCGCTCGCCGGTCTTGAGCCGGACCACGGCCTCTTCGCCGTAAAAGCTCGACAGCGGGTGACGCTGGTCCTTGTAGACCACGATCACGTCGCCGCTTTCATATTTGGGCAGCATCGAATCGCCGACGATCTCGAACGCGACGGTCTCCTCCATGATCGGGAAGGGCAGCGCGATGTCGCCGAGCCCTTCCGGCGGAACCTGCTCGACGTCGGGCTCGATCACGGCGCCGGCCCCGACGCGACCCATGATCGGCGCGAGGTTCAGCTCAAGATACTCCATGATCGGAATGATTTCAGAGGCTTTCACCAGCCGTTCGCCGCCGAGGATTTCCGACACGGCACCCGGGCGTACGCCCATCGCCGCAGCCAGCCCGCCTTTGCTCTTGCCCGTCTTTTCCAGGCCCCGCTCGATCATCGCAACGTCCAACATGGTGATTCCCTCGATTGCCCACGCCTCAGCCCTTGTAATCCGAAATTCGGAATTAATGCAATTATGAATATCAGAAATTAAGGCTTGACTTCACCTTCGGAATAACGGAAGGTGTGTTTCGCCTCCGGATCGTGGGATCGGGGCGGATCACAGGACAGCAGCATGGAACCGGGCCGTTGGTCGTCGGAGCATTCCGACGCGCTTTGCGACTATTTCTTCAAGGGACTGTCATATGGGGAGATCGGAAGACGGATTAACGCAAGGTTTGGAACGGCTTACACCCGCAACGCCGTGATCGGTCGCGCCAAGCGGCTCGGGCTTGGGCTCGCCACGCCTGAACGAATGATAAGTCCGTCGATCGTGCCTTCCCTGCCGGGTGAGCCCGCTCCGCGCACACCGCCTCGTGCCGTGCCACCTGGCCTGAACCTGCCGCCGCCATCGGCCTTGAAACCTGCCCAACCCGTCAAACTGCGTTGCGTCGGCATCGAGCCGCGCCTGATCACGCTGCACGAGCTCGAACGAGGCGATTGCCGCTACCCCTATAGCGGCGACAAGGAGGGGGAGGAGATCAGCTTCTGCGGTCACGCACGTCAACCCGGCTCGAGCTATTGCGCGCCGCATGCGCGTCTGACGCGCGGTCCCGGCGCGGCCCGTACGGCTGCTGCCGTCGTGCTGAGGCTCGTCTCCGCCGCCTGACCCGCGCGCGACCGTTCCATTTTCACGTCAATTGGCAAGGAATTTCCAAGTGGCTCGTGCCAAACGCAACAAGTCTTACAGATTGACCGAACTTCACGACCGGCGCTCGCGTGACCTGCCGTTCAATGCCGAGGTGATGGAGGCAGAGGTCGACAACCCGCTCGCGCTTGATTCCGACGAGAAGATCGTGGCGATGCGGTCGATTCGCAATGATCCGCTCGGCCGACTGCACTCGCATCACCAGATCGATGAGGCGCAATATCGAGGTGGTCGCGCTTACCAGAACGACTGGGAGGGGGCAGAGCGGGGCCCGCAGGCCATGGATCCGACCCGCGAATTTGTCGACGGCACGCGCTCTCGCGAGCCCCTGACCGAGCGTCAGCGCCAGGCCGTACTACGGCTGAACCGGGTCGAACGCGAGCTTGGCACCGACGGCGCCGCGCTGGTGCATGATGTGCTCGTGCTCGGCCTGACCATGGATCAGATCGGGCAGCGGCGCGCTGTCCGCACCCAGCGCTGGAACGACTATTTCGCCCGGCGTTTTCGCGAATGCCTCGACCGGCTGGCCCTGGTCTACGGTTTTGCGACAGATGCCTCAGCGCGGCGCCGCTGAAGGATGGGCCGGCGGCTTTACCGCCGGCCGTCCCGATCTCGCGTCACGGATGCGGCATGATCTGGTAGGGCGTGGTGTAGGGCTCGACGCGGAGCGAAGCGTTGGCCAAAAGCCCGATTTTGGCCGTGGGGGCTTGCTGCATTTCACCGTTCTGCCCGCGATGCACGTTGTACTGCCAGACGGTGAGGTCGCCCTTCTGCGCCAGAGCGTGCGCAACCGCGCTTGCGTCACTGCCGCCAAGCGCCTGGAGTTCGTCAGGCGACAGCCCGATGATGATCTCGTCCTTGACGGTGACGATCTTGAACAGGTTCATTTTGGTCTCCTGCGCCCACGCGCCCTGAGTCGAGAGAATAAGAAGCGCAACCGCGGCGCCCTTGATGAGATCGCAGCGAGAAAGCATGCCGTCGTCCTTTGGTGCTGAGTGCGCCCGAATCAAAATCGTTCATCAGCCATGGCGCCCGTGATCTGCGTGGCCGTTTCGCAACCGCTTGGTCGCACGTTCTTGAACGACGGTTCACGGAGCGAGAAATATCGGATCGTGATGAACCCTGATGCGGGGCGATGAGTCCAAGACGTAAAGGGGGCTTGCCGCATGAAACCCACCCATATTGCCTGTTTGTTCGCATCGCTTGGCATGGCTGGCTCCGCCGTGGCCGCCGATCCGTTTTTTGTCGGAAACTGGGCCTTCACGGCGGCCGTGCTTGCGCCTTGGGCCGATCCGCATCGCAAGCCTGACGATGCCGAGCGCGCGCGGCTGATGGGCAAGACAGTGGCTCTCAAGACCGGGGAAATCTCCGGTCCGCGTCCATTTTCCTGCGTCAAGCCGCACTACAAGGTGACGGATTATGGTCCAGACATGCTCTTCCAGGGCGCATTCGACGAGATGTACAGCGCGGACAAGACGGTCGATCCCAAGGCGCTTGCCGTTTCGCTCGGCTTCATGGGGACCCATATCAGGACACTGGAGACCGGCTGCGAGATCGACCTTCATTTCGTCGACGATACAACCGCCGAAATCGGGCTCAACGATTACGTGTATACGCTGAAGAAGCGCTAGTCCGGGTTTTGCCAGTTTCCGCGCATGTCAGAAACGATGCGAAACGTTGGTCGAATTGACAGCGGTCGGAGCCTTGTGGTGATGATGCTGCTTCTTGACGCAGGTAGGTGACTGCGGTGAGTATTCCTGTTATCCGGAATTGCCGTGGCACGCTGTCGACGAAGCATCGCTAAGTCTCACGGTTTGGCTTGCCCGACGGGTTGTTCCTTGACATAATTGCAACCTTGTTGAGATCTGCTCAGCGCGCCAGCCTGCCGGGTACTCCGACCTAGAGTTTGTCGTCGCCGTGGCGTTCAGTGACGACATCAGGTCCTCGATCCGGCTTACGACGCGCGAACCGAAGGACCGATCCTGTGATAGGTGCGAGATGAAGAACCTCAATTTCGCGGCTGAACTGCATCTCAAGCTCGGTGCACCCGCGACCGGCACGGTCGAGAGCCTCCGCCTGCTGCGCGCCTTTCTCAAGCTTGCCCCCCGCCAGCGCTTTGAGGTCATCAAGCTCATCGAGGATCTTGTCACCGACGAAACGCTCCCCGACCATCCCTTGTCCTGAGCTTTGGCCGGGCGCCGGCAATACGCTCTGTCCGTCCTCCCGGCCGGCGATGGACCGCCAGGTGACGGCCCCTGCTGAAGCATGGCCGCTGGAAGGCGGCGCGGCAAATGTGATAATCAGACAGGAAAAAGAGGGAGGAGTACGACCATGATCGAACCGAAGCTCGAAGTTCCGGCTGAACTGCGCGACCTGGCGGAGAAGACGATTGACCAGGCCGAGAAGGCATTCGGCATGTTTTTCGATGCCGCCACCAAATCAATGTCGTCGGTTCCCGGCGCGGGCGCTGATGTCTCCAAGCAGGCGCTCGCCTTCACCGAGCAGAATATGAAGGCGGCATTCGAGCATGCTCGCAAGCTGGTTCACGCGACCGATCTTCAGGAGGCGATGCGGATCCAGTCCGAGTTCCTGCGCAGCCAGTTCACTAACGCCGGCGATCACATGCGCCAGATGACCGGCAACTTCATGCAGCCGGGCAAGGGCAAATCCTGATCTGGCAAATCCTGATCTTGGAAAGTCTGCTCACAAAGTGATCTTGCTCATCGGATTGATGCGCATTTCAATTCCCATGCAGGTCCACGATGGGCCACCGGATGAAGCTCATCCGCCGTCCATCGTCCTGTCTGCTGATCCCTGTCGGCTCCTCCGGCAGGGATTTGCATTTTTGAGCGTTTGGAGCGAGCCAGCTACTGGCGCAGCGATCCGATATAGGCCGCGATGTCGGCGGCTTCGGTCCGGCTCAAGGGAAAGTTCGGCATCTTCGGATGGGGGTCAAGCAGGAAGAACGCGAGCCTCTCCGGGCTGAAATCCGGCTTGCGCGCAACCGATGCGAAGGAGGGCACGTCGACGCTGGCCTGAGCCTGGCTGTTCGTCACGAGGTGGCAGCTTGCGCACCAGCGTTGGGCAAGATCGGCGCCGTGATTGGCGTCGGCGGCCAGAACAGGCGATATAGCCAAACTTGCGGCTGTCGCTAGCAGGAGCCAAATTCGTCTTGCTGCTGCGCGCATCTCGTCACCTGCCTACATTCGCCTGCGGACCGTCTACTCAGCCGCAGCATGATCCCGGAAATTGTGAGAGGTCGATACGTGCGATGATCGAGCGGAACAGCCTGCGGGCCAAGCGATAGAAATGGCGCATGGGCGCGGGCGCCCTCGCCGGGGGTAGGCTCTCCATGTCGAGCCTGGTCGCATCAAGCCTTTCGGTATGGTGTAACACGTGCCTCTCCGATGCTGTACGGCCATTTATCCCGGCCGGCATGGAGCTGCGTTGATCTGCCGCAAAGCGTCCCGACTAATAGTCGCCGGGGTTCATGATCATCGGGGCGGTGGTATCGGCAGGCGCGAGCGCGCTGCTGGCACTGTCTCGCAGGAAGCGGTCAAGTGTCGTCTGGATCTTCTCCTTGACCGAGTCGGGTCCACGATCGCTCATCTCGGTGTGTTGCGCCCCGGTATGGATAATGTCGATCCCCCGCGCCTTGGCCTCTTCCGGCGTCGGCAGCACGCCGGGGTCGGTCAGGAAATGCGGATCCTTGGAGCGGAACGACAGAATCTTCATGCGGTCGTTGAGGACGAACGGCACCCTGAGATTGTCGAGCGTAATCACCTTCGACACCAGTTCAGGATGCTGCTGTGCGACATACATGGAGACGTCGCCGCCGTTGGAATGACCGACGAGCGTGATGTGGTCGTAGTCGGCATTCTCCTGTCGCCCCTTCAATGTGTTCAGCACGAAGAGGATGTTGGCCTCGCAGCGGATATAGACCTCGCGCCGGCCGACATATTTCTGGCCGACATGGGTCATCAGGGGCGGATCGCTCGGCAGATCCTGCTGGATGCTGGCGACCAGATAGCCACGCGCCGCAAGGACGTTGGCAAGGAACGAATATTCGGTGGCCTTGACCGTGTTGCCGTTGCTGATGATGGCGACCGGAAGCTTCCAAAGACCGAGATTGGCCTTGGTCTCGTAGTCGCGCCGCACCGCGATCTCGACCGAGATCGGCCGCTGACGCGCGGCGTCAAACAAGGACAGCATCTCATGCCGGATCGCGAATTTGCTGACGATAACGTACTGGCCCGCCGCGAGGACACAGAGAAAAGCCAGAATTGCAAACACCCTTTTCATGAGTTCCGTCTCAATCACTTTTGACTGAACATGGCTATTGAAAACCGCCGGATCGAGCGATCGTGACCAGATTGCGGGATTAAATTTAGGCAAGTCTGTGAGGACGACCGCAAAAGGGCCGCCTCAAGCCAAGGGCCACGCGGCTAAAGGCAGCCATTTCTGCCGCGTTCGGGGCAGAGCCGGAACGCACTCGACAGGGTGAACAGGAAGCGCGGGCTGCGCCGTTCATTGTCCGGCGCGCGGTAGCTCAAAGGCACCGCCACGCCGAAATCCGCCTGGAGATCCTGCGCCAGGAAGAACCGTACGCCTGCACCGGCCGATGTCAGCGACAGGCCGTCGCTCAGCCGGTAGCCGTCGTTCCAGACAGCGCCGGCGTCGCCAAAAGCGTAGAGCTGGTAGCCGCTAAAGTAGCGAAAATTGAGCTTCTGGTCGAAACGCACTTCGAGCGAGCCGGCAAGACCGTTATCGCCGCTGATCTCGGCCGCGCCATAGCCGCGGCCGAAGGCTGCACCGCCGAGATAGAATTGCTGCGAAGTGAACAGGGGGCGTGACGCGGTCTGGCTCGCCGCAGACAGCTTGAGCGACCATGCGTCGTTGAGCGTCTGGTAGCGTGTAAACCAGAAGTTCAGCACCGAGAAGTTCGAGGTGGCACCATCGCGCGACAACAGATCGTCGTCGACATGCGATGCGCCGAAGACATCGAGGCCCTGGCGAAACGTCATCGTCGCGTAGTTTGTGCCGCCGAAGCCATCTTGCAGCCGGTAGTCGGCAGTGAGGCTCGCGGTTCTGATGTGGTCGCTGTACCAGGGACCGTACAGATCGTGCTCGGACACATTGCTGAAGGTCGTCGCCGCAGTCAGGGTCAGCGTGGACGATTGGGATTGGAGCGGGATAATGCTGGCATGCAACTCGAACGCCTCGGTCGTGGTGATGTCGCTGGCGAGGCGCCGCGCATCCCCAGGCCTGACTGCGCTGTACAGCACCGATCCACCGAGCCGAACGCCGTCGACGCCGACCGGGGCGTCATAGGACAGCCGAGAGAAGCCGAGTTCGCGCGGGTCGTTGGCAATGGTCGACAGGTTGACGGCGAGAGTGTCACCGGGCGCGAGGTAGGAGTTGAACGCGCCCGTCGCGTAGGTCTGCCACGGACCGACCGACGACGAGCCAAAATTGTCCAGGCCGAACGAGGTGAAGACATGCCACGTCTTCAGATAAACGGTGAGGCGGAAGCGGCCGGTCGTGCCGCCGATTTCCTCCAGCGAGGTGTCGGCGATGCGAACGCCTGGCCGGCCGTTGACGAGGTAGAGCTGGCGTTCGAGCGTTGCCAGGCGCGACGGTTGTTCGGCTAGAATCGGCCCGAGCATTGGCCTCACGCCGAACTGCTCGGCACCGTCTCCTTTCAGCTCGGCCTCGACGATCGAGCCTTCGATGACTTGGATCCGGACGCGGCCGTCGGCAATGTCCTGCGCCGGCACGATCGCCCGGCTCAGATGGAAGCCTTGGACCCGGTAGAGATCGCTGATCGCGCCGGCGATCGTCGCGAGGTCAGCTTGCGAGATCCGCTTGCCAAGATAGGTCTGGTAGACTGCGGCGATGCGATCATGGGGGATGGCCCGGGCGCCGGTCACGTCGATGTCGCGCAGCACGAACTGCGACTTGGTATCCCCGCCGCTATTGGGCCCGCCCACCGAGGGCAGCTTCACCGGCGGACGGCCGAGGGATTCCTGCTTTGTTTGGTTTTCAAAGTATTTCTCCGGCTGAAGCGGATTAAATCCCGGCTGGTTCGCCTGCTGCGCGAGTGATTGGGGGATTCCCGCAAATGTCGACCATAGGAGGACCAAGGCGGCAGCGAGGTACCGTCCCACGGCGCTATGCGCGGATCGTCCTGCGTAGTTTGACGGAGACGTCGCCTGGTTCCGGTAAGGATTCAGTAGCTGCATGATTTTTCTTAGTTTTTTATGGTCAATGATCCGTTAATGCGGCCGCCGGACTCCCGGATTACCGCTAAGCTAATCTTGAGTGATCTCGGATACGCAGAAGGCTCGGCAGTAACTCCGGCTGAGGGTCATTATGCTTGTCCGAATTGGAATGCGGTGCGCCGTGATGGTAGCGCTGGTCCTGGGAGCCACATCCGTCGCATCCGCCGCGGATGACGGCGTCTGGTCGGTCAGCAAGTCATCGGGCGAGGTCTGGCTCGCGACCAGTGGCGCGCAGCAGGTCTCGCTGAACCAGGAAGAGACACTGAAGCCGGGGGATACCATCCGCACCGGCCGGAACGGGCGCGTCCTGCTCGTTCGCGGTGAGGAGACGATCCTGATCTCTCCCAACTCGGTGGTCGGCGTGCCGGCCGAGAAGAAGGAGGGTCTTTCGACCACCATCATCCAGCAGGCGGGCTCGATCCTGCTCGAGGTCGAGAAGCGCAACGTCAAGCATTTCGAGGTCGAGACGCCCTACCTCGCCGCCGTGGTCAAGGGAACGCATTTCAGCGTCACGGTGGGCGCAGGCAGCACCAAGGTCGGCGTGCTCCGCGGGCAGGTTGAAGTGTCTGATTTCAAGACCGGCCAGATCGCCCAGGTGATGCCCGGCCAGGTGGCCACCGCCTTCGCGCATGGCAAGTCCGGGCTCAGCCTGAGTGGCTCCGGCACACTCAATCCGATCGAGCACGGCAAGCCGCGTGCTTCGACGATCGATCGGGTCCCCGTGCCGAAGTCGGGTCTGTCGGCGCCCCGCGATGCGGCTAATGGCCATGCCATCCATGCGCTTGGCAAGATCGAGAAGGGGATCAAGGTCGCAGGCGCGCCGATGCATTCGCATCAGGCAAGCGGAACTCACGCGCCCAAGCCTGGCGTCGTGCGGATCTCGAGCTCGCTCGGCGAGGTCAAGCTGAACTTCCACAAGGTCACGCACGGGCTCGCCCATAGTGCCGTCGCACCGGGACGGGTGCGCAATGCGAACGCCAGCACGGACACGGTGTGGAGCGATGGCAAGTCGAGCACGACGACCACGACCTCCAACAGCTCGAGCGTCTCGGCGATCACCGTCAGCGGCAGTGGATCCGCGGCCGGCGGCTCGTCTACGTCGTCAAGCGCGACAACCAATGTTGCGACCAGTGCCGGGTCGACCAGCGACGCGCCCGGCAACAGTGGATCGTCCAACGGCAAGAACAAATCCGGCAAAGGCGACGATAACAGTGCTGCCAACAACAATGCTGCCACCGGCAACGGTAAGGGCAACAACGGTAACGGCAACGGAAACGGTGGTGGTAACGGCAGCAATGGCAACGGCAACGGGAATGGTCACCATCACTAAGGCGATTTCCTAGGGGCGATGGGGGCG
>NZ_LJYG01000085.1:142778-197023 GCF_001440035.1 Bradyrhizobium manausense | reverse complement strand
CCGCGAGAGCGGGGGCGCGGGAGGATCGGGTGAAACGCTATCGGCCGCATATTCTTGTCGTGATCGCGCTGGCGGTCGTGCTGTCCACGGGATGGCACGGCGCGCTGCGCAACGCGCTCACCGATCTGCGCTTCGCCTGGCAGTCGCGTTCCGCCACCGGTAGCGTCGTCGTGGTGGCCATCGATGCCCCCTCGATCGATCAGATCGGCGTATGGCCCTGGCCGCGCAGCCTGCACGCCGACCTCCTGCACAGGCTGGAGGCCGCCGGCGCACAGGATATAGCCTTCGACATCGACTTCAGTACGCCCTCGGATCCAGCCTCCGACGATGCCTTCCTCACCGCGCTTCGGAAGGTCGGAGGCTCGACGATCCTGCCGTCCTTCAAACAGCCCACGCCAAATGGCGGCGCGGTTCACATCAATCGTCCCCTCAAGCCGTTCAGCAGACAGTCATGGCCGGCCGTCGTCAATGTCGCGGTTGAACCTGATGGACTGGTTCGCCGCTACCCGGTCGGAGAGAAACTCGGCGATGCGCAGATGCCGTCGATGGCGGTCGTCTTGGCCGGGCAGAACGTCGACCGGCGTCCGCCTTTCCTGATCGACTTCAGCATTCGGGCAGGATCGATTCCGGTTGTTTCTTATGTCGACGTGCTGCGGGCTGACGCCGCGGCGCTCGATAAGCTCAGGGACAAGAAGGTCATCGTCGGTGCTACCGCGTTCGAATTGGGGGACCGGTTCAGCGTTCCCAACGGCCGCATCATCGCAGGACCTGTGCTCCAGGCATTGGCGGCAGAATCGGTCCTTCAGAACCGTATGCTGCGCTGGACGTCCGATGTCGGCATGATTGTCGGCCTTGCCGTGATCTGTCTACTGATGATGTATTCCTGGCGCCGTGTTGCGCCCGGCGCCCGCGTCGCCATCCTGGTTGCAGCCGGCGCCAGTATCGAACTGACTGCGGTCCTGGTGCAGCAGCGTTGGCCGCTCATCATCGACACCTCGCTCTTCCACATCGCGATCATCGCCTATCTGGCCGCCATCGCGCTGGACGAGATCGACTTCCGCAGCCTCTTGGGACGTATCGCCGAAAGTCGGTTCCACCGCATCGCGATGTCGCTCGGCGATGGTCTGGTCTGCACCGATGAACATCATCGGATCACGGTCTGGAATCCCGGTGCAAGCGCGATCTTTGGCTATATGCCGACCGAAATCATCGGTCACCCGTTCGAAACGCTTTGCGCGATTCCGGCGGAAGCCGGTGCGAAGGGCTTCGCGATCCGAGACGCGGCGCGGCAGGCGTTGCTGGTCCCCGGCGGCGCCGTGGTCGTCGAGTTCGAAGGACGCCGCAAGAACGGCGAAACCTTTCCGGTCGAGGCGAGCTTTTCGGGCTGGCAGGGAACGGACGGCTTCCAGTATGGCGCGATCTTGCGCGACATCTCGGTGCGCAAGCGCGAGGCCGAACGTGTCAGATATCTCGCCGAATACGATGCGCTGACCGGACTTGCCAACCGCAACACGCTGCACGCCGGCCTCGTCGGTCTAATCGCTGCTGCGGAGCGGCGGTCCTCCGAGGTCGCATTGCTCGTGCTCGGACTCGATGGCTTCCAGCAGATCAACGACATGCTCGGACACGCAGCCGGCGACCTCGTGCTGCGGGCGGTGGCCGAGCGCCTGCGGACCGAAGTCGACGGCAAGGCGCTCGTCGCAAGGCTCAGCGGTGACGAGTTCGCGATTGCGCTGGATTGCGCCACTGTTTTCGAGCCTGTGGCCGCGTTCGCCGAGCGGATTGTGCGCGCGTTCGATGCGCCGCTCGCGACGGGTACGCGCCAGCACCGCGTCAGGATCAGCATGGGTGTTGCCGTCTATCCCGACGGGGGACAGAATGCGGACGATCTCCTTAGCAACGCCCACCTTGCGCTCACCAAGGCGAAGCTGACGCGGCGCGGAGGCCATGTGATCTTCGAAAGCGCGATCAGGCAGGAGCTGGAAAGCCGGCTGACGCTGGAGAGCGAACTGGCGCTTGCGGCGGATCGCGGCGAGTTCGAGCTGTTCTATCAACCCCAGGTCCGCCTGATCGACGGCAGCCTGGTCGGAGCCGAAGCGTTGATCCGCTGGCGTCACCCGATGCGCGGCTACGTCTCGCCGGGCGAGTTCATGCCGGTGGTCAACACCTCGGCGCTGTCCGAGCGGATCGCGGGCTGGGTGATGGAGACCGCCGTCCGGCAGGCGCGCGGGTGGGAATTGTCGGGAAATGCGGTCCGCGTCGCAATCAACCTCTCGCCATCGCAGCTCCACTCCGGCGATCTCGCGCATTCCGTTGCGGAGCTGCTGAGAACGACGGGACTTACTCCCTCGCTGCTCGAGATCGAAGTTACCGAGGATGTCCTGTTGCACGACGAGGTCCGGGTGCTCGACATGTTCAAGCGCATCCAGCAACTCGGCGTACGCATTCTGTTCGACGATTTCGGAACGGGCTATGCAAGCCTGAGCTACCTGAAGAAATTTCCCCTCGACGGGCTCAAGATTGACCGCTCTTTTGTGATCGATCTGCTCGCCGATTCCGACGATGCCGCCATTGTCGGCTCGACCATCGGCCTCAGCAAGCAGCTCGGCTTGACGGTTGTTGCCGAAGGAATCGAGAACCGCGCTACGGCCGACTTCCTGGTCGGTATGGGATGCGAAGAAGGGCAAGGCTATTTCTTCGGTCGCCCGATGTCTGCCGACGCGTTCGAAAAGACCTTCTTGGCGGCCGAGCTCGAAGCCGTCAGCGCCGCCTGAACCGATCGTCAGCGCCGGCGCGCGATTGCGACGCCAAAGAGGAATGCGACGAACAGGCTGGCCAGGGGGGCCTCGCGCGTGATCGCCGCCACCGTTGAAAGCGGCCGGCCCGGCTTTCGCGCTTCGTCGATCGCGTAAGTGAGGCGATCGACGGCGGCATGCAAGCCTCCTGCGACCTCGCCGATGGTGTGCGACACGTCGGTCGCTGCATCGATGGCGCGCTCGGCCATGCCGGGCTGGGGATTGGGCTGCGGTATGTCCGTGCTCAAGCTCGCGACCTCCAGAACCTGACGGAAGGACGGAGACCGGTACCTTTGGCTATCCGCGCGTGCGCTCGTTTTGAACAGCGGGCCCGAGGGCCTTTGGCTATCCGCGACAGGCGCCGTCTTGAACGGCGGGTACCGGCCTTGGTGGGAAAATGCCGCGCGCGGGAATTTGTTCCGGCTCCCCCGTGAAACGCCGGATGCGAATCTCTGTTACGCTAGTGCAGCCTTGCTGACCTCAGGAGATTGCCGTGACCGATCGAACCATCACGGATCGAGCCCGGCGCATCGCGTTGCTGGGCGCGCCCATCGACATGGGCGCCTCGCAGCGCGGCACCTTGATGGGCCCCGCCGCGCTGCGGACCGCCGGCCTTGCAACCCTGCTCGAAAGCCTGGATTTCGAAGTCGTCGACTATGGCGATCTCTCGGTGGCCGAGATCAGGGATCTCGCCGACAGGCCGCCGGCAAAGGCCAATCATTACCGCGAAATCCAGCGCTGGACGCGTGTGCTCAGCCGTCGCGGCTATGAAATCGCGCAAACTGGCGCATTGCCAATCTTCCTGGGAGGCGATCACACCTTGTCGATGGGATCGGTCAACGCCATGGCGCGCCATTGGCGGGAGCATGGACGCGATCTGTTCGTGCTTTGGCTCGACGCGCATGCCGACTACAACACGCCCGAGACGACGATTACAGCCAACATGCACGGCATGTCGGCCGCGTTCCTGTGCGGCGAGGCAGGCCTCGATGGCCTCCTGGGCGATGATGCACGCGCCTCGATTGATCCTGGCAGGCTCGATCTGTTCGGCGCGCGTTCAATCGACAAGCTCGAAAAGGAGCTGATGCGCGCCCGCCGGATCAGGGTCGTCGACATGCGTCAGATCGACGAGTTCGGCGTTGCAGTGCTGATCCGGCGCGTGATCGAGCGCGTCAAGGCGGACAACGGCGTGCTGCATGTCAGCTTCGATGTCGATTTTCTCGATCCCTGCGTCGCGCCCGGCGTCGGCACCACGGTGCCGGGAGGCGCGACCTATCGCGAGGCGCATCTGATCATGGAGTTGCTGCATGATTCCGGGGTGGTGGGATCGGTCGACATCGTCGAGCTCAACCCATTCCTGGACGAGCGCGGGCGCACCGCCCGCACCGCGGTCGAACTGATTGGCAGCCTGTTCGGCCAGCAGATCACCGATCGGCCGACGCCCAGCAACGCAATCGCGCCGGGCGAGTGACGCACGCACCGTTTGTGCGCTGCACGGAATGGAACTGCTGTCACGGCCGGTGAAACTAGACCAGTCTTGATCGAGATCGCCTGCTTTTGAAATGCGCGCGAATTGCAAACGCGCTTCGCGGCAGGTTTCATGCGGGCCGAGCTTCAGCAGAGGGCCCGCCATGAGCAACAAGATCCACACAAGCGACAAACCCATCGGGACCACACGCCGACGCTTCCTGCAAAGTGGCGGCGCCGCGGCGGGCGGCGTTGTCCTTGGAGCTGGTGCGTCGACGGCGGCGGAGACGGACAACCTTCCGCCCAACGTGCCCGATTGGATGAAGGCGCCCGGCGATCCCATGGGGAGCCAGCCCTATGGTGCGCCGTCGCCGTTCGAGAAGGGCGTGGTCAAGAACATCTCGAAGAACCTCAAACAGTACATCTCCGCGTCCGGCCGCACGCCGTTGCAGGATCTCGATGGCATCATCACGCCGAACGGGCTGTTCTACGAGCGCCACCACGGCGGTGTGCCGACCATCGATCCGGCACAACATCGCTTGATGCTTCACGGCCTCGTCGAGCGCCCTCTGATCTTTACCATGGATGATCTCAGGCGTTTTCCGTCGGAATCGCGCATCCACTTTCTCGAATGCTCCGGCAATCCCGGTTACACCAAGCCCTATGGCAAAACCGCATCGGACCTCGTGGGTCTGCTAAGTTGCGCGGAATGGACAGGCGTGAGCCTGAAACTGGTGCTTCAGGAGGCCGGGCTGAAGCCGGAGGCCAAATGGATCATCGCCGAAGGCGCCGACGCCGCCGCGCTGACCCGTAGCATCCCGATCGAGAAATGCCTCGAGGACGCCATGCTCGTCTACAGCCAGAACGGCGAGCGGCTCCGGCCGCAGCAGGGTTATCCGTTGCGGCTGCTTTTGCCCGGCTTCGAAGGCAATATGAATGTGAAATGGCTGCGACGCCTGCACGTGACCGCGGAGCCAGCTTACTCGCGCGAAGAGACCTCGAAATACACCGATCTTCTGCCTGATGGCACGGCGCGTGAGTTCTCTTTCTACATGGAGGCGAAGTCGATCATCACCCGTCCCTCGGGTGGTCAGCGCCTCAACGCAACAGGTTTCCACGAAATTACCGGAATCGCCTGGAGCGGCCACGGCAAGATCCAGCGGGTCGAGGTGTCGGTCGATGACGGCAGGAGTTGGCAGGATGCGCTGGTGCAGGAGCCGGTGCTGACGCGTGCGCTCACGCGCTTCCGCTTGCCCTGGCAATGGGACGGCAAGCCTGCGGTGATCCAGAGCCGTGCGGTTGATGAGACCGGCTACGTGCAGCCCACGCTCGCCGAGCTGCTCGCAGTACGCGGCGAGAACTATTTCTACCACAACAATGCAATCTGGCCCTGGCGCATCAGTGCCGACGGGGAGGTGACCAATGCGCTGGCGTGAGATCTGCGGCGTTGTTCTCGTATTCTTGATCTGGGCGAGCAGCGCGCAGGCGCAAAGCACCTATGGCATTGGGCGGCAGGCTACCGCAGCGGAGATTGCCGGCTGGAATATCGACGTCGGACGTGACGGCAGCAATCTGCCGGCAGGCCGCGGTTCGGTCAGCCAGGGACGGGATATATTCGCTCAACAATGCGCCTCGTGCCACGGCGAGAAGGGCGAGGGCGCTATTGGCGACAGACTCGTTGGCGGACAAGGCACAATCGGGACACCAAGGCCGATCCGGACGGTCGGGAGTTACTGGCCTTATGCGCCAACATTGTTCGACTATATTCGTCGCGCGATGCCGCAGAACGCGCCGCAATCGCTCAGCAATGAAGACGTGTACGCAGTGTCGGCCTACATCCTGAGCTTGAACGGATTGGTGCGAGATGATGCCACGCTCGATGCCAAGTCGCTCGCAGCGATCAAAATGCCAAACCGCGACAAATTTGTTGGCGACGCGCGGCCCGACGTCAAGCGTTGAGCAGAGTTGCCTGTGAGTTCCCCTCGCATTGGCTCGGAACTTGCCGATCCGAAACCGGAACTCGTCAGGCCCGCTTTGCGTTGATCCACGAGAGAAAAAGAGCAGTTTTTCCGATGGCCACAGCTCGCTTCGCAAATTCCATCTCAATAGCACTTCGGCACCCCGGCGTGATCGCGATGATCGTGGCCGCTGTGACGATTGCTGCGATGCTGATCGTTGACCACGGGCCGTGGAGTCGCGCCAAGACCCAGCCGGCTTATGTCGCGATGTATGCGACCACAGGCGAAGCCGCCCGCGCGGCGGGCGCCAAGGTGCTTCCGACCGAACCGAAATCGCCAGTCGAACCGGAACGGCCGGGGCCGAAGACATCCCCGACCGTCAATCCGGTGACACCTTAAAGCGAGATGCGATTAGGACGAATCGTCATCGCGCTTTAGCTCTTTGTTTGAGCATGATCTTTTCGGAAAACCGCTTCACACTTTTCCGGATCATGACCTAGCCGTCAGCTCTTGCGGCCGTAACTGAGGAGCCCGCCTGTCGTCTTTGGCGGATGCGCGCGAAGCGCCTCCTCGTTGGGCTCGGTGCCCCAGCCGGGCCTATCAGGAATGATCAGATGGCCGTTCTGGATGTCCGGTTCATGCGTGAACAGTTCGCGATCCCAGGCGAGGCGGTCGATGTCGATCTCCATGATGCGCAGGTTCGGCACCGCCGCGCAGAAATGCGCGTTCATCATCGAGCAGAGGTGCCCGTAGAAATTATGCGGCGCGACGTTGACCTCGAAGGCTTCCGCCGCTGAGGCGATCTTCATCGACTGCCACACACCATTCCAGGGCGTGTCGATGATGGCGACGTCCATTGCCTGCTCGCGGAAATAGGGCAGGAATTCGCGCAGGCCGAGCAGCGTTTCGCAGGATGAGATCGGATGCGGGCTCTGCCGGCGGATGTAGCCGAGGGCCTCCGGATTAAAGCTGTCGATCTCGATCCAGAACATGTCGAGATCGGCGATCTCCCGCAGGATCTTCAAATAGCCTTCAGTCTTGGCGTTGAAATTGCAGTCGAGCAAGATGTCGACATCAGGGCCCGCGCCGTCGCGTATTGCCTCGAGATGCATGCGCAGGTCGCGCAGGATCTTGCGGTCGACATTGATCTCGGGCGCAAAGGGCGAGCCGAAGCCGGGCCGCCAGCCCGTGGGTTTGCCGTCATCATAGGAAAAGATGTTGGTCTTTAGCGCGGTGAATTTCTTCTCGCGCACCTCACGCCCCATGGCCTTGACGCCGTCGAGATTTTCGATCGGCGGCTTGTACCAGGAGGGATGATTGATCCGCCAAGTGGCGCAGTGGGACCAATAGACCCTGACGCGGTCGCGGATCTTGCCGCCGAGAAGCTCATAGCAGGGCACGCCCAGGCACTTGGCCTTGGCATCAAGCAACGCATTCTCGATCGCGCCCAGCGCCTGCGCCACAACGCCGCCGGCGGCAGGGCGGGTGGCGGCAAACAGCTCGGCATGGATACGCTCATGCTCGAAGACATTCTGGCCGATCACGCGCGCCGACAGGCGCTGGATCGCCGCACCGACGCCCGGCGAGCCAAAACCCTCGTCGAACTCGCTCCAGCCGACGACGCCGTCTTCCGTCGTCACCTTGACGAAGTGATAGTTTCTCCAGCCTGCATCACAGGCAAGGATCTCGAGACTTGTTGCTTTTGATGATTTTGCCATGTCGCTCCCTGTCGCCCGGCAAGGGCGCTATTGGTTTTGTGGTCCCGGTCGCAAGCTCGGGCCCAGCCACAATTGTTAGGCTAACGGCTGAGTGCGGTGAAGCCCGCAAATGCTTGCCCAGCCATCGAAGTTTGAGCCTTCTGGCAGGAGGCCCGTAGAATCCGGTGGGAATGATGTTTCTTGGGATGGTCCCGAAATGCGCCAAGCCCTGACTTTTTTGGCTGCAATCGGCCCCGATCAAGCGACGCATGCAGCTCTTAGCCATGATTTCGGTTCTGGCGCTCCTCAGGATGAGTGGGGCCGCCATCTCCGATCGGTTGCTCACAGCCGATCAGCACGTCGCGCAAGGGGTGGAGTAGCGCGCACGAGCGAGGGCGCTTTGTCTTTGGGGAGACAACAATGCTTTCAGTCGACCAGTTCTTGCGGTTCATCAGTGTGCCGGCCGTGATTGCGGCCTTCATCATCGCCTCGCAGATATCGGCGGCGCTCTCGCCGGTCTAGCCTATCAGCGACGAGGCGAGCAGGGCGAGGACGGCCAGCGCCATCAGGGCGGTGCCGAGCCAGCCCAGCACGACCAGCCAGCTTCTCGCCTTGAAGCGGCCCATGATCGCCCTGCTCGAGACGATCACCATCATCATCGCCATGATGGGGACCGCGACGATGCCGTTGAGCACGGCGCTCCACACCAGCATGTGGATCGAGTCGATCCCGGTAAAGCCGAGCCCGAAGCCGATGATGGTCGCGGCCGCGATGATGGTATAGAAGCCGACCGCCTTCTCCGGCCTTGCCTCCAGCGTCGCGCGCCAGCCGAAGATTTCCGCCACGCCATAAGCCGCCGAGCCAGCCAGCACCGGAATTGCCAGCAGGCCCGTGCCGATGATGCCGAGCGCGAACAGCGCGAAGGTGAAGTCGCCGGCGAGCGGCCGCAGCGCTTCGGCCGCTTGCGTCGCCGAGTTGATGTTGGTGACGCCGTTGGCGTTCAGCACCGAGGCCGTGGTCAGGATGATGAAGAAGGCGATGCCGTTCGACAGCAGCATGCCGAGCGTCGTATCGACCCTGATGCGCGTGAGCTCGGGATGGTCGCTGGCACGTCGTGTCTCCTCGCGGAGCGGTCGGTCGCGCATGCCGAGGTTCATTTCCTCCACCTCCTGGGAGGCCTGCCAGAAAAACAGATAGGGGCTGATGGTGGTGCCGAGCACTGCGACCACCATCATGAAATAATCGGCGCTGACATTCGCCTTCGGCCATACCGCCGACAGCAGCGCTTTGCTCCACGGAATCTCCACCGTGAAGGCGGTCGCGACATAGGCGAACAGCGTCAATGTCAGGAATTTCAGCACCGGGGAGTAGCGGCGATAGGGCAGGAAGACCTGGAGCAGGGTCGAGCCGGCCGCGAAGATCAACGCATGCTCGTGATTGAGCCCGCCGATGACCAGCGAGAGCGCCTCCGCCATCGCGGCGATGTCGGCGGCGATGTTGAAGGTGTTCGCGGCAACGAGCAGCCCCACAAGCGCCATCACGATCCAGCGCGGAGCGAGCTCTTTTACATTCGCCGCGAGTCCCTTGCCGGTGACCCGACCGATCTGCGCGCTGACCAGCTGAATGGCGATCATGAACGGCGTGGTCAGGAACACCGTCCAGAGCAGACCATAGCCGAACTGCGCGCCGGCCTGGGAATAGGTGGCGATGCCCGACGGATCGTCGTCGGCCGCTCCCGTGATCAGGCCCGGCCCGAGCCGTTGCAGCAGCGTCGGCGCCGCCTTTGTCGGAGCGACGGCGCTATCGCGCGCGGAGGCTTGAAGTTGGGATCGGTTCGACAGGGCACACCTTCCGGAAATTGCGAATTCAAGGTTTAAGCCCGATCATGGTCGGAAAGTTCCATGGACCGGTTCTGGCGGGTCTACCTCCGCTTCAAGAACAGGGCATGACGCTCGCTTGCGGCGGTCCGCGACTATCTCCGGAGCATGGTCTAGGACGACGGCGACATCTGCAGATAGCGGCCGTCGAACTGGGCGAGCTCCTGTAGCTTGTGCTCGTTGAGGATCCGCACCGTGCCGCGCTGAAGCTCCAGCACGCCGTCGATTCGTAGTTCGCGCAGGATGCGGTTGGTGTGCACGCTCGTCACGCCCATGGCTTCGCCGAACTGCTCCTGCGTCAGCGGGATTTCGAATGTATTGTCGATCACGCGGCCGATCAGGCGCAGCCGCTCGCGCAACTCGACGATCAGATGGGCGAGCCGGTTGTGAGTCGAGCGCTGGCCGACATTGACGATCCATTCCCGCGACACCGCGGCATCCACCAGCGTGTCGCGCCAGAACATGTCGCCGACACCGGATCGCTGGCTGATGAGGTCGTTCAGCGCCTTGTGGGCGATGAAGGCCAGCGTGCAATCGGACAGCGCGATCAGGTCGTGGTCGACGGTGGGGAAGTGGAGGTTCTGCAGGTTCGGCAGGTCGCCGGGAATGTGGATCGAGAGGATCTGGCGCCTGCCGTCCACGATCGTCTTGGAGCGGAAGCAGAAGCCGTCGGCGATCAGGCAGCATTCGCTCGGCTGTTCGCCGTCGCGCAGCACGGCCTGATTTTCCCGAAAGGTGCGGAGCGTGAACGGCAGCGCCGCGAGTGCTTCCAAATCCCTGTCGTCCGCGCCGGTCGTCGTTTTCAGGCGCTGAAACAGCGGCGCCCAGATCATGTCGCTTGTCACGGCACTCGATTCCCCCACGCGACTGAGCGCGTGACGGCCAAAAAGCATAGACTCCGGCGTGCTGTTGACAACAAAGGTTAAATCATGCCGCTCCCGCCTCTCAACATTGTGGACGATGCGTTAGCGAAAGAGGCAAACCCAACAAATGTTAAGTGCGGCGAGCCCGACGCACCCGCGACTAACATTTATCAAGTCGGTCGCTGGTTTCGTGGCGGCGGGCCTGCAGCGGCTGACGTCTGAGCTGATTTTCCGAATTACATTGGCTGTACGAATTTTCACCCAGCTCTGCTTCGGAACGTGGCGGGCGTGGCGACGTTCTTCTTTTCCGAGGAGGACTTCGCAATGGATCGCCTGACGAAGCGCGAGCAGCCGGATCGCAGCAAGATCAACATGCACGAGGCCTGGGAGGTCAAGTACTGGAGCCATGCGCTCGGCGTCTCCAGGGCGGAGCTGCAACAGGCCGTCGACAAGGTAGGGAATTCGGCGGCCGCCGTCCGCAAGGAGCTCGCGGTGCGACCGGCGATCCCTACTTGATGCTGACGAACATGCCCCAGGCGGCGGAGAGCGCCGCGCCGGTGAAGACGACTGCCGGGCTGTCGCAGAACAGGCCGCCATAGCGGCATACAGAAGCCCCGAACGAGCCGAGCTCGTGATGGCCGGCCGAATAGAACAGTCCCGACAGCCCAAGCAATAAGCCTGCGATGTAGTACATGGCTCCCTCACGCGAGAACGGACATGTGCCAACATGGCGCGAAGAGATTTCGTCTCGCCGAATCCGCAAGGGTGCATTCGATTAAAGATTGATTCGTTCCAGTGAGACCAGGTCGTCGTTAGAGAAGCGGCGTTACGAGACTCTCACTTGCGGCTCTCAGCTAATAAGGGTTGAGCACGCTCTCGAGAAATTGCTGCTTTTCGCCGGGCGCGTAACCCTGGCAAGCGCCGTAATATGGTTCTGGCCTGTCACAGGGGTTGGCGGACCGATAATATTGCCGCGGCGCATAGGCAAAGCCTGACGGGTACATGTGGTGATGGGGACGAACCGCCGCGTGCCGGTGGTGCCCGTGATGCACGCTTGCCGCGTTCGCGACGCCGCACAGGCTCAGCAGGACGCTCAAGGCCAAAATCGAACGCATCGCTGTCTTCCTCCGAAGAGTTCGCTCTTTGCTCAATCATTACCATGACGCGGCGTTCCAAGGACCCGATTTTTCGTCTTCCGACTTGGCGGCAAAGCATCGGGGAAATTTGGCAACAAGAAAGGGAACGGTGAAATCCGGATCGGGGTTGATCCTGCAGCGAGGAGCACTTCGATGGACAGAACCTCGATCTATGATGAGTTGAGCCGTGTTGAGCGCGACGTGGTGGCAGGAGAGCGACAGCTTGCAGAACAGGAGCGGCTGGTGCTCGACTTGAAAAAGGAAGGCGAGAATACTTCGGCTGCTGAAAGGGAGCTGGAACGGCTGCGTGAAGCTCAGCGCCTGCGCGATCAAGACCGCCAAAGGCTCCTCTCGCTGCTGCAGCCCTGAGGCATTCCCCTACGCTCGCCCTAAAGCTGCTTGCGGCTGACCACATCACCCGGCAATCGGCTAAACGCGGGAGAAGAGGGCGAACACAAGTTCGCGCGCTTTCAAACTCCCCGCCTCTGCGGGGTGCCAAAAAAGGCCCCAGCTCACGTAGTGGGGGCGATGGAGCTGGGGCCGACTTGGGGTCACCCTTTGGGGAAGGGCATCGGGAAAACTTGGTAGTAGCGAGATCGTTCCTAAACTGCTTTCCAAATGAAGAGGCCCCGGCTTTTCCAGAAGCCGGGCCAACCACTCTTCCGGGGGTTCGCGTCGTTTGTTCCTCGTCCAGTGCCGGGAAAACTCGGCATCTCACTACTCAGTTCCGATGTGAAGCTAAATTGCCAGTATCCGGATGAGTCCGGCACCGGTCCGATCTTGAGCTCTTCCATGAGGCTTGGTATCGTTTGTGGTGGAGGCCGGCGAAAATATTGCAGTCGTCCTCCGTTGGTAAACTAAAATATTGCAGTCGTCCTCCGTTGGTAAACTTAAGCCCTTTGCGGCCCCGCCTTCGGGTGCCTCTAGTAGCGTTGGGTGCGGCAACGTTCCCTCCGTTCTTCCCTTAGACTCCGAAGGCGGGAGCTTTTTGCCATGGCTGCAGCAGCTACGGGCAAGCTACCCGCCTTCCCAGTGAGCGGGCGAAATGACTTCATCCTTGGATCGGGGGCAGCCGCCCGATTGAACCCGCATCGCCTCCGGCGACACCAAGACAGGCAGAGATGTTGCCTTGGTGGCTGTTATCTTTGGCCGGATGCTGGCATGAGCCCCGCTCTTGATCTGCTCTATCGTCTTGCTGCGTTCGGGCTCGGCATCTACTGCGTCCGCAAGGCCTGGTACGGCTATGTCGAGCGCAAGATCCTGTTCGTCAGCGACGACTGGTGGGATTGGTCGAGATGGTCGCGGCAGGAGTTTTACCGCGACACCATGCCGATCCGCTATTGGATGCAGATGGTCGGCACGGCCGGCGGCGCGCTGCTGTGCCTGGTCGGTGCGATCGTCGGCTGGCAGCCGGGCAGCTGAAGACAGGACATCGCCGCGTTGTTTGAGCATGATCTCCGCGCAAACGCGGTCCGCTGATGTCGCGAGGGAAAACCCCCTTCACACTTTGCGCGAACGCGGCCCTTCGGGTCCGGATCATGCTTTAACGACGAAACCGTCCTGAAACAATCCTGAAACCAGATCGTCCTGAACTCGATCGCTGATAGGCCCGACCAACCGAGCGATAAGGAGACATCTCATGATCCAGATCGGTTCGAAGGAAGAAGTCGCGTTGCTGCTGGCCCTGTTCGGGACTCATACCCAGCCCGTGAGCAAGCCCAAGCCGAAATCGCGGCAAGGCTGAAGGCGAACCCATGCCGGGTCTGGCCGATTGCCTGAGCTTTCTGCGTTTGCTGATCGCGCGGGGAGATCCGAAAGGTATCCCTCTGGCGACCGATGCCATCGACGATTACCTCGCCATGGCTCCGGTCAGCGCACGCCGCCGCGGCCTGCGCGTGCTCCAGCAGGACGCGCTCGAGCTTCATGTCACTTCGGTTGGCGTGCAGCGCTCGTTCGCCGAGACGGTTGACGCCTATATCGAGCGGAAGCTGGCCGAGGAATGAGGCAAGCCTGACCTTTCGGGTCCCCTCCAAAAGCTGGCATCCCTCTTGCTATGAAAGGTCTTAATCCGGCCCGGCCATCGGGCCGTTTCAGATTGAGGCGATCACATGCAGTCAACGTCCCGTTTTGAAGCGACCGCGTCCCTGCAGCTCCATGCTCTGATCTCCGACCTGCACTGGCGGATCCAGATGCTGGACGGCGATATTGCCGAGGAGGAGCGCAATGCCGGCAATGCCGATCCTCGCAGCCCCACTTATTCGATGCTGGCGCAGAATATGCGGGCGCGCCGCGACAACTTGCGGACCTCGGTCGCCTTGCTGGAGGCGCGGGTCGAGCGGACGGCGCTGCTGTCGCGCGCGGCATAGACAGAAGCCGCCGTCTTCGCCGACCAGAGAGGCGCGATATTGCCGCTCAGGTCGGCGCCCTCAGGCCGGGCGAATACAGCCAGGCCTCGATCTGAATCGCCATCTCGTCCTGCCGCGCGCGGCGCAGCAGCATCTCGCGGCGACGTCCCGGCGCGAGCGCGCGCGCCTGCTCGCGCAATTGCGCGGCTTCCTCCTGAAGCCTCTGGTGAAGTGTCTTGGTCTGCTTGAAACGACGCCGCTTCAACATGGCGCTGCTCCCATGTTCGAGGAGGGCGGGAGCGCGATCGGGCGTTCTCATCACCGATATCTGCCAGGGGGCCTTGCGGTGACGGTTAACCGTACGACCCGTCCTGCAAGGAGTCCTCATCATTTGATAGGTCGGCCGAGAAATCTTCGCGCTATTTCAAGCGCTGTTTGCAGCCTTTGAGCCACTTACTCATTTTGTGCGACGGCTGATCCAAAGTACACTTTTGAACACCACCTAGAGAGCTGGGAGGAGGGACGTCGTTTCGTTTGCTTCGGCCAGCGCGCGGGGCGATCGTGCGTTTGACTCGTCGGGCAAAACACTGGCACTATGGCATCATCGACATCTCCGGTTCAGCCCGCGCGAAGCCATTCGCCGCGGGTTTTTTGCTGTCCATCGACGTCCGCTGCAGTCTCGGGAGGAACGGACTGCGCCGACGGAATTTGTATGGTCCGGAGGAGACTATGTTGACAGACGCTGACATCGCCATGCTCTGCGACATCGGCCAGTCCATCGCCTTCAGCGACGACCGGCACGAACAGCTGTTCCGGCTGATCGCCGACGGCTACGTGCAGAAGGACGGCGACACCTACGAGCTCACGCCCAGGGGTGAAGCGGCGGTGATCGATCGCGGCGCGGGACTGAACAAGGCGTGACGTCGGGTTGGTCACGGGGCGATCGGAAGCGCGTTCGCGGCCGGCTGACCCGCCGCTGGTCCGAGCCCGATGTGAAAGTGCGACGGCCGGCCACGTGGCGCACAAGTTGGATCGGGGCGGAAGTTAGGAACCTTTGGTTCCGGGCCGGACTTGGTTCGTGCCGGCATACCGCCGATTGGCCGGCTGGAATGGCGGCTCTGGCGCACCAAGCCCCCCGTCATGCGCCGGAGCCGTTTTCGGTTTAACCTAAATTTGGCTTGACCCGTCGGGCAAAACCCTGGCATAGTGGCATCATCGGAAGAGTTGGTCAGGGCCCGCGCGGAGCAATCTGCGGCGGGCTTCTCGTCGTCTCTTTCTATTTCGCCAAGCGCGGCTTTGAAAATGCAAGGATCATCAAGCGGTGAAGGTAGTAGATGACGAAATCAGGGCCATCGTCGCCGAGACGCTGGCCGAACAGCAGAGGCTTCAGCAAGACAGCATTGATGCGATCGTGCTCAAGGCGGTAGCGTCGGTGCTGGCTTCCTTTGGTATCGAAGATGATGACCGGAAGGAGATCAGGGCGGACTTCCAGCACCTGCGGCGGTGGCGAAAAAGCGTCGAGCAGGCCCAGAGCTATACTTTCAAAGCTGTCATTACCGCGATTGCGACCGGCCTGATGGGGGCTGTCTGGCTCGGCGTGAAGGTCGTGCCGGGCAAGTGAGCTTCTCGTGGCGGCGGCGCCGCCGCACGGCTGATCCCATTCGATGAGTCTTGCCATGTACCGAATTCGTATGTTCGACGCGTCCGATGATGACGTTGCCGACACCCTGACTGAATTGCATGGGCTGACGTTCTTCGACACAGCGGCGATGCCGGAGTTCGATCTCGGAGCGTGGTGGCTCGCTTATCGAGGCGACGATGCGGTCGCCTTCGCAGTCATCGTGCCGTCCACCTTCGCGCAATTTCGGCTACTTCTCCAGGGTCGGTGTCTTGCCGCGGCATTGGGGCAGAGGGCTTCAGCTCAGGTTGATGCGCGCTGCCGAAGCGCACCGGCGGCGTGTCGGATGGAACGCCATCGTCTCCGATACAACGGACAATCTGATCTCGGCGAATAACTTTATAAGGCGGGTTATCGGCTTTTCGAACCCGAAGTTCGCTGGGCCTGGTCGCATACGCTCTACTGGCGAAGGTCGCTCCGCTGAATGTCCCGTGATGCGGAACGCCTCATTTCGAGCTTTACTTCTGCCGGGTTCCTCTTACGAATTGAAGCCTTGCGGCTGGAGCACTTGCGGAGTTGGTTCTCCCGGGCTTTAAATTCGCGTGCAGAAAATCGGCGAGCATAAGCCGATGTAAGGGAGCCCCGGGATGTCCACCAAGCCTCAATTGCCGGAACGTCCGCCGCGGGGGGCGGGAGGACCAACCGCGCTTGATGGCCTGCTGGTTGTCGATTTCACGCGCGTGGTTGCCGGCCCCGCCTGCACACAGACACTGGCCGATTTTGGGGCGCGCGTCATCAAGATCGAGAACCCCGATGGCGGCGACGACACGCGCGCCTATGAGCATGCCGAGGTCGGCGGCGAAAGCGCAGCCTACCTCAGCCTGAACCGCAACAAGGCCGGTATCGTGCTCGATCTCGCCGTGGCGGAGGCGCGCGAGATAGCGCTGGATCTGATCCGCAAAGCGGATGTCGTTGTGGAGAATTTTTCCAGCGGTGTCATGAAGAAGTTCGGTCTCGACTACGAGGCTGTCGCGCCGCTTAACCCGCGGCTGGTCTATTGCTCGATCTCCGCTTACGGGCGCACCGGACCATTTGCCTCACGCCCGGGTTTTGACCCTATCACGCAAGCCGAGAGCGGCTTCATGTCGCTCAACGGGTTCGCGGATGGCCCGGCGGTTCGTACCGGGCCGCCGATTGTCGACATGGCGACGGGGATGTCAGCCTGCAATGCCATTCTGCTGGCGCTGTTGGCGCGGGACCGGCTCGGCCGTGGGCAGCATGTCGAGGTCGCGCTGTTCGACGTCGCCATGGGGATGACGGGCTTCTATGGGATGGCCTATCTGATCAACGGCGAGAATCCTGGGCGGTTCGGCAATTCGCCGGCCGGGTCTCCCACTGTTGGTGTCTACGAGGCATCCGATGGTCCGCTCTACATGGCGTGCGCCAACGATCGGCTGTATCGACGGCTGGTGGTCGAGGTGCTGAACCGCCCGGATCTCATTAACGCGCCGCAGTTTGCGACCCGCAAAGCAAGGTCTGAGAACAAGGAGCTCCTGCGTGCGACCATCGCCGAGGTGTTCGCAGGCGACACGCTCGAGAACTGGATGGCGAAGATGAAGCTGGCCAATATTCCGGTCGGCTATCTCCGAACGGTCGAGGAAGGGTTCAATGCGCCCGAAGCGCGCGAACGCGCGCGCCTGAGCCGGATCCCTCATCGTACCGCGCAGTGGGTGCCGAATATCGAGCCGCCCATCAGCATGAGCTTGACGCCGGCAGTTGATCCTGTGGCGGCGCCGCTGCTGGGCGAGCACACCGAGGGCGTCATGCGCGAGACGCTTGGTTACGACGCGAAGCGGATTGCGGCATTGGCCGAAAAAGGCGCATTCGGGCTGCGTAAGACCGCGACATCGGACTGAGGGCAGCAACAGCTTGATTTGGCAGGGTTCCAGCCTCATAAATGCATGAGAGCGAGGGACGCGAATGGTGCCTGGTCAGGAGCCGAACATGGGTCAGTCGGTGGCGACAGACTCCGGCGAACGAGCCTATGCGGCGATGATTGCCAAGGCGCGGGCGCTCGTGCCGCAATTGCGGGAACGTGCGGTTCGAACCGAGGAGCTGCGGCACCTGCCGCCGGAGACCGAGCGCGACCTGCATGAAGCCGGCCTGTTCCGGATGCTTCAGCCGAAGCGTATCGGCGGCGCCGAGCTCGATTATGTTGCCCTGATCGATTGTGCCGA
Organism: Bradyrhizobium manausense; assembly: GCF_001440035.1. GTDB lineage: Bacteria > Pseudomonadota > Alphaproteobacteria > Rhizobiales > Xanthobacteraceae > Bradyrhizobium > Bradyrhizobium manausense. Next base: position 179,030 of record NZ_LJYG01000085.1, on the reverse strand, counting down.
GTTGCTGGGGCAGGCCGACGCATCGGTCGCCTGGAATCTGGCTAATCTGGCGAGTCACCACTGGATGCTCGGCATGTTCGAGCAGCGTGCGCAGGATCTGGTCTGGGGCCGAGATCCGGACGTGCTGATCGCGTCATCGTTCATCTTCCCTGCCGGCCGTGCCAGGAAGGTCGAAGGCGGATACCGGCTGCGCGGAAGCTGGCCGTTTTCGTCGGGCGTCGGCTCCTGCGCATGGAACATGCTTGCGAGCGTCGTTTCGTCCGACGACGAGGCTGACGGGATCGAATACCGCATCTTTCTATTACCCAGGGCTGACTACAAGATCCTCGATACCTGGAATGTAGCCGGACTGCGCGGCACAGGGTCGTCGGATGTCGAGGTCAGGGATGCCTTTGTGCCCGATCATATGACGGTCGCGGTGGGTGATCTCGCGGGCGGCGCGACGCCCGGCAGCAGGGTGAACCCCAATCCGCTATACGCGCTTCCGGTCTTCTCGCTGTTTCCCTATGTTCTCTCGGGCGTCGCGCTCGGCAATGCACAGGCGTGCCTGGACGATTATGCGGAGGTCGCGCGTCACCGCATATCGACGTACAACCGCGCCAAGCTGAGCGACTTCCAGAGCACGCAAATCAAGATCGCGGAAGCTTCGGCCAAGATCGATGCCGCGCGCCTCATCATGCGCTCGGCCTGCATCGAGGCGATGGAGAACGCACGGCGCAACCGCACGCCCGATATGGTCACCAAGACCAGATATCGACGCGACGGTGCGTTCTCGGTCAATCTATGTACTGATGCAGTCTCGATGTTGTTCGCAGCGAGCGGGGCGCGCGGCCTGTTCACGACGGGCGTGCTACAGCGGCAATTCCGCGATGCTCACGCGATCAATTCGCACCTCGCATTCAATTTCGATGCGGCCGGAACCAATTATGGACGCGTGGCGCTCGGTCTGCCGTCCGAGAATCTCACCTTGTGAGGCCGGCCGATGAATGACCAGCCAAAGCATCCGGCCGCCGCCGATCCCGCCAACGAGTTCGCAAGCGACAACTCGCCGATCGACCCGCGTGATTTCCGCAACGCGCTCGGCACCTACGGGACGGGCGTCACGATCATCACAGCAACGGCTGCCGATGGAAAGCCGTATGGCATCACCTGTAATTCGTTCGCGTCGGTTTCCTTGAATCCCCCCTTGGTCCTCTGGAGCCTCGGCGTTTATTCGTCGAGCCTGACCGTGTTTCAGAACGCCAGCCATTTCACGGTGCATGTGCTGGGCATCTCGCAGCAAGCGCTCGCAAACAAGTTTGCCAAGTCGTCCGAAGACAAGTTCGCGGGCGTGAACTGGACACCGGGTCTCGGCAATGCGCCCGTGCTGGCCGAGAGTGTGGCGAGTTTTCAGTGCCGATCCGTCAACCGCTATTATGGCGGCGATCACGTGATCTTTCTCGGTGCCGTCGAGGCCTATGCTTACAACGCACGAGAGCCTCTGCTGTTCGTGCGGGGGACTTACGGCCGATTCTTGGCCGATGACGCGCACAAGAAGTAGCCGTAGTGCGATTCAGGGACGCGGATTAGTTCAACGTTCCATGGCCGAAAGCTTGTAAATTTCGAGCGCGTCCGCGTCTGCACCGCGTGCCGCTTTGGCCAGCCTGAAGATCTGCCCGGCAAGCGTCGCCATCGGCACCGGCGTCGACGTCGCCTGCGCGACATCGGCGACCGTATCGAGGTCCTTGAGCATCGTCGCGATGTGCCCGAGCGGTGGCGAGTGAATGCCCCGGACCATGCGCGGCACAAAGAGTTGAAGCGGGATCGAATCCGCAAAGCCGCCCGCGAGTGCTTCGGGAAGCCTGCTCGCGTCAATCCCGGCGTTCGAGGCAAGGCGCGTTGCCTCCGCAAGCACGGCCATCGCGCATCCGACGATCACCTGGTTGCAGAGTTTCGTGGTCTGGCCGGCGCCGGTCGGACCCATGTGGGTAAATCTGCGCGCCATGGTCAGCACATAGGGCCTTGCCCGCTCGATGTCTTCAGCCTCTCCTCCCGCCATGATGGCAAGCGTGCCCTCTTCGGCGCCCTTGGTGCCGCCGGACACAGGCGCATCGATCCAGCTTGAGCCGTTCGCAGCTTTCAACCGCGCCGCAAGATCGCGAGCGGCGTCAGGATGGATCGACGAGAAATCGACCACGAGCTTGCCTGCGCCGGGAGCCCCGGCAAGGCCCTCCGGCCCGAAGATTATCTCTTCGACAGCAGCGGCATCCGTCACGCACATGAAGAGGATGTCGGAGTTCGCCAATAGTTCACACGGCGTGCTCGCGCGATTGGCGCCAGCCTCGACAAGCGGTGCTACCTTGCCCTCCGAACGGTTCCAGACGCTGACGTGAAAGCCGGCTTTGAGCAGCCGACGGGTCATTGGCGTTCCCATCAGTCCCAGGCCCAGATAGCCGAGCCTTTCGACGCGTTGCGGGTTTGTCTTGCTCGCATCAGCCATAGGTTGCTTCCTCTTGCCGCAGCGCAGCGGCGCACGACCCTGGCCGAACCATACATGACGCATTCCGCAGCGAAACCGGGGCGGCTTGCATGGCTTGCCTGATTGTTTGAACCATGAAACATTTGAATCGGTCGGGTTGGGTGGCGCTCATCGGCGCCGGAGCAACGGAGTGGGCACGATGCGGGCAGTTTCGAGGTGGATGCTGGCGGCAGGAACTGTGGCGGCCATGATCGCGGGCGCGAGCCCCTCATGGGCGCAGCAGACGATCCGCGTGGGCTGGACCATCCCGGCCGAGGAATCCAAATACTGGATGATGCGAAGACCGGCCGAATTCCCGGATATCGGCAAGACCTACAACATCGAGTGGACCCAGTTTCAGGGCACCGCACCGATGACGCAGGCTTTGGCGGCCGGCGCTCTCGATTGTGCGACGCAGGCGCCACTGTCGCTGGCCAACGGTGTGGTCGGCGGCAACCTCAAGGCCTACATCGTGGCCCAGCACGTCTTCGAGAAGCCCGGTGGCTTCTCGGTCTACTGGGCGGTGATGGATGACTCGCCGATCAAGACGATTGCGGACCTTAAGGGCAAGACCGTCGGCATTTCCGTGATCGGCGGCGGCACGCAAGGCCCGTTCAACCTGCTTTTGAAGCAGAACGGGGTTGATCCTGCCAAGGACATCAAGCTGGTCGAGGTCGGTTTTGCCGTCTCCGAGGATGCGCTGCGCCAGGGCCGGGTCGATGCGGTCAACATGAACCAGCCGTTTGCGGCACGTGCGGAGGCAAAGGGCGGCACAAGAAAGCTGTTCTCGCTGTCGCAGGCCATGCCGAACATCGTGCACATCTTGGAAGCCTGCCGCGCCGATTTCGTCGACAAGAATCCGGACCTGGTGAAGGCCTATGTTCGCGATATCACTTCAGGCATGAAGAAGGCACTGGCGAACCGTGAAGAAACCTTGAAGGTCGTCAATGAAGTCCTGAAAGCGCCCATTCCGGTGCTCGAGACCTACCTGCTCAAGGACAATGATTTTGGTCGCGATCCCGGCGCTGCGCCAAATTTCCCCGCAATTCAGAAGATGCTGGACATTTATGCGGACACAGGAATGCTGCCAAAACTGGATGTCGCGCAGTTCAAGCACGCGACCATCGTCGCGCCGCTGCAATAGGCCAGAGGTCGTTTGCAGGATCAGCGAAGTCGCAATGTCCCGCCATGTGTGGGACAGTGCATCGAGACAGTGCAAGCATGAAGAAGTTGCGATCACGGATCACCACTGACGGGCTCGACCGCGCTCCGCATCGCGCCTTCATGCGCGCGATGGGTCTGGATGATGCCGCCATCGCCAAGCCAATGGTGGGCATTGTCAGCATGAAGGGCGAGCAGACGCCCTGCAACATGACCCACGACTTTCAAGTGGCTGCCGCCAAGACCGGGATCGAGGAGGCTGGCGGCACGCCGCGTGAATTCTCAACCATCTCGGTGTCCGACGGGATCAGCATGAATCACGAGGGGATGAAGTTCTCCTTGTTTTCGCGCGAGCTGATCGCCGACTCGATTGAGGCTGTCGTCCACGGTCTCGCCTATGATGCACTGATCGGGTATGGCGGATGCGACAAGACGCTTCCGGGCGTGATGATGGGCATGGTTCGTTGCAATGTGCCTTCCATCTTCATTTATGGCGGCAGCTCGTTGCCGGGCCGCGTGGACGGGCGGACGCTGACGGTGCTCGACTCCTACGAAGCCGTCGGCAGCTTTATGACTGGAGAGATCGACGCCGCGACGCTCGAACGGATCGAGCGCGCGTGCCTGCCGACCATTGGTGCCTGCGCTGGCCAGTTTACTGCGAACACCATGGGGATGGTGTCGGAGGCGATGGGCTTGACTATCCCCAACGTTTCGATGGTGCCCGGCGTCTATGCCGAGCGGGCGCAGATCTCGCGTCGCGCCGGGCGGCTGATCATGGAAATGCTGGAGCGGGGTGGACCGCTGCCGCGCGACATCGTGACGCGGAAATCGTTGGAGAACGGCGCGGCGATCGTCGCCGCGACGGGTGGATCGACCAATGCCGCTCTGCATCTGCCGGCGATTGCGAACGAGGCAGGTATTCGTTTCACGATCGATGATGTTGGCGAGGTCTTTGCCAGGACGCCCCTGATCGGAAACTTGCGGCCAGGGGGCAAACATACCGCCAAGGATGTTTACGACGTCGGTGGTGCAGCCGTGATAATCCGCGAATTGATCCAGAGCGGGCATATTGATGGCAGCTGCCTGACGATCACGGGACGTAGGCTCGCGGAAGAAAATGGCGCGGCCAATGCGCCCGACGGGGAGGTCGTTTACGCGGCCCGCGCGCCGATCATGTCTGACGGCGGCGTTGCGGTGCTCAAGGGCAATCTCTGTCCCGATGGCGCCGTCATCAAGGTTGCAGGTCTGAAGAGCCAGCTCTTCGAGGGCGCGGCGCGTGTCTTCGAGGATGAGGAAGCTTGTGTCGAAGCGGTTCGCGACCGCAGTTACACGGCCGGCGAGGTCCTGGTGATCCGCAACGAGGGGCCGGTCGGCGGTCCCGGCATGCGTGAGATGCTCGGCGTCACTGCGCTGATCTACGGCCAGGGCATGGGCGAGAAGGTCGCCCTGATCACGGATGGGCGGTTTTCCGGTGCCACGCGCGGCATGTGCATCGGGTATGTCTCGCCGGAAGCGTTTGTTGGTGGCCCGCTGGCGCTGGTCCGCGACGGCGACAAGATCCGGATTGATGCCGCTGGCCGCCGCATGGACCTGCTAGTCGATGAGCAGGAACTCGCTGCACGCCGACGCGATTGGAAGCAACCTCCGCCGCGTCATCGCGCGGGTGCGCTCGCAAAATATGCGCGTCTGGTCGGTCAGGCCCCGGACGGAGCAGTCACGCATGAGGGCCCGGTGGAGTGGCCGTGGTTCGACTGAGTGGCAAGTTTCTTGCTAAGCTCGTTCCGCTGGTGAAGGCCATCCGGCAGATCGGCTGCGTGACGTTCGCGCGTGAGTGAGGCGAGAGGCGGGATGAAGGTAGTGCCTTCAAGATTGAGCGAATGGGTGAGACCGGTGACGTTACAGCAACCGGCTTGTGCGATCATCGAGATCGAACGCGTCTCCCAGGTTTTCCAGACCTCGGCGCGCAAGGATCATTTGGCGCTATCGGACATCTCCCTGACGATTGACGAAGGTGCATTCGTCTCCATCCTTGGTCCCTCCGGCTGTGGCAAGTCGACGCTGCTTTACATCGTCGGTGGTTTCGTCAACCCAAGTAGCGGCGCGGCGAAGATGAAAGGACAGGCAATCACGGGCCCGGGTCCGGATCGTGGACCGGTCTTCCAGGAGTTCGCGCTGTTTCCGTGGAAGACCGTTCTCGGCAACGTGATGTATGGGCCGCGCCAGCAGGGCGTGCGAACCAACGAAGCCGAAGCGCAGAGCCGCGCGCTGATCGAAATGGTCGGCCTCAAGGGCTATGAGAACTTTTACCCGAAGGAGCTGTCGGGCGGTATGAAGCAGCGCGTCGCGCTGGCCCGGACGCTGGCCTATCATCCGGAAGTCCTGTTGATGGACGAGCCGTTCGGTGCACTTGATGCGCATACGCGTACGCGCCTGCAGAATGATCTCCTCAATATCTGGGAGCGCGACCGCAAGACGGTGCTGTTTGTCACCCACTCGGTCGATGAAGCCGTCTTTCTCTCGGATAAGGTCGTGATGATGTCGAAGTCTCCCGGCCGCATCCGGCAAGTCATCGATATCGACCTGCCACGACCGCGGCGCCGCAACGAGCTGTTGCTCGATCCGCGCTATCAGAAATACGTCGTTGACATCGAACGCATGTTCGACGAAAGCGACGAAGCCGGCTCGCCCTCGTGATCTCCTCGACTACCATGGCCAAACGTGCTGCGCCGGCCCTGGCCTGCATCGGATTGCTGGCAGTGTGGCAGGTTGCCTCGCTTGTGCTGAAGAGCGACAGCTTTCCAACGGCGATCGAGGCGATCCGCGCAATCCCGGATATCCTCGGCGACAGGGAATCCCTGATCAATATCCTGGCCTCGCTCCGTCGCATGGCGATCGGGTTCAGCATCGCGGTACTGGTCTCGATGCCCCTAGGCCTGTTGATGGGCCGTAGCCGGGCCGTCGCAGCCTTTTTTAATCCACTGCTGATGGTAATCTATCCGGTGCCGAAAGCGGCCTTGATGCCGATCATCATGCTGTGGCTCGGTGTCGGTGACATCACCAAAACCCTGGTGATCTTTCTCGGCGTCAGCCTGCCGGTGATCTATCACAGCTTTGAGGGGGCGAAGGCCGTGGAAGAGAAGATGCTGTGGTCGGGTGCGGCGATGGGACTTTCGCCGTTGCAGCGCTTGGTCCGGATTGTGCTGCCCGCAGCGCTGCCTGAGATTCTGACTGGATGCCGCACTGGCCTGGTGCTTGCGCTGATTACCATGATTACCAGCGAGATGATCGCGCGCCAATCGGGCGCCGGCAATATCCTGTTCAACGCGCTCGATATGGGCCAATACGACACGGTCTATGCGATGATCATCATCGTCGGCGCGATGGGCATCTGCCTTGATGCGGTCTTCGAGCGCGTCCGCGCAAGGCTTGTGCGCTGGTCCGAGCCTCAGTTCGACTTGCCGCTGAGCTTCTCATGATGTCGCGTTTCCTCTCAACGAACATCCTCTTGGGGGTCGCACCAATCGTGCTCGTGATCGCGCTCTGGCAAGGTTTGGTGTCGTTCGGCGTCGCGCCCGCCGTGTTGCTGCCGCCGCCAGGTTTGGTCTTCGGCCGACTGGTCCAGCAGCTTGAGACCTGGACTTTTCAGCAGGAAATCGCGGCGACCGTGGTCCGGTTGTTCGCCGGATTTGCTATTGCAGTCGTGCTCGGCGTCAGCATTGGGATTGCAGCTGCTGCCAGTCCCGCGATGAACGCCTTGGTTCGGCCGATCGTGCGGGTGCTTGCGCCATTGCCGAAGGTCGCGCTCTATCCAGCGCTACTACTGTTGCTTGGCTTCGGTCACGGATCGAAGATCACGCTGGTGACTGCGGACGCCCTCTTTCCGATCTTGCTTTCCACCTATTACGGGGCGTCGACGGTGGAGCAAAAGCTTATCTGGTCGGCCATGGCGGCAGGAACGCCGCGCTATGAGATCCTGTTCAAAGTCGTTTTGCCGGCGGCGATGCCGGCGATCCTGACTGGATGCCGGATAGGCCTTGTCATTTCCTGCATCGTGGTGTTTCTGGCCGAGATGATCACGTCGACGGACGGGCTTGGCCATGCGCTTGTCACGGCAGCGCGAACATTTCAGGCCGTTGACATGTTCGTGCCGCTGATCACCATCTCATTGCTTGGGTTGATCCTCAACGCGTTGTTGGGTGCGGTACGGTCGTATCTCTTGCGAGGCTTCCCCGAAGCGTGACCTGACGAAAAAGAAACCAGAAGACCGGGAGTGAACCATGCTGGCTGATCGCATCGAGGCAAAATGGATCGACGCATTTTGCGAGATCTTTGAGCGTTGCGCCGTCAAGTCCGGCGACACCGCGGCGATCCTCTCGGAAACTCAGTCGCGGGCATTGAACGTGCATTTGGCGGAGCTGGCGCTGTTGCGGATGGGCGCGCGGCCTTTTCATGTCGTGATGCCGACGCCGCGCAATCGAAATGTCGTTCCGGTTCGCTCGACGGGGGCGAGCGAGGCGATCCAGCGGTTGGGTCCTGTCATCAGCGCGCTCCAGCAGGCTGGCTTCGTGGTGGACTGCACAATAGAGGGCCTCATGCACGCGGTGGAAACACCGGAAATCCTGAAGGCCGGCGCGCGCATCCTGGTGATCTCCAACGAGCATCCCGAGGCGCTGGAGCGGATGGTGCCGGACCCCGCGCTCGAGAAGCGCGTTCGTGCGGCCGCAAAGATGCTGCGGGGAACTAAGCGAATGCGGGTCACCTCTAAAGCCGGCACGGCGCTCGATGTGGACATGGTGGGCGCTTCCACGGTCGGCGTCTGGGGGTGGACGGACAAGCCGGGTACGCTGGCGCATTGGCCAGGCGGCATCGTTGTGAGCTTTCCGAAGAGCGGGACGATCAACGGCACGCTGGTCATGGCGCCCGGCGATATCAACCTCACCTTCAAGCGCTATTTGACGTCGCCGGTCAAAATGACCTTGAAGGACGATTACGTCGTCGAGCTGGAGGGCGAGGGCACCGATGCCGCGCTGATGCGCGCCTATCTCGCCGCCTGGGGGGATCGGGAGGCCTATGCCGTGTCGCATGTCGGCTTCGGCATGAATCCGGCTGCGCGCTACGAGGCCCTCTCGATGTACGACCAGCGTGACACCAATGGCACGGAGATCCGCGCCGTCTCGGGCAACTTCCTGTTCTCGACCGGCGCGAACGAATTCGCCGGACGTTACACTGCAGGCCATTTCGACTTGCCGATGATGGGAACGACCATCGAGCTCGATGGCGTCGCGGTCGTTCTGGAGGGTGTCCTTCAGGACGTCTTCGGCTAGTTGCGGTCGAGCACAGGCGGACGAGCCAGGTCGAAATGCCGGAGCAGGTCGACCATGGCCTGGAGCCGTTTTGCGCGATATGCGTCTACGTCCATCCCTGAATAATCGAGGAAGCCTGCACCGGTGCGCAGGCCGATCCGGCCTTCACGCATGTTGCGCGAAATGACCTCTGGCGCGCGATAGCGGTCGCTGCCGAGCGCGCCTTCGAGATATCGACTGGCGTAGTACAGAATATCGCCACCGCCCCAGTCGATGAACTCGAGCAACCCGAGCACGGCATAGCGAAAGCCGAAACCATAGCGGATCGCCTTGTCGATTTCTTCGGCGCTCGCGACGCCTTCCTCGACCATTCGGGCGGCTTCGTTCATGGCCAGCGCCTGGATGCGCGGAACGATGAAGCCGGGCGTCGCCGCACAGACCACCGGCACCTTGCCGATGCCTTCGAGCAAGGTTTTGACCTCGTCTACAATAGCGGGATCGGTGGTCTTGCCGGGCGATACCTCTACCAGCGGGATCAGATAGGCTGGATTTAGCCAGTGCACGTTGAGGAAGCGGCGTGGATTCACGATGGCATCCGACAGTTCGTCGACGAGGATGGTTGACGTCGTCGATGCGATGATTGTGTCCGGGCCGACCTGCTTTGAAGCCGCCCCCAGCACTTCGCGCTTGAGCTCGACGATCTCAGGAACCCCTTCGAAAATGATTCCCGCCTCGGAAAGGGCAGGGCCGCTCCGGCTGGCCGGTACCACCGAGACCCGCGCGATCAGCGGATCAACGTCCGCCTCGGTCAGCAGTCCCAGCTTGGACAGGCTGGCAAACGTCTTTCTGATCTCGTCGAGTGCGTCAGCTTCCAGCCTGGCAAACTCCTCTGCCGAGCGGGCCTTGATGTCGATCATCGTGACCGTGTGGCCCGCATAGGCAAACGCGACGGCAATACCGCGTCCCATGCGACCGGCTCCCAGACAGGCAATCTTGGCGCGGCTGCTCATCGGCTAGAATCCTTCACGAAGCAGCGTCTGCAATTCACTTCTGTGCAGCTTGCCAAGCCCCAAGGTCTGCAATGTTCGGCCGCCTTGCGTAAAATCCTCGCCGCAGATGGCGCCGCCGATAGCCAGGAATGCCTTGGCAAGCGGCGTGGCGACCGCCGCAACCCCCGCGACGGACACCAGCAGCGAGAGCCCCAGCCGCAAATCCTCGCGCATGTAGCGGTGATCGGTCAGCACGATCTGCTCGCGCCAGTCGCCGGAATCAGTCAGCCGGTCATGCGAGCCGCGGCCATACATCCAGATCTCGCCTTCCCGCGCGTAGTGATGAGCGAGGGGAAAATGCGGGGCGCGATATCCTAGCGCCTCGCGCACGGCAATCCGCTCGGCGTCGAGCGCGTCAGTCACGCGCCGGATCGCGGCTTGGGTGCCCTCCTTGTGGATGTCCCAACGCTCGAAATGCTCGATCGGGCCCGCGTTCATGACAATCAAAGGTGGATGAATGATGCAGCCCGCATTCATCAGCGCGCCGGAGAGCGCATCACCGCATGGCTCGATCACGTCAGGGAAGGCGCGGCCGATGATCTCAAGCGCATGCGGGGCCCGATCGAGAGGGAATACGCCGACCGGCAGCCGCTTGGCGCGAATGGTGATCGCGACTTCGAATGGTCCGTGCTTGCGGGTGAGCCAGGGCAGTGTGCCGGTTTCGGCGAAGCTCGCTTTGGCGCGATTGCCAGCCTCCTGTGCGGCTTGCGCGAAGATCATCGAGCCGAATGTCCCGGGTGGCAGGAACACCACCTGGCCGTCACGCAGATGCGGCGCAAGGAGCCGGGCGATATCCGGCTGAGCGAATGCGGGGGCGGGACACAGGATCAGATCGACGCTATTGACGGCTTCGGCGATGTCGGTAGTCACCAGCGCCAACTTCACGTCGTGGCGGCCATTGTGATCCTTCACCAGGATGCGAGATCCCGCGGCACGGTGTGCGTCGACCTGCGCTGCGTCGCGACGCCAGAGCCGGACCTGATGCCCCGACAGAGCAAAATCGCCCGCGGCCGCGAAAGAGCCGTTTCCCCCACCCAGAACTGCGATCTTCAAGATGCTTCTCCTTGCGCGCGCGACTGCGCATCAAGCTGTTTCAGCAGAAAATGCTGAACCTTGCCGAGCGCCGTACGCGGCAAATCGGCAACGAAAATGATGTCGCGGGGAACCTTGTAGCGGGCAAGCTGTGTCTGAACGTGCGCTTTCAGCTCGTCTGCTTCGAGACGGCAGCCGGATCGTCGGATGACATAAGCGATGGGCACCTCGTCCCAGCGTGGGTCCGGCCGGCCGATCACGGCGCATTCGCTGACATCGGGGTGTTCCAGCAGGACGCGCTCGACTTCGGCTGGATAGATGTTCTCGCCGCCGGAAATGATCATGTTCTTCTTGCGGTCGCGGACCCAGAAATAGCCGTCGGCGTCGCACAGGCCGACATCACCGGTGCGATACCAGCCGTCGCGCAGCGCCTCGCGCGTGGCCTCGGCATTGCCCCAATATTCGAAGAACACGTTGGGGCCGCGTACTGCAATCTCTCCGGGCGTGCCGGCCGGCGTCTCATTGCCGGCCTGATCGATCACCTTCGCTTCGCAGCACAGGCCAGCTAGTCCGGTCGATCCCGTCCGAGACAGGTCGCCGCCGAGGCGCGTATAGATTGCGATGGGAGAGGTTTCCGTCGAGCCGTAAACCTGCAGCACCGGCACACCGCGTGCGACGAAGCGCTCGATCAGGTGCGGCGGGACGATGGTCGACCCGGTGGCAACGGTTTTGAGCGACGAGAGATCGGTGGTGGCCCAGGCGGGATGCTCACTAACGGCTTGGAGGATCGTGGGCACCATGACCGTCAGGGTCGGCCGCTCCCGTTCAATGGCCGCAAGCGCCGTATCCGGTGTGAAGCGCGCGTGGATCGTAACGGTCGCACCAAGCTGGAGCGCTGCCGTCGTCTGGATGTTGAGGCCGCCGACGTGAAAGAAGGGCAGCACCGTCAGCACATGATCGTCCGATGTCATGTTGTGCATGTGCTGGCTCATGACGCCGTTCCAGAACAGCGCCTCCTGACGCAGCACCGCGCCTTTCGGCCGTCCCGTCGTGCCCGACGTGTAGACGATCAGCAGCGGGCAGGAGAGATCGGTGTGCGGATTACGTGCGCTTCCCTTGCTGGCAGCCAGCAAGCTTTCGTAGCTCCTGCCGCGGGGCGGCGTAAAATCGAAGCCGACGACGGCTGTTCCGGGCGCGACCTCGGGAAGAACGCCTTCAAATGCCTGCTCGAGCACCAGCACTTTGGCGCCAGAATCGGTCAGGATGAACAGCTGCTCGGCGACTGCCAACCGCCAGTTCAGCGGCACCAGCATCGCGCCTAGACGAGCACAGGCGTAGAGCAGGACCAGATAGTCCGGCCGATTCAGGCTCAGGATCGCGACGCGGTCGCCGCGCCCGACACTGAATTCCTGCTTCAGGGCTGTTGCGGTTCGTTCTATTCGACGGGCGAGCGTCGCGTAGTCCAGCCGCTGCCCCTCGAAGGCAATGGCGGTCTTGTCTGGCGCGAACGCCGCATTGCGATTGATCAGACTGCAGAGATCCACCGTTAATCGTCCGTCTCGCCAGTCTCGTACAGCGCCTCGCGGCCGATCCGGTCGAGGCAGAGCTCGGCCGTCCAGGGCAGCATCAGCGAGCCGCACCGGCTGTCGCGATAGATCCGCTCCAGCGGCAAGGAGCGCAGCATGGCCTGACCGCCGCAGGTGCGGATCGCGAGCGCTGCGAGCTCATTGGCGCCTTCCATCACCGAATATTGCGCTGCATAGGCGCGCAGCACCTGCTCCTTACTGGGATTGGCGCGCGCCTCCGTGACGGCCTGGAACCAGATCGCCTTGATCTGTTCCAGCTTGATCTGCATTTGCGCCACCGCGATCTGCTTGGTCGGATACATTCGCCGCTTAACCGCCGGCATGCCCGGCACCTCGCCGCGCAAGTAGCGCACGGTGAAATCATAGGCGGCTTGGGCCAGGCCCATATAGGTCGGCGAGAGCGTCAGGAACATGTGCGGCCAGCGCATCGCCGCCTGGAAATAGACGCCGCGCGGCATCAGCGCAGCATCCTCCGGCACGAACACATCCTTGAATAGCAGCGTGCGCGAGACCGTGCCGCGCATGCCCAGCGGATCCCAATCGCCGACGACGGAGACGCCGTCCGACGCCGCGTCGATCGCTAGATAGAGTGTGTTGCGGCGCGAGGCCTTCTCGCCTTCCGCAATCTCGGTGCAGAGCACGCCGTAATAGTCAGCATGGCCTGACAGCGATGCAAATATCTTCTTGCCGTTGACGATCCAGCCACCCTCGACAGGCTTCGCTTCCGTGCCGAATGCAACGCCGCCGGCGGCGGCCGCGCCGCCTTCCGAGAAGGGTTGCGAATAGATCGCGCCGTCTTCGACGATGCGTTTGTAGTGGACCGCCCGTCGGCGCTCGTGCTCCGCGCGGGTCTCTGCATCCATGTCGAGATCATCGGCCAAAGGCCCCGACCACAGCGTGGAGCAGACATGCATGTTCCAGGTGAGGGCGGTTGCGCCACAATAACGGCCGATCTCCGCAGCGGCCAGCGCGTAGGTTTGATAATTGGCGCCCAGCCCGCCATGCTTTTTGGCCACGGCGATGCCGAGCAGGCCGGCGCGATGCAGGTCGCGATAGTTCTCGGTCGGAAAGATCGCCTCGCGATCGTAGGCCGCGGCACGACCGGCGAACACGCTCTGGCCGATCTCACGCGCTCGCGTAATTATGCTCGCCTGCTCGTCGCTCAGCCGGAACGCCACGGGATCGAAGATCGGTGCATCCAGTGCGACCTTGTCGGTCGCGCCGATCGTCTTGCTGACCTGCATGGTCATGGTGCAATCATCCGTGTTTGGCGGCAACGGAATCGACGAAGCCCCTAAGGATTCTATCGAAGGCGTCAGGCCGCTCCAGATTGGCGAGATGTCCGACGCCAGCAAGTTCGATGTATTCGGCCGAAGGAATATAGCTCGCCATCTTCGCCATCATCGGCGCCGGTGCGTTGTTGTCTTTGGAACCGGAAAGCAACAGCGTCGGAACGCATATATCTTTGAGCGTGCTGCGTTGATCGAAGCCGACTAACGCCAACATCATGGCGCGATAGCTCGCCTCCGGCACGCTTCCCATGCACTCGCGCGCAAGCTCCATTCCCCTGGGATCAGGATCGTCACCGACGAGCTCCTTCACCAACGAAGGTGCCAGCGATTTCATTGTCTCGCCGCGATCAAGCGGGCCCAGCCGCGCCGCGATGAACGACTTTTGCCAATCGCCGTCGGCCTTGCCGAAGGCCGGGCTTGTCTGTGCCAGAACCACCGCGCGCGCAAGTTTTGGCGTTTGGACCAGCCATTTCTGGACGATCATACCGCCGATCGAATGGCCGACCAGAATGGGCTTTGTCACACCGAGCTGCTCGATGAATTGCTGGAGCGCTTCGGCCAGGGCAGCGATACTGACGCTGGCGAGCGGCGCCGACCCGCCATAGCCCGGCATGTCCCACGCGATCACGCGAAAACGATCACCGAATGTCGCAAGCTGCTGCCGCCAGGTCCGCGCCGCACCGCCGATGCCATGCAGGAAAATCAGGGGAGTTGCGCGCGGATCCCCCGCGGCTTCGTAGGCGAAGCGTCCGTCCTTTGTTATCATTGGCGAAGGCTGCGACACGCGACATCCTTTGGATTGACCCGGCGATGCTAACAGGCCTGTCGCGGATGGGAAGCAATAATTTTATACTTAAAGCAATTTTCGGGCCGCTCTTCCGCGTAAGGGCATGCGCAGCATCAATCGACGCTTTCGTTGCAAAAGCTTGAAGGTTAAAATATATCGAGGGGAACGACTGGCAGATCTTGAGGGAGCAAGCGCATGTCCGGATTGCCGCATTCGCCGCACGCGCTGGTGACCGGAGGCGGTCGCGGCATCGGCCGGGCGATTGCCGCGGCTCTTGTCGGCGCCGGCGCCACGGTGACCGTGCTTGGCCGGAATGCTGCGTCTCTCGAGGAAACGATCAAAGCCGGTGCCGCGCATCATTCCGCCGTTGCAGACGTCTCGGACGAAGCTGCGATGAGGGTCGCCATCGCCGCGGCGAACGCGCGAAAGCCGATCGATATCCTGATCGCGAATGCCGGCAGCGCCGAATCGGCGCCGTTCGCGAAATCCGACAGTGCCCTTTTTGCGCGTATGATGGATGTCAATTTCATGGGCGTTGTCCATGCCATTAGCGCTGTGTTGCCCGACATGAAGGACCGTCCCTATGGACGCATCGTGGCGATTGCATCGACGGCCGGCCTCAAGGGTTATGCATATGTGAGTGCGTACACGGCGGCAAAGCACGCTGTGGTCGGTCTTGTACGCTCGCTTGCGCTGGAGATCGCCGGCAGCAGCGTGACCGTGAATGCTGTCTGCCCTGGCTTCACCGACACGGATCTCGTCGCCGGCAGCATCGACAACATCATGAAGAAGACCGGGCGAACCCGCGAGCAGGCGATCGCCGAGCTCGCGAAGCACAATCCGCAGGGGCGTCTGATCACGCCGCAGGAAGTGGCGAATGCCGTGCTCTGGTTGTGCAGCGAGAACGCCGGCGCGATCACCGGGCAGGCGATCGCGGTCGCTGGGGGCGAAATCTAGCGTCGTGGCGTAGGTGCGGAACAAGGAAGCCAAGGAGATCGCATGAGCAGACCAGCCAATCCCGTCACCGTGCCGCTCGCGGGCTATTCGCCGCAACACTTCCTGCTGGCCGTTGTCGAGGGCGTTGCCACCGTGACGCTCAACCGTCCGGAGCGGAAGAATCCACTGACATTCGAGAGTTATCGCGAGCTGACGGATTTCTTTCGTGCGTGCGCGTTTGACGACGCGGTGAAATCCATCGTCGTCACCGGCGCGGGCGGTAATTTCTCGTCTGGCGGCGACGTGTTCGAGATCATCGGCCCGCTGGTGAAGATGGATACAAAGGGGCTGACCGCCTTCACACGGATGACAGGTGATCTGGTCAAGGCGATGCGGGCCTGCCCGCAGCCGATCGTGGCCGCGGTCGAAGGCATTTGCGCCGGTGCCGGCGCGATCATTGCCATGGCGTCGGACATGCGGCTCGCTGCGAGCGGAGCCAAGGTGGCGTTCCTGTTCAACAAGGTCGGTCTTGCCGGCTGTGACATGGGCGCCTGCGCGATCCTGCCGCGGATCATCGGCCAGTCCCGCGCCTCCGAGCTTCTGTACACCGGCCGGTTCATGACCGCGGAAGAGGGCGAGCGCTGGGGCTTCTTCAGCCGCATTGTCACGCCTGAGCAGGTGCTGGCCCAGGCGCAGCTGCTGGCCAAGCAGGTCGCGGAAGGGCCGACCTTCGGCAACACCATGACCAAGCGCATGCTGGCGATGGAATGGGCGATGTCGGTCGAGGAGGCTATCGAAGCGGAGGCCGTTGCCCAGGCCCTGTGCATGACGACGGCCGATTTCGAGCGCGCTTTTCATGCTTTCGCCAACAAGGTCAAGCCGGTCTTCAGGGGCGACTGAGCGGCGGTTTCGGCCGCAATTAAGGCTAAGCCCAAGACCCCGGACCGCGTCGAGGCAGAGACGACAAAGCCGCTTGCAGCGGGGTCACCGGCCGTGCGACGCTAACCCGGTTGCCTGTGTATCGAGTGGAGTTGAGGGCGATGAAGGCGATTATCGTCGGTGGCGGTATCGGTGGTCTCACCACGGCTTTGATGTTGCGGGCTCGCGGCATGGGGTGTGAGATCTTCGAGCAATCCGATACGATCCGCGAGCTCGGCGTCGGCATCAACACGCTGCCGCATGCCATGCGTGAGCTTGCCGGCCTTGGTCTGCTGCAGAAGCTCGACGACGTCGCGATCCGTACTGACCAGCTCTACTACCTCAACCGCCATGGCCAGGAGGTCTGGCGCGAAGCCCGAGGCATCGATGCCGGACACGACGTGCCGCAATTCTCGATCCATCGCGGCCGCCTCCAGGGCGTCATCCATCGCGCCGTCGAGGAGCGGCTCGGTCCGGAAGCAATTCACACCGGTTGCCGGCTCGGCGCGTTCACGCAGGACGAAGGCGGCGTGACGGCTTACTTCTTCGATCGTGCGGGCTCGCACATCCGCACCGCTCGTGGCGATATCCTCATTGGCGCCGACGGCATTCATTCGCGCGTCCGCGACACGCTGTTCCCAAAGGAAGGGCCGCCCTGCTGGAACGGCCTGATGCTCTGGCGCGGTGCGCGCGATTGGCCGCTGTTCCTCACCGGAAAATCGATGATTGTAGCCGGTGGCCTCAATGCCAAGGTGGTCGTCTATCCGATCGCGGAGGGATCGAGCCCGGCGAGCCGCCTCACCAATTGGGCGGTACTGGTGAAAGTGGGTGAGGGCAATGCGCCGCCGCCACGCAAGGAAGACTGGTCAAGGCCGGGCCGGCGTGAGGAGCTGATGCCGCATGTCGCGCGCTTCTCGGTGCCCTACATCGACGTGAAGAGCCTGATCTCGGCGACGCCCGAATTCTACGAATACCCGACCTGCGACCGCGATCCATTGCCATATTGGTCGTCCGGGCGCGTCACACTGCTCGGCGATGCTGCGCATCCCATGTATCCGGTCGGCTCCAACGGCGCCTCGCAGGCGATCCTCGATGCGCGCTGCCTCGCCGACGCGCTTATCCGCGCCGAGCATCCGCGCCAGGCGTTGATGGAATACGAGAAGAAACGCCTGCCGATGACGGCAGACATTGTTCGCTCCAATCGCCGTGGCGGCCCCGAGGGCGTCATCGACGCCGTCGAGCAGCTCGCGCCCGACGGCTTTGACAATATCGACAACGTCCTGAGCTATTCCCAGCGCGAGGCGATCGTGCGTGGCTATGCCACCAAGGCGGGCTTCGCCGCGGTCCCGGGACTCGCGGCGGTGCGTGCCTGAAGTTGCTGCTAGCCGGCGCCGGGAGGTGGTGGCAGAAAATGGATGTTGTACTCGGCGGCCATCGCGACAACGTCCTCCGGCTTCTGCTCCTTCATGTTGTGAAGGCCCCAGAACAGGTCGAACAGCTTTTTGGTCGGCGACACCCAGAACAGTACTTTTGCGGTTTGGTCCGACTTGTTGAAGATGCCGTGCGGCACGCCCATACCGAGACGGATCAGGTCACCGGGCGTTGCTTGCGCCTCTGAATTGCCAAGCACGAAGTCGAGCTTGCCCTCCAGCATGTAGAGATATTCGTCCTGGTCGGGATGGATGTGCGGCGGCACGAATGTGCCCGGTGGCAACGTCGCGTGCCAGGAGAAGCTGTTCTCGCTGTTGCTCTTCGGCACATAGGTCTGGCCCAGGATGTTCCAGGAAATGCCCTGGATACCCTCGTTAGCCCGCGTGATGCCGGTGATTTCGCTCTTCATCGTATTCCTCCCTTGACGTGACGTGCGGCGATTAGTTCGCCGGCTTGCAATCCTTGGCGTAACGGTCCCCGTAATTCTCGAAAACCTTCTGGACGATCTCGGTCTGGAACTTGCCGTCCGGACGCTTGGCCACCTTGGTCAGGTAAAAATCCTGGATCGGATAGCCATTGGTGTTGAACTTGAACGAACCGCGCAGCGACGTGAAGTCTGCCTTCTTCAGGGCAGCCCCAACGGCATCCTTGTTGGAGAGGTCGCCCTTTGCTCCCTTGACCGCGCTGTCGATCAGCATTGCAGCGTCATACCCCTGCATGGCATAGGTACCAGGCACGCTGTTATAGGCGGCCTCGTAGGCGGCCACGAACTTTTTGTTCTGGGGATTGTCGAGATTGGGCGCCCAGTTCGCGCCGCCGAACATGCCGACGGCCGCATCCTGCTGCGCCGGCAGGGTGGATTCATCCACTGTGAAGGCCGAAAGCACGGGGATGCTGTCGGCGAGTCCGGCCTGCTTGTACTGCTTGACGAGGTTGACGCCGAGGCCGCCCGGCATGAACGTGAAGAGCGCATCAGGCTTCTGCGACGCAATTTTGGACAGCTCCGGTTGGAAGTCCAGCGTGTTGAGCGGCATGTAGGATTCTTCGACGATCTCGCCCTTGTAGTCGAGCTTGAAGCCGGCGACCGAATCCTTGCCCGCCTGATAGTTCGGCACCATCAGATACATCCGCTTGTAGCCGCGATCCTGCGCGACCTTGCCGAGGATCTCGTGAACCTGGTCATTCTGATAGGACGTCACATAGAAGAACGGGTTGCAGTCTTTGCCTGCAAAGGTCGACGGACCCGCATTGGGGCTGATCAGATAGGTCTTGGATTCCGTGACCGGTCGGTGGATCGCCTGGAGGATGTTAGAGAAGATCGGTCCGACCACGAAGTCGACCTTGTCGCGCTCAAGCAGGCCCTTCACCTTGGTCACAGCCGCATCGGGTTTGAGTTCGTCGTCGACCACGACCACTTCGACGTCGCGGCCCCCCATCTTGCTGCCGAGATCCTTCACCGCCAGCGCAAAGCCGTCGCGAACTTGTTGACCAAGGGCTGCGGCGGGTCCGGAGAGGGTCACGATCACGCCTAGCTTGATCTTCTCCTGCGCGAGCGCCGGGCTCATCGCAGTGCCGAGAAGAAAAGCGGCTGCGGCCAAGTTCAGTTGCGACTTCATGATTGATCCCCCGTAACGATTGCGCCTGCAGCTGCAAGCTGCGTACTCCGAGCCAAGCTTATGCCGACGACGGCGCTCGCGGCAAGCCAAGCTCAGGCGCCGCCATCGTGCGGGCAGCGGCGCATGCAAACGGCGCGCCAATTATTTGAAGCCTAAAGAAATTCGTGTGCGATCGATTGTTGCAGCTTTGGGCTTGCGGCCGGCGTCGATTTATTTGAAGCTCAAAACGTTGGGGAATCCGGGCCGGCGCCAATGCCGGCCGTGGGTGATTGCATCAAAATGCTCGATTCCGAGACCAAGGCCGTCGAGACTCCGGAGGACCATGCCGAAGAGCTCCGGCTGTGGTTGCGTCTGCTCACCTGCACGACCCTGATCGAGGGCGAGGTCCGCGGCCGGCTGCGGCAGCGGTTCGACGTCACTCTTCCGCGTTTCGATCTGATGGCGCAGCTCGACAAGGCGCCCGACGGCATGACGCTGTCGGACGTCTCAAAGCGCATGATGGTGTCCAATGGCAATGTCACTGGCCTGGTCGAACGCCTCGTGGAATCCGGCCATCTCGACCGCCGCACCTCGGAGACTGACCGCCGCGTCCAGGTGATCCGCCTCACCAAGCTTGGTCGTGCCGAGTTTCGCAGGATGGCCTCGGAACACGAGACCTGGATCGCCGATCTCTTTGCCGACCTGACGCCCAAGGATGTGCGCGAGCTGATGCGGCTGCTGGCCAAGACCAAGGCGTCGGCGCAGAAATCTGCTGTGCGTCGCAAGCCTTAAGTCCACCGGCCGGCGCGTCCGCCCATTTCGCATTGCCGCACGAAAATGGAGGGATGTCCAAAATCCGCTATTGCGCAAAATTGTTTTAAGCATAAAATGTTTTCCAGATGGTACTGCCGGGTGCTTTCCATGCGCAAAGGAGCGTGCGATGGCCAACGCTGCCAAGGTTCAAGTCTCGGGCTCGCATGACGGCGACGCCACAACCGCCCATGTCGATAGGTTTGCGCGGCAGCATCTGCCGCCGTCTGAGCTCTGGCCGGAGTTCATCTTCACGCGTCCGGAGCTGCACTATCCGGCGCGATTGAACTGCGTCAGCTATTTCCTCGATCGCTGGGTCGAGCAGGGGCACGGGGATGCGCCCTGTGTCATCAGTCCCGCCGTCAGCTACACCTATCGCGAGTTGCAGACGCTCGTGAACCGCATCGCCAATGTGCTGGTCGGCAAACTCGGACTCGTCACCGGCGGGCGCGTGCTGCTGCGCTCCGCCAACAGTCCGATGATGGTCGCGACCTATCTCGCAGTGATCAAGGCTGGCGGCATCTGCGTGGCGACAATGCCGTTGCTGCGCGCCAAGGAGCTATCCTATCCGATTCAGAAGGCGGAGATCGCGCTCGCGCTCTGTGACGGAAAGCTTGCCGATGAGATGGAGAAGGCGAAGCTGGTCGCACCAGGTCTCAAGCATGTGGTCTATTGGGGTAATGGCGCCCCGGACTCGCTAGAGGCGCTGATCGCGGATGCCAGCGCTGAGTTCACGGCGGTTGATACTGCAGCCGATGATATCTGTCTGATAGCCTTTACGTCGGGCACGACCGGCGATCCTAAGGGCACCATGCATTTCCACCGCGACATGCTGGCGGTGTGTGACGGCTATGCACGCAACATCTTGCGGGCCGAGCAGAGGGATCGCTTCGTCGGCTCAGCGCCGCTTGCGTTCACCTTCGGTTTCGGTGGCGTACTGTTCCCGATGCATATCGGCGCGTCGTTTGTTGTGCTGGAGAAGACGACGCCCGATGACATCCTTTCGGCGATCGAAAAGTACAAGATCACGGTCTGCTTCACGGCGCCGACGGCTTACCGCGCCATGATCGGCAAGCTTGCAGGCCGCGACATCTCTTCACTGCGAAAGTGCGTCTCCGCCGGCGAGACGTTGCCCAAGCCGACATTCGACGCCTGGCTGAAAGCGACCGGCATCAAGCTGATGGACGGCATCGGCTCGACTGAGCTGCTTCACATCTTCATCAGCGCGACCGAGGACGAGATTCGTCCCGGCGCCACCGGCAAGC
Organism: Bradyrhizobium manausense; assembly: GCF_001440035.1. GTDB lineage: Bacteria > Pseudomonadota > Alphaproteobacteria > Rhizobiales > Xanthobacteraceae > Bradyrhizobium > Bradyrhizobium manausense. The sequence continues at coordinate 157,368 of NZ_LJYG01000085.1, read as the reverse complement.
CCGTTCCCGGCTATGAGGCAAAGATCGTCGATGACGATGGCAACGAGTTGCCGCCAGGCACGATAGGGAAGCTCGCCGTGCGCGGGCCGACCGGCTGCCGTTATCTCGCCGACGAGCGACAACGCAAATACGTCCAGAACGGGTGGAACATCACCGGTGACACCTATTTGATGGATACCGACGGCTACTTCTGGTACCAGTCGCGCTCTGACGACATGATCGTGTCAGCCGGTTATAATATCGCGGGCACGGATGTGGAAGCGGCCTTGCTCACGCATCCTGCGGTTGCCGAGTGCGGGGTCGTCGGTGCGCCGGACGAGGCGCGCGGAATGATCGTGAAGGCCTATGTCATAGCCGCCCCCGGCGTGACGCCGGATGCAAAGCTCGCGGCCGAGTTGCAGGAACATGTCAAACGCGAGATCGCGCCGTACAAGTACCCGCGCGCGATCGAGTTCGTGACACAGCTGCCGAAGACCGAGACCGGCAAATTGAAGCGCTTCGCCTTGCGACAACTGGCGCAGGCGGCTGCTACGTCCTCGGGCGTCGCGGCAGAATGAGATAAAGGATCAAGAATTGTCCGTGACAACGCCGAAAGGCCCGCAGCTTGCAGTGCTACCAACTGCTGCCGAGGATGATGCCAGCCCCAGGGCGCAGGTGCTCCATCCCTCCGGCTGGCCGATGCCGAAGGGTTATGCCAACGGCATGGCCGTCGAGGGACGCATTGTGGTCACGGGTGGTGTAATCGGTTGGGATGCCCAGGAGCGTCTCGCCGCCGGGTTTCTAGCGCAGGTGCGCCAGACCCTGACCAACATTGCCGAGATTTTGGCCGAGGCCGGTGCGCGGCCCGAGCATCTGGTGCGCTTGACCTGGTACGTCGTCGACATGGAGGAATACCTGACAAATCTGAAGGAGCTCGGCAAGATCTATCGCGCAATCTTCGGTGCGCACTATCCAGCGATGGCGCTGGTCCAGGTCGTGCGTCTGGTCGAGAAGGCGGCGCGCGTCGAGATCGAGGCCACCGCCGTCATTCCCCGCTGAGTATCTCGCGCGCAAGTTCCCGACTCAGCTTGCTTTGGCGAGATCGTCATCCTCGGGCGAGTTCAGATACACGCCTGACATGGTGTCGACCCAGCAGAGATGGTCGTGCACCTTTTTGACGCCCTCGACGTTCTCGGCGGCGACGACCGCTGCCTGTCGCGCCCGCTCCTCGGTGATGACGCCGCTCAAGTGAACGATACCATCGCGCACGATGACGTTCAGCCCGAACGGGCACCAGTCGTTCTTCTCCATGGCATCGATGATGCGACCGCGGATGTGATCGTCGTCGGCAGTCGGATCCGGCACCTCGCGGGCGAGGCCAGCCACTGCCTGCAGCAGGTTGGCGCGCGACACGATACCGACGACCTTGTCGCCGCGGATCACCGGCAGGCGCTTCACGTTGTTCTGTTCCATCAGCTCGACGATCTCGGCGAGCGCAGTATCCTCGGTGATGGTTACGGGCGATGCGGTCATCACTTCGGAAACCTTGCGGCCGTGCTCGTGGACGAAGTCACTGGCCGACTTGCCGGGCCCGAGGATGAACTGCAACCAGCGTCCGCGTTTGCGCCCGGTACCGATCTCGCTTCGGCGGATGAAGTCGCCCTCCGAGACCACGCCGACCAGCTTGCCACCGTCGTCGACTACGGTAAGGCCGCTGACATGACGCTTCAACATGATGTTGGCCGCTTCGACGATGCTGGTATCGGGTGTGACCGAGATAACCGACCGGGTCATGATCTGGTGGGCGCGCATGGAATGCTCCGCTAGCTTGTCAAATTTTGATAGCTGAAATCTAGATCGTGCCCGGCGGTATGGTTTGACGCATGTCAAGACGTGAGCTCGGTACGTCCTGGTTGAGCGATTGTGATCAATCTCTGCAATTGATGCAGCTCAACGTTTCCCGGGCGGGGGGCCATATCCTGCCGCGCAATGAGTAGAAGCGCACGAGAATCCTTGGCCATGAGCATCGTACAGATCCTTCCTCGGACGGCAGAGCCGGTGTTGCCAGCGTCATCGGTCGAGCCGGTGGTTGGCGCCGCCTCGTCTGCGACAAGCAGCAATTCAACCGGAGAGACGTCGACCACCGAGCCGGCATCGGAATGCTATCCTCTAGACCGCATGTTCCATGCGATGCTGGCGCGGTTCACGGGCGGGCTTTCGCCGACCGCCTTGATGCTGGCCTGGCTCGATTGGAGTTCTCATCTCGCGTGGGCGCCGCAGCGACGGATGGAGATCGCCAACAATGTCATTCGTGATAGCAGCCGGTTGCTGGAAGCAGCTACGCACGCGACGGCAGCGGGGCTAGCACCCTGGTCGGTGATCGGGCCAGAGAAGCGGGACCGTCGTTTCGGGGAGCCGCAATGGGAAGCGCCGCCCTTCAATCTTCTTGCGCAGGCGTTTTTGCTCGGCGAGCGCTGGTGGCACGATGCCACGACGGGTGTGCGAGGCGTCTCGCATGCGAACGAAGCCATCGTCGAATTCTCGATGCGCCAGGTGCTGGACATGCTTGCGCCGTCGAATTTCGCCGCAACAAACCCAGAGGTGTTGGAGAAGGCGTTTCAAAGCGGCGGAGAGAATTTTGTCTTTGGCTGGCAGAATTGGTGCGGCGATCTCATGCGGATGCTCTTGGAAGCAAAGCCCGCTACAAATCACCAGTTCGTCGTCGGGCAGACGGTTGCGGCGTCGCCTGGCAAGGTCGTCTACCGCAATGCGCTGATCGAATTGATCCAGTATCAACCGACGACGGCAAAAGTGCGGCCTGAGCCGATCATGATCGTGCCGGCCTGGATCATGAAATACTACATCCTCGATCTGTCGCCGCAGAATTCGCTGGTCAAATTTCTCACCGAACAGGGCTTTACCGTGTTTGCAATCTCCTGGCGCAATCCGGACGCCAGAGATCGGAATGTTGCGTTTGACGACTACCGCAAGCTGGGAGTGATGGCCGCGCTGGATGCGATTGGCCGAATCCTGCCCGGGCAGAAAGCCCATGCGCTCGGTTATTGTCTTGGCGGCACTTTGCTGTCCATTGCTGCCGCTGCAATGGCGCGCGACGGCGATGATCGCCTGGGCACCATCACGCTTCTGGCGGCGCAGACCGACTTCACCGAAGCCGGCGAGCTGACGCTCTTCATCAATGAGAGCCAAGTCGCCTTCCTTGAAGACGTGATGTCGCAGCGAGGCTATCTGGATACGGCACAGATGGCCGCCGCGTTCGCGCTGCTCCGTTCCAACGACCTGATCTGGTCGCGGCTGTCGCGCGACTACCTGATGGGCGACGCGGCGCCGCCGAGCGATCTGATGGCTTGGAATGCGGACGCAACGCGATTACCCTATCGCATGCATTCGGAATATCTGCGCAAGCTGTTCCTTGACAATGATCTCGCCGAAGGACGTTACCTTGTGGAAGGCCGGAACATCTCGCTCTCCGACATTCATACGCCGATGTTCGCGGTCGGTACGATCACTGATCACGTGGCGCCGTGGCGATCTGTGCACAAGCTCCACTATCAGGTCGATGCTGATCTGACCTTTCTATTGACTAGTGGCGGCCACAACGCAGGCGTCGTCGCGCCGCCCGACGAGCCCGGGCACAGCTATCAGGTGATGACCAAGGCTGCAGACGAGCCCTATGTCGGCCCGGATGAATGGCTGAAGCTGGCGCCCCATGTCGAGGGATCGTGGTGGCCGGAGTGGACCCGCTGGCTCGTCGCGAGATCCGGCGCGCTCTGTGATCCGCCGCGGATCGGATATGGCGATCTCAGCGGCCTGCCCGATGCTCCCGGCGACTACATCCGCACCTAGTCCTCAGGCTCCGCGTCCGGCGTCAGATCGGAGGAGCGGAAGGGCTTGGCCTTGTTCAATTTGCGATACGCGGTCGAAGCAGTCTGCAACAGTTTCTTCTCCCGGTCGCGGTCGAGAAAGCGGATGCCGGCTTCGGGAACGGCCTCGTTCAACGACGCGGCCAGTGTCTGGCCGCGCGCATCGTCGTTCAGCTGTCCGAGGGACTTTTGCGCCTTGCGCAATTGCTTGAGGATCGACTTCTGCTTCGTCTGTGACGTGCCTGCGAACAGATCCTCGAGCGACTCGATCGAATAGGTCAGCCGCTTGTTGAGAATCCGCAGCTTGTGCCGCTTCTCGACATCAAGCTTGTGCAGCCTTTTGGCCTTCCTGAGCAGCGTCCTTTCCCATTCGGTCAGCTGTGCCGTCGCGTGGTCGGCGAGCGGGCAGCGGCGTAGTCGGATGGCCACTTTGCTACGGCGCGTCGACCAGGGGCCGCTCTCGATCCAGTTCGAGGTCTGTTCGACCAGCCGACGATACCGTGCCGACTGCAGCGCACGGGCCAGCAGACGATGGCTTTCGGCGCGCTTCTCCTCCCAGTGCTGGAGTTCGGCGATGACGGCGAGCTCGCCGCCGGCCTCGGACGTGATGCGTTCAATGGCGACGTCGAGGTCACGCACCATGCCGAGCTGACTATTCAGCCACTTCAACTCGGCCCAGACTTCGGGGCGCAACGCATCGTCGACCATAGGCGAAAAGAAGCGAATTGCAGTCCGCAAATGGGTCAGCGCGATTCGGATCTCGTGCAGTGCGTCCGGATCGCCACGGCAGGTGCCGTCGTGCTGGGCAAGGACGGCTGCGAGGTGACGGCGCGCGATGATCCGGAAGGCTGTGTCGCAGGCCATGCCGGGGCTCAGGCGGCCGGGCAGCGTATTGCTTGCCGCCGGCTTCGCACCGGCGGTCGCCTTCGAACTCCTGGTGGGTCGCGCCATCCTAGCCCGCGCCAATCAGATTGCCTTGCTATCCTTAGCGATCGCGTCCCGGCAGCTCTGGAGCGTCTGCGCTTGCGTTCCGGACGCGTCGATGGTCGCCCAACCGATGTGGCCGATATTATAATGCTCTTGCAACGCGGCAACCTGTTGCGTGGCATCCGATGCATCACTGCTGCGACCACCGATTCGGGCCTGCCGTGTCGCCAGGTCGGCGACCAGGAAAAGGCCGGTGAAAGGCACGTGGCAATCCCGGGCTAGCTTGGCGAAAGCGTCTCTTTCGAAGTCGCGGGCAAATACGCCGTCGACGACCACGGAATGGCCCTGTGCCATTATGCGGCGGGTGTGCCCGGCCAGTGTTGCGTAGACCCGTTCGGCAAGCTCGGGCGTATAGGCAGATGGCGGCAGCCGCTCCGTCTCGGCGACCCCGAACATCTGCTTGCGAATGACGTCGCTCCGCAACACGACGGCCCCCGGCTGCGGCGCGATGGTCGGCGCGAGTGCGCGCGCTAGAACTGACTTGCCGGTGCCAGACAGTCCGCCCACCGCGATCAGGCGGGGAGCGGCAGGCTGGATCAGCTTACGCGCAAGGTCGAAATAGCGGCGAGCATCATCGAGGATATCGGGCTCGCTGGCATGCGGGAGCTTCAACCGCGCCACGGCTACCTGGGCGCGGATTGCAGCCCGGATCGACATGAACAACGGCAAGGCGGCAAGCGCGTCCAGATTTCCGGGCGGTGTCGCGGCAAGATACCCGTTCAAGACGGCGTTGGCGGCAACGGGCTGGTCGTGACGGAGCAGGTCCATCAGCGTGAATGCCAGGTCGTAGAGCACGTCGACTGTTGCCATCCGCGCGTCGAATTCGATGGCGTCGAACAGCACGGGCCGCTGGTCGATCAGCACGATATTGGCGAGATGCAGATCGCCATGGCAGCGCCGTACGAAGCCCTGACGATGGCGTTCCTCGAGCAGGGGACGTACGCGCACAAATGCCTCGCGCGAAGCTTTGCCGAGTTGTTCGATCGCTGCCGCGTCGAAATGGTTGTCGCTTCGCAGGCCGTCGCTGTTGCCCTCGATCAGCGCGGGGATGGAAGAGACCCACTCTTCCCGGTTGGCGGGCGATGTCGCGGTGTGCGAAGCTGCGATCGCCGCGGCGACGGCCATGGAGAGGTCTGCATCCAGCGGACCGGCCTTGGCCAGATGGTCCAGCGTCCGGTTTTCGTCGAAGCGCGACATGTCGACCGCATACTCGATCGGTCGTCCACGGCCGTCGACCGCCACCGAACCGTCGGGCTCCTCGGTGATCGCGATGACCCCGTGATAGATCTGCGGCGCCAATGGCCGGTTGATCCGGATTTCCTCCTCGCAGGCCGCCTTGCGCTTCTCGAGCGTCGAATAGTCGAGGAAGGGAAATCGCACGGCTCGTTTGATCTTTAACGCGCGATCGCCGTCGAGAAAGACCGAGGCGCCGTGCGTATCGATCCGCGTCACCCCTGGATGCCCAGCCAGCACTTGGAAGATCCGTTCCTGGATGGCTGTTTGATCTTTCGTCGAGGCAGGCATTCGAAGCACCGTCAGGGCGTCAGGACGGCCGCACCCAGAATCTGGCCGTTCCGTAGCATGCTGAGGACGTCGTTGGCTTGATCCAGCGGAAATGCCGTCGTCTCGGTGCGCACGCCGGCCTGCGGTGCGATCCTGAGAAAATCCAGGCCATCTTGCCGGGTCAGATTGGCAACCGAGACCAACTGCCGTTCCTCCCAGAGCAAACCATACGGGAAGCTCGGGATGTCGGTCATGTGGATGCCGGCGCACACGACGCGTCCGCCTTTTCGAACGGCGCGCAACGCGGCGGGAACGAGTTCGCCGGCTGGTGCGTAAATGATCGCGGCGTCGAGCGGTTCGGCGGGCATCTCGTCAGACGCCCCCGCCCAGACCGCACCAAGACGTCGCGCGAGGGTTTGTGCGGCATCATCGCCGCGCCGCGTGAATGCATAGACAGATCGTCTCTGCCAGACCGCGACTTGCGCGATGATATGGCCGGCCGCGCCAAAACCATAGAGACCGAGCTTCTCCGCAGGACCAGCCAGCACCAGCGAGCGCCAGCCGATCAGCCCAGCGCACAGCAGAGGGGCGATCTCCACATCATTGCTGCCTTCGTCCAGTGGAAACGCGTAGCGCGCGTCGGCGATGGTGTGCGTTGCGTAGCCGCCGTCGCGCGTGTAGCCGGTGAACAGCGGAGTGTCGCAGAGGTTTTCCATGCCGTCCCGGCAGAATCGACAGATTCCGCACGTAGAGCCGAGCCAGGGAATGCCGACCCGATCACCAGGCGCATGTGTTGTAACATTGGGGCCGACGAGGTCGACCCGGCCAATGATCTCATGCCCAGGCACAATCGGATAACGAATACCAGGCAACTCGGCGTCGACGACGTGCAGGTCGGTCCGGCACACCCCGCAAGCGCTGATCGTCACCCGGATCTGGCCATTACCGGGGACGGGGTCAGGCCGCTCCTCCATTCGGAGTCGCGCCCTTGGGGCCGGCAACACCATTGCACGCATAAGTCTCTCCGGGGCGAACCGCTCCGATTGAATATCCATAGAATGACGGAGTGGCCCGTCCTTGACCTCGGTCAACGTCTGCCGCTGCCCGACCGGGCGGAGTTCCCGCCTTGACCAGAATCAAGAGGCCTAACGAAAACCAGCCTATTTTGGTTGCCAAGGAGAATCCCGATGCCCATCAAAGACGTCTTTCTGCCGCTTTTTGGCGAGCCGCGCGCCCCCACGTTGGCCGCGATCGAGAAGTGCGTCGCCCTTGCCGCCGATCTCGGCGCCAGGATCACCGGGCTCGCGCTCGAGGAAGACGCCTTCGTGCGGCCGAAGGTGGTGCTCCCCGATAACCCGGAGTCCGCCGAACTCGATCATGTGGGCAAGGCGGGCGAGTTGCAGCAACTCTTGAACGCCTTCACCAACGCGGCCTCACGTGTCGGCATTCGAGCTCAAAGCCGATCGGGCAGGGTGCCGCCGGACCAGATCGCATCGACCTTGGCCGAACATGCGCGCTTCAGCGATCTCGCTTTGATCCCCGTGAGGCCGCACGACAGCCGAACCGAAAATCTCATTGAAACGTTCCTGTTCCAATCCGGGCGGCCGCTGCTGCTGTGTCCGGAAGACCCCGCGGCGACGTTACGGCCCGAATTCGAGAATGTCATGATTGCCTGGGACCACTCGGCGCGCGCCGCACGCGCTGTCGGCGACGCATTGCCGATCCTGCAAGCGGCAACCGTGGTACACGTTGTCACCGTGGCAGACGATCAGGACGAAGCGATTGCGCAATCCGGCGATAGTCTCGTCCACCATCTCAGGGAACATGGGATTTATGCGTCCTTCGCGACGGTGAAGGGCGACGGGAGTTCGACCGGCAAGGTGCTCGGGAGCTGGGCACAATCTCATGCCGTCGACGCCATCGTCATGGGTGCCTATCACCATTCGCGCCTGAACGAGACTGTCTGGGGTGGCGTGACCAAGACCGTCATCGGCCAGCCACCATGCTGGGTGATGATGTCGCACTAGGTGCGTTTCAACTCATATCCTATCGGGCTAGCTTCTGTCGGACCCTTTGCCCGATCGGACGATTGTGATCATGTCGACTTACCGCCTGAAAAACCTGTTGTCGCCCCGGTCGGTCGCGCTGGTCGGCGCAAGCTCCCGCCCGGTCTCTGTCGGACGTGCGATCCTGGAGAACATTCGCAAGGCGGGGTTCAAGGGGCTGTTCGGCTTGGTGAACCCGCGCCATGCGGAGATCGACGGCATGACTGCCGTAGCCAGCCTGGCGCAACTGTCCTTCGTGCCTGAGCTCATCGTCGTCACCGCGCCGGCACGCGAGATTCCCGACATCATCGATCAGGCCGGCCGTCTTGGCGCGGCCGGGGCCCTGATCGTTTCAGCGGGGCTCGGCCAGGGACCGGGTTCGCTCGAGGACGCCACCATCGTCGCCGCCCGCAAATATGGCATGCGGCTGATCGGACCCAACTGCCTCGGCATCATGATGCCTGGCACAAGCCTCAATGCGACCTTCGCGGCGCACATGCCGGCGGCAGGCAACCTCGCGCTGATCTCCCAATCGGGCGCAATCGCAGCCGGCATGGTGGACTGGGCCGCGCAGCGTGGCGTGGGCTTCTCGGGCATCGTTACGATCGGCGATCAGATCGACGTCGACATCGCGGATCTGCTCGACTATTTCGCGATGGACCACAAGACGCGGGCGATCCTGCTCTACATCGAGGCCATCAAGGACGCGCGGAAATTCATGTCGGCGGCGCGCGCCGCGGCGCGTGTGAAGCCGGTCGTCGTCGTGAAGTCTGGCCGCATGGCGCAGGGGGCGAAGGCGGCTGCCACGCATACAGGCGCGCTCGCTGGCGCCGACGCGGTCTATGATGCGGCCTTCCGCCGCGCCGGCGTCCTTCGGGTATCCGATCTGCGCGAGTTGTTCGATTGTGCCGAGACCCTGGGCCGGGTCGGGTCGCCGGCGGGAAAGCGCCTTGCGATTCTGACCAATGGTGGTGGCATCGGCGTCCTCGCGGTCGATCGGCTCGCGGACCTTGGCGGAATTCCCGCGCCCATGACACCGGAGGCGCGCCAGAGGCTCGACGCGGTGCTGCCGCCGACCTGGTCCGGCGCAAATCCCGTCGACATCGTCGGTGACGCCGACGCGCCGCGTTACGCTGCTGCGCTGGAGGTGCTGCTCGACGATCCCGGCAATGATGCGGTCCTGGTGCTCAATGTGCAGACTGCGATCGCATCGGCCGCCCAGATCGCGACGACTGTGACCGATCTCATCGGCAAATATCGCGAGAAGCACCGCAGTTGGGCCAAGCCTGTGCTTGCGGCCTGGGTCGGGGCTGATCAGGAGATCATCGCGACGCTATCCGCCGCCGGCATTCCGAACTATCCGACTGAAGATGATGCCGTGCGCGGCTTCATGCACATGGTCCGACATCGCGAAGTGGTCGACGAGCTGAGCCAGGTTCCCCCGGCGATGCCCGACACTTTCGTGCCCGACGTTGCGGCCGCGAAGCAGATCGTCACGGCGGTCATCGCCGACGGGCGCAAATGGCTGGAGCCTGTCGAGATCAAGCATCTGCTTGGGTGTTATGATATCGCCATGGTGCCGACCTACGCGGCCGAAGATGTCGAGCAGGCGGTCGCCTGCGCGGATGAGATATTCGCACGGGGCGCCACCGTCGTGCTCAAGATCCTGTCGCGCGACATCGTGCACAAGTCCGACGTCGGCGGTGTCGTGCTCAATCTGACGACGCCGGCCGCGGTACGCGCGGCTGCCGCCGAGATTCTCGCGCGGGCGAAGAGGTTGCGGCCCGAAGCCCGCATCGATGGCATCATTGTGCAGGCAATGGTGGTCAAGGCCAAGGCGCGAGAGCTGATCATGGGTCTCGCTGATGATCCGACGTTCGGCACCGTTGTCGTGTTCGGCCGCGGCGGGACGGCGGTTGAGATCATCAATGACAAGGCTCTGGCGCTGCCGCCGCTCGATTTACAGCTTGCCCGTGATCTGATCGAGCGTACGCGCGTGTCACGGTTGCTACGTGCCTACCGGGACGTGCCGGCCGTCAAGCAGGACGCCGTCCCTTTGGTCTTGGTCAAGCTGGCGCAGATGGCGGCGGACATTCCCGAGATCCGTGAGCTCGATATCAACCCGCTGCTCGCCGACGAAACCGGCGTAACGGCGGTCGACGCCCGCGTGGCCGTGGGGCGGCCGCAGCGGAAATTCGCGGGCTCCGGGCCTGCAAATTTCGCCGTCCGTGCCTATCCGTCGCAATGGGAGCGTCGCCTTACGCTCAAGGATGGCTGGCGCATCTCGGTGCGTCCCCTGCGCCCCGAGGACGAGCCGACCATCCACGAATTCCTGCGTCACGTCACCCCGCACGATCTTCGCCTCCGCTTCTTCGCGCCGATGAAGGAGTTCACCCACGAGTTCATCGCGCGCCTGACCCAGCTCGACTATGCGCGGGCCATGGCGTTCATTGCGTTCGACGACAGTAATGAGATGGTCGGAGTGGTGCGGTTGCACTCGGACTCGATCTACGAGAGAGGCGAATACGCGATCCTGCTGCGCTCCGACCTCAAGGGCAGGGGCCTCGGTTGGGCCCTGATGCAGATGATCATCGACTATGCCAGATCGGAAGGCCTCAAGACCATCTCGGGCGACGTGCTCAAGGAGAACGTCGTGATGCTCGAGATGTGCCGGCAACTCGGCTTCGAGATCAAGCCGGATCCGACCGAGCCTGACCTCTGCGACGTCCGGCTGAAGCTCTGAGGCGGCTCGCTACGAACGCGCTTCGGAACTTACGTCCGGTGCGCTCTCTCTGGTGGTCTTCCGCATGTTCCTGACGATGATCGCAATGAGCGGCACCAGCACCGGCACGATTGTGCTCAGCGGATGATGGACTGCGCCGGTCAATTCGGCCTGAAACGCTCGGGCTTCGACCTGAAGCGCCTCGATCGATGTGCCGTGGATTTCATTGGCGAGCTCGATGTCGCGGCCGGATGGCGGGCGCCCGGCGGCGATGAACAGAACCGCCGCGATGGCGAAATTGATCGCTCCGAGAACCGCCGCCGCGGTGATCGCGCTCCAGATCTGGACCAGGGCGAAATAGGCGGACAGCTCCAGCATCAAGAGACCGAATGCGGCGATCAGCGCGGCGAAGGCCCGCAGGCCAAGTCCGACCAGCAGGTGGCGCAGCCGGATATCCGCGATGATCCTGTCGGTGCGCCACAAGGCGCGCAGATGCTTGATCACATTCTCGCTATTCACCTAGTGCCTCCGCAGCATGAAGCCGACCACCACGCCGAGCGCAAAGGCGGACGCGAGCGAGGCGACCGGACGCCCCGTGATGAGGTCATGGAGCTGCTCTTGCTCTTCGCTCGCGGTTTCGCCGAGTTCGGCCAGCGCTGCCTTGATCTGATCGGCGAGAATCTCGGCACGGTCCTTCGAACGCTCGAACATCCCCTCGCCAGCCGTGCTCAGCAGCCGGGGAACGTCCACCTTCAACGTCCGCAGTTCTTCGCTCACCCTGTCGCTGTCGAACATGGATTTGATGCCTCCATTGAATGGAGCAAAACCTAAGTCGCGCCGGTGCGCCCGTGCTTGATTTGCGTCAAGCGGCGCGCGTGGTCGCAGTCTTGAGACAGGTCAAACCCGCCGCCACATGCTGGCCTAGAAATAGCAGCTCAATGGGACCAAATCGTCCCGATGAGGTGGAAGCGTGAACCCAGAACCGCTGTTGCTGGCGACGTCGTCTGGCGATGTGCTGAAATTGCGCCCGGAAGGGCCCTGGATCGCGGCGAATGTGACGACGCTCGAGACTTTGTCCCGCTCGGTCGACGCAGAGGTCGATCGATCAAGAGCCGTGTCGCTGGACATGTCGGGAATCAGCGCGCTCGATACGCTCGGGGCCTGGATCCTGGAGAAGTTGTCGCGCAAAGCCGCCTCATCCGGCAGGCCAGCCGAGATCATGGGCGTGGCCGATCATTTCAGTGGCCTGCTGGAGGAGGTGCGGCAGGTCAATCGTCACACGCCGCCGCCGGCGGGCGCCTCCAACCCGGTCCTGCTCAGGCTGAACGACCTCGGCAAGGCCACGATCGGTGCGCGTGAAGATATTGCGATCTTTCTGCAAATGCTGGGCGCCCTGTTCATGGCGGTGGCCGGCGTCTTGCGGCGGCCCCACTCGCTGCGGCTGACGTCGCTGGTCTATCAGCTCAACCGGATCGGGTTGCAGGCGATTCCAATCGTCATACTGATCACCTTCCTGATCGGCGCCATCATTGCCCAGCAGGGATTCTTTCATTTCCGCAGGTTCGGTGCGGAGTCCTACACCGTCGACATGGTCGGCATCCTCGTCTTACGCGAGCTTGGCGTGCTGATCGTCGCCATCATGGTCGCTGGACGTTCGGGAAGCGCCTATACGGCCGAGCTTGGCTCGATGAAAATGCGCGAAGAGATCGACGCGCTCTCCACCATGGGGCTAGATCCCGTCGACGTCCTGATCTTGCCGCGCGTGGCTGCCCTCGTCATCGCGCTGCCCATTCTCGCCTTCATTGGATCGATGGCCGCGCTCTATGGCGGCGGTCTGGTTGCGCAATTCTACGGCGACATGGGGCCTGCGATCTACATCGCGCGGCTGCATGAAGCCATTTCCGTCACCCATTTCGAGGTCGGGATCCTGAAAGCGCCGTTCATGGCCCTGGTCATCGGGATCGTCGCCTGCAGCGAGGGATTGGGGGTCAAGGGCAGCGCGGAGTCGCTGGGACGGCAGACGACCACGTCGGTGGTCAAGTCGATCTTCCTGGTGATCGTGCTGGACGGCCTGTTCGCGATCTTCTTCGCGTCGATCGGAATGTGACGATGCCCGAGCCGCAAGCAGAGTTCGCGATCCGGGTCCGTGACCTCGTCGTTGGTTTCGGCCGTCAGACCGTGCTCGACCATCTATCGCTCGATGTCCGCTGCGGCGAGATTCTTGGACTGGTGGGCGCATCTGGCGGCGGCAAGTCGGTGCTGATGCGTACCATCATCGGTCTTATCCCGCGTCGCAGCGGCACCATCGAAGTCATGGGGCAGACGATTGGTGCCCCCCATGATCGCAGCCGCGCAGCGACATGGGGCATTCTGTTCCAGCAGGGCGCGCTGTTCTCTTCGCTGACCGTCAGGCAGAATGTACAATTTCCGCTTCGCGAAAATCTCGTGTTGTCACAGGAGCTGATGGACGAGATCGCGATCGCCAAGCTCGAGATGGTTGGGCTACGCGCGCAGGATGGCGACAAATATCCATCCGAACTGTCGGGCGGGATGACCAAACGCGTGGCGCTGGCGCGCGCGCTCGCGCTCGATCCACCGATCCTCTTCCTCGACGAGCCGACGTCCGGCCTCGACCCGATCGCCGCGGGCGATTTCGATGCGCTGATCCGGACGTTGCAAAAGACCCTCGGGCTCACTGTCTTCATGGTCACCCATGATCTCGCGAGCCTTACCACGGTCTGCGACCGCGTCGCCGCGCTTGCCGACGGCAAGATCGTGGCTATCGGGCCGATGCGCGACCTGCTGCAATCCGAGCATCCCTGGGTGCGGGCCTATTTCCACGGCAAGCGCTCGCAGATGCTGCAACCACAGATGAGATGATACATGGAAACCCGCGCTCCCTACGTGCTGATCGGCACCTTCGTGCTGGCTGCGATCCTCGCGGTATTCGGGTTCGTCTATTGGCTGAACAACAGCGGTGGCATCGGGCCGCGCACGACCTATCATGTGCAATTCCAGGGGCCGGTGCCTGGTCTTCTGGTCGGCGCCGGCGTCCTGTTCAACGGCATCCGCGTCGGTGAGGTAACCCAGCTTGGCCTTGCACCCGACAATCCGCGCTTCGTCAACGCGACGATCTCGGTCGCTTCGGCAACGCCGGTGCGCGCCGACACCAAGGTCGGGCTCGATTTCCAGGGGCTGACGGGCGTGCCGGTGGTGACGCTGGAGGGCGGCATGATCGCCGCGAAGCCCGGCGAACCCCTGACTTTGATCGCCGAGGCCGGCGCGGGCCAGAGCATGACGCAGGCGGCGCGCGAGGCGCTGCGACGTGTCGATTCCGTGCTTGAGGACAATTCCGGCCCACTCAAGGACACCATCGCCAATTTCAAGACGTTCTCAGATGGCCTTGCGCGCAACACGGGTAAGATGGACGGCATCCTGGCGGGTCTCGAGAAAATGACCGGCGGCGGCGCGCC
>NZ_LJYG01000085.1:0-142751 GCF_001440035.1 Bradyrhizobium manausense | reverse complement strand
ACGCCACAAGATCTCGGAGGTGCCGGCAAGATGCTCTCGGCATCGCTGGCCATTCCCGAGCCGACCGCCGTCGCGATGCTACAGACGCAGCGCATGTTGTTCTCGCCGGTTGGCGATATCAAAGGCTTCGCCGATTTCCTCTGGGCCGACAGCATTCCAAAGCTGGTGCAGGCGCGGCTGATCGACAGCTTCGAGAATTACGATATTGCGCACGCCCCGTTGCGAACGACAGAATTGGGGCAGGCGGAATATCAGCTTCTGATCGACATCAGGCGTTTCCGCATTGCCACGGACGGCGAGCCGCGGGTCGAGATTGGACTGTCGGCACGGATCGTCGACAAGAATGGTAAGGTAACCGCATCCCGCCTGGTCGAGACCAGCGAGAAGCTCGACAAGGTCGAGCCGGCCGCCGCGGTCGCAGCGTTCGACGCAGGGTTCGCACGCATTGCCAGGGAGCTGATTGGCTGGACGGTCCAGGCGGTGTGACGCTTCCAAAGCTACTCGAGCGTCTTGAGATAGGACAGGAGGTCGTGGATCTGGTCGGGCTCGAGCTCGAAAGCGGGCATGTCGGCGTGGCCGGTATAGATACCTTCGGCGAGTGCTTCCTCGAGGGAATCGATCGCGTAGCGCCGGTGCAAGGTTCTGAAGGGCGGTGCGATCTTGAGCGGGCTTTCGGAACGACGGTCGATCGCGTGGCAGCGCGCGCAATTGGCGCGCGCATAGGCCTTGCCGCGTTGTTCGGCGGTTTGCGCGGCGAGCGCGGGAGTGATCAGGAGCAGCCCAATCAGGCCGTAGCGCAGCGCGGCGTGCAGCATGGAAATCGGTCCCGTTGAATTCTCGGCGCAGAGTAGGGCGGGGATGCGCGTCAAATTTGATCTGGGTCAATCGGCTTTGGCGGGGTGCAGTAAAATGCACTTGGCGCGGTTTCTGTCGATCGCGGATATTCGATGACGCCTGGGCGATGGATGAAGGCTTCCGTAACGATGATTGAGCCAAACGATCATTTTTGCAGCGACTGCGCGGTCCGCGGCATCGCGGTTTGTGCGTCGCTGGACCCGGCCGAGCTCGGGGAGTTCGAGCATCTCGGGCGCCGCGTTCATTTCGGAGCGGGAGAGACGGTGTTTTCCGAGGAGGATATTACGACCTCGTTCTACAACCTCCTCGAAGGCGTGATGCGGCTCTACAAGCTGCTGCCTGACGGTCGCCGGCAGATCGTGGGCTTCGCTTTGCCCGGCGATTTCCTCGGGATGAATCTGTCCGGCCGCCACAATTTTTCGGCCGATGCGATTGGTGCCGTGACCGTGTGCCAATTCGCCAAGACAGCTTTTGGCCGCTTCATGGAGGACCGGCCGCATCTGCTCAAGCGCATCAACGAGCTGGCGATTCGAGAGCTGAGCCAGGCGCGTGACCACATGGTCCTGCTCGGCCGTCGCTCGGCAGATGAAAAGGTCGCGACTTTTCTGCTCGGCTGGCGGGAGCGACTGGTCCCGCTGAAGGGCTCGTCGAATACTGTCCCCTTGCCGATGAGCCGGCAGGACATTGCGGACTACCTTGGCCTGACCATCGAAACCGTCAGCCGCACCTTCACAAAGCTGGAACGGCACGGTGCGATCGAGATCATCCATGGCGGAATCAGCCTGCGCGACCCCGCCCGGATCGAAGCCTTGGCCGCGGCATGACTCCCAACACCAGCTGGCCTCGCCCTCACTGATTTTTGATCCGGATCAATGACGGCAGTCGCGCCTCGCCAATAATGCCCCCACACAAAGGTCCGGGAGGGAATGATGCCGAATGACGCGCTGCTTGTGACCATGGCCGTGGTGGCCGTCTTTGTGGCATTTGCCTGGGCGCTGGCTTGGGCGGACCGACAGACGAGTGCGCGCAGGCTCGGTTCGGACACAAAGCGCTGAAGTTTCCAAAATCATTTTGATGCGCCTTCCGCGGCAGCTATCCGCCATTCCGCCGTGACCCGGCCTGATCGCGATTGGCTTTCTCTGCAACTCTGCATGGTCTGAATCGCATCGACGCATCCTGCGGGTGCGGATTGGTGGTGCTACCGCGACATTTTAACGGCACTTGCCTCAAACTGTCCCGTGCTTTCCGGTTGAAAAGACGGGCAACACTGACTACGCAGGAACTCCAGCGCTCGCAGTCTTAGGAGTCCCGGCGTGCCTCAGGACAAGACCGGCGACCCCCGGCACTCGTCGGGTAACAAACTGTCGGTCCTGCGCAAGCATCCGATCTTCGCGGATCTTGAGCCGGACGCGCTCGATCAACTGTGCCGCTATGCCAAGCACACCACGGTCAAGCGCGGCGCGACCATCGCCGCGAAGGGCGACCCCGGAAACAATCTGTTCGCGGTGATCACGGGAACAGTGAAGATTTCTTCGTCGTCGCCCGATGGCCGGAACGCCATTCTCAACTTGATCGGTCCGGGAGAGATCTTCGGCGAGATCGCGGTGCTCGATGGTGCGCCGCGGTCGGCCGATGCGACCGCCAACACCAATTGCGAACTCTACATCATCGATCGCCGCGACTTCCTCCCCTTTGTGAAGAGCCAGCCGGCGCTGGCAATGAAATTCATCGAATTGCTCTGCGCGCGGCTGCGCTGGACCAGCCAACAGGTCGAGCAGGTGATCCTGCAGAACCTGCCGGGCCGGCTCGCGAGCGCATTGCTCGGCCTCACCGAGGAGCGCAAGCTCGATTCGGGCAGTGGCACCCTCGCGATCACCCAGCAGGAGATCAGTGAAATGGTGGGGATGACGCGCGAGAGCATCAACAAACAATTGCGCGCATGGGCGGGCCGCAACTGGGTCCGCCTTGAGCATGGCGCCATCGTTGTGCTCGACACCGATGCACTGCGCGAGCTGGCCGAGAGCGGCCTCGACGGCGAGTGATTTTGCGGTCTAGCCGTCGATGATCCCGACTGCCGCCGGGCGCGGGGTATTTCGTAAAAGAAGAATTATGTTCCGATTGTCCCGCCGGGTGCCGCCTGGCGGATCAATGCAAGTCCAGCATCGATCGATGCCGCATTTGGCTTGGACTCAGAATGTCGCCCGCCCTAGGGACGACGTTGGCGAAATTACGCCGATGGGGCGCGTTCATAATAGACGAGGCGATCGTCTCGCCCAAACTCCAAGCCGCAACCAATAGCGGTCGAGCACAAAGCAGAGGAACGTCTATGGATACGATGAGCATCGTTACCGCGCATCCAGCATTGGCCGACGGCGCGGCCCGATTGCCGGGGAGCCGGCACCTGACGCACGGGTCCCCCGCAGGAGCGGGCGCGATGAGCACCGCACGGTCGCGGGCAGAGATCGTTAACCAGCCAGATTTACTCGACCCCGCCGCGCTATCCTACGAAGGTGGTGCAGTTGTAGCGCTTGACTTCACACCTGAAGTGGAGCGACGCAAGGCGGTCTGTAGCACCAGCCCAACGACGACATAATCAACTCAGGAGGAAAGCCCAGATGAAGACACTCATCGGTATCATCGCAGCCGCTACACTGGCTGTCTCGGCGCCGTTCGCGACTGCACGCGATTTCCGCTCGGCCGACGTCCATCCGGCCGACTATCCGACCGTCGAAGCCGTCAAGTTCATGGGCAAGCAGCTTGCGACCGCGAGCGGCGGCAAGCTCGGCGTCAAGGTATTTCCGAACGGGGCCTTGGGCTCCGAGAAGGACACCATCGAGCAGCTCAAGATCGGCGCGCTCGACATGATGCGGATCAACGCATCGCCGTTGAACAACTTCGTGCCGGAAACCGTCGCCCTGTGCCTGCCCTTCGTCTTCCGTGACACGCAGCATATGCGCACCGTTCTCGACGGGCCGATCGGCGACGAGATCCTTGCGGCCATGGAGCCCGCGGGGTTGATCGGCCTCGCTTACTATGACAGCGGCGCCCGTTCGATTTACACCGTCAAGGCACCGATCAAGTCGCTGGCCGACGTCAAGGGCCTGAAGATTCGCGTCCAGCAATCGGACCTCTGGGTCGGCATGATCCAGAGCCTCGGCGCCAATCCGACACCGATGCCGTATGGCGAGGTCTACACCGCGCTCAAGACCGGCCTGGTCGACGCTGCCGAGAACAACTGGCCCTCCTACGAGTCCTCGCGTCATTTCGAGGCTGCCAAATTCTATAACGTCACCGAGCACTCGCTGGCGCCTGAGGTCCTCGTGATGTCCAAGAAGGTCTGGGATACGCTGAGCAAGGAGGATCAGGCGATGGTCCGCAAGGCGGCGAAGGAATCGGTGCCGGTCATGCGCAAGCTCTGGGACGAGCGCGAGCAGGCGTCCCGCAAGACCGTCGAAGCCGCCGGCGTTCAGGTCGTCACGGTCGCGAACAAGCAGGAGTTTGTCGACGCGATGAAGCCGGTGTACCAGAAGTTCGCCGGTGACGAGAAGCTCCAGAGCCTCGTCAAGCGTATCCAGGACACCAAGTAAAAGCACGAGGGGACCAGATCCGGCGCTGCGCCTGCGCGGCGCCGGATCCTGACAAGGAGGGGCGGGATGACAGACCCACACGTTGCAGACAATGAGCAGGAGGCGGGCCGTCCGTCCACCAGTTTGTTGTCGCGGATCAATGCGCCTATTGCCCGTGCAGGCATGTATCTGTCCGTGAGCGGGTTGCTCGTCATCGTCACCATCGTGTTCTACCAGGTGTTCGGACGCTACGTGCTCAACTCCAGCCCAACCTGGACCGAAAACCTCGCGCTCGTCCTGATCCTCTATGTCACGCTGATCGGCGCCGCCGTCGGCGTGCGCGATGCCGGACATATCGGCATGGACAGTCTCTTGGTGATGCTTCCGGATCACCTGCGAGAGAAGGTCGAGCTCCTGATCCACGTCCTGGTGGCTCTGTTCGGTGTTGCCATGGCCTACAACGGCTGGATCCTCGGCGCGTCGGTCGGGACGGTGCATATCCCCAATCTCGGTTTCCCTGAGGTCGTTCGCTACGTGCCACTGGTCGCCTCCGGCATCCTGATCGTCTCCTTTTCGATCGAGCACATCATCGCGCTCCTGCGCGGCGAAGAGGTCGTCCCCTCATGGAACTGATTATTCTCGGCGCCACATTCTTCGGCTTTCTGGTTCTGGGCGTACCGGTCGCCTTCGCGATTGGCCTCTCGGCGATCTGCACCATCCTCTACGAAGGCCTGCCCGTTGCCGTCATCTTCCAGCAGATGATGTCGGGAATGAATATCTTCTCGTTCCTTGCCATTCCGTTCTTCGTCTTCAGCGGAGAGTTGATGCTCCATGGCGGCGTTGCCGACAAGATCGTGCAGCTCGCCAAAAATCTCGTCGGCCACATCCGCGGCGGCCTCGGCATGTCGAACGTGGTCGCCTGCACGCTGTTCGGCGGTGTCTCCGGCTCGCCCGTGGCCGACGTGTCGGCGATGGGCGCGGTGATGATCCCGATGATGAAGAAGGAGGGGTTCGACACCGACTACGCCGTCAACGTCACCACGCATGCCTCGCTCGTCGGCGCCTTGATGCCGACCAGTCACAACATGATCATTTATGCGCTCGCCGCCGGCGGCAAGGTCTCGATTGGGGCGCTGATCGCAGCGGGCCTGCTGCCGGCGCTGGTGCTGATGATTTGTATGCTGGTCGCCGCTTACGCGGTTGCAGTGAAGCGCGGCTATCCCGCCGGCAAGTTCCCCGGCTGGACGGAAGTGGTCCGCTCGTTTGCGGCCGCTTTGCCCGGCCTTCTGATCGTCGGCATCATCCTGACGGGTATCTTGTCGGGGGTTTTCACGGCAACTGAATCCGCCGCCGTCGCTGTCACCTATACGATCGTGCTGACGTTCTTCATCTACCGAACCATGACCTGGAGTAACTTCCTGCATGCGGCGGCCAAGGCGGTGAAGACCACGGGCGTGGTGCTGCTGTTGATCGGCGTCTCCACCATGTTCCAGTACCTGATGGGCCTCTATGAAGTCGCCGATTTCGCCGGCGACCTGATGAGCAAAGTGTCCACGCAGCCCTGGATGATCTTGCTGCTCATCAACATCATCCTGTTCCTGCTTGGCACCTTCATGGACATGGCGGCGACCATCCTGATCTGCACCCCGATCTTCCTGCCGATCGCGATGAAGGCGGGCATGGATCCGGTGCAGTTCGGCATGCTGATGCTGATCAACTGCGCCCTGGGGCTGAACACTCCGCCGGTCGGAACCACGCAGTTCGTCGGCTGCGCCATTGGCGGCATCTCGGTAGGCGCGGTGATGCGCACCATCCTGCCGTTCTACGCCGCCCTGATCGCCGCGCTGATGTTCGTGACCTACGTCCCGGCCTTCTCGCTGTGGCTGCCTCGTCTGCTGATGGGGTACAAAGGATAGCTGTCGTGCGTCCGCCGGCATTGGCCGGCGAACCGCGCTTGCGATAGTTTGC
Source organism: Bradyrhizobium manausense (assembly GCF_001440035.1). Lineage (GTDB taxonomy): Bacteria > Pseudomonadota > Alphaproteobacteria > Rhizobiales > Xanthobacteraceae > Bradyrhizobium > Bradyrhizobium manausense. The sequence continues at coordinate 136,362 of NZ_LJYG01000085.1, read as the reverse complement.
GTCACAGCAACAGGGAGAAACTGTCCGTGACTGATTATCGCAAGCTCTTCGATCTCACCGGCAAGGCCGCCGTGGTGCTTGGCGCCGCATCAGGCATCGGCAAATCGTCGGCCGAAGCACTGGCAGGGCTCGGCGCCCGCGTCGTCTGCGCCGATCGCGCGCTTGATGCGGCAGAGGCGACGGCTGCGGGCATTCGCGACACGGGTGGCTGGGCCGAGGCGGCGAGCTGCGATGCGTCGAGCGCTGTGGACGTCAATGCGCTCGCCAAGATCGTGATGCAGAAGTTTTCCCGGCTCGACATCGCGGTGACGACGCCCGGGCTCAACATCCGCAAGACCATCCTCGACTACACCGAGGAGGATCTCGACCGCGTGCTCAACCTCAACATTAAGGGCACCGTCTGGTTCTTCCAGGCATTCGGTCGCATCATGGTCGAGCAGAAGGGCGGCAGCATCATTGCCTGCTCCTCGGTGCGTGCGGTGACCATCGAGCCGGGCCTTGGGATCTACGGCTCGACCAAGGCGGCGATCGGTTTGCTGGTGAAGGGCTTTGCCTCCGAGGTCGGCCATGCCGGCGTGCGCGTCAACGCGATTGCACCGAGCATCGTCGAGACTGCGCTGACCAGCCCGTTCAAGCAGCGGCCCAACATCTACAATCTCTATGCCGGCCACACCGTGTTCAACCGCTGGAGCAGCGCCGACGAAGTCGCCACGGCCGTTGCCTATCTCGCCTCGGATGCCGCGAGCTATGTCAGCGGCAGCACGCTGTTCGTCGACGGCGGCTGGACCGGGATCGACGGGCCGCCGACCGGTCTCACCCAGCTGCACAAATAAGCTCCGTTTCTAGCTCGCAAAACCCATGCGCTGGCGCAGATCTTTCTGGTCTGCGCCGGTCAGCAACGCGATCAGCGCCGCCGCTTCCTTCGGATGCACCGCCTGCGCGGCGATGCCGGCCGTGTACATCGTCACCAGCTCGCATCCCGGCGGCAGCGGACCCGATAGCGCAATGCCGTCGGTCGCGATGATCTCGGTCGCCTGCGTGCATCCGATCGGCCGCGCGGCGGTGGACGTCGCCAGCTCGCGCATCGCCGTTGCGCCGTTCGGAAATATCCTCAGGCGCGACGTGACCTCATAGGCGATGCCGAGCTGATCCAGCACTTTTGCAACGTGTTGGCCCGCGGTGGAGGCCTTGGTATCAGGAACGTAGATGGCGTCTGCGGACCGCAGGACGTCGCGCAAATCGGCCTCCGTCTTCACGGTCACCTTGGGGTCGCGGCTGCGGACCGCCAACGCGGTCTCGACCCGGCCGACATCGGAGATCGAGGAGGGCGCCACAAGCTTCTCCGCGGCGAGCTTAGCAAGCAGAGCCTGTGTCAGGATCACGAGGTCCGCAGGTGTGCTTGCGCGCAGCTTATCGGCCATCACGCCGACCGCGCCGAATTCGCCGTCGATGCCAAAGCCGGTCTGTGCCTTGAAAGCCTCGGCAAGGCCGCGCACCAGCCCCTGCGCCGCACCGCCGCTCAAAATGTTCACTGTCGTCACGATGCAAGCTCCATGGCCGCGATGATCCTGTCGCGCGTAATCGGAAGGTCGCGCGCGCGCACGCCGAGGCAATCGTGAACCGCATTCGCGATCGCTGCCGTCACCGGGCCGTGTGCGGCCTCGCCGGCGCCGGCCGGCTCGATGTCCGGCCGCTGGATGATCTCGACATCCACGGCCGGGACCTCGCTGAAGGAGAGGATCGGGTAGTCCGCCCACGAGGTCGAGGTAATGTGGGTCGGATCGAAGCGGACGCGCTCCTTCAGCACCCAGCTCGTCGCCTGGATCGCGCCGCCTTCGATCTGGTTGATGACGCCATCAGGATTGATGGCCTCGCCGACGTCGATCGCAAGCGTCAGCCGTCTCACGCGGATATCGTCGGCGCCCTCGATCTCGGCAATCGCCGCGCAATAAGCGCCGGTGTTCTTGTAGCGGGCAAAGCCGACGCCGTAGCCGATGCCGGATTGCTTCTGCGGTTTCCAGCCTGCGCGACGTGCGACGGCGCGGATGACCTCACGGGCCCGCTCGTCGCGGAGATGTCGCAGGCGGAATGCGATCGGGTCTTCGCCCCGCAGGACCGCGATCTCGTCGAGCAGGGATTCGATCGCGAACACGTTACCCTGCGCGCCGAGGGTCCGCAGCGCCGAGGTGCGCACCGGCATGGTCAGCAGGCGATGGCTGGTAATGGTCCAGTCCGGAAAGTCGTAGAGCGGGACGGAGTTGCGATCCCCGCCGCCACCATTGGCGGGCGGCGGATTTGTGGAGATCAGGCGTGGATAGGGATTGGCGATCTCGCTTGCCGCCAACAGTGCGGGCTGGGCCGCGCGTCCAGGCCGTGCTGTATGGCCATTGCTCCAGATCGCATGGCGCCAGCCGACGATCTCGTTGTCGGCATCGAGATCGGCTTCGATCTCGATGGCCATCGCGGCACCAAACGGCGCGTGGAACATCTCGTCGTGGCGCGACCACTGCACCCGCACCGGACGGCCACTGGCGGCTCTTGCCAGCAGCGCGGCATCGAGCGCGACGTCGTCGGCGGCATTGTGCCCATAGCAGCCGGCGCCTTCCATGTGTTCGACGACGATGTTCTCGGCCGGCAGCTTGAGCACGATCGCGAGGTCAGCGCGGAGTAGATAGACGCCCTGGCTGTGCGTCCAGACGTGGACACGGTCGCCGTCCCAACGCGCCATCGCGCAGGACGGCGCGATCGAGGCATGCGCGATGTATGGGCGGGTATATTGCCGGCGGAGCGTACGTGCAGCTTTTGTCGCAGCCGCCGTCCTGGTGTCGATGATTGTTGTCTCGATCGGTTGGCGTCTCAGGAAACCAGCCAGATCGTTCTCATCCGGGAGCGGCTCCCCCGGCGACCATGTCGCGCCCTTGCGCAGGGCTTTCAGCGCGGCTTCAGCCGCAGCCTCGCTGTCGGCGACGACGCCGGCAAAGCCGCCGTCACGGACGATCGCGACGAGTCCGGAAACGCTGCGTGCGCGCTCCTCGTCCAGCCCGATCAACCTGGCGCCCGAGACGTTCGGCCGCAGCGCGCGCCCGTGCACCAGCTCGGGCAGAGCATGATCATGGATGAAGCGCGGTCGCGCGAACACCTTGTCGGGAATGTCGACGCGGTGGATGGAATGCCCGGCGACGCTGCGCGCAGCGGCGGACTTGACGACAGCGCCCGTCGTCGCATCGTGATCGAGCGAGACGTCGCCTGCAAGCTCCCAATAGCTGGTCGCGACATTGCCGGGGCCGTAGATCATGCCATCCTCGACACCGAGCAGCGCCGGATCGACGCCGAGGCGTTCCGACGCTGCTGCGAGAAAGCACAGGCGCACCTCGGCGCAGACGTGGCGCAGCGCGCGGCCGGATTGCTGGATCGACAGGCTGCCGGAGGTGACGCCTTCGTTCGGGCTCGCGGCCGTCGAGGCGCGGATCATCTCGATACGGCCGATCTCGACGTCGAGCTCGTCCGCCGCGATTTGCGCCAGCGCCGTGACGATGCCCTGGCCGATTTCGACCTTGCCGGGTGAGATCGCGACGCGGCCTTCGGCGGTGAACCGCACCCAGGACGACAGTCTTGGGTTGGCCGCAAGGCTCTGCGGCAGTTTCGGGTCGGGAGGCGGCGCGCTCATGATGTCGCCATCTCCGATGCCGCGCGCAGCACGGCGCGGACCATGCGGTTATGCGACCCGCAGCGACACAAATTGCGATCGAGCGCCGCTCTGACCTCCGCTTCCGTCGGCGATGGATTGTCGTTCAGCAGCGCCGCCGCGCTGATCAGGATGCCCGGGACGCAATAGCCGCATTGCATCGCCTGTTCGGAGATGAAGGCGCGCTGTAGCGGATGCGGTTGCTCGGCCGTGCCGAGGCCCTCCAACGTGACGACGTCCCTGTCAGCCACGGACCACATCGGCATGTCGCAGGATGTCATCGCCCGGCCGTCGACCATCACGCAACAGGCTCCGCATTGGCCCGCGCCGCAGCCGAAATGCGCACCGGTGATGCCAAGCGGGCCACGCAGCACGTCGAGCAGCGTCTGGTCCGGATCGGCATCGACTGCCACCGTCGCGCCGTTGAGCTGAAATTGAACGGTGGGCATGACCTGCTAGCCTCAGGACTTGTTGAACTTCTTGACGACATCGGCCCATTTCGCGATGTCGCCGCGCAGGAATTTTGCGAACTCCTCTGCTGTCATCGACATTGGCACGGCACCTTGCTCCTTCCAGAGCTTGACGATATCGGGCCGCTTCACCATTGCGTTCACGGCTGAGTTGAGCTTCTCGATGACGGCCTTGGGCGTGCCTGCTGGGGCCATCAGGCCGAGCCAGATCGTCGCTTCGTAGCCGGGAAGGCCGGCCTCGCCGGCGGTCGGCACGTTCGGCAGCACCGCGGAGCGCTGCTGGCCAGTGGTCGCGAGTGCGCGGACCTGGTTCTCGCCAATGTTCGGTGCCATCGCCGGCACCGCGTCGATCATCATCTGGACCTGGCCGCCGATCACGCCGCTGCGGGCCTCGCCGCTGTTGCGGTAGGGGACGTGGACGACGTCGGTGCCGGCCATGGCTTTGAACAGCTCGCCGGCCATGTGATAGGGCGTGCCTTGGCCTGATGAGGCGTAGTTCAACTTGCCGGGCTGCGCCTTGGCGAGCGCGATGAACTCGGCAAGCGTCTGCACCGGGACTTGCGGGTTCACCACAATGACGAGATCGGAAGAGTTCACCGGCGCGATCGGTGCGAGATCGCGCATCAGATCGTATTTGCGCTGCTCGGCCGTCAGCAGCGATTCATTCGCGGTCTGGGTGTTGGACATCATCAGCAAGGTGTAGCCGTCGGCCGGCGACTTCGCGGCCTCGACGGTGCCGATGACGCCGCCCGCGCCGGTGCGGTTCTCGACCACAAAGGGCTGGCCGAAGCGCTCCTGCAGCGCCTGGCCGATCAGCCGGGCTGCGACGTCAGCCGGTCCACCCGCGCCGAAGGGCACGACGATGCGGACCGCGTGGGCGGGATAATCCTGCGCCGGGGCCGGGCTTGCGAAGAATGCGGCGAGCAGGCCGGCGGCCAGCGCCAGCGAAATGTGTCGGGCCGTCACACCCACCTCCCTGAACTCGCTTTTGTTTGATGGTACTGTAGAGGGAGCGGAGGTGGACTGTCGACGCCTCACAAAGTTGATTTGATCGGGAATATCGACCCGTTTTCGGTGTGACTGCAGGGCATTTCGCGGTCGCGGCAGGAACAGGCCGGGCGCGGGCTTTGACCATTTTGCATGGGCACTGCCGGATAAATGCCCTCGGCTCACGGGATTTTTGATGTTACGGAATTGCCCATGAACCAGCACGCCAAGATCGAGATCCGCCACTCCACCTGTCCGCATGATTGCCCATCGGCCTGCGCGCTCGATGTCGAGGTGGTGGAAGGCCGCAGCATCGGCCGGGTTCGTGGTTCGAAGAAACAGACCTATACGGCCGGCGTCGTCTGCGCCAAGGTCGCCCGGTATGCCGAGCGCATCCATCATCCTGAAAGGGTGATGTATCCGATGCGCCGGACTGGACCGAAGGGCTCCGGCCAGTTCGCACGGATCTCCTGGGACGAGGCGCTCGACGAGATCGCCGATCGCTTCAACCAGGCCGAGCGCGAGTTCGGCGCGGAGTCGATCTGGCCCTACTACTACGCCGGCACGATGGGCCTGGTGATGCGCGACGGCCTCAATCGCCTCACCCATGTGAAAAAATATTCGCGCTTCTACCAGACCATCTGCGCCAATGTCGGGCGCATCGGTTTTGCGATCGGTACCGGTAAGATCGCTGGCGTCGATCCGCGCGAGATGGCGCTGTCCGATCTCATCGTGATCTGGGGCACCAATCCCGTCAACACCCAGGTCAACGTGATGACGCATGCCGCGCGTGCGCGAAAGGAGCGCGGCGCGAGGATCGCAGCCGTCGACATCTACGATAACGAGACCATGAAGCAGGCCGACATAAAGATCCTGCTGCGGCCCGGCACCGATGGCGCGTTCGCCTGCGGCGTGATGCATGTGCTGTTCCGTGACGGCTACGCCGACCGCGCCTATATGGACAAGTACACAGACTGCCCCGCCGAGCTCGAAGCGCATTTGAAGTCGCGCACGCCGGAATGGGCCTCCGCGATCTGCGGCGTGCCGGTGGCCGAGATCGAAGCCTTCGCCAAGGCCGTCGGTGAGACCAAGCGGACCTTTTTTCGCCTCGGCTATGGCTTCACGCGTTCGCGCAACGGCGCGACACAGATGCATGCGGCGAACTGCATTCCCGCTGTAACCGGCGCCTGGCAGTATGAAGGCGGCGGTGCCTTCTTCAACAATTACGCGCTTTGGCACTTCAACGAATCCATCATCGAGGGCCATGACGCCCTCGACAAGACGGTTCGCGCGCTCGACCAGTCGCAGATCGGTCGCATCCTTACCGGCGATGCCGAGGCTTTGCTTGGCAAGGGTCCGGTCAAGGCGATGCTGATCCAGAACACCAATCCGATGACGGTGGCGCCGGAGCAGGCGCTGGTACGGCAGGGCTTTGCGCGCGAGGATCTGTTCGTCGCGGTGCATGAGCAGTTCATGACCGAGACGGCGCTGATGGCCGACATTGTGCTGCCGGCGACGATGTTCATGGAGCATGACGACCTCTATTACGGCGGCGGCCACCAGCACATCTCGGTCGGACCCAAGCTGATCGATCCGCCCGGCGAGTGCCGCTCCAACCATGAGGTGTTGCAGGCGCTGGCGCCGCGGCTTGGCGCGGAGCATCCGGGCTTCGGGATGACGCCGCGCGAGTTGATCGACACGACCTTGAGGCTGAGCAACCACGGCGACATCGGCACCCTCGAGGCCGATCTCTGGCGCGATCTGCAGCCGGATTTTCGCACCTCGCATTATCTCGACGGCTTCGCGCATCCCGACAAGAAATTTCACTTCAAGGCCGATTGGGCGCATCCGCCGTTCGGCCAGACCATGGGCGATTTCGACAAGATGCCCTCCCTGCCGGACCATTGGGCCGTGATCGAGCACACCGATCAGGCTCATCCGTTCCGGCTTGCGACCAGCCCGTCGCGCAGCTTCCTCAACACCACCTTCAACGAGACTCCGTCCTCGCAGGCGCGCGAGGGCAAAGCGAGCGTGATGATCCACCCCTTGGATGCCGCCGCGCTTGACATCGCGGACGGCGATGCCGTGACGCTGGGGAACACACGCGGCGAGACCACGCTGATTGCGGCGCTCTTCGATGGCGTACGGCGCGGCGTGCTGATCGCCGAATCCGTGCATCCGAACAAGAACCATATCGGTGGCCGCGGCATCAACATGCTGACCGGTGCCGATACGATCGCGCCGATCGGCGGCGCGGCGTTCCACGACAACAAGGTCTGGATCAGGAAAGCGGCTGCGGCCTGAGCGCGCAATTTGCGTCGAGGCGCTAAGGCGGTGCGGCCTGACAGATTGCCCTTGCACCGCACGCCGAAGCTGCCGCAAATGGCCGCAACCAGGAGCAAGGATCAAGCGTCATGACCGACACCACAGCCGTCATCACCGAGAAGCGCGGCCAGGCGTTCTGGATCACCATCAACCGGCCGGAGAAGCGAAATGCGCTGAACGGTGATGTGATCGCCGGCATCGCGCGCGGTTATCGCGACGCGCATGACGACAAGGACGTTCGCGTCATCGTGCTGACCGGCGCGGGCGACAAGGCGTTTTGCGCCGGCGCCGATTTGCAGAATTCCGGCGCGGCTTTCGCGATGGATTATTCCCGGCCCAATGTCGACTACGCCGATCTGTTGCGCCTGTCGCAGGACGCGACCAAGCCGGCGATCGCGCGCGTCGGCGGGGTCTGCATGGCGGGCGGCATGGGCCTCTTATGCATGACCGACATGGCGGTTGCGGCGGATCATGTCATCTTCGGCCTGCCGGAGGTGAAAGTCGGCGTGTTTCCGATGCAGGTGCTGAGCCTGTTGCAGGAGATCGCGCCGCGACGTCTCGTCAACGAATGGGCGCTGACCGGCGAGCCGTTCGACGCGACGGCGGCACTCGAGGCAGGCCTGCTCAACTACGTCGTCCCGACTTCCGAGCTCGACGCCAAGGTCGACTGGCTGATCGGCCGCATCGTCGACAAATCTCCGACCGCGATCCGCCGCGGAAAATACGCCATGCGTGCCATCGCCTCGATGTCGTTCGACGAGAGCATCGCCTACACCGAAAGCCAGATCGCCCTGTTGGCCATGACCGAGGACGCGAAGGAAGGGTTGAAGGCGTTCAGTGAGAAGCGCAAACCGACCTGGTCAGGGAGATAATAATGAGCCCGGGCAGCCGTCTCGACGGGATCATTGCTTCAGCATGCGCCTGCGCCATCGGAGAGGCAACTGGCTTGCACAGAGCGAAAGTTCATGGTGCTCTTACGCTGTATCCTTCGACGGCCTGCTGGTCGGCCGACTGACGCAGCTCTCAAGGTCATCAGAACGGCTCATCGGTTCAGCGACTGCGACGGCCAATCTCGACAACCTCGAACCGTTGAATCTGAACACTGAACTTGTTGCTGTCCATAAGCGCGCTGTTACACAGCGCTCGTCTTAATCCGGCAAGGCGGCCCTCACCGGAGGGAGACACTAGGGGCGGCAGCGGCCGCAGATGTCCCAATGCTACGCGGCGATAGGGCCCGCCGACACTGCGCAGAATGGCGGGTTGCCGACGGCGTCGGCTAACGGCGACACCGACCATGTGACGATAGCGAGCCTGGCGAGGGCGGTGCTCGACAATCGGCACGTAGCGGCGCGCAGAAGGCCGATGGCGTCGCGCACGGTCGGCGAGATCCGAAGCGAGCGGCTTGGCCGAGTGCCTGCGCTGCGCTGCTTCCGCGTCGTCGAGATCCGGCACGAGGACGCGATCGCGTGCTACAACCTCGGGACTCTTTGGAAAGAGGTCCGCTCGCCGACAGCAGCCAGTATCGTCCGGTTGGCACGAGGAGGATGGATGTTGGGCCGGATTTCATCGAGCTGCGATCTTGATACGGCACGACCGCTTTCCTGCGGTTTTGGTACGCTGGCCACGGTTTTGATACGTGGCGATAAGCTCTCTCCCTCAGACTACCCCTCAAAATATGAGTGAGAGTCTGAGTGGTAGACGCCATATTTGGAGGGGTAGTCGAAGCTGTCGCAAGGTGCCAACATTGGTCGAGTAATCGCTTGCGACTGCTGATGTTTTTGCGCTGCCGGTTCGCACTATGTTGGCGGCTTGCGACAGAGCAACACTTATGGCGGGCTGTTTTTTGAGTGAGAAGGCGGTTCGCGCGCCTCCATTAAATCGTTTAGGCCATATTGCTCCTGGTCTGAGAGCATGTGCACGGGTAATGGTTCGAGCCCAGGAGAAGGGCGGAGCGCCGCAGCAGGGCGGAAAGCTCTCGGCCGCTCGGAACGCCGGCGCGTGGCCCCGGAAACCGAAGTCTTAAACCCGTTGTCCACAACTTCGTTCGGCCGCTGGTGAGGCCCGCCAATCAAGGCAAAATCGGAGTTTTACGGGGGGCGCTCCTCGGTCCGAGATGCTATCATTGAATTTTTTTCTTCCCACTTGCCGAGCGATGATTTTGGATAGGCGCGTGAATCCTTGGGTACACCCCCATTCGGATCGCGCCAAGGATTCGCTTAATGCTTGCCGAGAACTCAACCATAGCCGCGCCAACGGTGACTGCCCTCGGTTGGCATCCCACCGCAAAATTGGCTTCGTGGCGGCAGGTTCGCCGCTTGGTCCATGGTGATCGCCGGCTTGCCATCGCCGACAAGGACGTACAGTTCGAAAAGGACTACGACCAAGTTTCAAGCGAACGCTGCGAGGCCAGAAAAGCTCGTCGAGGCGTGGTTCCGAACCCAGCCTATCTGGAATATCGGCGGGAGTACCGTGAGACGCGGAAACGCTTTTTCGAGCTAGAGCCGTCACCTGAACGCTTCACGGCGACCGTCTCGCAGCGGCTCGAGTCCGGCTATCATTGCGAGAACATCCGCTTCGGAGGAAAGTCGACAAATAACGGGAACGTATTCCAGAAGCTCGTTCATGAAGTCGAGCTCCGTTCAAAACGTCATTTTTTGCTGAAGCGGATCGTGGCGGGAACAGCCAAGGTGCGCGGCCTGTCCGAGTATGGAATTCGCCAGCGTGCAATCGCTAGGTTGGTCAAGCTCGGGATTCCGCTTTCAGTCGCGGCCTCCGGTCTTTATGATTGGGGATGGGCACGCGCGAGGAAGCTTATATCGGAATTGGCTGAGAACGAGAAATTAACGCTCGATGCCCGCAGCAAGTTCTGCGGCCGGATTCAGAGGGCATTGCGGCAGGAGGTCAAGTCGCGGTTTGAGGCCGATGCCGATCATGCCGCCGCCATCAACCGTTTGATGAAGCGAATCGCCAACCAGGTTGTCCACCGCTATGGGCGCGCTGACGACATGAGCAGCGGCGAACTGAGGTCTGGCCCGTTCAACGACGTTAGGTTCGGGCACGACAGGAAGCTTTTTGCTCTCGATGGTCAATACATTAATCTTCGCACCGACTGCGCGGAGATCTTCCGCCTCGAGAGGGACGACGATTTTCCGAGCTTGGATTGCCTTCGGGACTTTCTCGACACGCTTCGCGTGCGGCCACAGATTGTGGTCTGGTTTTGGGACTCTCGCTATCCCGAACGGGTCATCCGACCTCATTTCTATTACATCCTCCAGGAAAAATGCGGCGTCTGGTACGGCGAGGCCAAGGCGACTCGCATGTTGCACGCCGTCGCTGCGGCCTTGAACAAGGACTTGAAGGGCGACCCAGGCGGCCTGGCGAACATTTTCGACGGTAAGAATCCGCTCTCGCCGCATAGCGACTACCTCATCGGGGAAGAGAACCTGAAGACGCTTTCCCAGCTCTGTGAGATCCTCGAAATTGATCTCGACGAGGACCTCGACCGTGGCATGCGCTACCAGTGCATCCAGTCGATGGTGCAAGCCGGCATCGACGAGAAGGCCTCGATGTTCATCTACAACTGGGCATGGAACCGCTCACGCGGCCTGCTCAAGAGTTGGCAGCAGATCGGATCGATCCAAGTCAACGCCTGGCTCGACCATGCCGCCCTCATCGAGCGCGTTTATGGCACGATGTCGAAGGAACTTTGCCGCCAGTGGACACCAAGGAACGCTCGTGAACGCGAGAAGGCAGAGCGTGCACTCCGTTGCCAAGCCCGCACGGCCGTCGAGCGGCTCGGGAAGCGGTCCAATAATCGCGGCTGGAACGTGGGAGCGGCTCAGGCCGCCAGCAAGACGGCGGTTGAGGCTCTTAGCGACCAAGCGACCAGGCAAGATAAGGTCAAAGCTGCTCAAAAGGCTGGGCAGGCCCATCGCTCGCGTGTCGTGGTCGAGCGCAACATCGCGCTAATCCGCGATCACATCGCCCATGCGCGCTCGGCGGGCAAGAAGCCGACCGTCGCATCCATCGCGGTGTCGACAGGGCTTCATGAGAAAACGGTGAAGAAGCATTGGAAGACCGCCGCATCCGATGCCGAATCCAAGTCCGTGCGGCTGGCGTTCCTCGCCGCCATGTTCTTTTCCAGTGCCGCGGAAATTCGCTCCCCTGTAAGGGGGATAGAGGTGGAGATGGCCAACAAGATGAAGGGCGGGATCACCGTATGGGGTGCACGTAGACGGGCTGTAGATGCGCACATAAGCGACCAGACGGATCAACGCATCAAAATGGAAAGCCCGGCGCGGCGGGTACGACCATTTGAAAAATGGGTTCGCTTCGTCCAAGCCGGACAGATGCGGATACACTTGCTCACCGGCAGGCGTATCGTCCTCGACCCCTTTGCGGTGATCGGCAGCACACATCACACTAAAGGACCGATAGTACTCTCAGACCGGTTAGACAAAGTCTCAACGAACCATTCGACGCCATCATCCGAGTTCGGGTGAATGGCAAAGTGCCAACACCGGACATTCGAGCATATTTCGCTGGAACCCTGATGGTGGATTGCGACCGGCCACACAGATATGCGTCGCGGCATGGACTCGCTGGGCTGTATCCATCCGAGCTAGGCCGTGGACAAGGGCTCACTCAGCCGTGGTAAAGTTAGTCGCCTATAAGTTTGCCGCCTATTTGGGGCGAAGTAGGTGCCCTCGCCTGAGACAAACAAAACCCAGCTGGCGACAGCGGGGTTTTTCGATTCAGGGTCCGATAAGCGGTGCGCTGGGTCACACCGCTTCTACGGTCCGGACTGTTGAAGTAAGCGTTGGGGCAAATCGGGATAGGTGATGTTTTCTCGATGCTGCAGCGCCAGGCTGTCAGGGCGGCTCGCACCTTGATGCCGCCGAGGGCGTTGGCGGCTTTGGCGAAATCCTGGTCAAAGCAGATGAAGGCCTCAAAGCCTTCCGCCTTGGCCAGATGTGGGCCATCCGCAAAGTCCACGCCCTGTCGCATCCAGCCCAACGCTTTCGCCGCGGCGATCACATCTTCCAGATTCGCGCGCGGCAGCCCCGTGAAATCCGAGAGGGCCTCGGCACACTGGACAGCGGCAAATCCATAGACGCTCCGCAGCACCCACTCAGTCTCTAGCAGCACTGTGGTGCAGACGAAGACATCGCTGTTGTCGATCAGCCCGCGTGCCCGGGCCGCCTGTCCGGGATCGCCGCCCACCAGATAGCGCACGATGATTGGAGTCATCGAGCTCCATTAACAAATTACGGCGGTGCGGTCGTTCAGGAATTCCTCGTGATATGATCGGACCATGTCGGTAAGTAAATTGGATACCGAGACTATAGTTCGGGCCTTCGAAGTCATGGGCGCCTATCTGCGCGTGGGAAACCTCATCGGAGAAATCGCCGTCTACGGCGGGACAGAGATTCTCCTCCGAGCCGAACGGCGACGGAGGACGTCGACGCGGTCTTTTCGAGGGGCGAGGCGGAGGCCTCGATGAAGGATGCCGCTGCCTACGCCGCCACTCTACTGCTTTTGCCGACGACTGGCTGAACAACGCTGTCGGCGGCTTTACTCCGGGATCGGAATCGGACGATTTCTTCCTGCTGCAGGGCGACTATCCGCGTGGAGACCGTCCAGGACTGAAGGTCTTCATGGCCAAGCCCGAGTATCTGTGCGCCATGAAACTGAAGGCGCTGACACGGGCCAGCTTCGAGGACAGGTATTTCGATGATCTGGTTGAGCTTGCATCGGCCGCCGGCATCAAGGACGCCGAGCAACTCACGGACTTGTTCTTCCGGTTCTATCCGGACGAAAAATTAGATCCGGTCGCCAAAGCCCATATTCCTGAGGCGAGCGCATTGGTTTTGAGACCGGGGCGATGGCCAGTTGGCCGTGGCACGAGCTTCGTAGGGTCGATCTTCCAGTGGTCTGTATCGACGCTCGGCATGCGCACGCGGCTATGTCAGTGCGTATGATAAAAGCGATCAGAACGATGCTCGAGGTCTAGCTGAACTGGTATGGGTTGGCTGGTATCGGGAAGTCAAGGTCAAGAGCGAGGAAAGTCAGAAGATCCGACGCGACAATCGTGGCGAGATCCGGCTCGTGGCATTCGGCGAGATATCGAGAACCAGGTCCGAAGTCTCATCAAAGAATACGGCTTGCTGTTCCCACGTGCGATCGGACTGCAATTCCGCAATCAGGTTTGCGAGCTATTGGGCGAAGATCATCAGCTCCTGAGTGTGATCGCGCCCCTTCTGTCGATCCATGAGCAGATCTGCAAGCAACAAGGCAAGTTCGACAGCGAAGTCCGCCAGTTGGCGAAGTCGGACGAGACGACGCGTCGCCTAATGACGGTTCCTGGTGTTGGCGTGGTGACTGCCTTGGCGTTCCGCCATACGATCGATGATCCATCGCGCTTCCGATCGGTATCAAGCGTCGGCGCCTATCTAAGTCTTACACCACGGCGCAGCCAGTCTGGCGAAACAGACATCAATGGCAAGATATCCCGACCGTCTTCTCCGGACTTACCTCTTCGAGGCGGTCACCGTGCTGCTTTATCGGACGAAGAAATGGTCTTCTCTCAAGGCTTGGGGAACAAAGCTTGCCAAGCGAATTGGCATGAAAAAGGCAAAGGTCGCCATCGCCCACAAGATCGCCGTGATCCTCCACTGTGTCTGGGTCGACGGCACATCGTTCGATTCAGGTCAGCCGAAGGAAGCTTGATCCTATTTATCAGTTCCTAGTCCGGTTCGCCGGACTAGCGATGTCCCCTGGGACGGTGGTTGTGGCGACCTCGTTCATTCGGCTGGTGGCGGCTCGACCGTACCCCGCTGCAGACGTTGAGGCGTCCGCCCCGGACATCATCATGAGGCGCTGCGCGACCTCGGAAAGGACCATGACCCCAGCGATGGCATCCGGCCCAACGACGCCAAACCGACACCGGACTGGTATCAAGTCGCCACCCGCGCTCGCTCTGTCTACGCAATAGCGGGGGTTCCGACAGGTCGAGCGCTACCGCCGTCAAGAAGGGAGAGACCACTTGACATCAAACTGCAATTAAAGGGCCGAATGACACAAGATCATCCAGATCGACTTTTTCGACGGTCCTGCCGGGTTGAGAACGACTGTCTGGAGGGATTGGTGTCAATCGGCAATTGGACTGGAACGCCCGATGAGCGTCCCTTGTTCGATTCCGAAACGCAAAAATGGTCAACAGTTGGCACCGACGATCGACCAGTTCCAGCCGACCAGCTTCGGGATTCCCGAGACAGTTCGCCTGCCGACAAGGACTTCAGGTGGCATTGGGGCAGCTATTCATTGCAAAGATCTCGCGCACAACTTCGTTTAGGTCGCTCCTTCTTCCTGGACGGCGATACAGCCGCTCCTAGGTGCGGGCCCACGCGAAGTGACGGTCCAACCAGATTTAGCCTCAAAGTCTGATGTCTCTCCTCCAAGAGAATGCCAATCGTTTCGGCGTGCTCGTCGACAATATGGCTGTTCATCTATCGGCGGCGGCGCTTCCATCAACCCAAGCGCAGTTGGTTTCTTCGCGTCTCAGATAGCAAAGCTACATGTCGTACTTCAGGCGCAGTGCTCTCACTAAATCACCATCAATGCCTCACCGGCGTCTGATCGCGGGCGTCGAGTGTCGGGGACGCGATCGCTTGCAGCTTTCTTATGCTAAGTCCGGCTCGCGACCACGCGCGCGCAATGACATCGAGCTCATCCGTTGCAAGGAACGCGGTACAATACCAGAGATGCGCGGCGCCAAAGCTTAGTTGGGGCAGCACGGTGTCGAAACTCCTCGGTATCCCGGCGTCGACCGAGAGCATCAGTGCACAAAATGCTGCCTCGCTTTCGCGGATGCCGAAGAGACGGTCAGCTAGCAGGAGACAGGACCTCTTGCATTGCTCCTTTACCCCGCTCCAGTGGTCGGCCACCAGGTCGTCGCGGTCAAGGTTCTTAACCTTACGCAGGCGGCTCCAGGTTATCGCCGCTTGCAGCCAGCCTTTCTGAAGCAGCAACTGGGTCGAATAGGACCGCCGGCGTTGACTTTGCAGGCGAATCCTTCGCATGTGTCAGTGGTGTACACTCCGCGCGGTCCTCGGTGATCCGACAGAGCAAATCCTTGAGAGCTGGGTCAACTGTCATGATCGAAGTGTACACTTCGCGGTGTACCAATTGAAGCTTCGGATGCGAACTTGGTAAAGAAAAAGCCAAAGAAAATAGGACTCGACGATCTCCGGCGGGCGGTCCAGGCGGTTCGGGCAACCGAGCTGGGGCGACGCTACGGAGACCCCGGGGATGTGAGGACAATGCGGCTTGCACAGCGGGTTCACCCGCACCTGATGGCCGTCTTAGATCAGCGGAGCCGCGAATATGGGATAACGCGATCGCAATTCGTCGAGCGCATCCTGATCGACTATTTGAACCAGTTCGAAAGGTGCCAGCTTGACGCAATCGGACGTTGGGTAGTGCAGGCGGATTGGAATCCGCGTATGGCGGTTCGAAGGCTGGACCAGCTGCCAACCTCGTCCAAAGAGATCGAGATCGGCAAGCAGGTCGAGAAGGAGTGGCTTGAAACGCAGGGTAACAAGGAAATAGACCTGCGCAGCCTCGGCATCGAGAGCCCGGAAGCGCTAGAGAAGGTAATCGCGGAGATGCGACTGCGGCGAGATTCCAGCGGTCATCTGCTCCCGGCAGGTCGGCGTCCTCGGACGCGGAAATAGGGCTCCCCGCCGCTATCCATAGAAATCTGGGCCATTCGGATTTTCGCGTTGAGCCGATGAATGCTTGCGCCAAAATGACATCATTGAAAAATCTACTTAGGAGATTGCCAAGCTTGGCATCGCGAACCATTTGGAGGTAACGACTGGACACCCGAACTCGGTCTTCTCGTCTCCTGAGTGCACAACACAGTACAGGGAAGGGTACAAGGTTGCTTCGACTCTTTTGATAAACAAGCCGGACGACAGCCAACCATCAATCAGGACAAGCCACTTCAACCGATCGCTGATTTCAGAAAGCTGGCAGCTAAGCTTAAGGCGGACCACCTCCTTGATAGCTCGCTTGCGCTTCCTGATCGCACGATATCGTGAGCGTTGCTCGCGCGATCTTTGTCGAGCGTGCTGACGAACACGCGCCCGCGATCTCTTCAAGGCGGCAACCGCGCCGGCGGGCTATCTGAAGCCGCCAATTGGGCGCGTAGGCGTTAATTTAGGCGCAAGCCTTGGGAGCCTGTCGCAAAACGCTAGCTAGGCCAGCGCGCAGCTTCTCACGGCGCGTAGCAGGAGTACCTCACGCATGAGCGTTGGGGTGTCGTCGAAGTGACAGTCTTAGTGAACACAAGAAACGGGCGTAGGCTATTTTGGATCGGTCTTTAACCTCAGTCCGGCGGATCCTCATCCCGGAGCTTTTCCAACCATTTTGGCCGACGGATGTGACGCGGCAGCTCGTCTTCGACGGTCGCCTGCTCCGCCTGAGCGGACGAGCTCTGCTGAACTTGCGGCGGCGGTGGCGATGGAGAGACCGGCGGCGGATCGATTCTGGTTTTGATTGCCGGATTATCCGGCGTAGCCCTGGCAAGGGCCTCCGGGCTGATATCCGCCAGAGCTACCGGCGTGGTCGGCAGGAATCCGCTCCTGCGCGGCATCATTCCCGGCGGGGGGCCGGCCTGTCGAACCGAGGTCGAGATGCCCGCGGCCGGGCCGGTGCCCGGGGCAACCGGCCCTATCGTCTGCTCGGATGACTTGGGCGATCCAATCGCAGAGCGCGAGGGCTGCGAAACAGTCACTGATTGTCCGGCAGGCGGACGCGGCGGAGACGTCTGCGATGCCGGTCTTCGCAACGGTAGGCGAGCCTGCGCCGGCCGCACGGACGGCGCGGCTGACGATCTGACAGGCGCGGACGGCGCCTTATCAGGCTCGCGAGCCTTCGGAGGCACCGTTACCGGCCGGGCCGGCTCAGCCGGCGCTCGCGCCACCTGCTCGCGTGCCGGTGCAGAGCTGGCCGGCGCACGCTCGTGCAGCGCTAGCGGCATGTCGTCCGGCTCCAGGAAGGGCTCTTCCGGTCCGCGATCATCCTCGACGATATCGAAGCCAATCGTGTTGTCGTGAACGTTGTAGGGAGACGGCTCCGGCTTCCCGCGATATCGATCAGCATCGGTCTCGAGATAGATCGGGTCTGGCTCATCGTCGAACGTCGCGTTAATCCCCTCGTCCAAGCGCTCTCGCTGCTTCGCGGCCGGCGCCTCACGAATTTCTGCAATCCAATCGTTTTCCAGTTTGCGGCGTGTGGCCTCGACGTGCTCCATGTGTTTAGCAAGCACTACAGCCTGCTGCTCGGTTATATCGGCGAGAGTTGTGCAACCGAAGCCTCGGCGCAGAAGCTCAGTCACCTCACCTATCGAGTATCTGGCGGCATCCATCCGCGTCATAAGGCGGGCGAGTGCGGTAGCAGACGGCATTGTTCTTCTCCTATCCCAACTATGTGATCTAGGCCATCTCGCCGGTGCTGCAATTCGAGCAGAGGCGATTTTGGTAGCCTTCAAAAAAGAATGGCCGGATGCAGCACATGCAGGTACGCAAAATGGAACCGCTCCTAACATTATGCCGGGAGATAGTGGTCCAAATCGCACTAGTCGTCGTCCTAAATTCGACCGCGATCTCTTCGATCTGCTTACCTTCGCGCACGAGCGAGCTAAGCTTTCGCAGGTTCTCGACGATCCACTCAACCCGCTGCACGTCGGCGGTGCGGGCCGAAATACGGGGGAGCGAGAGCTTGCGGTAAACCATGGCCTCTACGGTATCAACGGTCGGGCCAATCGCACGGCGGATCTCCGTTGGAGGAGTGCCGAGCCCGTGCATCGCCGTCGCCTTATGGAACTCGTGCTTCGACCAAGCATCGTACTGTGCCATTTCCCTGCCTTCCGGCGCCAACGCGTTGAGTAGTGGTCGACGAATGCCTCGAGAGCGGCGTCGATCTCGCGCCCTATCTCGCAAAAACTTGAGGAGCTCGACATCGATCTGCATGCAACCGCCCTTTACCCATCGCGAAAAAGCGACGTGGCTCACCCCGAGTACGGCGGTCAGCGGGCGCTGCCAGCGATTGCCGTGCAGGGCGCGGCCGACAAGTTCGAGTCGGCCAACCACGTCAGCGGGGATCTTCAGGTTTTGCGACATGCCAGACTATGCCCTAAGACCGGTGCTAAATGGTGTACCAATTATGCCGAATTGGTAATTATTGTCAAGCAACAAGGGGTCGATGAATGCTTCGCCGGATCATCTCAGCTATCGGTCGCCTCGTCGCGTGGGCAGCAGACAAGGGTGTGGAAATCATGTTGATGCCGGTCCATGCCGTTCTGATGTATCTGTTTCCTGCGGCTTACGAGACGCTGCCGATCGGCACGGAAGACGATAGGGCAGCAAATTCTGAAATGCTGCCCTTCGATCCGTTCGAGAGAGCGGAGGAGGTGATTGCGGCTAGAGAAATTGAGGCCAACTTGGCGCTGGCCTGGGCTGCCGAAGCTGCCTTGTCAGACGCCGAGGTACCGCTGCCAAGTGTGAAGCCTGAGCTGCGGTCGTGGCTGGCCTCGTTATCGGATGATGAGCTAGATGCGCTCGTGGCGGCCGGCACGGAAGCCCTTTACGCACATTTGCACTTTGAAATGCACATCCCCGGCGTTCCGACGACCTCCGGTCGCGCAAGTCGACCGGAGCTTGGCGGTCGGGATCCGTGCTTCAGCACCGCCGGATTCGGAGTTGCTGCTCAGCGATGCGCTTAAGGTGCCAACGGGCGAGGGCGGCGTCGCACTTTGCGACCGCCAGATCGCGCTCAAGTTGACGGCGCTGGGCGCGATCGCGCCTGATACGGTTTGCGACTTGCTGCCGGGTACTGTTCAATCGCGTGATCATGATTGCGCGATTGACCGCCTCATGTGTCGCGCTGAAAGCGATAGTCGCTCCGAGGGCGGCGATCGCCGCGGCTGCGCTGGGGTAGATGTGAGGATTAGTCGAAAAGTCACTCATGCTATTCGTCGCTCCTTTTAGGTTGTCAATTTGGATATCTTGCGGTGTACCAATCAACGTGCTAACGGAATGTAAATGCAGCGCTTGGGAGCTCATTGCCGCGCTCGAAATAGAAGCTAGGAGCAGGGCCATGGCAGCGTTCTTCGTCGAAGTCGCCTTATCTTCGAACAAGATCACGGTCGCCAGGCTGGGCAACGGCGCAAGGTGCGTCTCCGCTGACGAGGTGACCAGGCACCTCGATCGCAACGGAGGCGCTTACGAGTGGTCCGACGCCGAGACTGCGCGCGTCGACAACGGGAGGCAGCTTCTGGAACGGGTCGAGGGCTTCCTAGCTAACATTGGCATTCCGGCGCGCCGGGTTTCTGGCGCCGACATCATCATCGGCCCTTTCGCGGAGCGCTCGTTCAAGCGCGCCAGGGGCATGTTGGCCATACCCGAGCTGCAGGTCGTCGAAACTGGCCAGAGTGCAGCCGCATGATGCGATTTACACGCCGACAGAGCGAGGTCCTGCGAGCCCTGGGTGAGGGCGGGTCAGTTGCGCCCGGTTACCGATACTATGCGCACCCGACCCGCGTCAGCCTGAGCCACGATGGAACTGCGCAGCGGCTGCGGCTCTCGACCGTCGTAGATCTCGAATACTTTGGCTTGGTCAGGCCGGACGGTCGAATTTCGTTTGCAGGCATCGAGGCGCTCCGGACAATTGACCCAACCGCGACGATCGTCGAGCCCCCGCCATACGTGCCGCCGCCGGTTTACGCGCCGGGCCAGGAGCCGTTCTGATGCGTTTGCACATCGTTTCCGACGGTCACGCCGATATCGAATACAACGACTGGACACCGCCGGCGCTCGATCCAGATGTCGTCGTTATTTGCGCTGGCGACATGCTAGCGCCCGCCACACTCGCGCTGCCGTGGATGCGGAAGCATTATCCCGACAGCCGCATCATCTACGTTCCGGGAAATCACGATTATTACTCGTTCTGGAATCGCAAGAAGCCCGACGCGGGCACCAAGACGAGCTGGGAGGAGCAGAAGGAGCGTGCTCCGATCATAGCTTCGATGCTCGGCATCCACTTCCTGGACGATGCTGAAGTAGCGATCGATGGTGTGCGCATCTTGGGCGGAACGCTTTGGACCGACTTCTCGTGCCGGCCCCCGTATTTGGACTTCCGGTCTGCCGCGCGCACGGCCGAGAGATCGATGAACGACTACAAGGCGATCAAGACTGGCCGAGGACGGAGTCGCGATCGCATCAACGTCGGACGCACGATCGACGCTCACCGCGCCACTGTAAATTTTCTTGAACGCAAGCTGTGCGAGACGTTCGATGGCGATACGATCGTGGTCACCCATCACCCGGCAACGCCGAACAGCTTGCTGGACTGGAATCCGGAGCGGCCCACCGCTTTTCGGGATCTGGACTTCTGCTACGCCTCGGCGACGCTTGATCGTCTGTTCTCGGGGGAGGGGCTCGGAGGATCGTTCGTGCCTCCATCCATTTGGGTTCATGGGCATGTTCACAAGTCCCGGGACTATGTCATCGAGAACACGCGCGTGATTGCCAATCCGCGTGGATATCCGCTGCTGCGGGCGCCGAAAGCGCCGCGCGAAAACCCGGATTTCGATCCGCGCTTTGTGATCGAACTTGAACCGCGGCCGACGCCCGGCTTCAGATTCTGAGGAGGATGGGATGCATCTCGATCTGCTTGATCATAGGCAGAAGCGGTTGATCGAGGGCGCGCGTGAGCGCGACGCGGATCGCGATCGGATCGCCGTCATCGTGTGGAGTTGGGCGCGCGATAGCGTGAATTGGTGGGCAGCCGCCGCTGCCGACCGCAGCGGTTCCGTCGGAAATCAAGTCGTGGATCTTTGGGCTGGTCGCTCGAGAAGTCATGGTCCCGGCTAGCGCCAACGACCGCCTGATCCGCTGCCCCACGTATGACAATGCGGATTGGCGGAGTGCGTGCCGCGCCGGCCCGAGCTACGCTTCCCGAAGCGCAGGCGCCGGTTGCTAGTCGCAGGAGGTTGGCGTGAGGATGAGGTTCACCGCAAGATTCCGGAACGCTGGAAATCGCCATAGGGCTAGCCACGCCGTTGTCGGAGAAAACGAACGGTAGAGCGACGTAGCAGGTCACTTCAGTCATCTGGGCCAGCCCTCGTTCGCGCGTCCCAGGAAGCCGTCCCGGGCGTAGCCCGTCGAGACCTTCTTCCGAAGCCCTTCGAGCTGGCCCTCGAGAAAGTCGTTGACCACCAGCAGCGCCTTGGACAGCAATACCCACCGGGACGGAGAACACAGCATCGGGCGGCGTGACGAGGGCAGGCCAAACGGCGCTCAGTTCGTCGTCGCTCAGAACGCGATCTTCCTCCCACTCTTTTCCTCCAACCTTGGGAATGCGGGCGAGGGGCTGATGATCGAGTTTTGCTTAGTCGTACCCCACGCGGGCATCCCCTGAGCCGCGAGAACAAAGGAAGCAGTCGAATTCCGATGTAGGCCTAGTTGGCAAACCACTTACTCGAGAATTTGTGCGCCACATTGTATTGTCTAGAGTGGCCTGCTCGTCCTCGCAGGCAGCCGATATCGGTCCCGTGCAACGTCAAATTCACGGTCCGCTACGTAGCCGACGAGGAAGCAGTTTTGCTGATACTCGCCAAGGCCACCGCGTTTCATTCTGAAAGTGATCGCAGTCAGGCCTGCCTCAAGCACGCGATTCTTCCATTCAACTACGCCGTAGTCGCGCAACTCGCTATTGATGTTCTCGAGTTCCCAATCGCCTCTTATCCTTTCGCGATACCACGCCGCTAAGGTGGGCCACTTCTGCCTTACGTAGGTCTTGTCATCGGCGGAACTACTCGCAGCGAATCTTTTCACCTCTTCCGTAATCTTCTCCTGCAATCCTCTGGCTTAGTACTCCGTTCTCTTTCTGTAGCCTAGCTTGACGCTCCTTTCTCTCAGCCTCGGTCTGTCTCCTTTCGACGTCAGCCCGAAGTTGGTCGTCCTTCCTCTTTTGCTCAATTTCTTGTTGCTCGCGCCATTCCCGGTCCTTTCGGGCATCGACAGCCTTCTGCTCAGCATCCACGTCGGCGGGCGCGAACCAGAAAGGTAGCAGCCCTCGACAAAGTCGGAAATGCTGCGAGCGGAGTCTATCAATTGGCTCAATTCGGCCCTAGCAGCGTCCTGCCGTGCGTCTTCGTGGGATGATCTGAATCGCTTAGCTGCCAGTAGGCACTGTGGTCGGCTCAGAACGCCGATCGCACCGGCATTATGCCGGTATTATGCCCGCATAATACCCGCATCATAGGGTGCGATCCGTATTTTACGTGTGGTTACAATCGCTTGAAGAGGGCGTGTAAACAACCAATGCGCACGGCCTCGGCTCGACGATTTTGGGATTTCCAACGGCCTGCGACATCTCGAGCCCGTCTGCAACAGCACGATCAGGCCATCGGCTCCTCGGGAGTCGCTCCCGTTCGTTTCTGCTGACCAGAAGGGAGACGCCAAAGCAACGCGTGACGGCGTACTTGATGTCCATTTTCGTCGGCATTCGCCGAAGTATCGCGTCGGCACGCCTCTTTGTGGAAGCTCAATTGCCGAGAGGATCGCCGCTCTGCCGCTGCATTCGTCCACTGACTCATTCGGGTTCAGACCACCCTTTCTTTTCAGGTTCGAACGTTGATGGTCCGATCTCAGGTCGGGAGGCGGCCGCCCGAGGCTCAAGTGCCGCGACATTCGGAGATTCAGATCACGCCATAGCTGCGGCCTCGACCGACATGGTCAAGACTTCGCTGAAACACTTGTTGGTTCTCTCGAAACGGGAGTTGGTAACTTTCAAGCCGGCGCATTATTGTGGAAGGCGGTCGCCTAACAAGTGTTTCATGAAATCCGGAGAGTGTTTCTTTTGCTACCATGTAACGGGGGGCCGGCAAAAAAGTTTGCCGCCCTGCCTCCCGCTAACTTCTCTCCGGACATCCACCTTGAAGGGTCGGATTTCCAGCGTTGAGCGGCGGAGACCAGTGCGGAGCCAAGGCCGAAGCGGGGGCCCCGAACGGAGAAAGTAAGATGGCCGAAGACAGTGAACAGGCGCCCCGCCAGGCGCAACCCCAGGGCCCCCGACCACCAGCTGCGCTCCGGGAGCTCACGCTACAGGCTGGCTTTGCCGTCCGGCGCACCCCACCGGTCGCCGGGACCAGCGAACTCCCTAATGACGGCAGCCTGCGACACGAGGCGCTGCGCCCTAAAGGTCAAGCATCTAATAAAGCCTCTGGCACCCGACCGACGGTGCGGCCGCTGGGGCGAAGGCCGGCCAACCCGGCCGCGGCCGGGATAGCCCAGCTGTGCGTTGCGGCCGGTCCGGCCGCCCCGCAGGTCGACCGCGCACCTAGCGAGGGGCACCCGCGACCTGACGACTCGCGAACCGGCAAACACTCCACGCGGCCAGCTCGCGAACTCGGACGTCAGCCCGAGCCGGCGCGCTCCCGGGGAGAAGGAGACGGTGCCGTCGAATCCCTTTTCCGGGTCCAGGACGAGGACCGGCAGCTTCTCGAGATCGAGGACGACGTGATGGAGAGCCATCGTTCTACCATTCCGGCGGTTGACGCACTGCTTGAGGCCCCTGAGCCGGTGGACTTCGTACCGAAGCCCGAGCTAGTGCCCGCCGTCAAGCCGGATCCGGGCAAGCCCAATGGTCCGGACTACAGCGAACTGCGTACGCTGATCGATGCCAACCTCGCCCTCGTAGAGAAGTCGCGTGAGAAGCGGCGCGCGGTTCAGGGCCCCCAGCACGATGACGCCGATCCGAAGGTGAAGGTCGCGACTGTAGAGACGCAGCGGGAATACCTTTCCCGCGGCCGGGGGTTGCTCAAGCGGTACATGCGCGAGTCGGACCTCCTCCAGCTCACCCTTGAGGACGCCGATCCGCGGGAGTTCGCCAGCTGGCTGCTGGGTTTGAAACCTTTCCTCTCGCGGAGCACCTGGCGGCTGTACCGCGCCTCGGCAATCGCGATGGTGCAGACCATCCCCTCAGATTACAACGACACCGCCATCGCTATGCTGAACGCGGATCTCAAGATCGGCGGTGAGGAGGAGATTGGAGCAGCGAGGCGCGCCAAGCGAATTGACTACCGGCATTTCCAGCAGCTCCGGCAGAATCTTCTCGTAACGTCTCGCAGTCAGGCGCAGGCGTGGCTCCGGGATTGGCTGCTGGCAGGGATTCACACCGGCTTACGTCCAGTGGAATGGTCTCTCACGACCTTTGAGCGGCGGCCCGACAGACAATTCCCGAACGGCCGGGTTTGGCTGCACATGGTCAGCGCGAAGGCCGCCGATGGCCGGGCCACGCATCGGACGCTGGATCTGTCGAATTTCTCAACGGAGGCCTTGGAGGCGGTAGAGCGGATGGTCAACCGGTCCAGGGATTGGGTGCTGGCCGGAATCTGGTCGCAGCGGCAGTACGACGTCTCGAAGTTGCTGCGCAAGATCTGCGAGCGGCTATTCCCGCGGTTGAACAAGCAATACACGCTCTACAGCCTGCGCCATCAGTTCATTGCGAACATGAAGACGATCTACACCCGGGAGGAGGTCGCGGCCATGGTCGGCCACATCTCGCTGGAAACCCAGGTCGATCACTATGGCAAGCGGCGCGTGGCCTGGGATTCCCGCTTCATCACCGAGGTGCCAATGCCAGTCGAGGAGCAGGTTGCCCAGATCAAGAAGCGGCTTGAGCTCTTCGATCTGCGGAAGATCGACCGTGCCGCCAAAGAGGCCGCCAAGCGTGGGGTCGATCCCGACGGTGAGGAAGATGAGCCGGGCGAGGACGCGGGATACGACCCCGCGGATGATCAAGAGGCTGCTGGAGGGCGCGTCGATACCGGCCGGTTTGAGCCGGACTGTAAAGTCAAGGCGTTTGATGTCGATCCGTCGGTGAGCTGATGGCTCGCTCGAGCCCACTTTCTCACCCGGGCGGCCGTCGCGGCTGGCCCATCGCCAGCTGATGAAGCTAGCCGCGGACCGTTTACCGTCCGGTCTGTGTACGGCTTCCAACATTGGCTCTGACTCACTTTTGATGCAGTTCGAGGGATGTCTGGCGCCTTGAATGGAGGAGAATCAGCGCCATGCAGCAAGCACTCCATCGCTCCAGTCCGGTGCCGCGTGGGTTTGTTGTAGAAAGTGCGTGCTACGAGGGTGATAAGGCGGTCATCACGGTCCGGGCATCCAAGTGCTGGCTTGTCTCCATCGTGCGGGACTGTTTCGCGGCGTATCCATACCCGGTATCGGCGACGCGTGACCGATCTACCGTTGTCCGGACGGGTCGTAGTTAGCAAAAACACGCTTCTGCGCGTGGTCCGACGCCGCTGCCGTTCGCGGGTCGATGCTCTCCGGATTTTCGGTGACGATCTGATCGAGCAGCTTGTCGACACCTTGCACCGTAGCGTCGAGCACGAACGTACGTCGCTGCGTCAAATATCCCTGGTAAGCATTGTCGAGATCAAAACCGGTCGCGGCCACAAAATAGGTGCCTTGGACTTTCTGGAAGGTCCTTCTCACCATTGTTGGCGCCGCCATCCTCAGTGCCCTTGGCATCTACATCTATACGCATCTCAAATGGGACTTCAAAGGCGAGGGCCACAGCTGGAAGGACAAGCTCAGAACCATCCATGTCAACGAGCTCTGGAGGCAGTTCCACGACACCGAACTGAACCCGAAGGTCAGTTACGCCCGCCACACCATCTCGATTCACGAAAATCGCGCCAACTTCAAGCGAGTCAAATGGTCGAGCCCGCGCGAAACCCATCAGCGATGCCAACGGACTCCGGTGGTTCGAGCAAGTCTGGTTCGCCGGCAACCGCTCCGATATCGGCGGCAGCGAATCCAGACTTTCGGATATCGCCCTCGACTGGATGTCCCGCACGCCGCTGCGGTGCCCCACGACCTCAAAGTCGACAAGGACGTCCTGCCGTTTTGGCCGCAATCGGACCGCAGCACGACGGGGTCGCCGCCGGCTTTGCGTCCATTCCCCGCTGGACCGGGATCACCTGGGACGAAGAAAAGCCGCAAACTGCAGGGGGCAGGAGCCATCATGCACTCGGGTCCCCCTCCGTAAAGACTGAATTTCCCGCTCGGGAAATTACACATCGCCAGTTGCGCCCTTAGAAGGCAATATTCCCGCTCGGGAAATTAACATGGCAATCACATCGACCGCAGAACTAGGTGAACTGATTCGGACCCGGCGCACCTACTGGGGCTCCGACAGCAGGACGTTGCCCCTGGCGGCCAACGTCGGCCCTGAGGCCGCGCCCGCCGCCAGCATGTGCTCCATTGAATATATTCGTTATTGAACCCATTAGGATGGGTTGATTCGACGAAGGCGATGCGCCACGCGCCTCGCGGCCGCGGTCGTATTCTGCTATCGTAGCTCGCATGCCCCGCACCAAATCAATCACGAGCGAAGAAGTCCGCCGCCGGCGTCACGTGGTCTCCGATCGCGCACGCGCTGCCAAATTAATACTGCCGCATGGGGTGCGCGAGATGCGCGAGGCCCTCGGGCTATCTCGCCGCGAGTTCGCCGATCTGGTCGTGATCAGACTCACCGCGCGTCAGATTGCGGACATCGAAACCGGCCGCGTCAATCCGACCGCGCGGACACTCGAGACCATCGGGCGCATCTTCGGCTTTCGGCTCGGTTTTGTGCCCTGCGGATCGGGCGCGCAGCCCGGCGCTCCGTTCGCGTGGAAGCCAGAGCCACCCACGCCGGAGCAGTCCGCGGGCTTGCGCGGCCGCCACGCAGCGGCGCGCAGCCGGCGACCGAAATGACCCGCTACCCATCTAGTGTGGACAAGCTTGTCCTTCGCCTGAGAACGGTGGCCCCGATCTCGTTCCGTGCTGTGAGGCCTTCGGGAGATCGACCGGTTGAATTCATCTCGGGGCGGTTGCGCAGCGCGAGCACGGCACAGGCGACGTCGCTGAACGTGTGAACCGTTCACAAACAAGGCGCTCCTTATGAGCGGCGTTCGACCCAACACCTGTGCCTGATGCAGCCACTCCTATAAATCAGGCCATTCATCAAATGATTACAGCGGTCAAAGCTGTGAATGCCGCGAAATGGATACAGCCGCGCGCCGCTGACAGCCGGTGTTTTGACGAAGCCTAAGCCCAACTATCAGCACCAAGACCCCGAGTAGCGGTTGTGACGTCGCTGCTTCGTCAGCTTGACCGGCGCATTGTCGAAGGTGTGGAGGTAAACGATCAGGTCCTTGATCTTCTGCTCGTCCTTGATGCTGCGAATGCCATTGGTGCCTGCGCGCACCGCCCCAAGGCGCTCGAATGAGACCTTTCTGTGCCTTCAGCCCGACAGGACGGGCTTAGCGACTGGTTGCTAGCGCATCAAATTGCTTGAAAAATGGGGACACCGATCAGAAAACGCGCGTCGGATAAACGTTCCTTTCTCCTAACAGTCGGACAAACGTTCCTAACAAGTGTTCCTTAGCACGTGAGAATGCGTGAACTCCTACGTCGCACATGTGCGTGCCAAATCAATGCCGAAAATCCGGCTCCCTTGACGGCTAATCGAGGCGCAGGATTCTGCGCTTTGAGAGGCGATCCGCTCGCGGTTGGGATCACGCGGATGTCGCGAGCGCCCGCTCGCGCGACCTCGAGCGCGCGGAGTAACTCGCTCCGCGCGGCGAGATTACCTCACCCAAGAGCGCCGGAGCGTTGTTGCGCGTCGGAATGGCGGTCCTTATGCACAACAAAGTGTTGCGGACCGTTTTGGATCGGTCTTCGACCTCAGTCTCAACGAGTTTCGTCAGCTTTGCTGATTCCATGGCATTCGCTGCGTCTTTTGCACTGCTTCTTGGTTCGGTGGCTCCACGGCTGCTTCCGACGGCATTGGAGGAGCCGAAGATCTGTCGGGTCACAGACCAATGCTCGAACACGCTGACAACAGCAGTCAGAGGAGTGCCGCTATAAACGCATGAAAGTTGACTATTCAGGCTTTGCCGTGCTGAGCGTGCTCGCGAGCCTCGATGGTCTTACGCAAATCATCGGCCACCGATAGGAGAGCATCTCTTTCGATCGCCAACGTAGAATCCGCGGCGGCTTCGCGACACACGCGTTCCAAGTCTACGAAATTCCCGTAGTTCGCGCTCCAATGCTTTCCTCATCCCTGGGCTAACGACGGGCGAATGCAGTTCCTCGACTTCCAGTATATGCGGTTACCGAACGCTCTCGCCATAAAATTGCTAGTTGGCGCACCGGAGACTACGACATTATGTTAATGCCCTCGCATCGATCCGTGCCGGGCGTCGTTGAGGAGGCGGACGATGATCCCGGCATCGAATCGCGCGGCGGGCTACTGGTCAAATTGCTGATTAATTGGGGACTCGAACCCCCGACGATCCCACGGGCCCTATCTGCGGCTATATAGAGCGCAGCCCTCCAGTACAGAGCTAAGGCTACCCAGCGTTTGCTTTCAGGCCTGCCGCCTGGATGCCCGCAACCGCACAGGCCTCGTCGTTGTCGGACGTATCGCCGGAGACGCCGACGGCGCCGAGAAGCATGGTGCCGTCCATGATCAGCACGCCACCGGGGACGGGCACCAGGGCGCCCTTGGCGATGGTGTTTACGGCGTCGATGAAATAAGGCTGCTCCTGCGCGCGCTGGAACAGGGCGCGCGAGCCGAGGCCCATGGCGAGCGCGCCATAGGCCTTGCCGTGGGCGATCTCGGCACGCATCAGGCTGGTGCCGTCCTGAGCTGCGGCAATCTTGAGCACGCCGCGCGCGTCGAGGACGGTGACGACGAGCGGCTTGAGCTTGAGTTCACTCGCCTTGGCGAACGCGGCGTCGAGGATTTTTCGAGCGGTGTCGAGCGTGAGATCAGCCATGGCTGGGTTCCTTTGCAGCTGGAGACGTGGTATTGGTGTCGGCGCGGTCGAGGCTCATCGTCAGCACGCGGGCGACGTGAAGCGCCTCGCGGCCAGCGCCGTCGTGGATCTGGTGGCGGCAGGAGGTGCCGTCGGCGACGACGAGGGTGGAGGGATCGGCCTTCCGCACAGCCGGCAGCAGCGACAGCTCGGCCATCTCGATCGAGGCATCGTAGGTGTCGGCGCCATAGCCGAACGCACCGGCCATGCCGCAGCAGCTCGACTCGATGGTCTCAACCTTCAGACCTGGAACGAGCCGCAGCACCTGCTCGACCGGCTTGAAGGCGCCGAAAGATTTTTGATGGCAATGGCCGTGGACCATGGCCCTCTCGGCGACAGTCCCGAGCGGCAGTTGCAACCTCCCAGCCTGGGCCTCGCGCGCCAGAAACTCCTCGAAAGTGAGCGCATGGGCACCGACGGCCTTGGCGTCGTTGTCCTTGCGCAGTGAGGCGAGCTCGTCGCGCAATGTAAGCAGGCAGCTCGGCTCGAGGCCGACGATCGGCACACCGCGCGCGGCAAAGGGCGCGAAAGCAGCGACCAGACGGTCCAGCTCGGACCTCGCTTGATCGACCAGACCAGCGGAGAGGAAAGTGCGGCCGCAGCAGAGCGGGCGGCTGCCGCCGGTGGGTTTCGGCAGATGCACGCGATAGCCGCCGGCCGTCAGCACACGCAGCGCGGCGTCAAGGTTTTCGCGCTCATAAATGCGATTGAAGGTGTCGGCGAAAAGAACGACCTCGCGGCCGCCCTCCGGCCCGGCCGTTTCGGCGGGCGACACGAAGATGTCGCTGCGGAACGCGGGCAGGGAGCGGCGGGCACTGATGCCGGCGAAGCGCTCGAACAGCTTTCGAAGCAGCGGACTGTGGTTGCGCAAATTCGCCAGCGGCGCGAAGCGCGCGGCGAGGCCGGCATAGCGCGGCAGATAGCCGACCAGGCGATCGCGCAAGGTGAGGCCGTGGGAAGCTGCGCGCGCCGCCAGCGCCTCGATCTTCATCTTGGCCATGTCGACGCCAACAGGACATTCGTGGCGGCAGGCCTTGCAGGAGACACAGAGCTTTAGCGTCTCCATCATCTCGTCGGAGGCAAGCGCATCGGGACCCAGTTGGCCTGAGATCGCGAGCCGCAAGCTGTTGGCGCGGCCGCGCGTGGCGTCCTTCTCGTTGCGCGTGGCGCGATAGGACGGGCACATCACGCCGCCCTCGAGCTTGCGGCAGGCGCCGTTGTTGTTGCACATCTCGACCGCGCCCTGGAAACCGCCGCCCGCGCCGGGCCAGGCGGACCAGTCGAGCTTGGTCTTCAGCTCGCCGACGCGATAGTCGGGCTTGAAGCGGAAGAGGGAGCGGTCGTCCATCCTGGGCGGGTCGACGATCTTGCCGGGATTGAGCACGCCTTCAGGGTCGAAGCGCCTCTTCACCTCACGGAAGTCTGCGACGAGGCGCGTCCCGAACATGCTCTCGTGGAATTCCGAGCGGACCAGGCCGTCGCCGTGCTCGCCGGAATGCGAGCCCTTGTATTCGCGCACCAGCGCGAAGGCCTCCTCGGCAATGGCGCGCATCGCCTTGACGTCCTTCTCCAGCTTGAGGTTCAGCACCGGACGCACATGCAGGCAGCCCTCAGAGGCGTGGGCATACATCGTGCCGCTGGTGCCGTGCTTCGCAAACACCTCGTTCAACCGCGCCGTGTAATCGGCGAGGTGCGGCAGCGGCACGGCGCAGTCCTCGACGAAGGAGACCGGCTTGCCCTCCTGCTTCATCGACATCATGACGTTGAGGCCGGCGGCGCGGAAATCGGCGATGCCGCTCTGCAATGCCGGCTCGGTTATCTCAACCACGCCGCCCCATTTGCGCGTGTCGTTATTCCAGCCGAAGCCGAGATCGCCCATCAGCTCGGTGAGCTCCTTGAGACGCGCGAGATTATCCGCCTGGTCCTCCTCGGCGAACTCGACGACCAGCACGGCATCAGGATCGCCCTTGATCGCTGCGTTGATGATTGGCTTGAACATCGCGATGTCGCGGCCGAGCGCGATCATGGTGCGGTCGACCAGCTCGACAGCGATCGGCTTCAGTTTGACCAGATGCTGGGCCGCATCCATCGCCTGGTAGAAGCTGCCGAAATGGCAAACGCCGAGCGCCTTGTTGCGGATAACAGGCCACAACTTCAGTTCAACCTTGGTGGTGAAGGCGAGGGTGCCTTCGGAGCCGACCAGCAGATGCGCCATGTTGTTGGGCGCGTTGCGCGGCACCAGGGCATCCAGATTGTAGCCGCCGACGCGGCGCTGCACCTTGGGAAAGCGCGCGGCGATCTCGTCGGCTTCGCGCGCACCGAGATCGAGCATGTCGCGGACGAGGGCGCGCAAATTGTCGCTGGCATTTACGTCGGAGAGATCGCGCGACACCTCGCCAAAACGGCTCAGCGTGCCGTCGGCGAGCGCTGCCTCCATCGACAGCGTGTTGTCGCGCATGGTGCCGTAGCGAAGCGAGCGGCCGCCGCAGGAATTATTGCCGGCCATGCCGCCGATGGTGGCGCGTGAGGCGGTGGAGACGTCGACCGGAAACCATAGGCCGTGCTTCTTGAGCTGGCGGTTGAGATCGTCGAGCACGATCCCGGGCTCGACCACGCAGGTGCGGCTGGCGAGGTCGAGCGACAGGATCTTGTTGAGGTGTTTGGACAGATCGACCACCAGGCCGTCATTGACGGTCTGGCCGCATTGCGAGGTGCCGCCGCCGCGCGGGGTGACCTTCACCCCCTCATCACGCGCAATCGCCAGGGCCCGCAGCGCCTCGTCCATGGTCCTGGGGACGACCACGCCCGAGGGCATGATCTGGTAGAACGAGGCGTCGGTTGCGTAGCGGCCGCGGCTGAAGCGATCGAACAGGACGTCGCCGGTGATGTCCCGGGCAAGACGTGCCGCCAGACGCTCCGTTTGGACCGATTTCGGTGATTTTCCAGCCATTTCCGCTGTCATGATCCGCTTTCGTCTGTTCGCCGGCTCCGTCTTGCCTCCCGTCACGGCCCTTGGCAAGCGAGCCCTGCTTCTTGTGCATTGACGGACCTCGCCGGGCGAGGGACAAGCCCGGCGAATGGTGATATGCGAGCGGCTCGCGATAGCCCCGAATTCGGG
Organism: Bradyrhizobium manausense; assembly: GCF_001440035.1. GTDB lineage: Bacteria > Pseudomonadota > Alphaproteobacteria > Rhizobiales > Xanthobacteraceae > Bradyrhizobium > Bradyrhizobium manausense. The sequence goes on along the minus strand of NZ_LJYG01000085.1, from coordinate 103,831 downwards.
GCGCCGACGCTAACGCCGAGACAAGCCTCAAAGACCGGGAAGGACGCCTATGACCGTGCATACTGGAAGGCATTTCTTACAGATTCCAGGACCGACCAACGTGCCCGACCGCGTGCTGCGGGCGATGGATATGCCGACGCTGGACCATCGCGGTCCGGAGTTCGCCGAGCTCGGTTTTGCGGTCCTCGCCTCGATGCAGCGGGTGTTCCGCACCAAGCAGCCTGTGATCATCTTCCCCTCGTCCGGCACCGGCGCCTGGGAGGCGGCGATGGTCAATGTGCTCGCGCCCGGCGACAAGGTGCTGATGTGCGAGACCGGCCAGTTCGCCGTGCTGTGGCGCGGCATCGCCGACAAGTTCAAGCTCGAGGTCGACTTCATCCCGAGCGACTGGCGCCATGGCGCCGACCTCGCCGAGATCGAGAAGCGCCTTACGGCCGACAAGCAGCACGCGATCAAGGCGGTCTGTGTGGTTCATAACGAGACCTCGACCGGCTGCGTCACGCCGCCGCTCGAAGTGCGCAAGCTGCTCGATCGCGTCAAGCATCCGGCGCTGCTGATGGTCGACACCATTTCCGGCCTCGGCTCGATGGAATATGAGCACGACGCCTGGGGCATCGACGTCTCGGTCGCCGGCTCGCAGAAGGGCCTGATGCTGCCGCCCGGTCTCGGCTTCAACGCCCTCTCGGAGAAGGCGCTCAACGTCGCCAAGGCCAATCCCGGCATGCGCTCCTATTGGGACTGGCAGGAAGTGATCAGCTTCAACAAGCTCGGCACCTTCCCCTATACGCCCGCCACCAATCTGCTCTACGGCCTGCGCGAAGCGGTGAAGATGCTCGAGGAAGAAGGCCTCGAGAACGTCTGGGCTCGCCACAAGCGCCACAGCGCGGCGACGCGCGCGGCGGCGAAGGTGTGGGGCCTGGAGACGCAGTGCGTCGATCCCGCCGCGCATTCGCCGGCGCTGACCGGCGTGCGTGTGCCTGACGGCTTTGATGCCGACGCCTTCCGCAAGGTGGTGTTGGAAAACTTCGACATGTCGCTCGGCACCGGCCTCAACAAGGTCAAGGGCAAGGTGTTCCGCATCGGCCATATCGGTCATTTCAACGATCTGATGCTGATGGGCACGCTCGCCGGCGTCGAGATGGGTCTCGATCTTGCAAAGATTCCGCATCGGAGCGGCGGCGTGCTGGCAGCCATGGACGTCCTGAAGGGACGTGACGCGGTGCCGATGGCCAAGGCCCAGGTGGCCTGAACTAACTTGGAAAGTGATAGCGCGATGAACCTACCTGCGACTGCCAACGAAGACCTGCTCTACTCCGTCACGGGCGGCATCGCGCGGATCACCTTCAACCGCCCGCAGGCGCGCAACGCCATGACCTTCGCCATGTATGACCGCATGGCGGAGATCTGCCAGGAGATCAACGCCGATCGTTCGATCAAGGCGCTGATCCTCACCGGCGCCGGCGACAAGGCGTTCGCCTCGGGCACCGACATCTCGCAATTCCGAGCCTTCAAGACGGCGCAGGATGCGCTCGACTACGAAGCGCGGATCGACCGCGTGCTCGGCACGCTCGAACAGTGCCGCGTGCCCGTGATCGCGGCCATTGCGGGCGCCTGTACCGGCGGCGGCGCCGGCATTGCCGCCTGCTGCGATCTTCGCATCGGCACTGAAACGACGCGCATGGGCTTTCCGATTGCACGCACGCTCGGCAACTGCCTGTCAATGTCGAACATCAGCCGCGTCGTCGCGCTGGTCGGACCTGCGCGCACCAAGGATCTGATCTTCAGGGCGCGCCTGGTCGAGGCGCAGGAAGCGCTCGCGCTCGGCCTCCTCACCGAAATCGTGCCTGACGTCGAGACTCTTCAGCGCCGCGCGGATGAAACCGCAAAGCTCGTCGCGAGCCATGCGCCGCTGACGCTGGAAACGACCAAGGAGGCGGTGCGTCGCATCCGTCCGACGCTGTCGCGCGAACAGGGCGAGGACCTGATCCTCAAGGCTTATATGAGCGAAGATTTTCGCGAGGGCATGGACGCCTTCCTCAACAAGCGCACGCCGAAGTGGAAGGGCAGGTAGCGCGTGCTTCGTCAGCCGAAAGTCATATGTGACCCAATGTCCGCCGGCTTGAACTCGCAACCCTTAGTCCGCACAATACTTCGATAAATTTCCCGGCATCACAAAGCCAATAATAGTCAGGGACGATACTCGTGCGTATTCCAGTGAAAGCCATCGGGGCTGCGACGGCCTTGTTGTTCAGTGCGCCGGCCGTCGCCGGCTGGGAACCGACCAAACCCGTCGAGATCGTGGTGGCGGCAGGCGCGGGCGGCGCCTCCGACCAGATGGCCCGGATGATGCAGGCCGCGATCCAGAAGAACAATCTGATGAAGCAGCCGATGGTGGTGTCGCTCAAGGGCGGTGCATCGGGCGCGGAAGCGCTGATGTACATGAAGTCCAGCGAGGGCGATCCCAACAAGGTGCTGATCGCCTATTCGCTGATCTACATGCTGCCGCTCTCGGCCAAGATCCCGTTCAACTGGCGCGAGCTGACCCCGGTCTCGGTGATCGCGCTCGACCAGTTCGTGCTGTGGGACAATGCCGCCGGTCCCAAGACGGTGAAGGAGTTCATCGCGGCTGCGAAGGCGGCGAGCTCGCCGTTCAAGATGGGCGGCACCGGGTCCAAGCGCGAGGATCACGTGCTGACCGTGTTCCTGGAGCAGAAGACCGGCGCGAAGTTCTCCTACCTGCCCTACAAGTCCGGCGGCGAGGCTGCCACGCAGCTCGTCGGCAACCACACCGAATCCAACGTCAACAACCCATCCGAAAATCTCGAAGTCTGGCGCGCGGGTCAGGTGCGTCCGCTCTGCGTGTTCGACAAGGAGCGCATCTCCTACACCACCAAGGTGACCGACACGCAGTCCTGGGCCGACATCCCGACCTGCAAGGAGGAGGGCGTCGACGTCCAGTACCTGATGTTGCGCGCAATGTTCCTGCCCGGCAAGGTCACGCCGGAACAGCACGCGTTCTATGTCGAGCTGTTCCACAAGGTGACGCAGACCGCCGAATACAGGGAATACATGGAGAAGCAGGCGTTGAAGCCGATCTTCCTCACCGGCAAGGACATGGTGCACTTCCTCGAGGAGGACGACGCCCAGAACAAATCGCTGATGACGGAAGCCGGTTTCGTCGCGAAGTAATCACACCCCCACCTCATGCTCTGCGAAGGCGGGGCATCCAGTATGGCACAGAATGCGACGAAAGACGGCTTCTGCACGGCTTACTGGATCATCCGCCTTCACGGATGACGACGGCGCAACTTGATCTGGCAGAGCATGTCCCAAACCGACCTTGAAATCGTCGTCGACGATCCAACCGCGCCTGAAGACAACTCCCCTCCGTCACGCCGACCAGCACCGTCGAACTGATCGTCTGCCTGCTGCTGCTCGCGCTCGCCGCCATCCTCGGCTACGACAATTGGCGCACCGGTGCATCCTGGGATTCGACCGGGCCGGAGCCTGGCTAGTTCCCGTTGTATCTCTCCCTCGTCCTCGGCGGCGCTAGCCTCTATGGCCTCATCGTCGCGTTGCTGGCGCGGCGCGCGATATCCGAAACCTTCGTCACGCGCGCACAGGCGCGCCGCGTGCTGGCGGTGTTCGTGCCGACGCTGCTGTTCTGCCTGGTGACGCAATTCCTCGGCCTTTATGTCGCAAGGTTCCCTTTTGATCGCCGGCTTCATGCGGGCGATCGGCAAGATCGCACTTTGGAAGTCGCTGCTCATCGATCTCGTGTTCACGGCGATCATGTTCGTCACCTTCGACGTCGCCTTCGACGTCATCATGCCGAAGGGCCCGCTCGAAGCGGCCTTCGGTTACTAGGCTGGCCTGGGCGATGGAAGCTCTTGGTCTCCTGCTTCACGGCTTCATCGTCCTGCTGACGTGGAAGACGCTCGTGCTGATGATGCTCGGCCTCGTGCTCGGCATCTTTGTCGGCGTGCTGCCCGGCCTTGGCGGGCCGAACGGCGTCGCCATCCTGTTGCCGCTGACCTTCACGATGGATCCGACCTCGGCGATCGTGATGCTGTCCAGCATCTATTGGGGCGCGCTGTTCGGCGGCGCCATCACCTCGATCCTGTTCAACATCCCCGGCGAAGCCTGGTCGGTCGCGACCACGTTCGACGGCTATCCGNCCGATGGCGCGGCAGGGCCGGGCGGCCGAGGCGCTGACCGCGGCGTTCACGTCCTCCTTCATCGGCTCGCTGGTCGCAGTGCTGCTGATGACCTTCCTTGCGCCGATGATCTCGTCCTTCGCGCTGAAGTTCGGTCCGCCCGAGTTCTTCGCGGTGTATCTGTTGACGTTCTGCTCCTTCGTCGGCTTGGGCCGCGAAGCCAGGCACAAGACCGTCATCTCGATGTCACTCGGCCTTCTGCTCGCCGGCGTCGGCATGGACACGGTGTCGGCCAACTGCGCATGACGTTCGGTTCGCCGAGCTTTTGCGCGGCATCAACTTCCTGGTCGCCGTCATCGGCCTGTTCGGCATCAGCGAGATTCTGCTGACGATGGAGGAACGGCTGGCGCTGCGCGGTCACGCTGCGAGCATCTCGCTGCGCGTGGTGCTGAGTATGTGGAAGGACCTGCCGAAATACTGGGTAACGTTGCTGCGCTCCTCTTTCATCGGCTGCTGGCTCGGCATCACGCCGGGCGGCGCGATCGCTGCGTCCTTCATGGGCTACAATCTGGCAAAACGTTTCGCCAAGGATCCCGAGAGTTCTTGGCAACGGCCGCATCGAAGGCGTGTTCGCGCCGGAGACGGCGGCACATGCCTCCGGCACCTCGGCGCTGCTGCGGATGCTGGCGTTCGGCATTCCCGGCTCCGGCGCCGCTGCGATCCTGCTCGGCGGTTTGATGGTGTGGGGGCTCAATCCGGGCCCGCTGCTGTTCGTCGAGCACAAGGATTTCGTCTGGGGCCTGATCGCCTCGATGTATCTGGGCAATGTCGTCGGCCTCGTGCTGGTGCTGACGACGGTGCCGATCTTCGCCTCGATCCTGCGCGTGCCGTTCGCGGCCATCGCGCCGATGATCGTGGTGTCCTGCGCCATCGGGGCCTACGCGATCCAGAGCGCGATGTTCGACATCTGGCTGATGCTCGGCTTTGGTGGTCCTGGTCGGCTCGATCACGACCCTGGCGCTCCTGCTGCTGTTTTGGCCTTTGGTTGACCGTCTGTTTACCAGCCTCGGGCAACGCATGGAGATCGGCCGGGGTTAGAGGCGGGCAAAAAGCTCTGAAAAATCAATGAGTGTGCTGGAAGGCGGACACGGGCCTCGGCCCGCGCGGAACAATTGTTTCCGAATGTTGCCCCCGTGCGACAGCCGGGCGCGATGCGAGCAGTTATGCTGCGCCCAGAATCTATTGGAAGGGGTTTTTATGAAGCGAATTGCAATCGGTATCACTGCAGCGATCTGTGTGCTGGGCACCAACGCGATGGCTGCCGACCTCGCCGCGCGCCCCTTCACCAAGGCGCCGGTCATGGTCGATCCCGGCTATAATTGGAGCGGTTTCTACATTGGCGGCAATGTCGGCTACAGCTGGGGCCGCGAGCGCGATGACGGCACCCTGACCGGCACCCAAAGCGTGCAGGTGTTTCGTACGGCCGGCCCGACCCCGGTCGGCGGCCCCGTCGTGACACCGCTGGCGGCGCAGACGATCTGGGGCCGCTCCAACGTGAACGGCGTCCTTGGCGGCGGCCAGCTCGGTTACAACTGGCAGCAGAGCAATTGGCTGTGGGGTCTTGAAGCCGACATCCAGGGCAGCGACGAGAAGTCGACGAACAGCGTCTGCTCGGCGATCGGCTGTCCCGCGGGTTCAGTGCTGTTCCCGGCCAACTACAAGCTCGATTGGTTCGGGACCGTGCGTGGCCGCGTCGGCTGGGTCGCGAGTCCGCGCGTGCTGCTATACGCGACCGGCGGTCTCGCTTACGGACACCTCGACGCGAGCGCGCCTGCGATCGGCATCGGCTGGGGCGGCACCAAGGCCGGCTGGACGGTCGGCGCCGGCGGCGAGTTCGCGATTGATCGCAACTGGTCCGTGAAGGTCGAATATCTCTACATGGATCTCGGCTCGTTCAACGGCGCCTCGGCGAGCGCAACGACCGTCACCAACGCGCTCAATACGCCGGCGATCGGTTTCAACACCGTAGCGACGACGACCACGACCGGCAATTTCGGCACCCGCTTCACCGACAACATTCTCCGTGTCGGCGTGAACTACCGCTTCTCGGGCCCGGTGGTCGCCAAGTACTGACGCCAGACCGACGAACTTTGCGGAAATGCTCTGGAGGCCCGGCGCTTGCGCCGGGCCTCTTCGCTTGTCGGGACCGGCCGGACCTGATCCTCACACCACCTTGGCGGCCTTGAGCGCCGCGATCTCGCCGGCACCGAGGCCGAACTCGGCGAGCACCTCGTCGGTCTGCTCGCCGAATTCGGGCGGCCGCGCCACCATCCTGCTCGGCGTGCGCGACAGCGTCACGGGCTGGCCGACCAGGCGGATGTGGCGGCCCTCCTCGTTGGGCACGTCCTGCGCGATACCGAGATGCTTGACCTGCGCGTCCTCGAACATCTGGTCGATGGCATAGATCGGCCCGCAGGGCACGCCGGCCTCGTTGAGCTCGCGGACCCAGGTCTCGGTCGACTTCGTCACCGTGCGCTTCTCGATCTCGGCGTTGAGCGCGTCGCGGTTCTTGGAGCGGGCCGGCGCCGTGGCGTAGTCGGGATTGGTGACGAGTTCGGGGGCGCCGATGGCTTGCGCGCAGCGCTCCCAGATTCGCCCTCCGGTCGTCGCGATGTTGATATGGCCGTCCGCGGTCTTGAATACGCCGGTGGGGATGCTGGTCGGGTGATTGTTGCCCGCCTGCCTGGCCACCTCCTTCTCCATCAGCCAGCGCGCGGCCTGGAAGTCCAGCATGAAGATCTGGGCCTGGAGCAACGAGGTCTGCACCCACTGACCCTTGCCGGAGACCTCGCGCTCCAGCAGCGCTGTGAGGATGCCCATGGCGCAGAACAGGCCCGCAGTAAGGTCGGCGACGGGGATGCCCACCCGCATCGGGCCCTGGCCGGGCGCTCCGGTGATCGACATAAGCCCGCCCATGCCCTGCGCGATCTGATCGAAGCCGGGCCGCTTGTGATAGGGGCCGTCCTGACCGAAGCCGGAGATGCTGCCATAGACGATGAGCGGATTGATCGCAGCGAGGCTCTCATAGTCGATGCCGAGCTTCTTCTTCACGTCGGGGCGGAAATTCTCGACCACGACGTCGGCCTTGGCGGCGAGGCGCTTGAACACGGCGAGCCCACGCTCGTCTTTCAGGTTCAGCGTCATGGCCCGCTTGTTGCGGTGCAAATTCTGGAAGTCGGAACCACGCCGCGGTCCGCCCGGCTGCTCGCCGCCGGCATCTTCCGTGAGCGCGTCGATCTTGATCACCGTCGCGCCCCAATCCGCGAGCTGGCGCACGCAGGTCGGCCCGGAGCGGACACGGGTCAGATCGAGCACGATGAAGCGCGAGAGGGCTTCGGAAGCGTGAGGAAAGGGCATTTCGAGGCTCCGGTGAACGCGAGGAGGGGTTAGTGATTCTGATTGGTCAATTCGAGCGGGAATTCAATGCCTCGAGCAGGGTACCTTGTTCCGCGGCTGCCGCAGAATTCGCTAGGTCTCTCTGAATGTTACGTTATTGTTGACGGTAGTTGCCCGGGTTGAATCGACAGAGGCTTTGTGAACAAAAGACTCGCTGACGCTCGCATTGCTGGTTCCATGAAACCACAAATTAACGCGGGGGACTGAATCCTGACGCCCGAGCCTGGCCGGCGCGCAGCACCGGACATTCTTTGGCGGCGGTCGAACCTCGACTGAAGCTCGATTCGAGACATTACGATGAGAACATCGATCGATGAACTGCTCTCCGACGATCCGTTCTATACGGTTGTCGGCAATAGCATTCAGGGCAGCTATTTCCCGGACACCGCGGGAACCACTCCCGGTTCGACCACCACGACCGGCTCCGTCATGTCGGTCAACTCGGGTGGCATCACCATCAACCTGATCCTCGATGCGGCGGCACAGGCCGCGCCGACCAGCTTCAAGAACGGCCTGCAACAAGCGGTCTCGATCCTGGCCGCCAACCTCACCGACAAGATCACGGTCAACATCAACATCGACTATAGCGGGACGGGCGGCGGCGCTGCGGCGGGCCCTGACAGCGGCTATTATGAAACCTATGCCTGGACCCACTCGCAGTTGGTCAACAATGCGACCGCCGGCGACACGACGTTCAACAGCCTGCCGGCCGGCTCCACAATTCAGGGACAATCGAACGTCGCAGTCTGGAATGCGCAGCTCAAGCTCTGGGGCGTCATCGGCGCCAACGACACCACGACCGACGACGCCAGCGCGTATTTTTCCACCGACATCGACCCTAATCTGGTGGTCGGCGTTGCGCTGCACGAATTGACCCACGCGATGGGCCGGGTGCCCTATGGTTCGGCGCCCGATGTGTTTGACTTCTTCCGCTTCACGAGCCCAAACGTCCACCTGTTCCAGGGCGGCGCTACCGCGCCGCCAGCCTATTTCTCGCTCGACAACGGTGCGAGCAAGATCGCCGATTACGGCCAGACATCCGACCCCAGCGACTTCCTCAATACCGGTGTGCAAGGGCCGAACGATCCCTTCAACGAGTTCTACACAGGTACCACAAGCCAGACGCTTTCGGCGGTCGACCTGAAGCAGCTCGATGCGTTGGGTTTTCATGTGAATCACCCTCCGGCCAAGCCTGATTTGACCGCGTCGTTCGACAGCGTAAGCAGCACGACGATTGCGGCGGGCGGTAGCACTAGCGTTGACTTCTGGATGGTGAATTTTGGCAACGCTCCCGCTGCCGCGTCGATCTCGGGCCTCTATCTGTCGACCGACGCGACGATCACGACGGGAGATACGCTGCTGACGACGGTGGCTTCGCCAGGGCTGTCCGCGAACGGGGCGACGGGCTATTACGATCACCAGACGGTCTCGCTGGCGCTTCCCGCCAATCTGGCACCCGGCACTTATTACATCGGCGGAATCGCGGACTACAATAATGCAATTTCGGAGAGCAACGAGGCCAACAACAATCACAATGTTACGCAGATCACAGTGACAGCGCCGGCCAAGCCTGATTTGACCGCGTCGTTCGACAGCGTAAGCAGCACTACGATTGCGGCGGGCGGTAGCACTAACGTTGACTTCTGGGTGGTGAATCTTGGCAAGGCTGCCGCTGCCGGGTCGACCTCGGGCCTCTATCTGTCGACCGACGCGACGATCACGACGGGAGATACGCTGCTGACGACGGTGGCCTCGCCAGGGCTGTCGGCGAACGGGGCGACGGGCTATTACGATCACCAGACGGTCTCGCTGGCACTTCCCGCCAATCTGGCACCCGGCACTTATTACATCGGCGGAATCGCGGACTACAACAATGCGATTTCGGAGAGCAACGAGGCCAACAACAATCACAATGTTACGCAGATCACGGTGACAGCGCCGGCCTTGCCCGATTTGACCGCGTCGTTCGACAGCGTGAGCAGCACGACGATCGCGGCGGGCGGGAGCACCAACGTTGACTTCTGGGTGGTGAATTTTGGCAAGGCTGCGGCTGCGCCATCGACCTCAGGCTTTTACTTCTCCACGGACGCGACGATCACGACAGGCGACACCTTGCTGAGCACGGTCGCCTCTCCTGGCCTGACGGCCAACGGAACGCCCGGCTACTACGATCACCAGGCGATCACGTTGACGCTGCCCAGCAACGTGGCGCCAGGAACCTACTACATTGGCGCGATCGCGGACTACACCAACGCAATCGCCGAGAGCAACGAGACCAACAACAACCACAACGTAACCCAGATCACCGTGGTTGCGCCATCATCACCGACCCAGCCAGATGCGCTGCTCCATATCGGTCACGATCTTCTGGTCTGAAGCGCGATGATCTCAGAAGACCAGAGTCATCAGTGATTGGCTGCCGCCTTGAGCGCCTGAAACTTCCGCGTTCTCAGCCATTCCGGCAAGGCCCCGGTAGAGCTGCCCGATAAAGACGAGGCGAATGATGTCGCCAGGGCGCCGCAGTCGGGATCATCACGACCCCCGCAATCACGCGCGCCAGCGCGAAGTGTCCGATCGCGATTCTCTGCGCGACGGCGAGCATCGCGCGCGCGTCAAGCAGCCAAACGGTCGATCCACGAAAGCGAACCTTCCGAGCATTCCGGCAAGTTCGACCGCCGGTTTCATGCTTCGGATGCTGCTCTCTCGGTTCGGCTCTGGCGAACGGCATAGTCCGCTTTGACCCTCTGGAAAAACGCCAGGTAACGGCGCGCCATGCTTTCCCATGATAACGTCTGGACGCGCGCAAGTCCCCAATCGCGCAGCTCGTTGTAGCGGTCTCGCTCGGTGCATAGGACCAACATGCGCTGGGCAAGCTCATCGGGAGAGTTCGGGTCCGCCAGCGAAAGCTCCTGAGTGAAGAAGTCCTCCGAATCCAGGGTCCTTCCGACGATCGCAGGCGTTCCGCAAGCCATGGCCTCGACGGGGCTCATTCCAAAACCGTAGCGGGACGGAAATAGAAACAGATCGAGGCCACAATAGAAGCGGCGGATCTCGGTCTCGGGGATGAAGCCTAGGAACTTGTAGTTCGGCTCCGGTATCAGGCGTCGCGCCAGTTCCTTCATCTCATCGATCTCGTTGCCGTCGCTTGCGATCCACAGATGGGCGTTGGGCAACTGAGGCAAGATCTTCGAAAAGGCGATGATCGCCGTGTCCAGACCCTTGGCGCGTTTTGCCTCACCGAGGAAGCCGAAGTGGAGGGGCCGTCGCTCGATTTGAGGTTCGGGAAAAAAGGTCTTGTGGTCGACGCCGAGCGGGATGACCTCGACCCGCTCAGCGGGGACACCGAACAACTCACGGATTTGTTTGGCCGTCGACGGAAATGGAACGATGATGCCGTCACTGCGGCGACATGAAAATTCGATGCAGCGGCGCTTGATGAAGTACTTGGCGGCATTGTCGTAACCCGTCGCAAGGAACGGGATGAGATCGTACAGACCCGTGACGACCGGACGCTGTGCAGCCAAAATGGGAAAGATCCCGGCGATCGGGTAGACCGCGAACCAGAGGTCGTGACGTTTGCGGCGCAGTTCGAGCGTGAAACTTGCGGCCTGCGTCATGGCCAACAATTCGCTGCGAATGATGCCGCGGTCGTAGAACGTGTAGGGCTGGCCAATGGCTTCCAGGCCCGTAACGAGTTCGGCGATCACACGCTCGAGACCCCGACCCGTGCTGTGCCCCTTCGAGAGCGGAAAGGCAGAAATGGCCAGATCGGAGATCTCGCTCGATGCCATGTGATTTTCACGGCTCGGCATCAGGATGCCAATGAACGATCGCTGTCGGCCTGCCTGGCGTTGCTGGTCGGGATCGTGACCGGCTTCTCGCCGACCGAGCCCGGGCGGATGACTTTGCGGATCGAGTAGTACGGCATGTCTTCCACGGCGTAGTAGATTTTGATGAGGAGGTCCGTCAGGATTCCGAGCGATACGAACAGCAGTCCGGCGATGAAGGTGAACACGGTCAAGAGCGGCTCCAGCGTGCTCGAAAGTTTCTGCTCGTTGAGGAACAGGTACACGGTTCGCAGTCCGAACAGAGCCGATATCACGAGAAGTAGGACGCCGACGCTTCCCAAGAGGTGGATTGGCCGCACCGAGTAGCTGCGCCAGAACCACAGCAGCATCATGTCGGCAAGGCCCTTGAATGTCCGAAATACGTTGTATTTCGAACGCCCGGTCGTTCGCGGCCGATGGTTGACCGCGATCTCGCCGACCGAGAAGCCCTGCATCTGCAGGAGGGCGGGAATGAACCGGTGCATCTCGCCGTAGAGCCGCAAATTCTCGAAGCACTCGCGGCGGAAGATCTTGAGCGAGCAGCCGCTGTCGTGGATGTTGTCCCGCAGGAACATCTTTCGCAGCAGATTCGCGCCCCGCGAGATGATGCGTTTGCCGAATGTATCCTTTCGGGATTTCCGCCATCCGGCGACAACGTCGAGGTTGTTCGCTTCCAGATACGCAATCATCTTCGGCATATCGTTCGGGTCGTTTTGTCCGTCGCCATCCATGGTGATGACATAGGGGAATCTTGCCATCTGGAAGCCGCTGTCGAAGGCGGCGGTCTGGCCAAAATTCCGGCGGAAACAAACGACCGTGACCCCGGGCAAGCCGGCTGCAACTTCAGCGCTGCCATCAGTCGAGCCATCGTCGACCACGATGATCTCATACTCGTAGTTATGAGTTTCGCAGACCGACCTGATTTCGCCGATGAGGTTGGTCAGAGCCCCCCTTTCGTTGTAAACGGGAATGACGACGCTGAGCTGGGTGCGTTCCAAAAGGGCTCCTTTGGAAATCATGTTTCTGCGAGCAGGATGACTGGTAGGCGCCGGCGGTTCGGGGTGGTTCCCAACCCCTGGCCGCATTATTGGGCGGCCTTATAGCCGATCTGTCAAGCTTTTCAACGGCTCCCGCCGTCTTCCACTGGAGCGCGAATAAGGCCGGTCGAAGCGGCTGGGTCTGTCAACCGGCGTTGCACGCGCCAGCATGCCGGGCTACGCGTCGTCAATGCTGGAACGTCCGCTGGACATCGCTGTATCTGAACAGCCAGCCGTAATCGAAGCCCTGCTGGCGATCGACATAGACCGCCTTGTCCCGCATCTGCCGCAAGATTTGATTCAAACACCAGCGTCGATTGGCCATATTCTTGCTGACGACCAGGAAATCGGAATCCGCCACGGCGGTTGCGTTCAAGATCGCCCTCAAATCGTCCAGAGACTGGCATTGGTCGAAGTCGAGTTGAATCCAATTGAGTGAAGGGCTCGTGTAGAACGGCCGTCGGTTGTCGAATGCAATTTTTGCCGGTCGATCGGCATTTTTTTCCAGATAGCGAGAGATGAAATACGTCGTTTCTCCCCAGCCCGGCCACATCCACCAGATGTAATGGTTCATATCGATGGCCGACGCATTTTCAACGGTGCGATCGCGTAGGATGTTCTTGTAGCGCAGGTTGGTGGGAGCCGCTTCAAATGCGGTCCACAGGACGGCGCACGTCACCAAGAGATAAGCAGTCGTGGCAGGGACGCGCGGAGGCGCTTTGGCCAGGGCGACCAGCGCCGGAAACGTCCCATAGATGGTGAGGAGAAGACTTACGAGGACGAGATATTTCGGGTCGAAAGGTACGTCGCCGATTGCGTAGGCCAGCAGCGTTGCGGCTGGCACCGCCATCAGCAGAAGCAGGGTGGCTGCATGCGACTTGAAGAGGTATTCATCGTTGCGGGACAGGAACAGAAATAGCGGAGCGGCGGTCACGATCATGACGACCGTGATCTCCGGAAGCGTGTAGAACAGCGTCCTGATTATGCCGAATAGAACCTTGGCGTGGGTGATCCAGGCGCTCTGGTCCAGCGTCGTGATGGAGCTGAAGGCGATCGGCTTCGACACGTAGATTGATCGTGCCGCAAGATCTGCAGGGTGGAGATCATTGCCGGCGATGGTCGGATCGAAAATGAGGTTCTCCTGAAAGATCACACTCAAGACGGCGAAGACCCCGACTGCCGCGGTGAGAAACAGCAGCACGGCCTTCTGGAACACAGGCAGGCCGATCCGCGCCGGCCATACCGGCCGTATCATGGGAACGAGGATATAGAGGGAGGCCAGCACCACGGTGCCCAATAGGGCGAGTCCCATCGGCACGTTGACGAGATACGGCCCGACACTTGAAAACAGGGTCGAGATCTCGCGGGGGTGCCGCCAGTACAGCGGCGAGGCGACAAAGCTGGTGACGAGGAAACTCAGCGCGACCACGCCGAGAAAGCGCGTCAGCCGAAGCAGTGCGGCGCGCCCGTCTGCCGACGAAAACGGGATCAATGTTGTTTCAATCAGGAGGATCAGGACCGCGTTCGAGATGGTGGAATCTTTCTCCAGATAGGCGAGCGCCGCGAAGAAGCCGATCGATGCGAGCGGAAAGACTTTGGAGGAGGATGGACTGGCCGTGCGATAGCGCAGATAGCAAAGCACGGCGATTGCCGAAAACAGTGTCGACAGCGCGTCGTATTTTAGAACCTTCACGAGCCCCTTGAGCATCGGGCAGTTCATGATCAGCGCCAGTGCGAAGAGAAGGGCGATCCGCTGCGATGTGGCGCCGGGGCGCGCCAGTTCGGTCGCGGAGTGCGCCAGATACAGGATTAGCGCGAGCGAGACCGTGACCTGGACGATGGCGAAGGGCAGTATCTTCGTGGAGTGGATATTCCAGACGATGAGATCGTCGGCGTGCCAGAACCAGCCGAACAGGTCCGCAAGCAGCCGCGCGGGTCCGGCGACAACAAGGTTGGAAATCATCGATCCTTGTGCCAGAGACGCCGATCGCGGATCTTTCAGAAAATTGGTCAGCCGGAGCGCAGTGACGTCCTGGTCAGCGGTCGCGTACTGAGACAACGCGTCGAAATAGGAGAGAAGCGAGATCGCGACGGCGACGGCAAGACCGACATAGAGGATGCAGGCGCGCCGTCGGTCTGGAGGAGTGGTGTACGACATTATGAGGCTGGTCGGGTTGATATCCTGAGAAGACGGTGACTGGCGGTGGTCCCCTTAAGGAATGGGGACGATGCCCACTTTTACGGGCGGAGTAGCTTCAACTGGAATGGTCGCGATCCGCTGCTCGGCTGCCATATCGACACCGCGTTCCCTCAGGCAGTTGGCCAAAGCAGGACTTGCTGGGCTGTTGGACAGTACGAAGAGCCGTCCGATAGAACGAAGGTCGGCCGGATCGGTCTTGATACGATGGCAGTTGATCTCGTCCCAGCCTGGCCCCGTGTCGAGCCAGGCGAATCCGAATGCGCGTGTGTTGGTGCCGACGATAAGACCGGGCATGTTGTAGATAGGGAGAACAAGATCGCGCTGCGGGTCGAAGCCGGCGCTTAGAAGGGTACGCTCGATATTCGCCAGCTCGCTCGACAGGCTTGCGCTGACCTTGAGACCCTTGAGCTCAGGCGGGTGATCGAGCCGTGTCGTCTGCCTGAAGATCGTCCCATCCAACCGATACGGAAAGAACAGGCGATTATGTGCAATGGAGACGACCACAAGCAACGAAAAGCAGATGAGGGAGACGGGCGCAACGCAGCCAGGTATCCGGCCGAGGCGCAAACCCGCATGTGTGAGCGCAATGTATCCCGCCGCCATCAGGGGCCCCATGCAGAAGATGCTGTGCGCGAGCAAGCCGGTATTGGTGCCGAGCGAAGTGACGATCGTGAGGATCAGCAACAGAACGAGCAGAATCGACCAGGCCGAGGCGGTCCAGCGACCGGTCTCGTTAAATGGTGCGCTTTTCGGAGGGAGCCGATCCAGCATTGCGAACAGGGCCGCAACGACAATCTGTCCGCCGACGGCATACATGAAGGGCCGACCGGTCATGCCAATCGGCTGGTCACAGACGATCATGGCGGCGTCGGCGCAGAGGCCCGACGGCCAGTTCGCGAAGATGTTGACCAGCGAAAGGTAGTCCCACAGCGGAATCAACGGCAGGAGAGCTGCAAAAAACAGGACACTGGCTCGGACCTGACGGAGCACGGGAGGCGACGGAGACGTGAAGAAAGCTCGCCAGCCCAGCGGCAGGCTCGCAAGGAGCCCGGCCCCGACGGCGGCGGCTGCATAGCGCAGGGATTGCCAGGCAAAGCCGAAAAGATCCACTAGATGCTGCTCAGCCAGCACCCCGTAGTTATAGGACGACCCTTCTGAATTGCCTGTGCTCAGCATGAGCTGAATCACCGGCAAGATCTGCTGCCAAGCGTCGAACGCAGTCGCCAGCACGATTGTCCAGAGCACTCCGAATAGGATGTGCACCAGGGCGAGCCGGATCGTCGCCTGCCAGCCTAAAAGCGTGGAGGCCAGCCAGAGCATCGCCGGCGCGGCCAGCAGATAGCCTGCGCCTGCGCTGATCCGGGCCGCCTCGAGCAACACGATAGCCAGCGACGACAGCGCAATCAGGACGTGACGTCGGATGCCGGGCGCGGCCGTCACCGCAAGCGCAAGCAGTCCCGTGCCGGAGACCAAGCCGAAGGCCGCCACGCTGTTCGACGAAAGAGAAGGTGGGCCAACACCGTAATATCCAAGCGACCCGATCAGAATAGCAATGAAGAATCCCGTCCGGTCCGATTTCGAGCGGGAATTTCCGAAGAGACCCAGGCCTGTGCCCAGGCGCCAGAATCCAGCGGCAAAGATCAAAGAGCCGGCCATGTTCAGGCAAAGTGAAATCACGCGCCAGACAACGATGTTGTTGTGGAACAGGTGGCCCAGCCTGCCGGCGATCAGGTAAATGTGGGTCCCCGAACTCGGCCCGGCATGCTCCATGTCGTACAGATACATCGCCTCGTCGGTCAAATCGAAGCCGCGATCGATGACAAGCAGCATGGTAATCGCTGTGGCCAGCACAATCGAGAGTGCGGGAACAAACCGATAATTTGGAAAGAATTGGGCCCAACGCAGCAGACGTCCGGGTATATAGCCACGCCATAGCAGGCGACCTGAGCTCACTGCGCGCACACCTTGTTTCAACGGTTTGTCGGAACGGAGAGCTGGTTTCTCCGCATGTTGCATTCTTAGAGCATGTGATCATGCCAAGCGAGGGGTGAAGGCGAATGCCTTTGTGAACGCGATAGCGGTTCGAACCTCTTCGTGTGGAGAAGCGAGACCGGCGGAGTTGACGGCTCGCCGCGCGACGTTCAAACGGCGACATTCTCGCGACGGCATTGCCCCGATTTACGGGCCGCCTTAAAAGACATGCTCGGTAGAGGGATGAAATAGCGCCAAAGTGGCGTTTTCTCTCGCAGGAATCAAGTGGCTATCGCCATGGACAGGTATCAGCTTGCTGTGCTCTCCGGCGCTGCGCGAGCTCACGTTTTGAGGAAGGTTGGGGCTTGACCGGCACACAGGCGGATGCGCAAGGCAGCACGGGGTCAGGCAGCGGTCCCGGAGCAGAGGGCCGCTTGGGTCGACTTCTGCATGGCTGGTCGGCAAATCTCGTTCTGTTCGTCCTGGGGTTGACCCAGCAACTGGTTCTCGTTCCGGCGTTCCTGCATTTCTGGTCGAGCGATACGCTCGCTGCCTGGTTTGCTATCTATGCGGCGGGAAGCTTCATGGTCGTTGCCGATTCGGGTCTTCAGTCACGAGCCGTCAACCGATTCCTTGCCTTCAGGTCATGCGCCGACTGCGACGGACGGACGAGCAGTTTCTACAGCGGAACAATGCAGGTTTACCTCCGCTTAGTCCTCTTCTTGAGCGTCGCGGTGGTTGCCATCGTTCTGCTTCTGCGGCCCTCCGCAATGCTGGGGTTCAAGGCGACGGCTTCGTTCGATTCCGCCATGCTGGTCATGATGGTGGGGATGCTTCTTACTTTGCCTGCCAATCTGACTTCAGTCCTCTATCGCGCGCGGGGAAAATTTGGGCGGATCGCCTGGCTGCTGAGTGGCGCTCTCCTGCTGACTCAGATTGCGCAGATCTTGGCGGTGGCCTTGTTTGGCAGCCTGCTTGCTGTCGCGATCGCCTATATCTCGATGCAGCTTCTGTTTACGTTTTTCTTGATTGCGATCGATGCGCCGCGGCTGTTTCCATTTCTCAAACGTGGACCTTGTGCGTGGTCGTGGCGGTGGGGCATCGGACAACTCGGTCGCGCCATACCATTCGGCGTCGCGAACGGGGCCGAACTGGCCATGACAAATCTGCCGGTGCTCCTGGTCAGCGCCTTCGTTGCAGATCGGGTCGCGGTCGCCCAGTGGGGGCTGACGCGCGTCATGGCAAGTCTGGTGAGGGGGTTTTGCAGTCAGATGGTCCTGCCGATGGCGGCAGAACTTGGTCACGACTATGCGGTCGGCGAACATGAGCGGCTGCGCCGGCATTATGCCTATGGTTCGGTGCTCGTGACGGCGCTCGCCAGCGCCGTCGTGGCCGGCCTGCTGTCATTCTGGGCCGACTTCTTTGCGCTTTGGACCCACGGCAGCATTCCCCTGGACATGCCGCTCGCGGTCACGTTGCTGCTTGGGGCCGCTGCCGTCGCTCCTGCCTTGCTGGCGCTTGGTTTTGCCAGCCACAGCAACCGCGCCGATCTGCTGGTACGGACTAAGGGACTGCAGCTCATTGTGTTTCTGGGACTGTCGTTCCTGCTGATACGCGGGCTCGGTCCGCTTGGCGCGGCTATCGCCATCGTCGCGAGCGACTTTGGCATCCAGTTTGGCCTGCTCGCTATTCTCTTGATGAGGCAGACCTTGCGAAATCCGCTCCGGCACGTGGCGTTCCTGGCCCTGATCGCTGTGACCATCGTGGCACCTGGCTGGGCGTTGGGGACGATGGTCGCTGGAATTGCACCCGGGAGCGGAGTAACGCATTTCCTGTCCGAATGCGTGATCTGGCTGATGATTGTCGGCGCGATCGCAAGTCCGCTTCTGAAATCAGGCTTGCGCGCAAGCCTGATCGCTCTGATTCCCTCCTGACAAGGCAAGCTTTGATGGTTCAGCACAGGGTCAACGCCAAGCGGTGTTTCAGCCGCTGCATCTGTTGTGTGAACCGCTCTCGTCCGAGTTCGATTTCGGCTGCGAACTGTTCCAGCCGACGATAGCCCGCCTTACACAAGCGTTCACGCGTGCCGTCCCTGCGAAGCTCGAGGATGGCATCTGCCAGCGACTGGGGTTCATCATAGTCGAACAGGATGGCGGCGTCCCCGACCTGGTCCTTGAAGGCCTCAGGATAGATGACGGGTGTTCCAACCGCCCAGGCTTCGAGCGGAGGCAGGTTGGTGGGGCCGAAATAGCTCGGCATGACCAGCGCGAAGGCCCCGCGGTAGAGGGCGCTGAGGTCGGACGAATCTACGAAGCCGATTATGGAAACCTGCTTGGAGAGACCATAGGCCGCGATGGCCGCGTCGATCTTTTCAAGACCGCCCCGATCCGAACCGCACAGCACCAGGCGCTCTGTGATGCCTTTTTCGCGCAGCAGCGAGAGCGCCATGAGAAGCGTCATGTGGTTCTTGTGCGGCCAGAACTGCGCCGGATAGAACAGATAGCCGGGCTCAAGCCCATGCTTCCCCAGGACCGCTGCGTCGGTTGCACCGGCCTTTGTCGATTGCGCGACATATGGCGATGGCGAGAGGGGTATGCAGACGGCGCGGTCGCGCTCCATGGCGTATCGCCGGCAAAGATTGTCGACCAGTTCGGGGGCATTGGCGATCACAATTGCCGCCTTCGTGCAGGCCAAGCCGAATAAGATCTCCCGCCTTTCAAATTCGCCGAACGCTCGAACCTCCGGGAATTCCGGAGTGTCGCGATGGCAGCCATCGAAGACCGTGATGGTGAACGGAAGCTGGTAAAGCAGGAGATGCCGCTTCGACGTCGACGTGAAATGAACAACGTCGATCCCATCCTTGATCAGAGCTCTCTCGAAGAGCGACTTGGCCTTGAGCGCGATCTGGACGAGATCAAACGGGCGGCAGTATTTGAGGAAGAGAAATCCGTGATCCAGAACACCGAATTTGAGCAGGCGGCCCTCGATCCCGAATTCCTTCAGGGCTTCTATGGTCCGCGGGTAGGGCGAATACACCACGACTACATTGCCGGACTTCTTCGCCCAATCATGGAGCCATAACGCATCGTTCAGGGGCTGCTGGAAGCCGCCACCAACTTCAATGGCTTGCTCCAGCATCACCGCTAGGCGCAACGGTTTCACCTCAGCTCACTCCTTGGCGCTCTTCCTGGCGACCGAGTAGGCGGCTCAAATCCCGCCTGTTCCGGGCAGTTGGTCGCCTGGCGATCATGTCGTGGCTGAGATCGATGCAGGCGGAACTCCAGCCACGACGGGCGAGTTCGATGGCATGGACGCCCGTTCCGCAGCCGAGGTCGAACAGCTTGCCGGAAGTTGCGCCATGATGGTGAAGACGTCCTTCGACGAATGCCGCTTCCGACGAATAGTCCTTGTTTTCGTGGAGAAGGTCGTACCAGTGGGCGTAGTTTGAAAAACCGCTGACGTCGGATTTTCTCTCGGAGCCTCCGCGGAGCGCGCGATCTGCCCTCGGTCGCCAATGAATCGGCAGCGCTCAATTCCATTCATCTGGGATTCCTCAAAAGGTCAACCATTACAAAATGTTAGGTTTGAGGCAGGTGACTTTGGCCATTTTCGCAGGTTACGTCAAGGTCGCGGTCGCGGCGGACGAACTCAGCGTTCCTCCTAGGCGATGAAGTCCAAAATCTCTCGAACTCGTGCGCGATAGTTGTGGCGGGCAAGGGTGGTTTGTTGCCCGGTGGCAGCGATTGCTTTGCGCTCGCCATCGTTTCGCAGGTAACGATCGATGGCCGCAGCGCAGTCTCCGGGCGAGTGCCAGACAGCGACGTCCCGATCCGGTTCAAGCAGCGTATGCAGGTTCCGCTTGAAGTCAGTCAGCAGGAATGTTCCGACGCCGGTTGCTTCGAACAGGCGCATGTTGCCTGCTTCGCTTCCAGCGATGTCGATGTGGGAATTCAGGGTGATGCGGGAGCGCATCAGAACCTGGTACATGTCCGAGCCCCAGACTTCTTCCTGAAAACATCTGCGAAGTGGCGAAGCGGCGGGTAACGAACTAGGGATGTTTCCCCACAACTTCAGATCGAACCGCTCCGCTACGAATTCGAGCAGCGCAATCCGTTCACGATGGTCCTCCGATACGGATCCCACGAAGGAGACGTCGATGTCCAAGGCGGTGGCAGGCGGCAATTGCTGCAGGATGTCCGGCTCAAAAGCCAGATGGCTGACGCGTGCGCGCACGCCGGCCGCCGTGAACATAGCAACCACGCGCGGCAATTGCGACAGCATGAGATCGTAGACCCGCCAATTCTCGCCGCGAGAGGGCTCGATGCCCACCTGCCCGATGACCTTTGACCCGGAGATGGCTTTGATGCGCTCGACCAGGTTGGGGGTCACGTAGAAAACGTCCTGATTGAGGATCAGGTCCGGCCTGTAATCTTCGATCTGGGCGAGGAGAACGCGCTCGAGTTGCTGGTCCAGGCGAGGGCTCAGTCCGATGCGCCGGGCCAGCGGTCGCAGCATTGGCTTCATCGGCGCGATGGTCCGCTGCAACCAACCCGGCAGGCGATCCTTTCGGCTCACGTCCGACGACTTCGGCGCATCCCAGGTGATGCCGTGCTCGCGCGCCCAGGCCGATTGGAGCCACGCATTGTTGACGTGGATCTCCTTCGCCTCATGCCCTAGTGCACGGAAGTTCCGTGAATAGAAATCATTGACGCCGAACAGGCTGGCGTTGCGCGCGTTCATTTGGTCCGCATACGACGCTGTCGCCAGACTGGGGTGGCGACCGTACAGCCATGTCAGGAATCGCGAGTAGTCCGCATTGAGGATGAGTACGCGCATGAATGTCGATTCTGTTGGATCAGAGTTTGCCGCCGCCTGCGCCCTGGACGAGACGCGTCAGCGGCTGATCCACTACATCCCGCGGCGTAACATACCAAAGCAGAAACATCATTGCCTCACCGTGCGACACGACAGCAACTGTCAACGGCACGTTCATGACGACTTGGAGCAACAATCCCCCCGAGAGAAGAATGAACTGCTCAGGCAAGCCCGAGGATGCTCGGTTGCCCAGGCCGATTAAAAGACCGCAGACGATAGCGGATAATAATGGGGCGAGCCTCGGGCCGACCGACGCAATACCTTCCGTGGCAAACAGCGAGGCGTTAAAGTAGCCGATATGATAGCTGTCTCGCATCACGACAGCCAATGGCTCCTTGTAGGGACATGACATAAAACTCTTGAGGAAGGTATTCTGACAAGGCGGAATGATCGCCGTTTCGACCGGTCTTACCACTGGGCTATTTGGTTGCCAGCATGGCAATAGCGCTGCCCATTTTGCGAGCGAAGGGGATGCAGTTGCAGATCGCATCGTCGGCCCGGGTCACCCACTCGGCCTTCGGCACCGACAATTTGAACCCGGCCTTTTGCGCGACGATGGCGGGATAGCGCGTGATCGCCCCGTGATGCACGCAATCCGCGCTTGCGAACGCGCGAAAGAACGGAGCGGCACGTTCCTCGGTGATCGGGCTGCAGAATGGATTGGCTTCCCGCTTGCCGAAAATGGCAGTGCCTATTGTATAGCCGGGCGCTTTCCAGGGCTCGATAGCCGCGAATTTGCCGCCCGGTCTGAGGATGCGGGCCATCTCCGGGATTGCGATTTCAGTTCTCATATGATGCACGCAGCCGCCGACAAAGCACACGTCGGTATATTGATCGGCGAGAGGAATCTCCTCGCCGATGCCGACGAGGCAGCGCAGAGGAACCTTGAGGAGCCTGGCGATTTCCAGTGCGACGAGCGCCTCGCCGATCATCGGCGTGATCAATATCCCCTCTGCCGCGCCGGCCAGCAGAAGCAGAAGTGGCACCGTTCCGCTGCCGCCGACCTGGACCACCCGTTTCCCGATGACGGGGCCTATGTGACGGTAACAGTCGGTCTCGCTCGCAGCGTCGATGTTGTCGCAGGCCCACAGTGTGGACGGCTCGGGAAACCGGTAGCGTTGCTCAGGTGGAAGAGTGGCGATGCGGAACACGTGCTGCATGCCGATCGAGTCAACGGATTTCGGCGAGCCGTCGGTGCGCACCTGTTCGGCCCTCTTGCGACCAATGGAGTTGTAGAACTCCATCTCGGCGTACGCTTCTGCATATTGCGGCGCCCGGGTGTCGTGGATCCACGACTTGTCCGTGATGGCTTCAGGTCCGAGCAGAATAGGGATACCGTCCTGCAACGGGTACGCGATGCTCCTGTCCGCAGTGAAGACGGCTTGATCGCCAAGGATGGTCAATGGCATCTTGGTGACCGGGCAAACAAGTCCCTCGATCTTGATGTCTGTCACGGCGGTATCCCGTTCAAGTAAAGCGGTCACGAATTTGAAGGAAGTGGAGGCAGATTGAACGCCCAAGCGGATGCAGCAGGGCTTCCTCTTTTGCCTGTCTACTCACGACGAGGCGCAACTCATGCTGTCGGCCCTTCTTAAGAGCGCGTGGGGTCAATTGCAACGGTGGAGCGAACGGATGGGCCAGTCCCGCGCTGACCATCGCCGGCCAGGCGCTGCAGCTTTGTCGAGTTCCCCATTACTGAGGCGCTCTGGGCCGCAACGCGAGTAGCGCAGCCTTGTTCGGCGGCAGAGCTCACTGCTGGCGCAAGCAATTAACGAGAGGCTCCGCGCAAAGCTCGCGTCATTGTCGACTTTATCTGATCGGGAGCACCCCTTCTCAATGATTACCGGTGATCCGCGAAAAGTTGGGCACAAACATTCGAGGGTGTTGAGCTGTCGGGCTCGGGCGCTCTCTTTGGCCGAATACCTCTAGCAGCGGCGCTGTCGGATTGACCTTTCCGGTGGACATGTCTAATCAGTTCGGGCTCAGGCCCAGGGGGCGCCCTTCAGTTCAACTGGTTTGAGGTGAGGCCGCTACCGAGGAGTCTTGAGCCCAGGTCAGACCAGGAACTTGATCGAATGCGTTCGCACGAGGATTTCCGGACGATGATCACCGACCCAGTTTGGCCTAAACCTCTCGATTTTGCTCGGAAATTGTGCTCATAAGTCACGTGTCTGTCTGGTCTGGGTGGGCCGTGAGCGTCTTCAATCCACAATAACGGACTATGCCATGTTCGTAAAGAATTGCCGCATGTGCGCGAGCGAGCGTCTCTCGCTTTTTCTCGACTTGGGAAAAATGCCGCCGGCCGATCAGTTCCTGCACAAGCACCAGCTCAGCGAGCAACGGGATGCCTATCCGCTGCAGGTCGCGATCTGCGAAGAGTGCGGGCTGATCCAGCTCAACTATGTGGTGCCGCCCGAGATTCTATACTGCGACGACTACCCCTACGAATCCTCGACCACCACGGCCGGCCGGCGGCATTGGGGTGAGTTTGCACGCACCACGACCCGCCTGCTCGGTCTGACCTCGAACGATCTGGTCGTCGATATCGGCAGCAATGTGGGCGTGCTATTGCAGATGTTCAAGGAGCAGGGCACTAAGGTGCTGGGCGTCGACCCGGCGGCGAACATCGTGGAGATCGCCAACAAGAACGGCATCGAGACGGTGGCCGCGTTTTTCAACAGCGAAAGCGCCAAGAAGGTCGTTGCCAGCAAGGGGCAGGCCTCGGTCATTACCGGAACCAACGTCTTCGCTCATGTAGGCGATCTGCATGATTTGATGCAGGCCGTCTCCATTCTACTCGCCGAGCGCGGCACCTTCATCATCGAGGCTCCCTACTTCCTGGAACTGCTGCACAGCCTTGAGTACGACACCATCTATCACGAGCACCTGTCCTATCTGTCGATGAAGCCGCTCGTGCGGTTCTTCAAGCAGTTCGGCATGGAGATATTCGACGTGCAACTGCGCGACATCCATGGCGGGTCGATCCGCCTGTTCGTGCGCAGGATCGGCGTCTCGTCCAGCCCGGTCGCTCCGATCGTCGAACAGATGCTGGCCAATGAAGAACGCGAGAAAATCTACGAGCTGGATACCTTGCGGAAGTTCGCGCAGGGTGTCGCCAACAACCGCCTGGCGCTGCGGGCGATGCTGACCGGCCTCAAGCAAAGCGGTAGCAAGATAGTTGCGGTGAGTGCGCCGGCAAAGGGAATGACCCTGCTGAATTATTGTGGGCTCGGCACCGATATTCTCGACTTCGTCACCGAGAAATCCCGGCTGAAGATCGGCCGTTACACGCCGGGAATGAACATTGAAGTCGTTCCGGACGATATGTTACTTACGCACCAGCCCGATTATGCGCTTCTGCTGGCCTGGAATTTTGCCGAAGAGATCATGAACAATCTGAAGGAATTTTCGGATCGGGGCGGCAAGTTCATCATCCCGATTCCGACGCCGAGGATCGTCGGCTGACATCGTTCCAACCAATTCCTGCCGGGCGACTGAATGTGTCTTCGGCAGCTGGGAGTCATGAGATGGATGTAAAAAAGCTTCCGATTTCCTTTGCGGACAAGCGCGGGGAAATCATCGACGTGCTGCAGCGGGAGCCCATCGAGTACGCGACCATCATTCACAGCCGGAAGGACGCGGTTCGCGCCAACCACTATCACAAGGAGACCTGGCAGTGGCTCTACGTGCTGTCGGGCAAGCTTCGCGCCGTTTCGCAAATGCCGGACCAGGCGCCGACCGAGGCGATCATGGGGCCTAACGATCTCATCCTCAGCGTTCCTCATGAGCGGCACGCCTTTGAGGCCCTGGAAGATACGACGTTTCTGGTGCTGACCCGCGGCCCGCGCGGCGGTGAGGACTACGAGAAGGACACTTTCCGTCTTGACGTTCCTCTGATCGCACCGAGGTCGTAATGGAAGCCGCCTCGTTCATTCCGGTCTCCGAGCCCCTGATCGGAGACAACACGGCCGCCCTCGTCAACGAGTGCGTTGAATCCGGCTGGGTTTCTTCGGAAGGACGTTTCATCCCGGAGTTCGAGCGCAAATTCTCGCAATTTTGCGGCGCCGCGCACGGTGTGGCCGTCAGCAATGGCACCACGGCCCTCCAGGTCGCCATGAAAACATTGAGCCTCGAGCCCGGCTCCGAGGTCATCATGCCCTCGTACACCATCATCTCCTGCGCTATCGCGATCCTGGAGGCTGATTGCGTGCCGGTGCTGGTGGATTGCGACCCGGAAACCTGGTGCATGGATCTCGATCAGGTTGAAGCCGCGATCACCCCGCGAACGCGCGCGATTATGCCGGTGCATATGTTCGGGCACCCCGTCGACATGCGCCGTGTCATGAAGCTTGCCGCCAAGCACGATTTGCGCGTCATCGAAGATGCCGCGGAGGCTCACGGTGCGGAGGTCGAGGGCCGTCGTGTCGGCAGCTTCGGCGACATGGCCTGCTACAGCTTCTATGCCAACAAGATCGTGACAACTGGCGAGGGCGGGATGGTCGTCACCAGCAGTGACCACTATGCCGGGCGGTTGCGCTCTCTGCGCAATCTTTGCTTCCGCCCGGAGCGGCGGTTCTATCACACCGAAATCGGTCACAATTATCGCCTCACTAATGTTCAGGCTGCAATCGGCGTGGCTCAGGTCGACCGTGTTGAGGACCATATTCGCCGCAAGCGCAAGATGGCCAAGGCCTATCATGAACGGCTGTCCGATCTTTCGCAGATCACGCTGCCGGTCGAGCGGGAATGGGCAAAGAACGTCTACTGGATGTATTGCCTCATCCTTGCCGATGAAGTGCCCTTTGACGCCGTCGAGTTCGCCAAGCGCTTGCGCGCAAAGGGCATCGACACGCGCCCGCTTTTCCTCGGCATGCATGAGCAACCGGTCCTGCGAGAACGGGGCCTGTTTGCCGGCAGCAGCTATCCGGTGACGGAACGACTGGCGCGTCGCGGCCTGTATGTTCCCTCCGGACTTGGCTTGACCGAGGCGCAGATCGATCGCGTCAGCGTCGCGGTTCATGAGGTTCTTTCGTGACAGGCGTCTTCAACGACTCCTACGCGGCGACCTATGACACGGTCTATGCCGAAAAGAACTACGCTGCCGAATGCAAGGCGGTGGGTAGTCTGATCGCAAGGTTCGGGCGCGGCGAAATCAGGGAAATGCTCGACCTCGGCTGCGGAACCGGCAGGCACGCCGTCATTTTCGCTGGTAACGGCTTGGAAGTCACGGGTATCGATCAGTCCGAGGCGATGGTCGCGCGTGCGCGCGACCGCGCGGCGCAGATGAAGCTCGCCGCCAATCCGAAATTTCTTTCCGGGGACATCCGGAAGTTCTCGGCCACTTCGCCATTTGATGTGGCCGCGATGAATTTCAACGTCATCGGCTATATGACCAGCAACGACGACGCGCTGGGCGCGCTCGGAGCTGCGCGAAAGAATCTGCGGCAGAACGGCTTGCTGATTGCGGACTTCTGGTATGGGCCGGCCGTGGTCACGGATCCGCCAGGCGAAAACACCCGAGAGTTCGACAGCGGCGATGTACGCATTGTGAGATCTTCTTCAGGTGTTCATCTGCCTGACCAACAGTGTTGCGAGATTACGGTCAAGGTGACGCGCCTACAAGGCGATCGCGTCCCCGATGAAACACAAGAGACGCATAGGGTCCGGTACTTCTTTCCGCTGGAGCTCGAATTGATGCTTCGTGTCAGCGGATTTCAGCTGATGGCACTGACGGGTTTCCCCGACATCGATGCGCCCGCGAGTGCGGGCAGGTGGGCTGCAGCGATGGTCGCGGTCGCGGTCTGATGTACTAGAGCGGTTCACAGATTTATTGAATCGAAAGGGATTCCGGAACTGGGGCGAATATGATTCAAGATGCTGGCTGGGCAGGAGGCCAGCATCCGATGGTCCGACCCATTTCCGACGATCTGCGTAAGCGTGCGGTGGCGGCTGTAGCGAAGGGTGAGAGCTGCCGCGCGGTGGCAGCGCGGTTTGGGGTTGCGGTGTCGTCAGTGGTGAAGTGGTCGCAACGTTATCGAGCGACCGGCTCGGTGGCGCCCGGCAAGATGGGGGGCCATCGCAAGCCCATCCTCGAGCCGCATCGCGCCTTCATCAAGGAACGGATCAGCCAGACGCCGCATTTGACGCTTCACGCCCTCAAGGACGAACTCGCCGCGCGCGGGGTTAAGGTCTCCCACAATGCCGTTTGGCTGTTTTTACGCCGCGAAGGGCTGCGGTTCAAAAAAAACGCTGCTCGCTCTCGAGCAAGCCCGCTCCGACATCGCGCGTAGACGCCAGCGTTGGCGTTCATGGCAGGCCAAGCTCGATCCTCGACGTCTGGTCTTTATCGACGAGACCTGGATCAAGACCAACATGGCCCCACTGCGCGGATGGGGGCCAAAAGGCGAGCGGGTGCGGAGTTTCACGCCGCACGGTCATTGGCAGACGTTGACATTCCTTGGCGCCTTGCGCTGCGACCGCCTCACTGCACCTTGCCTATTCGACGGCCCAATCAACGGAGAATGCTTCCGCGCCTATGTTCAGCAGGTTCTCGTCCCGCAGCTTCAGCCGGGCGATATCGTCATCATGGACAATCTCGGCAGCCACAAGTCTGCTGCCCTGCGCAGCTTGATTAAGGCCGCCGGCGCAAGGCTCTGGTACCTGCCCCCATACTCCCCCGACCTCAATCCGATCGAACAGACCTTCGCCAAGATCAAGCACTGGATGCGCTCCGCTCAGAAGCGCACGATCCACGACATTTGCCGCCATATCGGCGGCCTCGTCACAACCATCCTACCCGACGAATGCAGCAACTACTTCGAAAACGCAGGATACGCTTCTATTAAAACGTGAAACGCTCTAGTCAGCTCGGTTGCGAGGCCTGCGGCTTTGTCGCGACCTGCAGATACATGACGGCCGCCATGTCGAACAAAGGATAGGCCTCGAGCTTTTCATACGGCCAGAGCATTCTCATGAATTCGGGACCCGCGCGCCAGTGGAGCACGCGGTTCACCTTCAGGTTCAGGCCGGATTCCTGCAACATGCGCGCAACGTTCGAGCGCGTGGCAGTAAACTGGCTCCATTCCAGCCGGTCTTTCGCAGCCTTGACGAAGTTGACGGGGTTCCACACGATCGGCTCGCACACCACGATTGAGCCACCGGGTCTCAAATGGTCGCGCATGGATTCAATGGAGGCCCGGGCGTCTTCGAAATGATGCATCGCGCCGCTGCAGAAGATCGCGTCAAAACTCTTGTCGGTGGCGATGTTTTCCGCAGCCGAGACCACGTAGTCGACATTGAACTTGGCAAGCCGCACCTTTGCCTTCTCTAGCATTTTGGGCGAGATGTCCGACAACGTGTAGCGAATATTGCGATGCGAGTTGGCTTCGAGGAAGTGGTAGGCGTGAATGCCGGTCCCGCCGCCAAGCTCCATCACGTCGTAGAATTCGAGCGCCGGCAGATGGTCGAACATCACCTTCGAGATTTGATCGATCTTATAAAGGTGGTTCGAATTCTCGCGATTGTAGGTTTCGTCGAAATGATCGGCGATCGTTTCGTAATGGTCGAGATTATCTTGGCGTGCGGACATAAAAATCGCGTCTCTCTAAGGCCATGTCTGTGTTCTTGGAACTCGCTTCAACTTGCCACATGGCTCGAAAATGCACAACCGACCGCGATCGCAGGGCAGATGGGCCGTGCGCCGGATTTCCGCCGGTCAGATACCCGGTATCCGTTCGGCGCGTGTTTGCAGTCGAGAGGTCATATCGAATTTCTATATTCCGTCCACGGCGGACTGTGTCGGGGCCGCAACTCGAACGCGCAAGCGATACCACTCCAAGAAGGCTCCGACGATCGCCAGCATACCATTGACCGCGATCATGAGGGCCGAGATCGCCAGCGCATCGACCATTGAAACGTTCTGAAGACGGAGGAGCGCCACCAGCGCGCCACCCGACGCCAGCTGACCGATTGTGACCGGAATAAGTCCGGCAACGCTCGTCAGTCCTCCGATCCAGCACCAGTCGAAGAAATCGACACGAACCCCGACCCCAGCGGCCAAAACCATGAAAGTCAGGACATTCACGACATGCACCACCGCGCCAAGCAGCACTCCGGCCAGGACGCGCCACGGGTTGGCGGTCGCTATGTGCCATTGTTGGATCGCTGTCCGCAGTTCACGCGCGACGGTGGATGAAGAGGCAGATGTCCTGCCCTCGATCCACGACGCAACTCGCTCGGCACGAGAAAAAAATGCATCGTGGCGCAGCGCGATCAATACGGCGACCAACAACGTCAATCCGATCAGCGCGCCCTGCTGAAGCTGCAGCGGATACTGACTGGAGGATAACGCAAAGCCAATCGCTGAGACCGACAACATTCCGATGAAGGAGGTTAGCCGATCGGTAACGACGGAAACGGTCGCGCCGCCGACGCTGCCGGATTGGCGGGAGATCAGGTAGATCTTCGCGGCCTCTCCGCTGGCCTGGCCAAGAAAGAAGAAGCTGTAGAACTGGCCGATCAGCGCTGTTCTTAAAAGCTCTGCGACCTTGATGGTCGGTATGATGAAGCGCCATTTCGCGGCAGTGAGGCCGACGGCAAGCATGGACAGCGCGAAGGCTGCCACGATGACGCCGAAACTCGACCGCATAATGACGGCGTAGATTTCACGAACGCCGTTGAGCCAGACGACGGCGCCAATGATGACCGGGACCGTTATCAATTTCAGGAGCAACAAGAACCTTCGCATCAAGTAATCCGGTCTTTGAGATGGCTGCCCTCGTTCCTCGTTGGACGATTTCCTGGAACAATCGCTGACGACGCATCGGTTGTAATAGCACCTTTCCCGAAGGTGAGGTCCATCTACTAGCCTCTGGCCGATCGGTCGAGGGCCCCGACCAAACTACGACACGGTCATTCTTCCAGCCGCAACAGCAATATTCTTACGCGGCGCGAAATGAGGGCGATAATCGCCACGGTCAGTAAAATCGCCACCAGCGGAAACGCAAGCGGCAAGCAGGAGGATCTGTCGTGGAGCAGCGAAGCCCTGCCAGTCGCGCCGAGAAATGAAAACAGGAATACCTGTGGGGCACTGAAGACAAAGGTCGCGATTGAATAGCTGACGATGTCAATCTTTGTCAGGCCGAACAAGTAATTCTGCAATGCGCTGGGAACGGGTGCCCCTAGGCGCGAAAGAGCGATGATGCGCCAGCCTTCTTGGTCCACCGCTTGCATGACAGTCTTGAGCCTCGGCCGCGTCTCCAGCTTTCTGCGAAACCAGTTCGAAGCAATGTATCGCGACGAGCAAAATGCCAGTATCCCGCCGATCGTCCCGCTCAGCAGAATGATCGGCGCAGCCGCCACCCCGAACGTCACGCCGGCCGCAATGATCAGCACAGTGCGAGGAAAGACAACGAAGGCGGTCAACAAAGAAAGTAGGCAAATTGCCGCCGCGGAGACCGGCGTCAAGCTGCCAAAATGCTGAAGCCAATCATTGAGCGCTTCCGTCATCGGATAAATTTTGGTCCAAATCCATGGCCGTCCGTCAGGGACGCCCCAACCATTGCAGCCAATTTCATAACATCGCTTATGTCAAAGCGCTGACTGAGGGTCATCTGAACCGATCCGAACGGAAAGCGTAACGAGGCCGGCTATCCCTTAGCAAATCGAAATTGCCGTGGCTATAGGCGCTTTAGGGCGGAGGAAGCGGGGTTCGGCAGGGTAAATTCGCCTCATGCGCGGTTCGACAAATTGCCAAGTGATGTCCGGCCACGGACGGCTGCATCTTTGTCGATGGCCGGGCCCGGCACTTCTCCCTTTGGCCGGATTAGGCTAGCCAAGTCCCTTGTGGGCGTCCCCGCAAGGGGAATGGTATTGACAACCCGGCAGGCACAAGCCTTCGTCATCGCGAATGCCTGGGCTTTCGGTTTTTTGCAGAGAGCATGGATCCGCTCAAGTATCCTGGTTTCGCCGAACCAGATGCTTTCGATCTCGATACCCGTTTCTGAGGGGCAAAGATGACGAGCAGCGTTGATGGATCCGTTGAGCCGCGGCTGAGCGTTGTTATCGCCGCCTTCAATGAGGAGAACAACCTTTCGGCCCTCGTTGACGAGATCAACGCCGTCTGCGATGAGCGGGGCTGGGTGCGTGAGATCATCGTGGTGGACGACGGTTCGACCGATGAGAGCGCGCGTCGCGGGTTACATGGCGAACGTCATATCCTCCCGGCTCCGTCGCAACTTTGGACAGACCGCTGCCTTCGATGCCGGTTGTCACGCCGCCAAGTATGAATATGTTCATAACCATGGACGGCGACGGACACAACGATCCCGCCGACATTCCCAATTTGATCGCGCATCTGGAAGCTAAGAATCTGGACGTCGTCGCAGGCTGGCGCGTCGACCGGCAGGATACGTTTGGCAGGAGTTTCGTCTCGCGCGGCGCAAACCTGCTGCGCAAAATCTTTCTCAACCACACATTCACGACAGCGGCTGCTCGTTGACGGTATACCGACGTGAATGTTTCGGTAACGTTCGTTTGTATGGCGAAATGCACCGGTTCATCCCGGCGCTGCTCGAATGCAGGATTCTCTGTCGGGGAGCTGCCCGTCATCATCGGCCGCGCCGGAGCGGGACCCGAAATACAACGCGATCCGGACCATCAAGGGGTTCGCCGATATCGTGCTGCTCTGGTTCTGGCGCAGCTATTCGATCAGGCCGATCCACCCGCTCGGCGGCATACGTGTCCTGTTCTTTGTCGCGGCAGCGATCTTCGGCTGCCGTACAGTCTGGCTATTCATCACCGACTGGAAGCTGTCGAGCACGCTGGAGCCTCTGCTGACAGTCTTCAGCTTCATTGCAGGATTGGTGACGGGCCTTGAAGCCGTCGGGAAGCCTTCCGTCTTCCATGATCGTGGCATGCTTCTCACCGAAGCGGTCGTGCTTCGGCAGGCGCCGAATTTCCTGTGGGATTTGCGCGGTGTCCACCACGACGTCTGGTTCAGCGTCTATTCGGTGTCGGCCATCTTCACGATCCTCGCGGGCAAGCGCCCCGTAGTTACCGGGGTCTACCATCTCATTCCCTTTCTGGCGCGGCTACGACAACTATCTGAAATATTTCATTAAGCGCCGCTGCATCGAATTTGCCTGCCGGCACAGCGATGGTCTGATCGTGCCATTTCCATGACGGCCGAACAAGTCGTGAACATGTTCGGAGGGCGGCCGGATCGGATCGGTGTGATTCCGCTTGGGGTCGACCACGACAGCGATCTTCGCCTTTTCAGAAGTCGCCAGGCAGAAGCCCGAAGCGTTCCTGGCCAGCGCAAGCGGTGGCAATGAACTGGAAGAGATGAAGGATCTGGCGGCCAGGAACATTCCGCCGAACAGGTATGAGTTTGTCGGCTTCGTGCCGGAAGAGAGCACGAGGCAGTTCTATTCCGAGTTGGATCTGTTCTTGTTTCCGTCGCGATATGGCTTCGGCATGAGCGCGGTCGAGGCCATGACCTGCGGAACGCCTGCCATCACGGGCCGGACTCTTGATTCGACGGATTTCTTCACCACGAACTTTCGCTGGTGGACCCGAACTCTCCCGCGGAACTGGCCGCGCGGATATCGCTGGTTCTCACCGACCGGCAGCATCATGTTGAGTTGCGGGAATGGGCGCTGAACGGGTTCAGTCCCTTTCGTGGTCACGCATGGCCGAGAAATATGTGGAGTTCTGGAAGCGGATACGGGATCGCCAGCAATCCGGCGATCTTGCCCTGTCTGCCTGAAGAACCCCCGACGGGAGGCGCGGCATGCCGTGCATGCCGCCTGGCTATGCGGCGAATACTGTGTTGTTGATCAGGGATTTTGAGTGATTGTGACCAGCAATTTCAGCGCTGGCAAAGCAAAGTTGGCCGTGGCACACAGTTCGAGCGTGGTCCATCAACCGATCTCCTTAGCTTCGAAAAGCCGAAGGCAATCCGGCCGCATCCCAATTGATGCTAAATACTCTTCGGCGGCCGAGAGAAGATCGTTCACAGCATGGGCGTCGTGGCCCTCAGCATTCGCACTAAGGACCAAATAGGTCTCCACAACCAAGACCCTCTTTGTGCCAACAGGAGTCAGCTCTTTGGTTTCCCAAGCCGCCACAGCGTGCGGATGATTAAATTGCATAAGTAGTTGTCCCCAACGTTTCCACTAACGCCCCGGGCGCACGTCAGCCGGAATGGATTGCACGGAGCGTCAGCTCCCAACCGTACAGTAACTCATGATTTGCGGTACTAAAATACCGTCCCGCTCGCGAACGTGACCGATCAGAACCAGATATCGCGCTGACATGTGCTTGTCGTATCGAGTGGCGCTCGTCCCTTTCGACTTCATGACTTGACCATCTATACTAGCATTCGCGTGTCAGCAACTGCCGAGCAGATCTGCGACATGACTAACCCCACTGAACTGAGGGGGCTTGTGGCTTAATTCAGGATAATAATTGTCGCTGAGCCCGTAGAGATTGGTCGGCATCACCCTGATGAAGTCGCTGCCATACTGGTTGCGATAGGCTTCCGCCATCTTGATAACCTGCGATCTTGGCGATCGCATAGGGCTCGTTGGTCGGCTCCAGCGGGCCGGTCAACACGCTCTCCTCGCGCAGCGGCTGCGGCGCAAGTTTAGGATCCGGCGCATCAGCTTTGTGCTTACGTAGAACACGTCCTGGTTTAAGATGACGTCTGGCTTGAAATCCTCTATCTGCACGAGCAAAACTGTTTCCAGCTCAACGCTTAACCGGCGACTGAGACCCAGCCCGCGTGCGATCGGTCGCAATGCCGGCTTCAGGGGTGCGATCGCCCGCTGAAGCCAGCCAGGAAGACGTTCTTTCTTGTTGCCAACGATCTCGCTCGCGGCGGCAGGAGCCATGCCATGCTCACGCGCCCAAGCTGACTGCAGCCAGATATGTTGACGTGAACGTCTCTAGCGTCGTGGCCCAGCGCTGCGAAAGCACGCGAGTAAAAGTCAGCAACGCCAAACAGACTAGCATTTCTGATGGCGATTGGTCTGCGTAGCTGCGCGCTTCCAAGCCCACGTTCCGGCTATAGAGCCACCTCAAGAAGCGAGGGTAGTCCGAATTTAGTATTAGAACGCGCATACTGTCCTCTCCAATCACGCCTGCCTAGCGGCATGAGCCGCGCAGCGGGCGTGATATACCACAGGACACCCAGCCCCAGATTGTTGCGTGGGCTGCGGGCACGCACGCGAGCAGCACGCAGCTGAACCGGCATTTGGCGGATTGGTTCGATCTCTGCATCGGTCGTCCTGTCGCGTCCGCTGCTACGAAGCGTCGGATTTGACATCTCCGAGCAGATCGCGCGGCGCAATGTACCAGAGCAGGAACAGCAGGGCGGCGCCGTTCGTCACGAGAGCAATCGTCAGCGAGACGTTCAGGAACACCTGCGGCAGCACGCCGGCCGACAGGAGGACAAATCGCGATGACAGGCCGGACGAAGCGGTATTGCCGATCGCCACGACCAGGCCGCAGATGAAGGCGGCGAGCGGCGCGAGAACGGCACCGACCGAGCCAATGCCTTCGGTCGCGAACAATGAGGCGTTGAAATACCCGATGCCATAGGTGTTCTGCATTACAACTGCCAATGGCTCGCGATAAGGACATTCGACCAAGGATTTCAGGACATTCACCTGACAGAAATAGGTCAGCTCATGATGGGCAAAAAAGTCGTTGTAGAAGTCGAGCGCGCTCGAGGTCAGCGCAATCATTCTGAAGTTGACGAGGCTAAAATACGCAATGAAGCGGTCATAGGAGATTGCGTCGAGGTCGAACAATCTGGCCAACAACACGCCGAACAAGATCGGCACCAAGAGGGACAACGTCACGACGGTTCTCGCCGCGAAGACCCGGGATAGGGCTGCCAGGATGACCAGCCATGCCGGCGCAAACAGGGAAAGCTTGCTCAGGGTAACGGGATAAAACATCAGCAGGAGCAGCACGCAAAAGCCGGCCCGCCACCTGGCACGCTCGATGACGAAGAAGGCAAAGGCGAACGGCAACAGGATGTTCGAGGTGACCCCGAGCCCATAGGAAAGCCAGGCCGGAAATTCGAGTTGATTGCGGAAATTGTAGATTTCGGATATCGCGACCAACTTCAAGTTGTATAGCGCGCCAAGGCCGAGGACTGCCACGGCGAACCCCAAGATGCAGGTGAGCAACCTTCGAAAGCCGGTCTCCGAAAGAGCCAATTTCTGTCTGGCCGGGATCGACAGCAGCATGGCCGGAACGAGAAATGCCAATCCCGAGGCGAAGGCCGAGGCATAGGCCACGACATGGTCGTAAGGGAACGTCGACAGCGGGAGCAGCCAAAGGTACCCCATCAGCATGGTAAAGAAGTAGAAGCCGACGAGGTAGCCGAAGCCGAAACGGCACAGGGCGAAGAGGATCGAGAGCAGCGCGAAGGGCGCGACGTTGAGTGCGGCCAGCTGGAGCCTATCGTTGTTTGCCTCGGCCAGGCGCATCAGCGGTGCGTAATGTTGTGCGACATAGGCCATCGAGACGAAGCAGGCGGCTACGTGCAGGTAGATGAGGAAAACAGGACCGAGCCCCTCGTTGCGGCCTCTGTCGATCTCGGTGGCGCTCCGGTGAAAAACGTCGTTCACGTCGCTGCTCGTGTGCGCGAGTTGTCCGCGGGGGCGTGGCGGGCCGACACGTCAGATCCTCGCAACCACGAAACTGTGGAGAAATGCGATGGCTCCGAACGCAACGAGGATCGAGGCGATCGCGGCGATGAACAGGAGGGAAAGCCGCTTTGGGCCGACCGGTTGCGGCATGACCTCGGGCGCGAGCGTGACGCGCGCATTCTGGATTGCCTTCGCGGCGCTCTGCGCTCCGAGGAGAGCCAACGCGAGCGTATCGTGCCTGGCGCGCAACACCGTGAGATCGCGCGACGATTGGGTGCTATCCTGGTTGAGGGCGGTCAGTAGCTCCAGACGTCCGGTAATCTCCGCCCGCACGCCGTCAACGTTCGCGCTCGTTTTGTTGTCCCCGTCGGGCTGCGTCGCTGCCCGCTTCACCTCTGTATCGTGAAGTGAGCCCTCCGCACTGAGAAGCAACTCGCCCAGGCGGCTCAGCCTTTTTTCATGGTCGGCGATCTGTTGATCCACCCCGTCGCTGGTCTGCTTCAGTAGCACCGTCCGCGCCGCGGCGGCCTCGCGAAGGAGGTCAATGCGCTTGTTTTCCTCCTCGATGATCCGGTCGATGATCTTCTGCTGGAACGCTTTCGCTTCTTCGGCAATGGCGGGATCGACCGTGCTCTGGATGCTCAGCGTCTGACCGACGGCGTCGGCCGACGAGCTCTGAAGCGCGGCCAGCGTTGATTGTGGCACGCCGCTCTTGCCCAAGGCCGTCAGCGCAGCCGGCACATGGACCGCCTGGATGCGCTTTGCGAGCAGGTCGGGCGATTCGACGGGCTCCTCCTTGGTGTTCCACAAGACAGTACCGACCTCGACCGCCGACCGAATGAGCGAGCGGGGCTGGACCAACAGGAAAATGGCCGCGGCCGACAGAACGAAGCTGGTCCCTGCGACGGCGAGGAACGTGGCGCGAAAGGACGCGAGCGTTCCCAGAGCGGCGATTGTGGCTTTCTCGATCATGCTATCGGCTCGAACTAAATCTTAGCGCTCTGGACGGGTTCGATCAGTGTTAGGCGAAATGACGAGGCAAGTCCATTTACGTACTTTATTCGCACGGGATTTGATTTAGCAGGTGTGCAGGTGGATTGGTGTCAAGGATCGCGTACGCCGTCAGGGACGAGAGCAGTCGGTGCGAATGGTCGGCCGTCCGGAATTGCGCGCTCTCAGGGCGATGCCCGCTTCGCATCCCCGAGCAGGTCGCGGGGGGCGATGTACCAAAGCAGGAACAGGACCGCGGCACCATTGGTGATGAGGGCGACCGTGAGTGGTACATTCATGAACATTTGAACCAGCAGCCCGCTCGAGAGGAGGACGAAGCGAGGCGGAAGACCGGCCGAGGCGCGGTTGCCGAGGCCGATGATCAAGCCGCAAGCCAGGGCCGAAAGCGGCGCAAATGCGAGCCCCACCGATGCGATGCCCTCCGTGGCGAACAACGAAGCATTGAAATAGCCGACGTGATAGTTGTCGGCCATGTAGACCGAAAGCTGGTCCTTGTAAGGGCATGACATGACCAACTTGAGCGTCGTGATATGGCAGAAATGGGTCAGTGGATGGGTGGCGAAGAAATCGTTGTAGAAATCAAGTGCGCTCGAGGGCATTGCGATCATTCGAAAATTGACGGTCCCAAAGTAGATGAAGGACTTTTCCGAAACGAGCCCGCATCGATACAGCAAGACGATCAGAACGCCTGCGAGAATCGGCAGCAGCAGGGTGAGAACAACCGCGATCCGGGCTTCAAGATAGAAGGACAACAATGTGAGGAAGAGCAGCCAGCCTGGCGCAAGCAGGGCGACCTTCGTCAAGGAGATCGGATAGAACAGGACGAGCAATAGTAAGCACAGCGCCGCGAGCAAGTATCGCCTGAGCTGGACGAAACAGGTATAGGCGAACGGCAGCAGGGCTCCGGAAATCAGGCCGATCCCGTATTGCAGCCATCTGGGAAGCTCGATCTCGTCGCGGAATTTGTACATGTCGGCAAGGCTGACGAACTGAAAGCGAAAAGTTGCTCCGATCGCGAGAACTCCCATCGAGAGTACGAGGATGGCGGCGAGAAGCGCGTCCAGCCGCCTCGCCGTCAGGACAGCGCGTCGTGGAAGCGGGGCGTTCACGAACAGCGCGGGGATCAGGAAGGCGATCCCGGAGCTCGCTGCCGAAATCGCGGCGGCGCGATGGTTGTAGGGAAAGGTCGAGAACGGCACGAGCCAAAGATAGCCGAGAATGAGCGTGTAGAAGTAGAAGCCGAGAATGTAACCAAAGCTGAAGCGCCTGATCGTGAAAACGATCGAGCACAAGACACAAGGGATCACGCCTGCCACCGCGGCGAAGATGAGGTCGCGGCTGTTTGCTGCTAAAGGCAACAGGCCGCGGAAGTACTCGACGACGAAGATCAGGGAGATGCAGCTCGTCACGATGTGACAGAGGATGAGGAGACCTAATCCGTATTGATCGTGCGCCGGCATTTCCACCGCGGCGACATCGGAACTGGCATTCATCGGGTGAGTGGGGGCTGGCGTGTTGCGTTCTGTCCCTAGTATCACGAAAAACCGGGTGCGGGACCAAAAACTTGGCCAGGATCGGCGCGCTCTGACGCCGGGGCCAATATTGTCTTGATCGGCAACGAATTTTTCGAATATACGCTTTGATCTCGGCGCCTGGGAAAGCGCTGATCGAATGGTGCGGCATGGCACTGCCGAGAGGAAGGGCGAATGATCAGGTTCGGCTTGCTGGGCTGCGGGCGCATCGCGAAGCGCCATTCCGAGCTCCTGGGCGGCAATCACATTGACAGAGCGAGCCTGGTCGCCGTTTGCGATGTCGTGAAGCCTCGGGCTGACGCGCTCGGCGCCAAATTCGGTGTCGATGCCTACGATAATCTCGACGAGTTCCTCGCGCGCAAGGACATCGACGCCGTTGCCGTCCTGACGCCGAGCGGCATGCATCCGCAGCACGCCATCGCCTGCGCCCGTGCTGGAAAGCACGTGGTCGTCGAGAAGCCGATGGCGCTGCGGCTGCAGGATGCCGACGACATGATCCGTGCCTGCGACGAGGCCGGCGTCAAGCTGTTCGTTGTCAAGCAGAACCGTTTCAACGTTCCCGTCGTCAAGGCGCGCGAGGCGCTGGAGGCCGGCAGGTTCGGCCGGCTCGTCCTTGGCACCGTGAGGGTTCGCTGGTGCCGGGACCAGGCCTATTACGATCAGGACGCCTGGCGCGGCACCTGGGCCTATGACGGCGGCGTGCTCACGAACCAGGCCAGCCATCACATCGACATGCTGGAATGGTTCTTCGGCGACGTGGTGAGCGTTCATGCGCGGGCCACGACCGCGCTGGTGAAGGTCGAGACCGAAGACACTGCGGTGGCGACGCTGAAATTCCGCAACGGGGCGCTCGGTGTCATCGAAGCGACCACGGCGGTGCGGCCGAAGGATCTCGAGGGCTCGCTTTCGATCCTCGGTGAGAAGGGCACGGTGGAGATCGCGGGCTTTGCGGTGAACCAGATCAGGCATTGGAATTTCGTCGATCCGCTGCCGAGCGACAAGCTCGTCGTCGAGAAGTTCTCGGTCAACCCGCCCAATGTTTACGGCTTCGGGCACCAGGCCTATTATCAGCACGTGGTCGATTGCCTGTTGCACCAGAGCGCCGCGCTGGTCGACGGCCTGCAGGGCCGCAAGAGCCTCGAGCTGATCTCGGCGCTCTACGAGTCGATCGAGACCGGGCAGGAAGTCGCGCTCCGCTTCGAGCCGCGGCGGAGCAAGCTCGGAGTGCCGACGTGAGCGGCAAGCCGCAGGTGCACCAGGCCGGCATTCGCGACGTCAAGTTCGGTCAGCGCGTCAAGCTGATCGAGCCCTGCAACCTCTATGGCTGCGAGATCGCCGATGATTGCTTCGTCGGGCCCTTCACCGAGATCCAGTCCGGCGTCGTCGTTGGTGCGCGCACGCGCGTGCAGTCGCATGCCTTCGTCTGCGAACTGGTCTCGATCGGGGAAGATTGCTTCATCGGCCACGGCGTGATGTTCATCAATGATACGTTTTCGACCGGCGGGCCGGCGCGCGGGCGCCGCGAACTGTGGCGCGCAACTAGAATCGGGAACCGGGTTTCGATCGGCTCGAATGCGACCATCATGCCGGTCTCGATCGCCGACGACGTCGTGATCGGAGCAGGCTCAGTGGTCACGAAGAATATCGCCAAGCCCGGCATCTATGCCGGAAATCCCGCCCGCCTCCTCAAGAGCAGGAATTAAGGAATCCCATCATGCCGGTGCCTTACGCGGATCTTGGGCTCCAATATCAGTCGATCAAGGACGAGATCGACGGCGCGATCGCCGCGGTCATCCGCGACAGCGCGTTCATCCGTGGACCGTACGTCGATGCCTTCGAACGCGAGTTCGCGGCGGCGGCGAGCGTCAAGCACTGCGTGTCCTGTGCCAATGGCACCGATGCGCTCTACCTTGCGATGGCGGCGCTCAAGGTCAAGCCCGGCGACGAGGTCATCACGACCGCGCATTCCTGGATATCGACCTCGGCGATGATCACCCATGCCGGGGCGCAGGTCGTGTTCTGCGACACTGACGGCGAGACCTTCACGATCGATCCCGCCGCGGTCGAGGCCGCGATCACGCCGCGCACGGTCGGGATCATCCCGGTGCATCTCTACGGGCAGCCGGCGGACATGGACGCGATCATGGCAATCGCGCGCAAGCACGGTCTCTGGGTGATCGAGGACTGCGCCCAGGCGCACCTTGCTCAATACAAGGGCCAGCCGGTCGGGACCTTCGGAGCGGCCGCGACCTATTCGTTCTATCCCGGCAAGAATCTGGGAGCGTTCGGCGATGCCGGCGCTGTCGTCACCGAGGATGCGGCGCTGGCCCAGCACATGACCATGCTGGCCCGTCACGGTGGCCTCGTGAAGCACAAGCATCTGATCGAGGGCATCAACAGCCGTCTCGACGGCATGCAGGCCGCGATCCTGTCGGCCAAGCTCAAGCATCTGAAGGCATGGACCAAGGCGCGCCAGGATGCCGCCGCGGTGTACGATGCCGGTCTCAACCAGCTCGATGACATCGAGGTGCCCCGGATCGCGCCCGGCCGCACCCACGTCTATCACCTCTACACGATCAAGCATAAGAAACGCGACGCGCTCGCGGCATATCTGGCTGCGAACGGGGTTCAGACCGCGATCAACTATCCGACGGCGCTGCCGCTGCTGCCCGCCTACGCGCGCCTGGCGCATCGTTCCGAGCAATTTCCGAGGGCGTTCGACGACCAGAACAAGATCCTGTCGCTGCCGATGTTTGCGGAAATCACCCGCGAGCAGCAGGACGAGGTCATTCGGCTGATTCGGAACTTCTAACCGCCACTTAGCTGCCGCACGATGTCGCGATAGCGCTGCGTCGAGGCCTGCTCGCTGTATTTCAGTGCGGCGGTTGCGGCCTGCCGGCCCCGTCGAAGCGTCGCGCCGCGATCCGCTGCAGCCTCGCAGACCGCCTGCGCGAGCGTTGCGGCATCCTCGGGCGGCACGACCCAACCGATGTCCTCCTCGGTGACCGCAAGTCCGGCCTCGGAATTGGCTTCCGTTCCGACGATCACGGCCCGCCCGACGGCAAGAAAATTGTAGAGACGGCTCGGAATGGAGACGCCGGCGACATTGCGCCGGTAGGGAATGACCCAGGCATCGGCTGCCGCGAGGAATTCGGCGAGCTGGTCCTCTGGCACGGGATCCAGCAGGGTGACGTTCTCGAGATTTTCCGTGGCCTGAAGAGACTTCAGCTCGGCCCAGCCGACGCCCCATCCGGACAGCACGAAGTGGATGCGGTCGTCGCGGCGCAACAGCCGCGCAGCCTCGAACACGGTCCGGGGCGCGTGGGTGAAGCCGAGATTGCCGCACAGGCCGACCACGAATTGCGCCGGGCTGGAATGCCGCAAGGAATGGCCTGGATCCGGCTCGCGGAAGCCGATCGGAAGCAGCGTCCAATTGGGCACGAAATGAATCTTGCCTGCGCTGACCCCGGGGTAGCGCAACAGCAGCGGGGCCACGTCGCGGCCGATGACGAAGATTGCGCTCAGGGACCTGAACAGCCACGCATTGGCAAGGCGGAGGGCGCGCGCGACGAGCGAACTCGGCTTGGCGATTCCGGCCACCTCGAGTGCTTCCGGATAGAGATCGTAGATGAGGAGCGCTGTGCTGGCGCCGCGCAGCCTTGCCGCAAGGGTGATGGCATAGGGCAGGGTGAACGGGCTCGTCACCGACATCACGACGTCGTGCCGGCGCGCCCGCCGGTAGACTGCCCAGAACATCCGTAGTGCCAGCATCGTGCTGGCGATGACGCGGCGGCCGAGCGCGTGCTTGGGCGGCTTCCAGTTCGCGACCTCGATCACGGCGGGTGTGCTTTCAGCCGCCGGCGACTTGCCTGAGCCGGACGATCCCGACAGGACGATCGTCGTCATGTCGAGGGCAATCGCGTCCGCGATTGCGCCAAGATAGGTCGCCGTCGTGCTCGGGTCCGGCGGATAGAATTCCGTCGCCAGGATGAAGCTCGGAGTCTTGGCCACGACGTTATCCGTTTGCCAGGAGCGGCAGGATGAAATCCCGCAGATTGCCGCCCGGAAAGAGGTGGCCGGGCAGCCCGGCCGCCCGCGCCGCCTCGATGTCGGACGGCTTGTCGCCCACCATGAAGCTCCTGCTTGCATCGACGGGAAACTTGTGGAGGAGGTCGATGATCATGCCGGGCTGTGGCTTGCGTCGCTCGCTTGCATACCGGTAGCGTTCGACCTGTCCATCCGGATGAAACGGGCAATATTCGAACGCATCGATCCGCGCTCCATGTGCCGCCAGCTGGCCCGCCATCCAATCGTGCAGGGCATGGATGTCGGTCTCCTGGTACAGCCCCCTCGCCACGCCCGACT
This sequence comes from Bradyrhizobium manausense, assembly GCF_001440035.1. Classification (GTDB taxonomy): domain Bacteria; phylum Pseudomonadota; class Alphaproteobacteria; order Rhizobiales; family Xanthobacteraceae; genus Bradyrhizobium; species Bradyrhizobium manausense. The sequence continues at coordinate 60,737 of NZ_LJYG01000085.1, read as the reverse complement.
GGTTGGTGACCACGAAGGCGAAATAGCCGGCATCATTGACCGCTTTCACGGCCTCGACGGCACCGTCGATCCAGACGAATTTGCCGACCTCGAACAGATATTCGCTATCGGCGTTCAGAACGCCGTCGCGATCGAAGAAAACGGCAGGGCGCAGCACCCGGTCGATCGCTGTGCTCTCTGGGTCTCGGGACATTCCGGCTCGACAATCACGCTCCCTGGGGGGTAAACCGCCAATGCAACCCCCATCGATCAAGTGTGCTCAGTATCACGATTGTGTTCCAGGTCCAATCTGTCGCCATGGGGGGCGCCTGGGGTTGACCCGCGATTGGCGATATGTCCAAGAAGACGCGCGGGAATGCGCCTGGCTGAGCGCTGAATGTGCGCTCATCCAATTCGAAATGCTGCGGGATTTAGGCAAGCCATGACCAAACGCATCGCTCTCATCACCGGCGTGACCGGCCAGGACGGCGCCTATCTCGCCGAACATCTGCTGTCGCTCGGCTACGTCGTTCACGGCATCAAACGGCGCTCGTCCTCGTTCAACACCGCGCGTGTCGACCATCTCTACCAGGACCCACATGTCGGCAACGTGCCGTTCCTGATGCACTATGGCGACATGACGGATTCGACCAATCTGATCCGCCTGGTGCAGCAGATCCGGCCGACCGAGATCTACAATCTGGCAGCTCAAAGCCACGTCGCGGTCAGCTTCGAGAGCCCCGAATACACCGCCAATGCCGACGCGATCGGTGTGCTGCGCCTCCTGGAGGCGATCCGCATCCTCGGCATGGAGAAGGAGACGCGGTTCTACCAGGCCTCGACCTCCGAGCTCTACGGTCTCGTGCAGGAGATCCCGCAGAAGGAGACGACGCCGTTCTACCCGCGTTCGCCTTATGGCGTCGCCAAGCTCTACGGCTATTGGATCACGGTGAACTACCGCGAAGCCTATGGCATGTTCGCGTCCAACGGCATCCTGTTCAATCACGAGAGTCCGATTCGCGGCGAGACCTTTGTGACCCGCAAGATCACCCGTGGCGTCGCCCGCATCGAGGTCGGTCTCGAACAGACGCTCTATCTCGGCAATCTCGAGGCCAAGCGCGATTGGGGCCACGCGAAAGACTATGTCGAGGGCATGCATATGATCCTCCAGGCCGACCAGCCGGACGATTTCGTGCTCGCCACCGGCGAGATGCGTTCGGTGCGCGAGATGGTCGAGCTTGCCTTCGGGCAGGTCGGCCGCCGCGTCGAATGGCGCGGCACGGGCGTCGATGAGACCGGCATCGACGCCAAGAGCGGCAAGACCGTGGTGAAGATCGATCCGACGTATTTCCGGCCGACCGAGGTCGATCTTCTGGTCGGCGATGCCAGCAAGGCGCGCGAGAAGCTCGGCTGGAAGCCGAAGCGGACCTTTGCCCAACTCGTCGAGGAGATGATGGCGAGCGATCTCGCCGAGGCGAAACGGGACGCGGTCCATGGCAAGCGCAGCGTTTGAGCTGACCGGCAAGAGCGTCTACGTCGCCGGCCATCGCGGCATGGTTGGCAGCGCCCTGGTGCGCCGGCTGGCGCGCGAGGACGTCAAGATCGTCACGGTGGACCGGCGGGAGGTCGACCTCTGCAACCAGGCCGCCGTGTTCGACTGGTTCGCGTGGGTTCGGCCGCAGGTCGTATTCCTCGCCGCGGCGAAGGTGGGCGGCATCGTCGCCAACGACACGTTGCGCGCCGAGTTCATCTACGACAACATCGCGATCGCGGCGAACGTGATCCAGGCCGCGCAGCAAAGCGGCTCCGAGAAGCTGATGTTCCTCGGCTCGTCCTGCATCTATCCGAAGCTGGCGCCGCAGCCCCCGCGCGAGGACTCGGTGCTGACAGGCCCGCTGGAGCCGACCAACGAGCCCTATGCCATCGCCAAGTTCGCCGGCATCAAGATGGCCGAGGCCTATCGCAGCCAATACGGCAGCGACTTCATTCGCGTGATGCCGACCAACCTCTACGGCCACGGCGACAATTATCATCCCGAGTACAGCACGTGGTTGCCGCCCTGATCCGCCGCTTCCACGAGGCGAAGCTCGCGGACTCGAAGAGCGTGGTGGTCTGGGGCACCGGCACGCCGAGGCGCGAGTTCCTCTATGTCGACGACATGGCCGACGCCTGCGTGCACCTGATGAAGACCTATTCCGGAGCCGAGCTGATCAATATCGGCACCGGCGAGGACATCACCATCGCCGAGTTCGCGCGCGTCGTCAGTTTTCCTGCTCGGGCGCGAATTGCCTGCTGAGGCGTCTGAATTCCCCGCAGTGATCTGGGCTAACCGCTGGAGATGCCTAGTTCCCAGGCGTTTCCGAAGCTGCACTCGCCAAAGGTGAAAAAATCGATAAATTCCCTGCTCGCAGGGAATTTGACGTCCCTTAGCGTTCGTCCGCGATCACCTTGCCGTCGTTCGGCAGCGCCCCTGGGCTGACCAGCTCGACGGCGCCGCCGAGCTTGGTCACGGCCCGCAAGCTGTCGGCGACCTCTTTACGCAGCACATCGTCTGATGCGCCCGTCTCAGCCTTCAGCGTCATCGCATCGGCCTCGCCCTGGCGGGTCACGACAAGGCGCAGCCTTCCGAGCGCGGGATGGCGCTTGCCGATCTCGGCGATCTGCTCGGGGCGGACGAACATGCCCTTGACCTTGGCGGTCTGGTCGGCACGGCCCATCCACCCCTTGATGCGCATATTGGTGCGCCCGCATGGGCTCGTGCCAGGCAGCGAAGCAGTGAGGTCGCCGAGCGCCAGCCGAATCCACGGATGATGCGGATAGAGCGAGGTTACGACGATCTCGCCGACGTCGCCCGGCGCCACCGGCTCGCCAGTGCCCGGTTTGACGATCTCCATGATCAGATCCTCGTTGACGACCATGCCGTCGCGCGCCTCGGTCTCAAACGCGATGAGGCCCAGATCGGCCGTGCCGAAGGCCTGGTAGGCGTCGATGCCGCGTGCCTTGATCTCGGCCTGGAGGGAGGGCGGGAATGCTGCGCCCGAGACCAGCGCGCGCTTGATCGAGGAGACGTCGCGGCCCGCGGTCACTGCGGCGTCGAGCAGGATCTTCAGGAAATCAGGTGTGCCGCTGTAGCCGACGGGGCGGTAGGCCTCGATCATCTCGAATTGCTGCTCGGTATTGCCGGGACCGGCGGGAATCACGGCGCAGCCGAGCGCGCGTGCGGAGGAATCGAAGATGAAGCCGCCGGGGGTGAGGTGGTAGCTGAATGTGTTGAGCACGATGTCCTCTGGCCGGAACCCGGCGGCAAACAGTGCCCTGGCGCCGCGCCAGGGGTCGGTCTGGCGTCCTTCCGGCTCGAAGATTGGGCCCGGGGAAGTGAACAGGCGTGCGAATGACCCGGGCGCCGCAGCGACGAAGCCGCCGAAGGGCTGGGAGGCCTTGTGCAGGGCCGGCAGCTCCGACTTGCGCAGCACCGGCAGGCGGGCCAGCGCCGTTCTGGAGGTCACCGAGGCCGGATCGATGCCCTTGAACCGCTCGGCATAGGCCGGTGCGGTCATGGCGCTGCTCAGCACGTCCGGCAGGCGGGCGAACAAATCGGCCTCGCGCGCCGCATGCTCGCGCGTCTCGAGGGTGTCGTAGTGGGCGGTCATGGCAGATCTTTCCGGGTTGGCATCCGTTGCACGCAGCCGCTCGCATGGGTATCAGACGGCCATTGACTGGGCGCGGAGAGGGCGCGATGGCGGACGAGAGCATCATTCCGGTGGAGGAGACGGCTGGCGTCGTCGCGCGCCTGAAGCGCCGCATGGTCGAGGATTCGATCCCGCTGTGGTCGATCGTCGGATGGGACCATCAGACGGGGGGGTTCATCGACCGCCTGCACGGCGACGGCACAGCTGACGTGGCCGCGCCGCGGCGCGTGTTCGTGCAGGCGCGCCAAATCTATTGCTACGCCAAGGCGGCGCAGATGGGCTGGTATCCGCAAGGCCGCGCCATCGCGCTGAAAGGGCTCGAGCATATGCTTGCGAAGGCCAAGGCGCCCGACGGCAAGCCCGGCTATGTGCACCGGCTGACGCCTGATGGCGCGGTGCTGGATGCGCGGCGAGATGCCTACGATCACGCCTTCATCCTGTTTGCGCTGGCGACTGTCTATTCGCTCGACCAGGACGCGCAAATCCGCGCCGAGATCGACGCGCTGCTTGCTTTCCTCGACGGCCATCTGCGCTCGCCGCACGGCGGCGTGCACGAAGGCCTGCCGGTGTCGCTGCCGCGCCGACAGAATCCGCACATGCATCTGTTCGAGGCGATGATCGCGTGTTTCGACGCGACCCACGATCCGTCGTTCCAGAACAGAGCCGGCGAATTCTTCGCGCTGTTCCTCGCCAATCTCTACGACAAGCGCAGGTGCGTGCTCGGGGAATATTTCGAGGAGGATTGGTCGAAGATTGAGCCCGTCAGCGTCGAACCGGGCCATCAGGCGGAATGGGTCTGGCTGCTGAAAGGGTTTGAACGCATCACGGGCTGCCCGACGGGCACGCGGCGCGCAGAACTGCTGGCGACCGCACTGCGCTATCGCGACGCCACCGGATGTGTGGTTGACGAGGGCGACGATGCCGGCAACATCCGCCGCTCCACGCGCCGGCTTTGGCCGCAAACCGAGCTTGCGAAAGCGTGGATCGCGCAGGCCGAGTCGGGCGAAGCAGGCGCGGCGGAGGAGGCGCGCGCGGCGCTGGTGCGGCTCGAACGGCATTATCTCAGCCATCCCGTGCGCGGCGGCTGGTACGACCAGTTCGACGGCGACGGCAAATCGCTGATCGACACCATTCCTGCCTCGTCGTTCTATCATGTTCTCTGTGCGGTCACGGAAGCGGAGCAGGTGCTCGGTTGAGAATTAAAGCCAACGCTTGCGCCGCTTGAAGCTCTTGAGGTTCTTGAAGCTCTTGCGCTGGTCGCCGGCGCCGCCGAGATAGAATTCCTTGACGTCCTCGTTGTCGCGCAATTCCTCGGCGGTGCCGTCGAGCACGACCTTGCCCTGCTCCATGATATAGCCGTGGCTCGCCACCGACAGCGCGGCGCGCGCGTTCTGCTCGACCAGCAGGATGGTGACGCCGAGGTCGCGGTTGATCTTCTGGATGATGGAGAACACCTCCTTCACCAGCAGCGGCGACAGGCCCATCGACGGCTCGTCCATCAGGATCATCTTCGGGCGTGCCATCAGCGCGCGGCCGATCGCCAGCATCTGCTGCTCGCCGCCGGAGAGATAGCCGGCAAGGCCCGTGCGCTCTTTCAGGCGCGGGAAATAATTGAAGACCATGTCGAGATCGGCGTCGACCTCGCGGTCCCTGCGGGTGAAGGCGCCAAGCCTGAGGTTTTCCAGCGACGTCATGTCGGCGACGATGCGCCGGCCCTCCATCACCTGGAAAATGCCGCGGCGGACGATCTTGTCGGGATCGATGCCGGCGATGGGCTCGCCCTCGAACAGGATCTGGCCGCGCGTGACCTCGCCATCCTCGGTCTTGAGCAGACCCGAGATCGCTTTCAGCGTCGTCGACTTGCCGGCGCCGTTGGCCCCGAGCAGCGCCACGATGGCGCCCTTGGGCACGTCGAGGCTGAGGCCGCGTAGCACCAGGATGACGTCGTCATAGACGACCTCGATGTTGCGCACGGCGAGGAGGGGCGGTGCGGGGACGATGCTGGGCGAGGGGCGCTCGATGTGAGCCGTTTCACTCATGGTCAGTTGCTTTCTCGGTGTCGTCACCCGCGAAGGCGGGTGACCCAGTATTCCAGAGACGCCTGAGGTTCCTCGAGAAGCCGCGGCGTACTGGATCCCCCGCTTTCGCGGGGGATGACAGTCGTGAGTGTGGAGACGGCGAGGCTCACCACCCCAGCAATTCCGGCTTGCGCGGCAGCTCGACCGTCTTGACCTTTTCGAGCTTGATCGTGCCCTTGGCCATGAGGTCGTTGAGATCGGCGTCGGTCGCGCCTGATATCTTGGTGCGATAGAGATCGACCTTGAGCGTGCCGCGATGGTCCTTGTCGGTCCAGGTCGAGGGATTGCAGACGCCTTCCATCCCTGCCGGCACCCAATCCTTCTTCTGATAAAAGCCCTTGGCGACGTTCTCGCCGGTAGCGCCGCCGTTCTTGGCGGCCCAGTCGAGTGCCTCCTTCATGTAGAGTGCCGAGCAGACCGCCGCGACGTAGTGCACCGGCCGATAGACCTTTCCGGTGGGGTCCGACATCTTGGAAATCTCCATCAGCGTCTTCATGCCGGGCGCATCGCCGTTCCAGCTTACGGCGGTGCGCAGCGGGAAGATCACGCCGTCGGCGGCGTCGCCGGCCGTCTTGGCGGCGTTCTCGTCCATGCCCCAGACATTGCCGAGGAACTGGATCTCGACGCCCGCAGTCTTGCAGGCCTTCATCACCGAGATGTTGGAGGCCGCGGTGTTGCCGAGATAGGCGTAGTTGGCGCCCGAGGATTTCAGGCTCAGGCACTGTGCGCTGTAGTCGCCCGGGGCGAGTGCGAACACCAGTGGCGGCAGCACCTCGAAGCCGAGCTCCTGCGCCATCGCTTCGCCGGCGGCCTTCGGCGCGTTCGGATAGGGGTGGTTGGCGCCCATGTGCACGAATTTCGGCTTGCCGGGCTTGCCCTTGGCCTTCCAGTCCTCGGCCGCCCACATCAGCATCGCGCGCAGCGAGTCCGAATAGCTCGGGCCGTAGAAGAAATTGTAGGGCGCGGGCTTGGCCTTGCCGCTGGTGCCTTCGGGATCGGTCAGCGCCGCGGCATAAGAGCCCGACATGTCGGGGATCTTGTCCTGGGCGAGGAAGCCGGTCAGCGCTTCGGTGTCGGCGGTGCCCCAGCCCATGATCGCGGCGACCTTGCCGTCCGGTGCCGACCATTTCTTGTAGAGCGCGATCGCGCGGGGCACCTGGTAGCCATAGTCGTTGGTGTCGAGGTTGACCTGCTTGCCGCCGATGCCGCCGTTCTTGTTGACCCAGGCGAAGGTGTCGGCGACGGCCTGTCCGAACGGCGTGCCGACGTCGGAGGTGCCGCCGGAATAATCGGCGAGATGCCCGATCGCGATCTGCGCCTGCGCGCCTGCGGAGTATGCGGCAATCGCGAGCGCGAGCGATGCGGTGCTCAAAAGAGACTTCATCAACTTCATGGGGTCGGTTCCTCCTGTTTATTGTTTAAGTGAAGTTGCCCGTGCTCAATGCGAGAACGGGTAGAGTTTCCAGTACGCCTTGATCTGCCGCCAGCGATGCGCGAGCCCATCAGGCTCGAACATCAGGAATGCGATGATGATCACCCCGATCGCGATCTCGCGCAGGAAGGTGATGTTGTTGTTGAGCGACAGCGCCTTGTCGATCGCACCGCCCTTCAAGTGCAGGCTGATGAATTCCATGGATTCCGGCAGCAGCACCACGAAGGCGGTGCCCATCAGCGTGCCCATGATCGAGCCGGTGCCGCCGATGATGATCATGGCGAGGAACAGGATCGAGCGCTCGATGCCGAACCCTTCCTGCGACACGACCTGCTGGTAGTGCGCGTAGAGCGCGCCGGCGATGCCGGCGAAGAAGGCGGCGAGACCGAACGACAGCGTGCGGTATTTGGTGAGGTTGATGCCCATGATCTCGGCGGAGAGATAGTGGTCGCGGATCGCCACCAGCGCGCGGCCGTCGCGCGTGCGCATCAGGTTGGTGACGAGGATGTAGCTCGCCAGCACATAGGCCAGCACGACGTAGAAATAGTGCCTGTCGCCGCGCAGCGTGTAGCCCAGAATCGAGAACGGCTCGGCGCTCGCAGGTACCGAGCCGCCCGAAAACCATTCCGCGCGGGAGAAGAAGTCGAGCAGGATGTATTGCGCGGCCAGCGTCGCGATGACGAGGTAGAGTCCCTTCAATCGGGCCGCGGGGATGCCGAAGATCAAGCCGACCATCGCCGTGACGACACCGGCGAGCGGGATCGCGAAGAACACCGGAATCGGCGCGTTGTTGGAGATATAGGCCGAGGTGAAGGCGCCGAGCAGGAAGAAGGCGGCGTGCCCGATCGAGATCTGCCCGGTGAAGCCGACCAGGATGTTGAGGCCCAGCGCCGCGATCGAGAAGATGCCGATCTGGATCAGGATGCTGAGCCAGTATCCGCCGAGGACCTGCGGCACGAGGCAGAGCAGCAGCACGCCGAGAATCGCGAAGTTGCGGCTGGTCGTGGTCGGGAAGATCGTGGTGTCGGCTGCGTAGGAGGTGCGGAAATCACCAGCAGGGATGAGGGCAGGGCCGGCCATGGGTCAGATCCGCTCGATGTCGTGGGTGCCGAACAGGCCGTAAGGCTTGATCATCAGCACGATGATGAGGACATAGAAGGGTGCGATCTCGTAGAGATTGCCCCAGTGCAGGTACTGGCTGTCGACATATTGCGCGACGTTCTCGAGCAGGCCGATGATGATGCCGCCGAGCACCGCGCCGCCGACGGAATCGAGCCCGCCGAGGATCGCCGCCGGAAACACTTTGATGCCGTAGGCGGCAAGGCCCGAGGACACGCCGTTCACCACGGCGACGACGACCCCTGCGACCGCCGAGACGGTGGCCGAGATCGCCCAGGCCATCGCGAACACGCTCTTGACGGAAATGCCGAGCGACTGCGCGACTTGCTGATTGAACGCCGTGGCGCGCATCGCAAGGCCGTACTTCGAGGCGCGGAAGAACCAGGCCATGCCGATCATCATCGCGAGCGAGACGACGAGGCTCATGACATAGACGGTCTGGATCTGGAGGCCGAACAGTCCGACGGACTGGCTCTCGAACACGCGCGGGAACGGCTGCGGATTGACGCCGAACATCCATTTCAGCGTCGCCTGGAGCACGGTGGAGAGGCCGATCGTCACCATGATCACCGAGATGATCGGCTCGCCGATCATCGGTCGCAGGATCAGGACCTGGATCGCGATTCCGAACACGAACATGAACACCAGCGTGATCGGCATGCCGATCCAGAACGGCACCTGGTACTTGGCGAGCAGCGCCCAGCACACCCAGGCGCCGACCAACAGCAATTCACCTTGCGCGAAATTGACGACCTGCGTCGCCTTGTAGATCAGCACGAACGACATCGCGACCACGCCATAGAGCGTGCCGACCACGAGACCGTTGACCAGGAGCTGGATGAGGAAGGCGGTGTTCATTTACGGTCTCCTGATGCACCCACATCGTCATTGCGAGCGCAGCGAAGCAATCCAGCATCTTGCCGCGAAATCAGTCTGGATTGCTTCGCTGCGCTCGCAATGACGGAGTGCATGTAGCAAAGCCTTGCCGCAAGCGGGGAGAGGCGAAGGGTAGCGGAGGGCTGGGCTGGAAGTGAATTCACTCCGCAGCCTCCGCGATGTGGCCGTGCCCGCCGAGGTCCACCACGCGCAGCGTCGTCCGTACACGCTGCGTGGTGCCGTCCTGGAAGCGAATCACGGTGTCGACGGGGATGTCGGGATCGCCGCGGTAGATCGCGTCGATGATTTCAGCGTATTTCTCGTTGATGACGCCGCGGCGCACCTTTCTTGTGCGGGTGAGCTCGCCGTCGTCGGCGTCGAGCTCCTTGTAGAGCAGCAGGAAGCGCGAGATACGCTGGGCCGGCGGCAGCGTGGCGTTGACGGTCTCGACCTCCTTCTGGAGCAGCGCGTAGACCTCGGGGCGCGAGGCAAGGTCGCTGTAGGTGGTGAAGGAGAGGCGGTTCTTCTCTGCCCATTTCGAGATGATGGAATAGCGGATGCAGATCATTGCCGCGAGCGCGTCACGTCCGGCGCCGAGGACCACGGCCTCGGCGATATAGGGCGAGAATTTCAGCTTGTTCTCGATGAACTGCGGCGAGAAGCGCTCGCCGCGCGAGGTCTCGGCGAGATCCTTGATGCGGTCGATGACCACGAGCTGCCTGTTTGCGTTGAAATAGCCGGCATCGCCCGACAGCATCCAGCCGTCCCTGATATCGGCGACGCTCGCTTCCGGGTTCTTGTAATAGCCCAGGAACATGTTGGGGTGCCACACCACGATCTCGCCGACGCCGTGGATGTCGGCATTGTCGATGCGGATCTCGATAGTGTCGGCCATTGGCACGCCCGTGGTGTCAGGGTCGACCTTGCCCTCGGGATGCAGCGTGTAGGCCCCCAACAATTCCGTCTGGCCATAGAGCGTGCGCAGCGGCACGCCCATGGCCTGGAAGAACTTGAAGGTATCAGGCCCGAGTGCCGCGCCGCCGGTGGCCGCCGATCGCAGGCGGGTGAAGCCGAGGCGGTCGCGCAGCGCGCGGAACAGGATCGCGTCGGCAAAGCCGGAGCGCTTGCCCTGTTCGAGCGCGGCAAGTCCCGACTTCATGCCGATGTCGAACAGGCGCTGCTTGAAGGGCGTCGCATCCATGACCTTGGCGCGGACATCGGCGGCGATCGATTCCCAGACCCTGGGGGCAAAGAGCACGAATGTCGGCGCGATCTCGCGCAGATCGTTCATCATCGTATCGGGCTCTTCGACGAAGTTGATCTTCATCCGGCAAAGCAGGCCTTTGCCGAGCACATAGACCTGTTCCATGATCCAGGGCAGCGGCAGCACCGAGACATATTCGTCGTCCGGCCCCTTCGGGTCGAAAGCGAGATAGGTCGCGCAATGGCCTAGCACGCGGCCGGCGGCGAGCATCGCGAGCTTTGGATGCGAGGTCGTGCCTGACGTTGTGCAGAGGATGGCGACGTCCTCGCCCTTGGTGGCATCGACCAGCCGATCGTAAAGCTCCGGCTCGCGGGTTGCGCGAGCGCGGCCGAGCTCGGCGAACTTCTCCGCCGACATCAGCCGCGGGTCGTCATATTTCCGCATGCCGCGCGGATCGGAATAGATGATGTGCTTGAGATCAGGCACGCGCTCGGCCAGCGCCAGCAGCTTGTCTACCTGCTCCTCGTCCTCGGCGAACACCAGCTGTGCCTCGCCATAATTGAGGAGATAGGAGGCTTCTTCATCCAGCACGTCGCGATAGAGCCCCAGGCTCAATCCGCCGATCGCGTGGGTTGCTACTTCTGCCGCCACCCAATCCGGCCTGTTATCGCCGATGATGCCGATGACGTCGCCGCGACCAAGGCCGAGCTCAACCAGGCCGAGCGCGAAGTCGCGCACGCGGGTCTGGTAATCGTTCCAGGTGAAGGGGCGCCAGAGACCGAGATCCTTTTCGCGCAGCGCAATCTCGTTGCCGTGCTCCCTGGCATTGAGCCGCAGCATCTTCGGATAAGTGTCGGCCTGGGCGACGCGCCCTGCGTAATCCATCATGCCGCGCTCTCCTGCGCCGGCGGCGCATCGTCGGGGTCGACCAGCGCCTCGTCCTCTTCGCCGAGATAGGCGCGCTTGACGTGGGGATCGGCGAGCACCGCGGCGGGATCGCCCTCGGCGATCTTGCGGCCGAAATCCAGCACCATGACGCGGTGGGAGATGTCCATCACCACGCCCATGTCGTGCTCGATCATCACCACCGTCATACCGAACTCCTCGTTGAGGTCGACGATGTAGCGGGCCATGTCCTCCTTCTCCTCGAAATTCATGCCGGCCATCGGTTCGTCGAGGAGGATGAGGCGCGGCTCCAGCGCCATGGCGCGGGCGAGCTCGACGCGCTTGCGCAGGCCGTAGGGGAGGGTGCCGGCGGTCGCCTTGCGCACCGACTGCAGGTCAAGGAAGTCGATGATCTCCTCGACCTTGCGGCGGTGTTCAAGCTCCTCCTTGCGCGCGCCGGTGAGCCAGTATAGCGAGCCGGTGAGGAAGTTATTCTTCAGGAGGTGATGGCGCCCGACCATGATGTTGTCGAGCACGCTCATATGGTGGAACAGTGCCAGATTCTGGAAGGTGCGGCCGATGCCGAGCTTGGGGCGCGCATTCGGGGTCAGCCCCGTGATGTCGCGGCCCTGGTAGAACAGCTGGCCTTCGGTCGGCTTATAGCGGCCGGAAATACAGTTCACGATGGAGGTCTTGCCGGCCCCGTTGGGGCCGATGATCGAGAACAGCTCGCCCTCGTTGATGGCGAAGCTGACGTCGGTCAGCGCGCGAACGCCGCCGAACCGCAAGGACACGCCGCGCACTTCGAGACTGGTAGCCACCAAACAATCCCTCCCGGTGATGGCGCGTTCTGCGGCGCTCTTCGTCGGTACCTTCCGGGCGATCCTAGTACGGTTGTGTCGGGGAGGCCATGCAGCACATGGTCCCGACCGGAGCCGCACCGCCTTCGCCCCGTTCGGGATCAAAAGCCGCATCGCGCAAGGTGGTTCTCAATAGGCGAATGCGCTATTTTGAAATGTCTCCGGCCTGACAATTCTGCGGCAAAGTTTTTCGGACCGAGGCGGCCTTCATTTTCGTCGGATAGGAGCCGGAACGATGATGTTGCGATGCAGCATAAGAACGGAGTGACGACGCGGTGCGGCTGACTTCGGGATCATGATTTCAGAGGATCAACTGAGGCGCGTCGCCGCCTGGTCGCGCGAGCTCACGCTAGCGGAGATCGAGGTCGCCCGCGCCGGGATCACCGAGCGCTCCTATGCCACCGGCGAAACCGTGTTCATGCGCGGCGACAAGTTCGACTATTGGGCCGGCATGGTGAGCGGCCTCGCCCGGATGGGCGGCGTTTCGCGGGACGGCAAGGAGACGAGTCTCGCGGGGTTGACGGCCGGCGCCTGGTTCGGCGAGGGCAGCGTGCTCAAGAAAGAATTGCGCCGCTACGACGTGGTCGCGCTGCGCGACAGCCGAGTCGCGCTGATGGAACGGAGCGCCTTCATGTGGCTGTTCGAGAACAGCGTCGGCTTCAATCGCTTCCTGGTGCGCCAGCTCAACGAGCGGCTCGGCCAGTTCATAGGCATGCTCGAGGTCAACCGCACGCTGGACGCCACCGCGCGCCTTGCCCGCAGCATCGCCTCGCTGTTCAACCCGATCCTCTATCCGGAATCGACCGCGCATCTGGAGATCACGCAAGAAGAGATTGGAGCGCTCTCCGGCATGTCCAGGCAGAACGCCAACCGCGCATTGAACCTGCTCGAGAAGGAGGGGCTGCTGCGGCTCGAATATGGCGGCGTCACAATCCTCGATGTCGAGCGGCTGCGTGGATACGGGGACTAACGCGCATTGGCGGGCGCGTGCGCCGGCCAGAGGTCTTCGCGCCAGCGGATGGAGATGGCCAGCATCGCGATGAAGCCGGCAGCGGCGTAAAGCGAGCCCGTTGCAGAAAAGCCGATGACATCGATCAGGCTGCCGGCCGCGAGCAATCCGATCGGCAGGCCGTAGATCACCATCATGCGCACGCCCATCACGCGGCCGCGCAGATGCGCGCTGGCTGTGCGCATCAGGATCACGGCCGCCGAGATCATCGACATGCTCTGGGCGATGCCGGCCAGCACGAGACAGGCCATCGCCACGGGTATAGTCCGGATTTCGACAAACACCAGCAGCAGCGTGTACCAGGCCAGTGTCGCGCCGATCAGGAGCCGGGCAATGCGCAGGCCGCTGATCAGGCTGAGTGTGATGGAGCCGATCAGCGAGCCCAGCGCGAAGCTCGCCGAGAGATAACCGAGGCCGGTCTGGTCGGTATGAAAGATGTCCCGCGCGATATAGGGCAGCAATCCATTCGTCAGCGGAAAGGCGGTCAGATTGGCCAGGAATGCGACGCAAAGCGCGGCCAGCATGGCCGGACCGTTCCAGAAATAGACGAGGCCTTCCTTGAGATCGCGCAGCAGCCGCGAGCCCGAATGGCTCTCGAACGCTCGATGCTCGGCGGACTTCGCGGGGCGGGTCAGGCAAGACATCAGAATGGCGGCGACAACATAGAGGCAGGCGATCACCATATAGACCTTGCCGATGCCGAAGGTCGCGAACAGTCCGGCTCCCGTCAGCGCGCCGGCGATGCGCGCGCTATCCTGGGTCGTGCGCGACAGGCTAATCGCCCCCACCAGCAGCTCGGCCGGCATGATGTCGGCGAGCAGCGCGCTGCGCAGGCCGAGATCCGAGGAGCGGATGAGGCCCATGATCGTCACGATGACCATCACCTTGAGCGGTGCCAGATTCCCGGTCAGCGCCAGCACCATGATGGTCGAGGCAAGCACCGTATAGGTGAGGCGCAGCAGTACTAGCAGATCGCGGTGACCCATGCGATCGCCGACCATACCGAGCACCGGAGCAATCAGCGTTCCCACATATTGCAGCGAGGCGAGAATGGTGAGCAGCAGTACAGACCCAGTCTCGACCAGGATGTACCAGCCGAGCACCAGCGTCTCAATCTCGAACGCCCAGGAGGTGAGCAGGTCCGACGGCCACTGAAAGCGATAGTTGCGGATCCGGAATGGTGCGAGCGCGGAAGGTCCTGTGGGTGTGCTCAAGATGCGTTGACGGGTTTCACGGCGATTCCCGGTCCTTATTATTTGTTGTTCTGTTCGGCAGGGTAGCCCCGGCGCCCCGCCTGTCAATTGGCGCTACCGCATGCCGCCATGTTTGGCGACGACGTGCGGTGCACCAACGCGCCAGCGGCATCGGTGGTCCGGCCAATACGGCGCCACGGACTAGCCACCGCTTGCTCTTCCGGCATGCAAAGCCCATTCTGGTTCGCATCCTGAGGCCCATCCTCGCAGGGCCACCAGATCACACCATCGCGGCTTCCGCGAGGTCTTGAGCCATGACGTGCTCGGGTTGCGGTTTCGAGGTCCAGGCCGGCTTTGCCTTCTGCCCGAAGTGCGGCACGAAGCAGCCGAACGCATGCCCTGGCTGCGGCTTTCCATGCGCGCCCGATTTCGCCTATTGCCCGAAGTGCGGCGTCCTCGTCTGTGAGATCTCCGCGGGCAGCGGGCAGGCATCGGCGCGGGCGAGCCCGAGGACGGTGCCGATCCGGTCCTCTTCTCCGCCGCTCGCGCCGACGGCCGAAGCTCAAGCCGCATTTCGACCTCTCTCGGGCGAGGTCGAGAGCGAAGCGAACCGCCGCACCATCACCGTGCTGTTTGCCGATCTCAGCGGCTTTACTGCGATGAGCGAGCGGCTCGATCCGGAGGTTATGCAGACCCTTCAGAACGAATTGTTCGAGGAGTTGACGGCCGCGGTGCAAAGCTTCGGCGGCTTCGTGGACAAGTTCATCGGCGATGCGCTGCTTGCTCTGTTCGGTGCACCGGCCGCACACGAGGACGACCCGGAGCGGGCGGTCCGCGCTGCCCTCGATATGATCGGCCGGACGGCGCGTCTCAGCGAACGCGCAAAGGCATATGCCGGCTCACCCCTGCTGCTCCATGTCGGCATAAACACCGGGCACGTCGTTGCGGGCGGGCTCGGTGTGGGCGCTGCCAAATCCTATTCGGTGACCGGCGACACCGTGAATACCGCCCAGCGACTGCAGTCGATGGCGGCGCCGGGCGAGGTGCTGGTCGGCCCGTTGACCCACCGCCTGACGCGGCACGCGTTCTCCTACGACTCGCTTGGCGAGGTCTCGCTCAAGGGCAGGATGGGCAGCGTTCTGATCCATCGTCTGAAGGAGCCGCTCGACACGCCGCGTGCGGCACGAGGCCTCGACGCGCTGGGCCTCAATGCGCCGGTGATCGGCCGCGACGCAGAGCTTGCGCGCATGATCGGCAGCCTTGATCTGGCGTGCGGCGGCGCGGCTCAACTGGTGCGCCTGGTCGGCGAAGCCGGCATCGGGAAAACCCGCTTGGTCAGCGAATTCGTAGCCCGCATCCGCGATGACGATCGCTTCGCAGGCGTGGCGATCCGGCAGGCGGCCTGCTCGCCGCTCGGCGAACAATCCTATGGCGCGCTCGCCGCGGTGCTGCGCAGCGCCTATGGCATCGCGCAGAAGGCCGGCGCCGCGGAGGCAGAGGCGAAAGTCGCGCAAGCGCTGTCGGAGCTTGGCCTCGCGACGGACGAGGCCGACCGCCTGATGCCCCTCTATCTGCACGTGCTCGGCCTCGGCGACCCCAGTGCCGTGCTGAGGCACGTCGAGCCCGAACAGCTCCGCCGGCAGATATTCTTCGCGATCCGCACCATCTTTGAACGCCGCCTGGCACTGTCGCCGCTGCTGATCGTCGTCGAGGACCTGCACTGGGCCGACGCGGTGTCCCTTGAAGCGTTGCGGTTCCTGATGGACCGTTTGGAGCGGACGCGGCTGATGCTGCTGTTCACGCATCGGCCGATGCTGGAACTGGACCAGTTCGGTTCGAGCAAAATCAGTCACGCAACCCTTCGGCTACCCCAACTTGGCGAGGTTGACGGACAAAGATTGCTCGCGGCCTATTTCATTCACGGTTGGCGTGAACCGCCGAGACGCCTGTTCAGTCGTATCCTCGATCGCGCCGGCGGCAATCCGCTTTTCCTCGAGGAGATCATCCGCGGCCTGATCGAAGCCGGCGCCCTGGAGCGTGACGGCGCGCTATGGCGGGTGAAGTCGGATGAAGCCGCCGCGGACATTCCGGCGAGCATCCAGGCTCTGTTGCTAGCGCGCCTCGACCGCTTGCCGCACCAGGTGCGCCGCCTGGCACAGGAGGCAGCGGTGATCGGTCCGCGCTTTGATGCGGCTGTCCTCGGCGCTGCGGCAACCGATCCGGCAAGGGTTGATGCAGGGCTCGAACTTCTGTGCGAGGCTGAGATCATCGAGGAGATCGCGGGCTCGAACTCGATTTCCCTGCGGACCTACCGCTTTACGCAAACCATGCTTCAGGATGTGATTTATCAAAATCTGCTCCTGCAGCGCCGGATCGAGCTTCATGAACGGATTGGTGCCGCGCTGGAGCGGCTTTATGGTGATGATCCGGAGCGCCTCGAAGATCTCATACTGCTCGGACATCACTTCAGTCTGAGCGCGAGCAGGCCGAAAGGGGCGCGCTATCTGCGCGCTGCCGGCGATCGCGCACGCGCAAGCTACGCCAATGACGATGCCCTTCGATTCTACCAGCAGTCGTTCAAGGTACTGTCGACCGGCAGCGAATGGGAGCCGGAACGCCTCGTCCTGCACGAGCGCATTGCCGACCTATGTCGCGTGGCTGGCCGCCGAAGCACGGCCGAGGAGCATTATCGATGCGCGCTGGAGCGATACCGCGCGGCAGAGGACCGCGTCGGCGAGGCGCGAATTCTTCGCAATCTCGGCCGATTGTTGTGGGACGCCGGCAAGCGCGTCAACGCGGAGGCGCACTATGCCGAGGCGGCAGAGCGGCTTGCGGGGGTCGACGCGCCGATCGAGTGGGCACACCTCCTGCAGGAGCGCGGCCGTCTCGCGTTTCGCGTGGGTGATCACGTCGCTGCCGCGCGATGGGCCGACGAGGCGCTCGGTTACGCGCGCTCTGTGTCGGTGGACGCGGATGGTCAGGCCGGCATCGAGGCGGCGCGCGCCATTGCGGAGGCGCTCAACACCAAAGGGGTTGCGCTGGCGCGGCTTGGGCGACACCAGGATGCAGTGCATGAGGTGGAGCAAAGTGTCGCGTCTGCCGAAGCCGCCGGCCTCCTCAATGTGGCGTGCCGCGGCTACACCAACCTCGGAGTGCTCTACACGATCATCGACCCGGCGCAAGCCATCGACGTATGCCGGCGTGGGCTCGATGTCGCTCATCGCATCGGCGATCTCGGCTTCCAGGCGCGCCTTCTCGCCAACTTTTCCGTCGCCTGTTGCACCTTCACGGACAGATGCACCGATGAGGGGGTGCCGGCTGCCGAAAAGGCGATCGAGATCGACCGTGCGCTCGATCAGCGCGAGCATCTCCCGGTTCCCTTGATCGTGCTCGGGCAGATCCATCAATGCCATTTCCGGCCTGACCTTGCCGTGCGCTGCTACCACGAGGCCATCGAGGTCGCGAGTGAGACCGGTGAGCCGCAGCAGCTCTTTCCATGCTATGATGGTCTTGCGACTTTGAATCTTGATCGAGGCGACCTGCCGGAGGCCGAGCGTTATTTCGCGCTGGCCCATGATGTCTGTGAGCGGCATGGGCTCGATCCTGCTGGGCTGATCGTACTGCCGTTTCTTGACTAGCCAATGTGAGGGAGTTCAACCATGTCAGATCGTCATGTCGATGGACCGCTTCAACCGGGTGATCGCGCACCGAACGTCGTGTTGGAGGCCATCACACGCGAAGGGAAGATCGCGCTCGAGGATTACCGCGGGCATCGTCCGATATTGGTCGGCTTGTTTCGGGGCCTGCACTGCCCATTCTGCCGGCGCCACATCGCGGCGCAGGCCCAGCTCGACGGCGAGCTGCGCGGAAGGGGCATTGAAAGTCTCACGATCGTCAATACGCCGGCCGACCGGGCGCGGCTCTACTTCCGCTATCATCCCCTGCCGAACTTGCTCGCTGCCTCCGACCCCGAGAGGGTCTCGCATCATGCGTTCGGTTTGCCCAATCTCGAGTTCACGGAGAACGAGACCGATTGGCCGCGCAAGGTCGGCATGGATGTGCTCATGAGCATGCCACCGGTCGATATGCCTGGCGAATTGCCTGGGCCGATGGCGCGTCCGGCGGCCGCCGAGTACCTCAACAACAAGGACGGCTATGAGATGACCGAAGCCGACCAGCGTATGGCGGCAGGCGGCACAGGCCAATTGTTCGGCCAATTCCTGCTCGATCGGGAAGGGATCGTGCGTTGGACGTTTACCGAGGTTCCCGATGGCGGCCGGCGCATGTTCGGAGCGCCGAGCCATCAGGAGCTGATGTCGGCCGCCTCGCAGGTGGCAAGCTAGGCAAGGAAGATCAGCTCGCCGTCCTCGGCTGCCTTTCCGCCAACGCCGCCGCCATCGCCGAGATCAGCGGGCGCATGAAGAAGGCTTCATCGGCCGGCGAAACGTCGGTGCGCAAACCATGCGCGGCGAGTTCGCCGGAGACGGCCGGTCCGACTGAGGCGATCAATGTCCGCTCAAACCCCGCGCGCAGCTTCGCTTCGCTGCCATGCGCCTTGGCCGCCTCGATCAGCCGGCGGACCTGGCCAAGATTTGTCAGCGCGATGGAGTCGATGCGTCCCTCCGCCATCTCGTCGATGGCGGCGATGATATTGGCGTCCGCGGCTTTGGAGTCGTAGACGTAAGGCAGCACCGTATCGACCTCCGCACCTTGCGCCGCGAGTGCGCCGGTCAGCGCGCTGTGGTCCTTGTCCGGATAGAGCTGGAGGCCGAGGCGGTGCCCCTTCAAGTCGAGCTTGCCCAGCATCTCGATCACGCCTTCGGTGGTCGGCTTCTCGGTGGTCTGCTGCGCCTCGAGCGCGATTTCACGCAGCGCCCTGCCGGGTTTCGGCCCGCGGGTAAATTTTCGCGATTTGGCCAGTGCCGCGACAAAGGCTTGGTCGAGCCCGCGCGTGCGCGCGAGCTTCATGATCCGCCGCAAGCCTTCACCGGTCATCAGCACGAGGTCGTCAAACGGCTTGTCGATGGCGCGGTGGATCCAGGCTTCGACCGGGGCCGGGTCCGGCGCATCCTGAATGGTGAACATCGGGCATTGCACGACCTCGGCGCCCTGCTCGGCCAGGAGCTTCGAGAACTGCGCCTCCTCGCGGGTCTCCAGAATCAGGATGCGGGTGCCGTTCAAGCGGTCGGCCATGGGCGTGCTCCGGTCAGTCCAATATCGCAATCGTCCGTTCATCCTGACTCCGTCGTCGGGATTGGCGCAAGGCCAGCCACAGTGCTAGAGCAGGGCGCAAATCGCGGGTCGTTCCGCGCCGCTGCCCAATCTTTCGTCAAGAGCCATCTCTTCAACAGCCATGCCCGATCATCAATACGTTCTGACCTTGTCCTGCCCGGATCGTCCCGGCATCGTCTCGGCGGTGTCGACCTTCCTGGCGAACTCCGGACAGAACATTCTCGACGCACAGCAGTTCGACGATGTCGAGACCAAGAAATTCTTCATGCGCGTGGTGTTCACCGCGGCTGATCTCGCCGTGGAACTGGCGGCGCTGCAGACCGGCTTTGCCGCGATTGCCGAGCGTTTCGGCATGGAGTGGCAGATGCGCGACCGCGCCGCGCGTCGCAAGGTGATGCTGCTGGTGTCGAAGTCCGACCATTGCCTGGTCGACATCCTCTACCGCTGGCGCACCGGCGAATTGCCGATGAGCCTGGCCGCGATCGTCTCCAATCACCCGCGCGAGGTCTATGCCGGGCTCGATTTCGGCGAGATACCGTTCCATTATCTGCCAGTCACCAAGGAGACAAAGCGCGAGCAGGAGGCCCAGATCCTCGATCTCGTCGCCAGGACCGGGACCGATCTCGTGGTGCTCGCCCGCTACATGCAGATCCTGTCGGATGATCTGTCGGCAAAACTGTCCGGACGTTGCATCAACATCCATCACTCCTTCCTGCCGGGCTTCAAAGGTGCAAAGCCCTATCACCAGGCCCACGAGCGCGGCGTGAAACTGATCGGCGCCACCGCCCATTACGTCACGCGCGATCTCGACGAAGGCCCGATCATCGACCAGGACGTCGAGCGCATCAGTCATCGCGACACGCCTGAGGATCTCGTTCGCAAAGGCCGCGACATCGAACGCCGCGTGCTCGCGCGCGCAATCCGCTATCACCTCGACGACCGCGTCATCCTCAACGGCCGCAAGACCGTGGTGTTCGTGGATTAGCGCACCGTCATTCCGGGGCGATGCGTTAGCATCGAACCCGGAATCTCGAGATTCTCAGGTGCGCAATTGCGCACCATAGTTCGCGCTTTGCGCGCCCCGGAATGACCAGATGCACCTCAGCGCACCGCCTCGCCCGACGTGGATCCGGTCGCGCCCTTCTGCGCCTGCTCTTCCTTGTCGCGATCCGCCGCCGGCATCAGCCGCTTGCGCTCGCGTTCCTTCATGTAGGCGTCGTATTGCGGCGTGCCCGGCCGGGGCGGGGCATCCGCCGGCAGGCCGCCGGCCCATTGCGGGATGTAGTCGCCCATGCCGGCCGAGAGCTTTTCGTTGACCGTGCCGCAGCCGGACAGGCCCGCGGCGAGCGCGAGCAGAGAGACGATGAAACGGAAACGTCTGGACATGGTCGGGTGCAGCAATCGGGACGAGGGACCGGGCGCCGGACGAGCGGCGCTGTCGGAACCGTAGCCTTCAACAAGGTAAAATAGGCTTATTCGAGATAGGTATAAAAATACCTTGAAATCGGCGGATCGGCTCTCCCCGATGTCCGGATTCTGCAAATGAAAGACGAAATCCTCCATCCACGCCGGCAGACGCATTCCTAGACTGCAGCCGACGGCTCGCGACAATCTGCTTGGCCGGCGAGGGGGCTTTTTCGTTGACAGCACCATTTCCTTTGTACAATCGTACAAATGAAATGGTGCGAATTCGGGCGCTCGGGTTACCCCGACGTGACCCGATATCGCTTTGCAATGTTGGTAACCGGAACGCGCGGGCCTAGCGCCGAATGATCGCCAAACGTCCGATTGACAATGAGGGCGCGAAAGACGCCATGTGACGCGCGAAATCGCTCGTGCGTGGGTTAAAGCCAGGCAAGGACCGGGCACTCGGTCCAGCGCACAAGAAAGTCAGGAATGAAGGGGAGGGACATCTGATGTTCGAACACAAGACGTTTTCTCGGGCGGCTGCCATTGCCGCCATCGCGGGCCTTGCGGGCCTCTCACCGGCCAGGGCGGAAGACACCGTCAAGATCGGCCTGATCCTGCCGATGACCGGCGGCCAGGCCTCGACCGGCAAGCAGATCGAGAACGCGATCAAGCTCTACATCCAGCAGAACGGCGAAACCGTCGCCGGCAAGAAGGTCGAGATCATCGTCAAGGACGATGCGGCGATCCCGGACAAGACCAAGACCGCCGCGCAGGAGCTGATCGTCAACGACAAGGTCAACTTCATCGCCGGCTTCGGCGTCACGCCGGCGGCGCTCGCCGCGGCGCCGCTTGCAACGCAAGCGAAGATTCCGGAAATCGTGATGGCGGCGGGCACCTCGATCATCACCGAGCGCTCGCCTTACATCGTGCGCACGAGCTTCACGCTTGCGCAATCCTCCACCATCATCGGCGACTGGGCCGTGCAGAACGGCATCAAGAAGGTGGCGACGCTGACCTCCGACTACGCGCCGGGCAACGATGCGCTGAATTTCTTCAAGCAGAATTTCACGGCCGGCGGCGGCGAGGTGGTCGAAGAGGTCAAGGTGCCCCTGCAAAATCCTGACTTCGCGCCCTTCCTCCAGCGCATGAAGGATGCCAAGCCCGACGCGATCTTCGTGTTCGTGCCGGCGGGCCAAGGCGGCAATTTCATGAAGCAATATGCCGAGCGCGGCCTCGACAAGGCCGGCATCAAGGTGATCGGGCCGGGCGACGTCACCGACGACGATCTCCTCAACAACATGGGGGACGCCGTGATCGGCACCGTGACCGCACATCTCTATTCCGCGGCCCATCCCTCGCAGATGAACAAGGACTTCGTGGCGGCGTACAAGAAGGCCTTCAACAGCCGTCCCGGCTTCATGGCGGTGAGCGGCTATGACGGCATTCACCTGATCTACGAGGCATTGAAGAAGACGGGTGGCGACACCGACGGCACCAAGCTGGTCGAGGCCATGAAGGGCCAGAAATGGGAGAGCCCGCGCGGCCCGATCTCGATTGATCCGGAGACCCGCGACATCGTCCAGAATATCTATATCCGCAGGGTCGCAAGGTCGAAGTCTGACGGCGAGCTCTACAATGTCGAGTTCCAGGTCTTCGAGGCCGTCAAGGATCTCGGCAAGACTAAGAAGTGACCCGCGAAAGCGGTCATCCCGGGGCGTGCTTAGCGCGAACCCGGGATCTCGAAGTTGTTGAAGCGAGATTCCGGATTCAGCGCTGCGCTGCCCCGGAATGACGAATGTCTATCAGGATCGATCCAGTCTCGATGACCTCAATCCTCACCAACCTGTTCGATGGCGTGGCCTACGGCATGCTGCTGTTCGTGATCGCCTGCGGGCTCGCGGTCACGCTGGGCCTGATGAACTTCGTCAATCTCGCCCATGGCGCCTTCGCCATGGCCGGCGGTTATGTCTGCATGCTGCTGGTGAACCAGCATGGCTGGCCGTTCTTCGCGGCCCTGCCGCTCGCCTTCGTCTCGTCCGCGGTGATCGGCATCGTGCTCGAGCGCACGCTCTATCGCCACCTCTATGCGCGTAGCCATCTCGATCAGGTTCTGTTTACGATCGGCCTGGCATTCATGTCGGTCGCGGCCGTTGACTACATCCAGGGCTCCTCGAGGGTCTTCATCAACCTGCCGGCTGCCCTGCAAGGTCAGTTCGACGTGTTCGGCGTCGGCATTGGCCGCTACCGGCTGATGATCATCGTGATTTGCGGCCTGCTGACCATCGGCCTGCAGATGGTGCTGGCCAAGACGCGTTTCGGCAGCCGTCTGCGCGCCGCCGTCGATGATCCCCGTGCCGCGAGCGGTCTCGGCATCAACGTGCCGCAGGTGTTCGCCTTCACCTTTGCTTTCGGCTGCGGGCTTGCCGGCCTTGGCGGCGCGCTCAGCGCCGAGATCCTCGGCCTCGATCCATATTTCCCGCTGAAATTCATGATCTACTTCCTGATCGTGGTCACCGTCGGCGGCTCCTCCTCGATAACAGGCCCGTTCCTGGCTTCGCTGCTGCTCGGCATCGGCGACGTCGCCGGCAAATATTACGTGCCGAAGATGGGACCGTTCGTGATCTACACCATGATGATCGTGATCCTGATCTGGCGCCCGAACGGCCTGTTCGGCCGCACGGCCGCGCGTTGAGCTTGCCGATGAGCGCTTCGTCCGACGTCGGTTATCACGCCCAGCGGCAGGCGCGCTGGCACTATGGCGAGGCCGTCTTCTGGCTCGTCGTGCTCGCCTGCGGCTTTCTGTTTCCCTCGCGTTATCTGATCATGACCGACATCCTGCGGCTGGCGCTGTTTGCGATCTCGCTCGATCTCATCCTCGGCTATGCCGGCATCGTCTCGCTCGGCCACGCCGCCTTCTTCGGCGTCGGCGCCTATGCTGCAGGACTTCTTGCGCTTCATGGCATCATCAACGAGCCGGTGCTGGCGCTGATCGCGGCGGGCCTTGCCGCGATGGTGCTCGGCTTTGCCACCAGCTTCCTGGTGATCCGCGGCGTCGACTTGACGCGCCTGATGGTGACGCTCGGCATCGCGCTGCTGCTGGAGGCGCTCGCCGAACGCTTCTCCAACATCACCGGCGGCACCGACGGCCTTCAGGGTATCGAGATGCAGCCGATCCTTGGCGAGATCCCGTTCGACATGTTCGGCAAGGCCGGCTTCTTCTATTCGCTGGCCGTGCTGTTCGTGCTGTTCCTGCTGGCCCGGCGCATCGTGCATTCGCCGTTCGGCCTGTCGCTGCGGGCGATCAAGAACAACCCGCTGCGGGCAGCTGCCATCGGCATCCCCGTCAACCGCCGCTTGGTCGCGATCTATACACTTGCGGCGTTCTACGCCGGCATTGCGGGCGCGCTGTTCACCCAGACCACCGCGATCGCCTCGCTCGACGTGTTCGCCTTCGACCGCTCCGCCGACCTGATGCTGGTGCTCGTCATCGGCGGCACCGGCTATCTCTATGGCGGGCTGATCGGCGCCGTGATCTTCCGCATGCTCCAGGAAGTGTTCTCCACCATCACCCCGCAATATTGGCAGTTCTGGATCGGGCTCGTGCTGGTCGTGATCGTGCTGGTCGGCCGGCAGCGGCTGCATTACGGCGTGCTGTTCCTGCCCAATTTGCTGATCAAGCAGATTGCGGGACGCAAGGCGGTCGTGACAGTGCCGGAGAGCGACGCATGACCATCGCGCTCGAAACCAAGAATCTCGAAAAGACCTTTGGCGGTCTGCGTGTCACGCGCGACCTGTCGCTCAGGATCGAGCAGGGCGCCCGCCATGCGCTGATTGGCCCGAACGGCGCCGGCAAGACCACGGTGATCAACCAGCTCACCGGCGTGCTCAAGCCGAATTCGGGTCGCATCCTGCTCGAAGGCCAGGACATCACCGATCTGCCGGTGCACAAGCGCGTGCTGCGCGGCCTGTCGCGCACCTTCCAGATCAACCAGCTCTATCCCGATCTCACCCCGCTCGAGACCATCGGCCTTGCCGTCTCCGAGCGCCTCGGCCATGGCGGCGACTGGTGGCGGCGGATGGGCACGCGCAGCGACGTCAACGACGAGATCGCCGATCTCCTGAGGCGCTTCCACCTGCTCGACGTCATGAACGAGCAGACCGTGACGCTGCCCTACGGCAAGCAGCGCCTGCTCGAGATCGCGGTCGCGATCGCTGCCAAGCCGCGCGTGCTGCTGCTCGACGAGCCCGCGGCCGGCGTGCCGGAGAGCGAGCGCCACGACATTCTCGCTGTCGTCGGCAGCCTGCCGCGCGACGTCACGGTGCTGCTGATCGAGCACGACATGGACCTCGTGTTCTCCTTTGCCGACCGCATCTCGGTGCTGGTCTCCGGCGCGCTGCTGACCGAAGGGGCGCCCGAGCAGGTCGCGCGCGATCCGCAGGTGAAGGCGGTCTATCTCGGCGGGGAGGCGGTCAATGTCTGACCTGCTCGCAATCGAGTCCCTGCGCGCCGGCTATGGCGAGGCGGTGGTGCTGCCCAACATGTCGCTGCGCCTCGCCGAGGGGCAGGTGCTGGCGCTGCTGGGGCGCAACGGCACCGGCAAGACCACGCTGATCAACTCCATCGTCGGCGTCACCCGCCGTTTCTCGGGCTCGGTCGCGCTCGCCGGCACCGACGTCACGAGCTTGCGGCCTGACCAGCGGGCGCGTGCCGGCATCGGCTGGGTGCCGCAGGAGCGCAACATCTTCCGCTCGCTGACGGTGGAGGAGAACATGACCGCGGTGGCCCAGCCCGGTCCCTGGACCGTCGAGAAGGTCTACGAGATGTTCCCGCGGCTGAAGGAACGCCGCAGCAATTTCGGCAACCAGCTCTCCGGCGGCGAGCAGCAGATGCTGGCGATCGGCCGCGCGCTGACCCTCAACCCGAAGGTGCTGCTGCTGGACGAGCCGACCGAGGGCCTCGCCCCCATCATCGTCGAGGAGCTGCTGAGGGCGATCGGGACTATCACCCGGGCCGGCGGCATCTGCTCGATCATCGTCGAGCAGAACGCGCAAAAGATTCTGGGGCTCGCCGACCGTGTTGTGATATTGGAGCGCGGAACGATCGTCCACGACGCCCCGAGCGCCGCCCTGAAGGCCGACCCGTCGGTCCTGGAGCGTCACCTCGGTGTCGCTGGGGCGGCGGCTCACTAGAAAATCCTCGGGAGTTCAAGAATGCAGCGAACCAAAGCCCCCTTCCGTGCCGACGAGGTCGGCAGCCTTCTGCGCCCTGCCAAGATCAAGGACGCACGCGCGAAACTCGAGAAGGGCGAGATCTCGGCCGACGATCTGCGCAAGATCGAGGACATGGAGATCGAGAAGGTCGTGCACAAGCAGGCCTCGATCGGCCTGAAGCTCGCAACCGATGGCGAATTCCGCCGCTCCTGGTGGCATTTCGACTTCCTGGCCAAGCTCACCGGCTGCGAGCTGTTCCACCCCGATACCGGCATCCAGTTCGCGGGCGTGCAGACCCGTCACGACGCGGTGCGCGTGATCGACAAGCTCGATTTCCCCGACAATCACCCGATGCTCGACCATTTCCGCTTCCTGAAAAAGGTCGCCGACCAGGCGCACGTCACCGCCAAGATGACGATCCCCTCGCCAGCCGTGCTGCACTTCCGCGGCGGCCGCAAGTCGATCTCCAAGGACGTCTATCCCGACCTCGAGCCCTTCTACGAGGATCTCGGCAAGACTTACCGCAAGGCCGTGAAGGCATTTTACGACGCGGGCTGCCGCTATCTGCAGTTCGACGACACCGTCTGGGCTTATCTCTGCTCGCAGGACGAATTGCAGAAGGCGCGTGAGCGCGGCGACAATCCGGACGGCCTCCAGCAGATCTACGCCCGCATCATCAACTATGCACTGGCCGAGAAGCCTGCCGACATGGTGGTGACGACGCATGTCTGTCGCGGCAATTTCCGCTCGACCTGGATTTCCTCGGGTGGCTACGAGCCCGTGGCCGAGACCCTGCTCGCCGGCACCAATTACGACGGCTACTTCCTGGAGTACGATTCCGACCGCGCCGGCGGCTTCGAGCCGCTGCGCTTCCTGCCCAGGGGCAACAAGGTCGTCGTGGTCGGCGTCATCACCTCGAAGTTCGGCGAGCTCGAGAAAAAGGACGACATCAAGCGTCGACTTGAAGAGGCCGCCAAGTTCGCGCCGCTGGAGCAGCTCGCGCTGTCGCCGCAGTGCGGCTTTGCCTCGACCGAAGAGGGCAACATCCTCTCCGAGGAAGAGCAGTGGGCCAAGCTGAGCCTTGCGGTCGAGATCGCGAAGGAAGTGTGGGGCAACTGACGGGGAGTGTCATTCCGGGGCGCGCTTGGCG
This sequence comes from Bradyrhizobium manausense, assembly GCF_001440035.1. Taxonomy (GTDB): domain Bacteria; phylum Pseudomonadota; class Alphaproteobacteria; order Rhizobiales; family Xanthobacteraceae; genus Bradyrhizobium; species Bradyrhizobium manausense. The sequence continues at coordinate 33,410 of NZ_LJYG01000085.1, read as the reverse complement.
CGAACTATGGTGCGCAATTGCGCACCTGGGAATCTCGAGATCCCGGGTCTGGTGCTTGCGCACCATCCCGGGATGACGACGCGGAGGCGCGTCGTCACTTCTCCGCCAGATAGACCTCGCCCAGCAGCGACGAGTTCGACCACGGCACCTGCTTGTTCTTCGTGGCCGACACCACCTCGGCCCGCACCCGCGTCAGCATCTGCTGCACTTCGAGGCCCGGCGTGCCGAGATGACGGGACAGCGCCGCGGAGAAGGGCGAGTTGGCGCCTTCGCCATCGAGCGCGACCTGTCCCGGCGCGGTTGCGAACGCGATCAGCGTGCCGGCCCCCAGGGTCGCACCGGATCCGAGACTGGACGGTGCGGCGAGGCCCGACGCGCCCTCGATGCCGCGACTGCTGCCGGCGCTTGCGACTTGCTGCGCCATCGGGTTGTTGCGGCAGGCATCGAAGATCAAAATGTTGGTGCGAACCTGGTCGTCCAGCCCCGCCATGATCGTGTCCATGTCGATCATGGCCTCGGTCATGCTGCTGCCCGGCTTCAGCGCGACATCGACGGGAATGAGATAGTTGCGGCCGTCGATCTGCACGCCGTGGCCGGCATAGTAGACGAGGGCCACCTGCGCCCGCGCGGCCTCGCGCAGGAAGTCGCGCGTCATCTTCTGCATCGCGGCGCGGTCGAGGTCGACGCCCTCCGATACCGTGAAGCCGATGTCGCGCAGGCTCTTTGCGACCGCGCGCGCGTCGTTGGGCGGATTGGGCAGCGCCTTCACATGGGCATAGGCCCCGTTGCCGATGACGAGCGCCATGCGGCTGCCGCGAACGGCCGGTGCAGGCGAGGGCGCAGGAGAAAGCGCCGGTGCCGCGCCCGTCTGCTGCGGGGCTGGCGCTGCCGCCGGTTGCGTCGCCGGCGGTGGCGCGTCGCGCGGCATCGGCGCGGCTGCGTCGCTCACCAGCGACAACCGCACCTTTGCGGTCGCCTGGACCGCCTTGCTGCCGGCGTCGGCGGCCGTGATCGCCAGTGACGCGTTGTAGTCCTCGCGGGCATGCGCGTAGTCGCCCTTGGCCTCATAGGCGAGCGCGCGATGGGCATAGCCGGAGATCAGCACGCTGTTCGGCGGCGTCATGATGTTGGCTGGGGGCTTGTCCTTGGCCAGCCGGATCGCCTCGCTGCCATCGGCGATCGCGCGATCCAGATCGCCCCTGGCGCGCCAGATCGCGGTGCGCTGGATCAGCGGCTGCGGCAGCGTCGGGTCGATCCGGATCGCCTGATTGAGGTCGGCGAGCGCACCGTCCAGATCGCCGAGCGCCTCCTTGGAGATGCCGCGATTCTGGAATGAGAACGCCGACCTGGGATCCGCCTTGATCGCCATGTCGTAGTCGGCGATCGCCTTGGCGTAGTCGCCCTTGCCGCGCCAGGCATTGCCGCGGTTGTGGAAGATGATGCCACTCGGCGGGCCGAGCTTTAGCGCATCATCGAAATCGGCGATCGCGATGTCGTAGTCGCCCTTGTCGAAATAGGCCGAGCCCCGGAGATTGTAGACCGCCTGGCTCGGCTGCAGCCGGATCGCCTCGCTGGTGTCGGCAATGACCTTGGCGTAGTCGCCTTTCTTGTTCCAGCCCACCGCGCGCCAGAAATACACGGTCGCGAGCTGCCCGCCCTTGAAGACCTTCAGGGCGATGATCTTGGTGCAGGCGTCGACCATCTGGTCCGCCGGCGTGGTCTCGGTGGTGCAGAGCGGCCCCAGCTGGCTGCGCGACTGGGCGGAGCAGGGCGCCGACCAAAGGGTCGCGGCGAGCAAAGCGAGCACGACGAGCAGGCGGCTCATGGGGTGTTTGGGTGTTTCCTCGAGGAGACGTGCTTGTTTGTTGTCCGGCAGCCGGTCGGGGTTCACGCGCATGTCATCGGCTGTGGGGTAACGCAGCCAGCGGTATTCCCTCGGTGGGCAGAATTTGCTACGAGGTTGGTCCCAACTTTTCTGCCCACCGCCTTCCCATCGATGAAGAACGACGAAATCCTGAGCCAAATCACCGAGTTCTGCCGCAAGGCGGACATGGCGGAATCGACGTTTGGCCGGCGGGCGGTGAACGATGGGAAGCTCGTGCAGCGCCTGCGCGAGGGCAAGCGCATCACCATCGACACGCTGGAGCGGATTCAGGCCTATATCGCGGCGTCGACGACCGGTGGCCTGCCGCCGCCGCGGGGGCTCCAGGTCCCCCCGGAGAAGCGCGATCCGCGCGGCAATTTCCGCTTCTTCGAGAACCGGCAGAAATATCTGCTGTTCGTCCACACCTGCAGCGAAAAGCGGGTGATCGCCGACCGGGTGGCGCTGGAGCTGTCCACCATCCATCCGCGCCCGCCGGCGCTGCGCATTTTCGATGCCGGTGTCGGCGACGGCACGGTGCTGGCGCGCGTGCTGCGCGCCACGCATCAGCGCTACCCGCATATGCCGTTCTATGTTGCCGGCAAGGAGCTCAGTCTCGAGGATCTGCGGCTGACGCTGGAGAAGGTGCCGGACCGCATTTTCGAGCATCCGGCATCGGTTTTCGTCTTCACCAACATGTTCTATTCGGAGGCGCCGTGGCTGACGCCGGCCTCGCCTGCTGCAGCCGCGGCCACCGTCTGGCATGAGGTCCCGCTGAGGGGGGCCTCGTCCGGCGAGTTCGAGCAGCAGATCGCCGAGCTACGGCCGTTCCTGGAGCAGAATTGGCGGGCCGCGATCAGCCCGCGTACCGCGATGCCGCTCTACGAGCGGCCGGTCGTGCTCGTGCTCTACCGCGACGACCATCGATTCCTGCTCGATTCGACCATTCCCCGGCCGGGGCAGACCGAGGCCAATTTCGACCTCGTGATCGCATCCCAGCCATACCGGGCCCTGTCCTCGGTCAATTTTCGGGCCAAGCGGATCATTGCACCACTGGCGCGGGCGTTGCGGCCGGGCGGCCGCCTGATCGGAATCCACTCTCATGGCCACGACCCCGGCATGGAAATGATCCAGGCCATCTGGCCCGGAGAAAACCCTTTCTCGGTGAGCCGTCATGAGCTATTGCGCGCCGTTAAGTATGAACTCGGATCGTTGGGCCGCGACCTAAATTTTAATGCTTACGCGGACAACCGTTCGATCTTCAGGTATGATATGGAAGCGCTGCCCAACGAGGTGACGGGTACCATCGGGACCTCGACGGCCTTTGCAGCGTGGAATGCGGCGGTGTATGTCGCTCAGATTGAGGACGACCGGTTGACAGATATGACTCAAAACGGCCGCACTCTGGATGCCGCCAGAGATGTGCTGCGGAAGTACAACGGGCTCTGGTTTCTTGACGAATCCTACGTCATCTCGCGCCGGCGTGATTGACATAATCCAACTGTAAACATCGCAAACGTCCGCCGGTAGCGGTGGAACAAGGGGTTTCTTGATGCGCGCGTCCTATCTCTTCACCAGCGAGTCCGTCTCCGAAGGCCATCCGGACAAGGTTTGTGACCGGATCTCGGATGAAATCGTCGACCTGTTCTACCGCGAAGGGCCGAAAGCCGGCATCGATCCCTGGCAGATCCGTGCCGCCTGCGAGACGCTGGCGACCACCAACAAGGTGGTGATCGCCGGTGAGACTCGCGGTCCGAAGTCGGTCACCAACGAGCAGATCGAAAGCGTCGTGCGCGGCGCGATCAAGGACATCGGCTACGAGCAGGAAGGCTTCCACTGGAAGACCTGCGACATCGAGATCCTCCTGCACCCGCAGTCGGCCGACATCGCGCAGGGCGTCGATGCGCTGCAGCCGGGCGAGGTCAAGGAAGAGGGCGCGGGCGACCAGGGCATCATGTTCGGTTACGCCACCAACGAGACGCCCGATCTGATGCCGGCGCCGATCTTCTACGCCCACAAGATCCTCCGCCTGATCTCGGAAGCCCGCCACTCCGGCAAGGAGAAGGTGCTCGGCCCCGACTCCAAGAGCCAGGTCACGGTGCAGTACGAGAACGGCAAGCCGGTCGGCGTGCGCGAGATCGTGGTCTCGCACCAGCACCTGGTTCCGGACCTCACCTCGAACCAGGTCCGCGAGATCGTCGAGCCCTATGTGCGCGAGGCCCTGCCGAAGGACTGGATCACGCCGAAGACCATCTGGCATATCAACCCGACCGGCAAGTTCTACATCGGCGGTCCCGATGGCGATTCTGGCCTGACCGGCCGCAAGATCATCGTCGACACCTATGGCGGCGCCGCCCCGCACGGCGGCGGCGCGTTCTCCGGCAAGGATCCGACCAAGGTCGATCGTTCGGCCGCTTATGCCGCGCGCTACGTCGCCAAGAACATCGTCGCCGCCGGTCTTGCCGATCGCTGCACGCTGCAGCTCGCCTACGCCATAGGCGTGGCGCGCCCGCTGTCGATCTACATCGACACCCACGGCACCGGTAAGGTGTCGGAGGATCAGCTCGAGAAGGCCGCCGCCAAGGCGATGGACCTGACCCCGCGCGGCATCCGCAGCCATCTCGACCTCAATCGCCCGATCTACGCGCGCACCTCGGCCTACGGCCATTTCGGCCGCACGCCCGACAACGAGGGCGGCTTCTCCTGGGAGAAGACCGACCTCGTCGAGCAGCTGAAGCGCGCGCTCTAGTTCTCTTGCGTCGTTCCGGGGCGCCGCCACAGCGGCGAACCCGGAATGACGAGCCAAACAGACAGGAACCCCCAATGAACGCGAAGCCCGGCTTCACCGATTACATCGTCAAGGACATTTCGCTCGCCGAGTTCGGCCGCAAGGAGCTCTCGCTCGCCGAGACCGAGATGCCCGGCTTGATGGCCACCCGCGAGGAGTTCGGCCCCAAACAGCCTTTGAAGGGCGCGCGCATCGCCGGCTCCCTGCACATGACGATCCAGACCGGCGTCCTGATCGAGACGCTGGCAGCGCTCGGCGCCGATATCCGCTGGGTCTCCTGCAACATCTATTCGACGCAGGACCATGCCGCCGCGGCGATCGCGGCCGCCGGCATTCCCGTCTTCGCCGTCAAGGGCGAAACGCTCAAGGATTACTGGGACTACACCGCAAAACTGTTCGACTGGCACGGCGGCGGTCATCCGAACATGATCCTCGATGACGGCGGCGACGCGACCATGTACGTCCATCTCGGTCTGCGCGCCGAGAAGGGCGACACCGCGTTCCTGGACAAGCCGGGCTCGGAAGAAGAGGAAGTCTTCTTCGCGCTTCTGAAGAAGCAGCTGAAGGAGAAGCCGAAGGGCTACTTCGCCGCGATCGCCGAGAGCATCAAGGGCGTTTCGGAAGAGACCACCACGGGCGTGCATCGTCTCTACGACATGCAGAAGGCCGGCACGCTGCTGTGGCCCGCCATCAACGTCAACGACAGCGTCACGAAGTCGAAGTTCGACAACCTCTATGGCTGCCGTGAATCGCTGGTCGACGGCATCCGCCGCGGCACCGACGTGATGATGTCGGGCAAGGTTGCGATGGTCGCGGGCTTCGGCGACGTCGGCAAGGGCTCGGCGGCCTCGCTGCGCCAGGCCGGCTGCCGCGTGATGGTGTCGGAAGTCGATCCGATCTGCGCGCTGCAGGCCGCGATGGAAGGCTACGAGGTCACGACCATGGAAGACGCCGCGCCCCGCGCCGACATCTTCGTCACCGCGACAGGCAACAAGGACATCATCACCATCGACCACATGCGCGCAATGAAAGATCGCGCCATCGTCTGCAACATCGGTCACTTCGACAACGAGATCCAGATCGCGGGTCTGCGCAATCTGAAGTGGACCAACATCAAGCCGCAGGTCGACGAGATCGAATTCCCGGACAAGCACCGCATCATCCTCCTGTCGGAAGGCCGCCTCGTGAACCTCGGCAACGCGATGGGCCATCCGTCGTTCGTGATGTCGGCGTCTTTCACCAACCAGACGCTGGCGCAGATCGAGCTGTTCGCCAACAACAAGGACGGCAAGTACAAGAAGGAAGTCTACGTGCTGCCGAAGACGCTCGACGAGAAGGTTGCGCGTCTCCACCTCGCCAAGATCGGCGTCAAGCTCACCGAACTGCGCAAGGACCAGGCCGACTATATCGGCGTCAAGCCGGAAGGCCCGTACAAGAGCGATCACTACCGCTACTGATCGGCAGGCCTGTCGATCAACAACGCGAAGCCCCGGAGCGATCCGGGGCTTTGTTGTTTCGGCTGGTGGAATTCAACCCGTTTGGCGGCTTCCGCACGCCCCGATTGCCGATTGACGCCCAGCGGTGTCGAGCGGACAATCCTCGCGCGGCGGAGGAAACCATGCAACAAGAACATTTCGACGTGCTGATCGTCGGTGCGGGGCTATCGGGTATTGGCGCGGGCTATCATCTTCAGAGCAAGTGCCCGGGCAAGAGCTACGTCATCCTGGAGGGGCGCGACTGCATCGGCGGCACCTGGGACCTGTTCCGCTATCCCGGCATCCGCTCCGACAGCGACATGTTCACGCTCGGTTATTCCTTCAAGCCGTGGACCGATCCGAAGGCGATCGCCGACGGGCCGCAGATCCTGAGCTATGTGCGCGAGACCGCGGTCGAGAACGGTATCGACAAGCACATCCGCTTCCATCATCGCGTCAAGCGCGCGGCGTGGTCGACCAGTGACGCGCGCTGGACCATCGAGGCCGAGCGCGCGGGAGGCGAGGGCGCGGCGGAGCTCGTGCGCTTCACCTGCAATTTCCTGTTTCTGTGCGCGGGCTACTACAAATACGAAGCCGGCTACACGCCGGAATTCGCGGGCGCTGCCGACTTCGCCGGCCGGATCGTGCATCCGCAGAAATGGACCGAGGATATCGACTACGCCGGCAAGCGCGTCGTCGTGATCGGCTCCGGCGCGACCGCGGTGACGCTGGTCCCGGAGCTTGCCAAGACGGCGGCGCAGGTCACCATGCTGCAGCGCTCGCCGACCTATGTGGTGTCGCGTCCGGCCCAGGATCCCCTCGCCAACAAACTGCGCCGCAACTTGCCGGCGCGGCTGGCCTATCATTTGATCCGCTGGCGCAACGTGATGTGGGGGATGTTCTTCTTCCAGCTCAGCCGGCGCAAGCCGGCGAAGGTGAAGGACCTGATCCTGACGGGCGTGAGAGCCGCGCTCGGGCCGGATTACGACATCGCAACCCATTTCACGCCGCGCTACAATCCCTGGGACCAGCGGCTCTGCCTCGTGCCGGACGGCGATCTTTTCAAGGCGATCCGCGAGAAGCGCGCCGCCGTGGTCACCAAGGAGATCGACACCTTCACGCACGACGGCATCCGCCTCAAGGACGGCAGCGAGCTTGCCGCCGATATCATCGTGACCGCGACGGGCCTGGTGCTCCAGGTCGTCGGCGGCCTCGAGGTCCGCGTCGATGGCCGTCCCGTCGATTTTGCCAAAACTCTCACCTACAAGGGCATGATGTATACAGACGTGCCCAACATGGCGTCGGCCTTCGGCTACACCAATGCGTCCTGGACGCTGAAATGCGATCTCACTTGTGAATATGTCTGCCGGCTGATCAACTACATGGACCGGCACAATTTTCGGCAAGCCATGCCGCACAATGACGATCCTGATATCACCGCACAGCCCTCGCTGGATTTTACCTCGGGCTATGTGCAGCGCTCTGTCGCAAAAATGCCAAAGCAGGGCTCGAAGCGACCGTGGCGGCTGTATCAGAACTATGCGCTCGACATCGTTTCCTTGCGCTTCGGCAAGATCGACGACGGCGTGATGCGGTATTCCTGATCGCGCTACGCGGGATAGCGGGATGGCCTCGCGTTCACTTGAGACGAATCGCGACTTGCGGTAGTATCTTGCGCTGCAACAGGTTCATTTCCGACAGCAGCTGAGTTCCACGTCGTTGCCGTCCTTGGGGAGAGCAGGACATGCACGTCCTTGCCCTGGTCACGCAAAAAGGCGGAAGCGGCAAGAGTACGCTGTCCGTTGGACTGGCGGTGGCAGCCATGCAGAGCGCCGAGCGCGTCGCTCTTGTTGAGGCGGACGCGCAAGGTACGATCTCGAAATGGAAAGCGCGCCGCGAGAATCCCTATCCTTGCGTCGAGCGCGCTACAGATCCTGCCGAGATCGAACCGTTGCTCGCGCGCCTGAGCGCCGAAGGGGTCTGGCTCGCCATCATCGACACAGCTGCGACGACCAACAGCCTGGCGATGCGCGTCATTGCCTGCGCCGATCTCTGTCTCATCCCGGCGCGCCCAAGCCCGGCCGATATCGAAGCCGCAATCCCTACGCTGATCGCCATTCGCAGGCTCAACCGCCGCTTTGCCTTCGTCCTCAATCAGACGCCGACGCGGGGCTGCCGGCTGAGCGAAGCTGCCACATCGCTGAGCTCCATCGGTGCGCTTGCGCTCCCGTTTATTGCGCAGCGTAACGATCACCAGGATGCGCTCGGAGCGGGGTTAGGCGTCACTGAGTTTGCACCGGCGGGCAGAGCTTCGGACGAAATTGGCAGTTTGTGGGGTTGGATCGCGGGGCACTTGGAAGAGTTGGACGATCATGGGAAAGGCACGCTCAAAGAGGCCTGCTGATGTTGCACGCTCCGGGCGTCGCTCGCTGCTGGAATTGGCGGCGGAAGTGAGCCGTGCGGTCGATGAGGGTCTGGCCATGCCGCCGGGCTCGGTCGCCGTCGCCGAAGATGCGCCCCAGATCGTGCAAGAAGAGCCTGCTCCGATGACCGTTCCGGTACAAGGAAAAGCCGGCGTCACCCTTGCAAGTCCTCAACCTCCAGGCAGTACCACCACTGATCTCATTGTCGATATGGCCAGGGCGTATCAAGCCCGCGCCTTGGACGGCATGAGCGCTACGTTCAACTGCGCCAATGACCTCGCAAATTCACGGCTGGTCGGTGTGACATCGGAGGCCAATGGAACAGTCGTCGTGGGAAGCGAGATCATCGACGCGATTGGAACGGCAGCTGAGTGGCGCGCCGTCGTGCTCGAACTGATGAAAGTCAATGCGGGCGCGACCCTGGAGTATGCGCAGGAGCTGGGCCGTGCAAAAACGCTGGCGGAGCTGGTGGAGCTGTCGGCCACGCATGCGCGAAAACAATGTGAGTTGGTCCTCGAGCAAACCGAGTTGCTGAGGTCAGTTGCTCAAAGGATGACCAAGCCCAGCGCCAGGTAATGCCGCTCGCCTGCCATCATCGCGCTCAGGATCTGCGCGGGACGACCAGGGCGAGGCCGAGATCGATCGCGAGCGCCAGCGCCACGGCGCCACCGCCGAGAGCGAACAGGACGTGATAGTCGCCGCCGGTCTGCGCATAGATCCAGGAGAAGCCGTAAGCTGCGGCCGCCTGGAACAGCGCAAAGCTGGTGGTGGCGTGGCTCCACGTCGAGCGCTGCTGCTCGCCGGAGTGCGGGACGAGCTCATGGATGCGGCCGAGCACCAGCGGCACGATGCCCGGCGTGAAGCCCCCGATCACCACACTCGATACGATCAACGAAACCGGTGCGGTGCTGATGGCCGGAAGCAGTACGGCCGCCGCTTCAATAAGGAACGCAGCGCGTAAGGCCGGTCCGAATCCGGAGCGGTCGCCGAGATGGCCGGTGACGAGCGGGCCGACGATCGCGCCGAGGCCGTACAGCACCCAATAGCGCGATCCCGCTGCGATGCCTTGGCCGAGGCCGCGCGCGACGAAGTCCACCATGAAGACCATGTGCGGGACCAGCGCCACGGCGTTGAGGCCGTACTGGATCAGCAGTGCGCGGGCGGCAGGCGAGGCGTGATGCTGCTTCGCCTGGTGCAAGGGTGCGACATAGGAATTGCCCTCGCCAGGCCAGCTCCACCAACTCGTCGCAGTGAGCACGGCCGAGAGCGCGCCAAGCCCATACCAGCTCTGCTGCAAGCCTTGTTGCAGGAGCAGCGGCACCAGCGTGCCCGATGCGGCAACGCCGAGGCCGACGCCGGCAAAGATCACGCCGCCGACGATGCCGCGCCGGCCGGGCGAGGTGCGCGGAACAATAACGGAAGCAGCCAGCACCATGATGATCCCGCCGGTGAGACCTGACAGGAAGCGCCAGGCGAAGAACCAGATGAAAGACACCGGCGCAGAGCCGGCAAAGAAGGAGAGGGTTGCAAGCAGCATCATCGCCCGCAGCGCGCGGACCGCGCCGATGCGGGCGGCGACTGCTCGCGCTGCGAGCGCGCCGGCGAGGTAGCCGGCAAGGTTCGCAGCGCCCAGATAGACCACGTCGGAAGCGCTGAACCACTTTGCTGCGATCAGCGCCGGGATCAGCGGCGAGTAGGAGAAGCGGGCAAGGCCAAGCCCGACCAGCGATGCGGAGAGGCCGGCGACGGCATACCGCCAGGTCGGCTCTGACGCCGCGTTCGGCCGCTGATGCGGCCGGGCGTGGCGCCCAGGATTTGCATTGAGTTCGGGCATTGTCATACTCATGGGCGGGCTCAATGGCCGGCGATCTGGCCGCCGTCGACATGCAGGATCTCGCCGGTGACGAAGGACGCACCCTCCAGATAGAGCACGGCATCAACGATGTCGGACATCTCGCCCATGTGGCCGACCGGGTGCATCGCGCCGTACTGGGCGTGCGTCGAAATCGGGTGCATCGGCGACCTGATGATCCCCGGCGCCACCGCGTTCACACGGATGCCGCGCCTGGCGTATTCGATCGCGAGCGACCTGGTCGCGGCATTCAGCCCACCCTTGCTGAGCGAGGCCAGCACTGAGGGCACGCTCGAATTGGCATGATCGACGAGCGTGGTTGTGATTTGGACGACATGACCCGATCCCTGCTTCTCCATCTCGGCGATCGCGAGCTGGGTGATGTTGAAGAAGCCGGCGACGTTGGTGCCCATCACGGCCGCGTAGTCCTCGGCCGTGTATTGCGTGAAGGGCTTGGCGACGAAGATGCCGGCGTTGTTGACAAGCGTGTCGACGCGTCCGAAGCGCGCGACGGCCTGCGCGACGACGCGCTCGGCAGTCTTGCGGTCTGCGATGTCGCCGGCGACGGCGAGAACATCATCGTCGCCTGACGGCTTGATTGACCTCGCTGTGGCGACCACCCGATAGTTGCGGTCGCGAAAACCCTGGACCAGGGCGGCGCCTATGCCCTGCGATGCGCCGGTGATGATGGCAACCTTCTGCTCGATACCCATGACGGGCTCCTGTTGTTGATCCGTGCCAGCAATCGCCGGCTTCAGCTCCGACATAGGCCGCGGCGGGTCAGCCGCGAATGCGCGCTGTCCGGCAGACACTCTTTCGCGGCGCGTACGAATGCCGTGCCGGCGCCTCGCGGCAGTTGTCGCGGTTGGGGCAAACGCCTAGCTTGCCGGGGAATTTCAGAAGGACCGCGGCACAGCATGGATCGTCTGGATGCAATGAAGGTGTTCGTCCTTGCGGTGGATGAGGGCAGCCTTGCCGCCGCGGGACGAAGGCTCGGTCGTTCGCCGGCGGCGGTCAGCCGCGCCATCGCCTTTCTGGAAGAGCGGGTCGGCGCCGAACTGCTGCATCGGACGACGCGATCAATCAAGCTGAGCGAGGAGGGCGAGCGCTATGTCGCGGTCTGCCGCCGCGTGCTGGTCGAGCTGGAAGAAGCCGACGATATCGCAGCCGGCCCGCGTACCGCGCCGCGCGGCCTGCTGACGATTACCGCTCCGGTGGTGTCAGGCGAGATGGTGCTGCGGCCGATCCTGGATGCGTTTCTGGACGCCTATCCGACCGTGTCGGCGAAGCTCCTGCTGTTCGACCGCGCGGTCAATCTCATCGACGAAGGCGTGGACGTCGCGCTTCGCATCGGTCCGCTCGCGGACTCGGCGATGGTGGCGACGCGGATCGGCGAGGTCCGCCGTGTCGTCGTGGCAGCTCCGCGCTATCTCATGCAACATCCGCGGATCGAAGAGCCCGGCGACCTTACCAAGCATCAGGTCGTGGCGATGGCCCATCTTCCCAATTCATGGACCTTCAAGCCCCCGGAAAACTCGTCAGCGGCCCGCACGGTCCGGTTCACTCCGCGTCTGACCGTCAGCAGCACCTATGCCGCCGTGGCTTCCGCGGTCGCCGGGCGCGGCGTGGCGCGGATGTACTCCTATCAGGTCGCCGAGCAGGTCGCGCGCGGCGAGCTTGAGATCGTGCTTGCTGGCGACGAGGACCCCGAGATGCCGGTTCACCTGATCTGTCCGCCGGGTCGCCTCTCGGTGCCGAAGGTGCGGGCTTTCACCGACTTCGCAGTCCCCCGGCTCAGGAAGCAGTTTGCACTGCTCAAGAAGAGTCTCGGTGCGCGCTAGAGATCGCGGCCACGCCGCGACTGCCAATGCGTTGTTTTGCGTATACGGCCGCCCGGCTGAATCGGCGATGGTTCCCGAACGGTTAACGCCGATTTAACGGATGGGTCCTAGCCTGTCTCGGCCGGGGTTACTCGCAAGGCCGAGGTGAGCCCAATGGAAGCCCAGAAGATCGCGGTCGACGCCGTTGTGGCGCTGACCGATTGTGACCGCGATGCCGTCATTGCATTCATCCGCCGGCTCTATCTTGCCGGCGTCACCGATCCCAAGCGCCTGACTTTCAAAGGTCTGCAGGCGCTGTCCCGGGCGTGATTCGGCTCGTTTCGGTCCGTTTTCGCCCCGTTCCATCCCGAACCTCTCCCGAGCGTGACCGCAACCCCCGGTGAATATCTTGCCGCTGGGGGCCCCGCGGGTTACACGACACCCCGGCTGGGTCACTCGGGATTGGGGAAATGCTGAAACAGCTTTTTGCGCCGCAACTTGTCATTCTGTACGTGCTTGTGGCATCGACGATTTACGTTCACTTCCGCGGCAAACAGCGGCTGCGCTTTGCGCGCCAGCTCGGCGATCACTCGACCTACCTCGCGCCCTACAATGTGCTGATGTATGCGGGCTCGGCGGTGCCGAACAAGCCGGTGATCCCGGTCGAGCAGTTTCCGGAGCTGAAGCCGCTCAGCGAGAACTGGGAGACCATCCGCGACGAGGCGGTGCGCCTGTTCGACGAGGGCTTCATCCGCGCCGCTGCCAAGAACAATGACTGGGGCTTCTATTCGTTCTTCAAGAGCGGTTGGAAGCGGTTTTATCTGAAATGGTACGACGACTTCCTGCCTTCGGCGAACGCGCTGTGTCCGAAGACGGTGGAGCTGCTCAAGTCGATCCCGAGCGTGCACGGTGCGATGTTCGCGATGCTGCCGCCGGGCGGCAAGCTCGGTGCCCACCGCGATCCCTTCGCGGGCTCGCTCCGCTACCACCTCGGCCTCGTCACGCCGAACTCGAACAAGTGCCGCATCCTCGTCGACGGCGTCGAATGTGTCTGGCGTGACGGCGAAGCCTTCATGTTCGACGAAACCTTCATCCATAGCGCGGAGAATGCGACCGACGTCAATCGCATCATCCTGTTCTGCGACGTCGAGCGCCCGATGAAGTACGGCTTCATGACCGCGATCAACCGCTGGGTCAGCCATCACATCGTCAAGGCGTCGGCGACCCAGAACGTCGATGGCGAGCATGTCGGCGCGCTCAACAAGGTGTTCGGCAAGCTCTACGAGATCCATCTCGGCAGCCGCAAGGTCAAGGAGTGGAACCGGAACGTCTACTACACGCTGAAATATTCGCTGACAGCGTTGGTGCTCGGACTCATCGTGTTTTCGGCGCTGCGTTGAATGGCCGTGGAGCCCTTGCCGACGGCGAGCGCTGATGTCGTGGATTTCTTCCAGGGCTGGCTGGAAACATTCGCGGGCTATGTCCGCGAGGTCGACTACGCCTCGGCGCGGCCGCTCTTTCACCCTGACGTGCTTGCCTTCGGCACGCACAACGATGTCATCCGGGGCCTCGACCAATGGCTCACGACGCAATGGAATAACGTCTGGCCCAGGACGACCGGCTTCCGTTTCGTTCTCGATCAGACCGCTATACTGGCGTCACGCGATGGCGAGATGGTGACCGTGATCGCGCCATGGACGAGCACGGGCTATCATCCCGATGGCAGCGCGTTTGTGCGGCCGGGCCGAGCCACCATGGTGTTTTCAAGGAATGGCGATGGGTGGCTGTGCGTACATTCACACATGTCGCTCAATCGCGGTGTGCCGCAGGCAAGCCACGCCAATCGGCCGGTGAAGGCCTGGTAGACGTCGAAACAGAAAAGGCCCCGGACAGGTCCGGGGCCTTTTGATGTCGGGATATTGGAGGCTTACTCCGGCTGGCCGATCGAGACCTTCAGCGTGCCGACGCCGTCGACGCCGCATTCGAGCTTGTCGCCGGGCTGGAGCTGCGACACGCCGGCCGGCGTGCCCGTCATGATGATGTCGCCGGCGGCGAGCTTCACCTGCTGCGAGAGCTGCCAGATGATCTCCGGCACGTTCCAGATCAGCTCGGAGAGGTCGCCCTTCTGCGCTTCCTTGCCATTGACGGTGAGCCAAATCTTGCCCTTGGAGGGATGGCCGATCTTCGACGCCGGCTGCACCGCGGAGCAGGGCGCCGAACCATCGAACGACTTTCCGATCTCCCACGGCCGCTCCTTCTTGCGCGAGGCGATCTGGAGATCGCGGCGCGTCAGGTCGATGCCGACGGCGTAGCCGTAGACATGATCGAGCGCCTTGTCGGCGGGGATGTTCAGCCCGCCGCTCTTCATCGCGACCACGAGCTCGACCTCGTGATGCAGATCCTTGGTCAGCGGCGGATAGGGGATGGTGGCGCCATCGGGCACCAGCATGTCGGCGTGTTTGGCGAAGAAGAACGGCGGCGCGCGCTCGTCATTGCCCATCTCACGGATGTGCTCGAGATAATTGCGGCCGACGCACCAGATGCGACGCACCGGATAGCGGCCGCTCTCGCCGACTACGGGAAGCGAGGCCTGGGGCGGAAGCGGGATCACGTAGGAGGCGGCGTTCATGAGGCGGTCTCGCTGCTCTTGAGGTGGAGGGAACTCTAGGCGGTGGCGATGATCGGCGCCAGAGCGCCGGCGTCGTGATGTTGCAGGCGGAAGAACGAGGCGTAGCGCCCGGAGCGGCGCAGCAACTCGTCATGCCGGCCTTGCTCGACGATCTCGCCGCCCTCGACCACCAGGATGCTGTCTGCGTGCATGATGGTGTGCAGGCGATGCGCGATTACGATGGTGGTGCGGTTCTGACAAAGATGCTCGATCGCCTCCTGCACCTGGCGCTCGGACTCGGAATCCAGCGCGGCGGTTGCTTCATCGAGCAGAATGATCGGCGCATTCTTGATCAGCGCGCGCGCCACCGCAATGCGCTGGCGTTGGCCGCCGGAGAGCTGGGTGCCGTGCTCGCCGACCGGCGTATCATAGCCGAGCGGGAAGCTCGTGATGAAATCATGCGCGCAAGCGGCTTTCGCGGCCTCGATGATCTCGTCCTCGCTTGCGCCCGGCTTGCCGAAGGCGATGTTGTTGCGGATGGTGTCGCGGAACAGATAGACATCCTGGCCGACATAGGCGGTCTGGGCCCGCAGCGATTTGCGCGAGACCGCGCCGATCGACTGGCCGTCGATCAAGATGTCGCCTTGCGTCACCTCGTAGAAGCGCAGGAGCAGCGCCAGCACGGTCGACTTGCCGCCGCCGGACGGCCCGACCAGCGCGGTGACCTTGCCGGGCTCGGCCGTGAAACTCATGCGGTTGAGCACGGTCTCGCCCGAGCGATAGGAGAAGCTGACGTCGCGCAGCTCGATCCGCGCGTCGGTGAGCTTCAGCGCCGGCTTGTCGTCGTCGGAATGCTCGCTCGCGGGGCTGTCGACGACCTCGAGCAACATGCGCGCGCCGACGAGCTGGCTGTTGAGGTCGATGTTCAGCCGCGCCAGCCGCTTGGCCGGCTCGGTCGCCATCAGGAACGCGGTCATGAACGAGAAGAACGCGCCGGGCGTGGCGTTGAGCGCGACCACGCTGTAGCCGCCGTAAAGCAGGCAGCCGGCGACGGCGAAGCCGCCGAGCATCTCCATCAGCGGATTGGAGCGGTTGGCGACGCGGGCCATCTTGTTGGCGTTGCGCTCAACGATCGCGATGTTCTCGTCGATGCGCTTCTGCATCGCGTCTTCGAGCGTGAACGCCTTGACGGTGCGGATGCCTTGCAGCGACTCCTGCATCGTCTCCATGATGTCGGCGGTGCCGGTGAACTGGTTGAAGGCGAGGCCCTTGATGCGCTTGACCAGCTTGCGCAGCACCAGCATCGCCGGCGGCACCGCGACGAGGCCGATCAACGACATCAGCGGGTCCTGCCATACCATCACGCCGATCATGGCGAGCAGCATCAAGAGGTCGCGCCCGATGGCGTTGACCAGCATGTTGAGCACGTCGGTAATCGATTTGGCGCCGGCCGTGAGCCGCGCCAGGAATTCGGACGAATGCCGTTCGGAGAAGAAGCCGATGCTCTCGCGCATCAGCTTTGCGAACAGCTGGCGCTGGTTGGTGGCGAGGATGGCATTGCTGATCTTGGTCAGGATCACCATGTGGCCGTAGGTCGCGACGCCCTTGATGAACAGCAGGATCACCGTGATGGCGGAGAACATCGCGATTCCCGGGATGTTCTTGTCGACATAGGCCTGGTTGATGACCTGTCCGAGCACATAGGTCGCGCCTGCGGTCGCACCCGCGGCAGCCGCCATCAGCGTGAAGGCAACGAGGTAGCGCCGCCAGTAGACGACCCCCTGTTCCATGACCAGGCGGCGAATGAGGACCATCGCCGCATAGGGATCGTCGGTGATTTTCTTTGGAAACTGGGCCATCCGGTGTCCATTGACGGCGCTGGGAAAGCCTGCCCGCGCGTCAGGGATCGAATGGCCTCTGTGCCCGCTAAAGCTCCGCTTTTCAAGCCCAATTAAGGGCTTGCACAGGATGTGATTTTAGGCCGAGACGGCGTGGCGGAGCTCGCCGTGGCGCTCCCGGAACAGCTTGTCCTCCCAGGCCAGCGCGTGGGCCGCAATGGTCTCGAGGTCTTCGTATTGCGGCCTCCAGTCGAGCAGGCCGCGGATACGGCCGGTGTCGGCGACCATAGTCATGATGTCGCCGGGCCGTCGCGGGGCGTATTGGACGGCGAAGCTGCGGCCCGACACCCGGCGCACGGCGTCGACGGTTTCCAGCACCGAATAGCCGCGGCCATAACCGCAATTCAGCGTCGTCGAGGCGCCGCCGTTGCGCAAATAGGCCAGTGCAGAGTGATGCGCCTGCGACAGGTCGGTGACGTGGATGAAGTCGCGAATGCAGCTGCCGTCCGGGGTCGGATAGTCGGTGCCGAACACGTCGATCTTGGCGCGCTGGCCGGTCGCGGCCTCGACCGCGATCTTGAGCAGATGCGTGGCGCCGACGGTGGCAAGGCCAATGCGCGCCTGCGGATCGGCGCCGGCGACGTTGAAATAGCGCAAGGTCACGTACTGCATGCCGTAGGCGCACGCGACGTCGTGCAGCATGATCTCGGTCATCAGCTTCGACGAGCCGTAGGGCGACAGCGGCCGCGTCGGCGCGTGCTCAGGCACGGGCACCTGATCCGGATTGCCGTAGACGGCGGCGGTCGAGGAGAAGATGAAACGGCTGATGCCGCGCTTCACTGCGACGTTGAGCAGATTGCGGGCGGTGGTGAAGTTGTTGCGGTAGTAGCCGAGCGGATCGCGCATCGAATCCGGCACGACCACAGAGCCGGCGAAATGGATGATGCTCTCGATGTCATGCTGGGCGATCACGCCCTCGAGCAGATTCTCATCGCCCGCATCGCCGATGAACAGCGGCACGCCCTCGGGCAGATAGGCGGAGAAACCGGTGGAGAGATCGTCGATCACGACGACGTCCTCGCCGGCTTCCGCCAGCGCCAGGACCGTGTGACTTCCGATATAGCCGGCTCCGCCCGTGACTAGCACAGTCATGATCTCACCCGTCCTCGATCAGCGCGCCAAGTTAACGTTTGCGCGGTGAAGAGGTAGTTTCGGCAGCCCTGAACTGGTCACTATGCTTAATGTTGCGTATAGGGACGCACCAAACGGAGCGTGACGTGGCGAATTCCCCTGACGATCTCGACGTGATCGTGCCAAATCTGCACAAGCGCTATTCCGGGGTCACCGCGACCAACCGGATGGTGGCGCCGCGTCTGGCAAAGCTCTATCGCGCAGGCTGGTTCGGCTCGGACGCGCCGGAGGGGATTGCGCGGCTCGCCGCCAGTGATGTCCTGAAACTGTGGCGCCGCAAGCGGCCCGTGATCTGGCACGCGCGGCGCAACAACGAGATGATCGCGGGCGTGGCGCTGCGCGCACTGGGCTGGCCGCTCAAGCTGGTCTTCACCTCGGCGGGGCAGCGCCACCACACCTGGATCACGCGCTGGCTGATCCGCCGGATGGACGCGATCATCGCGACCTCGGACATCTCCGCCTCGTTTCTGAAGGTGCCGTCGACGGTGATCCCGCACGGCGTCGACACCGACGTCTACACGCCTCCGGTCGATCGCGCCGCGGCGTTCGCGGAAAGCGGCTTGCCCGGCCGTTACGCCATCGGCTGCTTCGGCCGCGTCCGGGCGCAGAAGGGCACCGATGTTTTCGTTGACGCGATGTGCCGGCTGCTGCCGCGCTATCCTGACTTCACCGCCGTGATCGTCGGTCAGGTCACGGCCGAGCAGACATCGTTTGCCAATGACCTGAAGAAGCGCATCGAGGCGGCAAATCTGCAATCGCGCATCGTCATGACCGGCGAGCTGCCGATCGACGAGGTGCAGCGCTGGTACCAGCGGCTGACGATCTACGCCTTCACCTCGCGCAATGAAGGCTTTGGCCTGACGCTGATCGAGGCGATGGCTGCGGGCAGTGCGCTGGTTGCCGCGCGCGCAGGAGCCGCGACGCTGGTGGTCGAAGATGGCGTGAGCGGCGTGCTGATCCCGACAGGTGATGCGGAGGCGCTGGCGGCTGCGCTCGAGCCGCTGATGCGGGATGTGGCGCTGGCAACCGCGATGGGCGGGCGCGGGCGGGCACGGGTGCTCGAGAAGTTCAGCCTCGAAGCCGAGGCGGCCCGGATCGGCGAGGTCTATCGGCCGTTGCTTTGAGCCGCTTTTCCAAAACGCGAAAACAACCCCATGCACAGTAGCCGGTGCCAGCCAAATCAACGGCTTGCCGGACGCGTTTGGTCAGAATACGGATTTTACGAATTTTGCTTGAGGCGGACGGACAAAACAGGTGTAGATTGGCATCATCCCAAACTCCCCAACGACATTCGCGGGGGTGCCGGCGGTCACTGAATTTCGGCGAACCCAATGGTCGCACCTTGATCAAGCCGTCGTCTCGCGGCTCGACTTCTTGCGGGCCTTCTGACGCAGGAAGCTGACCTCGAACTCGTCGCCGTTGACGCGGTCGAGCTGGCAGCGCCGATAGGCAAGTCCGGTCGAGGAGAGCAGAAGAAAAAACTCGGTCAGCGCCAGACCCTCAAATCGACGTCTCGACGCGAAGCGTGGCGTCGCCCTCGGAGACGTCCTTGACCAGGCAGGGGCGACGCCAGGTGCCGTCGATCGCCATCATCTGCGCCGGCAGCGGCCGCTCGAACGAAACACGCTGGCTCTCGCGCTCCTTCTCCTTGGGCATTGGCTAGCGCTTCACCTGTGGCTGCGAATGTCCACCTGCGAGTCTTGGCGCGGCATGGGGCACCGAGTGAAGCCTGCGCTCGTAGGTGTCAGCAAGATCGTGCAGGCGTTTTCTGGTGAACGGGTCCGCTTTCGTCGCGAGCTCGCGGATGTCTTGAGCGCGTCCTTTGATGAAGTCTTCGTCCATCGGCTGAATCCCCCGGAAAGCGAGAGGATGCCAAGCCTTCCCGAAGGTGTAAGCAACATATGTTAGGTCAAGCGCCATGCATGGTGGCGCCACTCAGGTCGTCGCGCGTGCTGCAGCCTCTCCCAGCACCTGCTGCGCAATCGCCACCACCTCTTCGACCGCAATATCCCGCATGCAGCGGTGGTCGTTCATCTTGCAGACCGTGCTCTGGCAGGGCTGGCACGACAGGACGCTCTTGTTTTGGACCACGGTCGCGGCAAGGCCGTTCAATGGCGCCCAGAGATATGGGCTGGTCGGGCCAAAAATGCCGATGGTGGGCGTGCCCAGCGCGGCCGCGATATGCATCAGGCCGGAATCGTTGGAGATGGCGACGCCGGCCGCCGCCATGGCGAGGACGCCGTTGCGTAAGTCGTTACCGGTGAGGTCGCGCACCCCCGGGCCGCCAGCGCTCCCCGGGCCGCCAGCGGCGACGATCTCCTGGGCGAGACCCTTTTCCGCGGGGCCGCCGACCACCCAGACTTCGAGGCCACGCTCGACCAGCAGCCGGGCGGCCTCGGGATATCCGGTCCAACGCTTGGAGACCCCGACCGAGCCGGGGGCGAGCGCCACCGCCGCGCCGGCGCTGAGGCCGTTGGCCTGGCGCCAGCGGGCGATCTCCTCAGGCGGAACCCGCAATTGCGGCACCGGCCATTCCGGCGGCAGCGGCGCACCGTCGGGCTGGGCCAAGGCGGCATTCTCATCGATGAAGCGCGGCAGCTTTCCCTCGCCCCAGCGCCAGCGGTTGATCAATCCGAACCTGAACTCGCCGACCCAGCCGACCCGCTCGGGGATGCCGGCCAAGCTCGGTGCAATGGCGGCCTTCCAGGTGCGGGGCAGCACCAGGGCCGTGCCGTAGTTCCGCTCGCGCAGAAGCTTGGCGAGGCCAAACTGGCGGTGTAGCGCCAGGCGGCTGCGGGGCAGGTCCCAGACGATCCCGGCGCGCACGCCGGGCATGTAGTCGACCAGGGGGGCGCAAAGGGTGGTGGTGAGGAGATCGACCGGCCGGTTCGGCCATCGCTCCTTCAGGACCCGGACCACGGTATGATTCCGGACGAAATCGCCGATCCACATGTAGGGGACAATCAGAATCGGGCGCGTGTCGTCCCGTTCCTCATTCCCGCCAAGATGTGAATCAATATTCATCAGTCAATTGGACCGCAAATGCTCCAGACGGCGGTTCGGTTAGCCGCTCCGGGCCGACAGGTAAAGCCGGCAAAAGCGCTACTCCAAAAGGGTCGGCCCAAAATGCTTACACTTTGGCGGATGATGCGCTACGGCAGGTATCGGGCCGCACAAGATCGGGCAGGGTGGTTGGAATGTTGCTGGTGACCGGCGGGGCCGGTTTTATCGGATCGAATGTCGTGGCTGCGCTGAACGATTCCGGCCGCAGCGACGTCGTGGTCTGCGATCTCCTCGGCAGCGACGGCAAGTGGCGCAACCTCGCCAAGCGGCAGCTTGTGGACATCGTGCCGCCGGCCGAACTCGCTGACTGGCTGAAGGGCCGCAAGCTGGATGCCGTGATCCATCTCGGGGCGATTTCCGAGACCACCGCGACCGACGGCGATCTCGTGATCGAGACCAATTTCCGCTTCTCGATGCGTCTCTTGGACTGGTGCACGGCGGGTGCTGTGCCGCTGATCTACGCGTCATCGGCCGCGACCTATGGCGATGGTGCGGAAGGTTTTGACGACGATGGCTCGCCGGCTGCGCTGAAAAAGTTGCGGCCGATGAATCTCTACGGCTGGAGCAAGCATCTGTTCGATCTCGCGCTCGCCGAGCGCATCGCGCGCGGCGAGGGATTGCCGCCGCAATGGGCCGGCCTGAAATTCTTCAACGTGTTCGGCCCCAACGAATACCACAAGGGCGCGATGATGAGCGTGCTGGCGCGCCGCTTCGACGACGTCAAGGCGGGCCGCGTGGTGCAGCTGTTCAAGTCGCATCGCGACGGCATCGCCGACGGCGACCAGCGCCGCGATTTCATCTATGTCGACGACGTCGTGCGCGTCATCCTGTGGCTGCTGGCGACGCCCTCAGTGTCGGGCCTCTTCAATGTCGGCACCGGCAAGGCGCGCAGCTTCCGGGAGCTGATGTTAGCCGCCTATGCCGCGCTCGGCGCCAGGCCCAACATCGAATACATCGACATGCCCGAGCAGATTCGCGGCAGCTATCAGTACTTCACCGAGAGCAAGGTCGATCGTCTCCACCGTGCCGGTTACAACGGCGGCTTCACGACGCTCGAGGACGCGGTGAAAGCCTATGTCGGGGATTATCTCGACCGGCCCGACCGTTTCCGCTGAGGCTTTGTTGATCATGGCGACGCCCATTCTTGATTTCGACGCCCTCGCGCAAGCCATCTCAGGCCGCACGGTGCTGTGCATCGGCGACATCATGCTGGACGAGTTCGTCTATGGCGAGGTGTCGCGGATCTCGCCGGAAGCGCCGGCGCCTGTGATCGCGGCCCAGCGCAGCGAGATCCATATCGGGGGCGCCGGCAACGTCGCGCGCAATATCGCCTCGCTCGGTGCGCGCTGTGTCTTCGTCGGTCTCGTCGGCGAGGACGATGCCGGCAAGCGACTCACGGCTGCGCTGGCGGACCATGCCGGCATTGAAAGTGCGCTGGTGTGCGACCCGTCACGGCCGACCACCCGGAAAGTCCGCTTCGTCTCCGAGCATTTTTCCACGCATATGCTGCGCGCGGATTGGGAGCAGGCGCAAGCGGCCTCCGACGAGGTCGAGACCAAGCTGATCGAGGCGATCCTGCCGCAGATCGCGCGCGCCGATATCGTGCTGCTGTCCGACTATGCCAAGGGCGTGCTGACCGCGCGCGTCATCCGCCATACGATTGATGCCGCGCGCACGGCCGGCAAGCCGGTGATCGTCGACCCCAAGAGCCTGAACTGGGCGATCTATCGCGGCGCGACGCTGCTCACGCCCAATCGCAAGGAATTTGCGGAAGCCACCCGCAGCCGCGCCGACACGCCGCAGAGCATCGTCGATGCCAGCGAGGACGTGATGCGGCTGGCCGATTGCGAGGCCATTCTGGTGACGCAGGGCGAGCACGGCATGACGCTGGTGCCGCGACATGGCGAGGCGATCCATGTTCCAGCTTTCCCGGTGAAGGTGCGCGACGTCTCCGGCGCCGGCGACACCGTCGCCGCCGCGCTCGCGGTCTCGATCGCGGCGGGCGCGGACTGGGACACGGCGCTGCGGATCGCGAGTGCCGCGGCCGCGGTCGCCGTCGGCAAGCAGGGCACCGCCAGCGTCAGCGCCGCTGAGCTGCGCCGGAAGATCCTGCCGCACGCGACGCTCGCGGCCGAGGAGAAGGTCGTCAGCGCGACCGGTAGCCTCGAGGCCCAGCTCGCCGAATGGAAGCGGGAGGGGCTGCGGATCGGCTTCACCAATGGCTGCTTCGACATCCTGCATCCCGGTCACGTCAAGGTGCTGACCGCGGCGCGCGCCGCCTGCGACCGTCTCATCGTCGGGCTGAACAGCGACGCCTCGGTGCGGCGGCTGAAGGGCGCGGATCGCCCGGTCCAGGACGAGCGGGCGCGCGCTGAGGTGCTGGCCGCGCTCGAGGCCGTCGATCTCGTTGTCGTATTTGAGGAGGACACGCCGATCGACCTGATCAGGCGGATTACGCCGAGCGTGCTGGTGAAGGGCGGTGACTACACCCGCGAGCAGGTGGTCGGTCACGAGGTGGTCGAGGCCGC
This sequence comes from Bradyrhizobium manausense, assembly GCF_001440035.1. Lineage (GTDB taxonomy): Bacteria > Pseudomonadota > Alphaproteobacteria > Rhizobiales > Xanthobacteraceae > Bradyrhizobium > Bradyrhizobium manausense. Next base: position 9,963 of record NZ_LJYG01000085.1, on the reverse strand, counting down.
GGGCGGGGTGGTTGTGCTGGTCGACATCCTCCAGGGCTTCAGCACGACAGCGCTGGTCCATCGTGCGCGCGGAGGCGGCAAGTGACGCACCAGGCGACCGCGCTTGCCCGGGAGACAACCGCCCAGATGTTGTGGCGGCGTTTCCGCAGCCCGGTGGCGTGGGGCGAGACGGTGGATCTGTTCGCGATCCTGACGGTCGCCTCGCTGCCGTGGTCGACCTCACTGACGGCGATCTTCAACACCGCGTTTCTGCTCTGCATGGTGCCGTTCCTCGACATCAAGGCATTCCTGCAATCGCTGACCCGTCCGATCTCTGCGGCGCCGATCGCGATGTTCGTGCTTGCGCTGGTGGGAACGCTGTGGTCGGACGCAGCCTGGGGAGCGCGGTTCTATGCCGTCGGTCCGACCATCAAACTGCTCGTGCTTCCCGTGCTGCTCTACCATTTCCAGCGATCGCCACGCGGCTCCTGGATATTCGTCGCCTTCCTGGTGTCCTGCGCGCTGTTGTCGGTGATGTCGTGGCTGGTTGCTTTTTATCCCGACCTGGCACTGAGGCCCTATGATCCGCTCGAGCGCGGCATCTTCGTCAAGAACTACATCGACCAGAGCCAGGAGTTTACGCTCTGCGCGGTCGCGCTGGCCTATCCGACCGCTCTGCTGCTGCGCGAGAAGCGGTATTGGCTCGCGGGATTGCTGGCGGCGCTGGCGCTGAGCTTCTTCGTCAACATGACTTTCGTGGTGGTGTCGCGCACCGCGCTTGTCACGGTTCCGATCATGTTCGGCGTGTTTGCGCTGCTGCATTTGAGATGGCGCAGCATCGCAATCATCTCCATCGCCCTGATCGCCGGCGCTGCGATCGCCTGGAAGGCCTCGCCGCAATTGCGCAAGACAGCCGATACGTTCGTCAGCGACTATCAACTCTACAGCCAGAGGAACATTCCGACATCGATGGGCGAACGCCTCGAGTACTGGCGCCACGCCATTCAATTCTTCACGCAGGCGCCGCTTGCCGGGCATGGTACCGGCTCCTCGCAGGGACTGTTCGAACGGGCCGCCGAAGATCCCTTATGGACACCGGGCGTCAGGGTGTTTCCAAATCCGCATAACCAGACGCTGCATGTCGCCATCCAATGGGGCATCATCGGCGTCGTCATCCTCTACGCAATCTGGATCTCGCATCTCCTGCTGTTTCGCGGCGACGGGATTGCCAATTGGATAGGACTTCTGGTCGTGGTGCAGAACATCTTCACGTCCCTGTTCAACTCTCATCTGTTCGACTTCCACGAGGGCTGGATGTACGTCATCGGCGTCGGGGTTGCCGGCGGCATGGTGATCCGGGCACAACAGACCAAGGCGAAGGTTGGGGGAGCTGGTTCCTGAACGGCCGTGCGACTGGCAAGTCCTGTCGAGATAGGTTATCAGCGCGGTCAGGTTGCACCTAATGGGATATTCATCGGTCGGCGGATGACGCGTCTTTCGCATCTCACATTGCGCAATTTCATGATTGCGGTCCATGACCTGCTGGCGACGACGGCGGCGCTGTTCGCGGCTTTCTATCTGCGTTTTGAGGGCGGCGACGGCTTCTTCGACCGTTTGCCGCTGTTGTACCAGATCCTGCCCTATTTCCTCGCCTTCAGCGTGGTCGTGTTCTTCATCTTCAACCTAACTACGTCCAAATGGCGCTTTATCTCGCTGCCTGACGCGCTGAACATCATCCGCGTCGCGAGCGTGCTGACGGTTGCGTTGCTGGTGCTCGATTACATCTTCGTTGCCCCCAACGTTCGCGGCGCCTTCTTCCTCGGCAAGGTGACGATCGTCCTCTATTGGTTTCTCGAGATCACCTCCCTCAGTGCGCTGCGCATGGCTTACCGCTACTTCCGCTACACGCGGGTGCGGCGTCACGCCCGCGCGGGGGATGCCGCGCCGACGCTGCTGATCGGCCGCGCTGCGGATGCCGAAGTCCTGTTGCGCGGCATCGAGAGCGGGGCGATCAAGCGGATCTGGCCGGTCGGTGTGCTGTCGCCGTCGGGCTCGGATCGCGGACAGTTCATCCGCAACGTTCCGGTGCTGGGCGGCATCGACGACATCGAGGATGTGGTCTCCGATTTCGCCAAGCGCGGCAAGGCGATTGCGCGCGTGGTGATGACGCCGTCGGCGTTCGAGCCGGAGGCACGTCCGGAATCGATCCTGATGCGGGCGCGCAAGCTGGGCGTGATCGTTAACCGCATGCCCTCGCTCGAGAGCGGCGACACGCCGCGGCTGACCGCCGTCGCGGTCGAGGACTTGCTGTTGCGGCCGAGCGAGCAGATCGACTACGCGCGGCTGGAAGCGCTGATCCAGGGCAAGGCGGTGATCGTCACTGGCGGCGGCGGTTCGATCGGCTCGGAGATCTGCGAGCGTGTCGTCGCCTTCGGCGCCGCGCGGCTCCTGATCCTTGAGAATTCCGAGCCCGCGCTCTATGCGGTCACCGAGGCGCTTGCCGCGCATGGCACAGGCGCCGCGATCGAAGGGCGGATCGCCGACATCCGCGACCGCGAGCGCGTGATGCGCCTGATGGTCGAGTTCAAGCCTAATATCGTGTTCCACGCGGCAGCCCTCAAGCACGTGCCGATCCTCGAGCGCGACTGGAGCGAGGGCGTCAAGACCAACATCTTCGGCTCGATCAACGTCGCCGATGCGGCTCTCGCCGCCGGCGCCGAAGCCATGGTGATGATCTCGACCGACAAGGCGATCGAGCCGGTGTCGATGCTGGGCCTCACCAAACGTTTTGCCGAGATGTACTGCCAGGCGCTCGACCATGATCTCGCCGCGGCCAGCGGTGGCGCCAAACCGCCGATGCGGCTGATCTCGGTCCGGTTCGGCAACGTGCTGGCCTCGAACGGCTCCGTGGTGCCTAAGTTCAAGGCCCAGATAGACGCCGGCGGCCCGGTGACGGTGACACATCCCGACATGGTCCGCTATTTTATGACGATCCGCGAGGCCTGCGATCTCGTCATCACGGCAGCGACGCACGCGCTCGGTACGCACCGTCCGGACGTCTCAGTCTACGTCCTCAACATGGGGCAGCCGGTGAAGATCGTCGATCTCGCCGAACGCATGATCCGTCTCTCCGGCCTGCAGCCCGGCTACGACATCGAGATTGTATTCACCGGCATGCGGCCGGGCGAGCGCCTGCACGAGATCCTGTTTGCGTCCGAAGAACCGACCCGCGAGATTGGCGTCTCCGGCATCATGGCCGCGCAACCCAACGAGCCGCCGATGCAGACACTGCGCAAATGGATCACGGCGCTCGACCAGGCCATCGCACACGACGATCGGGCGTCCATCAGGACCATCCTGAAGGACGCAGTCCCCGAGTTCGGGTCGACTGCGGCCTGATCATGCAGCCTCAAGGCAAGATCGTCGTCGCAAGCCAGCATTATCCGCCAGATCCGAGCACGACCGCGGCGATCATGTCCGAGATAGCCTGCCACCTCGCCTCGAAGCACGAGGTCGTCGTGCTGTCGGGCTCGCCCGGCGCGCTGCCGGCCTCGCAGACCGGCTCCGGCAAGCCGCGCGTCATTGCCGTCAAGAACCGGATCGCGGGAAAGGGGGCGCTGGTGCGCCGTGGCTTGTTCGAGCTCCTGTTCGTGTTGCGCATCTTCGTCGCGCTGTTGCGGCAATTGCGGCGAGGTGACGTCGCGCTCACGGTCACCGCGCCGTTCATGCTGCCTTACGCGGTGGTGGCGGTGGCGTGGCTCAAGGGCGCGCGCTCGGCGCTGATTATGCACGACCTGTTTCCCGACGTGCTGGTCATGGCCGGTCTTTTGAAGCCGCGCTCGATCATGGCGGGCGTGATGCGCGCCGCCAACAGCCTGATGTTTCGCGCGATCAATGCCGTCGTGACCATCGGACGCGATGCGGAGCGGCCGTTGCTCAGCTATTCCGGCATGACGCGGAACAAGATCCGCTTCATCCCGAACTGGGCGACGTTGGTGCCGGCGGTGCGGCCGGCGACATCGGACAATCCGTTCCGCAAAGCGCTTGCGGCCCGCTTCATCGTCGGCCTATCAGGCAATCTCGGCTTCACCCACGATCCGGAGATCGTGTTCGAGGCGGCGCGCCTGATGAAGGACGAGCCGGAGATTGGTTTCCTGCTCTCGGGCTGGGGCATTGGCTTCGAGCGGCTGAAGCAGTTGCAGAGGGATGCCAACCTATCGAATGTCACCTTCGTGGCACGCGTGGCGGATGGCGAGCTCGAGGCATTCCTGGCCGCGGCCGACCTCTGGATCATCCCGTACCGGAAGGATGTGGCCGGGGTGTCGGTGCCGAGCCGTTTCTATAATCTGCTGGCGGTCGGCCGCCCGGTCGTGCTGGTGTCCGAGCCCGAAGCCGAGGCGGCCCTGACGGTGGTGGAGAATGGGCTCGGCTGGGTCGTGACACCGGGCCGTGCCGATCAGCTCACAGACGCGATCCGGGCAGCGTCGCGCTCGAATGACGGCGCCATGGCGGCGCGGGCTGTGAAGGCCGCAGCGCGATTCGATCGCGGCATTGCGATGAATGCCTATGCCGGTGTGATCGACGAGTTGTTGCGCAACCCTGTTCTTTCGGAGCAACAATGAGCGCGCAAAAACGGATCGTGCTGGTCACGGGGGCGAGCGGCTTCGTCGGCCGTCACGTCGCGCCCGCGCTCATGCGCGAGGGATGGTCGGTTCGCCGTGCGGTCCGCGGGCCGATGGGCATGGACGACGAGGTCGTGATCAAATCGATCGGTCCCGATACCGATTGGGCACAGGTGCTGGACGGCGTCGACGCCGTCGTCCATCTCGCAGCGCGCGTGCATCACAAGCACGAGGAGCATGCCGTCCAGCTCTACCGCGACGTCAACATTACGGGCACGCTGCACCTGGCGCGTTCCGCGGCCAAGGCGGGCGTGCGCCAGTTCATCTTCGTCAGCACAGTTCTCGTCCATGGCCGCAGCAACGAGGGCCGGGCTCCGTTCAGCGAGGACGAAATCCTAACGCCGCGCGGCCTTTACGGCATGTCCAAGGCCGCGGCTGAGGCAGGCCTGAGGACGCTGGCCCGCGAGAGCGACATGAAGATCTCGGTGATCAGGCCGCCCCTGGTCTATGGCGCGGGTGCCAAGGGCAATTTTGCGCTGCTGACGCGCGCGGTGAACCTTGGATTGCCGCTGCCCTTTGCGGCGATCCGCAACCACCGCGCCTTCTTGGCTGTGCAAAACCTCTCGTCCTTCATCTCGCGCCGGCTCGGCAAACCCGACTCGGCAAGCAATTTCGATGTCTTCCTGGTGGCCGACAAGGAGCAGGTCTCGACGCCGGAATTCATCGAGCGTCTGGCCAAGGCGTCTGGCAAGAGACCGCGTCTGTTCGGAATGTCGCCGAAATTGTTGAGCTCGCTGCTCGTCGTGCTCGGCCGTCAGGACACACATGACAGCTTGATCGGCTCGCTCGAACTCGATATTTCCAAGGCAATTGCGACCGGCTGGCAGCCGGATGTGTCGCTCGACGAGGGCCTGCGGCTGGCGCTGACAGCTCAGGATGACTGAGGGCGGGAGAACCGCCGCAGCTCGAAGGTGACCGTGAGCGCGCCCGCCAACAGCGCCAGCAGCGTGACCATTGCCGAGCCTGAGCGAACGGTGAGGACGGCGAGCGCCGCGAGCACGAGATTGACCAGGAACACCTCACCGATGATCCGGAGGACGGTGAAGCCGTTGTCGGTGGCACGCTGGTAGAAATGCGAGCGGTGCGCCGACCAGAACTGCTCGCGTCTTGCGATGCGCCGGAACAGCGTGATGGTGGAATCCGCAAGGTAATAGGCCGGCAGCAGCAGCGCCGCCGCGATTTGTCCGCTCCAGGCGAGCTCAAGCAGGCACCAGCCGAGCAGAAGGCCGATCGGCAGGCTGCCGACATCGCCCAGAAACACTCTTGCAACCGGCTTGTTGAACGGTGCAAAGCCGAGCATGGCGCCGCAGAGCGCCGTTGCGATCAGCACCGCCGGCCAGGACAAATCGCCAAGCAATCCGAGCAACAGTAGCGCGGCGGTGACTGGCACCACCTCGGCAACCGTCATCAGGTCGAGCCCGTCCATGAAATTGACGAGATTCACGAACCAGACACCGGCGAGCAGGATGAGCCCGCGCTCCAACGAGAGCGGCAGCGCCGACACGACGCGCGCAGTCTCGGGCGCGGTGAACACCACGGCACCAACGCAGGCGGCTTGCAGCGCGAGCCGCACCAGCACCGGCAGCGACACGATGTCGTCGGCGAACCCGACGATTGCGATCACGACCGTTGCAATGACGAGCGCCAGCGGGATCGCAACGTTGGCCCAGGCGGCCCACGGCAATGCGACCAGCAGCGTCGCGGCGATGACCGCGATGCCCGCGCCTTGCGGGGTCGGAATTCGATGCGAGGAGCGCGCGTTCGGCCGCGCCAACGCATAGCGCTGGAGCAGCGGACGGCTGATCCAGGTGATCAGCGCCGACATCAGCGCGGCGATCGCGACGGCAAGCAGCGCGGACATCGCGGCCAGGCTCACTCCGGCACTCCGATCGGCGCCGAGCCCTGCGCGGCCTTCTCCGCGCTGAGGATCCAGACGAGGCCACCGACCGCGCCGACGGTGAACGAGACCGCGCCGAACAGCAGCGAGACGTTGACGCCCTCATTGGCGGCGAGCCCGGCAAAGCCGAAGGCGAGCCCCATGGTCGCCTCGCGCACACCCCAGCCGGCGATCGAGATCGGCATCAAGGTGATTAGCATGACCGGCGGCACCAGCAGGAAGACCTGGCCGAAGCTGACTGGCGCGGCGATCGACTGCACCACGCACCAGGCGATGACGGCGGCGAGCGCGTGGATGACGAAGGACAGGATGGCGATGGGAAGTCCGTGCCTGCGGCTGAAGATCACGCGATTGGCGATCACGGCACAGGCGTGGAGGTGATGGGTCGCCCACCAGGTCTTCAGCCAGCGCCATTTCAGCGCGCCGAAGACCAGGAAGCCGAGGCCGCCGGCGAGGGCCGCAAGATCGATCAGCAGCAGCGCCGAACGCCCGTTCGGATCGGTGATGAGCTGGAAGCTCCAGGGCAGGCTCGCGCCGATGAGAATCGCGAGCGCAATCAGGCCAATCGCGCGATCGACGAAGATCGAATAGGTCGCCGCACGCCATCCGGCGCCGGCGCGCGCGACCAGCCACAGCCGGACCGCGTCGCCGCCGATCGCGGAGGGCAGGGTCTGGTTGAAGAAGGAGCCGATCACGTTGTAGCGCATGGCGCGGGTGAGCTCGAGCGGCGCGCCGCATGCGGCGCTGACATCGCGCCAGCGCAACACGCCGATGAAGATCTGCAGGAATGTCACCGCAATCGCCAGGCCGAACCAGAGCAGGCTGGATACGGTGAAGCGCGAGACCAGCTCGGTCAGATCGACCTTGCGCAATGCCAGATAGAGCAGGGCCGCGGAGATCAGGATTTTGGCCGTCGACAGCAGGATTCGGCGCATCTCGTCCGCATGAACTGGGTTGGCGAAGGTTGAGGTTACCCGACGCCAGGCGTCGAATTCGGCCGCTTTGGTATGGTTTTGGCGCCGATCTTGCAATAGCCCTCTTGAAGCTCTCTTGAATCCCTCTTGAGCTCTCTTGCAATGGTTCTTAAGCCCTTGTGGGGGCTCTTTACTGTTAAAATGGCTGGCTATTGCGGCCCCCTCGGGACGCCGTCTAAAGAGACTGACATGGCCAGTGTGGCGAAGCACGTCCTCGGATTTGCCTTGGCGAATTTACCTTGGGAACAGGATGATGGATCAGGCGATTTCGGTCACGGGAGCCGCGGGCTTCATCGGCTTTCACGTCGCCCGGCAGCTCCTGGCCGAGGGCAGGCCTGTCGTCGGATTGGATAATCTCAACACCTATTACGATCCGGCGCTGAAGCAGGCGCGGCTGGCGCTGTTGCGCAGCGAGGCCGGTTTCTCCTTCGTGCAGATCGATCTTGCCGATCGCGAGGCGATGGCGGCGCTGTTTGCGCGACATCGATTTGCCAAAGTCGTGCATCTGGCGGCCCAGGCCGGCGTCCGCTACTCGATCGACCAGCCTCACAGTTACGTCGATTCCAATCTCCAGGGCTTTCTCAACGTGCTGGAGGGCTGTCGGAACAATGGCTGTCGTCATCTTGTCTACGCCTCGTCATCCTCCGTTTACGGCGCGAACACGAAACTGCCGTTTTCCGTGCAGGACCGGACCGATCATCCCGTGAGCTTTTACGCCGCGACCAAGAAGGCGAACGAGGTGATGGCGCAGTCCTACAGCCATCTGTACCGGCTGCCGGTCACGGCGTTGCGTTTTTTTACCATCTACGGCCCGTGGGGACGGCCTGATATGGCCATGTTTCTGTTCGTAAACGCCATCCTGGCCGGCAAGCCGATCCGGCTCTTCAACCATGGCAGGATGCGCCGCGACTTCACCTATATCGACGACGTGACCCGGGTCGTGTCCAAACTGATCGATCTTGTGCCTGCGGACAATCCGGCTGCCGCAAATGCGCCGTCTCGAACCTACAATGTCGGAAATCACCGCCCCGAAGAGCTGATGCATGTCGTCGGACTTCTGGAGCGGGAGCTGGGCCGGACGGCGATCAAAGAATTGCTGCCGATGCAGCCGGGAGATGTGGTGGAAACGTTCGCGGATGTCGAGGATTTGATGCGCGACACCGGCTTTGCACCGTCAACGCCGATCGAGCACGGGGTCCACAATTTTGTCACCTGGTATCGCGACCACTACAAGGTTTGAAACGACGATGGACAAACGCATTATCCCCCTGATCATGTGCGGTGGTGCCGGCACGCGGCTGTGGCCGGCTTCGCGCGAGGTGCGGCCAAAACAGTTCCTGCCGCTGTTCGGCCCGCGCTCGACCTTCCAGGACACGCTGCTGCGTGTCTCCGATGCGTCGCTGTTCGACCGGCCTGTTGTCATCACCAATGCGGCGTACCGCTTCATGGTGCTGGAGCAGCTCGCCGAGATCGGCATCGAGGCCGACGTGATCCTCGAACCGATGCGCCGCGACTCCGGTCCTGCGATCGCCGCCGGCGCGGCATTCGCGCAAAACCGCACCAGTGAAGCGATCGTGCTGGCGCTCGCCGCCGACCATGTGGTGCGGGACAATGCCGCCTTCGTCGCGGCGTGCCGCGAGGGCCTCAGCGCCGCGAGCACGGGACGCATCGTCACCTTCGGCGTCAAGCCGGAGCGGCCGGCGACCGAGTACGGCTATATCAGCCCGGGTGAGGTGATCTCAGGCGAGGTCCACGCAGTCGCGCGCTTCGTCGAGAAGCCGGATGCGGTGAAGGCTTCGGATTACGTCAATTCCGGCTATCTCTGGAACAGCGGCAACTTCATGTTTCCCGCAAGCCTCCTGCTCGGCGAATATCGCAGGGTCGATGCGGCGAGCGTGGATGCGGTGTCCTCGGCGGTGAACAATGCCGGCCGCGATCTCGGCTTCGTGACGCTGGAGCCGCAGGCCTTTGGCGCGGCCAAGGCGATCTCGATCGACTATGCCGTGATGGAAAAGACCTCGCGCGCGGCCGTGGTGCCGGTGTCGTGCGGCTGGTCCGACGTCGGCTCCTGGCGCGCGGTGTGGGAATTGTCCGACAAGGATGCGCAAGGCAATGCGGCGCACGGCACCGCCGTGTTCGAGGATTCGCGCAACTGCAACGTCACGACCGATCATGCGCTGGTCGCGCTCGAAGGCGTCGACGATCTCGTCGTGGTCGCGACCGCGGATGCGGTGCTGGTCTCGCGCCAGCAGGATGCCAACGGGCTGAAGCGCCTGATCACCAAGCTGAAGGCGGTCGCGCCGAAGGTCACCGAGGAGCATCTCAAGGTGCATCGGCCCTGGGGCAGCTACCAGTCGGTCGACAATGGCGAGCGCCACCAGGTCAAGCGCATCGTGGTGAAGCCGGGCGGACGGCTGTCGCTGCAGAAGCA
>NZ_LJYG01000084.1 GCF_001440035.1 Bradyrhizobium manausense | reverse complement strand
GGCGTGGCTCGGCTGGCATTTGATCAAGCCTCGATCGGTGCAATCGGGCCGATCGATTGCAGCGTTCACGCGGGCGAAATCGTTGGACTCGTGGGCTTGCGCGGTGGCGGTCAGGAGACGCTTGGCCGTGCGCTGTTTGGCGTCGAACGTCTTACAGGCGGCGGAATCCAGGTCGATGGCATGCCTGTTGATATCGATTCTCCACGTCGGGCAATGAACCTCGGGATTGGTCTCGTCTGTGCAGACCGCGTCGGAGAATCAATCATTCCGGGACTTTCGGTACGCGAGAACGTGTTCCTTAATTCCCCAGCGGCAGGAGGCAAGCTTTCGACTTGGCTTTCGCCGCGGAACGAGCGTTTTGCCGCCATGCAGCTGGGAGAAACCGTCGATCTTCGACCCAACGACCCGAACCTCGCCATCGAATTGCTTTCCGGCGGAAATCAGCAAAAGGTCGTGGTCGGACGCTGGCTGAATTTAAAATCGAAGATCTACGTCTTCGAGGACCCGACCGCCGGCGTCGACGTCGGCTCGAAGGCGGAGATCTACAGGCTCTTCGACGTCGCGCTCAATGAAGGCGCGGGCATTTTGATCGTTTCAACCGACTTCGAGGAAATCGCGAAGGTCTGCCATCGCGCCCTTGTGTTTAGTCGAGGCCAAGTCGTGCGCGAAGTTCATTCAGAAGATTTGTCAATCAGCAATTTGCTCGCTGCCGCTTCCGCCGGCGTTGAGCGAAATAGCGCCGCAGCAGTAGATGCGGTTCACTGAGCGAGACCCAGGATGCAATCCATAAAGTCGAATGCTCTGGAACCGACGAGGCCAGAACTTGCTTCGTTGTCCCGCGTTCAGGCGGTCTTGCGGTTGCTGCCCGTGTACGGCCTGCCCTTGCTTACGTTGCTGCTCATCGTCTTCTTTTCGTTGCTTCTGCCCGACACGTTTCCGACTTGGCTAAACGCGCGCTCTATCCTCGCGGACAAATCGATCGTCGCGCTGCTTGCACTCGCCGCAACGCTGCCGATGATGGCAGGCCGCATAGATCTCACGGTCGGATTCGGCATAGTGATGTGGCACATCCTGGCCATCAGCTTTCAGGTGAAGTATGGCGTGCCGTGGCCGATAGCGATCCTCCTCGTCATGGCCTGCTCCGGGTTCGTCGGTCTTGTCAACGGCGTGCTTGTCGAAGTCGCGCAGGTCGATGCCTTTGTGGCGACGCTCGGCACGGGCACCATCCTTTATGCGCTCGCGCTCTGGCACACAGAGGGCCGTCAGATCATTGGCACGCTGCCGGCGGATTTTATCGCCATCAACTCGGCTTCGCTCTTCGGCATACCCATCCCTGCATTCTACGTGCTCGGCCTTGCCTTGCTTCTCTGGATCTTCAGCGAGCGCCTGCCGATCGGACGATTTATCTATGCTATCGGCGCCAACGAGAAGGCGGCTGCCCTTAATGGCATCCCCGTCCGGGCTTGTGTGATCGGCGTGTTCGTCACCTCCGGTATCATTACCGGCTTGGCCGGTTGTGTGCTCGGCGCGAAGCTGCGAATCGGTCAGGCCAATGTCGGCCTCGACTTCCTGCTGCCGGCGCTCGTTGGTGCCTTTCTCGGGTCGACAACAATCAAGCCCGGCCGCGTGAACGTTTGGGGCAGCGTGTTCGGCATCCTTATTCTGGCGGTAGGCATCTCGGGCATTCAGTTATTTGGCGGCGCCTTCTTCGTCGAACCGCTGTTCAACGGTACGACGCTGGTCGTCGCCATCGCTCTCGCCGCTTTCGCGCAGCGGCGCCGTACCGTCGTCAGGCCGCCGCGCGATCCACAGCCGGCACCGGTAGAATCAGAATCCGCGAAGGCAGCCAGGGTCGCCTGATGTCTTTGCGCAAACGCCGGCTAAGCCGGCCTGGCGACCTGGAGGCCGCCTGTTAATCCTGGGAGAGAAGCAATGACAACGACCAAAATTATAACGACCAAAGCTATAATGACGCGACTTTTGACTTCGGTAGGGGTGCTGTGGCTAGGCATGGCCCTGGCGCACGCCGACGACGACACGGCGTATATGGAGAAGGCGAAAGCCTTTCTTGAAAATGTTGCCGCGCCTGTGACCAAGTGGGACGGCCCTACCGCGGGTCCGAAAGCGCAGGGCAAGAAGCTGATCGTCATCGTCTCGACCGATCAGCGCAACGGCGGCGCGCAGGGCGCCGGCGATGGTGCGGCGGAGGCAGCCAAGGCGATGGGCTGGGACGTGCGCCAGCTCGACGGCCAAGGCACCGTGCCCGGGCACGCAACAGCGCTGACGCAGGCGATTGCGATGAAGCCTCAAGGCATCCTCAACGTAGGCATCGACAGTAAGGAGCAGCAGCCACTTCTCGAGCAGGCCGCCGCCGCCGGCATTAAGATTGTCGGCTGGCACGCAGGTCCAAACCCGGGCGCGATCGAGGGCATTCCTGCCGTATTCACCAACGTGACGACCGATCCGACCGAGGTCGCCACCTCTGCCGGGCTTGAGGCCGTGGTCAAGTCCGGCGGCCACGCGGGCGTCATCCTGTTCACAGACTCGATTTATGCGATCGCGACTGCCAAGACGAATGCGGAACGAGCGGCCGTCGAAGGCTGCAAGGGCTGCAAGGTACTCGAAGTCGTCGACACTCCGATAGCCGATCTCTCCAACCGGATGGGTCAGCTCACTACCTCACTGCTTTCCAAGTACGGCAAGCAGTGGACTTATTCGATCGCGGTCAACGACCTCTACTACGACTTCTCGGCCCCTGCGTTGCAGGCCGCAGGCGTCGATCCAGCCAACGGCTTCCCGCAGCAGATCTCGGCGGGCGACGGTTCGGTTCCCGCATTCAAGCGCATCCGTGACAAGCAATATCAGATCGCGACCGTGGCGGAGCCGCTCAACTTGCAGGGCTGGATCATGGTCGACGAAATCAATCGCGCCTTCGCTGGCGAGAAGCCCAGCGGGTTTGTTCCTCACGTTCACCTCTTCACCGCTGAGAACGTCGAGAAGGACGGCGGCAAGGATAACAAGTTCGACCCCGGCAACGGCTATCGCGACGAGTACAAGAAGATCTGGGGCGTGAAGTAATCAGGTTACGACAGGAAAAGACAGAAAAGGCGGTCGCGCGCGAATTTGCGGCGGCCGCCGCCGACCTGGACGTTCAGGGCGGCCATTACCCCTTGCTAGAGAGACAACAGATGAGCAGCGATCTTCCTAAGCCCGACCACGCAACCTCCAATTTCAAGCTCGTCGGCTATAGCGACCAGGGCGGTCGATGCGACGGCGTTCAGATCATGGTTCACAAGGGCTTCGCCTACATCGGGCACATCTTCTCCAAGGGCTTCACGGTGGTCGACGTGCGCGACCCCGGAAAGCCGAAGACGGTCAGATACATCGCCGCGCCCCACAACACTTGGACGCTCCACCTCCAGGCGGCCGAGGATAAGCTGCTCGTTATTCACAACAAGGACATGTTCGCGCAGGCCGAACTCGCCGACGAAAAGAACTACTACAAAGGCTCGGTTGGGCACCACGCAAACGAGAAGAATGAGAAGCGCGACTGGTCGGCCGGCATGGCCGTCTATGACATTTCGGCGCCGGGTGACCCCAAGCAGATCGGCTTCATGCCGGTCGACGGCACCGGCCTGCATCGCATCTACTGGACTGGCGGGCGCTGGGCCTATGCTTCCGCGCTGCTTGATGGCTTCACCGACTACATCATGATCGTGATCGACCTCGCCGATCCGACGAAGCCGCAACTCGTCGGCAAGTATTGGCTGCCCGGCATGAACAAGGCGGCCGGTGAAGTCCCGAACTGGCCGACCAAAAGCGGCCGCTTCGGCCTGCATCATCCAATCATCCAGGACGACATTGCGTATTGCAGCTGGCGCGACGCCTGTCTCGCAGTTGTCGACGTGAAGGACAAGGCCAATCCAAAACTCATTACCCACAAGGTGTGGGCTCCACCCTTTGGCGGCGGAACGCATAATGCCCTTCCCCTACGTGATCGTAACCTCCTTGTCGTGGTCGATGAGACGGTGCTCGACAATCAAGAAGACGGGTTCAAGCCGATCTGGATCTTCGACAATCAGGTCAAGTCCAATCCGATAAGCATCTCGACCTTCCCAGCCCCGTCCGACAAGGACTATCTGAAGGTCGGAGGCCATTTCGGCCCGCACAACATCCACGAAAACCGACCCGAATCCTTCTATAGCGAGGAGGTCATCTTCGCGACTTATCAGAACGCCGGCTTGCGCGTGTACGACATCAGGAATCAGTTCCGACCAAAGGAGATCGGCGCCTTCGTGCCGCCGCCGCCCACGAAATGGGTGGACCCGCGCCCCAATAGACCCGTTGTGCTGCACTCGGCCGATGTGTTCGTCGACAAGAACGCGCTCTGCTACGTGACGGACTTCAGCGCCGGTCTCTATATCGTGGAGTACAAGGGCTGATGCCTAGGCGTCTGTGGCTGACATCCCCAACTTAAGGAACATCGTTTCCTGCGTGAATACGATCACGTCGCTGCATCGAGGCGGTTGCGAATCCTGCGAGATTGCAGATAGCGGGTGGCATAGCCAGCTGCAAAGCCAAAGGTGAGAAACAGATGGAGAGTATCTCGAACAAGTTTTCGCTCATGGTCTTGCGCCGCGCGGCCCCCCTATCAGCCAAGCTGAGCCTCGCCACCATCAGCGCCGACCTCAAATCCCCGCATATCCGAAGTTCGGTCGGTGGCCCGTCCGATGTGACAAAGCCACTATTTGTTTCGGGGAAGCTAGTTCATAGTCCTGACGGCAATCTTACAATCGCCGCCTGGAAGATGCGGGCCCAGACCTCGGCATCGGGCCCCCGTACGGACCCTTGACGGCATCATCACCCAATGAGGCGCGCAAGAGCACTTACCTCGAGATGGTGGCTGGCTGCTCTACAGGACCCGCCGTAGCGGGCCCGTTGGTCGAGGGAACGGCCTTGGCTTACTTTTGATCTACATTGCTGGTCCCGGAGCCTGGGGTGCCGATCGGCAAGCCGTTCGCCGCATGGCCGACACCAACGCCTGGCGCGCTGACAGCACCCGGAGTTTGGTCTTGGGGAAGCGTCTTGACCCCCGTCCTTGCCTGCTCGGCGGGGCTCATCTGTTGGCCGTTGACGCCATTCGAGCCGTTTGTTGCTGTAATGCCAGACCGATCAGTGCCGCTTTGCGTGGTTTGACTGGAGCCGGTCGCGGGCGCCGTCCCATTTGGCGTCGGCGGCTGGACATTCGGATTGATGGGGGAGTTGTTGGTGTGCACGCCGGTCGTGGTCGCGCTCGTGCCCATCCCTGATGGTGCTGAGGGACCGCCGTTCGCGCTGGTCGATGTGCCCGTGCCTGCGCCTGAACTAGCGGATGACCCGGCCGCGCCAGCCGCGCCCCCGCCGGCACCGCCCCCTCCGCCTTGTGCGAGGACCGATGTAGCGACGGCGAGAGACAACGCAGCAACAAGAAGAGATGTTCGGTTCATTGACCTTCTCCCGATGTAAAGCAGGTCAACCGCGCGGAAGTAGCGATAGTTCCTGTCCCGATCAGCCACCGTCTTGCTCCCGATGAGGCAGCGCTGCATGGCTAGCTAGCGTTCCCTCCGGCGCACATCATTTCAGGTTCATCTAATCCGGAACCCTGCTCGCGGGGCGAGCTCGGCCAGCGCGATGCTGGGAGATGCGTCTATTGGAGCCCATTTTCGATGTCGCCATCATTTCACGCAAACGCGAGATGACCGGGCCAGGCCGCGCCGTTCCGCTGCAAAGTGATCAATAGCTTAGTTTGCCTCTGTGCCACGTTGAGAGAGCCGATGGCCCGGCTGGCGAAGCGAGCATCCTTGATCGCGACGTAGCCCGGAAAGTGGCAGGAGCTAACTCTCGGATTGACCACCACTCCGCAGCCCGCAACTATCGAATGCACAGCAGACTGGTCAGGCACCGCAAGCTCGTCGAAATTGCCGGCGACATCGAGCCGGTGCAGGGCGGCCGCATCTGTATCGAGTTGGCCAAGGCGCCTGTACAAGCACGAGGTCATGAACGCGGAGTTAAGGGCCGGCACTGGCGGGGAGCGTGGCTGGCTGGATCTGCGCGAGAGCGGGACCTTCGTCCGGCCGACGAAGGCCGCCTCGTGATGAACACGATGCCGTCATTTCGCGTCGTGCAAATCTTGCTCTAGGAGAGCAATCGTCGCTCTGATGCGCTGGATTTCGACTGCCCGCTCCTCTACGCTGTATCGGTCGGCAGGCTCGCCTTCTCGTTCGATGCGAGCAAGACGCTTCCTGTAGGCCGCGCGAAGCTGCTCAAGGTATGCCTGGACACTGATCATCACCGCCGCCGCGATTGCGCTCCGGATAGATCCTTTGGCCATACTATTTTAGCGAGCTACCGATCGAGCCGAACTTGTCGCTCAGGCTTGTGCCGAGACCGTTGATCACCGTGATGATCGCCGGCGCGATGCCGGCTGCGATCAGCCCATACTCAATCGCGGTGGGACCGTTCTCATCCGCAAAAAATCGCTTAATCAAAATCATTTTGGGCACCTCCATGGGTAGGCACGCCACTACAACTTCTATCAATACGCGCTTTCAACATGGTAAATCGATTAGCACGGAGGCGGTTAATGGCTGTTAGCCGATCTTCTCTCCCAGAAGACGCATGCGCCGATTCTCCTCATGCCTCATTTGGAACCGAATCGCGGACTTCCCTTGGTGCGTTGAAATGAGGTGGCTCCGATGTCGCGCGATTTCTCCAGCCCAAGCCATTGGTTGCAACGCGCAGCTCAGACGCGCGCCAAAGCGGAGCGAACACGAGACGCGGCGGCCAGAGCCCGGCTGATCACTATGGCTGAGGAATACGACCGTCTTGCCGAACAGGCCGAGAGGCAACTGACCGATCAATCAGCATCGATTCCAATCAAGACGTGACTTGGCTGCTCGCCAATCACTAGATCCGAATACCCCGCAAGTCAGTCACGCAATTCATAGAAGGCCGCTGAGGGCGTTGCAGGCAGACCTGCCTCACCTATCCAGCGCTAATTGCCGCTATGGACACTCGGCCCCGGCCCCGACGCTCGGCCGTCCTTTCGCTGGCCGAGCAAAGCAGCCGGATGTATGTCCGCTCAATACGCATTGCGGACTCCAGCCATGATCTCCGCTAGGTCGGCGACGGGGCCACAACAGGCGGTCGGCTTTCCTGGGTTCGTGGTCGGCGCCGGATGGCCGGTCTGAGGTAGATCAGATTTTCAGAAGGGAAAGTTAGCTTTCGGCGTGGGATGAAACCGCCGCCAACGTATTCGGGTAGTGCCCGTCCTTGCACTGGAGCACGAGGTTGCAAGGAGAACGTCACAATGGAGCGGCGCAAGCGGGCGTCCGCGCGCCTTCATTGCAATCGCACCGCCGACCCAGAATTTTGTGCAACATACTGTGAACTACTTCACAGCTCTCTCTCGAACACGGCCTAAAGTCTCGGCGTGCGCAATGAAGCGCCGTTTCAGAGGAATTTGGTCATGGATATTGCACATCGTTCAGCACCCATGTCGTCCCTCGCTCGCAGTCACGACGGCTTGATCACCCTTTCATATGTGGTATTTGCTGCCATCGCTCTGGTGGTACTCTACTTTACAATGGGTGCCCCAAGCTTCGATGAGGCTGCACTTGCCGCCATAAACGTGATGCCGTGATGTGTGCCAGCGGCGGACGCGAGCAGCGCGCTCCGAGCCATTGCTCATCGTTAAGATCTATTGCAACAGTAGTCTGGCCGCGACGTTGCTTGGGACTTTCGAGTAGTTCAACCAATCGATCGAGAATAACGCGTTCGTTAATGCAGCATTGAGGCTCAAGATACTCTCCAAGGATGCGCTGCGCATCACCGAGCGCTGTAGAGATACCTCTTCAGAGCCAATACGACGGCAAGCGCTCGCTCGCGTAGCGGCCTCGCCCGAGGCGCTGGCCGTCCTTCGCGGACCGAGTATTCATTGGGACCGATCAGGCACAAGGTGAGAATCGGCTGTTCCCGATTTAACGTTTTCTCGCGACATCAACACTAACGAGCGGTTTACGTTGCTCGGATGGATTACCTTGATACGCTTGCGAGAATTTCAAGAACGCAGCGTGTTCGAGATGATCAGATACTCATCCTACGGCACGACGAATTCTTCAAAACGATTGCCGACGCTCGATTATAACGATTCGCTTCGTGCCGCATATTGCGAGCTGTTAGAGCTACGTCGGCGCGTCAGGGTTGCCGAAGGCGCCGTTGGGACGAAATCCACCGGAACGAACAAGTCTGCCCGACACAGACCGCCGCCAAGTCCGGCAAGAGGCTGAAACACATGCATGAAGCTGTGGGCCTGTGTCTTCGACGATCCGATCGAGCTCAGCGACGGCAGGAGCCGCGCACCCCTGCGTGAGCCGAGCATGTACATTGCGACGCTGCCCGAATGGCCAGCCCTGTCTCATCTGCAAGCAAACGCACTGCGACGCGCCACCGCATCACCTCTGGTTTTCACTCAACCCAGAGCCACCTGGCCGCAAGCTCAGTGACGAAGCCACCCTCCCGCTATGCCGCTCGCATCATCACGCCTTGCAACAGGCAGCGGCAAGACCATCCTGCTTGATAGCGTCAAGTTGGTTACGCGCCCAAGCGCCGGGGTCGTCACGATCGCCGGCCCTTCGTTTCGCTACGGCGCGCCGGCCGGCGCGCCGTAGCGAAACGTTTACAATGGAAATATCCTGCGAAAACCGAAAGCAGCGCGGGACGTCAGTGATCGTCGTTGACGTCCATGCGAGATAAGCCGCCCGTCCGCCCTGCCTCGCATTCAAGCGGTGCGCGCGATGCCGACTAGGCGTCGTAGCCGCAAACGGCAGAGCGCTAAATGCGCCCTGATCGTTAGGTAAGATCGAAATCAGCGCTCCAGGTGCTTTTCCCGGGGTTCTTCCGAAAGATCCAGATTGTCAGGGTTGCCGCGTCAGGAACAACCATGCTGTCCCCCGCGTGTAGCGTGAACTGTCTTATATCACCGACGACAACCCAAATGGCGTGCGCATAAACATCGGGGACGCTAGTTGCGGTGCAGGAAAGGACAGCGGCTTTAGGTACAGCTCGCGTGACCGATTGAGTAACCGACGAGTCCATGTGAAATGTTGCCATGGCGAATGCTCCAAAAAAACCTGGTTGAAATGTCGCAATGTTTCCGTAGATCCCGGCGAGAGTCAAGAACGTCTCAACCTAGACTTGCTCTCTGATGATACGCTGGACATCGACACCGCTCCACCCCACCGCCATAGCTATGCACCCACGTGCGCAAGATTGCCGACCGGCAACTCGGCTCTCATTTGTTTAGGAGCCCCATAGGCCAGCCTGATCAAAACAACCACTATCAATAGCTACGCGAGGAACTCAAAATGTGTTGGTTTTCAAGAGGCTCAGGTCGATACTTCTTTCTGATTTCAATTTCGCCGATTTGTGCGACCGTCGGCGACGCCTTTGCCGCCGGAGGACAGGAGACTTTGTTGCCTCAGAAGCTCGTCGTACCGCCAGATACAATTATAATGCGTGTCCCATGCAATCCCGGGGTCTATACTTACGATGCGCTCGTTAAACCGGCGGCGGGAGAGATCGTAGCAGGAGCTCAGCGGAGTCTTTTCCGCGTTACCAATAGACTCTGATGAGCATGGCAAAACTTTATCTCGTCGCTGGCTGGCTGGTACTTGCTCTCGTTGCGTTTGTGACGCTAGCGCCGATCTACGATCGGCCGACCATCGCGCCTGCTCATATTGAGCATTTTGCCGCATTCTTTGTGCTCGGCCTGATGTTCATGCTTGCCTACCCAAACCGCATTATTCTTGTGTTCCTGGTCGTTGTTGGAAGTGCAGTTACCTTAGAAGCCGCGCAATTGCTAACTCCGGACAGACACGGGCGGCCCCTTGATGCATTGGTCAAGATTATCGGGGCGATCTGTGGGATAGCGTTGATAGCTCTCGCACGGATCATTGCTCGAGCAGCCAGCAGCTCATCCGAAGACTAGGGGCGGAGCCATCAGCGTCCAATGCTTTCATACACGAAGCCCGCTGGCCATATCTTCGGGCCTAAAGATATTGCGGAGGTCGACGACGACGGGCTGGGCCATGGCCGCCTTCAGCCGATCGAGATCGAGGCCGCGGAACTGGGTCCATTCGGTGACGACGACGACCGCATCGGCACCTTGCGCGCAGGAATAGGCATCTTCGCAATAGGTGATGCTGGGCAGCTCGCTCTTCGCCTGCTCCATGCCGACAGGGTCGAACGCCTTCACCTTGGCGCCCATGTCGAGCAGACCGGTGACGAGCGGGATCGACGGCGCATCGCGCATGTCGTCGGTATCGGGCTTGAAGGTCAGGCCGAGCACCGCGATGGTCTTGCCGCGCAAGGAGCCGCCGAGCGCCTGGCTCACCTTGCGCGCCATCGCGCGCTTGCGGTTCTCGTTGACCGCGAGCACGGATTCGACGATGCGCAAATTGACGTCGTAGTCCTGCGCGATCTTGATCAGCGCCTTGGTGTCCTTCGGAAAGCAGGAACCGCCGAAGCCGGGACCGGCGTGCAGGAATTTCGTGCCGATGCGGTTGTCGAGGCCAATGCCGCGGGCAACCTCCTGCACATTGGCGCCGACTTTCTCGGAAAGATCCGCGATCTCGTTGATGAAGGTGATCTTGGTCGCGAGGAAGGCGTTGGCGGCGTATTTGATCATCTCGGCGGTGCGGCGCGCGGTGAACATCAGCGGCGCCTGGTTCAATGACAGCGGTCGGTAAATGTCGCCCATCACCTTGCGGCCGCGCTCGTCGGAGGTGCCGACCACGACGCGATCGGGAAACTTGAAGTCGCGGATCGCGGCGCCCTCACGCAGGAACTCCGGATTGGATGCGACCACGACATCGGCTGACGGATTGGTCTCGCGGATGATGCGCTCGACCTCGTCACCGGTGCCGACAGGCACGGTCGACTTCGTCACCACCACGGTGAAGCCGGAGAGCGACTGCGCGATCTCCTTCGCCGCGGCGTAGACATAGGACAGATCGCGTGGCCGTCGCCGCGGCGCGACGGCGTGCCGACCGCGATGAACACCGCGTCCGCATCCGCAACCGGCTTGGACAGATCGGTGGTGAAATCGAGCCGCTTGGCCTTGACGTTGTTGGCGACCAGCTCGTCCAGGCCCGGCTCATAGATCGGGATCTCGCCGCGATGGAGGCTAGCGATCTTCTTCTCGTCCTTGTCGACACAGGTGACGTCGTGACCGAAATCCGCAAAGCAGGCTCCAGACACCAGTCCGACATAGCCCGTTCCAATCATCGCGATGCGCATTTCAATCTTCCTCAGCTTCGCTGATAGTCGTCTTCAATCCGGATGATGTCGTCTTCCCCGAGATAGGACCCGGTCTGGACCTCGATCAACTCCAGCATGATTTTACCGGGGTTCTCCATCCGGTGCACCGCGCCCATCGGGATATAGATCGACTCGTTTTCGTGCACCGTCTTCACCGTCTCGTTGACGGTGACGCGGGCGGCGCCGCGGACCACGATCCAGTGCTCGGCGCGATGGTGGTGCTTCTGCAGCGACAGCCGTCCGCCCGGCTTCACCACGATGCGCTTGACCTGGTGGCGCTCGCCATTGTCGACCGACTGGTAGCTGCCCCAGGGCCGATGCACCTTGAGATGCTCCTCGGTGACCTTCGGCGCGACCGCCTTCAGCTTGGTGATCAGGCGCTTCAGCCCGTTGGCATCCTGCTGGCGCGAGACCAGCACCGCATCCGCGGTCGCGACCACGACGAGATCGTCGACGCCTTCGAGCGCGACCAGCGCATGATCGGTCGTGACGTTGCAGTTGCGCGAATCCTCGAACACGGCGGTGCCGTGCGCCGCATTGCCTTGCGCATCCTTGTCGGACAATTCCCACACCGCGCGCCAGGAGCCGACGTCGGACCAGCCGCACGACACCGGCACCACGGCCGCGCGCGAGGTCTTTTCCATCACGGCATAGTCGATCGAGATCGCCTTGGCCGCGCCAAAGGCCTGCGGCTCCAGCGTCACGAAGCCGAGATCGCGGCCGGCATTGTTCACCGCCGAGGACACCGCATCCACGCTCGCCGCATCGACCCTGCGATATTCGCCGAGCAGGAGGCTTGCGGGAAACATGAAGTTGCCGCTGTTCCAGAGATAGCCGGAATTGACGTAATCCGAAGCCTTCACCGCATCCGGCTTCTCGACGAAGCGCGCGACTGCGTGGACCTCGCCTGAGATCACCTCACCCGGGCTGATATAGCCGTACTCGGTCGCCGGCCGCTCCGGCTTGACGCCGAAGGTGACGATGCGTCCCGTGCTCGCGGCGCTGAGGCCCTCGCGGCACGCCGCGACGAAGGCGGCATTGTCCCGCACCACATGGTCGGCGGCGAGCGCCAGCACGATCGCTTCACTGGTGCGGTTTTGCGCGAATGCCGCGCCGGCGGCGATCGCAGGACCGGAGTCGCGGCGCATCGGTTCGAGGATCACGTCGGCCTCGATGCCGATCTCGGCGAGCTGCTCCAGCACCATGAAGCGGTACGCCGCATTGGTGATGACAACAGGCCGGTCGAACAGCGACGCATCGGAGACACGCAGCAGCGTGTCCTGGAAGGTCGAGCGCGGGCCGAACAGCGGCAGGAACTGTTTTGGCCGCACCTCGCGCGAAGCCGGCCACAGCCGCGTGCCGGCACCACCGCACATGATCAGGGGGATAATGCGTT
>NZ_LJYG01000083.1:80650-85289 GCF_001440035.1 Bradyrhizobium manausense | reverse complement strand
GTCGCAGCGCCGGCGCTAATCGAAACCGTCTTGACGCCGCTGGCGAGATCGACCGCGGTCAATAGGTCGCTGACGTTTGCAGCTGGCGTACCCGAGGTGCCGAGATAGACGGTCGAGTTGCCATTGCCGTCCGTGACGATGTTGCCGCTGACGCCGGAACCGGTCGGAACGCCGGAGGTTGCCGGAGCCGAGCCCGCACGGAAGGTGATGGTCTTGCCGTTGACCGTCAGCGTGTCGCCGTCAGCTGGCTGGGCGTTGCCGACCAGGCCGGTCGCCGAGGTGCCGCTGGACGCGATCAGGGTGATGGCGCCGGTCAGAGCCGTGGAGCCGTCACCGGCCGTTGCCGCCGTTCCCTGCAGAACGCCGATGGTGGCGCCGAGGGTGGTGGTGCCGCTGGCAGCGGTGGTGCCGCCGGCCGCGCCGTCATAAATGACGTTGCTGCTTGCGGTCGCGCTGGCGAAGGAGGTCGTGCCACGCAAATCGGCCGCCGTTGCACCGGAGATCGTGGTGGAGACGTTCGACTTGGTGGAATAACCCACGGTGGTCTGGAGCGCCTGGTTGGCGATCGACTTGGCGCTGTCGACGAGCTTCTGGAGCGAGGTGATGCCGGTGTTGGCGGCCTGGAGCACCTGCACGCCATTGCCGATGTTGTCGAGGAGATTGTTGATGTCGCTGGCGCGGTTGTCGAGCGACTGTGCCGTGAAGAAGTTGGTGGGATTGTCCAGGGCCGAGTTGACGCTCTTGCCCGTCGACAGACGGTTTTGCGTGGTGGCGAGAAGATCGGCGGTGGACTGGAGGGAGAGCAGGTTCTGGCGAACCGAGGACGAGAGAACGATACCGGACATTGGGTGTTACCTTTCTGGTAAACGACGCTACTGTTACGCGTCCTGGGATCTTGGTTGACCCAGCGACCGGCGGACGGTGGCGCCGAGAATCTAACGAAGCATGAAATGAAACCCGCGCTTTCGCTCCGTTGGCGTGATTCGGCTCACCCAGGCAGCGGCGCCGCCGCAACGTCGAGCAAATTTGGCGTTGATATAACTGGGTTTTTCCGTGGCAAGGGCCGGGATTCAGAACTCGTTAACTAATGTTGAGGGAGTATTGCACCCTGATCCGCCACAACACGCGCTTCGGTTACGAAAGCGTTGATGGAGAAGAGACAATGGCCCTCAAGGTCGAGCTCAGGCCGCACGAACGCATCATTGTCGGTAATTGCGTAATCACCAACACCGACCAGCGCGCCCGCCTTCTGATCGACGGCGAGAACGTGCCGATCCTGCGCGAGCGTGACATCCTCACGCCCGAGACCGCGGATACGCCCGCCAAGCTCGTCTATCTGGCGGTCCAGCTGATGTACATCTCGCCGGATCCGCAGAGCCAGCACGGCACCTACTTCAACCTGGTGCGTGACATCATCACCGCGGTGCCGAGCGCCTGGCCGATCATCGAAAGCATCAACAACAACATCATGAGCGGCGATCTGTACCGGGCCCTGAAGGATGCCCGCAAGCTGATCGCTTATGAAGACAAGCTGCGCGAGCAGTTCGAGGCGACCCATCCCAAGACCGACGCGAGCAAGGGCGACGTCAGCACGGCCGCCTGACGGCTGCGGCGTCCGCCGCAACGACAACGGCCCCGGATCATCTCCGGGGCCGTTGTCGTTTCATACAAACGATCCCTACCGTGCTGCGAGCGGAGGCGCCTCGACCTCGATCAATCCGCCGGTCCGCTGCATACCGAACCTGATCACGGCCGCCACCAGCGCATCGATATCGCTCTCGGCGGTACGATGATTGACGATCGCGGCGCGGATCGCGAACTTGCCGTGCAAAATCGTGCTCGACGGCGCAGCGATGCCGGATTCCTGGACATCGGCGACGATCTCGCGATTGACCGCATCTGCGGCGCGGTAGCGGAAGCAGACGATATTGAGATTGACGGGCGCCAGCAGCTCGAGCCGAGGCTCGGCGAGAACCCGCGTCTCCAGATATCTTGCGAGCGCACAGCTTCGCGCGATCACCTCGCCAAGTCGGTCAGTGCCGAACGTCTTCAGCGTGAACCACGTCTTCAGCGCACGGAAGCCGCGCGACAGATCGGGGCCGAGATCGCAAGGCCAGACAGTGCCGGCCGCGAGCCCCCTCGCCTCGCGGCTCAGATAGGCCGCCGGCTGCGCAAACGCCTGCCTGTGACGTTCGCCGTCGCGCACCAGCAGGAAGCCGGCGTCGTAAGGCACCTGCCCCCATTTGTGAAAGTCGAGTGCGATCGAATCCGCAAGCGCGATGCCATCAAGCAACGGCGCGAGTTCCGGCGACAGGATCGCGAGCGCACCGAAGGCGCCGTCGACGTGAAACCAGATGCCTTCCTCGCGACACAGCTCCGCGATCGCCCTGAGATCGTCGATCGCACCGATGTCGACAGTGCCGGCCGACGCCGTGACCAGGAACGGCTTGAAACCGACTTCGCGATCAACAGCAATCCGTGCGCGCATAGCAGCGACATCGATCCGATGATCGGCATCGACTTCGATCTTGCGCAGCGCATCGGTGCCGAAGCCGGCAATGTCCATGGCGCGAGAGATGCAGCCATGCGCGGCCTTCGACGCGTAGGCCGTGAGCAGCGCACCGTCGCTGCCGATGCCGTGCTGCCGTGCCAGCGTGCCGAGCGCATTCGTGCGCGCCACCAGCACCGCCATCAGATTGGCCACCGACGTGCCGGTGACGAAGATGCCGCTCGCACCTTGCGGAAAGCCAAACAGGCCGCGCATCCACTCGACGATCTGGCGCTCGACCTCGATCGGCATGTGATCGCGCCCGGCGAGATTGGCGTTGAGGCCAGCTGCAAGCATCTCCGCGACCATGCCAACGGCGGTGCCGCCGCCGTGCACCCAGCCCATGAAGCCGGGATGAACGTTGCCCGTCGCGTAAGGGGCGACGTGCTCGGAGAACTCGCGATAGACGTCAGCGAGATCGGTTGCCTCGCGCGGCACGTCGGTTCGAATAGCCGCACGGACCTCGTTGGGGATCGGCTGCCAGACTGGCCGCGCGCGGACATTGGCAATGCCGTCGATCGCCTCGTCCAGCATACGATGGGCGAGGTCGCGAAACGCGCTCCAGTCCTGCGGATCCAGCGACCCGTTCGTGGCGCCGGCCTTCGGATTGCGGATGATCTCGTTCATGCTGCGCTTCCCACGCCCGCCGTTGCGGTCCCCTCGGCATGCCGCGACAGCATCGCTGTGAATGCGGCAAAGATCTTGCGCATCTGCGGCGGCTTGTATGGAAACACGACAGGCGAATCCATGTTGTGCACGACGGCGGTGTTGTCGGCTTCGAACACCAACAGCTCGCCTTTCTGGTTCTCGGCGCAATCGACGATGAAGTAATCGAGCCCGACGCGCCGGCTCATTTCGTCAAGCGCGGATCTGTGGCGCGCCGCGAAAGCGCGATCGAAGTCCTGCATGAAGATGGCCTCTTCAGCCCGCTTCTCTTCGCTAAACGCCATGTAGGCGTTGAGATACCAGATGTCCCAGCGATCGGCGATCGCCATGTGGCAAGCATAGGGCTTACCGTCGACCACGGTGAGCCGGATTTTTCGATAGAGCCCGTCGGGGCTCGCGTAGTTGACAAAACGCGCCACGAAGAAGTCCTGCTCCTGTCGCTCGGCGAGATAGGCCGCGAGCGCGGCGGCATCGTCGAGCTTGGCAAGTCCAACGCCGGCATGCGTACCGCGCGGCCGCGCAATCATCGGAAAGTGCAACTCGCCCGTGATCTCCGAGCAGGCAATCCGGCCTTCCGCCAGAGCGGTCAATTGTGCACGGGTCGCGTGGGCGGTCACGGGAATGTCGAGACCGGGAATACCGGCGAGCAGCCGGAATAATTTGTCGCGATCGAGATTGCCGATCAGCTCGGGGCGATTGAGCAACGGCCGCGGCCAGTCCGGCGCAGCCTTTGCGATCAGCGCAAGCGCTTCGCGGCATTCCTCGGAATCGGATGCGACCACGATGGCAACGTCGTGCTCGGGCAGCGTTTCCGGCAGGCCTTTGTCCTTGGTCACATAAAGCGTCAGGAGCTCGATGTCGGAACCTTCGAGCAGGAATTCGATCGGCGTGTTGCCGCCCATGTCGATGTCCGCTGCCAGAGCAAGCACGCGCAGGCCCGGCTTCGGCGCAGCGGTAGGAGTACGAAACAGCTGGTGGAACGAGAGCACCTCGGACTGGATGACGAGCCCGGCTTCCTTTTCCCCCATCAGCTGGGCGATCAGGGACAGATCCAGGCCCTCGCCAGCCTGCGCCGTCCCTTCGGCAATTCGCGCCAGCAGATGCTCGCGCAGCGGGTGCAGGTCGACACCCTCGAAGGCCTGGCGCGTCAAATGCGCAAAGCCGATACGGTCGGCATAGTCGGGCGCGGCAAGCGGATGCAACATTTCACACCTATACGGGCTACGCCGGCACAGCGGCGGTACGGTCAAGCAGCAGCTCGATCTTCACCAGGACGTGGGCGATGCGATCGAGAGTGTGCTGCACATTGCGTTGCGCTTGCGCGCTGTCGGCGGACCAGGCCGCGGTGACGTCTCGCGCGCCGACACAGAGCCGCAACGCAGCCTTCGGCGCACCGTCCGGCTGCTCCAGCCGCACCGGCTGGCC
>NZ_LJYG01000083.1:0-80609 GCF_001440035.1 Bradyrhizobium manausense | reverse complement strand
GCCGCCGATGTCATCGTTCATGGCCCGCGCAAGCGCGCGATGGACGGTGCTGGTATCCGAGATCGACACCGGCCTATTGTGGCGCACCAGGGTGAACGGAAAGATCGATCGCTGCATAAATTCTTCATCATCGGCATCAGCAGTGCCGACGGGTTGCGGGACGGCACGCAGCGACGGCGACAGCGCGATCATGCTGTCGATGCCGGCTGCCAGCTCGGCCATCGCCTTGGTGCGGAAAGCGCCGGGCATAGCATAATAGGTGCCGATCTCTGCCAGGGCCGCTTCCCAGCGCAGCCATTGACCGAAATTCGGACGGCGTTCGAAGCGCGAGCGCAGCGCCGTCCACGCCATCGGCCAGTCACAGCGGCCGGCATAATCGAAGAAATCAGGCGCGATCCGGTCGATCCGGTCGAGCGCCCGCGACAACCCCTTCGGCAGCAGCAGCGCGCCGCTGAAGGCGGGACCGCCGAAGAACTTGGAGCCTGTTATCAGCACCATGTAGCCGCGATCGAGATAGAGGCGCAGCCGGCGGCGGCCGAGCCGCGCCTGGCAGGCATCGACGACGATCTGAACCTCGCGCGGCCAGCGCCGCGCGATCTCATTAAGACAGGCGAAACTTGGCGCGCGCCAGCCGAGCTTTGACGAATCCATGATGTGCAACAGAACGCGCCGGCCTTGCGCGAGGCTGGCTTCGATTGCACGGATGACAGCATCATCCGCATCAGGACGCATGGCGAAGCCGGAAGCGGCGTCAAGCAGCGGCACCGCGATCGTGTCGCCGGCAAGGCCCGAAATCGCTGCGTCCTTGCGCACCGCAACGCCGCTCGCCGTCGCCGTGCTGAAATGGTGCCCGCGCGCGGTATGAACAGTGCCGCTGCCGGTCTGGTCGGCACCCACCACGATGGTCACCGGCGGCGCGCCGAGCACCGCGTGGGCAAGGAACAGAGCGTGCAGCTGGGAATCCGTACCCGATGGCGAGAACACGACATCGACGCTCGGCGCGAGCAGGAAGTGCCCGCGCAGCTCCTCGCGCATGTCCTCGCAGCGCCGGTCGAAGGCGATCTCGACCTCGTCAAACAGCGATTTGTGGACCAGTTCCTCGCGCGCCAGCGCGGCGCGGTCATAGGCTCCTTGCGAGATCGTCGATGCGGTCGAAGAGGCGAAATTCCAGATTTCGGGCTCAGGCGAGGATCCGCAGCCATAGGCATTGACGCACTGTTTCGGATCAAGCGCCAGCCGCCCGTCACCGCCGGAGACGAGTAGCGTATCCAGCGGCGTGAACAGATCGCGCAGACGATAGCGCGAGCCGCCCTCGGATGCGCGCGCGATGTCTGCCGGGCGGGATGCGCCGATGCTCATCCCGACAGGCTCACGCCGCGTCGGCCGCCGCAGGCACGGCGGCGAATTGCGAGGCGATGTCGCCGTGGAACACCGAGGGACCAACATGATCGAGCGAGCTCTGGATGTCGGCCCAGATCTCGCCACCGATATCGGTCCAGCGCTTGCAGAAGGCGAAGTCCTCGGAGAGGTAAGTGCCGCTCGCCGGATCGATCATGCATTCGAACAGCGCGAACCGGTTCCGGCTCGCGGCCAGCGTATCGTGCGAATGCTCGCGGAAGAACTGCAGATTGGCGTAGTCAGGATGGCGGCACATCGCCTCCAGCGCTTGGCGGCGGATCATGAGGAAGCCGGTGCCCGCATAGCGCACGCGGGTAAAACCGTTGACCACCACGATGCGATCGGGGTCCTCGATCTCGAGCACGTAGTCGAGCGAGGCCGCCGTCACATCGGTCCGGCCGGCCTGGATCGCCCGCCTCGCCTTGTCCCAGTTGACCCGCTTGATCGGATAGCAGCCGGCGACGACGTCGGCGCCGCATTCGATCAGCCGGAACACCTGCTCGGCTTTGAAGCCGATGTCGGCGTCGATGAACAGAAAATGCGTGGCCTGAGGGTCGTCCAGGAACATCGCGACCAGATTGGCCCGTGCGCGCGTGATCAGCGCATCGCCGTCCCGCAACAGCACCTTGAGCCCGAGGTTGGACATGCCGTGCACGGCGCGCTGGAGCGCGAAGATCGAGCTCGCGTAAATGCTCGACACCTGCCCGCCGAAGCAGGGCGTCGCCACCACCAATTGCATCTTGTCCGACATCGACAGCTCCGCCCGCCCCAATCCTCTCCAAGAGGTAAAGAGGCATGGTTAACGGCGCCTTAATGTGCTCTTACAGGAACTTGACCAGCGAGAGCTGCGCTAGGTTGGCGGTAGTCTGGTAGGAGGCCTGCAGCGCGTTCTGAAGCGACAGGATCTCGCTCGCGACCTGGTCGGGCGAGGCCGACTCCGCCTGGTCGACAATGGTCTGGAGTTGCGCCTTGGCCTGGGTCTGGCGCGTGGACGCGTCCTTCATCGTGTTCTGGGCCATCGCAATGTCGGTCTGGATGTCCTCGATCTTCTGTTGCCCGGCCTGCGGCGTCAGCGCCTGCGTGGTGCGCAAGGCCAGTGCGGCCACCTGCCCGCCCGCATACTGCCCGGTCGGCGAGGTCGAGAACGTGCCGAACACGGCGATCGCCTGCAACTGCTTGCGGATCGCGCTCTCGTCGGCCTGCGCGCCATATTGCACCGTGACGGAATCGTCCACCCGCGCCACTGCGGTCGAGCGCGCCGATCCCGGCCCGTCATTGCCGGTGTACCATTTCACTGTGGTGGCCGAGCCGTTCACCAGCGTCGTCGCCGAGCCTGATGGCGAAGAGCCGACGCGCAGCGGGGCCTTTGCAGCCGTGACCGGGGAGGTCGTGAAGCCGAGCGCCGCGAACGCCGCGCTGTTCGAGCTCGTGATGTTGAGGCTGCCGGGATCGTCCGTGTTGATCGTGATCACGCCGCCATGGATGGTCGACGGCTTCGTGGTGCCGGTGAGCTGATCGATCTTGCTGAGGAGAGTTGCGACGTTGTCGGTAATGTTGATCTGGTTTGGCCCGCTGGCGCCCGAGGCGACAAAAGTCAGCGTCTGACCGTTCACCGTGATGGTGTCGGCAGGCGGCCCCGCCTGGAACGCCGATTGGAGGACTTCCGGGCCGCCCGGGGTCGCCGTGCCGCTCAGCACGGTTGAACCGGTGATGGGAGGCGTCGACGGCGTGTTGACGCCTCGCATCACGCTGCTGAGACCGAGCGCCGTGGCCGCCGGGCCGGCGGTGACCGTCACGTCTGTGGCGGTGCCGGTCGCGATCTGGATATTGCCGCTGGCGCTCAGGGTGACGTTGGCGGGGGGGATGCCGGCGGCCGTCGCGATCGCATTCAAGATGTCGGACACTTTCGCGGTGCTGCCCGACGCCAATCCGATCGTGGTATTGCCGCTGGCCGTCGTGACCGTGGTGACGTTGGGGTCGAAGGTGATCGTTTGGGCGCCGCTCGCGCCGGTGATGGTCAAAGTAGTACCGGTCGGAGCGTTGGCGAGCGCGCTGAGAACGGCCCCGTTGAGATGGGGTGTCGCCGAAGCATCGAGCGACGTCGTCGTTGTGGCAGCCGCCGATGCGCTGTCCTGCAACGCGACCGACCCCGTCCCGGTCGTCGAGGTATAGGGTGAGACCAGATTGCCGAGGGCCGCACCGTTCGCGGTGGCGGATCCCGCCGTATTGAAGAAGTTGTCGCCGGCGGCGACGGCCGATGCGGCCACCAGCGAGGTGCCCGCCAGCTTCTTGATTGCGGTGTTCAACGCGGTGTTGAGATTCGACGACGTGATGGCCGGGTTGGATGGCACCGCTGGAATGATATTGGGATTGCCGGGGTCGATCGCAAAGCTGCCGACCGGCGTCGGCGTCGCAGTGGACGCGGTCAGGTCGATCTGCTCGGTCGAACCATCGGGCAGCGTGAACTGCACGCTGAGCTTGTCGCCATTCTTTGGATTGACGCCATTGAGATTGACCGAGAACGATACCGGCGAGCCGCTCGGGCCTGTTACGGTCGCGCCCGTCAGCGTCGAGGACACCGCCGCGATCTTCAGCCCGAACGGCGACGTCGGCGAATCCTCCTGCACCTGTATTGCGCCGGACACCAACGTCGACTGCACCAGCCGCCCCATGCCGTTGGCGCCGAGGTCGGCGGCCTGGCGCTCCGCCATGACGGTCTTCAGGCCCGCTTGCGTCGTGGTGCCATTGATGATGTCGCCGGCATTGGCGACAGATTGCGTGTTGTAGGCGGTCCCGGAGAACAGATAGCGGTTGCCCGACTGCGTGTTGAGGACGCCGACCATCGAGCCGAACTGCGCAGCGGCGGTGTTCTGCGCGACGGTCTGGCCGTTGACGTTGAGATCCTGCGAGGTGCCGGCCGAGCCGGTCTGCACCGTGTTGCGGATCGTCGTCAGCGACTGCAGCGCGGTGTTGGCGAGATTGATGTTGACGTTGACGTTGGTGATCGTGTCCGTATAAGCAGCGATGTTCGAAAGATGCGCGCGCGAGGCGATCGCAAAGCCTTCGTTGGTGCCCATGCCGGAATAGTTCTGCGACAACTTGCCGGTCGAGAGCTGCGTCGACAGGTCGGTGAGCTGCTGGTTGATATTGCGGATCTGCGCGCCGAGGACTGACGAGCCGTAATTGATGCTGCTGATCGACATGTTTCAGAGCCCTACTGATTACCCTTGAGCCTGGATCAACGTGTTCATCATGCTCTGCACCACCGACATCACGTGGGCGTTGGCGGCATAGGCATTCTGGAGCTGGATCAGGTTCGACATCTCCGAATCCAGATTGACGCTGGAGGTCGAGTTGAACTTGGCCTGCAGCGTCGAGACCACGACGCTCTGGCCCTGCTGCAGCTGGGTCGCCTGGGTCGAGGCGTTGGCCTGCACGCTCAGGAACTGCTGGAGGTAGTTCGAAACGCTGCCGGTGAACGGCTGGCTGGCCGAGCCGAGACCGGTCTGCGGCGAATAGGAATACACGGCGGTGGTAAGCTGCGAGTACAGATAGTCCGAGCGCGTGGTGTCACCGGTGGGCGTCAGCGGCGAGGTGCTGTAGATCGACAGCCGGGTCGGGTCAGCGGTGAGCTGCGTGTTCACGGCGATGCGGCCGGCAAGGCCGGTCATCTGCAAGCCCGTCCCCGTGATTGCGCCGGTGTAGAGCGCCTGGCCACCGTCGGTGAACAGCGGCAGCTGCGGACCGCCCGAGGTCAGCGAGGAGACCGTCTTGCTGCTCGACGCCGCAGTGACCTTGGCGAGGCCGCTGTTGTCGTCAGTGACGCGCAGCGTCGTCGCGGTCGCCGGCGACGGCGCTGCGGAGAACGACAAATGCGAGCCCGACAGCGCGGTGTTGAGCGCGGAGGCGATCGCGCCCATGCCGCTGGAAAAATCGACGCCGATCTGCACCGGATTGGCATTGGTGGCGTTCTGGAGCGGCAGCGCCGTCGGATCGGTCACGTTCACCAGCGTCACCTGGCGCTGGGTGTTGGTGGAGTCGGTATAGGTGATGTTGACGGTGTTGCCCGGCAGCGCGCCGGCAAGATCAATGTCGAAGCCGGCGGGCGGGCCGGAGACGGGAGTGCCCGCCGTGGTCTTGTCCGACAACGCGCTCGACATCGTCGCGGCGAGCTGGTCGACCTGGTTCTGCGCCTGCACCAGCGTCTGGTCGCGCAGCTTCAAATCGGCCGCGATCTGGCCGGAGGAAACGACGTTGTTGCCGGCGACGTCGATGGATGAGCCGTTCGGCAGCTTGATGGTGAGCGCGCCAACGCCTGATTTGGCGGGATCAATATTATAGAGCGATGTCGCACTCAGCGCGCCCACGGACGCGAACGAGAATTGCGAGGCGAGGCCCGCACCGACCAGCTGGATGCCTGTCGTGGTGTAGATATTGGCCTGGTTCGATCCGTCGGTGGTGACGCGGACGTCGACATATTTCGACAGGCTATTGATGGCCTGGTCGCGCTGGTCCATCAGGTTTGCAGCGGGCGGATCGGTCGGCGCCAGGCCTTGCAACTTGATGTTGATGTCGGCGATCTGGTTCAACGCCGCATTGGCGGCTTGCGAGGAGGTGCTGAGATCCTGCTCGACGTTCGAACGCAGCGACTGGATGCCCTTGGTGGTGACATTGAGCTGCGTCGCCAGCGCCTGCGCGGCGCCGAGCGCAACGCGCTGTGCCGACGAAGAGCCCGCATTGGTCGAGAGTGCCTGGAGCGAGGAGGTGAAATCGTTCAGCGCGTTTTCGAGCGTGCCGCTGTTGCCGGGCGTGCCATAGACACTCTGAAGCTGCTTCAGGATGTTGGCCATCTGGTCGGCATAGCCGCTGCCGCCGGTCTCGGTGCGCAGCTGGCTCTGCACATAGCTGTCGATCTCGCGGCTGACGCCCGTCGTCTTCGCCGTCGCACCGAAGTCACCGGTAGAGACTTCGATCTGGTTCGGCGTCTGGGCGACATAACCCGGCGTCTGCGAGTTTGCGACGTTGGAGGAGACGATCGAGAGCGCGGCCTGGTTGGCGCGCAAGCCGCTCATCGCACTGGCAAGGGCTGAACTCAAACCCATCTTACTTGCCGCCTTTGATTACGTTACGCGCCGATCAGCGCAACACGTTGAGGAGATCCTGGACCATCGAATTCGCCGTCGTGATCACCTTGGTGTTGGCCGAATAGGCCTGTTGGGTCACGATCAGCTTGGTGAACTCGTCGGCGATGTCGGTGTTGGATCCCTCCAGCGACGAGCCACTGATGGAGCCCGAGGCGCCGTCGATCGCCGGACCAGACTGGTCCGTCGCCGCGTAGGCGCCGCCGTCCAGCGCCTTGAGATAGTTGGTGCCGTTGAAGTGCGACAACGTCACCTGCGCAAGGTCGAGGTTCTGGCCGTTTGAGAAGGTGCCGACCACGAGGCCGCTGTTGTTGACGGCGACCGAGCGGAGCTGGCCCGCCGCGTAGCCGTTCTGCGTGATGGTGTTGATGGTGACCGCGCCGCTGGTCGAGGCATATTGCGTCAGCCCGCCCTGGGAGATGTTGAAGGCGACGGAGCCAAGCGCCTGACCGCCGACGCTGACGTTCGGGATGGTGATGCCGGAGCCGCTCGGCGAGGTCAGCGAGCCGTCGGCGGCGAAGGTGAAGGCCTGCCCGGTATTGACCCAGCCGACCGTCGCGCCGGTCGCGTTCGGATCGGTCTGATAGAACAGGTTCCAGGTGTCGGCATGGCCGTTACCCAGCGACGCGCTATCGGTCTTGGCCCAGCGCAATTGCAGGTTCACCGGCGTGCCGGCCGCATTGTATGCGGTCACCGCACCGCCGCTGATCGATTCCTTGGTGAAGGTGGCGATGTCGTTGCCGATCACGCCGCCGGTGCCGGCGGTGCCGCCTCCATTGCGATTCTTGGTGATGGTCGAGGTGAAGCCGAGCGCGGCGAAGGCGGCGCTGTTGGAGCTCGACACCGTCAGGTTCGAAACGGTGCCGGTGTTCAGCGTGATCACGCCGCCGGCGCTGACCGATGATCCCGACGCACCGGAGAGACCGTCGATCTTGCCGAGCAGGGTGGTGATGTTGTCGGTGATGTTGATCTGGTTCGGACCGGAGGCGCCCGAAGCCATGAACGTCAGCGTCTGGCCATCGACCGTGATGGTGTCACCGGCGGCGAAGCCCGAGGAGATCACCTCGGCGCCGCCGGCGGTCGCGGCGCCGCTCAGCACCGTGGCGCCGGTGATCGCCGGCGAGGACAGCACGTTGCCGCCACGCGTCACGCTGCTGATGCCGAGAGCAGTGGCTGCCGTGCCGCTGTTGACCGCCACGTCGACGCCGGTGCCGGTGGAAATCTGGATATTGCCACTGGCGGAGAGCGTGGCCGTGACGCCGGCGCCGCCTGCGGTTTGAATCGCGGTCAGGATGTTTTGAACCGTCGCGGTCGTGCCGGCGCCGAGACCGATCGTGGTGTTGCTGCCCGCCGTCGTGACGGTCGTGCCGCCATTGAAAGTGATCGTGTTGCCGTTGATCGTCAGCGTCTGGCCGCTGAGGGCGGTGAGGATGCTGGAGGCGAGATGGGTGCCCACCGTATTGTCGAGCGACGTGGAGGTCGATGCCACCGCGGCCGAATTGTTCTGAAGCGCAACCGTTCCCGTCCCTGTCGTCGAGGAATAAGCCGAGCGGAGGTTGCCGGTGGCGGCGGCGCCGGACACCGTCGCGTTGGTATAGGGCGGGGGCGGGGTACCCACCGGCAACGGATTGGCGGCGAAGTCCGACGGGTTGAGACCGCCGGCCGCCAGCAATGTGCCGCTCGCCGCGGTCGAACTCGCCGGCGTGTTGGGAACGCTCGGCAGGTTCGCGGCGTACTGGATCGAGGTAGTCGCCTGCGCAGGAATGAAGTTGTTCTGGAATTTCAGCACGGTCGCGACGTTGCCGGTCGGGTTGCCGGTCTTCGGGTCCACCGTGGTGCCCATCAGGTAATAGCCGGCGCCGTTGACCAGGTTGCCGTTGGCGTTGAGCTGGAAATCGCCGCGGCGGGTGTAGTAGGTGACGCCGCTGAACACCGGCACGTTGTCGACGACGCCGGTCGCCTTCTGGATCGAGAAGAAGCCGTCACCGGTGATCGCCATGTTGGTGGCGACGGTGGAGGACGAGATCGTGCCCTGGGTGGTGATGGTGGCCTTGGCGTTGGCCGTCACGCCGCCGGCGACCTGCTTGCTCGGCACCGAAGCGTCGGGAATGAGATCGACGAAGCTGGTGCCGATGCCCTTGTAACCGGTGGTCGATGAGTTCGCGATGTTGCCCGAGATGTTCTGCAGCGCGAAGGACTGCGCCTGCAGGCCACCCACTGAGGTGTTCATTGCATCGAAGATACCCATAACTTTGTCTCCAAATCCGGTCTCGGCGGCCAGTCGACCATGGCCGCAGTCGGAGGAGACGTCGCAAGGCCTATGCCAAGGCTGGGATCTTCATAAAATCAATGACTTAAATAGAAATGCCCCGGTCGGTCGACCGGGGCATAATTGCCGGACCGGCAACAATTGCCGGGGAAACACTTCAAATGACGTCCTACGTCGCCGACGGTGTCGCCGGGTGGAAGACCAGCCCGAAACCGTCGATGCAATAGCGCAGGCCGGTCGGCTTCGGACCGTCGTCGAAGACGTGGCCGAGATGGCCGCCGCAACGCCGGCAATGCACCTCGGTGCGCACCATGCCGAAGCTGCGGTCCTCGGTCTTGCCGACATTGCCCTCGATCGGCTGGTAGAAGCTCGGCCAACCCGTGCCGCTCTCGAACTTGGTCTCCGAGCTAAACAGCGGCAGGTCGCAGCCGGCGCAGGCGAAGACGCCCTTGCGGTGCTCGTTCAGCAGCGGGCTGGAGCCCGGGCGCTCGGTGCCTTCCTTGCGCAGGATCTCATATTGCTGCGGCGTCAATTGCGCACGCCACTCGGCGTCGGTCTTCTCGATCTCGAACTTTTGCGCGGCCTTCTCTCCGGCCTGCGCCGGTGTTGTCCTCAGCCAGCGGAAGGCCGAAAGGCCAAACAGGCCGGCGACAGTCGTTAGCAGGATGCGGCGGTCAAACATCTCATTCTCCGTACGGGAGCGTCTACGCCCTGAGATACGGGCTCTGACGGACAATGTTACACGTCCAGTCGGGATTTTTCGCGCCTTTATTGCGAGACGCCCTGCTCCCGCGCGGCCGGTTCCGCCCCCTCCGTAGCAGGCGGTGGCGGTGGCGCTGGCGCCAGTCGCGGCCGAACCCCGGGCGGCTGGCGGCGCGGACCGGTGCCGGCGGCCCGGTTGGCCTCGGCGAGGCGCGCCTCGCGCTGCCTGTCCTTCACCCGCGCCCGCTCGCGGTAGCGGGCCAGCGTCCCCGCGGCCGCGGAACTCGCCCTTCCCCAGAGGCCGACCAGCTGCCCTGCGACCCGCCCCGTCGTGCCGCCGGCCCAGACCAGCTCGAACGGCGAGAACAGCTTCCAGCGCTCCTCCCCCCACAGAATGCTGCGCGCGATCAGTTGCCCGGCCATGGCCGACGTGTTCATGCCCTGGCGGCCGAACCCGCTCGCCACCCACAGACCTTTGCGCAGCTGCCCGATCTGCGGCATGCCGTGCACGGTCTGGCCGGTGGCGCCGCCGAAGGTCTCCGATATCTCGACATTGCCGAGCTCGGGGAAGATCGACCGGATGCGACGCTTGACGCTGCCTGCAAAACGCTGCGGTCGGGCGGCCCAGGTGGTCTCCGGGCTCTCCCACATCAGGCGGTCGCCATCGACGATGCGGAAATGATCGACGCCGTCGTCATCCATCACCGATCCCTTGAAGCCGATGATGTCATGCACGCGCTCGCCGAGCGGCGCGGTGATGCCGGCATAGCGCGAGACCGGCAGCAGCGTATCCGACAGCCGCCGCAATGGCGCACCGAGATGAATGTTGCCGGCCAGCACGATGTGGGAGGCGCGCAGCCGCGCCGAAGGCGTGACGATGCGCTTGCGGATGCCGGAATGATCGATGCTGACGACCGGCGTATCCTCGAAGATGCGCGCACCGGCGCGCCGCGCCAGCGCGGCGAGACCATGCACATATTTGCGGCCGTCGACCTGGAACGCTTTGGGATAATAGATCCCGTGGAAGTAGCGATCGGTCTTGAGCGCCGCGCGCACGCGATCGACCTGCCAGCCTTCGACCTCGGTATCGAAATCCTCGTACAGCATCTGGAGCCGGCTGATCAGCCGGTCGCCGGCATCGACGTTGGAGACCTCGAGCACGCCCTCGGTGAGGCCGATATCAGGCATGTTCTCTTCGGTAGCGTTGGCCCGGACGAGCTCGGCGCCCTCCTTCGAGAGCGCCCACAGCTCACTGGCATCCTCGAAGCCGATGCGCTCGATCAGATCGGTGAGCGGCAACGCGAAGCCCGGCATCACGGTGCCGAGCTGGTTGCCGGAGGCGTTCCAGCCGATGTGACGGCCCTCGAGCACCGCGACGCTGGCCCCCAGCCGTGCCGCCTCGAGGGCCACGGAAAGGCCGGCAAGCCCTGCCCCGATCACGCAAATATCGGCGTCGAGATCGAACGACAGCCGGGCACGCTCGCGAAGGCCGGCTTCTTCCTGGGACGCGCTTGTGAAAGTCTCGCTCATGTCGTTTTCTTAGAGCATGATCCGGAAAAGTGCGCAGCGGTTTTCCGACAAGATCATGCTCAAAACAACAACTTGATACCGAGCAGGCGCTTGTCACCTTGTCCTCAACAGGCACCTGTAGATTATCCTGGACGTGGAACGATTCGAGAATGCCATGCGCCGTTTGATGCTGCTGCGTCACGCCAAGACCGAGACCGACGCGCCAAGCGGCCGCGACCAGGACCGCCGGCTCGACCATCGCGGCCAGCGCGACGCCGCCGAGATGGGCGACTGGATGGCCACCCATCCGCCGGTCCCCGAGACCGTGCTGGTGTCGCACGCCGTCCGCGCCAGGCAGACCTGGGACCTCGCCTGGGAAGCGATGAAAGACCGCGTCGCAGCGCCGCGGGTTGAGGTTCTGCCGGAACTCTATGGCGCCGATCCCGCGCAGATTCTCGAAACCATTCGCACTGCAACGATCCCGGCCAATCCCAAGCGGCTCCTGCTGGTCGGGCACAATCCCGGCATGCACGAGGCGGCGCTGATGCTGACGGGCAGCGGCGACAAGGCCAGTGCCAAGGCGCTCACCGACAATCTGCCCACGGCGGGGCTTGCGATCCTCGACTTTGACGTCAAGGATTGGGGCGACGTGGCCTACCGCCGCGGCAAACTGGTGCTGTTCGTCAGCCCCAAGCTGCTTCGACTGGGATGATCGCGCGACGTACCGGGACAACGTGCTGACCGGAAGATTTGGAGGCGCAGATGTTCAAGTCCATTCTCGTGCCCATCGACCTCGCCGACACCGATCTGGCAAAGCCAGCGATCGCGACCGCGACGACGCTGTCGCAGAACTGGAGCGGATCGGTCCGGCTGCTCAACGTGCTGCCGATGACGCCGGTGATGCTGGCCGAATATGTCCCTGCCGACTTCGACGAACAGCAGCGCCAGACCTCCGAAGAGGCGCTCGCCATCGTCGCCCGCGAATCCGGCATCGACCCCGCCCACATCTCCACCGTGGTGCGCCAGGGCGGCATCTATCACGAGATCCTGGAGGAAGCCGCGCAGATGAAGGCCGACCTGATCGTCATGACCTCGCACCGGCCGGCGATGCGCACCTATTTCCTCGGCTCCAATGCCGGGCATGTGGTGCGTTATGCCAAATGCTCCGTGCTGGTGGTGCGGCACTGAAACATTCCGTCGTAGCCCGGATGGAGCGCAGCGCAATCCGAGACCCGTCCATTGATCGGCAAGAATCAGGATTACGCTACCGCTCCATCCGGGCTACTCAAGGTACTGAGCTCGGAGCCGGGTCTAAACCCTCACCAAGCCGTCATTGCGAGCGCAGCGAAGCAATCCAGACTTGTCTCAGCCGAGGGACTCTGGATTGCTTCGCTGCGCTCGCAATGACGGGGATGATGCAGGTGTGCCCAAAACGCAAACTCGTGTCCCGGACGCGGCGCAGCACGGAGTGATGCGCTGCAGAGCCGGGGCCCATGTATCAGCGCACCGCGTCGCCGCCTGGGTCCCGGCTCTGCGCGGCAGCGCAAGAACGCTGCAGCGCGTCCGGGACGCAGGCGAGCAAGATCACAGAAACCGGGTCAGCTCGGCCTTGAACTGCCCGTACACAGCGTCCTCGATCTGGCTGCGGTTGATGCCGATGTCGCGCAGGGCGCGGTCGTCGAGCTCGTTCAGCGTCTTGACGGCGGAGCGGCGCTCCAGGCGGTCGAACAGCGCGTAGGCAGCATTGACGAGCGTGGCAAAAAATCCGCTCGAGGTGGATGGGCGTAAGCTCCGCCCGGCAGTTTGCGAGATCGTGGTCATGTTTCTTCTCCGGCCATTGGTCCTACGCGGCGAAGCGCATGCCGTTGGCGCAAACGCTGGAGCGCCTGCACCTCATGTGCCGTCGGATTGCTCTCGCTCCCCCTCGGCTCCATCGCGGACCTTGATGGAACTTAAATGCTCCAGTACATTGCTCGGAGCAACAGAAACATTGCTCTCGGTGCAATAATGTCAAAGTTCGAGTACGTGAAGCTTGCGGATGCCATTGCCGCAGATATCGCTAAGGGGACGTTAAGACCCGGCGACCGGCTGCCGCCGCAGCGCAATTTTGCCTATGATCGCGGCATTGCCGTTTCGACAGCCAGCCGCGTCTATACGGAGCTGCTGCGCCGTGGGCTCGTGGTCGGCGAGGTCGGCCGCGGCACCTTCATCTCCGGCGACATCAGGCGCGAGGTCGAGACCGTCGCCGAGCCGGCCGACGCGCGGATCAATTTCGAGGTCAATTATCCGTTATTGCCGCAGCAATGGGCGATGATCGCCAAGAGCCTCGCCGGGCTCGAGCGCGTCGATGCGCTGGAAGCCGTGCTGCGCTCATCGACCAGCACCGGCACCAAGAGCGCGCGCGTTGCGGCCGCCGCCTATCTCGCCCGCAAGGATTTTGCGCCACAGGCCGAGCAGATCCTCTTCACCGCCAACGGCAAGCAATCGCTCGCCGCCGCGCTGGCAGCGCTGGTGCCGACCGGCGGCCGCTGCGGCGTCGAAGCGCTGAGCTACCCTTACGTCAAGAGCATCGCCGCGCGGCTCGGCATCACCCTGGTGCCGATTCCGATGGACGACTTTGGCGCGCGGCCCGATGCGATCCAGAAGGCGCATCGCGAAGCGCATCTGTCGGCGCTGTATCTGCAGCCGATCATCCAGAATCCACTCGGCGTCACCATGAACGCGACGCGGCGCGCCGACATCATGCGCATCGCCGAGAAGCTCGATCTCACCATCATCGAGGACACCGTCTACGGCTTTCTTGCCGACGATACCCCGCTCGCAGCACTCGGGCCGGACCGCTGCATCGTGCTCGACAGCCTCTCCAAGAAGGTTGCACCGGGCCTGGCGCTCGGCATCCTCGTTGCGCCGCCGCACTTGCGCGAAAGCATGATGAGCGCGGTGCGCACCGGCGGCTGGATCGCCTCCGGCCACGCACTCGCCGCCGGACAACGGTTGATGGCCGACGGCACCGTCGCCGAGCTGACGCGGCTGAAGCGCATCGACGCGGCGCGGCGTCAGCAGACCGCGGCACGGCTGCTCGCCGGCTACCAGCTTTCGGCCGATCCGCGCTCCTATCATCTGTGGCTGACGCTGCCGCCGCATTGGCGCTCGCAGACCTTCGTCGCCGCGGCGGCCCGGCGCGGCATCGCATTGACACCGTCCTCGACCTTCGCGGTCGCGCACGGCCATGCACCGAATGCGGTGCGACTCGCGCTTGCCCCGCCCTCGTTCGAGCAGCTCGATTCCGGCCTGCGTACGATCGTGTCGCTGCTCGGCACCAAGGAAGAGGATTTCGACTCGACCGAGTAATCCCGCCCCGTCAGGGCTCTGGCCATTGCGCGATAAAGCCCTGCGCCTTGTACGGCTCGATCTTGTCCCATTCGTGCAGGACACGGCGGCGAAATTCGGCATCGATATGCCAGAGCGTGCGCGGCGTGGCAAAGCTGTCGACCGTGAGCAGCAGCTTGGTCACCTCGGGCCAATGCCGGTGCAATGTCATCGGATAGCGCCGCGCCGTCCAGGTGTTGCCGAGACAGATCACGCTGCGGATGTTGCGCAGGCCCAGCGCCGCATCGATGATCGGCAGCGAGAAGATCACGTTCTCGCCGGTGTTCATCGCGCGGTGCTCCTCCAGGATCCGGTCCGCCGGAATGCCCGCCGCGACCATCGCCGCCTTGATGATGGCGCACTCGGATTGCTCCGAGCCCGGGGTGACCCCGCCGCTGACAATCGACCAGCGGTAAAAGCCGTCGCGCCACAGCCGCGCGGCGGTTTCGACGCGCAGCGCAACATCCTCGCGGGTGCCGAACAGAAACAAGAGATCGGCCGGCACAAGCGGCGTGTCGATCAGATGGATGCGATTGATCTCGGCGATCTCGTCCGCCGTCGGCAGGCGCGTGCTGCGATTCATCGACGTCATCGCGGCACGATGCGGGAAGCGCGCGCGGCGGCGAAGTCAATTTTGATTGCGGCGCATTGCAGACGTCAGAGCATGATCCGGAAAAGTGTGAAGCGGTTTTCCGGAAAGATCATGCTCAAACAAAGAGCTAAAGCGCGACGACGATTCAACCCAATCTCGTCGCGCTTTAGGGCAGCAAGGAGCGAGGCAGTTGATCAAAACTGTAGCTGCGCGGCCGGTTGCGCCGGACGAAGCCGCCGACCTGCCAGACGAACAGCGCCGCAAAGCCGAGGATGAACAGCACGCCGGCAAACTCGCCGATCAGCAGTGCGCGGATCAACAGCCCGGCCATCGCCAGGGCCAGCAGCGCCAGGAAGGCCAGCACGGCGGCATAGGTCTTGCGGCCGAGGCCGGCGGTCAGCTCGACCCGGCTGCCGGCCTTCGCCATCCGCGCGTGCAGCGCGACGATGAAGTCGCGAAAGCCATTGTCCTGCGGCGCCATCAGCGCCGCGGTCTGCCAGCTCGTCGACAGGATCGCGATGCGACCGCCCTTGGCATGGCTGAGATCGGCGCGAAAGCGGTGCTGCTGCATCGAGACCGGGCGGAACGACAGCCTGATGGCACTGATCTCGTCATAGCGCCAGAGGCCGGAGCGGCCGGCGATGTGCCAGGACAATCCTTCGTCCGTCAGCTCGAAGCGATGCGCCGAACCGATCAGCGACGCCTTGTAGGCGTAGCTCGTGACCGATCCGCCCTGCCCGTCCGACATCTGCATCACCCGATCCGCCTGCGATCCGCTTGCACGATCGCCCTTCCCCATCCTACAAGCGAGGCATGGCTGAGACGATCTATTTTCCGCGCCGCCTGATTCTCGGGGCTGCTGCCATCGCGGGCGTACTGCTTGCGCTCGCGGTCCACATGCTGGGTGCGCGCTACGGGCTCGACCTCGGCGGCCTCTGGCGCCCCGATCCGCACGAGTTCATGCCGACGGGTGCTGCGATCGCCTGGTGGC
Organism: Bradyrhizobium manausense; assembly: GCF_001440035.1. Classification (GTDB taxonomy): domain Bacteria; phylum Pseudomonadota; class Alphaproteobacteria; order Rhizobiales; family Xanthobacteraceae; genus Bradyrhizobium; species Bradyrhizobium manausense. The sequence continues at coordinate 64,638 of NZ_LJYG01000083.1, read as the reverse complement.
TGATCGCGACGGTCGGATTTTCCGGCGGCTATTTCACGGCGACGTTGATGCAGAGCGCCGTCTCCGGCCAGATCCCGCAGCGGATGCGCCAGTTCCTGATCGTGGTCGGCGTGCTGCTGCTCGCCGGCGCCGGGCAAGCGGCCTCGGCGCCGAGCCCGCTTCCGACCGTCTCCGGCGTGCTCGCGGGCCTCGCGGCGCTGTGTCTCGGTGCCGTGATGGCCTTCTGCGGCGCGCATTTCGCGCTGCGCGGCGGCAAGCCCAACTAAGCCGAAGCGCGCAGCCGCGGCCGATCCAGCATCATCCCGACTTCGCAGGCGGGCCGCGGCTGGCTGAACAGATAGCCCTGCGCCTGGGTGCAGCCCTCGCGCCGGAGCAGCTCGAGCTGCGCGTCGTTTTCGACCCCCTCCGCCGTGGTGACGATGCCGAGGCTGCGGCCAAGGCCGGTGACGGCGCGGATGATCGCGACGGAATCCTCGCGCGTGGCAAGCTCGGACACGAAGGAGCGGTCGATCTTGATCTTGTCGAAGGGAAAGCTGCGCAAATAGCTCAGCGAGGAATAGCCCGTGCCGAAATCGTCGAGCGAGATCCGCACGCCCATGGCGCGCAAATCGTGCAGCGTGGTCAGCGTCGCCTCGCTGTTCTGGAGCAGTACGGATTCGGTGATCTCGAGCTCGAGGCGACGCGCTGCGAGCCCCGAATTCCTCAGCGCCTCCGTCACCGATGCAATCAGGTTCGGACTCTTGAACTGGACCGGCGACAAATTGACGGCGACGCCGATATCATCCGGCCAGGTCGCGGCATCCGCACAGGCACGGTGCAGCACGAGCTCGCCGAGCTGGACGATGAGGCCGGTCTCCTCCGCGAGCGGAATGAAGTTGATGGGCGAGATCAGGCCGCGCTCCGGATGATTCCAGCGCAACAGCGCTTCGAAGGCGACAACGCGATCGCTGACGACGTCGCGGATCGGCTGATAATACGGCTGGAACTCATCGCGCTGCAGCGCCGCGCGCATATCCATGTCCAGCAGGCGCCGGGCCTGCGCGCGCGCATCCATGCCGGTTTCGAAGAAGCGATAGGTGCCGCGGCCGTCGGCCTTGGCGCGATACAGCGCCAGGTCGGCGTTTTTCAGCAGCTCATCCGGATTGCTGCCGTCCTGCGGCGACAATGAGATGCCGATCGAGACGCCGATCACGATCTGATGGTCCGCGATCTCGTAGGGCGCGGAGATCACCTCGACGATGCGTCTTGCGAGCGCCCGCGCTGCAGCCTCCTCCGATCGGCCGATCTGGACCACGGCGAACTCGTCGCCACCGAGACGGGCCACGGTGTCGTGCTCGCCGACCGTCGCCTTCAGCCTTTGGCCGACTTGCTTCAGCAGCGCATCGCCAATGGGATGGCCGAGCGAATCGTTGATATCCTTGAAGTGATCGAGGTCGAGACAGAACACCGCGAGCTGGTCGTTCGCTGCCGCCCGGCGCAGTCCCTGCTCGAGCTGCTCGTGGAACAGCACGCGGTTCGCCAGATTGGTCAGCGCGTCATGGCGCGCCATGTGCGAGATCTTGGCCTGCGCGTCCAGCCATTCGGTGATGTCCTCGAAGGTTGCGACCCAACCGCCGCCCCGCATCGGCTGGTTGACGACGCGGATCGAGCGCTCGAACCGGCGAACGACATCCGTCGTTGTCCGTCCCTCCCGGGCATCCTCGACGAGGCGCGCGAAGAATTGTTCGGCATCACCGTTCCACTGGCCCTTGGCCGCCTCCTCGCGGAGAATATCGAGCAGGAGGCGGCCGGTCAGCTGCATGTCGGAGCGGCGGAGCATCGCCGCGTAACGTTCGTTGAACAGGATGATCTTGCCTTCGGCATCGAACATGCACAGGCCCTGCGACATGTTCTCGAGAGCCGTGTCGAGCACGATCTGCTGGCGCCCGATCTCGCCCTTGGCGCGACGGTCGAGCACGGCGGCCGTGAGCGCGATAGCGATGATGGCAACGGCCGCGCTGGCGGTCATGATGGACAACGACGCCGGCGGGATCGCAAGGCCGCTGATTGTAAGCGTCGGATCGGCGTCAACTGCAGTGCGCCCATCGCGGTGAAATGGTGTGAGACGATGGCAGCGGTGAGCAGGATCGTGGCGCCCAACGCGTTGGACAGGCTGTCGCTCCGCCCCGCGACGAACAGGGCGGACGATCCAAGGACAATGCCCAGCAGAATCGATACCGCGACGGTGCCGGCGGTCCAACCGACATGGGCAGGAATCTCGAACGCCATCATGCCGGTGTAATGCATGGCTGCCACGCCGCCACCCACGACAGCGCCACCAAGCGCGACCAGAGCGCCGCGCCTCGTCGAAACCGAAATACTGAGACCGATGAAGGTGACCGCAATCGCAAAGATCAGCGAAAGGATCGTCACGGGGATGTTGTAGGCGCCACCGGCGCCGGGCCCGTAGGCCTGCATCGCGATGAAATGGGTTGCCCAGATGCCGCAACACCCGTCACGACAGCATCGAGCGTGATCCACACGAGGCGGGCACCGCCATTCGCCGCTCGCGCCCGATGAAAAAGACTGATTGCCGCCGCGCTTGCCAGCAGGCACACGGCGCCGCCGAGTGCGACCAGACGCCAATCATGCTGGTCCGTGAGACAAAACAGAACTTGATACATCGCCGGCCCCTGTTCCATCAGGCACTACAGCCGGCAGAGATGGACAGTCGGTAACCGGCGCGGCGCCGGTTGCCGGATTGGTGAATAGAGAATGTGTGTGGCCCCTCACATTTCCTGCTCCTGCGCGATGACGCCAAGGCCGATCACGTAGGCGGCCAGCAGCAGCACCGCAGCCGATATGATTAGCGATTGGTGAAGGCCGGTCATGAACGCGCGATCGGATGCCACCAGCGAGCCGAACAGCGCAACGCCAAGGACGCTGCCGGTTTGCCGTGTCGCGTTGAGGACGCCCGCAGCGACACCCGAGCGCGCCTTCTCGACGCTGCCGAGCGAGCTCGAGGTCAGCGGCGGCACCAGGAGGCCAAGCCCGCCGCTGATCGCGATCATCTGCACAAAGATCGCAGGGTAGCTCGTTCCGGCCTCGATCCAAACCAGGCCAAGACAGCCGAGCGCAGAGATGCAGGCACCTGCCACGATGGTCGGGCACGGGCCGATACGTTCGGCCAGGCGCGGCGCCAGCAGATTGACCGGGAGCACCGCTCCCATCATCGGCACGAAGGCGAGCCCGGTCCACCAGGCCGATAGACCGTTGATGCGCTGGAAGTAGAGGCTCAGCACGAAGATCAGACCATAGATCGCGACGTTGACGAGCAGGCCAACGATCGTGGTCAGGCTAAACAGCCGATGACTGAACAGAGACAGTGGCAGCATTGGCTGCTCGGTGCTGGCCTCGCGCCAGACAAATAGCGCTGCGAGGACGGCGGAAGTGACGAAGGCGGCGATCACCGCCGGATGGCCCCATCCAAGCGCGCCAGCTTCGATGATTGCACCGGCGAGCGCGCCCAAGGCTCCGATCGCAGCAAGCTGACCGGGTAGATCGATCTCGCGTGAGCGCGCGCGCGTGGTCTCGGTGGCATAGCGCCAGCTCAGCCACAGGCCTGCAAGGCCGATCGGCAGATTGACGAGGAAGATCGCGCGCCACCCGACCAGCGTGATCAGCGCGCCACCGACGAAGGGACCGGCCGTCAGCGCCAGGCTCGCACCTGCCGCCCAGACCGCAACGGCCCGACCGCGCGCAAGATCGTCCGTGTAAGCGTGATTGAGCAGCGCCAGCGAATTCGGCACCAGGATCGCCGCCGCCAGTCCCTGCACCAGTCGCGCGCCGATCAGCACGATGGCGTTGGGCGACAGCGCACAGGCCAGCGAAGCGGCCGTGAAGATCGCGAACCCCGCCATGAAGATGCGCTTGGCGCCGATGCGATCGCCGAGTGCGCCTGATGTCAGGATGAAGGCGGCAAAAGCGATGGTGTAGGCGCTGACCACCCATTGCAGCTCCGCGACGCCGCCGCCGAGCGTCTTGCCCATGGCGTCGAGCGCCGTGTTGACGATGGTGACGTCGAGCTGCACGACGCCATAGCCGAGGCTCATCGCAGCCAGCGTCAGCGAGGTTGCAAGGCGCGATGCGGTGCGCGGGGCACCACCCGCGTCGAAGGTTTCATGTTTGACGGTGTTGGCTCGCATGCTGCCATCTCGGTTGCAGCCCCATGCGAACTCTACGCCGCGCTCCGTTGTCATGTTTCGACAACGACCGAATGATGTACACCCGAAACGCAAGCGCCGCGCGGGAGAACCGCGCGGCGCTCTTGAGGGCTACTCCGGCTTAGCTCGCCGCTCGCAAGTTCACCTTGCTCTCGGCCAGCGTGGTCAACTTTTTGTCGGTTGCCTTCTCTTCCTCGAGCGTCTTGGCAAGCACGGCGGCGCAGTCACTGCGGCCGAGCTGCTTGGCCCAGGCGATCAAACTGCCATAGCGGACGATCTCGTAATGCTCGGCGGCTTGTGCCGCGTTGATCAGAGCCGCATCGAGCACCGCCTTGTCGGCGACCTCGCCCGCGGTTTCCTCCGCCTCTTCGATGATGCCGTCGATGGCCGGGCAATCGACCGCCTTCACCGAAACGCCGTGCATCTTGAACACTTCCTCGAGCCGTGTGACGTGCTGCCTGGTTTCTTCAAGGTGCGTCAAAAAGCCCTGCTTCAGCTGCGGATCTGTGGCCTTATCTGCCATTTTCGGCAGCGCTTTGGTGAGTTGCTGCTCGGCGTAATAGATGTCCTGCAGCTGATGCACGAACAGGTCGTTCATGGTCTTGATGTCTTTGGTGAACAGTCCCATCGTTCCAATCCTCGAGAAGTCTTGGGGAACACGACAGCGTCGGCTTGAACAAAAGCCGCGATTTCGCCGTGTTCGATTGCTGATGGAGCCCTAACCGGTGCGCAGCGCCGTCGTTCCAAAAAAGTCTGCGTCGTTTGCGCCGGAACAATGCTTGCGAGCGCAGGATTTGAGACCATTTGCAAACACGGGCGCAGTCGAGGCGTGGCCCTCGACTCATATGCCTAACGCGCCGGCCATGTGAACCACGTATGACAAAACGGCGGGTCCGGCCCAGAACCTGTTGTTGTCAAGGGCTGCACAAGTCGGTGTTTTTGCCTTAAATGGGCTACATCATGCCTAGTGATCCACGCCCGCCTCGGGCAAGTGATCGCAACCGACCGGCCAATGTCTGGCCCGGCCGGCCTTGCCCCCCGCCGGGAGGATGAATGCACGGACTGCTGCCCGCGCTGAAACGCGGCTTCAAGAGATGGATCGGCTGGCGACGGCTGGGGGTTGCCGCGAGCGTGATGATCATCGCCTTCGCGGTTACGACGCTCGTGCGGACCCTCAAGGGCATCGATACCGGCGTCATCCTGACCGCATTGGCCGATATTCCCCGCGGACATATCGGGCTCGCCGCGATCTGCGTTTTCTTCGCGTTCTGTACGCTGACCTTCTACGACTTTTTTGCACTGCGAACGATTGGCAAGAAACACGTGCCGTATCGCATCGCAGCGCTGTCGAGCTTTACGTCCTATTCGATCGGCCACAACATCGGTGCCACGGTATTTACCGGCGGTGCGATCCGCTTCCGAATTTATTCGGATTACGGGCTGAACGCGATCGACGTCGCCAAGATCTGCTTCCTCTCCGGCCTGACCTTCTGGCTCGGTAACATTTTTGTGCTGTCGATCGGCATGGCCATCCATCCGGATGCGGCGTCCTACATGGACCAGCTGCCATCGTCGATCAACCGGCTGATCGCGTGCGGCGGCCTCGCCTCGATCGCCGCCTATCTGATCTGGCTCAGCGTGGGCGAGAAACGCCGCGAACTCGGCCAGAAGGGCTGGAAGGTGGTGCTGCCGTCGGCGCCGCTGACGCTGGTCCAGATCCTGATCGGCGTGGTCGATCTCGGCTTCTGTGCCTTCGCGATGTACCTGCTGATTCCGGCTGATCCGCCGATCGACTTCCTGTCGCTTGCGGTGGTGTTTATCCTGGCGACGCTGCTGGGCTTCGCCAGCCACGCACCCGGCTCGATCGGCGTGTTCGACGCCGCCATGCTGGTGGCGCTGCCCGAATTCGGCCGCGAGCAACTGCTCGCGACCCTGTTGGTCTTCCGTATCCTCTATTTCGTGATTCCGTTCGGTCTCGCCATTTCCATTATGGGCACAAGGGAGCTCTGGATGAACGTGGTGCGGCCCTGGCAGGAACGGCGACGACTGGCGGAAGCTTGCGCGCAGGCCAACCTGCCCAAGGAGGTGACGCCGATGGAGCGCGAACGGTTGGTGCGCCAGGCCAGCAAACGGTAAAGTCGGCCAGCGGCCGCGCCGGAAGCCCGCAAAGGCCACAGCGAGAGGATTGCAGGCCAGGGGCTATGCTCTCTTATTTCCGCCTCAACTTTGCCGTTGAAGACGCGGGCCATGATCCCAGTTTCCCCTCGCCGTTTCCTTGCGGGTGCCCTGCTTTTGGCCGGGCTCCTCACCGTTCTGCCGCTTCAGCGCGTCCTCGCGCAGGATGCCGGCGCCATGCAGATCAATTGGGAGGTCCGCAACCGCTTCCGACTGTTCCGCGAGGAACGCGACTTCCTGCTGCATGTCGAAAATGCTCGTAACCGCAGCATTCTCGCCGCCGAGCAGTCGCTGGAGCTGCAAAGCGAAGGCCGTGGCTGGGCCCGCAACATGGTCAATCGGCTCTGCATCGATCTGCAGGGCCGGGTCAACCAGCCCTGCACCCGTGACAACGTCAAAGAGAACTACCTCACCCCGGTCGACCACCCCATCACCGTGCGCCTGGCCGGCGCGGTGCCGGTCGGCGCCACCTGCGCCTGGTCGTTCGACGACGGTGACGGGCCGCAATCCTCCACCTTCGACTGCGCCGAACCGGTCAATCTGCGGGTCCGCTACGGCAAGCAGACGGTCGCAACCGTCGACGTCTCTTCCGGCTCCGATCCGACCCGGCGCCTTCAGACCGAGATCCAGGTCCGCGACATCTTCATCGCCGGCCTTGGCGACAGCATCGCCTCCGGCGAGGGCAATCCGGACCGGGCGCTGGCGCTGTCGGACGAGGGCTTCTGCTTCCGCTCCTATCTCGGCACCGGCGGCGGACAGTATTACCGGCCGAGCCGCGCCGGCTTCAAGGGCGGACGCGCCTGCGAGGCGCCGGATACGCTCGCCAACTGGCAGCGCTATGGCGCGCTCTGGTTCAACTCGCCGTGCCACCGCTCGCTCTACAGCTACCAGGCCCGCACCGCGCTCGCGCTGGCGGTGCGCTACACCCATATCGCCGTCACCTATCTGCCGCTCGCCTGCACCGGCGCCAGCATCAGCGACGGGCTGCTCGGCTCGCAGCGCGCCCGCGAGTGCCCGCCCGGCAAGTCCGGCGTCTGCAACACCAGCGTGAATGCGCAGGTCGCCGAATTGCGCGAGGCACTGACCGCCGCGAAGAAGCGTCAGCCGGATCGCAATCTCGATCTGGTGCTGCTCTCGATCGGCGCCAACGACGTCTACTTCTCCGGCCTGGTCGCCGACGTCATCGTCGACACCGCGACCGAACGTGCCCTGTTCCGCCGCTCCGGCGTGATGGCGAGCGTCGACGATTCCCGTGACGCGCTCCAGCGCGAGCTGCCGCAGAATTTCGTCCGCTTACGCGAGGCGCTGAAGCCGCTGCTCGGCGGCGATCTCTCGCACGTGGTCTATGTCTCCTACGCCAATCCGGCGCTCGCCGACGGCGGCGTGCCCTGTCGCGGCGGCCGCAGCGGCTTCGACATCCACCCCGCTTTCAGCGCCGATCCGCAGCGCCTCGCCCGCGTCTCGACCTTCGTCGACACCGAGTTCCTGCCGCAGTTGAAGGGGCTGGCCACCTGCACGCAGGGTGCGCTGTGCCGCGATCCCGAGGCCGACCGCATGACCTTTGTCGATTCCCACCAGGCCGCGTTTGCCGATCACGGCTTCTGCGCGCATGCCGGAGGCGATCCCGAATTCGACCGCACCTGTTTTGCCGAGAACGGACAGAGCTTCAATCCGGACATCGTGTCGGCGGCGAGCCAGCCGATGCTGTGCGGCCGCGGCGCCTCGGAGTATCGCGCCTATCTACCGCGCGCCCGCTGGATCCGCGATGCCAATGACAGCTATTTCGCAGCGATGACCTATCCGCAAGGATTGCCGGCGGCGAGCCAGCCGAATGACATCCACGACGCGACCTGGGGCGTGCTCTCGGCGGTTTACGGCGGCGCCGTGCATCCGAGCGCCGAAGGCCACGCCGCGATGGCGGATGCCACGCTGCCCGCCGCAAGCGCCGTGCTTGGCCTGGACGCGGTGCCGCCGGGTGTCACGCGCGGATTGCTGCCGCCGCTGCTGGGCGGTACGCAGCAGTAGAAGCAAAGCAATCTCCCACCGCGCCGTGTTGCGAACTCGCACTCTCCACATACGCGGTGTCATCGCCCGCAGGCGGGCGATCGAGTACTCCACGGCAGGCTGATTGAATCGAGGAGCTGCGGGATTCCCCGCCTGCCGCCTACGCTAAAGCTTCGGCGCCCCTGGACCTCAACGGCGGCGAAGCCTTGGGGTAGCCGGGTCGCGGGGAACGACAGTGGTGTGCGTGACGCAAGCTCGTCACCCTCAACATCGCGCCTGCATTTTGGCAATTTCACGCTCGTTTCCAGTCCCCGTCGTTCCATCAATTCAAAACCGGCATCAATCGATACCCCCTTCAACTTGGACACTTTCCCACGCGCGCCTCTAGGAGTCGCCGTGAGGAAACATTTCAAGTTCTAAGGAGCGCCTGATGAGCGCAGTGGTGTCCACAACGGACGTGAAGAGGTCTCGCGTCAGGCTATTCATCGTGACCATGCTGTTCCTGGTCACCACGGTCAATTACGCCGACCGCGCCACGCTGTCGATCGCAGGTCCCGCCCTCTCCAAGGAACTTCATCTCGATCCGGTCGCCATGGGCTGGATCTTCTCGGCCTTCGGCTGGTCCTATGTCGTCGCCCAGGTGCCGGGTGGCTGGCTGCTTGACCGCTACGGCTCGCGCCTCGTCTACGCCTTCAGCATCATCGTCTGGTCGCTGTTCACGATGATGCAGGGCTGGGTCGGATTCCTCAGCGCCGGCGCCGCCGTCGCCGTGCTGTTCGCGCTTCGCCTCCTGGTCGGCGTCGCGGAGGCGCCGTCCTTCCCCGCCAATGCCCGCATCGTCGCGGCCTGGTTTCCCGGCAACGAGCGCGGCACCGCGTCGGCGTTCTTCAACTCAGGGCAATATTTCGCGACAGTGATCTTCGCGCCGCTGATGGGTTGGATCGCCCATGATTACGGCTGGCGCTACGTATTCTTCGTGATGGGCGGTCTCGGCGTGATCATGGGCCTGGTCTGGGTCAAGACCGTGTACGGACCGAAGGAGCACCCCGGCATCAACGAGGCCGAGTTCGACTACATCAGAGATGGCGGCGCGCTGGTCGATCTCGATGCGCCCAAGGACGATCTGAAGCGGGCACCCGAGGCCGGCTCCGGCTGGGACCACATCCGCCAGCTGCTCTCCAACCGCATGATGCTCGGCGTCTATCTCGGCCAGTACTGCATCAACACGTTGACCTATTTCTTCCTGACCTGGTTCCCGGTCTATCTCGTGAAGGAGCGCGGCCTGTCGATCCTGCAAGCCGGCTTCGTCGCGACGTTGCCGGCGCTGTGCGGCTTCATCGGCGGCGTCCTTGGCGGCATCATCTCCGATGCGATCCTGCGCCGGACCGGCTCCCTGACCATGGCGCGCAAGATTCCGATCGTCGGCGGCATGCTGCTGTCGATGTCGATCATCGCCTGCAACTATGTCGACGGCCAGGCGCTGGTGGTCGGTTTCATGGCGCTCGCCTTCTTCGGCAAGGGCATCGGCGCGCTCGGCTGGGCTGTCGTCTCCGACACCTCGCCGAAGGAAGCCGGCGGCGTCTCCGGCGGCCTGTTCAACACTTTCGGCAATCTCTCCTCGATCACCACGCCGATCGTGATCGGCTACATCCTCGCCGCGACCGGCTCCTTCAACGGCGCGCTGGTGTTCGTCGGCGCCAACGCGCTGGTGGCGGCGTTCGCCTATCTCGTCATCGTCGGCAAGATCGAGCGGGTGACGCTCAAACGTTCCTCCTGAGGGCTCCCATGGGAGCTTGACCAGGCAACTCAACGGCGGCCCTCAAAAGCCGCCGTCTTTGTTTTTGGAGGTGATCGATGCTAGAAGTGCCGGGGAAACGCCTTATTCATCTAAGGCATGTATCGATGTTCGACCTCAACCAGCTCCGCTGTTTCGTCACGGTGGCGGAGGAACTGCATTTCGGCCGCGCCGCCGCGCGACTGAACATGACCCAGCCGCCGCTGTCCCGGCAGATCCAGGTGCTGGAGCACATCATCGATGCGCCGCTCCTGGAGCGCACCAGCCGGTCGGTGCGGCTGACCCCGGCGGGCCGCAGCTTCCTGCCCGAGGCACGCCGTATCCTGAAGCTTGCCGAAAGCGCCTCGCAAGTGGCTCGCCGCATCGCGCTCGGCAAGACCGGCTCGGTCAAGATCGGCTTCACCGCCGCCGCCGCCTACGGCTTCCTGCCTGAGCTGATCGCGGCCTGCCGGGCCAAGCTGCCGGAGGTCGACTTCTCGCTGAAGGAGATGGTTTCCGGTGACCAGTTCGAGGCCCTCACCTCGGGCCAGATCGATGCCGGCCTGCTGCGGCCGCCGATCGCGCGGCCCGAGCTTGCCAGCCGCCGCGTCGTCGCCGAGCCCCTGCTCGCCGCCATTCCGAAGAAGCATCCGCTGGCCAATGCCGAGAACATCACCATCAAGGACTTCGACGACCAGCCCTTCGTGATGTATTCGCCCTATGAAAGCCGCTACTTCCACGACCTCTTGGTTGCGCTGTTCACCCGCGCCGACATTCTGCCGCGCTATGTCCAGCACCTCAGCCAGATCCATTCGATCCTGGCGATGGTGCGCGCCGGCCTTGGCCTTGCCATCGTGCCGGCCGCGGCCGCCGGCCTCAAGATCTCCGACGTGCGGCTGCGGCCGCTGAAGCTGCGCAACCGCGTCCCGGTCGAGCTCTTCATGGTCTGGCGCCGCGACGACGAGAACCCGCTGCTGTCGGCGCTGGTCAAAATCGCCAGCGAATTATCGTCCGCGGAGATCGTGGAGGATTGATGCTCAATCCGCATCGGTCGATATAGGCTTTGGCTTGGACGCGCATCGAACGGTCTCCTAAACAGCGGCCCATGGACGCGTGCCTCAGTGCCTCGGTGAGCGTCCCCGACACACACGAGAGCAGGGAGCAGCGCCCCGTGAGCAAGATGACCCCGCAGGAAATGGCCCAGAAGATCGGATCGGGCCTCCTGTCCTTCCCCGTCACGCCGTTCAAGGCGGACTACTCCTTCGACGAAGCGACCTACCGCGCCAACATGGACTGGTTGTGCGGCTACGAGGTTGCCGGCCTGTTCGCCGCCGGCGGCACCGGCGAGTTCTTCTCGCTGACTCCGACCGAGGTTCCTGAGGTGGTCAAGGTCGCCGTCGACGAGACCAAGGGCCGCGTGCCCGTGCTCGCCGGCACGGGTTATGGCACCGCCATCGCCCGCGAGATCGCTGTTGGCGCGGAAAAAGCCGGCGCGGATGGCCTCTTGCTGCTGCCGCCCTACCTCACCCATTCCGAGCAGGACGGCCTTGCCGCCCATGTCGAGGCCGTCTGCGCCGCCGTGAAGATCGGCGTCATCGTCTACAACAGAGACAACGCCATCCTGCAGCCCGACACGCTCGCTCGCCTCGCCGAGCGTTGCCCGAACCTCGTCGGCTACAAGGACGGTATCGGCGACATCGAGCTGATGACCCGCGTCTATACCAAGCTCGGCGATCGCCTGACCTATGTTGGCGGCCTGCCGACCGCTGAAACCTTCGCACTGCCCTATCTCGACATGGGCGTGACGACCTATTCTTCGGCCGTGTTCAATTTCGTGCCGGAGTTCGCCACAAATTTCTACGCCGCCGTGCGCAAGCGCGATCATGCGACCATCCACGCCGGGCTGAAGGATTTCATCCTGCCGCTGATCGCGATCCGCAACCGCAAGAAGGGCTATGCGGTCTCGATCATCAAGGCCGGCATGAAGGTGATCGGCCGCGATTCCGGCCCGGTCCGTCCGCCACTGACCGACCTGACCGAGCAGGAGATGGCGGAACTGACCGCGCTGGTGAAGAATCTGCCCGCCATCCCATCGTCACAACAAGCTGCAGAATAACAGGCAACAATAGGGAGAAGCGCGCGATGGCCCAGACGGATATATCTGGCGCACCGATTGTCACGGCGATGCAGGTGATTCCGGTCGCCGGCCGCGACAGCATGCTCCTCAATCTGAGCGGCGCGCATGCACCGTTCTTCACCCGCAACATCGTCATCCTCACCGACAATGCCGGCCATACCGGCGTCGGCGAGGTGCCGGGCGGGCAAAAGATCTGGCAGACACTGCAGGACGCCCGCGAACTCGTGATCGGCAAGACCGTCGGCGCAATGAACAACATCCTCGCCGATATCAGAACCACCTTCGCCGACCGCGACGCCGACGGCCGCGGCAAGCAGACGTTTGACCTGCGCGTGATGATCCACGCCTTCACCGCCGTTGAATCCGCCCTGCTCGATTTGCTCGGCCAGCACCTCAATCTGCCGGTCGCAGCTCTGCTCGGCGAAGGCCAGCAGCGGAGCAGCGTCGAGACGCTCGGCTATCTCTTCTTTGTCGGCGATATCAGCAAATCCAAGCTCGACTACGTCAAGGGCGAGACCGGCAAGGCGGAATGGTTCAACCTCCGCCATCAGGAGGCGATGACGCCTGAGACGGTCGTCCGGCTCGCGGAGGCCACGCAGGACCATTACGGCTTCGCCGACTTCAAGCTGAAGGGCGGCGTGCTGCGCGGCGAGCAGGAGATCGAGGCGGTCACCGCCATCGCCAAGCGCTTCCCCAACGCCCGCGTCACGCTCGACCCGAACGGCGCCTGGTCACTCGATGAGGCCATCAGCCTCTGCAAGAACATGCACGGCATCCTCGCCTATGCCGAGGATCCCTGCGGTGCCGAGGCCGGCTTCTCCGGCCGCGAGATCATGGCCGAGTTCCGCCGCGCAACCAGCCTGCCGACCGCGACCAACATGATCGCGACTGACTGGCGCCAGCTCAGCCATGCGCTACGCCTCGGCGCGGTGGACATTCCGCTCGCCGATCCCCATTTCTGGACTATGCAAGGCTCCGTGCGCGTCGCCCAGACCTGTCGTGACAACGGTCTGACCTGGGGCTCGCACTCCAACAACCACTTCGACATTTCGCTCGCCATGTTCACCCATGTCGGCGCCGCCGCCCCCGGCAAGGTCACCGCGATCGACACCCACTGGATCTGGCAGGATGGCCAGGCGCTGACCAAGGAGCCGTTGCTGATCCGCGGCGGCAAGATCGCGGTTCCGGATCGTCCGGGCCTCGGCATCGAGATCGACCGGGCGGCCATCGAGGCCGCGCATGAGCTCTACAAGAAGCATGGACTCGGTGCCCGCGATGACGCTATTGCCATGCAGGATTTGATCCCGGGCTGGACCTTTGACGACAAGCGTCCCTGCCTCGTTCGCTAAGAAACTGAGGCATGGTCCCGGAAAAGTGGGTACCGGTTTTCCGACCTGGATCATGCCCCCTTAAATGACTTGGAGGACTGTATGACTGCGATCCTGAAAAACTTCATCGGCGGCGAGTGGGTCGATGGCTCCGGCGTCACCAGGAATATCAACCCCTCCAACACCAATGATCTCGTCGGCGAATATGCCAAGGCCGACAAGGCGCAGACCGAGAAGGCGATCGCCGCCGCGAAGGCCGCTTTCCCGGGTTGGGCGCAGTCGACGCCGCAGGTGCGCTACGACGCGCTGAACAAGATTTCCACCGAGATCCTCGCTCGCAAGGAAGAGCTTGGCCGCCTGCTCGCCCGCGAGGAAGGCAAGACGCTCCCCGAGGGCATTGGCGAGGTCGCCCGGGCCGGCCAGATCTTCGCGTTCTTCGCCGGCGAGGCCCTGCGCCTGATCGGCGAGAAGGGCGCCTCGGTGCGTCCCGGTCTCGATGTCGAGATCACCCGCGAGCCGGTCGGCGTCGTCGGCATGATCACGCCCTGGAATTTCCCGATCGCCATTCCCGCCTGGAAGATCGCGCCCGCGCTCTGCTATGGCAACACGGTCGTGTTCAAGCCGGCCGAGCTGGTGCCCGGCTCGGGCCACGCGCTCGCCGAGATCATCACCCGCTCCGGCATCCCCGCCGGCGTCTTCAACCTCGTGGTCGGCTCCGGCTCCGTCGTCGGCCAGACCCTGCTTGAGCATCCGGATGTCGCAGCGATCTCCTTCACCGGATCGGTGCAGACGGGCCGCAAGATCGCGCAGGCCTGCGTGCTCTCGAACCCGATGAAGAAATTCCAGCTCGAGATGGGCGGCAAGAATCCGCTGGTCGTGCTTGACGACGCCGATCTGAAGACCGCCGTCGAGGTCGCCGTCAATGGCGCCTATTTCTCGACCGGCCAGCGCTGCACCGCCTCGTCGCGCCTGATCGTGACCGAAGGCATTCATGATCGCTTCGTCGCCGCGGTGGCCGAACGTCTGAACAGCCTGTCGGTCGACGATGCGCTCAAGGCCGGCGTGCATATCGGCCCGGTGGTCGACCAGAGCCAGCTCGACCAGGACCTGCGCTACATCAAGATCGGCCAGGACGAAGGTGCCAAGCTCGCCTTCGGCGGCGAGCTGCTCAAGCGCGAGAACCCCGGCCATTACCTGCAGCCGGCGCTGTTCACCGAAGCCAGCAACAACATGCGCATCGCGCGTGAGGAAATCTTCGGACCGGTCGCCGCCGTCATCCGCGCCAAGAACTACGAGGAGGCGCTTGCGATCTCCAACGACACCGAGTTCGGCCTCGCTTCCGGCATCTGCACCACCAGCCTGAAATACGCCTCGCACTACAAGCGCAACAGCGAGTCCGGCATGGTGATGGTCAATCTGCCGACCGCCGGCGTCGACTATCACGTGCCGTTCGGCGGCCGGAAGGGCTCGAGCTACGGCCCCCGCGAGCAGGGCTCCTATGCGCGCGAGTTCTACACGACGGTGAAGACGGCCTATACCTATCCAGGTTGAGACCTCGATCGTAGGGTGGGTTAGCGCAGCGTAACCCACCGCTTCAACTTCCGCGGAGAGAGACAGTGGTGGGTTACGCCGAGTGATTGCGCTTCGCGCAATCACGGGGCTTGCCCACCCTACAAATCCGGAGTCCTTCATGGACCAGCACGTCGCAGCGAAAGAGCAGCCCCGCTACATCAAGCTCAACGCGCGCGACAATGTCGCGATCGTGGTCAATGATTTCGGGCTTCCTGCCGGCTCCCGCTTTGCCTGCGGACTGACGCTGCGCGCCTTTGTGCCGCAAGGGCACAAGACGGCCCTGGTCGACATCGCCCAAGATGAGCCGATCATCCGCTATGGTGAGGTGATCGGCTACGCGCTGTCGCCGATCCTGGCCGGCGAATGGGTCGATGAAGCCCGCATCCGCATGCCGGAGGCCCCTGCCCTCGACAAGCTCGAGATTTCGACCGCCGTCCCCGCGCCGCTGCCGCCGCTCGAAGGCTTCACCTTCGAGGGATACCGCAATGCGGACGGCTCGGTCGGCACCAAGAACATCCTCGGCATCTCTTCCTCCGTACAATGTGTCAAGGGCACGATGGAATACGCGGTAAAGCGCATCCGCGCCGAGCTGCTGCCGAAGTACCCTGGTGTCGACGACGTCGTGCCGCTGACCCACGCCTATGGCTGCGGCGTCGCCATCACCGCGCCGGATGCGGTCGTGCCGATCCGCACGCTGCAAAACCTCGCGCTGAACCCGAATTTCGGCGGCGAGATCCTTGTCGTTGGCCTCGGCTGCGAAAAGCTTGCACCCGAACGGCTGGTGCCGGAGGGCGTGAACGATGCCATCGTCCGCATGCAGGACGAGGCCTTCGACGGTTTTGGCGCCATCGTCGACGCGATCATGACCCAGGCCGAGGCGCGGCTGAAGGTGCTCAATTCCCGCAAGCGCGAGACCTGTCCCGCTTCCGACCTCGTCATCGGCCTGCAATGCGGCGGCAGCGATGCCTTCTCCGGCGTCACCGCCAATCCTGCCGTCGGCTTCGCCGCCGACCTCTTGGTGCGCGCCGGCGCTACCGTGATGTTCTCCGAGGTCACCGAGGTGCGCGACGCCATCCAGCTGCTCACCCGCCGCGCCATCAACGAGGATGTCGGCCGCGCGCTGGTGCGCGAGATGGCCTGGTACGATTCTTATCTCGCCCGTGGTGGCGCCGATCGCAGCGCCAACACCACGCCCGGCAACAAGAAGGGCGGCCTCGCCAACATCGTCGAAAAATCTTTGGGCTCGATCGTCAAGTCCGGTTCGTCAGCCATCACCGGCGTGCTCTCGCCCGGCCAGAAGGCGACGCAGAAAGGCATGCTGTTCGCGGCAACGCCGGCGTCCGACTTCATCTGCGGCACGCTCCAGCTTGCCTCGGGCATGACACTGCAAGTGTTCACCACCGGCCGCGGCACGCCTTACGGCCTGGCCGCCGCGCCCGTGATCAAGGTCGCGACCCGCACTGAGCTTGCGCGGCGCTGGAAGGACCTGATCGATTTCGACGCCGGCGGCATCGCCACCGGCGCCAAGACCATCGAGGAAACCGGCTGGGACCTGTTCCGCCTGATCCTCGACGTCGCCTCCGGCCGCACCAAACCGTGGTCGGATCGCTGGGGCATCCACAACGATCTGACGCTGTTCAATCCAGCGCCGGTGACGTGAACCGGCGCCATCCGGTGAAATCGGCCTGAAACAAAGGCGCGAAAAGCTTCGCCTTCGCTTCATGATGGTCGCGCCACGCAACCAAATAACTCCATCATGGAACACGAATGTTCGCACACAAGCGAACCTCTCGCCGCACTGCCGCGACCAAATCTGCGATTGTCATTTTCTCACGGAGATTTCGAATGCGTATTCTCTCGATGATTGCCGTGACCGGCGCGATGATTGCGAGCACGGCCAGCGCATTTGCCGGCGAACTCCCCTCCTACGAAGTGAAGTCGTTTCCGATCTCGGCGGTGCAAGTGCAGGTGCTCGGCGGCGCCGGTGTGGAGGAACAGTCGACCGCGCCCACGATGATCGTCGCCGGAATGCCCGCCTCGCCCGTACAGATGTCGGTCCTGACACCACGCGTGAAGCGGCTCGCCAGCACGACCTCCGACAGCGAAGCGCGCTAGATCATCCGCAATTCGCAGCGCTCGCATCCCGTGCGGGCGCTGCAAGCATTTTCAGGTCATGCTGCCCGGCATGAAGCACCGCACATGCGGGTGGCCGTCGAGATAATGCTTCCACACCATGGTGCGGCCGATCTTGTTCGGCTCGATGATCACGGCGCCATCGGGAACGATGACCCACTCGTCGTCGAGATGGACACGGTAGTGTCCCTTGTCGGACTCCCAGTCCACATCGGCGACCACATAGCCGTCGGCGTCCGAGCAGCACAACCCATACTCGCTGCGCAGGCTCTCGAACCACGGCTTGAGCGGTGAGTTGGCATAGCGGCCGTCATCGCGCGCGAGCGCCGATGTTGCCAGCAGCAGGAGCAGTCCAGGCACCATCGCCGGACACGATCTTGCAAGTCTCATATGGTCTTCTCGCGGATCGAATTGCGCCACGAGGCACAGACGAGGCCGCTCACGCCTTTTGAACAGGCGCGAAACGACGACTCGTTCCCCCAGCGGCTTTGCGACAGCTATGCAAATCCGGCGCCAGGGCGCATTCCGGGGAACTACTGGCGCAGTCGTAGGCGGCATTGGCCTTTCGACGAATGCGCTCGGCTGCAGAAATGGCAGTGCGGTGTGAGGCGGCGGCCGCAACGGCCGCGCGGCAGCCTACTTCTTCGCCGCCGGCGCCATCATCATCGCACCGCCCTTCTTGGTCGCGGACGGCGGTGTCTTTGCGGCGGCGGCTTGCGCGGGAAGATATTTGGCGATGATCGCGGGATCGACCTCGGCCAGATTGGCATCAGGCAGGCGCTGCCAGGTCTCGTCCTTGCCGAACAGCGAAATGCCGAGGAAGCCACGCATGGTCAGCGTTTGCCCGTCCGGGCTGACAGTCATCTTGGCTTTCCAGATGTTGCCGTCACGCGGATTGACGACGTTGCCGCCCTCATATTTCAGCCCATCGCGCTTCATGTCGCGAATGAAGGAGAGCCCGAGCACCGGCTGATTCTTGCGATCGTCAGTGCATTTCGCGCAGACCTCGTTCGGATCATCGCCGGGACGGGGAAAGGTCTTGGCGATGACGCCTTCGAAGATGCCGTTGTGATCGACGAAGAGAAACCAGCCCACCGGCCTGCCGTCTTCGACCTTCTGCCAGAGCCCCGCTGCGGTCGGCTGCTGAGCCGGCACTTGCGCCGCAGCCGGCTTCGCCGCGCCTATCGGCAGGGCGAGGGCGAGCGTCAGAAGCGAGAGCAGCCGAAAGCTCGAAAAAGGATTCCGCATCATCATCACCTTGCTAAGCCAAACACCTTGCTCGTCAAGACCGGATTGGCCGCAGACTACGGCGATTTCGCGAACGATTCCAGCACCAGAACCACGAGACGCTACGCGCCCGACACCGGCGCCACTAATTGACACCAAGCTTCTTTTGCAGGCTGGAGGAGGAGGTCGTGTACTGGAACACGAGCCGCTTCTCCGGATAGACATAACGGTGGGCTTTTTGCGACATCAGTGCGCCTTCATGGAAACCGCACAGGATCAGCTTGATCTTGCCGGGATAGGTGTTGATGTCGCCGATCGCGAAGATGCCTGACACGTTGGTCTCGAACGCACTGGTCTCGACCGGCACCAGATTATTCTCCAGCGCGATGCCCCAGTTCGCAACCGGACCGAGCTTCATGGTCAGTCCGAAGAACGGCAGCATGGTGTCGCAGGCGATCTCGCTGACATTGTTGTCGTTGCCCTTGACCGTGGCGCCGGTCAGCTGGCCGTCAGCACCTGACAGCGCGGTGACCTGGCCGAGCCGCAAATCCATCTTGCCGGCGGCAACCAGCGCGCGCATCTGCTCGACGCTGTGGGGCGCGGCGCGAAAATCGTCGCGACGATGCAGCAGCGTGATGCGCTTCGCGAGCGGATGCAGATTGAGCGTCCAGTCGAGCGCGGAATCGCCGCCGCCGACGATCAGCACGTTCTTGTCGCGGAAGGTTTCCATCTTGCGCACGGCGTAGTGCACCGAGGTGCCTTCATAAGCTTCGATCCCCGGCACCGGCGGACGCTTGGGCTGGAACGAGCCGCCGCCGGCCGCGATCACCACCACCTTGCATTCGAACACCTTGCCGGTGTCGGTGGTGCAGCGAAACAAGGGATCGCCGATCTTCTCGACCGTCTCGACCATCTCGCCGAGATGGAAGGTCGGGTGGAACGGCTTGATCTGCTCCATCAGCGCGTCGGTGAGCCCCTGCCCCGAAACCTGCGGAATGCCGGGAATGTCGTAGATCGGTTTTTCCGGATAGAGCTCGGCGCACTGGCCGCCGACCTTGTCGAGGATGTCGACGAAATGCGCCTTCATGTCGAGAAGGCCAAGCTCGAAGGCGGCGAACAGACCGCAGGGGCCGGCGCCAATAATCAGCACATCGGTTTTGATCACGTCGCTCATGTCGTCTCTTTATCGGTCGTTATCGGTTGGACGGCGCCCGGCGGGCAGAGGTGACCCCGCCTGTCTAGCCAACGGGGATGGATCAGGGAAGGCATAAAAGCGGGAGGGCCCCGCAGGCACACCCACTTGCCGGGCCAAGATAACTGGGCTGTAACGAGGCTGGATTTGACGGAGATCATCAGGTGAACGCACCAAGCCGCCTCGACACGACGCCGCGCCTGGAAGACTTCCCTTTTCGCCTCAGCGACAATGTTCGCTTCGGCGATCTCGACCCGAACCAGCACGTCAACAACGCGGTCTATGCCACCTATTTCGAGACCGGCCGCGTCACTTTGATGAAGCTTCCCGAATACGGGCTGACCCCGCCGGGCTTCGCCTGGATCATGGTGCGGCTCGACATGCATTTTCGCGCCGAGCTGCACTGGCCGGGCACAATCGAGCTCGGCCTCGGCGTGGTCAAGCTGGGACGCACGTCAGTGACCTTCGAGCAGGTCGTGTTCTCGAATGGAACGTGCATCGCATCGGCGACATCGGTCGGCGTCCTGCTCGACGAGGCGACGCGGCGACCGGCGCCGCTGACTGCGGAGGTGGTCGAGAAATTCAAGCCCTGGCACAAGCGCGGCATCGAAGTCGCGCCGCCGCCCGCCTAGCGCATGGTCCGACCCCGCAGGGCCGCGTTAGCGCAAAGCCTGTAGCGGTTTTCCGGAAAGATCGTGCGCTCTTAAAGAGGAAGATCAGGCCTGACGTTCCGGCGTCGACACCACGAGCCCGTCGAGTTCGTCGGAGACCTTGATCTGGCACGACAGGCGCGAGTTCGGGCGCACGTCGAAGCCGAAGTCGAGCATGTCCTCTTCCATCGGCGTCGGGCTGCCGACCTTCTCGCGCCAGGCTTCATCGACATAGACATGGCAGGTCGCGCAGGCGCACGCGCCGCCGCACTCGGCTTCGATGCCGGGAATGCTGTTGCGGATGGCGGCTTCCATCACGGTCGCGCCGTTCTCAATTTCCACCGTGCGGGTTTCGCCCTTGTGGTCGACAAAGTGAATTTTGGCCATGTGTTCTCGTGCTGCCGCGATCTGGGGGAAAAAGGAGGTCTGGGCTGTCCTATAACGGGTCGCTCAGGGCCGCGCCATAGCGTTTTCAAGCGAAGTGGGGACCTGTTCGCCGGAGAGAAAGCGCGCCGAAACAAAGCACTGCGGTGAGCAGACCAGGGCCCTTTGGAGACCCCGCCTTTAGTGCTTGAGTATCGTCGCGATCGCGGCACGAACCTCAGCCACCGCCTCTTTTAGGGCAGCAAAGGCCCTCGGCGGGTTGTCGCCGGTCCTGATCGCCGTCTCGAGGCCGGCCGCCGCATCGGCGACCGCGAACGCGCCGATCCCGCGTGCCGAGCCTTTGAGCTTGTGTGCCAGCGCGCCGGTCTCGGCCGGCAGCGAGGCCATAGCCGCGATCAGGCGGACCGCCTGCTCGGCAAACATCGCCAGCACCTCTTGCTCAAGCTCGGCATCGCCCAGCGTCATGCGCGAGAGGTGGTTGAGGTCGAGCGGGCTGTCGATGGGCGCAAGCGGGGGCGAGGGCATCCAGTCCATCCGTTGCAGTTCAGGCGTCATGGCGCAGGCCCCGGCATCGCGCGATGGTCCGCCGGTCCGGCGGTTCTCGCAACCGAAGCACGGAAATGGTTAACGAAGTGTTTGGGTAGTTTTACGCAAATCCGCCCGTTTCTTGACGAAAAGCTGCCGCAATCGGCCGAGTCCAGTGGAGAATTTCATTTAGGCCTAAGGTGTTACGGCCCGTTCCTGTTAACGATGATTAAGGATGATTAAGAATGTCTTAATCGCGGGCATTTCATTCGCGACGCTCTGCCAATAGGATGTTGCGGAAATTGGCGGACAAGCCGTCCGGGTGGGGACGGCTTGGAGATCCGCGCAAGCGGCATGATCCGGTCTGTGGGCTTGCGCCGCGCGCAGGGCTCGCGGGGGACGCGTACAAGTAAGTAACGAGGGCTCGGACTGAACATGGCCAATACTCCCAAAAAGGTCAAAGACCCCACAGAAGTTGCGCTTTCTGCGATCCAGGAAGCCCTCAACATCAGCGACACGGCTGCCGACACCAGCCGGAACGCATCGATGCGCAACGAAACGGTGCCGCCGGTCGCACCTCCCGCGCCGCCCGTGTTCGACGATCCGGCCTTCGAGCCGCGGCCCGCCGCCGATGAACGCGCCGTGTTCGATTCCATCGAGGAACCGCGGACCTCGCGCCGCGCCGCCAATGATGACCGCGAGACCATAGGCCAGTTGCTGCAGTCGCTGCAGACGGGCCGCCCTGCCCGCAACATCTACACCGGCGCCACCATCTTCACCGTGGTCTGGCTTGCAGCCTGCGCCGCGCTGACGGTCGGCTTCCTGCCCTCGATTCGGGCCGCCATGGGCGAGAGCGGCGGCGTGCTGGCGATCGCCGGCCTCGCCACCATGTTCTTTGCGCCGATCATGCTGTTCTATTTCCTCGCGAGCCTGGTCTGGCGCGGCCAGCAGATGAGCCAAGTCGCGCAAGCGATGGCGCAGGTCGCGATCCGCTTCTCCGAGCCAGAAGGCTCGGCCTCCGATTCCATGGTTACCGTCGGCCAGGCCATCCGCCGCGAGGTCGCGGCGATGGGCGACGGCATCGAGCGCGCCATCGCGCGTGCCGGCGAACTTGAGACCCTTGTCGCCAACGAGGTCGCCGCACTCGAGCGCGCCTATTCCGACAACGAGGTGCGCATCCGCGCCCTGCTGCAGGACATCGCCCACCAGCGTGACAACCTGGTCGGCCAGGCCGAGCAGGTCCGCAGCGCCATTTCCGGCGTGCAGATCGACCTCCGCCACGACATCGCGCTGATCTCGGATGCGATCGCTTCGCGCGTCGACGAGGTTGCCAAATCCATCACCGGCGCGCTGGAAGAGCGCGGCGCCCACATCACCGGCGCGCTGAGCCATGCCGGCGACAACATGATCCTGGCGCTCGGCGAGCGCGGCGGCGACCTGCTCGACCGCCTCGAGGAGGCCAGCGCCGAGACCACGCGCGCGGTGCTCGACGCCAGCGAGCGGCTGACCACCAGCCTCAACTTCAAGACCGGCCACGTCCACGACGAGTTCGTCGACCTCGCCGACCGCGTCCACGAGATGCTGAACGAGCGCATCGACCGCATCACCGGCGAGTTCGAGCAGCGTTCCGCCGCGATTGTCGACGGCATCTCCGAGCGCACCGAGCTGGTGCACGACAGCCTCAAGAACTCGTCGGACTCGCTGCTGCTCGAACTCGAGCTGCGCTCCAACGATCTTTCGGCCAAGATCGACGACGCCGGCAACCGCCTCGCCGGCCAGATCATGACCTCCGGCGACAAGGCGAGCGAAGCGCTCGAGGCCACGGTCAACACCCTCGTCGCCAAGGTCGTCAGCCAGACCGAGACCGCGCACGATTCGCTGTCGCTGCAGATGAGCGCGTTCGACGAGCTGGTGAAGAACCAGGGTACCGAACTGGTCGAGAGGTTCGCCCGCGATTCCGGCACGCTGGGCGCCCTGATCACCCGCCACATCTCCGAGTTCGACCGCACCGTGAAGACCTTCGGCGGCGAGATCGTCGAGCGCATGGGTCAGCGCACGCAGGACATTCATGACTCGCTGAAGACCTATGTCGAGAATTTCGACGCCCAATTCACCGCCAACGGCGGCGAGATCACGGCCATTCTCGACCAGCGCCTGGTGCAGTTCGAGACCACGATCGGCGAGCGCGTGTCCAATCTCGACGCCTCGCTGAACGGCAAGATCGCCAGCCTCGACGGCACGATCGAAGGCCAAATCAAGACCTTCGACGAACAGCTCGGCGGCCGCGTCGGCGCGCTCGAGCAGTCGTTCGATGCCCGCGCGAAGTCCGTCACCGAGACCATCGACGGCCGTCTCAACGCGCTGTCCACGACGCTGACCGACGGTGCGACGCAGGCGATCCAGTCGATCGATGCGCGATTGACCAACCTCACGACGACGCTCACCGGCGGCGCAGCGCAGGCGCTCGAATCCATCGACTCGCGCCTGACCAACCTCACGACGACGCTCACCGGCGGCGCGGCGCAGGCGCTCGAATCCATCGACTCACGCCTGATCAACCTCACGACGACGCTGACCGACGGCGCATCGCAAACCATCCAGACAATCGACAGCCGCCTGACCCATCTCACCACCACGCTCACCGGCGGCGCGTCGCAGGCCCTCGAGACCATCGACACCCGCCTCACCTATCTGAACACCGCCCTGACAAACGGCGCCTCGCAGGCCCTGCAGTCCATCGATGTGCGCCTCGGCCTCCTGACATCCACGCTCACCGACGGCACCGCACAGGCGATCGAGGCGGTCGATCACCGCATCACCAGCGTTGCCGACCTCATCGACGGCCGCAGCATGCATCTGACCGATACGGTCACGGCGCGCTTCCAGGACATCCAGCAGGCGATCGAGACCAAGGTCGGTTCGGTCGCGAGCGACATCGACGTCCGCGTGGCGCAATTCGAGGATCTGCTCGGCTCGCGTGTCGAGGCCGTCGCCGGCCGCATCGAGAGCAGCGGCCGCCAGGCCAGCGAGGACATGATGTCCCGCGCCGAGATGATCTCGACCGCGATCCGCTCGCATGTCGAGGATGCCGAGCGCTCGCTCACCAACCTCGTGGTCAACACCAGCGAGACGATCCAGACCGGTGCGCGCACCGCGCAGCAGTCCCTGATGACGGTCTCCTCCGACGTCAACGCCCAGCTCAAGATGACCTCGGCCGAGGTCGAGCGCGCGCTGACTGCGGTCGGCACCGGTGCTGCGAACTCGATCCTGACCAGCGCCCGCGAAGCGCAGTCGTCGCTGGTTGCAGCCTCGGGCGATGCCTCCAACCAGATCAAGGGCCTCGCGGCCGACGTCGAGCGCACGCTGTCGGCAGCCGGCTCGGCGACCGCGGCCTCGATCCTG
Source organism: Bradyrhizobium manausense (assembly GCF_001440035.1). Lineage (GTDB taxonomy): Bacteria > Pseudomonadota > Alphaproteobacteria > Rhizobiales > Xanthobacteraceae > Bradyrhizobium > Bradyrhizobium manausense. Next base: position 39,933 of record NZ_LJYG01000083.1, on the reverse strand, counting down.
GCCGGCGCCCGCGAGGTGCAGACCACGCTCGTCACGGCGTCCTCGGACGCGGCCAACCACGTCAAGACGCTCACCGCCGAGGTACAGCGCTCGCTCTCGATGGCCGGCACCTCGACGGCGGAATCGATCACCGCGGGTGCCCGCGATGCGCAGAGCACGCTGATCGCGGCCTCGACCGAGACCGCCAACCAGATCAAGGCGCTGTCCTCCGACGTGCAGCGCTCGCTCTCGATGGCGGGCACCGCGACGGCCGAGACCATCATGACGGGTGCGCGCGAAGCCCAGAGCACGCTCGTCGCCGGATCTGCGGACGCGGCAAACCAGGTCAAGGCCCTCACAGCCGACGTGCAGCGCTCGCTTTCCATGGCCGGCACTTCGACGGCGGAGAGCATTCTGGCTGGCGCCCGCGAAGCTCAAAGCACGCTCGTGAATGCGTCCTCGGAGGCCGCAAGCCAGGTCAAGTCGCTCGCGGTCGAAGTGCATCGTTCGCTGTCGCAGGTCGGCCAGACGACCGCCGAAACCATCACGGCCAGCGCCCGCGACGCCCAGAGCACCCTGCTCTCCGTCTCGGCCGAACAGACCAGCCAGGTCCGCTCGCTCGCCGCCGAGATGCAGCGCGCGCTGGCAACCGCGGGCGGCGCCACCATCGAAGCGCTCACCAGCGGCGTGCGCGAGGCCCAGGGCACGCTGATCTCGGCCTCGACCGACGCCGCGACCCAGATCAAGTCGCTGACGACGGATATCGAACGCACGCTGACCGCGGTCGGCGCCGACACCGCCTCGACCATCCTGAGCAGCGCGCGTGAGGCCCAGATCTCGCTGACCTCGACCTCGGCGGACGCCGCAAGCCAGATCCGCACGATCTCGACCGAGATCGAGCGCGCGCTCAGCACGGCCACGGCGAACGCGACCAACGACATCCAGACCAGCGCGCTCAATGCCCAGAACGCGCTGATCTCCGCCTCCAACGAGGCGAGCTCGCGGGTCAAGTCGAGCTCGGCCGACGTCGAGCGTTCGGTGCTCGCCGCCAGCTCGAGCTTCGGCCAGGCCATGACCGGCAAGACCGACGAGATCGTCACCTATGTGCAGCAGCAGGCCGACCGCCTCTCCAACATGATCGACGCCAAGCGCGGCTCGCTCGTGGACGCGATTGGCTCGAAGACCAGCCAGCTCACGCTCGACATCGACCGGGTCACCTCCGACGCGCTGAAGTCGATCGAGACGCGCGGCCAGGCCTTCTCGCAGAGCATGATGGGCAACGGCAACGAAGTCGCCCGCACCATCAACGCGGCGAGCGAGATCGCGACCAGCGCCGTCGGCAAGTCGCTCAAGGACCTCGAATCGGCCTCGCGCGCGGCGATCGACCAGTCGCGCCAGGTCTCCATCGCTGCGGTCACCGAGATGCAGGAGACCAGCAAGATCCTGCGCACCGACACGGTCGCCCTGTTCGAGCGCCTGCGCGAAGGCAACATCCTCCTCCAGGAAGTGCTGACCGGTGCGCACGACAACCTCAACTCCCTGGAGCGGGCACTGGTGACGCGCGTCGCCGATTTCGTCTCGGCGATGAACGACGTCACTTCGCGCAACGGAGCGGCGACGCAGAACCTGGAAGACCAGCTCAATGTCTTCAATACGAAGACCACCCGGGCGCTGCAGGATCTCGGCGAGCTGTCGACCCAGTTCGACAAGCACGGCCAGGCGCTGGTCGAGGCCGCACAGGTGGTCGAGCAGAGCAACAAGAACACCACCGCCTCGCTTGCCGAACGCAAGGCGGCGCTGGAATCGCTGGTCACCACCATCGACCTGCGCACCGCCGATCTCGACCAGCGCCTGTCGCGCTTCACCGGGCTGCTCGATGAGTCGCTCGCTGCTGCCGAAGAGCGCGCCCGCGACATCGCGCGCGTGGTCGCCGAGACCGCCGGCGCAGGCTCNCCCGCCAGTTCGAGGCGGTGCGCGCGGCGTCCGAAGAGGAGCACCGCCAGACCATCGAGGCCATGCACGACATCTACCGCCAGACCACCGACGAGGCGGATGCGATGTTCAAGCAGTCGACCGAGAAGTTCGGCAACCTGGTCGCCAGCATGAAGCAGATGGCGTTCGAGATGCACAACGAGCTCGAAGCCACCCGTAACGAGCTGCGCCGCGGCGTGCTCGAGATGCCGCAGGAGGCCGCCGAGAGCACCGCGCAGATGCGCAAGGTGATCGTCGACCAGATCGAGGCGCTCGCTGAGCTCAACCGCATCGTGGCCCAGCACGGCCGCGGCCTCGACGTCACCACGGCGGGCCGCGCCTCCGTCGCCGTCCAGCGCCAGGAGGAGCCGGTGATAGCAAGCGTGGGCGGTCGTGGCGTCGAGACCCGCACGCGCGACACCGGCAGCGCCTCGACGCTGCCGCCGCCGGACCTCGGCATGCCCGCCTCCTCGCGTCGCACCGAGGCCCCCCCGGTCGCCCCTGGTGGCAACGACCAGGGCCGCGACGGCTGGCTGTCGGATCTCTTGAACCGCACGGACGCGGGCCAGGCGGCTTCGACCGGTCGTGAGGCCCCGCGCGGCCGCCAGGCTGCCCCCGCTCCGCAGCCGCAGGCCCCGCAGGCGAGCAGCAATCCGCTGGAGTCGCTGTCGCTCGACATCGGCCGGCTGATGGACCGCAACCTCGCCGCCGAGATGTGGGACCGCTACCAGCGCGGCGAGAACAAGGCCTTCACCAAGCGCCTGTACACGCCCGCCGGCCAGAAGGCCTTCGACGAGGTCGCCCGCAAATATCGCGCCGACCGCAACTTCAAGGGCACGGTCGACCGCTACATCGGCGAGTTCGAACGCCTGCTCGACGAAGTCGCCCGCGACGGCCGCGGCCCGCAGGAGCTGCGCAGCCACCTGACCTCGGAGACGGGCCTGGTCTACACCCTGCTCGCACATGCGGCGGGGCGGTTGGGATAAAGCGGCGAGGCTTAAGCGCGATGAGATTAGGTTCAATCGTCATCGCGCTTTAGCTCTTTGTTTGAGCATGATCTTTTCGGAAAACCGCTCCGCACTTTTCCGGATCATGCTTTAGCGACTATGAATGAGAACGGAGGCAGTACCGCCTCCGTTTTGTTTTTTGACCTTGCGAGATCAGGCCCCGCCCGGCTGCCTGAACGACAGCCGCTCGGCGAGGACCGCAGCCTGGGTCCGCGAGCCGACACCGAGCTTGCGCAGGATCGTGGAGACGTGACCCTTCACGGTCTGCTCGGCGATGTCGAGCTCGCCGGCGATCTGCTTGTTGAGCTTGCCCTCGACGATCATCGTGAGAATGCGCAGCTGCTGCGCCGACAGCGAGGCCATGCGGGCGGCAAGCTCGACATCGGCGCTCTGGATCGAGCCGCGGCCGCCGACATTGGGGGGCATCCAGATTTCGCCGGCCAGGATCTTCGTGATCGCCTCCGCCATCTCGGGCAGGCTGAGCGATTTCGGGATGTAGCCGGATGCGCCATAGGCGATGGCGCGACGGATCGTGGCCGCGTCCTGCCGCGCCGAGATGATCGCAACCGGCACCATCGGAAATTGCGCCGACAGGATGAATAGCGCGGCAAATCCCTGGATCCCCGGCATCGTCAGGTCCCATAGGATGAGGTCGATCTCGTCCGATTGCGCCGAGAGCACGCTCACCGCCTCGTCGAGGGACTGGCAGGCTATGATGTCGAGGTCGGGCAGCACGGTCGACAGCGCGCTGCGGAGCGCAGCCTGCACCAGCGGATGATCATCGCCGATAAGGATGCGCATGGTCACAATGATGAGGCTCCCTGTTGGGTCCCGAACTGCCGGCTCAAGGCCTCACCCCCGAGGAAGCGACGCAGCGCCGCGGGCTTGAGCGGCTTGGACAGTACCTCGCAGCCACGTGCCTTCGCCGCTGTCCGGACGGCCTCGCTGCGATCTCCGGTGACGACCAGCGCGCAGGCGCCGCGGCCCGATCTCTGCCTGAGATCGTCGAGAAAGTCCAAGCCGGTACGCTCGCCATCAAGATGATAATCGACCAGCACGACGTCGGGCGGGCTTGCCGCGGCCGCCGCCATCGCGTTGGCGGCATCGGTTGCGACCAGGACGCGATGACCCCAGCCGCCGAGCAGCGCCGTCAGACCATCGAGGATCGTTGCATTATTGTCCAGGCACAGGATCGTCAGCGCACGCTCGGTCACATCAGGCGCCGCGTCGGCCGATTTGCGCTGGAGCGACGTTCCCGACCCGTGCGCGAGCGGCACCGTGACGGCAAAGCAGGAGCCGTGTCCGGGGCGCGAACGGAGGTCGACGGGATGACTGAGCAGCCGCGAGATGCGATCGACGATCGCGAGCCCTAGGCCCAGCCCTTTCTCCGATCCCGGTGCCAGGCGTTGGAACTCCTCAAAAATGCGCTTCCGATCCGCCGCGGCGATGCCGATCCCGGTATCCCAGACCTCGATGCGCAAGTCGCCGCCGCGTCGCCGGCAGCCGAGCAGGATGCGTCCCTTGAAAGTCTCCTTGGGCGTGTAGCGCAGCGCATTCGAGAGCAGGTTCTGCAAGATCCGTCGGAGCAAATGCGGATCGCTGCGCACAGCGAGCCGGCAATCGACGACGCGGAGGACGAGCCCACGCTCGCGCGCCATCGCGGAGAATTCCACGTTCAGCTGCACGAGCAGATCCGCGATCGGAAAGTCGATCGGCTCGGCACGAACGGCACCGGCATCATAAGAGGAGATGTCGAGCAGCCGATCGAGGACATGCTCGGTCGAGCGCAGAGCCGTGATGGCGCTACCGGCGAGAGTTAGCTCCTTCCCCGCGGCACCAGCGTGCGAAGAAGCACGGAGGCTCTCGTCAAGCGCGGACAGGAACAGACGCGCCGCGTTCAGCGGTTGCAGCAGATCGTGGCTGGCCGCCGCCAAGAAGCGGGTCTTGCCGAGATTGGCCTGCTCGGCCTCCGCCTTGGCCTCCTCAAGCGCCTCGGTCCGCTCGCGGACACGCAGTTCGAGATCCTCGTTGGCGCGCCGCAACGCTTCCGCAGCGCGGTGACGCTCGGTCACGTCGGTGTAGGTCGAGACATAACCGCCCTCGGCGGCGCGATTGTAGACAATCTCGAGCACCGTGCCGTCCGGCCGCTTGCGCTCGTACAGATAGGGCCAGCTCTGGGTCGCGACGTCGCGATTGACCAGGAGCGCAGCGAATTCGGACGCGGCGTATTCGCCGCGCTCGACATTGAAGGCAATGAGCTCGGAGAGCGGAAGGCCGACGCGCACGAAATCGGGCGGCAGGTCGAGCAGCGCGATAAACCGCCCGTTCCAGGCCGTGATGTTGAAATCGGCGTCGAACGCGCAGATGCCCTGTGGCACGCTTTCGAGCGTGCTTTGCAGCAGGCTGCGATTGAAGCGGAGGGCTTCTGAAGCCTCGTCAAGCATCGCCATCGCCGCCCGCCGCGACAGCGAGTGCCCTTCCAGCGAGGCTGCAATCACCACGCGCGCCGACGCAGCACCGATCGCGCCAGCGAGAAGATTCTCGGTGAAGCGGATCGAGTCGAGATCGACGAAGTCGGACGGATCGAGGCGCGGCCCGGTGCCCGCCATACGCGATGCGAGATAGCCGTCAAAAGCCGCCTCGCCGCGCTCCGCACCGACAAAGCGCCGGGCGAGCGCGCGGAGATCGTCGAGCCGGACCACCACGCGCGATGACAGTTTTGGCACCGTGTCGCGGACGACACCGTCGGCAAATGCCGCAGCCTGATTGCGCTCGACGGTGGTTTGCCGCCCCAGCAGCGAAAACGCAACGAAGCAGATGATGTTGGCGGCAAGGCTCCACAGCGTCGCGTGCGAGATCGGATCGAGCCCGCCGAGGTCGAACAGTGCGTTCGGCTTGAGGAAAGCGAGCTGCCACGGGCCGTGGCTAACGATCTCCTCGAAGGCGGGCCATAGCGGTGCGGCCGAGGGAAGCAGCAGCGTATAAGCCCAGATCAGGAATCCGGCGGCGATTCCCATCGAGGCACCGATCTTGTTGGCACGCTGCCAGAACAGGCCACCGACGAACGCTGGACCGAATTGCGCGACTGCGACGAACGACAACAGGCCGATCACGGTGAGCGGATAGGCCTGGTTGACCAGGCGGTGCATCAGGTAGGCCAGCAGCAGAATGCAGAGGATCGAGAGCCTGCGCACCGTCATCAGCACCGAAGTCACCGGCCGGCTTTGGGCGCGCAGGCCGAAGAAGCGCGAGCGCAGCAACAGCGGCATGATGACGTCGTTGCAGAGCATGGTGCTCAGAGCGACGGAAGTCATGATCACCATGCCGGTGGCGGCCGACAGTCCACCCAGGAAGGCGATCAGGCTGATGGTGCCGGCATCCGCTGCGATCGGCAGCGAGATGACGTAGGTGTCGGGGTCCGTCATCGCACCGAACCTTGCAAGGCCGGCGGCCGCGATCGGCAGGATCAGCAGGCTGAACAGCGCAAGATAGGCAGGATAAAGCCACGCTGCGGTGCGCGTATGGCCAGGGCTCTCGTTCTCGACGACGACGACGTGGAACGCCTGCGGCAGACAAAGGAAGGCAATCGCCGAGATGATGATCGTCGAGGGCCAGACCGGCTGGGCGGGATCGAAGGCGAGGATCCCAGCCAATTGCGGATCCGAAGAGAGCTGCGACAGCAGCGCGGCTGGTCCTCCTGAGAGCCCAAACAGCACGAACAACGCGACGACAAGGAAGGCGATCAGCTTGACCACGCTCTCGAACGCAATCGCCAGCATCAAGCCGCGATGATGCTCGCTGGCATGGACGTGGCGAACGCCGAACACGATTGCGAACAGCGCCATCGACGCCGCGACGCCGAAGGCCGAGTCCTGCCAGAACCGCAGCGCCTCGCCGCTGGCGCGCTCAGGCTGCAGGATCAGATAGTCAAAGCTCTTGCCGACGGCCTTGAGCTGAAGCGCAATATAGGGAAGCACTCCGAGCAGCGAGGCCAGCGTCACGAAGGCGGCGAGTACTTGGCTTTTGCCGTAGCGTGCGGCGATGAAGTCGGCGATCGAGGTGACGTTCTGGGCCTTCGCAATGGCGATCAACTTGCCGAGCAACTTCTGGCCGAACAGCAGCACCAGAGTCGGACCGATATAGATCGTGGCGAAGTCCAGCCCGCTGGTGGCGGCGCGGCCAACCGACCCGTAGAAGCTCCATGAGGTGTTGTAGACCGCAAGCGTCAGGCAATAGCTGATCGCCGCCGCCCAGGACTTTGGCGAGACCAGCGGTCCGTCCGCGCTCCGCCGATCGCCCCACCAGGCAATCAGGAACAGCGTAGTCACATAACCGGCCGCGACCGCGAGAACGAACCACGCCTGCAAGATATCCTCACTCCAGACCGATCCGCCCACTCATGAGGGCTCGGAACGCGGGCGGATACTAAAGCGTTTTCAATCGCATGGAAGGCACTTTGGATCGGCGGNCCGCCGATCCAGTCTTGACGTCAGGCCGCCTCGCGCGACAAGCGAGCCTGCGGAAGGCCCTTGAGCACGAGGTTGACTACGACCGCGACCACGATGTTGAGCACGAGCGCCAGCAGACCGGTGTAGATCGCGACCTTGCCGGCGCCGAAGTCCATGCCGTGCAGCGGCTTCAGCCCATCCGACCAGGCCAGCCACGATCCGCCCGCAAGGCCGACGGCCCAGCCGGCCAAGAGCGCCGTGCTCGAGAACCAGGTCAGATAGAGACCGAACACCAGCGCCGGCAGCGTCTGCAGGATCCAGAGGCCTCCAAGCAATTGCAGGTCGAGCGCAAATTGCGTCGGCATCAACAGGATGGCGAGCAGCGCGCCGACCTTTACCAGCATGGAGGTGATCTTGGCGACCTTGGCTTCACCTGCCGGCGTCACCTTCGGATCGACCCACACCTTCCAGAAGTTGCGGGTGAACAGATTGGCCGCGCCAATGCTCATGACAGCTGCCGGCACCAAGGCACCGATCGCGATCGCCGCGAAGGCAAAGCCTGCGAACCAGCTCGGGAACAGAGTCTTGAACAGCTCCGGCACGACGTCATTGTTGCTCGCAAGCTTCAGCCCTGCCGCGTGGCCCATGTAGCCGAGAAGCGCCAGCAGGCCGAGCAGCAACGTGTAGGCCGGCAGCAGCATCGCATTCTTGCGAATGGTGTTGCCGCCTGACGAGGCGAAGACGCCGGTCAGCGTGTGCGGATACATGAAGGCGGCGAGCGCCGAGCCGAGCGCCAGCGAGGCGTAGGGCACGATCTGCGCCGGCGACAGCAGGATGCCGCCCGAGCCCTTGGCCGCAAAGGCTGCATCCGCCGCGGTGAAGATCGCGCCGTAGCCGCCGAGCTTGGACGGCACGATCGCGATCGCGGCGATCACCACGATGTAGATCATGATGTCCTTGACGAAGGCGATCAGCGCAGGCGCGCGCAGGCCCGACGAATAGGTGTAGAGCGCCAGCACCAGGAAGGCCAGGACGAGCGGCACCTCGCCGCTCAGCCCGAGCGCCTTGATCGCGACTTCCATGCCGATCAGCTGGAGCGCGATGTAGGGCATCGTTGCCAGCACGCCGGTCGCCGCAACGGCAAGCTCCAGCCCGCGCGAGCCGTAGGCGCCGCGTACCACGTCGCCGGCCGTGACATAGCCGCGGTTCTTGGCGACCTTCCACAACACCGGCATCACCGCAAACACGAAGGGATAGACGATGATGGTGTAGGGCAACGCGAAGAATCCGTAGGCGCCGACCGCGTAAACGAGGGCGGGCACCGCGATCACGGTGTAGGCGGTGTAGAAATCGCCGCCGACCAGGAACCAGGTGATCAAGGTCCCGAACTTGCGGCCGCCGAGGCCCCACTCGTCGAGGTGAGCTAGCGTCTCAGGCTTGCGCCAGCGCGCAGCGACGAAGCCCATGCCGGTGACGAGGATGAACAATACGAGGAAAACGGCGAACGCCGCGCTATCGACATTAGCCAGCACGACGCACGCTCCTGTAGACGATGTAGGTGAGCAGCGAGGTGAGCGGCACCCAGGCGAGCTGGTACCAGTAGAAGAACGGGAAGCCGAACAGATAGGGCTCCCGGATATTGTAGAACGGCACGATCATCAGGCCGATGAACGGCAACAACAGCAGCAGACGTATCACGCTCTCTCCTCCCTATGAGTGAAGTCGACGCGCTTTTCGTGAAGCGCACCTTGAGCGCGATATAGCGGAGATCACCGCCAGCCCCTCCCCCTACCTTGGCGCGGCCAGCCCCCCATACTTTCGTATGGGCGCGGCGACCGATAGGTCGTCACTGCAAGAAGCCCGCGACAAAATTGCGTCGCAATTTTGCGCAGGCGATGAAGCAACGACGGAGGAGGGAGACGCCTACTGCCGCTTGCGCTCGTTCGCCGGTGCCGGCTTCGGCGGCTCGGCCGGAGGCGGCGCTGCGGCTGGTGCGCTGTTGCTGGCGCCGAACAGCACGCGGGTCGGGTTGCGGTCGAAATTGTTCACGGCGCGGCTGATGTCGCCGAGGGTGCGGCGACCGTCGGTCATCAGCGCACCGGAGCGCTTGTCGAAATCCTCGGCCAGTTCGCGGATCGACTTCACCGTCAGGAACAGCTCGCCGCCATCCTTGCCGCCGGCAAGCGTATTGAGGCCGAGCATGAGGTTGTCGGCCTTCAGCATCACGCCGTCGACCTTGGCCATTACGCCATCGATCTTCTCGGAATTGCGAGCGAGCGAATTGGTGAAGGTCTCGAGATTCTTCAGCGAGTTCTTCACCGACTCCTGATTGTCGGCGACGATCTTGTTGATGTTCTGCAGCGTGCCGCGGATCGCCTCGGTGACGTCCTGGAGCTTGTTCGGATCCGCCGTCAGCGTCGGAATGCCGTCCTCGTCGAGCGGCGGCGGCGGCGCGGCCTCCTCGCCGCCCTTGAGCGAGATCGCGGCGACGCCGGTCAGTCCCTGGAATTCGAGGCCGACCAGGGTGTCCTTGCGCAGCGGCGTGTTGTTCTCGATCATGGCGAGTGCGACAACCCGCCGCGGATTGTCAAGCTTCACCGAGACCACCTCGCCGACCCGGATACCGTTGAAATTGACGCTGCCGCCGTTGCGCAGGCCTGCCGCCGGGCCCTCGAACACGACACGGAAGGGGCTGCGCTGCTTGGTGGTGTGCAGCGACTGGAACCAGAGCACGAAGCCGATCGCAGCCGCGATCACCGCCAGCGTGAAGGATCCGATCAACACATAATTCGCCCGCGTTTCCATCAGGTGCTCCGGCTACTCAACTCATCACTGCGCGGGCGCGCTTGCCATGGAAATACTGCCTCAGCCAGGGATGCTGCGAGGCCTGCATGTCGGCAATCGACCCTGCCGCAATGATCTTACCGTTCCCTAAAACGGCGATGCGGTCGCAAGCTGTGTAGAGGCTGTCGAGATCGTGGGTTACCATGAAAACGGTCAGCCCCAAAGTCCGCTGCAGCGTCCTGACCAGCTCGTCGAAGTCGCCGGCGCCGATCGGATCGAGGCCCGAGGTCGGTTCGTCGAGGAAGACGAGATCAGGGTCGAGCGACAATGCGCGGGCGAGCGCGACGCGCTTGATCATGCCTCCGGACAGTTCCGAGGGGAAACGCTCGGCCACCTCAGGCTTGAGGCCGACCATGGCGAGCTTGGCCATGGTGATCTCGTCCATCAGCCGCTGCGAGACACGCAAATACTCGCGCATCGGAAACTGGATGTTCTGCCTGACGGTGAGCGAGGAGAACAGCGCGCCTTGCTGGAACAGCACGCCCCAGCGCCGCTCGACATTGCGGCGCTGCGCGGTGTTGGAGGAATCGAGGTCGACGCCGAACACCTCGATGGAGCCCGCGATCTTCGGTACGAGGCCAATGATGGTCCGGGTCAGCACCGACTTGCCCGCGCCTGAAGGACCAACAAAGCCGAGAATCTCGCCGCGCTTGACGTCGAGGTTGAGCCCGTCGAGCACCCGTGTGCTGCCGAACTGCACGGTGATGTCGCGGACGCGGATGATGGGGTTTTGAATCGCGCTTTGCGTGTCTTGCGCCATCGTCACATCCCGATCGAGGCGAAGAAGATGGCGAACACGCCGTCCATCACGATGACGAAGAAGATGCCCTTCACCACCGAGGCCGTGGTGTGCTGTCCGAGCGATTCCGCGCTGCCCTGCACCGCGAGGCCCTCGACGCAGGCGACGATGCCGATCACCGCGGCCATCACGGGCGCCTTGACGATGCCGACGATGAAATGATCGATCGAGATGGCATCGCGCAGGCGCAGCAGAAACGCTTCGGGATCGACGCCGCCATAGAGCCAGGCGACGAGGCCGCCGCCGTAGAGCGCGGCCATGGCGCCGAGGAAGGCGAGGATCGGCAGCGCCAGCACCAAGGCCAGCATGCGCGGCAGCACCAGCACCTCGATCGGATCGAAGCCCATGGTGCGCAGCGCGTCGATCTCCTCGCGCATCTTCATCGAGCCGAGCTCGGCGGTGTAGGCGCTGCCCGAGCGGCCTGCGACCATGATCGCGACCAGCAGCACGCCGATCTCGCGCAGCACCAGCACGCCGAGCATGTCGACGACGAAGATGTCGGCGCCGAAGCGGCGGAAATGGAAGATGCCTTGCTGGGCGATGATGCAGCCGATCAGGAAGGTGATCAGCACGATGATCGGCACCGCGCGCCAGCAGACCTGCTCCATGTGGTGCACGGTCGAGGTCAGGCGGAGCGAGCGGGGATGGATCAGCACATGAACGCCCGCCGCAAGCACGGCGCCCAGCATGTCGATCAGGCCGGCAAAGGTGCCGCCGACACCGGCTACGGCGCGGCCGATCTGCTCCAGCATGCCGGTGATGGTGATCGCCGACGTCTCGGCCACAGGGCTCGCACGGACCCGGCGCACCTCGTCGACGAGGCTCGAATAGTTGGCGGAGAGCCCCGCGATCTGCGCCTCGACGGCGCCTTTCGTAAGGCTGCGGCGGAGCCGCTCGATCAGCCAGGCCCCGAAGGTGTCGAGCTTGGCAACCTCGGAGACGTCGATGAAGATGTTTTGCGGGCTGCCGGCGAGCTCCTCGGCATCTGCGACCATCCGCTCCAGGGCCGGCGCGAAGCTCGCGGTCCAGGTCCCGGTGGCGCAGAGGGCCAGCGCATTGCCTTTGGCAATCCGTTCCAGCTTCGGATCGCCGCTCAAGGTGTCCGCTCCCATACGACCAGGGCGGAGGAAATCAGATTGTTGCGCACGCGCCCGTACCCGGAAAAGGTATCCCCATTTGGATAATATTAGTTGCTAGAGGTAACCAGCAGGTTCAGATTTCGCCAGAGTTCAAAATGACTTCCAGCAAAGTTCCTGCCCTTGCCGCGCGAATCGAGCGGTTTCCGATCGCCGGCAGTTTCACCATCAGCCGGGGCGCCAAGACGGAAGCGGTGACCGTGGTGGCCGAAGTGAGCCAGAACGGCCTCGTCGGCCGCGGCGAATGCGTCCCCTATCCGCGCTATGGCGAACCTCCCGAGGCAGCCCTTGCGGCCATCGAGGCCATGCGGGCGGCCGTGGCTGATGGCCTGACGCGGCAGGCCCTCCAAGCCGCCATGCCGCCGGGAGCCGCCCGCAATGCGCTGGATTGCGCCCTGATCGACTTCGAGGCCAAGGCGGCCGGCCAGCGGGCCTGGAACCTGCTGGACCGCCCGGAGCCGGGGATGCGCACCACCGCCTATACGATCTCGCTGGGCACGCCCGAGGCCATGGCGGCGGCAACCGCCAAGGCGTCGCATCGGCCGCTATTGAAGATCAAGCTCGGCGGCGACGGCGATGCGGAGCGGATCGCGGCGGTGCGCAAGGCCGCTCCCGAATCCGAGCTGATCGTCGATGCCAACGAATCCTGGACCGAGGCCAATCTGGAGGCCAACCTCGCGGCCTGCGCCGCCGTCGGCGTCACCCTGGTGGAGCAGCCGCTGCCGGCGGGCAACGACGAGGCGCTGGCGCGGATCAAGCGGCCGCTCGCGGTCTGCGCCGACGAGAGCGTGCATGACCGCCACTCGCTGGCACCGCTCCGCGCGCGCTACGACGCTGTCAACATCAAGCTCGACAAGACCGGCGGCCTCACCGAAGCGCTCGCCATGGCCGATGCGGCGCAGGCACTCGGCTTTGAAATCATGATCGGCTGCATGGTCGCGACCTCGCTGTCGATGGCGCCTGCCATGCTGGTGACGCCGCAAGCGCGCTTCGTCGATCTCGATGGTCCCTTGCTGCTCGCCCGCGACCGCGATCATGGGCTGCGTTACGACGGCAGCCTGGTCTATCCGCCTGATGCCGCCCTGTGGGGCTGATCCTTCAGCCGATTCCGCGCCGACCAGATCAGAAGCGCACCGGCCGCGGCCATCCCCGCCATGACGTAGTACAGCCCCTCGCCATAGCGTGCGTAGATCGCGCCTGAGATGATCGACGTTGCCGAGCTCAACAACCCGGTGGTCGCCGCGTAGTATCCCTGTGCTCGCGCCATTTGACGGGGCGGCACGTGATGCACCAGGAGAGTCATCACGCCAACCTGGGTCAGGCCGAAGCTCAGGCCATGTCCGAGCTGCGCGATAGCAAGCAGGCCGATCGGCGGCTCATGCGCGGTAATCGACCAGCGCATCACCGCACTCAAGCCTCCGATCACCACCAGCAGCGCGGGATGCAACGAAAAGCGCGGCGACACCGCGAAGACGACAATCTCGGCACACACGCCGAGCGCCCACAGCCCCGCGATGGTCAATCCGCCAAGACCATGGCTCTGCCAGTTGATCGAGGCGAAGGTGTAGTAGGCGACGTGGCTGGACTGGATCAGCGCGGACGAGACGATGATGGCGAGGAAGCCCGCGTCGCGCAGCAGAGGCCTGCCGCCCTCCGCCACCCCAGACGTTCGCGGCACCTCCTCCAGCGGTTGCAGCGAAAGCCCTGTCAAGGCCGAGATCGTCGCCATCGCGACAATGATCCAGATCAGCTGGCGCGCGGCAATCAATTCGATCAACAGTCCGCAGGCGAGCGCACCCAGGATGAACGCGACCGATCCCCAGAGCCGCACGGGTCCGTAGTCGAATTTGTAGCGGGCGACGCCGCGCAAGGCGTAGGCATCGGTAAGCGGCGTCAGCGGAGTCCAGCAGCAACAGGTCACGATGTAGAGCACCAGCACCGGCAAGGGCTGCTGCTGGGTGCCGACCAGCATAAAGAGAAGCGCGGTGGCCGACGCCGTCAGGATCATCGCGCCGCGCAATGCGCGGCGCCGTTCGGCAAGGCCGGTCACGACAGGCAGCGTTGTGAAGCGCGTGACGGCGGGGACGGCGCTGATGATTCCGATCCAGCCCGGCTCGATGCCGATGGCCTTCAACCACACAGTGAAGAACGGCAGATGGGTGCCAAGGACACCATAGGACGTGCCGTAGAACAGCGCGAGACTCACGGCGAATCGCCGCTTGACCGCCGCTGGCGTGGGGATTTGTGATTCGCTCTGCATCAAACCAATTGCGATTCGGTCGATATCGTGGTGATCGTTACAGTAACGCGCACTGATTTGCGCGACGAGATTGTCATGGCCAACGAAGCATTCGCCCTCTCGCCCATGTCTGCCCGCGCGGCTGAGCCGAACGAGCAGGATTACGACGCGATCCGCGAAGCCTTCATGGAGACGGCGCGCGGCCGCTGGTTCCTCGGCGAATATGCCAAGCGCAACCGCAACGCCGACACAAGCATGGTGCTCGATGCGGTCGCGAAAATCGAAGAAGCCCTTGCGGCACAGCGACAACCCGTCGTCGAGGATCGCCTGCCGGAAGCGCTGGTCGCGATCCGCCGCGCGGTCGAGGACACAGAAAGCACCGTCGCCATGGCGTTCGATCCCGCCGCGATCGAAGCGAGCCTTGCGCCTGTGACGCGCGGCGTACGCATCATCAAGGAGATCTCCTGGCGCTGGCGCGAGATCGGCGCCGACGGGCGAATCTGCGATCTGATTGATTCGCAGCTCGCCTCGATCGAAGCGGCCTGCGCCCAGGTGTCGGGGATCGATCCGCGCGGCGACCTCAAGGCCGCCTTTGATCTGCTCAAGGACCGGATCGAGCAGACGGACGCTGGGGGCGCTGCTGCACAGCAGGCAACGGCGCGACCTACGCCCGAGCAGCCGGCGGCTGGGGCACCTGTTGGCGAAGCGCGACCGGCGATGGCGAGCGAACCACCCGTGGCTTCTACGGAGACGCCGCAGGAGATTGCTCCCGAGCCTGAGGCAGTCGCCGACATCAGTGGCATCGCCGAGGAGGCGATGATGGACGTCGCGGTCGCGCCCGAGATCGTCGAAAGCCACGCTCCCGCCGTCGAGGAGAACTTTGCCGCGGTCGAGGACAACCTCGCCGGACTCGCAGACGTTGCCGAGATCACCGACGAATTCTCCCTTCACGCCGCTGCTGAGGCCGAGGACGACGCCATCCTCGACGCCATCGCGCTGGAGATGGCCGCGCCCGATCCGGAGTTCGACGCGATCGTCGAGCCCATGGAGATGGGAGCAGCAGTTCCCGAGNGGAGGAGAGGCCCGCGGAGATCGCGGAACCAGTCGCCGAGCAGCCGCCGATCACACCCCATATCGAGGAGCCTGAGGTCGAGGAGCCCGTCGTCGAGGCCCCGATCGCGATGGCATCGCTGGCGCGCCTGACCGATGCCATCGCGGAAGCCGCCGCCGAAGTGATGGAGCAGCCGGCCTCCGCCATGGCGGCCGCAGCATTCTCTGGCGGAGCCCCCAGCGCAACGCTGCCGTTGCCGTCGCCCCTGCCCGAGCCCTCGCTCGGCGCCACCATCCTCGCCAGCGGTATCGTGCAAAAGCCCCGCCCCGCCGCCAACGACGCGCTCGCCCCGATCCGCCGCATGACCCAGGCCGAGAAGATCGCGTTCTTCTCGTAGGGTGCTCCTTTGGGCCCCTGCTCAGCAGCGCACCCCTAAGAAGTGCTGCGCTGCGTCCGGGGCACGAGAGCGACGTGTGACGCAGGTCCGCCTCCACATCGTCATTGCGAGCGCAGCGAAGCAATCCAGAATCCCTCCGCGAAAAGACTCTGGATTGCTTCGCTGCGCTCGCAATGACGGAGTATGAGACGTCAACGAAATTTTCCAATGAGCTTTTTGACCTTGCGTGACCTGGATCACGCATCTCACGAGGGTGACCACAATCACGGACCACGCCTTCGAACGCGACCTAGTCTCCTCGCAACCAATCTCGCATCGAGATGAGTGCCAAAGGAGCACGCCATGTTCCGCCTGAAATCCGCCGTGATGACTGTTGGCCTGCTGGGAAGCCTGTTCGGCTTCGCCTGCGGGCCTGTTTCTGCGCAAGTTGCCCCCGTCACGCCCGCCCCGACCACGCTGCAAGGCCCGGAGCAGCGGGTGGCGCTGGTGATCGGCAATTCGAACTACCAGAACGCGCCGCAGCTTGCGAACCCCGACAATGACGCCCAGTCGATGGCGCAATTCCTCAACTCCGCCGGCTTCGAGGTGATCTCGGCGACCGACCTTGGCCAGAACGACATGCTGCGCGTGGTGCAGGATTTCTCCGCAAAAGTGTCCGCGCGCGGACCGAACACCGTGGCGATGGTCTATTACGCCGGCCACGGCGTGCAGCTTGCCGGCGAGAACTATCTCGTGCCCGTCGATGCCAAAGTCTCCAACCAGACCGACCTCGTCAACGACTCGGTCCGCCTGGTCGACGTGATGTCGACGCTGGAGACGATCCCGAGCCGGATGCGCATCGTCGTTCTCGACGCCTGCCGCAACAACCCGTTCCCCAACGTGAACGACGCCGGCCGGGGCCTTGCCATCGTCGACGCGCCGAACGGCTCGATTGTCGGCTATTCGACCGCGCCGGGCGCCGAAGCGCTCGACGGCACGGGCGGCCACAGCCCCTATACGCAGGCCTTCCTGAACGTCGCACGCGAGCCCAACGTGCCGATCGAGCAGCTGTTCAAGCGCGTGCGGCTCGCGGTGAACCAGACCACCAGCGGCGCGCAGGTCCCCTGGGAGAGTTCCTCGCTAACCTCGGACTTCACCTTCTTCGGCGACACGGCCGTGGCCGCGAGCCGCGCGCCGGTGCATGCGCCGGTGGTGCAGATGGCCTCCAACCTGCCGAGCCGCTCGGCGCGCCAGGCCTATGATTACGTGCTGTCCGAGGGCAAGCCGGAATATTATCAGGAGTTCGTCGCGATGTATCCGCACGACCCGCTGTGCGACCACATCCGCTGGCTGTTGGCGAACCTCTTGATCTCGCAGGCGTGGCACGAAGCAGTGCTCGCGAACTCGCCGATCGGCTATCAGGCCTTCTACAGCCACTACAGCAACAGCCCATATGCACAAGCCGCGCTGAAGCTCGAGGCGCAGCCCAAAATCATCCCGCTGCTGCAGGCGACGAAGTTTTTGGCTCCGCAGAACATTGCCCCGACCTTGAAGATCGGCAATCTCGGTCAGCCCAAATACGTGCCGCTGATCCAGCAGCAGGGCAATGGCGGCTCCCCGACGAACGGCAACCTGCCGGTCGTGCAGAAGCCGATCGATGGCAACGTGATCAGCAAGATCGTCACCCTGCCGGCGCCGACCAAGACCACGACGAACAATACCGGCATCGGCAAGATCGTGACGCTGCCGGCGACCAACACCACGTCGAACACCGGCAACAACAATACCGGCCCGGCGGGCAAGATCGTGAGCATGCCGGTGAATGTCGGCAAGGGTGGTTCGACAGTCGACGTCAAGAGCACCGACGTGAAGACGACGAATGTTCAGCCCCAGAACCAGCCGATCCACGTCAACAACGGCAACACCGGCATCGTAAAGCTCAACAACAACCCGGTGAACAGGGTGCAGGTGCAGAACGGCCAGGTGAACAACCGTCCGCAGTTCAATGCGATCGGCAACGGCGGCGGCAACAACAACTTCCGCCAGTCGATGAACCAGTCGCCCGCGATGAACGGCGGCAACAACCACCGCGGTTTCATGCATTGATCGCGATCAGCGAAACGACAAAGGGGCAGAACGGCGACGTTCTGCCCCTTTCTTCGTAGCGCGAATTGAATTTCACCGCTGAGGCAAGCTGCCCACCTCTCCCGAAGGGAAGGGTCGGATCGCATCGGTAGATGCGATCCGGGTGAGGGGTTACAGTCTCAGTGAGCGCCGCTGCCCCTCACCCGGATTGCACTGGACGATGCTTCGCATCGCCGGGCGCAATCCGACCTCTCCCCGCTGGGGAGAGGTGGACCGAGCTCCCTCGCTCGCAGCGTTCAATCGGAATCAGGCCACCAGCTCGGCGAACAGATCCGCATCGACATTGCCGCCCGAGAGCACGATGACGACGCTCTTGCCGGCGACATCGAGACGTCCCGCCAGCAGTGCGGCAAGGCCGACCGCGCCGCCCGGCTCGACCACGAGCTTCAGCTCGTGATAGGCGAAGGCAACCGCCGCGCCGACTTCCTTGTCCGACGCGGTCACGCCGCGCGCCAGCAGCTTGCTGTTGATCGCAAAGGTCATCTCACCGGGGATCAGCGCCATCAGCGCATCACAGATGGTGCGGCCGGCGGGCGGGTGCGGCTCGCGATGGCCTGCGGTCAGCGAGATGCCGTGATCGTCGAACGCCTCGGGTTCGGCCACCACGATCTGGGCCTGCGGATAGCGCGCCTTCACGGCGGTGGCGACGCCCGCGATCAGGCCGCCGCCGGACGCCGGCGCCACCACGATGTCAGGTGAGAGGCCGAGCGCTGCCATGTCCTCCGCGATCTCGCGGCCGGCGGTGCCCTGGCCTGCAATCACGAAGGGATCGTCATAGGGCCGCACCAGCGTCGCGCCGCGCTTCTCGGCGATGCCGCGCGAGATCGCCTCGCGGTCGTCGTTGTAGCGGTCGTACAGCACGACCTCGGCGCCATAGGATTTGGTGCGCTCGCGCTTCGACAGCGGCGCGTCCGCCGGCATCACGATGGTCGCGTGCATGTCGAGGATTTTTGCCGCCGCCGCCACGCCCTGGGCGTGGTTGCCGGAGGAGAATGCGACGACGCCGCCGGCGCGCTTGTCCTGCGGGATCGAGTACACCTTGTTGAAGGCGCCGCGGAACTTGAAGGAGCCGGTGCGCTGGAGCATCTCCGGCTTCAGGAACACTTTTGCACCGACGCGCTCGTTGAGCACGGGGAAAGACAACAGCGGGGTACGGACGGCGAAGGGCGCGAGCACGCGCGCTGCGGCGTCGATATCGGCGGGGCCGATCGGGAGGGGCTGTTCGGACATGGCGGGATGTTATCGCGCCCGGCGCGGCGCGGGCAAGACACCTCCGCGCGAGGATTTTTCTCAAAGCGTTTTCGAGCGAAGTGGGTACCGGTTCGCGTGAAGAAAACGCGTCAAAACAAGAATCTAGGCCACGAAGCGCGGCTGTTCCGCCCTGTCCCGGCCCGGCAGCACGGCGCCGACGGCGCGGATGCCGTCGATGAAAGCCCGCGCCGAGGCCTCCCAGGTGTAGGCGGCGGCGAATTCGACGCAGGCCTGCCTGGAGATGTCGAGTGCGGCAAGACAGGCGTTGCGCAGGTCATGGTCCAGCGCGCCGACCGGCGCATCGCCGATGACGTCGCGCGGACCCTTGACCGGGAAGGCCGCGACGGGCAGGCCGCTCGCCAGCGCCTCGAGCAGGACCAGGCCGAACGTATCGGTCTTGCTCGAAAACACGAACACGTCAGCCGCCGCATAGATGTCGGCCAGTTCCTCGCCGTGCTTTTCCCCGAGGAAAATCGCCTCGGGATAAGCCTCCTCCAGAGCGTTGCGCGCCGGGCCGCCACCGACGATCACCTTGGTGCCGGGCAGATCGAGATCGAGGAACGCCTCGAGATTCTTCTCCACCGCGACGCGGCCGACCGAGAGGAATATCGGCGCCGGCAGGCAAAGATCGACAGCGCGAGGATGGAACAGGCGGGTGTCGACGCCGCGCGGCCACAGCACGACATTGTCGAAACCGCGCTCGCCGAGTTCCCGGGCCAGCGCCGGCGTCGCTGCTGTGGAATCGGCGCAGCGCCCGCCAGATCAGCGAAGCCGGCACCGGCACGCGGGCGCGGACATATTCAGGAAAGCGGGTATGGAAGCTGGTCGTGAATGGCAACTTGCGCTGGCCGCAATAGCGGCGGACCATCAGGCCGATCGGCCCCTCCGTCGCGATATGGATGCTGTCGGGCCGGGCGTCCTCGATCAGCTTTGCAATGCGGGCCGGGCGCGGCATTGCCAGCCGAACGTCGCGATAGGTCGGCATCGCGAAGGTGCGGAATGATTGCGGCGTCAGGAACGTGAACTCGGCGTCGAGCGATTTGGCGGCGTCAGCGAGCTTGGTCAGCGTCCGAACCACACCGTTGACTTGCGGGTGCCAGGCATCGGTCGCGACCAGGATGCGCATCAAGCTGCCCTTGCTGCCACTTGCGGCACTTGTGCGGGTTTCTGCAGATGATCCGCCCAGGTGATGATCTCGAAATGGCCGTCGTCATGCTCGACCAGCGCGGTGCAGCTTTCGACCCAGTCGCCGCAGTTCATGTAGCGGATGCCGTTCTCGTCGCGGATCACGGCATAGTGGATGTGGCCGCAGATCACGCCGTCGGCGTCATGGCGCCGCGCTTCGGCCGAGAGCGCCTGCTCGAACGCGCCGATATAATTGACCGCGTTCTTGACCTTCTGCTTGGCCCATTGCGACAGCGACCAATAGGGCACGCCGAACAGGCGGCGGAAGAAGTTGACGAAGCGATTCATCTGGATCGCGAAGTCGTAGGCCTTGTCGCCGAGATGGGCGAGCCAGCGCGCGTTCTGCACCACGAGGTCGAAGATGTCGCCGTGGATGACGAGATAGCGCTTGCCGTCTACGCCGGTGTGCACCGTGTTCTCGACGACGTCGATGCCGCCGAAATGCGTGCCGTAATAGTTGCGCAGGAACTCGTCGTGATTGCCGGGCACGTAAATGATCTTGGCGCCCTTGCGCGCCTTGCGCAGCAGCTTCTGCACCAGGTCGTTATGCGATTGCGGCCAGTGCCAGCTCGATTTCAGCGCCCAGCCGTCGACGATGTCGCCGACGAGATAAATCGTATCGGCATCATGGTAGCGCAGGAAGTCCAGCAAAAGATCGGCTTGAGAGCCGCGGGCTCCGAGATGAACGTCGGAGATGAACAACGTGCGAAAGCGCCGCTCCGGGCTCTCGTCACTCACATCGTAACTTCCCATGCGCCAGCCTGTAACCGTGTCCCGTGACAGGGGGATGACCGATTGAACCCTTGAGGCCCCTCAGATACGAATCGAACCTTGCCTCGCCCTCCCCGCGAATATCAGTCACATGCGACAATCAGGCGACATGATCAGCCGATGATGGCCCGCAAGACCGCGGACCCCCCGGCCTCATTGGTTAATATCGGGACAGACGGCGGCAGCAGGACGCCGGCGTCAGTAAAACTTGTGGAAATGATGGATCGGCCCGTGGCCATGACCGACGCTGAAACGGTCGGCAGACCCGATCGCCGCGCTGATCCAGCCTTTGGCGTTGCGTACCGCCGTCGCGAGATCCTCGCCCTTGGCGAGGCCCGCCGCCACCGCTGACGACAGCGAGCAGCCGGTGCCATGGGTGTTGCGGGTGGCGACGCGCGGTGCGGCGAGCGCCAGCGTGGTGTCCGAAGCCACGAGATAATCGGTGCTCTCCGCGCCCTCGCCGTGCCCGCCCTTGATCAGAACCGCGCGGCAGCCAAGAGACAGCAGGCGGCGTCCCTGGCTTTCGATCTCGGCCTCGCTTCGCGCGATCGGTTCTTCGAGCAGCGCGGCCGCCTCCGGCAAATTGGGCGTGATCACGGATGCGAGCGGCATCAGTTTCGCGCGCAACGCCGTGACGGCCTCTGCGGCGAGCAGGCGGTCGCCTGATGTTGCGACCATCACGGGATCGAGCACGACATGGCGAGGCTTCCAGCGCGCCAGCGCAGCAGCGATCGCATCGATGCTCGCGGCCTGCGCCACCATGCCGATCTTCACCGCGGCGACATCGAGATCGGAAAACACGGCATCGATCTGCGCTGTGACGAACGCTGCCGGCACCGCGTGAATGCCGGTGACGCCCTTGGTGTTCTGCGCCGTGAGCGCCGTGATTGCGGATGCGCCGTAGACGCCGAGCGCAGCAAAGGTCTTCAGGTCGGCCTGAATCCCGGCCCCGCCGCTCGAATCCGAGCCGGCAATGGTGAGCGCCACGGGCGTCGTCATCGCAGGATATTCCTGCTCGAAAAGGACATTGGCCATCGCCTGTCCTAGCGCGCCGGCGCAGCCCCAGCAAGCCGGCGAATCAGGCGGAGCCGGCGCTGCGCGGGATTGTCGTCCCGTAGGCGTGCATATCCTGAGAAAATATGACCATGGCATCGACCGGCCTTGGCGCCCGAGTGTGCAAATGACACGTTAGTGAGTGGATTCGTTCAGCGACGCCAAATTGCGGTCCGGCTTCGGCCGCAATCCTCTCGGGAAGAAATCATGTGGGCCTTTTTTCAACGTCTGCTCGATTCGTCGACGCTTTCACCGCACGGCATCTGCCTGTTGTGGGAGCCCGAGCTGATCTGGCTCCACGTCGCCTCCGACGCCGTCATCGCCGCCGCCTATTTCTCGATCCCGTTCGCCCTCACCATTCTCGTCACCAAGCGGCGCGACCTCCAGTTCGGCTGGGTCTACTGGGCGTTCGCGATCTTCATCATGGCCTGCGGCCTGACGCATGTGCTGTCGATCTACACGCTCTGGGTTCCGATCTACGGCATTGAGGGCATGGTCAAGGCGGTCACGGCCGCGGCCTCTATCTTCACCGCCGGTGCACTATGGCCGCTGCTGCCGAAGATCCTGATGATCCCCTCCCCGTTCGAGCTGCAAAAGGTCCAGGCAGCGCTCGTTGAGGAAGAGATCAAGAGCCGGGACGCGGCGCTGCTGCTCAAACAGGTGGGGGACGCTCAGCGCGCGATGCGCGAAAGCATGACGCGACTCACCGCTGTCGTCGAGACTGCGGTCGACGGCGTCATCCTGTTCGACGCACAAGCCCGCATTCTCCTGTTCAACCCTGCCTGCGAGCGGTTGTTCGGCTATCGCGCCGACGAGATCATGAATTGTGACATCGGCATGCTGATGTCCAATGAGGAAAGGCCCTCCTCCGCAGCTCATGCGCGGCGTTTCGCAACCGGGGAAGCCGTCGGCCTGCGCAAGGACGGCTCGACGTTTCCGATGAACCTCTCGGTGGGCCAGGCATGGCAGGATGGCGAGCTGATCCACGTCGGCATCATCCACGATCTGACCACGCGCAAGCTCACCGAGCAGCAGCTCCAGCAGGCACAGAAGATGGAGACGGTCGGCCAGCTCTCGGGCGGCATCGCCCACGACTTCAACAATCTCCTCACCGTCATCATCGGCAACGCCGAGCATCTCAGCGAGCAGCTCAATGCGCGGCCCGATCTGCGGCAATTTGCCGACGACATCTGCGAATCAGGCGAACGCGGTGCGGAACTGACGCAGCGGCTGCTGGCGTTCAGTCGCCGCCAATTGCTCCAGCCGCGTGCGATCGATTGCGGCGAGCTGATCCTGTCCATGCTGAAACTGCTCAAGCGCACCTTGCGCGAGAACATCGAGATCAAGACGACGTTCGGTCCCGGCACCATCCAGGCCTTTGCGGACCGCGCCCAGCTCGAATCCGCCGTGCTGAACCTTGCGCTCAACGCGCAGGATGCGATGCCGTCGGGCGGACATCTGACGCTGAGCACGGAGATCGCCGCGATCGACGACGACTATCGCGCCCTTCACCCGGAGGTCGCATCCGGAAGCTATGCGCTGATCTCGGTCACCGACGACGGCGAAGGCATGGCGCCTGAGGTGATCGAGCGCGCGTTCGAGCCGTTCTTCACCACCAAGGAGGTCGGCAAGGGTTCCGGCCTCGGGCTGAGCATGGTCTATGGCTTTGCCAAGCAATCCGACGGCCATGTCTCGATCTATAGCGAACAGGGCCTGGGGACGACGGTCCGGATCTACCTGCCCCGCCCCGGCGGCGGACAAGGGCTGGCCGACATGCCCGAGACTGACGAGGCCGCGCCGCGCGGCCGTGAGACCATCCTGATCGCGGAGGACGATCCGTTCGTACGCTCCTCGGTGATCCAGCGGGTGGAGGCGCTGGGCTATCGCGTCGTCGCCGCCGTCAATGGCAAGGAGGCCTTGCACCGGCTGCGCGCGGATCCCGGCATCGACATGCTGTTCACTGACATCGTCATGCCCGGCGGCATGAGCGGCTGGGAGCTCGCCGAGCAGGCCCGGCGTATCAGGCCCGGCCTGCCGGTGCTGTTCACCTCGGGCTATGCGCTGGAGACCCTGGTCGAGCAGGGCCGCGCGCAGGCAGCGGCCGTGGTCCTGACCAAGCCCTATCGCAAGGCCGAACTGGCCCAGCGGCTCAGGGATGCCTTCGCAGCAGCGGTGGTGGCGTCGTAAACCCCGCACGGCTCTCTGGCGGTCGGCCGGCCCGCTTGCTAAATCGCGCCGGTTTTGGCCTATTAGCCGCCAAGACATGTCTTCGGAGTTGACTGCAATGGTTCCTTTCTTTGTCCAGATCAAATGCAAGCTTGGTCAGTCCTACACGGTGGCCAATGCGCTCGCCGAAGCCGAGATCGCCTCCGAGATCTACTCCACCGCCGGCCAATACGATTTGCTGGTGAAGTTCTATGTCGACAAGGACACCGACATCGGCCACTTCGTGAACGAGAAGGTGCAGGTGCTGCCCGGCATCCAGGACACGCTCACCATCATCACCTTCAAGGCGTTCGGCACCGGCTAGCCGCACGCGCTCAGCCGCCGCCCTCCTTGCGCTTGGGCGGCGTCGGGCCATCGACCGGAGGCAGCGACTTCAGGTACGCCGCCATCGCGGCGCGATCCTCCGGCTGCAACTGCGCGAGGTTCTTGATCACCGGCCGCATCGCGCCCGATGCGCTGTCACCCTCGGGCATGTCGCCGGTCTCGAGAAAGTCGGCGATATCCTTCTCGCTCCAGCTACCTAAGCCCTTCTGCGTGATGTTCGGCACCCAGCCCTCGCCTTCGGGATTGGGACCGCCGGCAAAGCGCTGCGAGCTGATGACGCCGCCGAGAACATTGCGCGGGCTGTGGCATTCGGCGCAATGGCCAAAACCATTCACGAGGTAGGCGCCGCGATTCCACTGCGCGGAGCGCGTTGCGTCAGGCACGAACGGCCTTACATCCATGAACAGCAATTTCCAGATGCCGACATTGCGGCGGATATTGAACGGAAACGGCAGTTCGTGGTCGCGCACGCGACCCGAGACCGGCGGCAGCGTCTTCAGATAGGCAAAGAGATCGCGGACGTGGTCGACCTCCGCAAGATGATAGGACGTGTAGGGAAATGCCGGGAAGTAGTGCCTGCCCTCGGGCGAAATGCCGCGCGTCACCGCATTGACGAAATCAGCCTCGCTCCAGCGGCCGATGCCGTCGGTGGGGTCAGGCGAAATGTTCGGCGCATAGAACGTCCCGAACGGCGAGCCCAGCGCGAGCCCGCCGCCGAGCTTCAGGCGATCCGGCTGGTTGGGCACGGCATGGCAGGAGGAGCAGCCGCCCGCATTGAACAGCTCCTGTCCATTGGCGAGATCAGGCTTGCGCGTCGGCGCCGGCAACGCCAAGGCGCTCGGCGCGGTCAGCCACCAATAGACGGCAAAGGCTGCGACAGCAGCGATCAAAGTGACGTAAATTGTTCGTCGCAGCATGAAGAATCCCGTTGAGCTCAAGCGTATTTACGGGTCATCCCGCCGCAGCTCCAGCCACGAATAATTTAGATGGTGTGACTGTAATCCGGGAATAAAATCGCAGTCGCACTGTTTGCAAGGTGACAGCAATCAGGCGTCAACAGGGAGAGACCCATGAACAAAGCGCTTTTTGCCACGCTGGCACTCGGAGCTGCCGTCGCATTCGCAGGTCCGGCCAGCGCCGAGAAGCTGAAGGCGACACTGGACGGGAAGTCCGAAGTGCCCGCCACCACCACCAGTGGCACCGGCACCGCCGATATCGACTATGACGCCCCAACGAAAAAGCTGTCCTGGAAGGTGACCTATTCCGGCCTCTCCGGCCCCGCCACTGCCGCTCATTTCCACGGCCCTGCCGAGGTCGGCAAGAACGCCGGCGTCGCGATCCCGATCCCGGGCATCGCCAACAGCCCGGCCGAAGGTTCGGCGACGCTGACCGACGCGCAGGCCTCCGATCTCCTGTCCGGCAAGCTCTACGTCAACATTCACACCGCGGCCAACCCGGGCGGCGAAATCCGCGGCCAGGTGACGAAGTAGAGATCATCAAGACCTCATCGTTGAAGGCCGGGCGCGAGCGTCCGGCCTTTTTGATTCCGAAACGACAGGTGACACCCGCGCGCTCAAGCCGCACTCAGCGCATGCTCGAGATCGGCGATCAGATCGGACGGATTTTCGATGCCGATCGACAGGCGGATGGTGCAATCGAGCACGCCGATCTTGCGGCGGATATCGGCGGGAATGCCGGAATGAGTCATCGTCGCCGGCAGGCTCGCCAGCGATTCCGTGCCGCCGAGGCTGACCGCGAGCTTGAGGATCTGCAAGCCGTTGAGAAACTTCTCCGCCGCCGCCTGGCCGCCGACGATGTCGAACGAGAACGTCGATCCCGCGCCTGAGCATTGCCGCGCGAACACGCGCCCCGAGGGCGAGGTCTCCTCGTGATGGCCGAGATAATGAACCTTCGCCACCTTGGCGTGATCGCGCAGGAAATCCGCGACGAGACGCGCATTGCTGTTGGCCTTCTCCATGCGCAGGCTGAGGGTCTCGAGCGAGCGGTTGATCATCCAGCAGGAATGCGGATCGAGCTGGGTGCCGATGGCACCGCGCAGCGCCTTGATGCCCTTCATCACCGCCTTGGTGCCGAGCGCTGCGCCCGCGATCAGATCGGAATGGCCGCCGACATATTTGGTGAGCGAGTACAGCGAGATGTCGGCGCCGTGCTCGATCGGCCGCTGAAACACCGGGCCGAGCAGCGTGTTGTCGCAGGCGATGATCGGCGTGGTGCCCTGGGCTTTGCCGATGCCGTCGGCGACGCGGCGCATCAGCGCGATGTCGACGAGCCCATTGGTCGGGTTGGCCGGCGTCTCGACCAGGATCATCGAAACCCTCCCTAAGCGCATGGCTTCCTCCGCGGCCTGGTTGACCACCACCTCGTCGACGCCGTCGGCAAAGCCGACCGCGCCGATCGAGAAGCGCGACAGCGTGTTCGTCAGCAGGGTTTCGGTGCCGCCATAGAGCGGCTGCGAGTGGAGAATGACATCGCCCGGGCGGACGAACGCCAAAATCGTCGTCGAGATCGCCGCCATGCCCGAGGAGAACAGCGCGCAGCTCTCGGTGCGCTCATAGACCGCGAGCCTGTCCTCGACAATCTCGCTGTTGGGATGGTTGAAGCGCGAATAGACGAGCCCAGCGCCCATCCCCTCCGGCGGCTCGCGCCGGCCGGCGACGTAGTCGAAGAAGTCCTGCCCGTCCTCGGCCGTTTTGAACACGAAGGTCGAGGTCAGGAACACCGGCGGCTTGATGGCGCCTTCCGACAGCTGCGGATCATAGCCATAGGTCAGCATCAGCGTTTCCGGATGCAGCATATGGTTGCCGATGTGGGTTTTCGACGGGAACGGTTTTGCCATGGCCTGTCTCGCTGTTGCCTGCGATCGCCGCCCGCGGCGCAACTCTCGATAGCGTCAGGCATCAACGCCGCGGCGGCGCGAGCAAACATAGTCCTTCTGACGGCCATGCGTCAGGGCAAGCGGACAGAATTTGGCGATGTGATCGAAAAAGGCGCGAGCCCAGTAGCCCGGATGGAGCGCAGCGCAATCCGGGACAGGGCTATCCGCATCGACGGCAGCCCCGGATTTCGCTTTCGCTCCATCCGGGCTACGAAGTCAGCGAGCTCCTCGCCTTACTTCAGCTTCAGCCGATACGTCTCGTGGCAATCATTGCAGCGGTCGTTGATGGTGGTGTAGGCCGCCTTGAGGCTGGCGACATTGTGGATCTTGCCCTTGACGTCGGCGATCGCCTTCTGCACCGGGGGGATTTTTGATTCGAAATCAGCCTTCTGCTGCCACACCTTTGGCGACGAACCATAGGTGGCGTTGACCACGTCCTGCTTGGGATTGACCTCGAAGGTCTTGGCAATCTTGGCGACGTCCGCCTCCAGGCTGGCGATTGCCTCGTCGACTTGCTTCTGGTTGTAGGGAATGTCGCCCTTCGTCATCTTGAGGATCACGCCGTACATGCTCTTGGCCTGCGAGCGCATCAGATTGTCCTGCTGGACGGCGACCTCCTGCTGCGCCATCACGGCGCCTGCACCCAGGATCAGGGTGCCCGCGACAACAAACATTCGTTTCATGAGTCTTCTTCTCCGGCTCGCAAGTCGGTTGGGGAACAGGCCATTGATGGTTAGAACCCGGCGGCGGTCAGTTAATTCCCGCCGCGGGAGAAGCCACGCCTTACAGGCTGTGGCGGCGGTGGTGCTCGTTGATCGCGATCCACACCCGCTCAGGCGTTGCCGGCATGTCAATGTGATCGATCTTGTATTCGCGCCAGAGCGCATCGACGATGGCGTTGACGACGGCCGGGCAGGACCCGATCGCGCCGGCCTCGCCCGCGCCCTTCACCCCCATCGGATTGGTCGTGCAAGGAATGTTGTGGGTCTCGAACACGAAGGACGGGCCGTCCGCCGCGCGCGGCAACGCGTAGTCCATGTAAGTCGCGGTGATGAGCTGGCCATCGGTCGCGCCATAGACCACCTGCTCCATCAGCGCCTGGCCGATGCCCTGCATGGCGCCGCCATGCACCTGGCCCGCCAGCAGCAGCGGATTCAGCGTCTTGCCGAAATCGTCGACGATCACGTAGTTGACGATTCTGATGATGCCGGTGGCCGGATCGATCTCGACCTCCGCCAGATGCGTGCCGTTCGGGTAGGTGCCGTCAGCGCTGGCGAAGGTCGCGCTGCCATTCAGCTTCGACGGATCGACGCCGGGCCGCTTGGCGAGATCCGCGAACGAGATCGAGCGGTCGGTACCGGCGATCTTGATGATGCCGTCGGTGATCTCGAGGTCACCGGCGCTGGCTTCCAGCGCCTGCGCCGCGATCTCCTTGAGCTTTTGCCCGAGCTCGCGCGTGGCGCGCTCGACGCTGACGCCGCCTGATGGAATCGAGGCCGAGCCGCCGGTGCCGAGGCCCGTGGCGATCTCTGCCGTGTCGCCCTGGCGGACGTGGACGCGCTCCGGCGCAACGCCGAACTGCTCGGCGACGATCTGCGCATAGGCGGTCTGGTGGCCCTGCCCACTCGACTGCGTGCCGATCAGGACGGTGACGTCGCCATTGGGGTCGAGCCGCACATTGGCGGTCTCCTCGCCCATCACGCCGCAGATCTCGACATAGCTCGCAAGGCCAATGCCGCGGATCAGCCCGTGCTTCTTCGCCGCCTTGGCGCGTTTTCCGAATTCCTTCCACTCGCCGATTTCCATCGCGCGCTTCAGATGCGCGGCGAAATCGCCGGAATCGTACACCTTGCCGGTCGCGGTCTTGTAGGGCAGCGCCTTCGGCGGGATGAAGTTCTTGCGACGGATCGCATCCGGCGTCATCTCGAGCTTGCGCGCACAGGCATCGACCAGGCGTTCGATCACGTAGGCGGCCTCGGGCCGGCCCGCGCCGCGATAGGCATCGACCGGCACGCTGTGGGTGAAGATGGTGCGCACCCGGCAGTGGAAGGCCTGGATGTCGTAAAGGCCCGGCAGCATGCCGGCGCCGCCATGCGGGATATAGGGCCCAAAGGTCGACAGATACGCGCCCATGTCGCCCATCAGGTCGCAATCCATCGCCAGGAACTTGCCGTCTTCAGTCAGCGCCATCTTGGCGGTGGTGACGTTGTCGCGGCCCTGCGCATCGCCCATGAAATGCTCGGAGCGATCGGCCGACCATTTGACGGCCTTCTTCAGCTTGCGCGCGGCGACCGCCATCAACGCGTATTCGCGGTACGGGAACAGCTTGGTGCCAAAGCCGCCGCCGACGTCGGGGCAGATCACCCGCATCTTGTCGGTGGGGATGTTCAGCACGTTCTGGCAGAGGATGTCGCGCAGACGGTGGCTGCCCTGGCTGCCGACCGTCAGGGTCAGATGATCGGCCTTGGCGTCGTATTCGCAGACCGCCGCGCGCGTCTCCATGAAGCTCGCAACCACGCGCGGATTGACGATGGAGATTTCGGCAACCGTATGCGCCTTGGCGAAGGCGGCTTCAGTCGCTTTCTTGTCGCCGATCGAGACGTCGAACAGCACATTGCCCGGCTTGTCCGGCCAGACCTGCGGCGCGCCTTTCTTGACGGCGTTGACGACGCCGGTCACGGCCGGCAGCGGGCTCCATTTGACCTCGATCGCCTCGATCGCGTCGCGGGCCTGGTCGATGGTCTCGGCAACCACGAAGGCGACGGCGTCGCCGACATGCCGCACCTCGTCCTTGGCCAGGATCGGGTAAGGCGGGCCGGTGAACGGATCGGTCTCTAGATTGAACAGGCAGGGCAGATTGCCGAGATCGCCGACCTCGGCCGCGGTGAGAATCAGTGCGACCCCAGGCAGCGTCCGGGCGCGGCTCGCATCGATGGTGAACTTGGCGTGTGCATGCGGCGAGCGCAGCACCAGGCAGCGCAGCGCGGCCTGCGGCGTGTAATCGTCGGTATAGCGGCCCTTGCCGCGGATCAGCGCGTCGTCCTCCTTGCGCAGCACGCTTTGGCCTACGCCGAATTTGATGGGGGCTGCCATTGTCTTGTCCCGTCCTATGGTTGTTTTGCCGGCATATTGCCGTGGAAAAAGAGGCAGTGCAAACGGGTTTAGGCAGGCGGGCCCCGCGAAAAAATGACCCGTACCTTGCGCCTCAGAGCGGGATCGGACGGAACGCCCGCAGTGCGGTCGTTTCCCTGTGGAGACCGATGATTCGGCGTCCCTTCGACGCATCCGAATTCTGGCACCACCAGGCCCCGGCCGCTGCCAAAACCGGCGCTAGTGACTCAGTTTCTTCACCATCAGGTAATGGTCATAGGTGGCATCACCGATGCGAATGACACTGGGATCAGTGCCATAAATCTCGAAACCATTTCGCTGATAAGTCTTGATGGCAGCAACTGCCGTCGATCCCACGGCGAGGTGCACCTGCTCGACACGCGTCACGGCATGGGCAAGAAGCTCCTTGATGAGCCGATCGCCGACGCCCTTGCCGCGTTCGTTCTCCCGCACATAGACCGAGAAGATATGTCCCCTATGCTGCGATTTCCTGTATCGCGAGGCATAGAAGCCCGCCACTCCGATCAGACCCTCACATCCAATCGCGCCGAGGATCGTCTCGCCGAGCCATTGGCGATAGGCCGCCATCATCACATCGCCGCCTTCGTCCTCTTCAGGAGATCCAAACGTCTGAGGATACGCCCGAATTGCCTCCGCGCGAATCTCGCGGAGACAATCCAGATCATCGACAGTCAATCGCCGGATCTCAAAATCCGCCCGAGGAATGACCGCGTTTGAGACCATGATATCAGCCCTTCTGTTATCTTAGCGCGGCATGGTCATTTACATCCCACGGCCGCTCCATAGATACATCGTGCTGTCCCTCAACTTGTCGATGCCGCGTTGTGGCGAGAGATAGTCGACCTCACCGCGCGTCAGGCCGATATCCATCAGCTCCCTGTCGCTCAGATCCTGCAAGGTGACCTGCGGATTCTGGCGCCGCGCCAGAAACGCAAGCCAGGCTTGCTTGAGCAGACCGAGGAGGGTTGGCGTCGATGCGGCCGTCGGTCCGGCAGCATCCAGCACAGCGCCGTCCAGCGCCGACGCAGACGCCTTGAGGCGCTCCGCCAACGCCTGGTCGATCGCGCTCTTTGCCTGGACGATCGAGAGCGTGAGGCCGCGCCTTGCGGCCTCTCCCTCAATTCCGGGTGAGATATCCGTGAGTTGTGGTGGCATCGTATGCTCCTGCTGTTGTGCCGGCAGGGAGCGTGGCCAAACAAAAGGCCCCGTCCGATGCCGGCGGGGCCTGGTGGAAGAGATGTCGTCGTCGAAATGCTAGCGCACGACTCCTTCCACGGCCCAGCCGAAGCGGGTCATGATCGAGAAGTTTACTTTGCGCGGGCACTTGATCATGGGGCTCCAATACCACGGCAACCGCACAAAATCAAGGGATGCAAGGGAGCCAAGCACTCCTTTAAGGCGAGTGGCGACAGGTATTCGCGAGCACGCTTCGCAAGGACCTTTTTCCGCGGCTGCACGCCGCGGAAATAGGATCGCCGGACGATCAGACGGCCGCGCTCCTGCGAAGAAGTTCAGCTGAGGTCATGAAGGATTCCGGCCATGGACAAGATCAGCGCGATCAAGGTCCAGACCAGGGGGCTATTCAGAAACGGCGACACCTGAGCCTCCGAATTCGGCGGGAAAATCCTTTAGTTTAGGCAGGCCGTCCCTGATCGGCAACACCGTCTCGGAATAATTGACGTGCACGCCCGGCGCGAACTTCAGCGTCGGCAATGTGGCTGCGTAGACGTCGACGAGCCCAAGCGGCGGATGGTCGCACATGAGATGCCCCCCGCAGCCCTTGCAGTATTGCCGATGGCTGAGCTCCGATTGTGCGTAGGTGGCGACGAATTCGGCGCCCTTGGTCACCCGCACGTTCTGCGGCTTCCACAATGTGAATGCGTTCACTGGGGCGGCCGACCAGGAGCGGCACGACGAGCAATGGCAATATCCCATGGCCTCCGGTGCGCCCTCCGCTTCGATTTCAACCGCTTCGCAAAAGCATTTGCCGCTGTAAATCGTCATGATGTCGATCTCCTTGATTTGATCTGTTGAACGTCTGGAGCTTCGGACCTATTTCCCGAATCTTGCCTGGATTTCAGCGAGCCCCGCTTCATAGACCCCGAGCAATGCTTCGCTCGCGGCCTTCTCCTGCCTTGGCGCGGGCGTATAGGAGCCGTTCCAGGTAATGGTGGAAGCGCCATTGGCTTTCGCGGTCACCTTGATCGTTGCGGTGTAGTTCGAGACGGGCAGCGGGCTCGTCAGGAACTTGTAGGAGTAGCTGTACTCGGCCTCATTCCGGGCGACTTGCGTCTCGACGAAAGCGGCCTTTCCGTCCTTCGTGACGAGAATGCGCGTCGATGGCGCCTTGCCGTCCTCGATGCACTGACCCACCGGGGGCAGCCAATCCTTGATCGCGCAGAACGGCCCGATCAGCGACCAAACGTCCCGGGCAGGCGCCTTCACATCAACGCTGCGGCTGATCGTGGCTGCAGCGGCCGATGCGGCGCCCGAATGGAGCAACACCGTGCCGAACATCGCGGCGCTCGCCATGGAGAGCCTGGGCCTGCAGAAAATCCTTGTCATCGCAATTACCTTGTCATTGTGAGTTGATGCCATGAGGCTCTCGGCCGACGCGGCGGTCCTTCAAGCCCGGTGAAGCGGTCCAAATCCGCATGCTGAGAGGTAGCAAAGGCCCTCTGCGCGCCTCTAGTTCACGAACTGAATCGATGCCGGTACAGATTTTGAACTGGAAGCCCCTGCGAATTCCGCAGTACGTTCGCAAATGGTCCACCAGGAGAGAGAACATGGCTGCTGGCAGCTACAAGCAGTTCTGTCCCGTCGCGATGGCCGCCGAAGTTCTGTGTACACGCTGGACTGTGGTGCTGCTGCGGGAGCTGATGGCCGGCTCGACGCGCTTCAACGATCTGCGACGTGGTGTCCCCCGGATGTCGCCCGCGCTGCTATCGCAGCGGCTCAAGGATCTCGAGTCGGCAGGGATTGTCGCGCGGGAAGCATTGGCTTCGGACCCTGGCCTCTACGAATATCGGTTGACGCCAGCGGGACGTGAACTCACTCCCATCGTCGAAGGATTTGGAATCTGGGGTCAACGCCGGATCAAGGCCGACCTGTCGCTCCAGCACCTCGACGTTCAACTGCTGATGTGGGATATGCGGCGAAATCTGAATCCGACGCCGATGCCCAGGCGGCGAAACATCATTCAGTTCGTCTATCCCGAGCTTTCGGCGACCCAACGACACTGGTGGCTGATCGTCGATCCCAAGGAAGGCGTCGACCTGTGCTCGGTCGATCCCGGGTTTGACGTCGACCTCTATATTTCCGTCGATCTGCGCAGCATGACTGCTATCTGGATGGGGCTCGACACCGTCCGTGCGGCCGTGGACAGTCGCCGAATGATTCTGACCGGCGATCGGCAAATCGCATCCTCGATGCAAACTTGGCTTGGTCTCAGCCCGTTCGCCAAGGAGAGAAAACTGGCGAGTTGAATGCCGACCATTCGCTCGGGTCTAGCCGCGTACCAGCGAGACCAGCCAGCGGCGCCCGAACAGAACGAGGATCGCGAGCGCGTAGACGATCGTGCCGCCGACGGCGAGCAGGACCAGCGCCACCTCGTCGTGGAAGCGCATCGCGCCCAACGTAGATCCGCTGACGCCCGCGATCAGCCAGAAGGCGGCCGCGAGGATGATTCCGGTCAGCAGGAATTTGCCGAGCGATATCAGCCAGGCGCGGTCGAGCACGAGAAAACCGCGCCGCACGGCGAAGAACAGCACCAGCAAGAGATTGGTCCAGACGCCGACGGCAGTCGCGAGCGCAAGGCCGATCTGGGCGAGCGATCCCATCAGGGCGACTTTCAGCGCGACGTTGACGGCGATGCCGGTCAGCGACGCGCGGACCGGCGTCGCCGTATCCTTGCGGGCGTAGAAGGTCGCAACCGCGCTGCGGATCAGCACGAAGGGGATCAGGCCGATCGCATACGCAGCGAGCGTGCCGCCCGCTGCAATCGCGTCAGATTTGGAGAACGCGCCGCGGGCGAACAGCGCGCGCATGATCTCGTCGGGCACGGTCAGGAAGGCCGCGACGAACGGGATCGAGAACAGCAGCGTGAAATCGAAGGCGCGGCGCTGCGCCTTCATCGCGCCGTCATGATCGTTGGCCGTGATCCGTTTCGACATTTCCGGCAGTAGCACCGTGCCGATGGCGATGCCGATGACGCCGATCGGCAACTGATTGAGACGGTCGGCGTAGTACAGCGCCGACAGCGCGCCTGCCGGCAGGAAGGTCCCGATGATGGTGTCGGCGAACAGCGCGATCTGCGTCCCCATCGAGCCTAATGTGGCCGGCCCGAGCGCCTTGAAGAAGCTTCGGACGTCTTCGTCGAGCCTCAGCGGCGCGAAGCGCGGCAGACCACCATGGCGGGCGAGATCGCCGGCGAGCAGGAAATATTGCAGGAAGCCCGAGATGAGGACGCCCCAGGCCGCAGCATGGCCGGCGGTCGGAAACCAGACGGCGACCGCCAGCGTCATCATCATCGCGACGTTGAGAAAGATCGACGCGGCGGCGGCACTGGCAAAGCGCTGCATCACGTTCAGCATGCCGCCATAGAGCGTCACCAGCGTGATCAGCAGCAGATAGGGAAAGGTGATCCGGGTCAGCTCGATCGCGAGCTTGCGCTGCTCGGCGTCCTCGGAAAAGCCCGGCGCCAGAATGCTCATGGCCTGAGGCATGAATAGCCAGGCGACGATCAGCAGCACAACTTGAGAGGCCAGCAGCAGCGTGAAGATGCGGTCGGCGAAAAGGTGTGCCGCCGCCTCCCCCTTCTCGCCATGGACATGTGCATAGGCCGGCACCCAGGCGGCGTTGAAGGCACCCTCGGCGAAGATTGCGCGGAAATGATTGGGCAGGCGCAGCGCCACGAAAAAGGCGTCGGCCACAGGGCCGGCGCCGAGGATCGCCGCGAGCATGATGTCGCGGGCAAACCCCGTCAGCCGCGAGAGCAGCGTGTAACCACCAACCGTGAAGATGCGTCCGAGCATGCGGACTGTTTTAGAGACTTATCGGTCAATCGATAAGTCTGAGAAGGACAATGGCTCAAAAAAGACTTCTGTCGACCACGCCGGCCCCACAAGAAAGGTGGTCGTCCCGGCGAAGGACGGGACCCATACCCCGGCTGATAGTGTTGAAGCACGCTGGCTTTACCAGCGCGGTCTCGCAACAGAACCCTGTGGCTATGGGTCCCGGCCTTCGCCGGGACGACGATGAAGCCGCGAAGGCGCGCGTCTCAGGGGGATGAGCCGTGAGGCACTCCTCCGAATCACCCCCCGAGGGCGCCGCGGACGGCAGCGATGATTCGCTCCTGATCGGCTTCGGTCAAATAAGCGTGCATCGGCAGGCTGATGACGTCTTGCGACAGGCTCTCGCAGGCAGGCAGGCCGCCCTCCGCGATTGGATACTGCCTGTAGGCGGATTGCTGATGCATCGACTTGCCGTAATAGACCGCGGTCGGCACGCCCTGCGCCTTCAGCGCAGCGGCGAAGCCGTCGCGGTCGGTGCCTTCAGGCAGGCGGATCGTGTACTGCGCCCAGACCGAGGTATTGCCCGGCGCCAGACGCGGCACGGTGACCACATTGGAGAGGCCGCGCGCGTAGCGCTCCGCGACCTTGTTGCGGGCGGCGATCTCGTCGTCAAAGATCTTCAGCTTCTCGATCAGGATCGCGGCCTGCATGGTGTCGAGCCGGCCGGTGAGGCCAAGGCGGATATTGTCGTATTTGTCGACGCCCTGCCCGTGCACGCGGATGCTGCGCAGCGTGGCTGCAAGCTCGTCGTCATCGGTCAGGATCGCGCCGCCGTCGCCGAAACAGCCGAGCGGCTTTGCCGGAAAGAAGCTGGTCGTGGTGGCGAGCCCGAACGTGCCGAGCTTGCGCCCCTTGTAGCTTGCGCCAAAACCTTGCGCGGCGTCATCGATGATGAAGAGGCCTTCGGCGGCGGCGATCTCGGCGATGGCATCGTGGTCGGCCGGCTGTCCGAACAGATCGACCGGAATGACCGCCACAGGCTTCAGGCCGGCCTTGCGCGCAGCCGCAATGCCCCGCTTGAGCGATTCCGGGTCCATGTTGAAGGTCGTCTCATCGACGTCGACATAAACAGGCGTCGCGCCGGTCCGTGCCGCCGGCGAGGCGGTCGCAATGAAGGTGAAGGAAGGACACAGCACGGCATCGCCGGGCCCGACGTTCTTCGCCATCAGCACCATCAGCAGCGCATCGGTGCCGTTGGAGCACGTCACCACGTGCTTGGCGCCGCAATAAGCCGCAAGCTGCTTCTCGAGCTCGAAGACCTCAGGACCGTTGACGAACTGGCAATGGTCCATCACACGCTTGACGGCGGCATCGAGCTCCGCGCCGAGCCGGCGGCGCTGCGAGGCGACGTCGATGAAGGGAATCGGTTCGGAACGAAGATGCTGGTTCATGGTCTGGTTCTTGGCGCCTTCTTGCCTGGTCGACATGGAAAGGGAGTTAGCCGGCGACGCGGCGCGGGCCTTTGCGGGCGGGCGACGTCGCTGCGGGCCGCGATGGCGTCTCGAGGCACTGCGTCGCGATCTCGAGGCTGGCGACGCCTTCGTCGCCGGTGACCGCAGGGGTCTCGCCGTTGCGAACGGCCTTGAGGAAGGCGATCAGCTCGGCGCGCAGCGGCTCGTCATGGCCGACAGGCAGATGCCGCATCGAATAGCTGCCGTCAGGCTTGAAGCCGAAGCATTCGGTGACCTGGCGCGTCAGCAAATCGCCCATCACGTATTTGCCGCGGGTCGCGACTGTGACGCTGCGCGCCTTGAACGGCGTCAGCCAGTTGGTGTTGATGTGGGCAAGCACGCCATTGGCGGTGCGGAACTGGAGCAGCGCGATGTCCTCGCGCTCGGCGACCGCGCTCGACAGCTGCGGCTGCACCTCGACGATGTCGGATTCGGTGAACCAGCGGATCAGGTCGATGTCGTGCACGGCAAGGTCGATGACGACGCCGACATTGGACATGCGCGGCGGGAACGGGCCGACGCGGGTGATCGCGATGGAGAGAATGTCCTCGCCCGCGATCGCCTGCTTGACCGCGGCAACGGCCGGATTGAAGCGCTCGACATGGCCGACCATCAGCGTGACGCCGGCCTTTTGCGCGGCGGCGACGATCTCGCGGCCCTCTTCCACCGTGGAGGCGATCGGCTTCTCGACCAGCACGTGGATATTCCTGGCGATGCAGGCCAGCGCGACTTCGTGATGCAGATGCGTCGGCGCTGCGATGGTGACGGCATCGACGCCCTCGGCCAGGAGCTGGTCGAGCGTCTCGAAGCTGTTGCAATTGGCGAGCTCCGTCGCGCGCGTCCGATGCGCGGGTGAAGGATCGACCACCCCGACCAGGGTGATGCCGGGCAGACCGGCGAGCACCCGCGCATGGTTGCTGCCCATCACGCCGGCGCCGACGACACCGACGCGCAGGCCGGCCTTTGCCGGCTGTGATCCCTTGGAACTCATCTGAGCAAACCCCGATTCAACGCAAATCCCCGGGCTGCTTCTAGCACGGGCGCCACAGATGTGGCGAATGCCGGGCAAATTGACCGGACACGATTTGATTCAAAAAGTTACACGTTCTCCGGGCCTTAGCCGCCGAAAGCGGGCTTTGGGGCCCGGATCGCGTGATTCGGAGTTCGCTGGTTACGACCTTTGATAGTCGTCTTCAATCCGGATGATGTCGTCTTCCCCGAGATAGGACCCGGTCTGGACCTCGATCAGCTCCAGCATGATTTTACCGGGGTTCTCCATCCGGTGCACCGCGCCCATCGGGATATAGATCGACTCGTTCTCGTGCACCGTCTTCACCGTCTCGTTGACGGTGACGCGGGCGGCACCGCGGACCACGATCCAGTGCTCGGCGCGATGGTGATGCTTCTGCAGCGACAGCCGTCCGCCCGGCTTCACCACGATGCGCTTGACCTGGTGGCGCTCGCCATTGTCGACCGACTGGTAGCTGCCCCAGGGCCGATGCACCTTGAGATGCTCCTCGGTGACCTTCGGCGCGACCGCCTTCAGCTTGGTGATCAGGCGCTTCAGCCCGTTGGCATCCTGCTGGCGCGAGACCAGCACCGCATCCGCGGTCGCGACCACGACGAGATCGTCGACGCCTT
Organism: Bradyrhizobium manausense; assembly: GCF_001440035.1. GTDB lineage: Bacteria > Pseudomonadota > Alphaproteobacteria > Rhizobiales > Xanthobacteraceae > Bradyrhizobium > Bradyrhizobium manausense. Next base: position 936 of record NZ_LJYG01000083.1, on the reverse strand, counting down.
CGAGCGCGACCAGCGCATGATCGGTCGTGACGTTGCAGTTGCGCGAATCCTCGAACACGGCGGTGCCGTGCGCCGCATTGCCTTGCGCATCCTTGTCGGACAATTCCCACACCGCGCGCCAGGAGCCGACGTCGGACCAGCCGCACGACACCGGCACCACGGCCGCGCGCGAGGTCTTTTCCATCACGGCATAGTCGATCGAGATCGCCTTGGCCGCGCCAAAGGCCTGCGGCTCCAGCGTCACGAAGCCGAGATCGCGGCCGGCATTGTTCACCGCCGAGGACACCGCATCCACGCTCGCCGCATCGACCCTGCGATATTCGCCGAGCAGGAGGCTTGCGGGAAACATGAAGTTGCCGCTGTTCCAGAGATAGCCGGAATTGACGTAATCCGAAGCCTTCACCGCATCCGGCTTCTCGACGAAGCGCGCGACTGCGTGGACCTCGCCTGAGATCACCTCACCCGGGCTGATATAGCCGTACTCGGTCGCCGGCCGCTCCGGCTTGACGCCGAAGGTGACGATGCGTCCCGTGCTCGCGGCGCTGAGGCCCTCGCGGCACGCCGCGACGAAGGCGGCATTGTCCCGCACCACATGGTCGGCGGCGAGCGCCAGCACGATCGCTTCACTGGTGCGGTTTTGCGCGAATGCCGCGCCGGCGGCGATCGCAGGACCGGAGTCGCGGCGCATCGGTTCGAGGATCACGTCGGCCTCGATGCCGATCTCGGCGAGCTGCTCCAGCACCATGAAGCGGTACGCCGCATTGGTGATGACAACAGGCCGGTCGAACAGCGACGCATCGGAGACACGCAGCAGCGTGTCCTGGAAGGTCGAGCGCGGGCCGAACAGCGGCAGGAACTGTTTTGGCCGCACCTCGCGCGAAGCCGGCCACAGCCGCGTGCCGGCACCACCGCACATGATCAGGGGGATAATGCGTT
>NZ_LJYG01000082.1 GCF_001440035.1 Bradyrhizobium manausense | reverse complement strand
TAAAAAACTGTCACGGGCCGTTGCCCGCCTGCGCGCGGTAGAAACAGCCCGTGCTATCCTCGTATCTCGGAGGGTAGCGGCCGTCAGCTTATTGGAGGCACTAGTCCCCGTTAAAAAACGTGGTCCATGGGTGCATGCGAACTTGAGAGTGGTGACGCCGTTCCTGCGGCGATCCCGATTAGGAAGATGACGATTGGCATAGCCCAGACCCTCCTGCCCACAATCGGATGGAGGATTTGCGATGCCCAAGAGGACGACCGGTGACCGCCCGGAATTGAATCCCGTCAATGTTGGCGCAGCCGCCATCGACATTGGATCAAAAATACACATGGCAGCGGTCGACCCGATCTGCACCGACACTCCGGTACGTGCGTTCGGCACATTTACGCAGGACCTGCATGATTTGGCAGACTGGTTCAAAGCCTGCGGCGTGACTAGCGTCGCGATGGAATCCACCGGGGTCTATTGGATCCCAGCCTACGAGATTCTCGAGCAGCGCGGGTTCGAGGTCATTTTGGTCAATGCGCGTTACGCCAAGAACGTGCCTGGGCGCAAGACAGACGTCAGCGATGCCGCATGGCTGCGCCAGCTCCATTCCTATGGTCTGTTGCGCGGGAGCTTCCGCCCTGATGCCGAGATCGCAACCCTGCGGGCTTATTTGCGTCAGCGCGAGCGGCTAGTGGAATACGCTGCCGCTCACATCCAGCACATGCAAAAGGCCCTGATGGAAATGAATCTGCAACTTCATCACGTTGTCTCTGACATCACCGGTGCGACCGGGATGCGAATTATCCGAGCGATTGTCGCGGGCGAACGCAATCCCGACGTGTTGGCGACCTACCGTGATGTACGCTGCCATTCCTCGATTGAGACGATCCGCGCCGCACTGGTGGGCAATGATCGGGATGAACACGTCTTCGCGCTCACCCAGTCGCTGGAACTCTATGACACCTACCAGGCCAAGATGCTCGACTGCGATCGCAAGCTGGAATCCTTGATAACGGCGCTGACGGACAAAGGGGCCAAGCCAGTCGGCAAGCTCCCCAGACCGCGGGTAAAGACCAAGCAGGTCAATACACCATCGTTCGATGTGAGGGCCGCTCTATACGGCGTCCTCGGCGTCGATCTGACCGAGATCCATGGGCTAGGTCCATCACTTGCATTGAAGCTCATTGGCGAGTGCGGCACCGATTTGAGGGCTTGGCCGACCGCCAAGCACTTCACCTCCTGGCTGTGCCTGGCACCGGGCAACAAAATCTCGGGCGGCAAGGTGCTCTCTTCGCGTACTCGGAGATCATCCAGTCGGGCAGCTGCGCTGTTGCGGCTGGCGGCCACCACCATCGGACGGAGCGATACGGCGCTCGGCGCATTTTATCGTCGGTTGTCCTCTCGTGCGGGTAAAGCGAAGGCCGTGACGGCGACCGCTCGCAAAATTGCGGTCCTGTTCTACAACACCGTCCGGCATGGCATATCCTACAGAGATCCGGGTGCCGACCACTATGAGGAACAATATCGTAGCCGCGTCCTCGCCAATCTGAAGCGGCGCGCCAAATCGCTGGGCTTCGTTTTGCAAGCTGTTCCCTGCGGCCCTGAGGTGGCTGTTTCTTAGGAAGTCGATCGCGATCTTTGCTGGAACACGGACATGAGATTCCGCTTCATCGAAGATCGCCGCGCCGACTATCCGGTGACGCTCCTGTGCGACGTGCTCGGCGTCTCGCCGGCCGGCTATTATGCCTGGCGCTCGCGCCCGGAGAGCCGACGATCTGCTGCCAATCGTGACCTCGTCGACGACATCAGGGGGGTCCACCGCGACACCCGCGGGCGTTATGGCAGCCCGCGTATCCATGTCGAGTTGAAGGCTCAGGGCCGCGGGGCGAGCCGTGGTCGCATCGAGCGGTTGATGCGGCGTCACGGCATCAGGGCCATCATGGCGCGGCCACGCCGGGTGCGGACCACCGACAGCCGCCACGACCTGCCGATCGCCCCGAATCTGCTCGACCGCAACTTCATCGTACGCCTCCGACGAGGCTTACGATTACCCACATTTTTTGAGGTGCAGTGAGTCGAAAAACTTGAGTCGCCAGAATCACTTGTGATTCTTTGATGGGCACCTGATTCGAGAAGAGGTGCTCTATGGGACTGACTTCACGCGCCCGGGATGAGAAGGCGCATCGGTTGGCGTCTGACGCGGTGAAGCCAGTCAGCACACAACGAAAGACATTGTCGCATTATCTCATCAAGATCGCCAGGCTCGGCGGCTATCTCGCCCGCGCCAACGATCCGCCACCAGGGAATCTGATCATGTGGCGCGGATTATCACGATTCATCGATATCGCAACGGGCGCGAAACTCTGACTCAAAATGTGGGTAATCGTAAGCTTCACCGGACGGATACCGGAATAGTGGATCCGCTGGCCTTTCATCTGACCCGGTTGCGAGGCTAGCGGCAGCACGCCTTTTGAGATTCTGCTCAACCTGAACGGCTCCGGCGCATCAAATCCGCCGTGAGCCTTGGCCCGGAAAATCCTCCAGCCGGACGGTCCAAAATCCGGGAGCACGTCACGTGCATACTCCCACATTCGGAGCCTCCGATGATCTGATCGCCCCGACAACAGAGCTCACTGTCAGATACATACTCGATTTGCTGAAACCCTGAGGCACAGATGAACCAGTATGGCTCGGTTCTACGTTGACCTGGCATTTGCGCCTGTGCGGAGCGACCGACGTTCGCAGAATCTGCCCTCCACCGACGAGGTCTTTGGTTTCAATGTCGCTTGCCGTAGGTCTGTTGGATATTGCTCGCTGTAGGTTTTTGCCCAGAGGAGGCCGTTGCCCCTTCAACCGGAAGCGGTAGGTCGCTCCAAGTGGGACGTCTGAATCGTGTAACTTTCTCATAATTTTTGCCGGATTCCTGCGTGACGGGCGCGTGATCCGACGTTGTTTACCGTTACTCTACGATAGTCTAACCGCAGGACGAGTTGCCTTAGGTGAGCGGCTGGATATCGCCGATACAGCTGGGGATTCTGTTTTCGGGCACCAACGGGAGTGCCACGCACCGGTGCACCCGCGTCCGAGTCCCGACTGCGCGGCCGAGAAACATTCTGGATCACCAACGAAAAGGGGAAGGACTATAATGGTATACGCTCGCAAATTGCGATCTTCGCGCCTCGCGCGCATCGCGGCTACTTTTCCTACACTTCTCGTCGGGTTAACGGCTAGCATCAACGCCAGTTCTGCCCTGGCGGAATCGTTGGAGAATGTGAAAGCCAACGGCGCCATCATCGCAATCGCAAACGAGCCACCGTGGATGCGAATTGACGAGAATGGCTCGCCTGCTGGCCTTGGCCCCGAAATAGACGAGGCCATCCTCAAGGAGGCCGGCATAACCAAGGTCACAGGCCAATTGATGGAGTATGGCGCTATGATACCAGCGCTGCAATCGGGCCGGGCGACAATGAGTTCTTCGCAGGGTCTCTACATCAAGCCCGAGCGGTGCGAAGCGGTCCTCTTCTCCGACCCGGTCACCTGCGGCGGCGAGGGTTTCATTCTGCCCATTGCCCTCGGTAGCAAAGTAAAGACATATAAAGATGTTGCCGACCAGTCCCTGAGGATTGGCCTCGCTGGCGGCACCACAGAACAAAAGCTGGCGATCGAGGCGGGAGTCAAGGATGAGAATATCGTGATCTTCCCTGACGGAACCACCGGAATGAAACTGCTACTCGACAAGCGTATCGACGTGTTTGCGCTCGATTCTGGCGCGTCGGCAGATCTACAGAAGCGGCTTGGGAATCCGGCGGTGACGCAGTTTGTGCGTGTTGAGGGCGTTAAGCCCTCCTGCGGCGGTGCTGCTTTCAGCAAGGACAATGCGGAGCTCCGTGACGCCTACAATCGAGGTCTTGCGAAGATCAAGGCCAGCGGCAAATTCTATGAGATCTACAAGAAGTACGGTTCGGAGTCGTACATGGGTACGGACGACATTACGACGAAACAGCTGTGCACGAAGTGATCGACCGATAAGTAATGGGGCGTGCCCATCGAGCGCGCCCCTCACTTAACGCGGAGCCTGGGCGGCAAAGCTCGCGTTTGTCTTGTTTTGTCGTTGCCGCCAACAAGGCCGCAGTTTGCTTTAGCCAACTCGTGTGCCGATCTCCTAATTGGAAGCCATATGCCGTCACCCATGGTGCAATTCAACAATGTCCATAAGCTATATGGAGCACACGCCGTTTTGACCGATCTGAGTCTTAGCGTATCGCCGGGCGAAAAACTGGCACTCATAGGCGCTTCGGGCAGCGGCAAAACCACAATCTTGCGCATCCTGATGACGCTTGAGACCATTCAGGGAGGCAGCATTTTCGTCGGCGGCCAACCGCTTTGGAGCCCGGAGACAGCTGGTTTGAGCCCGCGGCGGCGGGAAATGCATCTGCATAAAATGCGCACCAACATTGGTATGGTATTTCAGCAGTTCAATCTTTTTCCCCACATGAATGTGTTACGCAATGTCACATTAGCACCGATCCTCACGCAGGGCGTTAAGGAAGCCGACGCCAGGGCTCTTGCGATGGAACTGCTGGAGATGGTTGGAATGGCCCACAAGGCCCACGCTCTTCCCGCGGAATTGTCGGGCGGCCAAAAGCAGCGCGCGGCGATTGCTCGCGCGCTCGCGTTGAAGCCCAAGGTAATGCTGTTCGACGAGGTGACATCAGCTCTGGATCCTGAGCTTGTTGAGGAGGTGCTCAATGTTATGCGCAAGCTCGCTCTCGAAACGGACATGACGATGCTGCTTGTGACCCACGAAATGAGCTTTGCGCGCGACTTCGCTGACCGCGTGCTATTCTTGGATGGAGGCCGTATCGTGGAAGAGGGCCCGCCAGGAGAGATCTTTCGGAATCCGCAGCAGGAGAGGACGAAACTCTTCCTGCGGAAGATCGTCGCTGCGGGACTCAGCCTCTAATGCTGGCGCCAAGTCAACTCGTCTCCTACATCTTGCCCGGTGTGATCCTCACGATAGAGCTCACCGTCCTAGGGAACCTCCTGGCTGCTGGCATCGCTTTTACGGTGGGCTTTGCGCGCCTGTCGAAATCAACGTGGTTGCGTCTGTCAGCCCGCATTTTCACCGAATTTTTCCGCGGCACGTCCATGTACGTCCAGCTTTTCTGGGCCTATTTCGTGCTGCCCCTCTTCGGCCTTGCGCTGACGCCTTTCCAGGCGGCCGTGCTCGTTCTCGGGTTGAACTCAGGAGCCTACGCGTCGGAGATTGTCCGCGGCGCGATGCTCGCCTTACCGCGTGAGCAATTGGAGGCGTGTATTGCTCTCAATCTTAGCCGGTGGCAGCGCCTAAGACGCGTACTATTGCCTCAAGCGCTTCTACTGATGATCCCTCCATTCTCAAACAGCTTTGTCGAACTGCTTAAGAGCACTTCGATAGTGTCCCTCATTTCACTTTCCGACATGACCTTTCGCGCACAAACAATGCGAACCCAAACTGGAAACACAGCGATCCCATTCCTAACTATTCTGATCCTATACTTCGCTCTGGCGCTGTTTATCTCAAAAGTGATGCGTGCGCTGGAGCGGCGGCTCACGCCCAAGGCTGCCTGAAGGAGGACGCGATGAGTTGGGATTGGGCTTTTGCCTTTCAAATACTTCCGAAGCTCGTTGAGGGGCTGAAGTTCACCGTTCTGGCTAGCCTACTTGGTTCTGTATTATCCATGCTAATTGGTCTCGCGATCGGCATTGGCAGACGTTGGGCAGGGCCGACTGTGGCTTCAGTTCTAGGTTATGCGGTTGAATTTATTCGTGGTACGCCACTTCTCGTCCAACTGTACTTTGCGTTCTATATCTTGCCAGATATTGGCATCTATTTGAGCCCCTTAACCGCTGGTTTGCTGGCGCTTGGCATTCATTATTCGAGCTATACATCAGAGGTATTTCGCGCAGGCATCGATAACGTCGATCGCGGACAGTGGGAGGCCGCTAAGGCGCTGAATCTTTCTCATTTTCAGACTTGGAGATACGTCATAGTCCCGGAGGCTGTGCCTCCAATGGTGCCGGCCCTTGGCAACTACGTCGTCTCCATGTTCAAAGAGACGCCCCTTCTATCCCTGGTCACCATTGTTGAGGTGATGGCGCAGGCACGAATTATCGCGAACATCAACTACCGGTACCTTGAACCGATTACGATGGTTGGCGTTTTCTTTCTGGTTGTTAGTGTACCCTCCGCAATGGCACTGCACTTTCTCGAGCGTCGTTACGCACTTGGAAATCGGCAGAGTAGCCACATAGCCGTATTCTGATCATAGGGCGGCAATGTGGTGTAACTTCGTATCAGAAAAGTTCAGAGGTGTTTGGGAGTGCAAGTTTGTGGCCTCAAGATCTCGAACGCCAACCACTTTTGGAAGGACGTGATGGGCAAACAAGGATCGACAATCATCTTCGATGCTGCGACCGAGCGATCAGGCGCGGTGGTTAGGATAGGTCTAATCCTCCTTTCTTCAGATGAAGTGGGAGGCGATGCGTTTACGTCCATCATGCCGAAGGACGACGTGTTAGTGTTCGCGACAAGAACTGCGTACGACCACAGCAACGGTGGTTTCGCGGTAGCGACGTCCTTTCCCGAGGTGGCAGATACGCTTCCGCCGGTCGGACGCTTCGATGTGTTGGCCTTCAGTTGCACAAGCGCTACTATCGCAATGGGCGAGAGCAAATTATTATCAGAGCTAGAGAAGGCGCGTCCGGGAGCAAAGTGCACGTCCCCGGCCATAGCAGCGATAGCCGCACTGAAGCAACTGAGTGCGCGGAAAATAGCGATATTGACGCCTTATTCCCTCGACTTCCACCGATCGGCCATTGTTCCCTTCTTCGACAACAGAGGGTTCGACGTCGTTGCGGATGGAACATTCGATAAGCATACCGACGCCGAAATGGGGGAACTCCGACAAGAGTCGATCTTTCATGGGGCCAAAACTCTAGTTGCGCGTTCGTCGCCGGATGCGCTGTTCGTGTCGTGCACCGCGACTCCCATCGTGCCGCATATTGCCAGACTGGAAAATGAGCTCGGCATCCCGGTCGTCACGAGTACCCAGGCGATGGCTTGGGACGCTCTTCGTCTGGCTGGTTATCACAGGTCGGTTGAAGGCTTTGGACGGCTATTGGCATCAGAGCGCCGATAGCCTTCGCGAGCAGCAGCGGCAGGAAGACGCCCGCGCAGACGCTTAGCGATCTCGTGCAGTCGAGTGCCCTGCCAGGCAAAGCGCAGGGTGGGTCCTCCACCCTCTATTCATTTCCACCTAGCGAGTGTCCGTGATCACGTTCGATACTATCCAGGATGCCCGACGGCGCATCACCGATTATGTCCTCAAGACGCCATTTGTCTCGTCACCGGCGCTCTCGCATTTCTGCGGCGTCTCGGTGGGTATGAAGCTCGAGCATTACCAAACGACGGGGAGTTTCAAACTGCGTGGCGCGACGAACGCGATGTTGAGGCTCAACCAAGCCGAACGAGCGCGGGGCGTCGTTGCAGCCTCAACGGGTAATCATGGCAGGGCGCTTTCTCATGCCGCGCGGGCGCTGGGTTCGCGTGCCACGATCTGCATGTCGCGCCTAGTGCCGGAAAACAAGGTTTCGGAGATTCGCCGACTTGGCGCCGACGTGCGGATCATCGGGTGTTCGCAGGATGACGCCCAAGAAGAGGCTGATCGCTTGGCGGCCGATGATGGGCTCTTGATGCTGCCTCCCTTCGATCATCCCGATATTATCGCCGGGCAGGCAACGCTCGGCCTCGATATCGTTGATGCCATGCCAGATGTCGCGACAGTGCTCGTGCCGCTCTCCGGCGGTGGGCTGGCCGCCGGAGTTGCCGCGGCAATCAAGGGCGTGCGCCCTGCCGCCCAGATCATCGGAATTTCCATTCAACGTTGCGCGGCCATGAAGGCGAGCATCGATGCAGGCCATCCGGTAAAGGTGGATGAAGTTCCAAGCCTTGCCGACTCTCTCGGCGGCGGCATCGGCCTAGATAACGAGCTTACCTTTGCCATGTGCCAAGCTTTGCTCGACGATGTGGTGCTGCTGACGGAGAGCGAGATCGCGACCGGCATACGTCACGCATACAATGAGGAGCGTGAGATCCTTGAGGGCGCAGGTGCGGTGGGCATCGCGGCGCTGCTCGCCGGCAAGATCGCCGGCCTGCGGGAGCCTATTGCGCTCGTGCTTTCTGGCCGCAACATCGACATGGACCTGCATTGTCGCATTGTCAGCGGCGAGACCAATCCTCTTAGGAATGCCATCTGATGCCAGCCATTAGGATATTGACTGAAAGCGACCTCAGGCAGCTGGTACCGCTCGACCTCGGAGCAGTGCAGTGTGTAGAAGATGCATTCCGTTCGCTTGCCACTGAGGCAGTGAGGATGCCGCCGATCCTTCGCCTCGATATTCCGGAAAATCGAGGTGAGGTGGACATCAAGACAGCTTACTTGCCGAAACTTGACGGCTTTGCCGTTAAGATCAGTCCCGGTTTTTTTGACAATCCTAAAATCGGTTTGCCGAGCACAAACGGCTTGATGGCGTTGTTCTCCAGCAAAACGGGCCTGGTGCAGGCGCTGCTGCTCGACAACGGCTATCTGACTGATGTGCGTACGGCTGCCGCGGGCGCCGTAGCGGCAAAACATCTTGCGCGCGATGATGCCTCAGTGGCCGCAATCTTCGGCGCCGGGATGCAGGCAAGGCTGCAGCTGCAGGCACTGGCGCTCGTTCGACCTATCTGCCAAGCCAGGATCTGGGCGCGCGATGCCGCAAAGGCCGAAGCGGTCGCGCAGGAGTTGTCTGTTCGATTCGGCATTTCTGTCACTGCATACGCGGACCCGGCGAGGGCTGTGGCGGGCTCGGATATCATCGTCACTACTACGCCAGCGAGCCAGCCCGTGCTGAAAGCGGACTGGCTGAGACCTGGGCAGCACGTAACTGCGATGGGATCGGATGCCGGGCATAAAAATGAGATCGACCCCGCCGCGATCCCACTTGCCGATCTCTATGTTGCCGATGACCTAAGGCAGGCGCGTCGTCTTGGAGAACTTCATCACGCTATCACCGCCGGCGCCGTTTTGGACGACGCGAGCTTTCCCGAACTTGGCGAGATCGTTGCTGGGTCGACGCCGGGCCGCGTGAGCGCACTACAAATCACGATTGCCGACCTCACCGGCACGGGCGCTCAAGACACCGCCATCGCCTCGCTTGCCTACAGGCGCGCTGAAGCTACGGGCAGCGGTAGGACGTACGAGAAATAAGCAATCCAGCAGCCGGGTTTGGGATCATGGAAATTCCCGACACAACCGGCAGCACCGGCTGAATGCGTAGCCGCGTTGAGCCAGTATCGAGCGCAAACAGACTAACCAACGGAGGCTAAGAATGGCAATTGCTAAGGGACCACAAGCATTTCCTCGAGCCGAGTTTCTCCGCAGGCTTAGTGCCGTGAAGGCGGAAATGGGGCGGCGCAATATCGATGCACTAATCGTGTTGGACTCGAGTAACATCACATATCTCACTGGTTACACCTCCCTGTCGGGCTACGTCCCGCAGGGGCTCGTGGTCTCGATGGACGAGGAGGAGCCGACGTTCATCCTGCGTCGGCAGGATACGCCGGCAGCCATCCACCAGACATTTTTGGATCGCGGTAAGATCATTGGCTATCCCGAAGCGCTCATTGGCAATCCTGATAAGGACGGCTTCGACGCTGTGATCGATTACATTGCTGAAGCAGGTCTTGGGACGGGAAGCGTCGGTCTCGAATTAAGTACTCTGTCAGCGCCGTCGGCGGAAAAGTTTAAGCGGCGAATGCCGGATGCCAAGATCGTAGATTGCACCAGAGCTGTAGCTTGGATCCGGCTCGTCAAGTCCGACCTTGAGATAACCGTCATGCGGGAAGCAGCCGCAATCGCCGATGCGGCGATCATGAGAGCCGCAGAAGTGATCCAGCCAGGTGTTCGAGAAGCAGATGCTGTCGCGGAGATCTTGGGGACGCTGGCGCGCGGCGCAAACGGCAAACCCGGAACGATGGTCAGTCAGATCAGTTTGTGTTCCTCACCGCGTACTGGCACGTCCCACATTGCTTGGAGTGAAGATGTCTTCCGCAAAGGTTCTCAGATCAATCTTGAACTTGCCGGCGTTCGCCATGGATACTGTGCCGCTATTATGCGAACCTTTTCGATCGGCACCCCTTCGGAGCGTTTGCGGCGCGTTCATGACGCGCAAGCCGCGGGTCTTGAGGTTGCGCTTAATACTGTCCGGCCTGGAGTCACTTGTAGCGACGTTGCTAATGCTTTCTATCGGACAATCGCACAGGCCGGATATACGAAGGAGTCTCGTTGTGGTTATGCGCATGGGATCGGTTGGGTTGAGCCCACCGCGAGCCTGAAGGACGGGGACATGACGGAGCTAAAGCCGAATATGGTATTCCATTTGATGTTGGGAAATTGGATTGACGAGGATTTCGGCTACGTCATCAGCGAGACGTTCCGCGTTACTGACGGGGGTGTGGAAGTTCTAACAAGTGCGCCTCGGAAAATATTTGAGATGTGAGACAGAATAGAGAGCGGCAGACGAGGTAACCGCCATGTACTTCAGAGGCATTGGCGACGCGGTGAGCCGAGGAGGCTCTCGAAGGACGCGACCACCGCTCCACCTTTCCTCAATTCTCGATGGAAGCCTAGACTAGAGCAGATCATGTGATCGATGAATCGATTGTGAGGTGACAATGTGGGCCGAAGCTGATTCAACACCCACTTAAGAGAGGTAGATGATGGCACGAGCACTGAGCGATGATTTTGGATGGAGAGCCATCATGACAACACGATCGAAAGCGCGTACTCGAAGTGGAAAGCGATGGTGCGGGCAAGGGCGGAGCTGAAAGATTGACGCCCTGTGGGAGGCAGTCGGCGCCTTGCTCCCCGGTTCACTGTCGCGCGCCATGGAAAACTGCCCCCTCATATTGCCTCAGATGAGAATGTTACCGAAACGGAGCCCAGTTCTTGCCGGATCCGGCCTGCCGCGAGTCCGAGCAAGCCGCTCGCGAAGCGCGCCATCCATAGCGCTGTAGCGAGCGAGCGGCTTGCGGTGATTAGGCGAACGCACTTGTGGGGCCTTGAACCTCACGCACGGAGCGCGGGTCGGTGCTCAAGGTGATCTCTGCGCTGCCGATCAGCTGTCGAGCGGCCTTTGATCGCCAACTCTTCACCAGTCGCTGCACCGTACGCCGCTGATGGCCGCTGAACCGACCGGGCGCATGCGCTTCCAGCCGGGAGAGAATATCGACCGCGGACAAGTGCGGAGCCGCAGCGAGCCATTCCTCAATGATGGGAATGTAGGGCTCGAGCATCGATGGCCGACGTGGCACAGGCTTGCGCCGCACGTAGGGCCGCCTATGAATGCTCCGCTGCTCACCCTGTTTCCAACCATCGCCGAGCCCTCCGGCAAAGGCCGCCAAGTCGCTTTGCACCGGCGCTACAGTCATCGCTGACTTTCCAGCCCGTTGATCGACCCGCTTACCCAGCTCATTCTGAGCGTCCCGCATCTGTGCCAGCAATGCCACCGGATCAAGCGTCCGGTAAATCTCCCGCAGCCGACCTTTGAATGCCTCATTTAGCCTCGGGTGGACCAACGCTCTTTCGTATGGCGTAGCGGGAGGAAGATAGTGCTTGATCATCTTGGCACCTTCGCGGTGCTTCTCCTTCAGCTTAAACGAGGGCTGGAAGAAATTGATGTGCAGCCGTGCCGCCGCAAACAGGCGAGCTAATGAGCGAGCGGCATCAATGCCTTCAAACCGCCCGTAGCCCACCAGGCGGCGAACGATAGCTCCGTTCTTTTGTTAAACGAATGCCTGATCGTTCTTTTTGTAGGCCCTCGAACGGGTGACTTCGACATCGTGAGAACGGCACCACGTTACGACCGTGTCGTTCATGAAGGCGCTGTCGTTGTCAAAATCGAGCCCCCGAACGGGCCAGGGAAATAGGTTCTGCGCGCGCTCGAGAGCTTCGACCACAAGAGCTGCTTCACGCACGACGAGCGGAAGGCATTCGGTCCACCCCGTTGCGATATCTACCATTGTTAGCGTCTGAATGAACGCGCCGGATACGGACATGCCGCCGTGCGCAACCAGATCCGCTTCGCAGTATCCCGGCGGAGGTGATCCCCAGTCATTGAATGTACGCACCGGGACTTGGCGCCGTACGGCGCTGGAAAAGCCCGCCCGCCGTCGGCGTCCTCCGGCCGCTGCGATCTTTACGTCGCTCAGCAGACGATCGATCGTCGCCGCGCTCACCTTCAAAACCTTCGACCTGTCATCGGCAGAAAGCTTCAATCTGCCGTGCCGTTCAAGAGCCGGAAGTAAAAATGGGATCATCGCGACGAGCCGCTTACTGCAGAGCCGGTCAGAGGCGTCCCATAGCACAATCAGTGCAACGCGAATGGAAGCTCCGTAGGTCCGGCCTCGTCGTCGCGGCACGGCCGATCTCGATGCCCTGTCCACCGACAGTGCTCGGATCGCGTGCTTGCGATGCCATCCCGTAACGGCACACAGCTCGTCCAGGATCCGTGCCTTCTCGAGCCGTCCGCTCGCCCGATAACGCTCCACCAGCGCTGATGTGATCTCGCGCTTTGCGCGCATGCTGATCTTCCCTGCCATACCCGCCACCGAACTGATTCGGCAGCTCCGCCCCAGACACGACAGGGAAGTTGTCCGGTAACATTTTTAGTGAGGCAATGCGCCCCTCAGCGTCACGAGGAATTGCCCCCTCCTCGGATAGCTGAGGAGAGAGTGAATGAAGCAGGAACGAATCACTGGAGGCTCGCCGTGGAGTGATCCACGGGGGCAGGTGATGAAGACGCCGGATGACGTGGCGGAGATGTTGCGCCTGAGGGCGTGCGGGTGGGGTGTGAAGCGGATTGCGCGGCAGCTGGGCTGCAGCCATCACACGGTGAAGGACTACGTGGCGGCGGGCGGGGTGAAGCCGTTCAAGTCGCCTGAGCGGCCGAAGCGTCTCGACGGCCTTGAGGGTTGGCTGCGCGAGAGGTTCATTCGGCATCGCGGCAATGCCGACGTGGTGCGCCAGGACCAGTTGGCCGAGCAAGGCGTGGCAGTCAGCCGGCGGACGCTGCAACGCGCCGTGCAGCCCTATCGTCAGGCGCTGAAGGCGGAGGCGCTGGCAACGACGCGGTTCGAGACGCCGCCAGGCCGGCAGCTGCAGATCGACTTTGGCGAGCGCCTGGTCGAGATCGGAGGGGCGAAAGTCAAGGCATTCGTGTTCGTGGCAACGCTTGGGCATTCGCGCCGGCTGCATGTGCGTGCGTTCCGGGCCGAGAGGCAGGAGCATTGGTCCGCCGGGCTGGAGAGCACATTCACGACCTTCAGCGGTGTGCCGGAGGAAGTGCTGATGGATAATCCTCGGGCGCTTGTCGTGCGCCATGACGCGGTGAGCCGGTCGGTTCAGTTTAACGACAAGCTGATCGCCTTCGCAAAACATTGGGACTTCCGTCCTCGCGCTTGCGCACCATATCGGGCGCGCACGAAGGGCAAGACGGAGAAAGGCGTCGGCTACGTGAAGAAGAACGCGATCGCCGGCCATTCCTTCCCAACCTGGGAAGCATTCGAGGCGCATCTCGACAGGTGGGAGCGTGAGGTTGCGAACGTTCGTATCCATGGCACGACTGGAGAGGCGCCGATCATCCGCTTCGCCCGCGACGAGATACATCGGTTGAAGCCGCTCGGCGGGCAGCCCTCGTTCGGATCCTTGCGTGAACTGACCCGCGTCGTCGGCAATGATTGCGCCGTCGAGATCGACACGAACAGCTACTCGGTACCGTGGCGCCTGATTGGCGAGCGCGTGGCGGTAACGATCGCGGCCGGCGAAGTGCGGATCCGCCATGGATTGCACCAGGTAGCAGTGCACAAGCAATCGGAGGGGCGCCGGCTGCGGATTGTCGATTCCGCCCACCTCGACGGGGTTGCCGGCCGCAATGGCGCGGTCTGCCAACCGGCAAGCGCGACCCCAACAGTGTCGGCGCCTTCTCCACTGCCCTCGTTGTTGCGTCCTCTTGCCGAATACGAAGCAGTGATCGGAGGGACTTTCTGATGGCGCGCGCAAAGAGAACAACCGAAGCCCCCACCGACCCGCTGGACGCCATGCTGGCGCGATTGCAGCTCTCCGGTATCCGCGACCAGCTCGACAACCTGCTCGACGAGGCGGCGCGTGCGAACTTGTCGGCGCGTGAGACACTGATCCTGCTGTGCGAGCGCGAGATTGCGCGCAAGGATCATCGCCGCATCGAGATGGCACTAAAACTCGCACACTTCCCGGCCGTGAAGGAGCTTGCGGGCTTCGACTTCGAGGCGCAGCCGTCGATCGATCCGAAGCAGATCCGCGACCTGGCCGCGTCACGTTGGATCGCCAACGGCGAGAAAGTGCTGCTGCTCGGTCCGCCCGAGTCAGATTCATACTGCCCATCTCGCTACACCCTTAGAGTTGAAGTTCTTTTTGACCCGGATCGCCAGACGATGGCCGCCGGAACCGCCGCGCATGCGCGGCGCGCTTGACATCGGGATGTTCCAGATCAACCGCTTTGATCATCCACGGTGCGCCTTTGCACAGCTGCTGCGCAGGCAAGCTGCGTTCTTTGATCAGACGGCGAACCGTCGAAGGACTGACTTTCAACGCAGTTGCAGCTTCGTCCGAAGTGACCTCTCCACGCTCGGCGCGCTCGCCCTCTCGGTAGGCCGCGATGGCGTGTTGGTTGCGCAGGCTGCGAACGCGGACACGGGTCCAACTGTTGCCCCGCCCCGTCGACCTACTGGCGCGGTTGAGAACCGCGGCGATGGTGCTGTCGGGCATCTGACGCGCGAGGACACGAACGAGATCGACCACATCTGCCGCTGTGCTCCAGCGGTGCTCGCCGGCGCGGTTCTTCCTCACCTGCAATGCCGTGTGATCGCCGCCATGCCAGTGGACAATCAAGTCCAGCACCTCGTCGCGGATGCGAACAACGATCTCATGGATCAAGCTTCGGATGATCCTCTTGCGCGTCGCAGCTGTTGCACCCGGACTTACCCAAGCTCCCTCGAGATCGGCACCAAGCGCAAGTAACCGATTGCGATCGATGTCGCTCAACGTCATCTCCGGCGTAGCCAACAACGTCTCGCGCTCGCCCTCAAGCTCGCGGACAGCGACCAGGCGTTCGTTCCAGCGCCGCTCCAACTCGCCGGCAACAAGGCGGTTGTCCGGATCGACAGCCTCGTATCGCCGACGAGCGCGAGTTGCCTCGTAGCGTGCCTGCTCCAGAGTCAAATCGAGCTGACGCAGCTTGTCGGCGTGTTCACGCCCGCGCGCTTTCATGGCCGCCAGCGCCGCCTGTACACCCAGTGGCTGCAGCCGCGCGATGACCTCCGCGCTGATCGCGCGATCCGCGCGCAGACCGCCGAATGAGATGCACGGATCTCCACCATGGTTGATCTGGCTACCGCGGGAATGATAGCGCCCAACAGTACTGTGCGTGCCGCTGTAGGCAACGTGAAGTTTGCGGCCGCAGTGGCCGCAACGAAGAAGCCCCGCGAGAAGGCCTTCGCCGCGGCGGACCGAGCCACGACTCATGAAGCTTTTTCCATTGGCGTTGTCGGTGATCAGGCGTGATTCCTCTCGAACTCCGCCCACGTAATGTAGCCCTCATGGTGGTCCTTGATCAAAACCTCCCAGTCGTTCCGCTCGCGCCGGAAGCCCCGCACGATCCTCTTGCGGCCGGCCTCGATCGTCACCCGACTGCCCGAGCGCCCGAAGACATAGGCGCCAGCATAGGCGGGATTGGTCAGGATGTGGTAGATCGTATTGTACACTGGTAACTTCCATTCGACGTGGCGGCCCTCGGGGCCATGGCCGACCGCGGGCAAAGTGATTCGCTCCTGCCGTAACCAGAGGTGGACCTGGCGCAGTGTCTGCATCTCGGCAAACTTGGTGAACACGAGTGCGAGCGCCTCCTGAATGCGCCGATCAGGGTCCTTCTCGATCCGATCGTGGGAGACCTTGAGATAGCCAATGGCGACGTTGAGGAAGAGCTCACCCCTGCGTGCCTTCTGCTTCAAGGCTTCAAGCGAGCGTTGCCGAAAGATAGACAGCTCCATCTCGCTCATCGTGCCCTTCATGCCGAGCAGAAGGCGATCGTTGGGGTGGCGCGGATCGTAGACGCCATCCTCATCGACGATCAGTGTTCCAACGAGCCCGCAGAACTCCAGGAGCGTATGCCAATCCCTGCCGTTGCGGGCCAGCCGAGAGGCCTCAATCGAGACCACAGCGCCAACTCGCCCTTCGCAAATGGCGGCGAGCAGCTTCTCGAA
>NZ_LJYG01000081.1:7826-76116 GCF_001440035.1 Bradyrhizobium manausense | reverse complement strand
TGTTTAGCCCGGAGACATGACTGACAGGTGTTCGGGGACATGGTTGACACGTCAAAATCGGCTCGATTCGTCAAACAAGGGGGCGAACGATGCCGTGGCGAGAGGTGTCAGTCATGGATCAAAGGCGGGAGTTTGTGGTGCTTGCCAAGCAGGAGGGAGCGAACCTGCGGCAGCTGTGCCGGCAGTTCGGCATCAGCGCTCCGACGGGCTACAAGTGGATCCAGCGGTACGATGCAGGCGATACGACATTGGCGGACCGATCGCGACGACCTCATCACAGTCCGGAGCGTACAGCTGCTGCGATCGAGCAACAGATCGTCGAACTGCGCGATGCTCACCCGGCCTGGGGAGCGCGCAAACTCGCGCATCGTCTCAAGCGCAACCGGCAGGCCGTTCCGGCGATATCGACCGTGCACGAGATTTTGCGACGTTATGATCGGGTGAAGGAGCCTGCGGGCACGCCTGGACAGCCGTATACGCGCTTCGAGAAGGATAAGCCCAATCAACTTTGGCAAATGGACTTCAAGGGACACAGTGCCTTGGAGAACGGCGTGTCCTGCCATCCACTGACGACGCTGGACGATCACTCGCGCTTTGCCTTGTGCCTGGCAGCCTGTGACAACGAACGAGGCTCGACGGTACGAGGCCATCTCGAGACGACGTTCCGCCGCTACGGACTGCCGGATGCGATGTTCGTCGACAATGGCGGCCCCTGGGGCTTCACCCTCGAAGACCCCTGGACCACGCTGACGGTGTGGCTTCTCAAGCTCGGCATCCGCACGATCCACAGCCGGCCCTATCATCCCCAGAGCCGAGGCAAGAACGAACGGTTCCACCGCAGCCTGAAGGCCGAGGTCTTCGCCTTCAAGCGCTACCGCGACCTTGCCGATGTCCAGCGGGCGTTCGACCAATGGCGCAACGTCTACAATCTCGATCGGCCGCACGAGGCATTGGGCTTCGATGTGCCCGCGAGCCGTTATCGACCGAGCCAGCGCCCTATGCCGAACCGCCTTCCAACGGTGGAGTACGACGACGGCGAGATCGTCCGTTCCGTCTCCACCACCAAGGCCTATGTCAGCTTCAAGGGACGGCTCTGGAAAGTCCCGCAAGCCTTCCGTGGTGAGAGGCTCGCCATTCGCCAGCTCAGTGCCGACGGAAAATTCGGAATATTCTTTGCCGCTCATCAGATCGAAACGATCGATCTGCGTAACCCCAAAAGTGTCAACCATGTCTCCGAACAGGTGTAAGCTATGTCTCCGGGCTAAACACTGCGGTCGCAATGACAGGGTAGGATGTGGCGCCAGTTTTGCTTCATCTCTTCAGGAGACGCTATGCTCACCGTCCACCACCTCGGCAAATCGCAATCCGAACGCATCGTCTGGCTCTGCGAGGAGCTCGCGATCCCATATGAGCTGAAGTGCTATGCGCGCGATTCCGTCACCATGCTGGCGCCGCCCGACTACAAGGCGCTGCATCCGATTGGCGCTGCGCCCGTGATCACCGACGGCGATCTGGTGCTGGCCGAATCCGGCGCCGTCGTCGACTACATCATCGCCAAATATGGCAACGGCCGCCTCGTGCTCCGCGCCGATGATCCCGACTTCGCGCAGTTCCTGTACTGGTTTCACTTTGCCAACGGCACCTTGCAGGCCGGCATGGGCCGGCTGATGCTGCTGAACCGGCTCAAGCTCACTGCCGACAATCCGATGCTGGTCGCGATCAGGGCGCGTGTCGACCGTGCCTTCGACCTTGTCGACGCGCGCGTGCGCGAAGCCGAATATCTGGCAGGCAGCAACTTCACCACGGCCGATATCATGACGGTCTTCACGCTCACCACGATGCGTTATTTCCAGCCCTATGATCTCCAGCGTTGTCCGAACGTGGTCGAATATCTCGGCCGCGTCAGTGCGCGTCCGGCCTATCGTCGGGCGATGGAGAAGGGCGACCCCGGCATGGCGCTGCTGCTCAGCTGAGCGGACGATCAGGCGATCTTGTTCGTGGTCGCTGTCCGCGCTGCGGCCAGCTGCTTCTGCAGGCGATCGATGTTCTGCAGCAGGCGCTGGCTGGTCAGCACCAGGAAATAATAACCGAACTGCGGATCCTGGAAGTAGATCTCGAGCAGGCGGTCATAGGTGATCGTGAGCACCTGGCCGTCTTCGATGCATTCGATCGTTCCGGTGCGGCGGTTGTCGGGCGTGAGGAAGCCGAGCTCTCCCATCAGTGCGCCGGGCCCGATCTCGACGCCGATCTCCTTGACCAGGAACTTGCCTGTCACGGTGAGGAGCATCTCCTGGGCCGGATCGCCGAGCTTGAACAGGGTGTCGCCGCGGCGATATTTGCGCTCGGTCATGAATGGCTTGAGCCACTCGATCGACATGTCGCCTTCGGCGGCGTGCCGCGCTTTCTTGACCAGCTTGAGCATCTGACGAAGCCGGAGGGCGTTGATCGGAAGCATCAGGAGATAGAGCAGGAACGTCGAGACATTGGCGGAGAGCGCGCCGAAAATGGCGAAGAAGGCGCAGCCGATCATGTTGGCGACGCGCAAGGGCACCATCGTCCGCATCAGGAGGGTGGCGACGAAGAATCCGGCGCCGATCGTCGCAAATAGATTGGCCAGCGTGATGTTGTGGACGAAGATCTCGAGCAGCCGGTTGAAGATCGCGTCCCAGGTGACGTTGTTGGGGTCAAGGCCCATCTGGACCAGGATCTTCGCGATCCTGAGATTGTCCGTGGCCGCATCGAGAATGCGGTCAAGGATCGAGGAGACGTCTGCGCTGCCGGACGGCATGGTACTATCCCTGCGTAAGGCCTTCAGTCCTGGGCGGTAGGCTCGACACCTATAGCCGAAATGGAACGACGACCGCTTGAATGAAACCTTCGGTCGCCGTTCCGCAACAGGCAAATTTTAGCCCGAACCGTCGTTTCGGCAATTGCCCGTTCGTTGCGCGCGTGGTCCGGCCGTCCCCGTGATTCGGGGGCGGCACCGGTGGACTTCAGCGTCCGGAAGCGGCGCTGGGCGCCAAAAAGGACAGAAGGTGGGCCTATGGCTTGACGCCAGGCTGGATGACCTGCTGCTCGACGAGGGTCAGGTGGCCGGGCAGCGAGCCGGCGCGCAGCTGCATGGCGACGCTGTTGGCCTCCTCCAGGGTGAAATTGCCCGAGATCTGAACCGAGCCGCCGGTGATGGGCTCGCGGATCACGGGGGCGGAGATCACCGTGTCGTCAAGCGCGATGGCGATGGGCTTGCCGATATTCTCTTCCGTGAGATGGGCAAAACGCCGCGCGCCGCGTCCGTTGAAGCGGAAGGAGACAACCGGATCCTTCGTCCCGGGGGCGAAGCTTGGCGCGGCATCGCTGATGTCCTCGCCGTCGAGCGTGCTTTCCTTGGCGACCAAATAGGGCCGCTTGTCCTTGAACCCGAGCAAGACCTCCGTGCCCTCGGGCGGCTTGCCGGATTGCGCCTGCTCCGGCGGCATCGATACATCGACCTGGCGGAGGCTGACCTTGACCCTCCGGGCGAAGATCGCGGTGATGGGCTCGGGATCGGTGACGCCGGGCAGGAAGATGCGAATGCGGTCAGTCCCGTCAGGGACGGCGCTGACAAGCTTGATGCCGGCGTCCTTGAGACGCTGCTCGATCATGGCGATGGAATCTTCGACGAGCTCATGCAGCCGTGCCGCGGATGCGGCATCGGTCGGCGCGAGCCGGACGGCTCCGTCGCCACTATCGGTCACGGAAATGGCATGCGACGGCAGTCCGTCCGCGGCCGCGGCGAGCTTGCGTGCAAGCTGGTCGCGTGCCTTGGCGTCGGCGATCTTCACATCGACGCCACCGTCACGGATCGCGAGATTGGAGAAGGCGATATGGCCGTCGTGCAAGGCCTTGTAGACGTCGTCGCGCAGATCGGTGACAACGCTCTCGCGCAGGGCGTCGCCGTCCACCTTGTAGATGATCCGGGACCCGCCCAGCTTTTCCATCTTGTCGACGACGAAGGCCGCGAGCTTGGCGCGCATCTTGTCGAGCTGGCTATCGGCGAGCGCTGCGCGCGGCAGGACGATCATCGACGCCAAGGCGAAGGCAAGGATCAGCCGTGTGGCGCGGTCCCGCGGGGGCGTGGTCATCATCACCTCTAGTCCATCGGCGGGACGCTGGCAGAAGAGTCCAGTGCCTGATCTTGGTACCTGGATCGGCCAGGAAGGTTCAAAAGCCGCTCGGGTGAGGTCTATCGCCGTAGCCGGTCGGCGATGGACGAACGCCAAATCATCCATCATTGTAGTCCCGCCCGGCCGGCCAATCGGCCGGGAGGACCCGCCGCACCAAATGTCAAAAGACAGGCGGCGAGGGACGACCTGAGGGAGGACGGAATTCCATGGCGGGCATCCACGCGCTCGATCGGCTTATTGGCGACAACTATCCGGAGTTCTTGACGGACGAGGAGGTCCGGGCCTTCGAGCTGGTCCCTTATGCCGACCGGGTCGCGGCCGAAAGCACCTATGACGCCATCAGGCTTGGGGCCGCACGCAACCCCGACGGCGCGGTGATCCAGTTTCTGCAAAATGCCGATCCTGCCGACCCGGCTGTCGTGGTCACCTACCGCGATTTCATCGCGCGGGTCACGCAGGCGGCCAACATGTTTCACGCGCTCGGTGCGGAGAAGGGCGATGTGATCTCGTTCATGTTGCCGCTGCTGCCCGATGCCTTCGTGACGCTGTTCGGGGCCGAAGCCGCGGGCATCGCCAATCCCGTCAACCCGCTGCTCGAGCCGCATCAGATCGCGGAAATCCTGGAAGCGGCGAACACGAAGATCCTGGTGGCGCTTGGGCCGATGCCGGGTACCGACATCTGGCAGAAGGTCGAGCAGATCCGCCCGCAGCTCAAGCACCTCAAGGCGATCGTGCAGGTGGCTGGCGGCGGCGATCCGGACAAGGGCATCTTTGCGTTCAACGATCTGGTCAAGCAGCAGCCGGCGGACCGGCTTGTCAGCGGGCGCAAGATTCTCGGCAGCGACATCGCCGCCTATTTCCACACCGGCGGCACGACAGGCACGCCAAAGCTGGTGCGGCACACCCATGCCAACCAAGTCTATCAGGCCTGGGCGCTGAACCTGCTGCTGAAAGCGAAGCCCGGCGCCAACCTGCTGTTTGGCATGCCGCTGTTTCATGTCGGCGGATCACTGACGCAGGTCCTCGGAACACTGTCAGCCGGCGGCTCGCTGGTCGTGCTGTCGCCGAGCGGCTGGCGTAATCCCAACGCCGTGAAGAACATCTGGGGCCTGGTCGAGCGCTTCAGGCCTGAGGCCCTGTCCAGCGTGCCGACGGTGCTCGCCGCAACACTCGCGGTGCCGCCGGGAAATGCCGACATCTCCAGTTTGAAATATGCCGCCGGCGGCGGCTCGGCGATCCCTGTCGCGGTGGGATCTGCGATCCAGGACAAACTCAAGCTGCCGGTCGTCGAAGTCTACGGCATGACAGAGACCTCGAGCGTGCATACGCTGGCCTATCCGTCACGGCCGATCCGGCTCGGCTCGGTTGGCCTTCCCATGCCGTATTCCCGCGTGCGTATTGTGCAGCTGGATGCCGACGGCAATTTGATCCGCGACTGCAAGGTGGACGAGATCGGCGTCGTCATCATGGCCGGCCCCGGCGTGTTCGGCGGCTATCTCAATGAGGCCCACAACAATGGCGCCTTCGTTGACAAGATCTGGGTCAATTCCGGCGACCTCGGCCGGTTGGACGCCGCCGGTTATCTCTGGATCACCGGGCGCGCCAAGGACCTCGTCATCCGTGGCGGTCACAATATCGATCCGGCTCCGATCGAGGAGATCATGTTCCGCCATCCCGCCGTCGGCTTTGCCGCGGTGGTCGGTCAGCCCGATGCCTATGCCGGCGAGCTGCCGGTCGGTTACGTGCAGTTGAAGCCCGGCGCGTCCGTCGAGCCGGGCGAGCTCGAAGCGTGGGTGCGCGAGCGCACGCCGGAGCGCGCCGCCGTTCCGGTCCAGGTCATTCCGATCGACCCGATGCCGGTGACCGGCGTCGGCAAGGTCTTCAAGCCACAATTGCGCTGGGACGCGGCGCAGCGCGTGTTCACCAACGTGCTGCGGCCACTCGTCGAGCGCGGTATCGACTGCAAGGTGAAAGTCGGCGCCCATGGCAGCCACGGCTCGATCGCGACGGTGACACTGACGGGCTTGCCGGCCGACCAGCGCGACAGCGTCGCCGGCGAGGTGCACACGCTGCTCGCGCCGTTCGTGATGCGGCACGAGGTGGTACAGGTGTAGCCTCGCCCACGCGGCAGACGTTTTACGCCGGCATCGCGGTTTCAATCAGGCGCACCCAGAATGAGGCGCCGTGGCCGAGGATGTTGTCGTTGAAGACGTAGGCCGGGTGGTGGCACGCAGGGCTCTCGCCCATGCCCACCAGCACCATGGCGCCGGGGCGCTCTTGCAGCATGAAGGAGAAATCCTCCGCGCCCATCATCGGGATGAGCTTGTCGTTGACGCGCTCGGCGCCGACGATGTCGCGGGCGACGTCGGCGGCGATGCCGGCCTCGCGCGCATGATTGAAGGTCACCGGATACATCCGCGTGTACTTCGTCTCCGCCGAGCCGCCATAGGCGCGAGCGACGCTGTCGGCGACTTCGCCGATCCGGCGCTCGACGAGATCGCGCACCTCGGGATCGAGCGTGCGCACGGTGCCGCAGAGCTCGGCGGTCTCCGGGATGATGTTGAAAGCGGTGCCGGCGTGGAATTGCGTGATCGAGACCACCGCCGACTGCAGCGGATTGACGTTGCGGGCGACGATCGATTGCAGCGCGCCCACGATCTGCGAGCCGATCAGGACGCTGTCGATGGCCTGGTGCGGGGTGGCGCCGGCATGGCCGCCCTTGCCGCGAACGGTGATCTGGATGTTGTCGGAGGAGGCGAGCATCGGGCCCGGCGTGGTGGCGAAATGGCCTTCGGCGAGACCCGGCATGTTGTGCATGCCGTAGACCTGGTCGATGTTCCAGCGCGTCATCAGCCCGTCCTCGACCATGGCCTTGCCGCCGCCGCCGCCTTCCTCGGCGGGCTGGAAGATCATGACCGCAGTGCCGTCGAAATTGCGCGTCTCGGCGAGGTACTTTGCCGCGCCCAGCAGCATCGCGGTGTGGCCGTCGTGACCGCAGGCGTGCATCTTGCCCGGGATCTTCGAGGCGTAGGGCACCTCGGCGGTTTCCATGATCGGCAGCGCGTCCATGTCGGCGCGCAGGCCGATGGCCTTGCCTGAGGCGGACTTGCGACCACGGATCACGCCGACGACCCCGGTGCGGCCGATGCCCGTCACCACCTCGTCGCAGCCGAACTCGCGCAATTTGTCGGCGACAATGCCAGCCGTGCGGTGGACCTCGTAAAGCAGCTCCGGGTTCTCGTGAAAGTCATGGCGCCAGGCGGCCATTTCGTCGGAGAGGGCGGCGATGCGGTTGACGATGGGCATGAGTGTTGGGTCCGTTTCTTCTTGGTGGGGCCAATCAGCGCAGCGTAGCCCGCCGCAAGGGCAGGGCGAAAGGCGGGCCTCCCTCAAAAATTAACTGTCATTCACGGATCTTTGACTGACAGATATTGAAATCTGTCAGCGAGACGTGTATATCCGTTCCCGGACGCTCCGGTTGGGCGTCCCGTGGTCATTCCCTTCCGGGAGCCTGAGGTCCGAAATGCCTGCGGATCGGGGCGCGTCATGGGTGGGAACCGCGGACGAATGGAGACTTGCGACAATGACGACCGAAATCATCAACTTCACCGGCACGATTGGGCATTGGCTCAATTTGCTGGTTGCGCGCCAGATCGCGGCGCAAGCTGCAAAACTGCCTCATTAAGGCGAGAGCTTTCCGAAACGACCGGTCAAGGGCGCTTCGGTAAGCATCCTCCGCCGGGTAACTGGACCCTGAACGGGAACATGGTGCTGGCATGAACGAAGCTGTTGTCTTGACGCCGGAGCGGATCCTCGAAGTGACCGAGGACGTGTTGCGGCGCTACGGACTTGCCAAGGCCACCGTGGTCGACGTTGCCCGTGCGCTCGACGTGAGCCACGGCAGCGTCTATCGCCACTTCCCGAGCAAGGCTTCGCTGCGCGAGGCCGTCGCCAAACGCTGGCTCGACCGGATCGACGCGCCGCTGCTGGCGATCGCCAATGAGCAGGGGCCGGCGCCCGACAGGCTCGACCGCTGGCTGCGCACGCTGTTCGCGGCCAAGCGCTCGCGTGTGCTCGAGGACCCCGAGATGTTCGAGACCTATCTGACGCTGGCGCGCGAAGCGTGCGCGGCCGTCAAGTGCCACAAGGACACCATGATCGACCAGATCGCGGCGATACTGGCCGACGGTGTCAAGCAGGGCGAGTTCGCCGTGGACGACGTCAAGACGACGGCGCGCGCGCTGTTCGACGCGACCTGCCGCTTCCATCATCCAGCCCATGCCGACGAGTGGAAGGATGCCGATCTGCCGGCGCGCGTGGACGCCACCCTCGCGCTGCTGCTGCGCGGATTGAAGGCCTGCTAGACCGCGGTGGCCGTTCGATACACGCGCCGGCCAATCAACTTCTAACCTTGTTGAGAATGACGCCATTGCGGACCGATGGCGTGGACGTACGTGCGCGGAAAGCGCCGTCGGACGATGGGACCACCGGTGGACTCTCCGGATAGGCGCTGATCGCGATTTCGACGTCGTCCTTCGATCGCTTTCGAAGGCGCTCGAATGTCAGTTCCTGATCGAGGGCAGGACAGCGGAAGTGGACCACGGCGGTATCGGGGAGGCGGCAGAGTTCGTCGATGAGATCGCCTACCGTGATGACGGGGGGATGGGCGACTGCCTTGTGATGACCCTTACTCATGACTTCTACTCCTTCACCCTGCTAACTGGAACACAATAGCCTCCGTTCCTATCCGCTTGGCAGAATGAGAAATTTCATCTCATTCGAGGCATTGCGGCAGGGCCGCTGCTAAATCCGCGTCAACTCGCAAGCCGCGGCAAGCGGCACCAGCTGCGCGTCCGTGCGCGCGCCGGTCTTGGTCTTGATCAGATAGTGGTAGTTCTGGACAGTCTGAAGCACGGGGCGCATGCGATTACCCCAAAGTTTGATAAGCTCAGCCTAACA
Organism: Bradyrhizobium manausense; assembly: GCF_001440035.1. Classification (GTDB taxonomy): domain Bacteria; phylum Pseudomonadota; class Alphaproteobacteria; order Rhizobiales; family Xanthobacteraceae; genus Bradyrhizobium; species Bradyrhizobium manausense. The sequence goes on along the minus strand of NZ_LJYG01000081.1, from coordinate 66,994 downwards.
ACGCCGCCGCGCCTTGCCAATTGCAGGGATTGGGCCCGATTGCAGCTCGGGCAAATTTCCCAAGCCCGATTGGGCATCGCTCTTTGGACCTGCAGCGGCGGCTTTGATCTGATCGGGGTGGAAACGTCGCAGGCCAATCCCTGCAAGGTGAGGAGCGGTGCAGCATGAGTTCGATGACGATTGGACCGATCGCGGGCTCGACTGCCGACCCATCCGAGCGCAGCGCTCTGCTGTTCTGGATGATCTTCACGGGACTGTCGATCTTCGCCGTGGTGCTGCTGTGGCGTTTCGGCCTGATCCATCTGATGCTCACATCAGACCGGACCTACATTCGAGCGTGATCGCGGCGCTCTATCTCGTCACCTGCGGTCACTGCTTCCTGCGCACGCGAGCGATTGCCCGTGAAGGTGCGGCGGCCCGGCGCTGCCGCGCGGTGCTGGCGGCGCCCGAGGGCAGCAAGGTGCTCGATGCGCGCGCCACCGCGCTGCCGCGCGGGCTGGTGCGCGATCACATCGAAAGCCTGGTGACGAAAGCGGCGGCGCAGGATTACCGTCCGGTCGACCAGACGCTGCTGCTGCGGACGCTCGCGGACCGCCTGCGCGGCTCCAACGGGTTCGGTGCGTTCGTCTCCGACACGCTGATGAAGCTCGGCCTGCTCGGCACCATCATCGGCTTCATCATCATGCTGGCGCCGATCGCGGGACTGGACGCCGCCGACAAGGTCGCGATGCGCTCCTCGATGGGACTGATGAGCGACGGCATGGCGGTCGCGATGTACACGACGCTCGCGGGCCTCGTCGGCTCCATCCTGGTCCGGATCCAGTACTACATGCTCGATGCCGCGACCCAGCGGGTGTTCTCGGATGCGGTGGTGCTGACCGAGACCTATGTGACGCCGGTTCTCGAGCGTAAAGGTGCTGGAACGCCGTCATGATGGATGATTTCGGCCTCTATCCGCGCGAGGAGCCGTTCGATCCCCTGGGCGTGATGCTTTTCAAGGCGCTTCAGGTGGTCGCCTTCCTGTTCTTCCTCGCGCTGCTTGCGGTCTCTCCCGATGCCAAGGACGGCAAGATCGACTCCAAGGCCGAGTTCATGATCACGCTGGACTGGCCGGACAATCATCCTGACGATCTCGACCTGTTCGTGCAGGATCCCGCCGGCAACATCGCCTGGTATCGCCACCGGGAGGCCGGCTTCCTCACGCTCGACCGCGACGACCGGGGCGGGGCCAACGACTTCATCATGGTCAATGGTAAGAAGATCGCTTCCCCCATCCGTGAGGAGATCGTCACGCTGCGCGGCATCGTCCCCGGCGAATACACCGTCAACGTCTCCCATTTTGTCGCCACGACCGGCGAGCCCGTCACGGCCAATGTGAAGGTGCAGAAGCTCAATCCGACCGCGCAGGTGGTCTTCGACAACAAGTTCACGCTCGACCACACCGGTGACGAGAAGACCGCGGTGCGGTTCCGGCTCGATGCCGAGGGCAAGGTCATCGATGTGAGCCAGCGGCCGAAATCGCTGATGGAGACCTTCCGCAGCACCTGGCGCAATGGCGCCGATATCGACCCGAACACGCGGGTAAGGGTGCGCCGTGAGTAATCAGCAGACGGTCATCCTCTCGCTGTCGGTCGCCTATGCCGTGATCGGCGCGCTGCTGCTGGTCGTGCTGGTCTATGCACGGCTGCACTGGTCGCTGAAGGCGGTCGCCGTCGTCGTGACCAGCGCCTTCTACGTCGTCAGCTTCACGGACATGCGCGGCCTGCTCGGCTGGGCCAGCACGGACAGGCTCCCTGGCTCCTTCAAGCTGCTGGCGGCGCGGATCGTCGAGCCGCATTCGCTGGAGGGCGATCCAGGCTCGATCTATCTGTGGGTCGAGGAACTCGATGCGGATCATCGTCCGAGCGGCATTCCGCGGGCCTTCCGCGTCCCGTACAACGAAACCCTGGCCGACAAAACCCATGCGGCGGAGAACGAGATCGCGGCGGGCCATCCGCAAGGCGGGCGTGCGGCGGACTTTGGCGGCGGCGAGGGCAGCCTGGTCGACATGGTCAGGGAGTATGTGACGCCCAAGGCCATCCTCGAGACCAGCGGCGGCGATTCCTCGACCGGGGAGTTCAATGCCCCGCCATCAGGCGCGCAAGGCGCCGTCTTCACGCCGTTGCCGCCACCTCGGATGCCGCCCAAGGACGAGCAATAGGCTCTTCACCATTGCGGCCGCGTGGCGCTGGTCAACCGCCTTGCGCTGGCGCATCTTGTTGACCTCCCTCAAATTGGCTTTATCGGCTTCCAATAAGACGACCAGGGTGGAGGGTGCGTGCTTCTCGCTGTCTTCTCGGATATCCACGGCAACCGGCAGGCGTTCGAGGCGTGCCTGAAGGTGGCCCGCGCCAGGGCTGCGGAGCGGTTCATCCTGCTCGGCGATTTCGTCGGCTATGGCGCCGACCCGGAATGGGTCGTGGACACCGCCATGGATCTGGTCGCCCATGGTGCCGTCGCCGTGCGCGGCAATCATGACGAAGCCGTCAACACCACCACCGAGAACATGAACAACGAGGCGCAGATCGCGATCGAGTGGACGCGCGGGCGGCTCGATGCGGCACAGCGGCGGTTCCTGGCCGAACTGCCGATGCTGGTGGACGACAGCGATCGGCTGTTCGTGCATTCGGAAGCCTCGAGCCCCAAGCGCTGGCATTATGTCCGCTCGACGGCGGATGCCGCCAGGAGCCTGATCGCAACGCCGGCTCACGTCACGTTCTGCGGCCACATTCATCGGCCCGCGCTCTATTCGATGTCGGTGACGGCGAAGATGACGAGCTTCGTGCCCAAGACCGATGTGCCGGTGCAGCTCCTGCGCGGCCGGCAATGGCTCGCCGTGCTCGGCTCGGTCGGCCAGCCGCGCGATGGCGATCCGTCGGCATCTTTCGTGCTGTTCGACACGGTCTCGTGCCAGATCACCTATTGCCGTGTGCCCTATGACATCGCGAGCGCGGCAAGCAAGATCCGCGAGAACGGCCTGCCGCCCTGGCTCGCCGATCGGCTGTCGCAGGGGCGCTAGAGGCCGATGCCCAAATCCCTGGTCAAATCAGGCGCTGTCATCGACGGCTACACGATCGGCGAATGCGTCCATGCCGGCGGCATGGCGACGCTGTGGACCGTCACCCGTCCCGGCATCGAGGTGCCGCTGCTAATGAAGGTCCCGCGGGCGTCGGAAGGCGAGGACCCCGCGGCGATCGTTTCGTTCGAGATGGAGATGATGATCCTGCCGCGGCTGGCCGGCCCGCACGTGCCGCACTGCTATGGCACCGGCGATTTTGCCCGCCAGGCCTATGCCGTGATCGAGCGCATTCCCGGCACAACGCTCTACAAGCGACTGCCCGATCTGCCGCTACCTTACGAGGAGGCGCGGCTGCTGGTTGCCAAGATCGCGGCTGCGCTCGCCGATCTGCATCGGCAGAGCGTGATCCATCACGACATCAAGCCAAGCAGCGTCATGTTCCGCGAGAGCGGCGAGGCCGTGCTGATCGACTACGGCCTGTCGCACCACGATCATCTGCCCGACCTGCTGCAGGCGGAGTTTCGTCTGCCTTACGGCACAGCGCCCTACATGGCGCCGGAACGGCTGCTGGGCGTGCGCGACGATCCGCGCAGCGACCTGTTTTCGCTCGGTGTGCTGCTGTACTTCTTCACGACCGGCGAACGTCCGTTCGGGGAGGGCGAGACACTGCGCGCGATGCGGCGGAGGCTGTGGCGCGATCCGCATCCGCCGCGAAGCTTGCGCGCCGACTATCCGCCCTGGCTCCAGGAAGTGGTGCTGCGGTGTCTCGAGATCGAGCCGGTCCGGCGCTACCCGACCGCGACCCAGCTCGCTTTCGATCTCGCCCATCCGAACCAGGTCAGGCTGACTGCGCGGTCGGAACGGATCAAGCGCGATCCCTTGAGCGTGGCCTGGCGGCGCCGGTTCAACCAGGACGCCATGCAGCCGCGGGCGAAGGCGGATGTTGCCGAGCAGATTGCCTCGAGCCCGATCCTCGCGGTCGCGCTTGACACGGTGGAAGGTGAGCCGGAGCTGAACGAGGCGCTGCGTGTGACCACGGAGCGCATTCTCGCGACGCTGCCGTCAGCGCGGCTTGCCTGCGTCAATGTGCTGAAGCTCAACCGCATCGCCATCGACAAGACGCTGGACGAGCTGGGCTCCAACAAGCATATCGACCGCCTGGTCGCGCTCCGGCATTGGGCGACGCCGCTGAAGCTGGATGAAAGCCGGCTGTCGGTTCACGTGCTGGAGGCGGTCGATCCCGCCACGGCGCTGCTGGAATTCGCCGAGGTCAACCAGGTCGACCATGTCGTCATCGGCGCGCGGCAGAGCTCGTTCAGGCGCACGCTGCTTGGCAGCGTCTCGGCCAAGGTGGCGGCGGAGGCGACCTGCACCGTCACCGTGGTGCGGCCGCCGCGCATGGCTGTTGCCAAACCGGACGCCGGCGTGGTGTGGGGCTAGGAAAGATTCACGCCGCGTGCGCGGTGTGCATCGAACGCTTGCGACGGATCGGCCAGGTGAAGTGCGGGCCGGCCTCGCCGTGATCCGCGCTGCCGCCGAAGTACTGAATGATCTCGCGGCAGGGCTCGCAGTTGAAGAGGTTACGCGACGCGGACGCCTTGGTCATTTCCTTCAGGCAGTTCGGGCAGTGCGGTTTCATTGGTTGAGTCCGGAAAAGGATTTCAATGCCGGCGCGGTGACCGGAACGAGTGGTCCAGGTCTACAGTCTCGGCGCCCGGATCGTCGCGCATCTTGCCTTCGGTGCGTTCGAGCCGACCGAAGAAATAGTCGAGGTTCGGATGCGGGCGGCGCGGGATGCGGCACCTGCGTTTCGGCTGACGCTTCACGAGGGCGATCTGCATGGCGTCAGCCCGGATAGCGGCGGCGACCGATGACGCGGGTCGAACGCGCCGGGACCTGCACCGGTCCGGCCGATGGGCCGAACACAACGAACGCACAAAAACCGATCCACAACGCCACGCCAGTCCAAACCAGGGTCGTCGTCATGATGTGCTCCTGTCAAATCAGGCAGGAATCACTAGCGATGATTTGCACGAATCAGGGAAGTCCGGAGGAGTACGGATTTAGGTTGCAATTTTAGTCATTGCGCGTCGCAATGCCCGTAAAGGGCCGCAGTTTTGCGGGCGTAGCGCCGGTCAGATCGCCTCGCCGCGCGCCGCGAGCGCCGCGTTGCGGATCGCTGCAATATTGTTCTTGAACGCATCCTGCGTGCCGCCCTTGAACACGGACGTGCCGGCGACGAAGGCGTTGGCGCCGGCGGCCGCAAGCGCGCCGGCGACATCGGGGCCGACACCGCCATCGACCTCGATATCGATCGGACGCCCCGCCGTCATCGCGCGAATGTCGCGGATCTTGCCGATAGCGGAGGGGATGAAGGCCTGGCCGCCGAAGCCGGGATTGACCGACATCACCAGCACGAGATCGACCAGGTCGAGCACGTATTCGAGCACGCTGATCGGCGTGCCCGGATTGAGCGAGACGCCCGCCTTCTTGCCGAGCGCCCGAATGGCCTGGAGCGAGCGGTGCAAATGCGGACCTGCCTCGGCATGCACGGTGATGTGGTCACAGCCGGCCTTGGCGAAGGCCTCCAGATAGGGATCGCAGGGCGAGATCATCAGATGCGCATCGAACACCTTCCTGGTGTGCGGGCGCATCGCCTTGATGACGTCAGGGCCGTAGGAGATGTTGGGCACGAAGTGCCCGTCCATCACGTCGAGATGGATCCAGTCGGCGCCGGCAGCATCCACCGCGCGGACCTCCTCGCCGAGCTTCGAGAAATCCGAGGCCAGGATCGAGGGCGCGATGGCCAGGGGGCGGGGGGCGAAGGCTTGAATCATGGCGCTGTTTCCCGGGGCGGCATGGGGGCTGTTGGCCTCGCCTAACATGGGCCTCCCGGCCGGGCAATGCAGGGAGGTTGAGCTTCCTGTGGGCGGAAATTTCTGCCGCCAGCGGGCATGAATTGCCGATGTTCCCGCACCCCGCAAAGCCCGGCGGATATGGATTTCATTGAGCTTTTCGCGCTGGCACGTCGCTTGCTGACCTCACGGCCAGAACATTGGCGGCGGCATGCCGCATGGTTTGGAGTTGTGCAATGTTGTTTGCGCTTGGTGCCGTCTCGACTGCGCTTGATGCCATTCAATCGCTGACGAGCTCGAAATCGTCCTCGACGCCGCAGACTGGCTCGTCGCAAGGCGCGGCCAACCCATTCGCGATCGACAGCAGCACCAGCAGCACGTCAAGCAGTGCAGCTCCGTCGGCGAATCCTGGCCATTATCCGCAGATCTCGCCGGGGACGATGAATGCGCTGTTCGCCGCGCAAAGCCAGTCGACGGACCAGTCCGCCAGCACGGGCAACGCGACTTCGACCAGCCGCGACGCAGCGCTGAAGGACCTGTTCTCGCAGATCGACGCCAATGGCGACGGCAAGATCACCCAATCGGAGTTCGAGAACGCGCTCGGCGCCGGCGGCACCAATCTGGCGCAGGCCGACGACGTGTTCTCCAAGCTCGATACCAATTCGGACGGCGGCGTCAGCCTGGACGAGATGTCCAAGGCGCTGAAGGGCGCCGGCCATCATGGCGGCCACCACCATGCGCACGCGCCGAGCGGCTCGGGCGGTGCGTCGGGCAACGGCTCGGATTCCTCGTCATCGCCGAGCGGCGGGTCGACCTCGACCACCACGACCGCCGCCGACGGCTCGACCACCACAACCGTCACCTATGCTGACGGTTTCAAGATGACGACAGTGGTGCCGGGCGCCTCCAGCGCCAATTCGCCCTATGACTGGTTCGGCCAGATGATGCAGCGCCAGGCCCAGACCGCGGCCGGTTCCGCGGCTTCGTCGATGTCCATGAGCGTGTAAGGGGCGCATCCGCTGTCATGCCCCGGCTTGCCGTCTTCGCTGAAGCTTCGCCGGCCGAGCTCCTTGTAGGCCCGGCGTAGCCTAGCGGAGCCGGGGCCGGGGCATCCAGTACGCCGCGGCCTCTCATTCAATCGCAATCGTCTTTGGAATAATGCATCGCCCGGTCTTCGCCGGGCGATGCCACCCGACGTGGGGAGAGAGGCGCTCTCGTTACACTCCGAACCGATCCTTCCACGCGGGCTGCGCGCCCGGGAACGGCAGCGCGGTCGCGTTGTAGACGCCGCGGGCGATGGCGCGGGCAACCACATTGGCGGCGACCATGCCGAGCTCGGTGAGGCCGACGATCGGATCAATCGGCTTTGCGCAGGTTGCGGCGGCGAGCAGCACGTCACCATCGGTCGGAGCATGCACCGGATAGATCGCACGCGCGAAGCCGGTATGCGCAATCATCGCCAACCGCTTGGCCTGGGGCTTGCTCAGCACTGCATCGGTGACGACGGCGCCGATGGTGGTGTTCTCGCGCTCGGTTGCGGCGGGGCCGCCCTTGATGCGCAGCTTGAGCATGTCGTCGGTGAACTTGTCGGGCCATCCGCGGCCACCGAACTCGCCGCCAAGCTCGAACGGCGCCGCCCAGAACCAGGGTCCGTCGCCGACCGTGGCGCTGCCGACCGCGTTGACGGCGATGAGCGCCGCGACCTTGACGCCGCTGCTGGTGACGGCGGATGCCGAGCCGAGGCCGCCCTTGAACGTCGCTGTGGTGGCGCCAAAGCCGGCGCCGACGCTGCCGAGCGCAAACTCGCTCCCGGCTGAGGCGGCTGCGGCATAGCCGAGATCGCGATAGGGCGCGAAGCGGCCCCAGGCCTTGTCGCCGCCGTTGAGCAGATCGAACAGGATGGCGCCCGGCACGATCGGGATCAGGGCCTCGCGGACGCGGAAGCCACGGCCCTGCTCGGCAAGCCAGGCCTGGATGCCGCCGCCGGTCTCGATGCCGAAGGCAGAGCCGCCGGACAGCGCGATCGCGTCGACGCGCTCGACGGTATTGGCGAGGCCAAGCAGCGCGTCCTCGCGCGTGCCGGGTCCGCCGCCGCGGATGTCGATCGCCGCGACCGCCGGCTGATCGAACACGATGGCCGTTGCGCCCGAGGCAAGTTTTGCGTCATCGGCATGACCGACGCGGACGCCGGCAATATCGGTGAGCAGGTTTTTCAAGGACGGCACTCCCATGCAGCTGGCACGGTCCCAGCGATAGCGTACGCGAGCGGCGGGCTCAACTCGCGAGCGCGGTCCTGAGCATCTTGGCGAGCTCCGACTTGCGGTAAGGCTTGGCCAGCAGCAGCACGCCGGAATCGAGCCGGCCGTGATGGACGATGGCGTTTTCCGTGTAGCCCGAGGTGAACAGCGTCTTCAGCTGCGGTCGCCGCCGTGTCGCCTCATCGGCGAGCTGGCGGCCGTTCATGTTGCCGGGCATGATGATGTCGGTGAAGAGCAGGTCGATGTCCTTGTCGGCATCGATGATGACCAGGGCTTCGGCGGCGTTGGCGGCCTCGAGCGCGGCATAGCCGAGGCTCTTGACCTGGGTCACGACATATTGCCGCACAAGCGCGTCGTCCTCGACGATCAGGACCTTCTCGTTACCGCCGGTGATGGGCACGTTCTGAGGCTGTTCGTACTCGGTCTCCTGCATGCCGGTGGACCGCGGCAGGTAGATCTTCACGCTCGTGCCGTGGCCTTCCTCGCTGTAGATATTGATGTGGCCGCCGGACTGCTTGACGAAGCCGAACACCATGCTGAGGCCAAGGCCCGTGCCCTTGCCGACCTCCTTGGTGGTGAAGAACGGATCGAACACCCGCTCGAGCAGCGCGGCCGGAATGCCCGAGCCGGTGTCGCTGACCGCGATCATCACGTAATTGCCGGCGACGACATCGGGATTCATGCTGGCATAGCCGTCGTCGAGGAAGATGTTGCGGGTCTCCAGCACCAGGGTGCCGCCATCGGGCATGGCGTCGCGCGCGTTCAGGGCGAGATTGAGGATCGCAGTCGAAAGCTGGCCTGGATCGACCAGAGTAGGCCAGGCGTCTTCGGTAAGCTGCGGCATGATCGTGATCTGCTCGCCGAGCGTCGGATGCAGCAGCTTTGCGGCCTCCAGCACCAGCGCATTGACGTCGATCTCGCGGGGCTGGAGCGGCTGTTTGCGGGCGAAGGCGAGCAGATGCTTGGTCAGCTGCGCACCGCGCTCGGCGGCGTCGTCGATCAGCTTGGTGATGGCGGCAAGCTCGGGCCGGTCGGCGACCGCGTCCGACAAAATGCCGATCGTGCCGGTGATGACGGTGAGCACGTTGTTGAAGTCGTGGGCGACGCCGCCGGTCAGCTGGCCGATGGAATCCATCTTCTGGACCTGCCGCAGCTGGGCTTCTGCGGCTTGCTTGTCGGTGAGGTCGCGGCCGATGAAGAAATGGCGCTTGACGGGCTCCGACCAGTTTCCGACCCAGTTCAGCGAGACCTCGTGCCCGTCATAGTGGTAATAGCGCGCCTCGAAGCTGCGCTTGGTCTGACCGCGCCGCGCAGCGCGCATCTCTTCGCGCGTCCTGTCCAGATCGTCGGGATGGATGAATTCGATCGCGCTGTGCCCGATCATGTCCTCCGGGTTGAAGCCGAGAATGTCCTTCACGCTCGGGCTGACCTGGATGAAATTACCGTACCCGTCGGTGACCAGGATCAGGTCCTGCGAGGTCTCGAAGATGCGCTCGCGCTCCTCGATCTCGCGGCGCAGCTTCTCCCGCGCCTGCTTCTCCTCGGTGATGTCGTGGGCAATCTTGGAGGCGCCGATGATCTCGCCATTGTCGGATCGCAGCGGCGAGACGTTCAGGACGACGTCGATCGGTCGGCCGTCCTTGTGGATGCGAACGGTCTCGTGCTGGGCGATCGACTCGTTGCTGCTGATGCGGTTGAGAAGACCCCTGGCTTCGGCCCTACGGTCCTCCGGCACCACGAGATCAATCGATCGGCCGATGGCTTCATTGGCTGAATAGCCGAACAGACGCTCGGCAGCTCTGTTCCAGCCCGTGATGCGGCCGTCGAGCGATTCGGTGATGATGGCATCATTGGAGGATTCGACCACGGCGCCATAGAGCGCGAGACGCTTGCCGTAATAGTCGCGCTCGAACGCCGATTGCTCGCGCAGCCGGCCGACAAGGCCCATCGTGCTCGCCTGCAGGCGGACGTTCTCGATCAGGAGCACGGCGAGCACGAAGCTCGCGGCGAATAGGCCGTAGATGCGGCCGGCGTAGAAGCCGAGGTCGTAGCGGGCGACATTGACGATCGCCGACAGCGCGATGTCGAACAGCCAGGCGCACATCGTGACCATCAGCCAGATGTCGATCACCGTATGCGGCCTGCGGAGCCAGAGCGTGATCAGCGCCGCGAAGCTCAAGGACCAGACAAAAGACACCACGCCGATCATGGCGGTGGTGTAGCGGCCGTCCCTCAGCAGGACCGGCAGCAAATCGTGCCGCGCCGTGACGATCCAACCGATGACGATCATCGCGACAATGACGCCGAGCACGGCGACCACGATCGACCGCTGCGTCGGTCCCTCGATCTTGTTGCCGCCGTTGCCGTCCTTCAGCCAGCCATAGGCCAGCACGAACAAGGGGAATCCACTGTGCCAGATCATGTAGAGCCAGACCGTGGTCTGGGTGCCCGCGCCCAGCAATCCCGTCGGCGCGAACAGTCCGGGGAAGGTGAGGGCGTGTGTCACCGCCGCCGCTGCGGTGAACAGATACCCTGTCGACAGCAGCAGCAACGCGCGGCTGCGCAGGACCGAGAATTGCGACAGCAGCAGAACAGCGGTAATGATATCGCTGACGGCCAGCGCCGACTGGTAGCTGGCCACGAAGGCTGGCATCTGGACCAGGGGAGTCCCCGCGAAGGGGACAGCCAGCGCGAACAGGATCGCGGAGATCCCGACGATCGCCAACGCTGCGGTGCGATCGCTCTGCATGGCCGGCAAGGTCGAAAGGAATGTGCTTCGGTCGTTTCTGGCGTGCACGTTGACCTCTCGTAGGGACAGCATGGGTAGTCCACGTGACTTGATCGGCCGGCCGCCTCGGGTACTGGCCCTGGCGTCTCGGCCCTGGCCTCCATGGTAACCCGCTCTGGACGCGTGTCCCGAGGGGATGTGCCCACGACTCAACCGAGGGTTACAGCTTACTTAACTCGGACGGGGAATCGGAATAGGAAATCGGTAAGGTTGGCTTTACTGGACGGGGTCATACTGCCTTGCCGTGCGTCGCCGTTTGAATTGAACCAATTAATGATGCGAATCCGGGAGTTGTTCCCATGCCCCGTGTCCTTGTTGTGGATGACCAGAAGGACGTCCGCGCCATGGTCTCGATCGTCCTTCGGGTCAACCAATTTGACGTAGTTGAAGCCGAGAGCGGTGTGGCTGGCCTCAAGACCTTTGGCGAAGAGGTTTTCGACGCGGCCATTGTCGACATCTTCCTGACCGACATCAGCGGTATCGAGGTCATGGCCGCCATTCGCGAGCGTGTTCCCGGATTTCCGATTGTGGCGGTATCGGGGATGACGACACTGGATTTCATCAGTGAGGCGCCGGGTCTCGCCGGCGTGATCTGCGTGCAAAAGCCGTTTCGGCCGAACGGTCTGCTGCAAGCGCTCCGGAAGGCGCAGACAGCGGCTGGCGGCGAATTGTCTGCTGCCGTTTGACCGGCTTGCGAAAACAAAACGCCCCGGCGAACCGGGGCGTTGACGTCAAGCTGTTAAAAGTCCAGGCGCCCTGTCTTAGGTGCCGTTGGCGTTGAGCTCGGCGTAGCCGCCCTTGGCGTCCCACTTGTAGACGACATAGTCGATCTGCTTGATGTCGCCCTTGGCGTCATATTCGAGCGGCCCAAGCACCGTATCCCACTTGCCGGCCTTGATGGTCTCCATGACCTTCTTGGCATCGGTGGTGCCGGCCTTCTTGACCGCCTGCGACCAGACCTGCATCGCGGCATAGGTGTAGAGCGTGTAACCTTCCGGATCGATGCCCTTGGCCTTGAAGGCCTCGACGATCTTCTTCGCGCTCGGCTTGTTGCGCGGATCGGGACCGAAGGTGAACAGCGTGCCTTCGCCGGCCGGGCCCGTGATCGAGGCGTATTCCTTGTCGGCCAGCGCGTCGCCCGACATCAGGACCGTCTTCATGCCCTGGTCGCGCATCTGGCGCAGGATCAGGCCTGCCTCCTGATGATAGCCGCCGACATAGACGAGGTCGATGTTCTCCTTCTTCAGGCGCGAGACGATCGCGTTGAAGTCCTTGTCGCCCTTGTTGTAGGACTCATTGAGCTTCTCGGTGATGCCGGCCTTGTTGAGCGCCTTCTTGGTCTCATCCGCCAGACCCTTGCCGTAGGTGGTCTTGTCGTTGAGAATCGCGACGTTCTTGCCCTTGAAGTTCTTCGCGATGTACTGCGCGGCGATCAGGCCCTGTTGATCGTCTCGGCCGCAGACGCGCGCCACGTTCCAGAGCTTGCGCTCGGTGAACAGCGGGTTGGTCGAGGCGGGTGTGATCTGGAGGACGTTACCGTCCGCATAGGCTTCCGAAGCCGGGATCGACGATGACGAGCAGAAGTGGCCGGCGACGAACGGGATCTTCGCGCCCGCGATCTTTTCGGCAACCGAGCGGGCTTGCTTGGGATCGCAGGCATCGTCCTCGGCATCGAGGACCAGCTTCTTGCCGGCAACGCCGCCGGCGGCATTGAGGTCGGCCACCGCCAGGTCGGCGCCGTTCTTCATCTGGCGGCCGAAGGCGGATTCGGTGCCGGTCATCGGGCCCGCGACTGCAATGGTGAGGTCGTCTGCGAACGCCGCCGTTGACAGCGCAACGGAAGCGCCGAATGCCAGACCGATGAGTTTCAGTGATTTCATGAGATACCTCGCGGGTGATCGTCTGTGGGAGTTGCCGGGCAAGCCCGGTTCAAACCGGCGCCATTGTTCAATGAATTTTTCGAGAAGTCACCGGCAAAATACGGGCAGTTGCAAAGATATCTCGCCGTATTCGGCGGGCGCGCCAAGGCCGTCAGGCGTGCCGGCCGCCTTCCAGGTAGGCCGCGCGAATCTCGGGGCGCTGCAGCAACTCGGCGCCGGTTCCGGCCAGGGTGATCAGGCCGTTGACCATGACATAGCCGCGGTGGGCGAGTTTCAGTGCATGGTTGGCGTTCTGCTCGACGATGAGGACGGTCAGGCCGTCCTGGCGGTTCAGGGCGCGGATCGCATCGAAGATCTGCCGCGCGATGAGGGGCGCGAGCCCCAGCGAGGGTTCATCGAGCAGCAGCAGGCGCGGGCGGCTCATCAGCGCCCGGCCGATCGCCAGCATCTGCTGCTCGCCGCCCGACAGGGTTCCGCCGCGCTGCATGACGCGTTCCTTCAACCGGGGGAATAGTGCGAACACGCGCTCCCGGGTGCTTTCTCGCTCCGCCTCCGTGCTGTCGGTGACGTCGGCGCCCATCTGCAGGTTTTCCGCGACGCTCATGCGCGGGAAGATGCGGCGGCCCTCCGGCGACTGAGCAATGCGCAAATGCGCGATCTGATGGGTGGGGACAGCGGAGATGTCCTTGCCGTCGAACAGGATCTGGCCGGCGCGGGCGCGCGGCTTGCCGAAGATCGTCATCATCAGCGTCGACTTGCCGGCGCCGTTGGCGCCGATCAGCGCGACGATCTCGCCGGCATTGATCTCGACATCGACGCCCTTGAGAGCCTCGATCTTGCCGTAGGCGGCGCGCAAGCCGCGGATCGCGAGCAAGGGGGTGGCAGCCGTCACGATCCGCTCTCCATCACGGCCGCAGCCTCTTCCTCGTCGGTGCCAAGATAGGCGGCGATCACCTTCGGGTCGTCGCGCACCTCCCGCGGCGTTCCTTGCGCGATCTTCACGCCATGGTCCATCACCACGATGTGGTCCGAGATCTCCATCACCACCGACATATCGTGCTCGATGAGCAGGATCGAGGTGCCGAGCTCGCCGCGGATCGACTGCAACAGCTCGCTCAGCGCGGCGCTCTCGCGTGCATTGAGGCCGGCGGCGGGTTCGTCCAGGCAAAGCAGGGCGGGCTCGGTGCACATCGCGCGCGCGATCTCGAGCCGGCGCTGGTCGCCATAGGCGAGGTTGCCTGCGGCATCGTCGGCGCGGTCGAGCAGGTTGATCCGTTTGAGCCAGTCGGTCGCGAGCGCGATCGCGCGCTTTTCGGCGTCGCGATAGGTGGGGACCCCGATCAGGCCGAGAACCGTGAAGCCCGATGCGAGCATCAAGGTGTTGTGCTGCGCCACCATCAGGTTCTCGAGTGCCGTCATGCCGGGAAACAGGCGGATGTTCTGGAAGGTGCGCGCGACCTTGGCCTGCTTGGCGATGCGGAAATCGTTCAGCCGCTCCAGCGCGGTCTGCCTGCCGTCGTCCTGGGTGAGACGAATGGTACCGCCGGTCGGCTTGTAGAAGCCCGTGATGCAGTTGAAGACCGTGGTCTTGCCCGCGCCGTTCGGTCCGATCAGCGCGGTGATCTGCTTCCGTTCGGCTGCAAACGACAGGTCGTGCACGGCGACGATGCCCCCGAAGCGCATGGTGAGCCCGTCGACACTGAGAATTGGTTCGCCGCTCATCCGTGGCCCTCCTTGACGAGGTCGGAGGAGATCGCCTGCGCCTTGGTCAGATATACGGTCGGCGCGCGATGGCCGATGATGCCACGCGGCCGCCAGATCATGATCAGCACCATCGCCATGCCGAACACCAGCATGCGGTAGGTCTCGAGGCCGCGGAACAGCTCGAAGCCGCCGATCATGGTGAGGGCGGCGAGCGCGACGCCGAGCTGCGAGCCCATGCCGCCGAGCACGACGATGGCGAGCACCAGCGCCGATTCCTGGAAGGTGAAGGATTCCGGGCTGATGAAGCCCTGGCGTGTTGCGAAGAACGCACCGGCAAAGCCGCCGAACATCGCGCCGGTGGCGAAGGCCGTGAGCTTGGTGGTCGTGGTGTTGATGCCGAGCGCACGGCAGGCGACCTCGTCCTCGCGCAGCGCTTCCCAGGCGCGGCCGATCGGCAGGCGCCGCAGGCGGATCGTCACCCAATTGGTGAGCAGCGCGAGCGCCAGGATCAGATAGAACAGGAAGACGATGCGATGGGTCGGCGAGTAGTCGATACCGAGCTTGGCGGCGAGCCCGTCATCGCTGTTGTCGAGCGGAATGCCGAACAAGGTGGGGCGGGGAATGCCGGATACGCCGTTGGGTCCGCCGGTCAGACTCTGCCAGTTGAGGATGACGAGCCGGATGATCTCGCCGAAAGCGAGGGTCACGATGGCGAGATAGTCGCCGCGCAGCCGCAGCACCGGAAAGCCGAGCATGACCCCCCAGATCGCGGCGAGCATGCCGGCGAGCGGCAGGCAGACCCAGAACGACCAGCCGAAATTGGTGGCAAGCAGCGCATAGGAATAGGCACCCACCGCGTAGAAGGCGACATAGCCGAGGTCGAGCAGGCCGGCGAGCCCGACCACGACGTTCAGGCCCCAGCCGAGCATCACATAGGTGAGCACGAGGATGGCGAGGTCGAGGATATAGCGTTGATTGTAGAAGATGACGGGCACGAGCAGGGTGAAGACGAGCAGAGCCGGACCCAGGAAGCGGCCCGCCAGTGACAGGCCGCGCTGGACCGGCGCTGGCACGAGCTTTTCCGCGCCGATCGGTCCGAGCCATTGCCGCAGCAGCTCAATGATGATGGAGCCGCCGAACACGAGGCCGACGATGGAGGCGAGATCGCCGAAACGCGTCCACCAGGTCAGCTGCCCGTCGGGGCCGGCCTCAGTGCGGATGCCGATCATCAGCGAGAACAGCACCAGCGCAACGCATGCGCTGAGGAAAGCTTTTTTCAGAATGAACGGAATGCCCGCCGTGCGGCTGGCCTGCATAGTTTCGGTTGAAAGAGCTGTCACGCGAGGGCCCGTCAGACTTTTTCGACTTCGGGCCGGCCAAGCAGGCCGGTCGGCATGAAGATCAGGACGATGATCAGGATCGAGAAGGCGGCGACGTCCTTGTACTCCACCGAGAAATAGGCCGACCAGAAGGTCTCGATCAGGCCGATCGCGAGCCCGCCCAGCACCGCGCCGGGCAGCGAGCCGATGCCGCCCAGCACGGCGGCGGTGAAGGCCTTGATGCCCGCGACGAAGCCCATGTTGAAATCGACCTGGCCGTAATAGAGCAGGTACATCATACCCGCGACCGAGGCGAGCGCCGCGCCGATCACGAAAGTCATGGAAATGGTTCGGTCGACGTCGACGCCGAGCAGCGCCGCCATGGTCTGGTCCTGCTCGCAGGCCCGCATGTCGCGGCCGAGCCGTGTCCGCGATACGAGCCAGGTGAACATGGCCAGCAGCACGATGGTGACCAGCACGACCATGATCTGCATGTTGGAGAGCTGCACCGCAAACCCCTCGGCGCCTTCATGCAGCGTGTAGCCGCCCGTGATGATCGGCGGCACGGGCTTGACGCGGGCGCCCTGCGCGACTTGCGAATAGTTCGTCAGCACGAAGGACATGCCGATCGCCGACAGCATCGGTGCGAGCCGAAAGGAGTGCCGCAGCGGCCGATAGGCGATGCGCTCGACCGTCCAGCCATAGAGTGCGGTGACCGCCATCGCGACCAGCAGGACGAGCAGCAGGATCAGCGGGATCGCAGTCAGACCGAGCGAGACCAGGAGCAGGAAAGTGATCAGTGCGATGAAGCCGCCGATCATGAAGATGTCGCCATGGGCGAAATTGATCATGCCGACGATGCCGTAGACCATCGTGTAGCCGATCGCGATCAGACCGTAGATGGAACCGAGCACGAGGCCGTTGATGAGCTGCTGGGCGAAATAATCCATGGGCTGCCGCTACCGAACCTGACGTTGAAAGGGAGCTATTCGAGAGAGTTGCTTGGTTTCTTCTCGGGCCCCGGCAGCCCCGTCTTCTCCCCGTTTTGTAACAGGAGGGAACTGGCGGCTGCAACTGGGGATGCCCGGGCATAAGGGCTTGTACAGAGTTGATTTCGGCTTCGGACGCCGGCTCCCGGTTCCGCACCTGCGAGGAACCGGTTCCGCAAGGCAACCAAAATCCACACCGGCGGTTATCTCTCAACTGACGTCCAACAAGGGAGCTTTCCCCCATGACGAAGCAGCAGAACCAGAATCCGGGCCAGCAGAACCAAAGCCCCGGCCAGCAGCGCCCAGGCCAGCAACCAGGGCAGCAGCAGGGCGGCGGCCAGAAACCCGGACAGCAGCAGCAGCACGATCCGATGCGCCAGGGCGACAAGCCCGGCCAGCAGCAGGGCGGCAAGCAGGACAACAGACTGGATTGACCCCCAGGGAGTAGCGCAACGTGGTCCCGCCGAGAGGCGGGGNNNNGGCGTCATTCCGGGGCGCTCGAACAGCCGAGCCCGCGATCTCCAGGTTCCCCGGTGCGCAATTGCGCACCTGAGGTGTGGTGCTCACCCTCCATCCCGGAACGACGGCCCGTCAACAGGCCAGTTAAGGTAAACAAAGGGTTTAAATTGCCGCCGCAGTCCGGTGCGAGTTAGCTCCCGGCAAAGCCTTACCTCGAAGGCGAGTAGACGAAGCGGGAAGCGGCATGTTCAAAAATTGGCGGATCGGCTCGGTCAACGGCGCGCTGCTGGCGGCTTATTTCATCCCGGCCTGGACGATGGTCGCCTTCAACATCATGGTCGCGCCGGTGCATGGTCTCTACGAGCGGCCGAGCGTCGCGGTGGCGCTGTTCCTCAGCGACCAACTGCAGATGTCCGGCCTGAGCACGGTGCGCGCCGCCTGGCTGCTGGCGCTGGGACGGCTGACCGTGGTGGCGTTCTTTGCGATCTATCTTGCGCTTCTGGTCATTCCGCGCACCCGCAGGAGCGGGGCCAGCGACGAGGCGCTCGGCATTGCGCTCGCAATCGGCAGCCTGATCTCGTTCGCAAGCATGGTCATGGCCTCCAAGGTCGGCGAGATGGCCGCCCTTCGGTTGCACGCCACGGAGCTGCTGCTGCTGCTTGGCGCCGCGATCGTGCTGCTGATCGAGCGGCCGGACGGAGCGCCGAAGACGGTTGCCGTTCCGGATACCGCGGCGCTAGCCTTTGATAAGGCCGAGCTCCTGCACAATCGCTGAGGCTTCCTTGACGGCGTGGTTCGCCGCCGGGACGCCGCAATAGATCGCCTGCTGCAGCAGGATTTCCTTGATGTCGTCGGGGGTGAAGCCGCCCTCGGCCAGCGCCGCGCGCACGTGCAGGCGGAATTCATCCCATTGTCCGAGCGCGACCATGGTGCCGATCACAAGCACGCGCCGCGTCCGCTCGTCGAAATGCGGCCGGGTCCAGATCTCGCCCCAGGCATAGCGCGTGATCATGTCCTGGAAATCGGTGTTGAAGGCGTTGCGGTTCGCGATCGATTTGTCGACCCAGGCATTGCCCAGCACCTTGCGGCGTACGGTCATGCCGGCATCGCGGCGCTTCTGGTCGTCCATGCTGTCCTCCTCTCCGTCATTGCGAGCGTAGCGAAGCAATCCAGTCTGTCACCGCGGAGGAATTTCTGGATTGCTTCGCTGCGCTCGCAATGACGGTTGGTTGCTAACGCTGCGTCAAGAATCCCACCACCGCGTCGGTGAACGCGTGCGGCTGCTCGACATTGGAAATGTGGGCGGCGTCGATGATGGTCATGCTGGCGCCTGGAATACTCGAGCGGATCAGCTCGCCCGCGGAGATCGGAGTGGCCTGATCGTGGCGGCCGGCGATCACCAGCGTCGGGCTCTTGATCTTGGGCAGCAGCGCGCGCTGGTCGAGCGTCGACAGCGCCTCGCAGCAGGCCAGATACCCTTCGACGGGGGTCGCAAGCAGCATCGCCTTCATCCTGGCGGTGATCTCGGGCTCGCGCTCGCGGAAATCCTGCGTCAGCCAGCCCGCGATCACGCCATCGGCGACCGCCGCGATGCCGCCCTTCTTCACGGCGTCGATGCGCTCCAGCCATCTGGTCGGCTCGGCATAGTAGCAGGAGGTGTTGGCGAGGATGATCTTGCCGAATCTTTCCGGCGCGTTGGCGCCGAGCCATTGCCCGACCATGCCGCCCATCGACAGGCCGCACCAATGTACCTTCTCGATGTTGAGGTCGTCGAGGATCGCGAGCACGTCGCGGCCGAAGCGCTCCATCGTATAGGGGGCGGGCGGGACGTTGGACTTGCCATGACCGCGGCGGTCGTAGCGGATGACGCGGAACACCTGCGTCAGCGCCTTCATCTGCGGCTCCCACATCTGCAGCGTGCAGCCGAGCGAGTTGGAGAGCATCAGGGTCGGCCCGCCGTCACGGCCCTCGACAGAGACGTTGATCAGGCAACCGTCGGCATCGATCATGGGCATTGCATGTTCCTTGTCATACGCGGGCTTGACCCGCGCATCCATCTAGAAGGTGAATCTATCCTGGATGATGGATTGCCGGGTCAAGCCTGGCAATGACATCAGGAGAGATCCAACGAAGCGAGCAGGCGATCGATCAGGGCCTGTGACGCCCCTTGATAGGCCATCGGCTCGAACAATGCCGCAATTTTTTCCGGCGTCAGATGCGCGGTGACCTGCGAATCCGCGGAAAGGATGTCGCGCAGGTGCTTCTTCTCGGCGACCGCGCGCTTGCTCGCGGCCTCGATCAGATGATGTGCATCGCTCTTGCCGATCTTGTCGGCGAGCGCAAAGGTGACGGCTTCCGCCATGATCAGCCCGTGCGTTGTATCGAGATTGCTGCGCATGCGCGCGGCATCGACCTCGAGGCCTTCGGCGATGTCGACGATCGCGGCGAGCGCGCCCGAGGTGACCAGCATCAATTGCGGCAGTGTCGGCCATTCCGCATGCCAGGGCCCGGCGCTGCGCTCGTGGTCCTGCACTTGCGCGGCCAGAATCGTAGCGGTGAGCTGCGGGGCCATGGTCGCGCAGCCGAGCGCGCTTGCGGCCGCGACCGGGTTGCGCTTGTGCGGCATGGTCGAGGAGCCGCCGCGGCCTTCGCCGGCGGGCTCGAAGGCTTCGCCGACATCGGTCTGCATCATCAGCGAGACGTCGCGCGCGATCTTGCCGCAGCTTCCGGCGAGGATCGCGAAGGTTGATGCAGCTTCGGCGATGCGGTCGCGATGGGTGTGCCAGGGCGCCTCTGGCAGCGGCAGGCTGAGCTCCTGCGCCAATCGTTCGGCGACTGCGAGGCCGTTGTCGCCGAGGGCTGCGAGCGTGCCGGCGGCGCCGCCGAATTGCAGGGCGAGACCCTCGCGGCGGAGCCGCCGCAGACGGCAGCGGGCACGGGCGAGGCTCGAGGCATATTCAGCGGCCTTCAATCCGAACGGCATCGGCAGGGCGTGCTGGAGCCAGGTCCGCGCCACCATCGCGGTGTTGCGATGGGCGCGCGCGAGTGCGGCGAAGCCCTTGATGGCGCGGCTGAGGTCGGCATCCAGCGCATCGATGGCGGCGCGCAAGCCCAGCATGGTCGCGGTGTCGATGACGTCCTGGCTGGTCGCGCCCCAATGCACGTAGCGCGCGGCCTCCACGTCAGCCTTGCCGACATTGGCGGTCAGCATCTTGACCAGCGGGATCGCGAGATTGCCCGACCGGGTCGCAGTCATGGCCAGCGCGGTCATGTCGAAGGCATCGGCCTTGCAGGCCGTTTCGATCGGGCCCACTGCGGATGCGGGAATCACACCGGTGGCGGCCTCGGCCCGGGCCAGGGCTGCCTCGAAATCGAGCATGTTCTGCAGCGTGGTCCGGTCGTCGCAGACGGCGCGCATGGCTGCGCTCGACAGCATCGGCGCAAGCAGGGGGGAGAGGGCTGTGCTCATGTTGCGCAAGTCCGGTAAAGAGACCTAATCATCATGATCAGGCTCTGCCAATCCCTGACGATCGGCACAAGACTTTTTGCAGGTGCGAATATGCATTCCACGTGACCATGGGTGACCCTTTTCTTTGCGATCTCCCTGCGTTACTTGAGCATCCCACCTTTTGCGACCCCGGAGGCGCCCCATGGCCATGACAATGAACGGCGAAGTCCAGCTTGCGGCGCCGCGCGAGGCCGTATGGGAGAAGCTCAACGATCCCGCGGTGCTGAAGGCCTGCATCCCCGGCTGCGAGGAGCTGGAGAAGACCGAGGACGGCGGCTTCCGTGCAACGGCAAAAATGAAGGTCGGTCCGGTCTCGGCGCGCTTCAAGGGCAAGGTGATGCTCTCCGATCTCGACCCGCCGAACGGCTACAAGATCTCGGGCGAGGGCGAGGGCGGGGTGGCCGGCTTTGCCAAGGGCGGCGCCGCAGTGAAGCTCGCGGAGAAGGATGGCGGCACGCTGCTCTCCTATGACGTCGAGGCGCAGATCGGCGGCAAGTTGGCGCAGCTCGGGCAGCGCCTGATCAACGGCACCGCCAAGAAGCTGGCCGACGAGTTTTTCGCGAATTTCGCCAAGGCGGTACAGGGCTGATCGCCCTCGCTTTCCGTCATGGCACCTTGCGCTTGGGGCAATGTTGCCCCCGGCCATAATGGCCCATATGATGGGTTGGAATAATTATAAGAAAGAACCGCTTCGACGGGACCCGTCGGGGCGCTGACAGAGAGTGCTTATGGCAAAAATCTCCCTCATCGTGAACGGCAATCCTGTTACCGGCAATGTCGACCCGCGGACGCTCCTCGTGCAGTTCCTGCGCGAGAATCTGCGCCTGACCGGCACCCATGTCGGCTGCGACACCTCGCAGTGCGGCGCCTGCGTCGTGCATCTCGACGGCAAGGCCGTGAAGTCCTGCACGACGCTCGCCGTGATGGCCGACGGCCACGAGGTCAAGACGATCGAGGGATTGGCCGCCGACGGCGCGCCGCTGCATCCGATGCAGGAAGCCTTCCGCGAGCACCATGGCCTGCAATGCGGCTTCTGTACGCCCGGCATGATCATGACCGCGATCGACATCGTCCATCGCAAGGGCCACGAGCTCGACGACCATACCATCAGGGAAGAGCTGGAAGGCAATCTCTGCCGCTGCACCGGCTACCAGAATATCGTCGCCTCGATCGCCGCCGGCGCGAAGGCGATGGCGAAATCCGATCTCGCGTAACCGCGCGCCCTCCGCGATCAGGACACCCCCAGGATACCCCCATGTACGAATTCAAATACCACCGCCCCGGCACCGTCCGGCAGGCCGCCAATCTCCTGGTGAAGAACGAGGACGCCAAGCTGATCGCCGGCGGTCACACGCTGATTCCGGTCATGAAGCAGCGGCTCGCAAGCCCGCCGCATCTGGTCGACCTCTCCCATATCGAGGGGCTGAACACGATCGAGATGAAGGGCCGTTCGCTGGTGATCGGCGCCACCGCCAGGCATGCCGAGGTCGCGACCTCGGCTGTCGTCGGTGAAGCCATTCCGGCGCTCGCCAATCTCGCCGGCCAGATCGGCGATCCCGCGGTGCGCCACAAGGGCACGATCGGCGGCTCGCTCGCCAACAACGATCCGACCGCGGACTATCCGGCCGCGGTGCTCGCGCTCGGCGCCACCATCGTCACCAACAAGCGCCGCCTCAAGGCCGAGGAGTTTTTCCAGGGCCTGTTCTCGACCGCGCTGGAAGCCGACGAGATCATCACCAAGGTGATGTTCCCGCTGCCGAAGAAGGCCGCCTATATCAAGTTCCGCAACCAGGCCTCGCGCTACGCGCTGGTCGGCGTGTTCGTGGCGCGGCGTCCGTCGGATGTGCGCGTCGCCGTCACCGGTGCTGGTTCGGACGGCGTGTTCCGCGTCGATGCGTTCGAGGAAGCGCTGAAAAAGCGGTTCTCGTCCAAGGTGCTTGAAGGCATCGACGTGCCGGCGGAAGGGCTCAACAGCGACATCCACGGCAGCGCCGAATACCGCGCGCATCTGATCGGCGTGCTGACACGGCGAGCCGTCGACGCGGCCAATGCCAAGGAGTGAGTGGACCTCACGCCTTGGCGCGATACTTGCCCGTTAGCGAGGGCGTAACGAGACTGGCACTTTCATGACTTCAGCGACCCTGCCGGCATCGGTCGATGCGATGCTCGAACTCTTGACCTCGCGCGGCTATCTCGCCGAGCGGTCGCTGGCGACGGTGACGTATCTGTCGCTGCGCATGGGCCGGCCGCTGTTCCTGGAAGGCGAGGCCGGCGTCGGCAAGACCGAGATCGCAAAAGTGCTCTCGGCGGCGCTGGGGCGGAAGCTGATCCGCCTGCAGTGCTACGAGGGCCTCGACGTCTCCTCCGCAGTCTATGAGTGGAACAGCGCCGCGCAGATGATCGCGATCCGGATGGCGGAAGCCGCCGGCGACACCGATCGCGAGCAGCTGTCGAGCGACATCTTCGCCGACCGCTACATGATCAAGCGGCCGCTGCTGCAGGCGCTGGAGCCTGACGTTGCCGGACCGCCGGTGCTGCTGATCGACGAGCTCGACCGCGCCGATGAGGCGTTCGAGGCCTATCTCCTGGAAATCCTCAGCGACTTCCAGGTGACGATCCCCGAATTCGGCACCGTGAAGGCGCCGCATCCGCCGATCGTCATCATCACCTCCAATCGCACCCGCGAAATTCACGATGCGTTGAAGCGGCGCTGTCTCTATCACTGGGTCGACTATCCCGCCGCGGAGCGCGAGCTTGCGATCGTCAAGACGCGCGTGCCCGGTATCTCGGTCAAGCTGTCGCAGCAGGTCGTCCGCTTCGTGCAGGCGCTGCGCAACCAGGATTTCTACAAGTCGCCCGGTGTCGCCGAGACCATCGACTGGGCCACCGCCTTGTCCGAGCTCGATGCCCGCTCGCTGACCCCGCAAGTGGTCGGCGACACGCTGGGCGCGCTGCTCAAATACCAGGACGACATCACGCGGATGCAGGGCGACACCCTGCAGAAGGTGCTGAAGGAAGCTACGAGCGAGAATTAGTCGTCGTCGTTCCGGGGCGATGCGAAGCATCGAACCCGGAACCTCGAGATTCCGGGTTCGCTCGTTTCACTCGCGCCCCGGAATGACGAGAAGATGAGTACCAGCATGGCCATCAACCATCTTGCCCCGGAGCAGACCGAGCAGTTCGCCGACAACATCGTCGGCTTTGCGCGCGCGCTGCGCGCGGCCGGAATGCCGGTCGGCCCCGGCGCGGTGATCGATGCCATGAGCGCGCTGCAGGTGATCGACATCGGCAACCGCGCCGACGTCTTCACCACGCTGGAGGCGATCTTCGTCAAGCGCCATGAGCATGCGCTGATCTTCAAGCAGGCTTTCAACCTGTTTTTCCGCGCCTCGGAAGAGTGGAAGCACCTGCTCGATTCGGTGCCGCTGCCGGAGCAGGCCAAGAAGAAGCCCCAGGCCGGCTCGCGCCGCGTCCAGGAGGCGATGTCGCAGCCGCACATGACCGAGACGCCGCAGCACCAGGAGCAGGATCTGCGCCTGTCGGTCTCCGACAAGGAGATCCTTCAGAAGAAGGATTTTGCGCAAATGAGTGCGGCCGAGATCGCAGAGGCGCTCCGCGCCATCGAAATGATGCACCTGCCGCAGGCGGAGCTTTTGACGCGCCGCTATCTGCCCGATCCGCGTGGCCTGCGGCTCGACATGCGCCGAACGCTGCGGGCGTCGTTGCGCACCGGCGGCGATATCATCGACATCCATCGCCTCGGGCGGATCGAGAAACCGGCCCCGATCGTGGCCCTGCTCGACATCTCCGGCTCGATGAGCGAGTACACTCGCCTGTTCCTGCATTTCCTGCATGCCATCGGCGATGCGCGCAAGCGCGTCTCGGTGTTCCTGTTCGGCACCCGCCTGACCAATGTGACCCGCGCGCTGCGCCAGCGCGATCCCGACGAGGCGCTGGCGAGCTGCTCGGCGGCAGTCGAGGACTGGGCCGGCGGCACGAGGATCTCGGCCTCGCTGCATAACTTCAACAAATTATGGGCACGGCGGGTGCTGAGCCAGGGCGCGATCGTCCTGCTGATCTCCGACGGGCTGGAGCGGGAGGCCGACTCCAGGCTGGCCTTCGAGATGGACCGGCTGCACCGCTCCTGCCGGCGGCTGATCTGGCTCAACCCGCTGCTTCGGTTCGGGGGCTTCGAGGCCAAGGCCCAGGGAATTAAAATGATGCTCCCGCACGTTGACGAATTCCGCCCGGTACATAATTTGAGCTCGATCCAGGAGCTGATCACGACGCTCTCCCGGCCGCTGCCGCCGCATCACCGCAGCCTGATCCGCTCCGCAGCTTGAGAGGCTAGCCATGCTCGATCGCGACGAGGACATCCTGAAGGCGGCGGAGGACTGGCAGAAGGCCGGGCGCGGCGTCGCGCTGGCCACCGTTGTCGAAACCTGGGGTTCGGCCCCGCGCCCCGCGGGCTCGAGCCTTGTCATCAATGACGAGGGCACGTTCCTGGGCTCCGTCTCCGGCGGCTGCGTCGAGGGCGCCGTGGTCACCGAGGCCATGGATGTGATCGAGAGCGGCAAGCCGAAGATGCTGGAGTTCGGCGTGGCCGACGAGACCGCCTGGAATGTCGGTCTGTCCTGCGGCGGC
Source organism: Bradyrhizobium manausense (assembly GCF_001440035.1). Taxonomy (GTDB): domain Bacteria; phylum Pseudomonadota; class Alphaproteobacteria; order Rhizobiales; family Xanthobacteraceae; genus Bradyrhizobium; species Bradyrhizobium manausense. Next base: position 41,532 of record NZ_LJYG01000081.1, on the reverse strand, counting down.
ACCATCCGCGTCTTCGTCGAGAAGGTCGGCTGACCGTGAAGCTCTCCATTCTGCACGAACTCAATGCCGAGCGCGCCGCGCGCCGGCCGGTGATTTTGGTGACCGACACCGAGAGCGGCGAGCAGCGCCTGGTGAAGGCGGCAGACTTCGCCAAGGACCCGCTGCGTACTGAATTGGACAAGCAGCTTCGCATGGGCAAGAGCGCCAATGTCGAGGCCGGCGGTAAAAAACTGTTCCTCAACGTCTACGCGCCGACTGCGAAGCTCGTGATCATTGGCGCGGTCCATATCAGCCAGGCGCTGGCGCCGCTGGCGCGCTCGCTCGGTTATGACGTCACCGTTGTCGATCCGCGCACGGCCTTTGCCAGCCCCGAGCGCTTCCCCGACATTCCGCTGGTCGCCGAATGGCCCGAGACCGCGCTGCCGCCGCTCAATGTCGATGCCTACACCGCCTTCGTCGCAGTGACGCACGATCCCAAGATCGACGACCCCGCGCTGCTGCATGCGTTTGAGCGCAACTGCTTCTATATCGGCGCGCTGGGCTCGCGAAAGACGCATGCCAAGCGCGCTGACCGGCTGCGGGCGCAGGGCGCCAAGGAAAGCGACATCGCGCGCATCCACGCGCCCATTGGCCTTGCGATCGGCGCGGTCTCACCCTCCGAGATCGCGGTGGCGATCATGGCCGAGATCACGGCGGTGCTGCGGCTGCCGCCCAAGGAAAAAGAAGAAGCGGCATGAAGTTCGGCCCCGCGAGCCCCAGGGATGCGATCGGCGGGGTGACCGTCCACACCCTGCGCCAGGGACCGCTGGTGCTGAAGAAAGGCACGACGATCGGGCCTGCCGAGGTCGAGCAGCTGGAGCGCGCCGGCATCAAGGACATCGTGGTGGTGCGCATGGAGGAAGGCGACGTTTCCGAGGACGTCGCGGCCGCCAGCATCGCGCTTGCCATCGGCGGCGAGGGCATCCATGTCGAGCGCGCCTTTACCGGCCGCGCCAATTTGTTCGCCGCGCGGCCGGGCGTGCTGGTCATCGACCGCGCCGCGGTCGACCGCATCAACAATGTCGACGAGGCCATCACCTTTGCCACGCTCGCCGCCTACAAGCCGGTGGTCGAAGGCGAGATGGTCGGCACGGTGAAGATCATCCCGTTCGGTGTCGAAGGCGGCTTGCGCGATGCCGCGGTGAAGGCGGCCGGCAAGGACGTGCTGAAAATCGCGCCCTATGTCATCAAGCGTGTCGGCGTGGTCTCGACGCTGCTGCCGGGCTTGTCGTCCAAGGTGGTCGACAAGACCTTGCGCGTCACCGCCGAGCGCCTCGCGCCGGCCGGTGCCAGCATCGTCGCCGAACGGCGGGTTCCGCACGATGAGCGCGCGCTGTCGGCGGCGATCAAGGAATTGCTCGCGCTTGGCGCCGAGCTCGTGATCGTGTTTGGTGCTTCCGCAATTGCCGACCGCCGCGATGTGATTCCGGCTGCCGTCACCGGAATCGGCGGCGAGATCGAACATTTCGGCATGCCGGTCGATCCCGGCAATCTGCTGCTGATCGCGCGCGCCGGCAGCGTGCCGGTGCTGGGCGCGCCGGGCTGCGCGCGCTCGCCGGTGGAGAACGGATTCGACTGGGTGCTGATGCGTCTGCTCGCCGGCATCAAGGTGACACGCTCCGAGCTGATGGGCATGGGAGTCGGCGGCCTGCTGATGGAGATCGTGACGCGGCCGCAGCCGCGCGCAAAGCCCGAGATCGAGGGCAACAGCCAGGTCGCGGCCATCGTGCTCGCGGCCGGCCGCTCCACCCGCATGGGCGGGCCGAACAAGCTGCTCGCCGAGCTCGACGGCAAGAAGCTGGTGCGGATCGCCACCGAACAGGCGCTGGCCTCCAAAGCATCCGAGGTGATCGTCGTCACCGGACATCAGACCGAGCTGGTCGAGCAGGCGCTGCAAGGCCTAAACGTAAGGTTCGTCAAGAACCCTGATTTCGCCGGCGGCATCGCGAGCTCCGTGAAAGCAGGCATTGCGGCCGTGCCCGACGCCAGCGACGGCGCCGTAATTTGCCTCGGCGACATGCCGCTGATCGATGCCGGCCTGATCGATCGCCTGATCGACAGCTTTGCGCCTGATCGTGGCAATCTGATCGTCGTGCCCGTCAGCGAAGGCCGCCGCGGCAATCCCGTGCTGTGGTCGCGTCGCTTCTTCAAGGAATTGATGACGCTCGACGGCGACGTCGGCGCGCGGCATTTGATCGCAAAACACACCGAGGCGGTCGCCGAAGTGCCCGTCGACGGCGAGAGTGCCTTCCTCGACATCGACACGCCGCAGGCTCTGGAAGCGGCAAGGCGCGGTTGAAGGTGCTGTAACTTCGTAGGGTGGGTTAGACAGCGGCTGCGCGAAGCGCGGTCCGCTGGCGTAACCCGCCACTTCCTTTTCTGCGATGACACATTGGTGGATTACGCTTCGCTAATCCACCCTGCGGGTCCCTGCTTGCCTATTTCTTGGTGTTCGACAGCTTCTCGCTGGCGGCCTTCAGATCGACGCCGCTCTTCGTCAGCAGGCTCTTGTCGCCGCTGCTGAAGGTGAAGGTGTCGGCGCCCGCGCTGATGCCGTTCCATGCGACGGCCTCGCCGAGGGACAGATACCACAGTCCCTGGAATCCGGCCGAGTTGTTGAGCTGTCCGGTCCAGACGGCGGTCGACCCGCAGCCGAGGTAATTCACCGAGAAGCTGATCGCGGTGCCCGTATTGCCGTAGGCCAGCCAGCCGGTCACGCCCTGCGGCTTGCCTTCATCGCAACTGCTCGCTGCATTGTTGGTGTAGGTCCCCGCGATCGCGCCCGTGTTCTGGTTGAAGCTGGTGATCGCCAGGGTCGAGCCATACTGGTTGGTCCAGGTCCAGTTCACCGACTGCGCACGCGCAGGCAGGGGTCCGATCAGACAGGCCGCCGCAGCGATTCCGAACAGCATTGAATTGATTGGACGCATGAGCGTTTCCCTGCCTGTCTGCTTGACGCTATACGACCTTAAATAACGCTATGAAAAATTACTATTATAAAGTGTGTTATGCGGCGTCACTATTCCGTCATGGCTTCAACCACCCATTCACCATCTGGAAACGACCGCCGCTTAGAGTTGCCGCCGCTTGCCTTGGGGGTGAGGGGTTTTTTCCATGGTTACGACCGTCGTCGCGCGCCGTTGCGCGATGTTTTTCTTTGCGCTGTCGGTCTGTGTCGCCGGCGCCCGTCATATAACCGAGGCTCATGCGGCCGGCGCCCTTGCCGTTGGCAAGTGCGGCGCGTATGGCCAGGCCTATGATTACGGCGCCGAGCACGAGGCACGTGCCGCCGCTCAAAAGCAGTGCAAGGGCGAATGCACGACGGTGACGATGAGGCGGGCCTGTGCGGCCATGTCAGTCGACATGACCAATCCCTGTGGCGCCTATGGCTACGCCGTGAAGCCGAAGATCTCGGCCTCGCTCAATGCCGCGACCCGCGAATGCTACAAATATGGCGGCAAGGAATGCGTGATCCGGGCCTGGGCGTGCGACGCCAAAGGCTAATCAAGGGTCGAACTGCCGTTAGCGCAGCCAGCCCGCGCTGGTTTGTACCAGCTTGATCGGCTGCTCCGCCGCGTCCACTGACCAGGGCACCTTGGCTCCAGCGAATTCCGACCAGGCCTTTAGCAGCCGCGCTTCGACGCCGACCGTCGCATGGGCCTGCCAGCCCGTGATCGCCGCCGCGACCATGCTGCTGCCGATCGCGCCGGCATTGACGTCGGCGAGCAGCGACGACGTCGTCGCCATGTCGTTGTAGATTCCGAGCTCCTGCTGCAGATCCGCGAGCTTGCGCGAGAAGCGCTTTGCGGATTTGCCGTGCCCGCAGAGCGGCAGCAGGAAGTCGGCGAAGTAGCGCAGCTTCTTCGCGGCGAGGCGGACGCGGTGCCGTTGCTCGGCCGTCAGCGATTTGAATCTGCGGCCGCGCTTCAGCACCTTGGCATGCTGCGCCGACAGGATGTTGCGTGCGAAGTTGATCGCCGGCTCCGCCAGTCGCGCCAGGCCTTCGGGAGCAACGTCGCTGCGCCAGCCGCGCGCTTCGATAAAGGCGCCGAGCCCGATCACGAAATACTGGCAGCGTCGGTCGGCGAGGGCGAGGCGGGCCGCATCGTAACAGGCTGCGCGACGTTCGTCTGCGAGCGCGCCGAGCGTGTCGAAGCCGGTGACCGACGGACAGCCGTCCGCGACGGTTCGCAACGTCTCCTGCCGGAACACGTCCCAGTCACGCGCGCCGGCGAGACGTCCCGCAAGCCATTTTGCTTCAGCGCGCATCAGGTCGAGCTTGGCAAGCGATACCACCGACCGCATCAGGTCGAGCGCGGAGCGCAGGCGGCGCAGCGCGACGCGAAGCTGGTGCATCCCCTCGGGGTCGCGACCGTCCTCGGCTAGGGGCAACGACTGGAGCAAATGCAACAGACAGGATCGCAGGATCTCGGCGAAGGCTTCGTCGAGCGAGATCGATGGATCGAGACGAAGCTTCGGCGGCTTCGGGGTCCGCGGCGGCGCATCGGCCGCGAGGTCAAATCCGCGCGCCGATTTTGTCCGGATCGACGGTTTCACGGAACCATGCTCGGCGAGCCGCAGTGCGAGCTCCCAGATCGCGGACGGGCTGCCGCTCCTGAGCTCCAGCTCGATCTCGCTGACCGGCAACGAGCGATCGCCTGCGGTCAGATGGCCATGATCAAAGGCGAGTTCGACCGTGCCCGACGGCAAGTCGACGAGGCGCTGATGCCGGTGGATGTCGCTGCTGAAGACGGCTTCGACCGGGTGACGCTCCAGCTCAGTGCGCAGCTTGTCCGACACCAGCGGCATGGCCAGCGCGATGTCGGGCGCCATCGACGGCACGGCTGCCTCCCACTCGCCACGTCGCAGCGGATCGTTGCTGGATTCCGTTTTCACGGTCTGCGTGAATCGCGTGCCGCTTTGGCGCACCCTGAAGCTGAATCCGTCACGCCGAAGCGCGCGCTTGGGCGTATCGTAGTAGACAGCCTTGAGATGCTTGCGCGCCCCTTTGTTGCGCGCATTCGCTGCGATGATCGGCGCATTGTTGAAATCCGCCAGACGATCGGAAGCCACGAGCAGCTTGAGTTCGATTTCGCTCGCGTGAGGCGCAACATCGCGGGGCGAAGCGACATCCGGCGTCGTCGCTTCGGCGCCGATATCCTCGGCCGGCAGGCCGGCGGGACGTGGTCCACTGCGCGGGGGCTCGATGCCGGAGAGTTTGGAACCAGGTTTTTGTTCCGCAGCGGAAGCCCGGGCGTCCTTGATTGCAACGTGCTGGTTGTTTGACCCGGCGAGACGCCGCACCGGTTCGAGTGCTCGCTTGATGGCGCCGGTTTCGGACATTGGTAGCTTTATGTCAGTTCAGTGACAGGGCATCGACGTATATCCGACTTGACCGGCGGAGAGAAGCATAGCCGATCGCATCCCGCATTGAAATTTCTGCGCTGTGATCGCTCGGAGAATTCGCGTTACATTTCATCAGCAGTCGCAGCGCTCGGGATTTTCTTTTCTTTCCAGACGCTTGCCAGATGCTTGGATGTGCGCGGGGAGAATTCATGCAGTTCGATACCAAGATCGCCGTTGTCATTCGCAACGACCTCCAGGCCTGGCAGAAGCTCAATGTTGCGTCATTCCTGACAAGCGGCGTCGCGGCTGCCTTTCCGGAGTGCATCGGCGAGGCCTATGAGGACGCTTCAAGCACGAAGTATCTAGCGCTGATCGGCCAGCCGATCCTGATCTATGGTGCGGATGGTCCGGCGTTGTCGCGCGCACTCGATCGCGCACTCACGCGCAACGTCACGCCGGCGGTCTACACCGAGGACATGTTCAAGACCACGCATGATGCCGCCAATCGCGAGGTCGTGAGGGCGGTCGCGCGCGGCGATCTCAATCTCGTCGGCATCGCAATGCGCGCCGAGCGGAGGCTGATCGATAAGATCGTCGACGGATTGAAGTTCCATAGCTGACGCCAAGCGCGCTCCGCGCTCTGCGCTGCCAGGCGCGCTCTTCGCTGCCAGGCGCGCTCTTCGCTGCCGCGCGTGCTCTGCGCTCCGCAGCGCGACCAATAAACCTGCGTTGTTTGACTCCAATCAAGTGAGAGCTGTGCGGCATTGCTAGTCTACTTGCGTCATGCAATGGAGCAGAGCAATGCCGACCATGAAAGCCGCTGTTGTCAAACAATTCGGCAAGCCGCTGGTGATTGAGGATGTACCGGTACCGCAGCCCGGTCCCGGTGAAGTCCTGGTCAAGGTGAAGGCCTGCGGCGTTTGCCACACCGACCTGCACGCCGCTTCGGGCGACTGGCCGGTCAAGCCGGTGCCGCCGTTCATTCCCGGCCATGAAGCCGCCGGCATCATCGCGGCGCTCGGGCCCGGCGTCAAAAATCTGAAGGTCGGCGATGCCGTCGGCGTCGCCTGGCTGCACGACGCCTGCATGAGTTGCGAATATTGCGAGACCGGCTGGGAGACGCTGTGCGAGCATCAGCACAACACCGGCTACAGCGTGAATGGCGGCTTTGCCGAATATGTCATCGCCTCGGCGGCCTTCGCGGCGAAGCTGCCGCCGACGATCGATTTCGCGGCCGTCGCGCCGATCCTCTGCGCCGGCGTCACTACCTACAAGGGATTGAAGGAGACGGACGCGCGACCCGGGGAGTGGGTTGCGATCTCGGGCGTCGGCGGGCTCGGCCATGTCGCGATCCAGTACGCCAAGGCGATGGGGCTCAAGGTCGCGGCCGTCGATATCGCCGAGGACAAGCTGAAGCTCGCGCGCGAGACTGGCGCCGATCTTGCGGTCAACGCGCTCGCAAAAGACGCCGTGGACAAGGTGCTGACGGCGACCGGCGGAGGGGCTCACGGCGTGCTGGTCACGGCGGTGTCGACTGCCGCGTTCGCGCAGGCGCTGAAGCTGGTGCGGCGGAAGGGCACCGTCAGCCTCGTCGGCCTGCCGCCGGGCGAATTCCCGACGCCGATCTTCGATGTCGTGCTCAAGCGCATCACCGTGCGCGGCTCCATCGTCGGGACCCGCAGGGATCTCGACGAGGCCATTGCGTTCGCTGCCGACGGCAAGGTGAAAGCCGAGGTGACGAAAGTGCCGCTTTCGCAAATCAACGACGTGTTCGAGCGGATGAAGGCCGGCAAGATCGACGGCCGCATGGTGCTCGACTTTGGCTAAAGCGTGTTCGAGCGCCTCAACCGGGCGGCATCCTCTCGAATTTCGTCAGGCCGGAATCGAGAGGATCCCAGTCATACGCACGCACGGCGTAGGTGACCGCCTGCGGCTTGTAACGGGTGGGCTCGTCGAGGCTGGCGGCGCGGATGGTGAAGATGTCTGGCATGGCCTTGAAGGTCATGTAGACAGCGACGCCGCATTCGGGGCAGAAGGCGCGCGTCTTCACGTTGCCGCTGTCGCCGGTCATGTCCCATGTCTTGGCCTTGCCCGTCACCGTGACGCCGGCGCGCGGGAAGGTGGCGTAGGAGCCGTGGCCGGTGCCGCTTTCGCGCTGGCAGTCCCGGCATTGGCAATGATTGGAGAACATGGGCTCGCCGACGACAGAATAGCGGATCGCGCCGCAGGCGCAGCCGCCGGTATAGGGCTTGGTCATCGCAATAACTCCTCAACTGTCTTCGCCGCTGATTTCGTCGAGCTGCCGGATCACCTTCTTCCAGCCGCCACTCATGACGGTGTAAGCACTGTCGTTCCTCGGCATGATGAAGCCGGCATGAACCAGCTGAATGCGCGTGCCGGCTTCGACGGGGGTGAGGGACCAGGTCACGACAGTGTCGAGCGGCGCGCCGTAGCCAACGTTACGCTCGTCGCCGCCCTTCCAGGCGTAGACCAGACGCCTGTTAGGGACGACTTCCAGAACGCGGCAATGGATGACGCCGTCCCAGTGGCCGCCCGGCTTGGTCTGGTAGGTGAAGACATTGCCTTCGACAGCCTCGAAGCCGGTCGGCGGCATCAGCCAGCGCGCGATCAACTGGGCGGATGTCAGCACCTTCCAGACCGTCTCCGGCGCGTGAGGGAGCACCTCGTCCATCACGATATCTTTGGTTTCGGCTTTCAACGCGGCTGCATTCACGGGTCGATCTCCTTCAAGAGGTCACGCAGGTTCTGGAGGCGCTCGCGCCAGAAGACACCGTAATGATCGATCCAGGTCACAAGCGGTTCGAGTCCTTGCGGCGCAGCGCGGTAATAGACGTTGCGGCCTTCGGCGCGCTCGGCGACGAGGCCCGCCTGCTTCAGCGATTTCAGATGTTGCGAGATCGCGCCCTGCGTCACCCCGCTGCCGCGCGTCAGCTCGGCGACGCTGATCTCCTTGCTGTCGAACACCCGCTCGAACACCGCGCGTCGGGTCGGATCGGCGAGGGCGCGCATCACGGCGGTGACGGGATTGGGGGCGGCTTCGATCATGTCAATCAATTAGTGGGCACTAATGCATTAGTCAATACTAATTCGTTGTGCCGGGGAATGGCCCAAGTCTCATTGACATTGACTGACTAGTCAGTCATAAATGCAGCATGACAAAGAAGTTCAGCAAAGCGGCTACGGCCAAAGCAGAGACGCGCAATGCGGAAGCCGGCGACGAAGCCGCGCCGGTGTCGAACCGGGCCACGCGCGCGGCGGAGCGGCGCGATGCGATCGTCGCGGCGGCGATGGAGGAGTTCATCACGCGCGGCTTTGCCGCGACGCGGCTCGACGACATCGCCAGGCGCGCCGGCGTCGCGAAGGGCACGATCTACCTGCACTTCAAGGACAAGGAATCGATGTTCGAGGAGCTGGTGCGCACCGTGATCGTCCCGGTGGTGGCGAAGCTGAACGCGCTGCCGCCGCCGACGGGCTCGGTGCGCGATCTGATCGAAACCTTTGCCGGCAATTTTCTCAAAGAGGTGATCGGCACAAGGCGCGGCGATCTCGTCCGCCTGATCGTGGCGGAGGGGCCCCGCTTTCCGGCGGTGGCGGACTTCTACTACCGCGAGGTGGTCTCGCGGGGGATGGCCGGCATGCGCGCGCTGATCGAGCTCGGCATTGCCCGTGGCGAGATCCAACAGGCAAAGCTTGCGCGCTATCCGCAGATCCTGATCGCGCCGGCGATGATCGCGGTGATCTGGCAAAGCCTGTTTGCGCGGCACGCGCCGCTCGACGCGCAGGACATGCTGCGCGTCCATCTCGATTTGATTTTTGGTGAGCGGAGGACGACATGACGTCGTCGCAAAGGATTTTTGCAATCGCATTGGCCACCGTGCTCGCAACCGGACTTGCCGGCTGCAAGGAGAAGCGCGATCCCGGTTTCCAGGGCTGGGTCGAGGCCGACATGATCTATGTCAGCCCGGATGAGGCCGGGCGGGTAACGAAGCTGAACGTCCGGGAGGGTGACGAGGTCAGGGTCGGCGAGCAGCTCTATTCCGTCGATGATGATCTCCAGCTCGCTGATCTCAACCAGAACAAGGCGACACTGGCCAATGCGCAGCAGACCTATGATCGCGCAGCCTCGCTGAGCAAGACCGGTTCGGGCACGCAAGCCAATCTCGATTCCGCCGTGTCGTCGCTGCGTGTCGCGGAAGCGCGGGTGGCAACCTCGGAGACGCGACTAGCGCGCCGCAAGGGTTTTGCGCCTGTTGCAGGCACCATCCAGCAGATCTATTTCCGCGAAGGGGAGATGGTGGCGGCGCAGCGGCCGGTGCTCTCGATCATGCCGCCCGGCAACATGAAGCTGCGCTTCTTCGTGCCGGAAACGGAGCTGCCGAAGCTGTCGATCGGCGACACGGTGCGCATCGCCTGCGACAATTGCGCGGCCGATCTCACCGCCAAGATCTACTTCATCGCGACCACGGCCGAGTACACCCCGCCCGTGATCTACAGCCTCGAAGAGCGCAACAAGCTCGTCTATCTGATCCAGGCGCGGCCGTCGCGACCCGATGCCTTGCGGGTAGGGCAGCCGATCGACGTCTATCTCAACCCGAAAACTCCGGTGGCGGACAAGCGATGAACGGTGCGAACGACATCGCGATCGACGTCAAGGGCCTGACCAAGTCGTTTGGCGGCCGCGAGGTCGTGCACGACCTGTCGATGCAGGTGAAGCGCGGCTCGATCTACGGCTTCCTCGGGCCGAACGGCTCGGGCAAGACCACGACCATCCGCATCCTCTGCGGCCTGCTGACGCCCGACAGCGGCGAAGGCACCTGTCTCGGCTACGACATCCTGCGCGATGCCGAAAAGATCAAGCGCAAGGTCGGCTACATGACGCAACGCTTCAGCCTCTACCAGGATCTCTCCGTGCGCGAGAACCTCGAATTCGTTGCGCGGCTTTATGGCCTTGACGACGCGCGCGGGGCTGCGCGCGACATGATCAAGCGGCTCGGCCTCTCGGGCCGCGAGGAGCAGCTCGCGGGCGAGCTCTCCGGCGGCTGGAAGCAGCGCCTTGCATTGGGAGCCTGCACGCTGCCCAATCCGGAATTGCTGCTGCTCGATGAGCCGACCGCCGGCGTCGATCCGAAGGCGCGGCGCGATTTCTGGAACGAGATCCATGCGCTCGCCGCCGGTGGCCTCACCGTGCTGGTCTCGACCCATTACATGGACGAGGCCGAACGGTGCCACGAGATCGCCTATATCGCCTATGGCCACCTCCTGACGCACGGCACGGTCGACGAGGTGATCGCGAAGTCCGCGCTAGTGACCTACACTGTCACCGGCGAGCTGAACGGCCTCGCGGCCCAGCTTGCCGGCAAGCCCGGGATCGACATGGTGGCGCCGTTCGGCACCTCGCTGCACGTCTCGGGCCGCGACATCGCCGCCCTCGAAGCCAGCATCGCGCCGTGGCGCGAGAAGGGTGAGCTGCACTGGCAGAAATCGGCGCCCTCGCTGGAGGACGTCTTCATCGAGTTGATGGGCCGCTCCAAGGACAATTTCCAATGAGCACTGTCCAGACAACCGGCCCCGCACGGGAGATCCGCGACCGCTTCGGCTTCTGGCGTCGCTCCTATGCCATGATGGCCAAGGAGTTCATTCAGCTTCGGCGGGACCGCGTCTCGTTCGCGATGATCATAGCCATCCCGGTGATGCAGCTTCTCCTGTTTGGCTATGCCATCAACACCACGCCGCACCATCTGCCGAGCGCGGTGCTGCTGCAGGAGGACTCGGACCTTGCCCGTTCGATCCTGAAGGCGTTGGAGAATACCGCCTATTTTCGCTTCGTCTACGAAGTGCACGACGTCGACGAGTTCGACAATTTGCTGAAGTCCGGCAAGGTGCTGTTCGGCGTCGAGATCCCGCGCGGCTTCGAGCGCGCGGTGCGGCGCGGCGACAAGCCGGCGCTGCTGGTTGCAGCCGACGCGACCGATCCGGTCGCCGCAAGCTCCGCACTCGGCTCGCTCGGCATGATCGTGCAGACCGCACTCGCGCACGATCTCTATATCGGCGATCCCCCGGCGATGCCGTTCGAGATCCGCGCCCATGCGCGCTACAATCCGGCGGCGGAATCGCGGCTCAACATCGTGCCGGGACTTGTCGGCACCATTCTCACCATGACGATGCTGATCTTCACGGCGCTGTCGGTGACGCGCGAGATTGAACGCGGCACCATGGAGAGCCTCCTGTCGATGCCGATCAAGCCGGTCGAGGTGATGATCGGCAAGATCGTTCCCTACATCCTGGTCGGCTTCGTCCAGGCCTTCCTGATCGTCAATATCGGAGTGTTCCTGTTCGGCGTGCCGGTGCTCGGCAATCTGTTCCTTCTGGCGGGACTTTCGACCCTTTTCATCGCTGCAAATCTCGCGATCGGCTACACGTTCTCCACCATCGCGCAGAATCAACTGCAGGCAATCCAGATGTCATTCATGTTCTTCCTGCCGAGCATTCTCTTGTCCGGCTTCATGTTCCCGTTCGCGGGGATGCCGGCCTGGGCCCAATATATCGGCGAATGCCTGCCGCTGACGCACTACATTCGCATCGTCCGCGCCATCATGCTGAAGGGCGCCACCATGCCGAACCTGCGGTTCGATACGTTGGCGCTGGCCATCTTGATGCTGGTCGCCATGACCATCGCCGTGACGCGCTTCCGCCGCACGCTGGATTGAGGCACAATAGCTGAGGTCATTCCGGGGCACGCGAAGCGTGAACCCGGAATCTCGAGATTCCGGGTTCGATGCTGTCGCATCGCCCCGGAATGACCCGGGGGAATAATGGTTAGCTTCTTAAGAGCCCGGCAGAGGGCCGTCTTGTCGGAGGAGTTCGAGCGCGAGCTGACGCGCGAAGTGCTGCGGACCGAGCTCTTGCGGGTGCAGGCGCTGATCGCCACGGGCCTCGTCATGCTGGTGTTGCTCACGGCGACTTTCCTGATCGACCCTGCCATCGCGAACCGGATCTGGCGCGGGACGGACGGCATGGTCCGCGAATATGTCCTTGTTGCAGGCTTCCTGCTGTTTGAGGTCTGGGTCCACAGCCAGATCAGGCGAAACCTCAAGCTCGATCGCGACCTGCCGGTGGTCAGGCGCTATATCGGGGCCTTCATCGAAACGTCGCTGCCGACGTTGATCCTGATCCTGCAGATCCGCAGCATGGGCGCTGGGCCCGCGCTCGGCTTCGTGCTGCCGTTCGTCTATTTCATCTTCGTCATTCTTTCGACGCTGCGGCTCGATTTCTGGCTGTCCACCTTCACGGGATTTGTCGCAGCAAGCGAACTGCTGGCGGTCGCGCTGTATTTCGATTCGGCGAACGCCGCGGGCGAACCCTTGATCTACTTCCACACCGTGCGCAGCGCCGTCATCCTGCTCTGCGGCGTGCTCGCGGGCTCCGTCGGCGCGCAGTTGCGGCGGCAATTTGGCGCGAGCATCGCGGCGGCGACCGCGCGCGACCGGGTGACCAACCTGTTCGGCCAGCACGTCTCGCCGCAGGTGGTCGAGCGGCTGATGGCGGAGGGGACCAGCGTCGCCGGCGATATCAGGCGCGTCGCCGTGATGTTCGTCGATTTCCGCGGCTTCACCGCCGGCGCCCAGTCGCGCACCCCGCAGGAGGTCGTCGACCGGCTCGACGGCGCTTTCGCCGTGCTGGTCGATATTCTCGACCGCCATGGCGGCATCGTGAACAAGTTTCTGGGCGACGGATTTCTCGCGCTGTTCGGCGCACCGCTGGAGGCCTCCGATGCCGCGCATCGTGCGGTCGCCGCAGGCCGCGACATGCTGACCGCGATGGATCACATCAACGCGCAGACGAGCTGGCCGCTGCGCATCGGCATCGGCATCCATTTCGGCGAGGTCGTCGCCGGCAATATCGGATCGCCCAGGCGCAAGGAATATACCGTGATCGGCGACACCGTGAACTTCGCATCGCGGCTCGAGGCGCTCAATAAAGAGTTTGGTTCGCAGCTCCTGATCTCATCGTCCGTGCGCGAGGCGCTGGGTGAAGACGGCGAGGATGCGGTCGCGCTCGGCGAGGTCACGGTGCGCGGCTATGAACAGCCGGTCGCCGTGTTTCAATTGGGGTGAGGGGATCGCTCGCGTTTCTTTGCAGGCGCGTGCTGAAATATCCAGCCCGGCTTCGTATCTGCTGCATGCGGTATTCTAGTAGCGCTTGACTCCTATCTCATCTAGTCATCTATATGACTATATGAATCCGGCCTCGCACGACGACCGCCTGCCACGCTACCAGCGCCTGCGCGACGACCTCGCCGCGCGGATCAACCGCAATGAATGGCGGCCGGGCGAGCCCATCCCATCGGAGGCCGAGTTGGCGGCGCATTACGGCGTCGCCATCGGCACGGTGCGCAAGGCGATCGACCGGCTCGTCGCGGATGCCGTGCTGGAGCGGCAGCAGGGCCGCGGCACCTTCGTGCGCCGCGCCCGCTTCAACTCCTCGCTGTTCCGCTTCTTCCGTTTCCAGTCCCAAAGCGGCGAGCGGCGCGTGCCGAAGAGCCGCATCCTCAGGCGCAAGAGCGTGCCAGCGACGACGGCGGTCGCCTCAGCGCTGCGCATTCCCGTCGGCGAACCCGTGATCAGCCTGTCGCGCCTGCGGCTGCTCGATGATGTGCCGCTGCTCGCCGAGGAAATCTGGCTTCAGCAATCGCGCTTTGCGCCAATTCTCGAAATCGACACCGCCGAGTTCGGCGACCTGCTGTATCCGCTCTACGAAGAGCGCTGCGGCGAGGTCGTGGTTTCCGCCGAAGAAGTTTTGACGGTCGAGACAGCCAACGAAATGCAGGCCCGGCTGTTGCGCCTCGAGGCGCACGCACCGCTGATCGTGATCGAGCGCCTCGCACTCGATCTGGAACGGCGGCCGATCGAATGGCGCCGCTCGCGCGGGCCGGCGGATCGCTTCCGCTACCACGCCGAGATCCGGTGATGGCGGCCTTCAACGACACCAAGCAATAAACGCGTACAGGGGTAGGAAACATGTCGAACTGGTACAGTGAAAGCTCGCCGCTGGAGCGGCGCACCTTCTGGGCAAGCTTTGGCGGCTGGGCGCTGGATGCGCTCGACGTCCAGATGTTCGGTCTTGCCATTCCCGCGCTGATCGCCGCCTTCGGCATCAGCAAGGCCGATGCGGGCCTGCTCGGCTCGGTCACCCTGTTCTTCGGCGCGTTCGGCGGCTGGCTCGGCGGCGCGCTCGGCGATCGTTTCGGTCGCGTCAAGGCGCTCCAGATCACGGTCGCGACCTTCGCGCTTGCGACCTTCGCGTCAGCATTCGCGATGAGCTACACCCAGCTCCTGGTGCTCAAGGCGATCCAGGGCCTCGGCTTCGGTGCTGAATGGGCCTGCGGCGCGGTGCTGATGGCCGAGATCATCCGCCCCGAGCATCGGGGCAAGGCGCTGGGCACGGTGCAGAGCGCCTGGGCCGTGGGCTGGGGCGCGGCCGTGCTGCTGTCCGCGCTGGTGTTCACCTATGCCCCGGCCGATATCGCCTGGCGGATCCTGTTCGCGATCGGATTGTTGCCGGCGCTGCTCATCATCTTCATCCGCCGCGGACTGAAGGAGCCGCCGCGCGCTGCCGCCAGGGACGCAGAGGCACCATTCTTCGCGACGCTCGCCGGCATCTTCCACCGCGACGTGCTGCGCTCGACCCTGGTCGGCGGTCTGTTCGGCATCGGCGCCCATGGCGGCTATGCCGCGCTGACGACGTTCCTGCCGACTTACTTGCGCGAAGTGCGGCACCTCTCGGTGCTCGGGTCCAGCGGATATCTCGCTGTCATCATCATCGCCTTCTTCTGCGGCTGCGTCGCCAGCGGGATCGTCAGCGACCGGATCGGCCGCCGCGCGAACGTGGCGTTCTTCGCCAGCGCCTGCATCGCCACCGTGCTGGTCTATATCTTTGCGCCGCTGACAAACGGCCAGATGCTGGTGCTCGGCTTTCCGCTCGGCTTCTTCTCGGCCGGCATCCCAGCGAGCATGGCGGCGCTGTTCAGCGAACTCTATCCGGCCGGCGTCCGCGGCACCGGTGTCGGCTTCTGCTACAATTTCGGCCGCGTGGTCTCCGCCGCGTTCCCCTTCCTGGTCGGCTTTCTCAGCGATCACATCGGCCTTGGGCCCGCGATCGGCATCGACGCCGCGTTCGCCTATTCGCTGGTGCTGATCGCGGTTCTGCTGCTGCCCGAAACCCGCGGCAAGGTGTTCGAGCAGACTGCGGCCGCGCGCGTTTGACGGGAATGAGGGGTAATCAACATGAAGATAACCGATCGCGGCATGACGCGCCGCCAATTCAGCGCGGGCGCCGCAGCCCTGGCGGCCATCGCGGCTGCGGGCAAAGCGGCAGGTGAGGCGACGATGCCTGTGATCGACACCCACGCCCATGTCTTCCACCACGGACTGAAGCTCGCGCCGGGCCGGCGCTATGCGCCCGACTACGACGCGCCGCTGTCGCTGTATCTGGAACAGCTCGACCACAACGGCATCAGCAATGGCGTGCTGGTGCAGCCGAGCTTCCTTGGCACCGACAATTCCTATCTCGTCGATTGCCTCAAGCAGACGGCCGGCCGCCTGCGCGGCATTGCCGTCGTCGATCCTGCCGTGCCCGCCGAAGAACTGCGTGAACTCGATCGGGCCGGCGTGGTCGGCATCCGCCTCAATCTCGTCGGCCAGCCCTTGCCTGATCTTTCGGCAAGCGAATGGAAGGGACTGCTCGCCAACGTGAAGGCGATGGGCTGGCAGGTCGAGATCCAGCGCAACGCGTCCGATCTCGCCGTGCTCACTCCGCGTCTGCTCGAGCTCGGCGTCACCGTCGTGCTCGATCACTTTGCCCTGCCGGATCCCAAGGCCGGCGTCGCGGATCCCGGCTTCCAATCCGTGCTGAAGCTAGGGGCGACGAAGAACGTGTGGGTCAAGATCTCTGCGCCGTATCGCAACGGCGCGGCAGGCGAGAGCTTTGCCAAGGAGGCCTATCCGCTGCTTCGCAATGCCTACGGCCTCGATCGCCTGCTGTGGGGCAGCGACTGGCCGCACACGCAGTTCGAGGCGACGCAGACTTACGCCAAGAACCGGCAATTTCTCGACACGCTCATCGTCGACGAGCGCGAGCGCGCGCAGGTGCTGGCATCGCCGCGACCCCTTTTCCGCTTCTGAGGCGCGAGCGCGATTGCTCCGATTGCTCTCTATTTTAGGGCATGACGGACGATGTCGGCGGTTTGTAGAGTGTTGCGCGAAGCGGCGCGGGTTGCCGCCGCCATTAGCGTGAGGAAGCACCATGCAGCGCCGCTACATCACTGTCGACGTGTTCACCGATCGCGCCTTCGGCGGCAACCAGCTCGCCGTGGTGCTCGATGCTGCCGGGCTCTCGACGCAGCAGATGCAGGCGATCGCGACCGAGTTCAATTATTCCGAGACGACCTTCGTGCTGCCGCCGCGCGACCGGGATAACGACGCCGAGGTTCGCATTTTCACGCCGGTGAGGGAGATGCCGTTCGCGGGGCATCCCAATGTCGGCACCTCCTTCGTGCTGGCGAGCCTTGCGAGGGAGCCGAAGTCGCGTTTGCGGTTCGAGGAGAAGGCCGGCCTCGTGCCGATCGATATTTTTCGCGAGCAGGGGCGGGTCATCGGCACCGAGCTGACCGCGCCGCAGCCGCTGTCCCGATGGGCGGAAGTGTCCGCCGCTGATGTTGCGGCCTGCATCTCGCTCGCGGCCGACGACATCAGGATCGAACATCATGCACCGCAAGTCGTTGGCGTCGGAACGCCGTTTCTGGTGGCCGAGGTGGTGTCGCGTGAGGCGCTCAAGCGGGCAAGGCCCGACGCGGCCGCGTTCGGCAGGATCTTGCCGCGCGACGACGCCCGCTCGGTGTGGTTCTACACGCGTGATGTGCCCGCCTCGGAGGCGCCGTGCGAGCGGCAGGCGCGCATGTTCATGCGCGGCGCCGGCGGTCTCGCCGAAGATCCCGCCACCGGCAGCGCAACGGTCGCCGCAGCCGCGCTGTTCGCCGATCTCGATCCTGTCGGGGACGGCGAGTTGAAGCTCACCGTCGGCCAGGGCTTTGACATGGGTCGCCCCAGCATCCTGCAGACGCGTGTCGTCAAGCGCGACGGCAAGATCGTCTCCGCCCATGTCGGCGGTGCCTGCGTGCAGATGATGGAGGGGACGTTCAACCTGGCGGGGGAGGGGTAGGATCTTCGTAGCCCGGATGGAGCGAAGCGTAATCCGGGGACTGCCGGCGCGGAACGAAGGTCCCGGATTGCGCTTCGCTCCATCCGGGCTACGGACTACAACTGCTGCTACACCTGCCGCCCTGCCAAATTCTTCACCGCAACCCCGTCGCGTTCCTCGATGATCTCCGCGATCATCTGGCGGTGGCAATGGGTGTGGTCGCGCTCATAGCACAGCAGGCAGACCGGGCCGGCCTTCTTCACGAGGGCCGAGAGCTCATCCATCTGCTCTTTCGCCTCCGGCGTCTTCAGGTGCTTCGAGAAGATTTTCTCCAGCACATCGTACTGGCCACTGCGCGCAGCGAGGCGGCCTTCCTTTGGCGTGCCCAATGCGGCAAGATGCACATAGGCGATGCCGCGCTCATCGAGGCCTGCGGCGAGCTGCTTCTTGGAAAAGCCCGGCCGCCGTGACGACGTCACCGCGCGCACGTCGACCACGAGCTTGACGCCGGCCTGCTCGAGCTCATCCAGCACGGCCTTCGGCGGCGTTTGCTCGTAGCCGATGGTGAAGAGCTTCCTCGCCTTGGCCATGGAGCCTCCTCAACTCACCCGCGCGATCAGTTCCATGGCGCCGTGCGGCGCGCGTACCTTGCCCTCGTGGATGACATAGGCGAACACGTCGCGCGGTTCCTTTTTCGGCTTGGTCTTGTCAACTTTCGGCAGGTCGTCGGGTTCACTTCCCTGGGCCCAGGCCTTGAAGCGTGCGGCCCAGGCGTCGAGCTGCTTCGGTGGATAGCAGGTCTTGATCTCGTCATTGCCCTTTTGAAGCCGGGCGTAGACGAAATCGCCGGCGACATCGGCAATCGCGGGGTATTTGCCGTGTTCGGCAAACACCGCGGGCGTCTCGAACTCGCGGATCAGGGCGATGAAGTCAGGCGTGCAAAAACTGTCATGGCGCACTTCCACCACGTGGCGCAGCGCGCGCCCCTCGAGCTTGCGCGGCAGCAGCTCCAGAAACTTGCCGAAATCGGCGCTGTCGAATTTCTTGGTCGGCGCGAACTGCCACAGCGCGGGGCCGAGATGGTCGCCGAGTTCCAGCACGCCGGAATCATAGAAGCGCTTGATCGAATCGCCGGCCTCGGCCAGCACGCGGCGGTTGGTGGCAAAGCGCGGCCCCTTCACCGAGAATACAAAGCCCTCGGGCACTTCGCTCGCCCATTTGCGAAAGCTCTCCGGCTTCTGCGAGCCGTAATAGGTGCCGTTGATCTCGATCGAGGTCAGCTTCGAGGCGGCGTAGGACAGCTCCTTCGCCTGCGTCAGCTTCTCCGGATAGAACACGCCGCGCCAGGGCTCGAAGGTCCAGCCGCCGATGCCGATGTAGATGTTGCCGGATTTTTTGGTCGCGGTTTTTGCTTTGGCCACGGGAGGATCTCGCATCGACGGGAAGGGGAGAGCTGCATCCTATTCAAACCAGAAGTGATTGGCCAGTTGTTGCATCCCGTCTAAGCTTGCCCCGCGATCTGCACAAAAAGGAGAACAAGATGCGGATGCTGATGCTGGGAGCGGCGCTCGTCATGATGACATCTGCTGCCACACATTCCGTGAGGGCGGATGATGACGATGCGAAGGGCGCACAGAAGCTCGCGATGCAGGGCCGCGACGATTACTGGCATTGCCTGGCGCGCGAGTATTCGCGCGACTCCAATCAGGGCCTGTCGGAGCAGGAGTTCGGCCGCTCTGTTGCGGGGGCCTGTCCATCGGAGCGGCAATATTACCGGGTCGCGCTGCTCGATTATCTCACCACGCAATATCCTGATATCGATTCCGGCTCCCATCTCGCGACCGCGAACAGGGCGGTGGAGTCGGCGCAGAGGGACATCGTGACCGCTTACGTCAAGCACCGGCCGCCGGCGAAGTAGGGGAGTGGCGAATGGCCAATGGCGAATAGGGCGGGAAGGCCTGGTTTACTTCATTCGCTACTCGCCATTCGCTATTCGCAACTCGCCCCCTGGCCCTTCCGACCGTGCATTCATCCGTGATATGACAGGGCTCATCTGGAATGGGGATGGGTTGGTATGTCGTCTGAGTCGGTCGGTGGCATTTTTGGCGCGATCGTCGCCGCGGTCGTGCTGGCGGTCGCCGTCGTCTTCGGGCCGATCGGCCAGTACGGCAAGCCTCCGAAGCCGGCCAAGGTCGAGGCCCCCGCCGCCATGGCGCCTGCGGCCCCTGTGGCCCCCGCGCCTCGGGGCCCAGTGATCCGGGAAGTCCCGAATCAATGATGGCCTGAAAAAGGGCGGGTTCGGCCTCTTGCAATCAGGCTTTTCCGTTCCCATCTAGCCCCTAACGGCGACGTTGAGCCAAAAGCTCCGGCGCTGGGACGACCTTGGAATAGCTTGGGCCTGCGCCGGATGTACGCGCGGTCCGCCGTTCCGGGGTCGTTGGCATTTTTGGGCCCCTTTTGGGGCGGTTTCCCTGAAAAACCTCGGCTTGTAGCCCAAGAACTCGTAGCCTAAGAACTTGTAGCCCAAGAACTTGGCATCGCTGGACGCGGCGGATATACGCTGCCGTCATGAATGAAGCGATCAGACCGGACGCCCACAGCCAGGCCCAAGAGGGGCCCGAACTGTCGGTTATCGTCCCGACCTTCAACGAGCGCGACAACGTCACCGTGCTGTACCGGCGCCTGGAGGCGACGCTCGTTAACGTCGCCTGGGAGGTCGTGTTCGTCGACGACAATTCGCCCGATGGCACCTGGGACGTCGTGCGCGAGCTGGCGCAGAAAGACAGCCGCGTGCGCTGCATCCGCCGTATCGGCCGCCGCGGCCTCTCCGGCGCCTGCATCGAGGGCATCCTGGCCTCGAGCGCGCCTTATGCGGCCGTGATCGATGCCGACCTCCAGCACGACGAGACGCAGCTGCCGAAGATGCTGCTGCTGCTCGCAAGCGACAAGGCCGACCTCGTCGTCGGCAGCCGCTACATCGAGGGTTACAAGAGCGAAGGTTTCAACAAAAAGCGCGCCGGCGCCAGCGCGCTGGCGACCGAAGTCGCCAGGAAGATGCTCCGGGTCGAGATCGCCGATCCCATGAGCGGCTTCTTCATGGTCCGCCGCGACCGTTTCGAGCAATTGGCGCCGAAACTGTCGGTGCACGGCTTCAAGATCCTGCTCGACCTCGTTGCCACCGCGCACGGCAATTTGCGCGCCGTCGAAATTCCCTACACCTTCGGCGCCCGCCAGCACGGCGAGAGCAAGCTCGATTCGATGGTCGCGCTGGACTTCCTTGGCCTCGTCCTGGCAAAGCTGACCAACGACATCGTCTCGCTGCGCTTCATCCTGTTCGCGATGGTCGGCGGCATCGGCCTCATCGTGCATCTCGCCACGCTGTTCATCGCGCTTCAGCTGATCAAGGTGTCGTTCGCGGAGGCGCAGGCCGCCGGCGCGATCGTCGCCATGACCAGCAATTTCATCATGAACAACTTCCTCACCTATCGCGACCAGCGGCTGAAGGGTTTTGCGATCCTGCGCGGCCTGATCATGTTCTACATCGTCTGCAGCGTCGGCCTGCTCGCCAATGTCGGCGTCGCCTTCTCGGTCTACGATCAGGAGCCGATCTGGTGGTTGGCGGGCCTTGCCGGCGCACTGATGGGCGTGGTGTGGAACTATGCGATGTCCGGACTGTTCGTCTGGCGCAAGAAATAGTGCGCCGCTATGGGCGGGGCTGACGCGCGGATCGTCCGCAACACGGCGCTGGTGATCCTTGCGCTGGTCGCCCTGCGGCTGGTTGCGGCCGCGTATACCCCGATCACCTTCGACGAAGCCTATTACTGGATGTGGTCGAAGAACCTCGCGGGGGGGTATTACGACCACCCGCCGATGGTGGCTTACGTGATCCGCGCCGGCACCATGATCGCCGGCGATACCGAGTTGGGCGTCCGCCTGGTCTCGATCTTGCTCGCGCTGCCGATGAGCTATGCGATCTATCGCACCGCCGCGATCCTGTTTGGCGGTGCGCGCGTGGCGGCGACCAGCGCCATCCTGCTCAACGTCACCATGATGGCGTCGGTCGGCACGCTGATCGTGACGCCGGATGCGCCGCTGCTGGTTGCCTCGAGCTTCGTGCTGTTCTTCCTCGCCAAGGTGCTCGAGACCGGCCGCGGTGCCTGGTGGCTGGCAGTCGGCGCTGCCGTCGGCGCGGCGCTGCTGTCAAAGTACACCGCGATGTTCTTCGGTGCTGCGATCCTGATCTGGCTTGCGGCGGTGCCGAAGCTGCGGCGCTGGTTCCTCTCGCCCTGGCCCTATCTCGGCGGCCTCGTCGCGCTGGCGCTGTTCTCACCGGTGATCCTGTGGAATGCGGATCATCATTGGGTCTCGTTCGTCAAGCAGCTCGGGCGCGCCAGGATCGAGGATTTCCGCCCGGTCTTCATTGCCGAGTTGATCCCGACCCAGATCGCTTTCGCAACGCCACTGGTCTTCATCCTCGGTGCGATGGGTCTGCATGCGCTGACCTGGCGCCGGGCCGGCGCGCTGGCCTCGCGCGTGCTGATCGAGACGATGTTCTGGACCATTGTGGTCTATTTCGTCTGGCATTCGCTCCATGCCCGCGTCGAGGCCAACTGGTTTGCGCCGGTTTATCCTCCGTTCATTGTCGCCGCCGCGGCCGCCGCCAGCCTTGCACAGTGGAAGCCGCGGGCGCGCCGCCTGGTGGATTTCTGCCTGCGCTGGGCCGCGCCTGTTGGCATCGTGATGTTTGCCGCGCTGATCCTGCAGGCCAATACCGGCTGGCTTTCAGGCTATCGCCGCGACGCGACCGTGCGCAGCGTCGGCGTCGGCTGGCGCGAGCTCGCAGCCAATATCGAAGCCGAACGCGTCCGCAATGGCGCAACCTGCGTGCTCACGCCTGACTACGGCACCACGGGCTGGCTCGCCTTCTATCTGCCGCGCGGGGCTTGCGTGGTGCAGCAGAACCAGCGCATTCGCTGGGTCAACATGCCCGAGCCCGATCCGAAGCTGCTCGCGGGCAAGCTGCTCTATGTCGACGAGATCAGGCCCGGAGGCCATCCCTTCCTCAACGACCTCTTCACGCAAGTGACGCGTGTCGCCGAGCTGCAGCGCAAGCGCGGGCCGCTCGTGGTCGAGACCTATGGTATCGATCTGCTTGAGCGGCCTAAGGGCGACGTGCTCGACCGCTCGCCGCCGCCTGAACTTGTGCCCTGAGCGATCACAAGATCTTGCCGTTGAACGACAACTCCTTGATCCGCTTTTCCCAGTCGATCAGGGACCGGTACCATCCCAGCGTATGGGTGGTGGGATCGTCGCCACTGACCGTGCCCCGCTCCAGCGCCTGCTTGATCTCCACGATGCCTTCATGGACGCGGGAGGATGGATCGAATTTCAGGCGCTGGATGATCTTGGCAAAGGACAGATTATAGGTTCGCTTGTCCGTCGCATCCGGGATCGTGTGGGTGACGATGTTCGGAATGATGTCCTTGACGAAGTTCGCGAGCTGCTTGATCTGGTAGTTGAGATCGTCACTGCCGACGTTGAACGTTTCCCCTGATACGACCGACGCTTCGCTCTCGATGCCCATCATGAGGGCGCGGCAGACATCATGAACGTGGATGAACGGCCGCCACTGCTCGCCGCCTCCCATGACGTAGATCACCCGCTCCTTCCAGGCGCGGAGCGTCATGACGTTGATGGCGAGATCGAAGCGCATGCGCGGAGCCAGGCCGAACACCGTGCTGTTGCGCAAAATGACCGTTTCGAACGTGTCGCTTTGCAGCTTGCGCAGCTCGTCCTCGACGTGAAGCTTGCTTTCGGCATAAAGCGTCTGCGGGCGACAGACGGCGTGCTCGTTGAGCGACACTTCCTGGCCGTGGCCGTAGACCGACGCCGAGCTCGAATAGACATAGCGGCGCACGCCGGCCCGCTTGGCCGCGCGAGCCAGGCGAACGCCGCCCTGGTGATTGATCGAGACCGTCAGCTCGGGGTCGATTTCGGCAGAGGCGTCGTTGCTCAGTCCGGCCAGATCGATGACGGCGTCCATCCCCTCGAACTGCTGGGGGTCGACGGTGCGGATGTCGTCGACGAGCATCTTGATATTCGGGTGAGAAGCCGCCTGCGTGAATCGATCTCGGCCGAAAAAGCATCGATCGAGCGCTGTCACCGAATAGCCCTTTTGCGCCAGCATCTGGCACAGAGGAATGCCGATATAGCCTCCGGCTCCAGTGACGAGAACTTTCTGCATGTCCTAGACTTCTATGTTCTTGAGGGTCTCGGGTCGGTTGCTGCTCTGCGACTAAGGCTTCGGTCTGTTTTGCGCCTGTCGGCGCGCGTACCGGATGGCGGAAACGACGAGATCGCATTCTTCGTCGGTCATGTCGTTGTAGACCGGAAGCGCGATGACGTTGTAAGCGACCCTTTCCGTCACCGGCAAATTCACGTCCCTCTGCGTCGTGTAGGCCGTCATTTGGTGGCAGGGCGGGCTGTAATATTTGCGGACGAACACATTGTGCGTCTCGAGCGCCGACGCCAGCGCATCCCGGTCGAGCCCGAACTCACTGGCGTCGACGACGACAGGAAGATAGAGCCAGTTCGTTTGCGCGCCTGCTGGCTCTCGCCCCACGCGCAAACCTGGAATCTTGGAAAGCCCGGTCCGCATGCGCTCGACAGCCTGTCGGCGTGTCGCAATGGCCTGCTCGAACGTCTTGAGTTGCTCGAGGCCGATGAGGGCCGCTATCTCCAGCATTTTCCCGTTCAGGCCCGGCTCGTGACAATCAGCGCCGTCCACTTGCCCGAAGTTCCGCATCGCCTTGACGCGCGCGAGCAAGTCCGCATCGTGGCTGCAGACGCAGCCGCCTTCCATCGTCGCGAAGGCCTTGGTGGCGTGGAAGCTGAACATCTGCGCGTCTGCGCACCCTCCCACCAGCTGCCCGTTGATGCGCGTTCCGAAGGAGGGGGCGCTATCGACCAGAAATTTCAGCTTGTGGCGTTCGGCTATCCGGGCCAGCGAAGCATAATCGCTGGGGATCCCATAAGCGTCGACGGCGAGGACGGCGACGGTTCGCTCCGTGATCCTGCGCTCGACATCATCAGGGTCGAGACGCATGGTCTGGTCGTCGAGAATATCGGCAAAGACCGGTTCGGCGCCGACCCATTTGATGGCATGCGGTGTTGCGCTGAACGTGAACGACGGCACGATCACTTCGCCGCCGGTGATCCCCGCGGCCCTCAGCATGGTCATCATCCCGATCTGGCCGTTGCAGAAAACCAGCGTCGGGACGCCCAGATACTCGCTCAAGCGCCTCTCGAATTCGACGACCCAGCGGGAATTGTTCGTGACCTGGCCGGTCTCCAGCGCTGTCTCGAAAGCGGCCAAGAACTGTTCGGTTCTCGGAAAGCTGGGACGCACGATATGAAGCGGACTCCGGGCCAGCGGCGTGAGAGATTCAAGCGGGACTGCGGCAGTCATCTCGAGTCCTGATTGTCGATGCAAGTTTGTGACGGCTTATCGATATAGGTCGAGACTTGCGTGGAGCATTCGTGCGCGACGGGGTCCGCGATTGACAGGCGCGTTTGCACTAGCCGCGGCTGGCGAATCAATATTCTAGTGGCGCTCTCCGGCGTCCATCCGCTAACGGGCTTTTTGGCAAATGAAGAACTTCGTCATCAACCTCGATCGCCATCCAGAGAAATTCGAAAACTTCGTGAAGCGGAATGCAGACTGCGGAATCGCCTTCGAGCGTTTCCCCGCGACGAATGGTCTGGATCTGACCGATCAGGAGGTGATGGCGATGCGGCTTGTCGCGCCCGGTTCGCAGTTCACCAGGGGAGCCGTTGGCGGCGCCGCGTCGCTGTGGCGGATATTGAACTGGATCGCCGCGCAGAACGAACCCGCCCTTGTCTTCGAGGACGATTGTACCATCCGCCACGACATCATCGCGCGTCTGGAGAATTTGCTTCCGACTCTTGGAAACTGGGACCTCCTGGTGCTCGGATACAATACGGATTCAGTGCTCGATCTCGAGCTTGCGCAGGGCATGAAGTCGATGATGGTCTTTCGGCCTGCGCATCCGGACGACCGGAGTGATGCCGCTTTCCAGAGCGCGAATTCCCAGGTTGCCGCGCTCCGGCTGAACACTTGCTTCGGGCCAGCCGGAAACCTGATATCTCCGGCCGGAGCGACCAGGCTCCTGGAGCTGTGCTATCCGATGGATAATCGGCCGGTTCAAATCGAGGCGCTCGGCAATCGCATGCTACCGACGACCGGGTTGGACGGGATGGGAAACAGCGTCTATCGCTTCATGCAGGCGTATGCCTGTTTCGCGCCGCTTGTGGTGCCGCGCAACAACAATGCGACGTCGACGACCTATACCCACGATGCGCGCGTTTGGGGCCAGCAGGGCGTCACACGATGAAACTCGCGATCATGCAGCCGTATTTTCTGCCCTATATCGGCTACTATCAGCTCATCGGTGCGGTCGATCTCTTCATCGTCTACGATAACGTCAAATATGTAAAAAAGGGCTGGGTCAATCGCAACCGGATGCTGGTCAACGGCAAAGACGCGTTGTTCTCGCTGCCGTTGAAGAAGGCCTCGGACGCGCTTGATATTCGCGACAGGGAGTTGGCGGCCGAGTTCGACCGTCCAAAGCTGCTTAATCAATGGCGGGGGGCCTATAGAACTGCTCCCTTCTTCAAGCAGACCTTCCCGCTTCTGGAAGAGATTGTCGGCTTTCAAGATCCAAATCTATTTCGCTATCTCTTCAATTCGCTGCGGATGACCTGCGCGCATCTCGGTTTGAAGACCGCCTTCAAGATTTCGTCCGAGGTGCCGATCGATCATTCCCTCAAGTTCCAGGACAGGGTGCTCGCATTGTGCGAAGCGGAAGGCACGCAAAAGTACATCAACGCGATCGGCGGCCTGGAGCTCTATGATGCCGATGCTTTCAGGGCCCGCGGGATCGAATTCAGGGCGCTGCGATCCAGGCCGTTTCCCTATGAGCAGTTCGGGCAGCCCCATGTGCCATATCTGTCGATCGTCGATCTCTTGATGTTCAACCCGGTGTCGAAGTTGAGCGAGATCATCGCCGAAAATTACGATCTGGTTGAACAGGACGCGTAGGCCGTCAAGGTGCGTCGATCCGAAAACGACCAGGCGTCGAGATCGACGCCTCATTCGAACACGACGTAACTCTGCTGCGGCGAGATCGTGCTGCGGCAGATGCGATAGCCCTGGGTGCCCCATGCTTCGCGCAGCGCCAGAGTTTCGCCCGGATTCTCGGCGAGGACCAGCTCGTCAAACCCGACGATGCTGTTCTTGGCCAGATAGGGGCGAATGAGCTCGAGGCATTTCTTCGTCGGTTCGTAGAGATCGAGGTCGAAATAGGCCAGCGAGATGATCGTCTCGGGGTGCTTCTCAAGATACGCGGGAAGGGTCTCGGTCACGTCACCCTTGATCAACTCGAACTTGCGGAGGTGGCTGCGCGGCGCGAGTTTCTCCTGCGCCGACAGGATGTCTGCCAGCACGTCTTCGTAATTGGGCGTGACGCTGAGCCCGCCGACCTTCAGCCCGTCGAAATCGCCGTCCTGGGGCGCCACCGACGGGAAGCCCTCGACCGTATCGAAGCCAACAACCTTGCGGCTCATGTTGTAGGGTTCGTAGATGTGGCGCATCGTCGTGAACAGCGCCATGTTCTGGCCCCAGCGAACGCCGAATTCCATGATGACGCCATGGGTGCGCAGGGTCATCGAATAAAGGTCATGCATGAAGAGGATGCGTGCCAGCGACGGGCGATTGAGGAACAGGCCGAGATTTGCGTGGAATTCACGCGGAGGCAGCGGCGAGGTCTTCATCAGCTCCTGCAGCCGGCTGTAAGCGGCCACTTCGTCCCGGGCAGCATAGGTAAAGTTCTGCGCGTCCTCTAGGTCGTTTGATGTCATGATTTGTGCTCGCACGTTTTCATGTTGATGAGAGGAGCGGACAACGCCAGGTTCGCGAGGGTCAATCTGCGAGCCGCCTGAGATTCTTCGCGCCAGTCTTCAGTCCGCCATAGTAGTAGTCGTGGAATCCCGCGGCCTCCATCCGGTCAAAGACCTTTTGCATGTCGTACGCGACCCGGTGCAGCGCGAAGGTCTCGCCGTCGAAGGTTGCGAACGCGGCTCGTGGATCGCCGTCGCGCGGCTGTCCGACGGATCCCGGGTTGCAATAGGTCTTTCCGCCGAAGCGGTGGATGCTTTGCACGTGGGTATGACCGCTTACGAAATGTGTGCCGGACAGGCGCGCGAAATAGTCCTCGCTCGGATTGGTCAGGTACTCGTCGATCGGATCGCTCCAGCCGGCGTGGACGATCCGGACAGTGTCCATTTGCATTTGCAGGTGAAAGGCCCTCAGCCAGTTCACGTTTTCGGACGTGATGACCTTCCGCTGATAGACCAGACATTCGTTTACGCTCCTGGATCTGGTGCAGAACCCGCCGTAGCCGAGATACCAGTCATGGTTGCCGAGAACGCTTGGGATGCCGCGCCTCCTCAGCTCATCGCAGCATTCGTTCACCTGGGAATAATAGCCGACCACGTCGCCAACGCAGACGATCTCCGCGACGCGCATGCGGTCGATCTCGGCAAGAACCGCTTTCAGCGCCTCGAAATTTCCGTGGATGTCAGAGATGAACGCTATGGTCATGGAAGATCAAATCCTCGGTATAGCGGACGGCTCTGCCGCGCCTGATGTCCGGTTGCACCGGCAGTCGTTGCTCGATGGCCATGTCGACCGCCATGAGCGCCTCGTTGTAGCCAAAGGCGGCGCGGATCGACGTCGATGACGAAATCCTCGGATTGATCTCGAGCAGCTTCAGGCCCGTGTCAGTCTTGCGGAACTGGAAATTGGTTGGCCCGATTGGCGAAAACGCCTTGCTCAGATCCCGGATCGCGTCGGAGAACTCGGCGTGGTCGACGACCTCGGCCTTTTCCGTGAATCCATCCTTGGAGAGTTTTCGGCGAAGCGCCATGCAGGCGGAAAAGCCCCCTTGTCCGTCGCAGAACGCGGAGACGGTAAATTCCTCGTCGTCTCGTCCGACAATGGGTTGGGCCATCAAAATTGTCTTTGTCGCGGGAGCAATCCTGGCAAGCTGCTCCGCAGTCTCGACCGTCACGATGCCCTTGGAGCCAAAGCCGCGGCGAGGCTTCAGCAGGAATGGCAAGCCGCAATTCGCCTTGAGGACATCGAAGTCGATGTCCAGATAGCTCGGGATCGCGTAGCGCGGCATCAATTCCTGCTGCCGCTGGTAGAAGGCCCATTTGTCGGAGCAGAGGGAAATCAGCTCGCGCGAATTGAGAACGACCCGGGTTCCGGTCGCTTCAAGTTCGGCGACGTGATCTGCCCATTTGTACATGTCGGCATCGATGCCGGGGAATGCGACGTCGACCCGATGTTTGCGCAGCAGCGCGGCAAGCCGGTCGATGTAGTCAGGCGCATCGGTCCTGGGGACGATCTCAAAGATGTCGCAAAATCCCGGCGCGACCGAGTCGGCATAGATCGAGGTGCCGATGAGCGTCATCGGTCGCTTCGACAGTCTGAGGGAGCGCAGGATTCCGTAGCCGACGATTCCGGCGGCGCCGGAAACCAGGACTGTCGTCACGATGCCGGCCTTCGATGAGCCGCTTCCATCTGCATGCCTTGCTCAGTGGATATGCGGGGAAGATAATCGATCATCCGGAACAACGTGTCGTCGCAAGAAAAGCCGTTGTCCGGGATGTCGGGCTTATCCCTCAGGAACCTGACCTTGCTCTTGCTTTCAAAAGCCGTAATCGCCGCCGCCGCAATCTGCGAATATCTGACGTTGTCGGGATTCACGCAGCGATAGATGCCCTCGATCCGCATCGCAATGACGGCCGAGAGAATCTTGGCCACGTCGTCAGTGTGAATGAAGTTTCTCAGAGGGTCATTCGAGCCGAAGATGTCGATGTCTTCGTTTCTCTCGGCCTTGTCCATCATGGTGTAGAGGAAAGGCTGATGTTTTCGAAACGACTCTCCCACGCCATAGATCTGGGAGGGTTTGAGTACCGCGACAGGCAGCCGAAGCTCTCTGCCGCAAAACCGCGCAACGTCCTCGGAATGCCTTTTTGAAAGGGCGTAAGCTCCGGAGAAGGGAGAATCGTTGGCGAGATCCGAGAAAATGCTTGAGATATGCACCAAGTGCTTCGCGTTGGCCCTGGAGCTGGCGTGACAGAGCTTCATCAGGCCGAGCACGTTGACATTCATGGCTTGCAGCGTGTCGGGCAATTCTTTGCCGCCGAAGGCGGCCGCCATATTCACCACGCAGTCGATCCCGCCGGGAATCTGTACATCGTTCGAACATAGGTCCAGCTCGACATCGCAACCGCTGCGCCCGGCCGTCAGCACGTCGTACCGTTCACGAAGCAGCGGGATCAGCGCCTGCGCGCATGCCGAGGTTCGGCCTACGATCAACACCCTCATGATCGCGCCGAACCGTCTGGCGTGAGCTGCGCCAGTAGCCCGCAGGACAGTTCCGGGTAGTCAACGCCCATCTCGCACAAGGCTTGGATGATCTTGGTGTCGAGATGCAACGACAGGAGCTGGCTAGTCGCGAAGGGCTTGAGATAGATGCCTTCCATTCTCTCTATTTTGTAGCCGGCTTCGGTCACCAGCTTGGTGAGGGAGCCGACCGTAAAGTACCGCTGGTGCCCAAGAACCAGATCGTTCTCCGAAAGAGCCTCCATATCCGGCAGCATTCCGGCAAGATGTCCGAGCCTTCGGTTCATGACCTCGGCGTTGGGGACCGCCACAAAGAGTGTGCCCGTGGGGGCCAGAAAGTTCCTGAAACGGTTCAAGATCAGAAGCGGATCGTCGACATGTTCGAGAATGAACCCCATGACAATGAGGTCGAATTGTTCGTCCGTCTCGAACTCCTCGAAGTAGGTTTCGATGACCTCGCTTCTGTTCTCCGGGAACCGCAGCTTGAAGTTTTGGATGACTGCGGGGGAGCCTTCAAGAACCACATGACGCTCGCAGCAGTCCGAAAAGAGTTCGGTGGCGAAGCCGTGTCCCAGCCCGAGGTCCAGGACGGCGCCCGGATCCTTGACGACACGAGCAATGCGCTTCGGATACCAGGTCAACGAAATCTCGTTGTCGAAATCGTAGACGCTTTTGCCCTCGTAGGCGGCGACATGGACATCCAGCCGACTGTTCATGGGCTCTCTTTCCCCTGGTTCGATGCGCCATCGGACGCCCGATCTCACGCTTATCAACGGCCCATTTGATTCGCCACGCGCGGGCGCGGCGAAGCGAAGGCGGTGTCAAGCTTCAGGCAAGCTTCGAACAAGCTACGAGCGGGATAGTCGAGATGCGGCGAGCTTCCCAGGATTTGGGAAGCGGGTTGCTGCCCGCTGTCCCATGATCCGGAAGGTTCTCCATGAATTATCACGATGGCACTCTCGCAAGGGCTGATGAGACTTCGACGGGGCCGTCGTTGCTGACGCGCGATGAAGTTTACCAGATCTGCCTTCGACATCTGAAGTCAGGCGAGCTCGAGCAGGCCGCGGCCCGTTGTCGGGAAGGCCTTGCTTCGGACGCGAACCATGCCGGCCTGCTTCATCTGATGGCCGGCGTCGCTCTGCTCAACGGCGACTACGATGCCGCCATCAATTGGGCCGGCCGTGCCCTCACGAGCGAGATGAAGGCGACCTATCTTGCGACGTTCGGAACGGCGCTGCTGGGCAAGGGGATGCAGGCGCAGGCGTTCGAGGCGTTTCAGCGTGCGGTGGCGCTCGATCCCGTCGATCCTTCGATCTGGGAGAATTTCGGCAACGCCTTGAGCAGGGTGGGGCAAGCCGACCAGGCGAGCCTCTGCTTCCTGATCGCGCGGGCCTATCAGAAACTGCCGTTCCTCGGCGAGTGCGGTTCCGTTCCCCGCAACGAATGGAATACCCTGACGGCGGAGTTCAATCCGCATCTTCGAACCCGCGCGAGATCGGGTGAGGCGCGCGATCCGATTCACTGCTTCTGGTCGAACGCGCCGCTGAGCGATATGTCGCGCCTGTCGCTGCAGTCGATGGTCCGCCAGGGCCATCCGGTCAGGCTTTACACCTATGACAACGTCGCCGCGATGCAGGCGCGCGTGCCTTCAGGGGTGATGGTGGTGGATGCGGCAAGCCTCGTGCCTGCTGCGATCTACCAGCATGCCGCCCTGAACAGCGATATCCGCTATTTGAGCGACATCTTCCGCTATGCCGTTCTTCACGAGCTCGGCGGCTGGTGGCTCGATACGGACATCGTCCTGGTCAAGCCGCTGGATTTCGGCAGGGAGCACGTGTTCTCCACGCAATGGTCCGGCGTCGAGAACGGGCATGTCTGCGTCGGCGATGCGATGCGCGCGCCCAGGGGCTCGGTTCACATGGCCAACCTCTATGCGCTGTCGCTGCAGCGGATGTTCAGCGAGAATCGCGTCGAATATGGCGCGGTGGGACCGTTGCTGCTCAGCGAATATCTGCTCGTCGCAGGCGGCGAGGAGCTTCAATCGTCGATCCTGCCGCCGACGAGCTTCAACGCGATCGACCGCCGCGAGGTGGAGCTGTTCGCCGCCGAATGCCGTGCGGGCTTCGAGTTACTGAGCGACCCGCGCGTGACCGGTGTCCATCTCTGGGGCAGGATGTGGGCCGAGCGGGGCTTGCGCTTCGATGCCGTCCCCGAAGAGAGCGTTGCGGGCTATCTCAAGAAGCTGGTGCTCGAGCCGAACTGGCTGACGCAGCTCGCGGCGAAATACGGTTCGGACAAGGGCGCGGCCTGCAAGGGCGATGTGGCCCATCACTACACGCGCGTCTATCACGAGCTGTTCCGGTCGAAGGCGCTCGAGCCTATCAGGATCCTTGAAATCGGCCTGTGCCGCGGCCGGGTCGAAGGCTGCGCCCGGGATCAGGTGCCGTCGCTGCAGATGTGGCTGGACTACTTCCCGAACGCCGAGATCATCGGCGTCGACATCGAGGATTTCAGCTGGTTCTCGCATCCGCGCGTCAGGATCCATCGCCTCGACCAGGGCGACCGCGGCATGCTGGAAGAGCTCGCGCGCAAGGAGAAGCCGCTCGACATCATCATCGACGACGGCTCGCACGCCTCGGTGCATCAGCACCTGACGCTCGGCGTGCTGTTTCCCGCGCTGAAGCCGGGCGGCCTCTTCGTCATCGAGGGTCTGGATTGGCAGCCGCCGGAGATTCCGTCGGGTGGGGCGCCGCTGGTCAAGGATGTGCTCAACGCGATGAAGCAGGGCGGCGCGTTCACGTCGAACGTCATGACCGGGGCCGAGGTGAAATTGATCTCGGACCAGGTCGATGAGGTCCTCGTCAATGACAGCTTCCGCGAGCTGATGTCGCGCGGCCTGCTCGGCGGCCTCGGCGTGCTCAGGCGCAGGCCCTAGCAGGCTACTCTCTACGTTGTCGTCCCGGCCTTCGCCGGAACGACAGCGGAGTTCAGTCGATCATCTCGGCCCGTGTGGCGGCCTGGCTCGGCCTGTGCTGGTCGCGCCAGAACCAGACGGTCACGACGCCGGAACGGCCGCGGACCTGCGTCAGCAGGGGACCGGACAGCACGCCGTCGGGTGCGCCGTGGAAGTCGGCAGCGTCCAGCAGCTTATCGGTGACGGCGAGCCGCGCGCCGTTTTGCGCGGCAACCTCCATCAGCCGGCTCGCGAGATTGACGGTGTCGCCATTGGCCGTGATGTGCTGATGGCTCTCGCCGAGCCGCGAGGCGACGATCGGACCGCAATGCGCGCCGATCTTGAAGCCGAGCCGGGCACCGATCGCAGGCGGCAGCGATGCGATCCAGCGCGCAACGCCGCGATGCAGGTCGATCGCGCATTTCAGCGCGCGCGCCGCATCGTCAGGCATTGCGCGCGGCAGGCCGAACAGGATCATGGCCCCGTCGCCGAGGAAGCTCGTGATCATGCCGCCGCAATCGACCGCGGCCTTGTCGATCAGCGCGTGAAACGCCTTCAGAACGTCCTGAAGCTGGTCCGGATCGAGCTGTTGGCTCAGTGCAGTGAAATCCGACAGATCGATAAAGACGACGGCCGCATCCTGCCGGACCGGCTTGGCC
>NZ_LJYG01000081.1:0-7731 GCF_001440035.1 Bradyrhizobium manausense | reverse complement strand
GAGCGTGGTCGCAGCGTCGAGCCAGACGCCATGCGTGAACGCGAACAGATTGAGCCCGGCCCAGGCGACCATCACGGCGGCCGCCGCGACGAAGCCGAGCGCGCTGCGCCGCCAGGCCAGCAGGCCGATCAGCAGCATCGGCAGCAGGATCGCTGTGAGCGCGTCGGCGATGTGAACCTTGCGGTCGCGCACGATGCTGTCGCCGGCGACGAGATGCGTGATCGCGGTCGAGATGACTTCGACGCCGGGCATCAGGGAATCGAACGGCGTCGGGAAGAAGTCGCCGCCGCCGGCAACCGCGGCGCCGATCACGACGATCCGGTTCTCGACCGCCTTGCGATCGAGCGTGCCGTCGAAAATGCTCTGCGCGCTAACGGTGCGGATGGTTCGGCGCGGGCCGTAGTAAGTGATAGGCAGCGAAAAGTCGCTGTCTACAGGCACGACGCGATCGCCGAGCGTGAGATGATCGGGCGCGATCGTCAGCTTCTTGTCGAGCGCGCGGCTGGCGACCCGCAGCGGCAACGACAGTTCGACCTTGTCGCCGGTCCGGAACAGCATCGGCACCGAGAGCGGTGAGCCGGATTGCCCGGTCGCGACGTTGACGATGCCGACATCGGCGTGATCGGCGAAAGCAGGCAACGGCAACAGGAAGCGCTCGGCCTGGGGCAGGATGGCGAGCGGTCCGGCGCTGCCGGGGCCAACGGTTTCGCTCTCGTTCGGGAAGATCGCCGCGGCCGCGAGCACCATGGGACCGGTTGCGAGCGTGTGCGCCAGCGTGGCGTCGCCGATCGCAGCGCTGCGATCGACCAGCAGCAGATCGATGGCGATGACCTTCGGCTTGAACTGCACAATGGCGTCGACCACGCGCGCCAGATCGGCCCGCGGCAGCGGATAGGTGCCGCCGCGCTTCACCACGGTGTCGTCGATGGCGACGATGGTGACGAGATCGGGCGGGGCCTGCACGCCGCGCGCAAGCGTGCGCAGGTCTGTCAGCGTCGCCTCGAGCCGATCGAGAAAGGCGAGATGGCCGTAGGTGTGAGCGGCAAAAATGCCGCCGCCCCACAGGGCCGCAAGGACAAGGGCGAGCAGGATCTGAAAACGTCTATTCATTACGTCGTACTACAATCTGTCTTTCCGCGTCTCGTGCGCGGGTCTTATTGATGTGTACGGGCCTTATTGACCCAATCTCGCCATCAGCGCATCGACGCGAGGCTGGCCCCAAGTCTTGACAGTCAGCGGACCGCTCGCTTCCACGTCGACGCCTTCGCCGGGACCTAGCACGGCGCCGCGTCCGCGCGCCACCCTCCGGGTCACACCGACGCGGCCGTTGGCGACGAACACGGAGGTCTTGGTCTCTGCGACATCGACCGCCCATTTGGTGCCGCGCACCGCGGCGATCGCTTGCGGCGTCAGCACCTTGAAGGGATTGCCGCCGGGTTTCCTGGGCACCTCGACCAGCAGCGCTTTGCCGCTCAACTCGACGGTGTCTATATGTCCGTCGCGGTTGACGTCCTTCAGTTCAAATCTCGCGCCGTTTTCTGCAACGATCGTGATGCCGTTGTCGCAACGCCACACTTGCGTGCCGGCGGCGGAGGGTGACGCGGTGCAGCCCACGTCCGTGGCAGGCTGTGCGGTCGCAGATCCGATCAACAGCAACGACCACGCCAGGGCGCAACACCCCGCGCGCGAAAACCCACTCATGCCAGCCTCCGTTTGACGTGCTCGGCACAGTTCAAGGCGATGTTGATACGGTACCGTATCATGCGCAGAGGCTGCTGAAAAGTGCCGGAGCGTGTAGCTATTTTGCCGCCGCGGCCATTTCCAGATTGGGGCGATCAACTTTCGGTCAGGGCACCCAGCGACGTCGGCGGCGTGAGGTGAAATGACGCCGCCAGGCATCAGCCTCGCGCAACGCTTGCCCGCTATCTTGCGGACATGGATGACCACGAAAATGACTTGGTTGGTGGGTCCAAAGGTGCGGTCGGCGAGGCCCTCTGAGTGTGCTGAACCGGCCGAGAATTATGGTTAACAGTGTCGCCTAAGTCCGTAGTTCCGCGGGCCTTTTTCTCAAAATGGCACAGCGTTAACGAGCTGCCCTACAACCGCCTGAACTTAATCTGCATTTAACTAAAAGTCGCCTTAATGACGCTCCGACCCTCTGCGAGATGCTGGTTCCGGAACGTGACCAGCGGCGCTTCGAAGGGGGACTGAGTGACACCGTCCTGGACGCAAGGCGAATGAGTACGAGTATCGCTGCGCCGAGTTACGCGGCACGGAAGCAGAAAAATTCCTATCGGAAGCCTTCCCGGAAAATGACCACCCAAAACCTGCTTGGCGCCGCCGTGGCCGGCTGCGTCTTGCTTGCCGGCTGGACCGTCTACAACAACATCTTCGCCGCCAGCGTCTATCCGACCGTCGGCAGCGCCGGTTACGACGAGCCTGTGGTCAAGCGCGCGCCCAAGGTGGCGCTGCGCGAGGCGGGCGAGGCCATCAGGGAAACTTTTGCACTGCTGCCCGACCGGCTGCAGGTGGCCAAACCGATTTCACGCGAACAGTTCAACGAGCGCTTTGCCGCCGCGGCGACGCAGGGTGTCGAATCGAACGCGGCGAGCGCCGCACCTGCGGCTCAGGTCGCGGAAGCCACGCCGAAGCCGACCGTTGTCGCGAAGGTCGCGGAAGTGCTGAAGCCGCTCAACCCCGCCAGGGTGGCTGAGCGGGTCGCTGACAAGGTCGCTGACGTCGCGAAGGGCAAGCGCTCGGACGCGCCGGTGCAACTCGCCTCCGCCGATCCGGCCCAGATCGTGCCGGCGCCGGAAGCCAAGCCAAAGTCGTTTGCCGATCGCGCCAAGGCTGCGGTGATGTCGATCACTGGCCCGCGCCAGTCGATGGTGGAGAAGCTGTGGGGCAAGCGCGAGTCCTCCGGCGGCCTGCTCGCCTACGCTTCGGCCGATGCCAGCGTGACCTCGGCGATCGCGCCGAAGGAGCAGAACCCGATGTTCGGCGGTGCCCCGCCCTATGAGCGCGACACCGCGGTCTACGACATCACCGCCAAGACGGTCTACCTGCCCGATGGCACCAGGCTCGAGGCGCATTCCGGCCTCGGCTCCAACCTCGACGATCCGCACTCGCAGCGCGTGCGCATGCGCGGCGTCACCCCGCCGCACATCTACACGCTGAAGCCGCGCGAGGCGCTGTTCCATGGCGTGCCCGCGCTGCGTCTCACGCCGATCGGCGGCGAGAGCGCGATCTACGGCCGCGACGGCCTGCTGGCACACACCTTCATGCTCGGGCCGAACGGCGATTCCAACGGCTGCGTCTCGTTCAAGGACTATTACGCGTTCCTCGACGCCTATCGCAACAAGGGGATCCGCAAGCTGGCGGTGCTGGCGCGGGTCGACTAGGCCTGGTCAATTCGAGATCATGCAAAAGGGCCGCTCGCTGCGGCCCTTTTTGATTTTCTGCTTCCAGAGTGACTGCTACGCCGCATTGACCGGGACGGACTTGCGCAATGCCATCTCGATGGCGATCGCCTCTCGCATCACGGGCCGTGCCTGCATGCGTTCGAGATATCCAGCGAGCGAGGGCCATTGCGCGACATCGACGCCGGCGGGGCGAAGCAGCAGCAGAGCCCAGGCAAGATGCGCGTCCGCGACGGTGAAGCTGTGACCGACGAGGAATTCGCGGTCCGCCAGATGCGCTGATGGCACCGACAGCGTCTGGAGGATCCGCGCGCGCGGCTTGGCGAGCGAGCCGTCGTCCTTGTACCAGAAGGTCGGAAACAGGAACGCCTTGTGGATCTCGGTGCCGACGAAGCTCAGCCATTCCTGCAGGCGGTAGCGATCCAGATCTCCCGGCCGCGGCGCAAGGCCGCGCTCGGGCCTGAGGTCAGCGATGTATTGCAGCACCGCCGCGCTCTCGGTCAGCCGCTCGCCGTTCTCCAGCACCAGCACCGGCACGGCGCCCTTTGCGGAGATGTCGCGAAAATCGCGCCCGCCGTCCGCGATCGTCTTGGTCGCAAGATGCACCTGGTGATAGCGCGCCTCGAGACCTGCCTCCATCAGCGCGATGCGGCTCGCAAGCGAGCAGGCCATCGGCGAGAAATAGAGTTGCAGCATCATGTTGCTCCGTTATCTCAGCGCATCGCCGCGCGCGATGATCGCGAAGCGGTCGGAAAGCTCGGCGAGCGCAA
Source organism: Bradyrhizobium manausense (assembly GCF_001440035.1). GTDB lineage: Bacteria > Pseudomonadota > Alphaproteobacteria > Rhizobiales > Xanthobacteraceae > Bradyrhizobium > Bradyrhizobium manausense. Next base: position 3,542 of record NZ_LJYG01000081.1, on the reverse strand, counting down.
CCTCGTGGATGGTGCGCGCGTCCAGCGTGCCGCCGCGCCCATCAGGCAGGTCGCGCGTGGCGCAGGCATCGGCATCGATGGTGGTGCGAAAGCCGAGATCGAGCGCGGCGCGCGCCGTGGAGCTGACGCACATATGCGTCATGAAGCCGGCCAGCACGATGTTCTTCCTGTCGGTTGCGGCAAGACGCGACCTAAGATCGGTGCCGGCAAACGCATTGGGCAGCTCCTTCTCGATCACCAGCTCTCCGGCACGAGGCGTGAGCTCGGCGACGATGGCACCGCGCTCGCTGCCGCGATCGAACAGGCTGCCCGCCTTGCCGCGATGGGCGATGTGGATGATCGCCCCGCCAGCCTCGCGTGCCCGTGCCAGCAGCGCAGCCGCCCGCGCGATCGCGGGCTTGGCGTCGGGCAAGGCGAGGGGGCCTGCAAGATATTCGTTCTGGATGTCGATCAGCACCAGCGCGGCATCGGCAAGGCGTGGCGGGGTGAGGTCGGCGCCGGCGAGCTCGAGCAGGGTCTTTGCGGTCGTCATGGTCAGGCAATCTCCAGGGCGAAAGGCCGGGCCAGCATAACGCCGGAGCCGCCTGCCGATATGCAGGGATATTGCAGCCGGTGGCTGCGATATTGCAGGCGCCTCCCGGCCGATATACCTTCGCCTCATGAACTGGGACGATCTGCGCATCATCGCCGCCGTCAGGGACGAGGGCACCTATGCCGGCGCCAGCGCGCGGCTGCGCATCGACGAGACCACGGTCGGGCGCAGGCTGTCGCGGATCGAGCGAGCGCTTGGCCTGCGTCTGTTCGAGGCCGCCGACGGCGTGCGCAGGCCGACGCGGAGCTGCGAGGCGGTGCTGGCGCATGTCGAGGCGATGGCCGCGCATGCGGCCGAGATCGGCCGCCTCAGCGAGAGCCTGGAAGGGCCGGTCGGGCGCCTGCGCATCGCCTCCACCAACACGGTCGCCGAGACGGTGTTGTCGCCGCGCGCGAGCGACTTCCTGCGCGCCAATCCGGGCCTCACGCTGCAATTCCTCACCTCCAGCGAGAACGTCAGGTTCTCGCGCTGGGAAGCCGATCTCGCCATCCGACTGCGCAAGCCCGACAAGGGCGACTTTGCGATCTCCAGGCTCGGGGACATCAAGCTCTATTATTTCGAGCCTGCCGCGACCGAAGGCGAGCCGATGCTATGCACCTATCCGGACGAGCTCGGCGCCATTCCCGAGATGCAATTCCTGCGCACGAAGAAGGCCCGCGCGCGCTGCGTCACCGACAACGTCCGGGTCATCCGCAATCTGATCCGCGCGCATCGGGCCGCCGGCGTGTTGCCGGAATATGTCTGCGCGGACCTGCTTGGCGATCGCCGCCTGCGCGCCAGCCTGCTGCCGAAGCGGCGCGACGTCTGGCTGCTGGTGCAAAACCACCTCAAGCGCGACGCCGCAACGCGCGTGACGATTGACTGGGTGCGGGCGTGTTTTCAGGAGATGGCGCAGAGTTGATCGGCGGCCGGCGGCCGCTTCGAACGCAGCCCGGCAGCGGGACGACCAAGTCGGACGGGTCAGGGATTGTGCGCGCCTACAGGTTGCGCAATCTGTGGCGACGACAATCTCGGGCAGGGAATGCGATGACCACGCTTCAGGACACCGTCCGGCCAAGGGCCAGACCTCGCGAATGGAAAGCGATTATCATCCTGATCCTGCTCGTGCCCGTGCTGTGGTCGCCGCTGATCCTGTTTCGCTACGTGCTGTTCCAGCCCTTCAACATTCCGTCCGGCTCGATGGCCCCGACGCTGGTGGTTGGCGACTACGTCTTCGCGGCGAAATATGCCTATGGCTACGGCCGCTATTCGTTTCCTTTCACGCCATCCTTTATCTCCGGCCGCGTCGGCGCTGCTGATCCTGCCTATGGCGACATCGTCGTCTTCCGGTCGCCGAAGGACAATGAGATCGACTATGTGAAGCGCGTTGCCGGATTGCCCGGCGATCGCATCCAGATGCGGCATGGACAACTCTTCCTCAACGACATCCAGGTGACGCGCGTCGCGCTGAAGGATGTCGCGGCAGGCTCCGCCTGCGGCGGCGACACCGGCACCAGGGTCAAGCGCTGGCGCGAGACGATGCCGAACGGGGTGAGCTACATCACCTACGACTGCGTCGACAATGGCTACGCCGACAACACCGAGCTCTACACCGTCCCTCCGGGCCATTTCTTCGCACTCGGCGACAACAGGGACAACTCCACCGACAGCCGCTTCAAGTCGGTGATGGGCTTCGTCCCGATGGACAATCTCATCGGCAAGGTGACGCGGATCTTCTGGTCGCTCGACGCAGAGGGGGAACTGCGCGCCGAGCGGCTGGGGAAGGTGCAATAGGAGGGTTCGTTGTAGCCCGGATGGAGCGCAGCGAAATCCGGCACACCGTTTGCGCTGCGCTCCATCCGGGCTACGGCCAAAACAAAAACCCCGGCATCGCTGCCGGGGTTTCGCAAGTCCTTGAGGTGGGTGGACCTTAGAAGTCCATGCCGCCCATGCCGCCGCCCGGGGGCATTGCGGGGCCGGCGCCGCCCTTCTTGGGCAACTCGGCGACCATGGCTTCCGTGGTGATCAGGAGCGCGGCCACCGAGGCGGCGTTCTGGATCGCGGTACGGACCACCTTGGTCGGGTCGATGATGCCCTTCTTGACGAGGTCGGCATATTCGCCGGTCTGGGAATCGAAGCCGTAATTGTAGGCCTTGTTCTCCAGGATCTTGCCGACGATCACCGAGCCGTCTTCACCGGCGTTGATCGCGATCTGGCGAGCGGGAGCCGACAGCGCCTTGCGCACGATCTCGACGCCGGTCTTCTGGTCGTCGTTCTTGGTGCGCAGGCCCTTGAGCTGCTCGGAAGCACGGAGCAGGGCGACGCCGCCGCCCGGGACGATGCCTTCCTCGACAGCCGCGCGGGTCGCATGCATCGCGTCATCAACGCGATCCTTGCGCTCCTTCACCTCGACCTCGGTCGCGCCGCCGACGCGGATCACCGCGACGCCGCCCGCGAGTTTGGCAAGACGCTCCTGGAGCTTCTCGCGGTCGTAGTCCGAGGTGGTCTCCTCGATCTGCGCCTTGATCTGCGCCACGCGCGCCTCGATGTCGGTCTTCTTGCCGGCGCCGTTGACGATCGTGGTGTTCTCCTTGTCGATCATCACTTTCTTGGCGCGACCGAGCATGTTGAGCGTGACGTTTTCGAGCTTGATGCCGAGATCTTCCGAGATGGCCTGGCCGCCGGTCAGGATCGCGATGTCCTGCAGCATGGCCTTGCGGCGATCGCCGAAGCCCGGGGCCTTGACGGCCGCGACCTTCAGGCCGCCGCGGAGGCGGTTCACGACGAGGGTGGCGAGCGCTTCGCCTTCGACGTCTTCGGCGACGATGACCAGCGGCTTGCCGGACTGCACCACGGCCTCGAGCAGCGGCAGCAATTCGTTCAGCGAGGAGAGCTTCTTCTCGTTGATGAGGATGTAGGCGTCGTCCATCTCAACGCGCATCTTGTCGGCGTTGGTGACGAAGTAGGGCGA
>NZ_LJYG01000080.1:23080-70526 GCF_001440035.1 Bradyrhizobium manausense | reverse complement strand
GAGCCGGACCTCATCATTGAGCTCGGGCGGCAACGGCCAGGTCAAACCTGCGCGGCGTGCCATGTTGAGGTACTTGCAAACCGTGCCCTGGGCCAGGCCGAGGCTACGGGCAATCGTACGCTGCGACATGCCGACGCTGTAGTGCAGGCGTAAAACTTCGCGAATGTGGCGCATGGACAGTCTCTCTGTCGGCATCTCGATCCTCTGCTGTCGGGCAAAAGACCAAGCTACCTGGGTTGCAGACTGTCAGTGGTGTCCGGCTCGCTGTCCCCGATCACAATCCGCTGGAAATAGCGATCACGATCCCGTGGAATTGGTAATCACGATCCCCTGGAAACGGTGATCACGATGCTCTGGAATGAGTGATCACGATGGCCTGGAATTGGTGATCACGATCGTCTGGAACGCGCAGGCCTTGGTATAGATCGGCTGCTTGCCCGGCCGCGGCTTGTCTTGCAGACCTTCAAGGCCGTGGTCGGCATAGCGATGCCGCCAAGGCTGACGATCCGCGGCTGGACTCCGACTTCCTTGGCGATCAACCGGGTGCTGCGCCCATCCGCCGCCAACAGAACGATCCGAGCCCGCTTCAAATCGCGCTGCAACGTCACCGGTGAGCGACAGCATGCCTCAAGTACCTTGCGATCTTTCCTCGAAAGGTGGACTTCTCTTGCTTCGGGTATCATCCCGACCTTGAATCACGACTCACGTTCCAGGAAAAGTGGGTACTAGGACAACTTGTCGCGCAACGGTTGTTGTATCCATGAGTCACTCGCGACTTCGTTTGGGTACCAGGCATTGGCTTGCGGGAATCTGCATGGCAAGGGCGCCGGTTTGAACGTTACCCTATCCATACGACCCCGGTTGAAAGTCAGCCTCGAACACAGGCTCGAGGATGAGCTTGAGCGCCCCTTCCACCACTCTGTCGCGGATCGCCGGAATCGAGAGGACACGGACTTTGCCCCCGTCCTTCGGTATCTCCTGCCTCCGCGCGGGAAGTGGCTGGTAGGTGCGCCCGATCAGTTCGCCCCGTAACTGCTCGAGCAGAGCTTCCACGCCTTGCGTCTCAATGGCCTCGAAGGTGACGCCGTCTATTCCCGGTGCTCCATCGTTCTCTTTGGCCATCTCATACGTAGCGCGCAGGGTCTCCATCTGGCAGACGTGGACGTATAGTCCCCAGAACCGCCAGGACGGTTCAGCCTTTGCCTTGACGTATATTCTCCGCCTCAGGTCCTGCAAATCGATGGACGCCTTTGTCATCTCGTCCTCGCCTTCCCTATGTTGGAGACATTGCAAATGGCAGGGTCCCTTGGCTCCACGGATATTACTCCGCTTCATTGCTACTCCGGACCCGGCCGCTACCCTCTCGTCTTCGGCCGACTTCCCGGTTTCGCCGGTTATACGGCCTACCTTGCTCCGACGATTTCGCGTCGGGACGAGGAGGGCTTCTCCAGTTGCTCAGCATGTCCGTGTCACCGAGCTGTTGCTTCCACCCTCCGAGGTGAACATCCGTATCGGTCAGTCTTCAGTTGCTCATGCTGCCTTCGCCCTCCGGTTGAAGGCTCGGCCCTCGGGGATACTCTCACTTTCGAGGCCACAACGCGTTCACTTTTATTACGGCCCGATGACTCGTAGCCTCCCCTGGGAGACTTTGTCGATAGGCTTCAGAGTTTCAGTTTCCATCACCTCTGCTATCCACACTACGGGGCTCTGACTTCTACCCCAGGCAGGTTTGTCTCCTGCTGAACATGCCAGCCTTCGCTGGACACACAACCGTACGTGCACCTTTCACCGCATACTGCTCTCTGTTCAAGCTTGGCCCATGGCCTTGCTCCGGAGCCGGGCCCATTACCGCTCTAGCGCGCGAAGCTCGGCCAGCTCCGCAAGCAACGGCTCGCAATAGAGGCAAACGACGGCGGGACCGCAATCGCTCATCGCAGACCTGCCTTCTGATCCGATAAGGAATGCGGTAGTCGAGCTGGGCGCGGCACATGCGCCTGATCTCTTCGGCAATGCTGATCTTGCGCAGCTTGGCCAGCATCTCGAGCTGCTCGAAATCGTGCTCGTCGAAGGTGACAACGACCTTGCGGACCATCATTGCTTCCCTCGCGCTCCCGGCGGATAGGTGACGCCTTCGCCGAACTTCCATTCGAAATCGGTGAAGTCGCCGCCGTCGGTGATGATGGCCCGGGTAACAACGCCGAGCTTGGCCGCGACGCTGCTCGTATAATTCAAGGCTAGTTCACGACGCCGCGATTGAGCCGGAAACGGTCAGCCGCATCGCGGCAGCTTATAAGCAAGCGTTCCACACTCTTTGCGTGAAGGATCGCGATGATCCCCTAGCGGAAATGATCGCAAAGAAGATATCAAAATTGCGCAAACCGATATCTGTAAGCCGGCCGAGATTGCGGCTCTAGCGCCTAAAAAACTAGAATTCCCGTGAGCGATCACCATCATGGCGGCGCGAGCCTTGTCTAATTCGAGCAGTTCGAGCTTGAGTGCTTGGTCCCGATAATCGAGCAAGACAAGTGCATTGTGGTCATCGGTCGATGACCTCGCGCAGCACCCGTATTGCTCGGGCACTGCTGCGCCGCTGTCGGTATTGAGACCATTGTCAGTAACCTGACGCTACACGCCGCGACGAAGTGCCTGCAGAGCCTACCAATTCACTCGGCACGCGCTTTGCTTTCTTCGCGGCATCATCACCGATCGCAGTGCGATGGTCTTCGGGGCGGATTCGGCGCGCGTCGCTGTTAACGTCTGATCCGCCCCGACGGTTTGCTGCGGCGACAACTTAAGGGCGGTCGTGGACCGAGAAAATGCAGGGAAGCGTTGGATGCGATCTGGAGTTCTTCTTTTAGGAGCCACGACAATTGCGCTCGTCGCAAACAGTGCAGCGAATGCGGCAGATCTTAAGCCAGAAGTAAAACTGCCGCCGGCGGTGTGGAATTGGTCCGGTGGCTATATTGGCGGGCACGTCGGCGGTGGGTATGGCCGAACCTCCTTCAGCAATCCCTACGGTCCGTCAATCTATGGCGGTGTCGTCGATACCCCGGTGTTCCTCGCGGGTGGACAGATCGGCTACAATTGGCAGAGGAACGGTTGGGTATTTGGCGTCGGACTCGATGCCAGCGGTGCTGTCTCCGACGGCACAAATACTTGCTTCGCTGCCTCCGGCTTTATCGTGAACGCAAACTGCAAGGTAAGTCCCAACGTCTTTGCCACCGGGACCGGCCGCGTCGGTTACGCGTTTGGTGCGCTGGGCCGCACGCTGGCTTATCTCAAGGGAGGCCTGGCTTGGCAAAACAATCGGGGCGACGTCGTCAACAACTTTGAAGGCAGCGGGCAACAGGAGAAAACCCATTTCGACTATGGTCGGATCGGTGGCATCATCGGGCTGGGCGTCGAGCAAGCGCTTTCGCCTGCATGGTCGGTCAAAGCTGAATATGACTATCTGCATTTCGGCGGGCCGAGCGTTGCAACGCCTCCAACGGTGCAGGATCCGCCGTTCGCAATTCTTCCGGCGAACACAACGAACTTGTCCAGCAACTATCACGTCGGAAAGATCGGGTTGAACTACCATTTCGGCGCCGACCCGTGGGCGGTGCAATGGCCGGATGCGCCGCTGTACGCAAAAGCACCCGTCAGCGCGCCGCCGATTGCTTACGGTGCCGGTTGGTCGTTCGAAGGCGGATCGCGCCTCTGGCTCAGCCGCGGACGCTTCCAATGGGACCACAGCGCAGTGCCCTATGGCCGTCTTGAAGACCCCAGGATTCTCGAGTCGAGGCTCACCTATCACGGGCTGGACGGACTTTCCGGGGAATTATTTGGTCGTCTCGACAGTCCGTGGGGAGCGTTCCTGAAGAGCACCGTTGGCACCGGGCGCTTCAACAAGGGAACCCAGAACGATGAAGATTGGAGCCTCGGTCGCAGTCTCTCCTATGTCAATACGATATCGGGCCAGGCCAACGGAAGGTTTACCTATTACACGGCCGACGCCGGTTACGATTTCTTGCGCGGCGCCAACTACAAGGTCGGCGGATTTTTCGGATGGGCCTATTACGAACAGAGTTCCGACACAACGGGGTGTGTACAGATAGCTAATCCGTTAGCTACATGCTTGCCGCCGGGTGACGACAGGATCGTTGGTAGCCAGAATACTCAGTGGAATGCACCTCGTGTCGGCCTAAGCGCCGAAACCATGCTCACCGAGCGTTGGCGTTTGAGCACGGACGTCGCTTACCTGCCTTGGACCGATTTCAAGGGCCGTGACAATCATCTCTTGCGCCCGACGACCACCTTCGCTGAACAACGCGGCAATGGTGGCGGCGGGGTCCAGGTTGAAGGCGTGTTGTCCTACTTCATCACCAAGAACATCAGCGTCGGCGTCGGCGGGCGCTATTGGGCCATGTGGACTAAAAGGACGGGGAGCGACACTGCATGTAGCAACCGCGGCTGCTTCGATAATTTATCTGGTTTTGCGAAGTACAGCATGGAGCGCTGGGGTACATTCTTTCAGGCGTCCTATAGGTTCGATTGAAAAGATCACACATACAGCCAAGCTCCAGGCCTCTTCGACCCCCTTCCTGAAGTTTTGACATCGGTCATCACCGAACACGAAGTGATCAGCCACCGAGTTGCGATCATCAGCCAGCGCCCGAGCGGCGACTGGTTTATGCCGAACAATGTGATTGCCTCTTAGCCGCAGTCCTCCGAGCTGCCCACGCCAGGCACCCGAAAGGGTTTCTGGGCTCGGGGCAGTATAGCGGGACCATTTCGGTCGCGCGCAAACAGGAGAGGTTGAAATGACTAGCTGCGTGATCGCCAATCCCTCAAGGGATGACAGGCAACTCGGTACACAGGGGTGACTGTTGTCGCCGACTATGGCGACATGCCATACGTCTGTATCACCCTCGAAGTACAAGGGGATGGTCGCGCGTGGAGTTCATTATGAAGCTCCGCACGCAATGGATGCGAGAAATTCAAGTCCATAATGTCCAGCTCACGCATGCTTCGAAACTGAGGTCGAATGCATCCTTACTTGCGAACGGGGGCGTTATCCTGCGACTACGGCGTTCAAGCCAACGAAAACAAAAAAGAGGGCCACCGCTCACGCGGTGGCCCAGTCAGGGAGGAACTGGAACATTGGTCGACACATCTTGACGGGAGGGTCCTGCGGGATCCGCAATTCGCCATTTGGGCTTCAGCGGGTTGGATGACCACGCCAAGCTCAACTAAGGAAACAGTCCACGCAGCTTTTTCCCTTCACGAACTTTTTCAATCCCTATCGCCATTGCAGCCACGCGGTGGGAAATGCCGTCTTTGCGGGCCCGTCGAATAACTCGATCGAGGGTCACATTCAGGATGTCCTTCAATCGATCATTCACTTCTTTCTCGGTCCAGAAGAGCCGTTGCAGATCCTGAACCCACTCAAAATAGGAAACGATCACTCCGCCGGAGTTGCAGAGGATATCGGGCAATACAAAGATATCGCCTCGTTCCTCGATAATCGCGTCGGCATCTGGCGTTGTCGGACCATTTGCTCCCTCCGCTAGGATCCGACACGAAAGCCTCGAAGCATTTGTGGCTGTAATGACCTGCTCAGTGGCGGCGGGGATCAAAATGTCACATTCGCGGGTCAAGAGTTCGGAAGGATCAATGGCCGACTCGTTGGACCAGCCAGCCAAATTCCGCTTCTCAGCGACGTAACGCTCAATGACATCTATCGGTAGTCCGGCAGGGTCGTAGTAAGCAGCTGTGTGATCGCTGAGACCTACGATTTTTACGCCCATCTCTCGGGCCAAAATATACGCCGATATACTTCCTACGTTGCCAAACCCTTGAACAATCGCTGTCGATCTGGACGAATCGAGCTGAATTGATTCTAGCGCGCGTTTGACGAGGTGCGCGACACCCCGTCCAGTCGCCTCCCGCCGGCCCGCGGTGCCGCCAATTGCGACGGGCTTCCCGGTTACTATCTCATTGATCGCGTGGCCCTTGTACATGGAGTATGTGTCCATGAACCAAGCCATGACTTGTTCATTCGTCCCCATGTCAGGCGCCATGACATCCGTATTCGGTCCTACGAACGGGATCATCTCCTGCATGTAGCGGCGGCTTACGGCCTCAAGTTCGCGTACGGAAAGGCTATTTGGATCGCAAGCAACTCCACCTTTCGCGCCCCCATAAGGCAGCCCCGCCAATGCACACTTCCAACTCATCCAAATTGCCAGGGCAGCGACTTCGCCGACATCTAACTGCGGCGAGAATCGAGTACCACCCTTAGTCGGTCCCAAAGTAAGATGATGCTGAACACGATATCCTTGGAACACCTTTGTTTGCCCGTCGTCCGTGTGCAACGGTATCGACACGCTGATTGCGCGTTTCGGGTATAGCAGCCGATCACGATGTTCCGATTCGATTCCGATGTAGTCTGCGACAAGATTGAATTGTTCCTGCGCCATTGCGAACACCGGCCCGCTGTAGATGCTCATTGCACGATCCTTGTAAGTTGACGTTGACGGTCGGTGGCAGCCCGCACGGCCGCCTTTTTAGGCGAAGATCCGACCGACGTAGGGGCGCTCCCGGCGCGGTAGTTTGGGCTCGCTTGAACTAGAGTACGTTTCCGCGCAAAGCTCTCGATGGACTCGATCGGGTCGCCAAAACAAGTCAACTGCCTTCCCCTCGAAGGTTTCGATCGACTAAGGAAATGTTTTCAGACTCGTAGACGACGTTCGATCAAACTGGCCAGCGCGGTCAACGAGTAGGAGATCACAAAGAATATGCTCAGCACACCGAGATAGATCTCGATGGCGTGTGAGCCTCCGGCTCCGACGTACGCTAGTCTTTCGATCATTTGACGCGCCGATCCCAAGAGATCCGACACGCCGACGACAGACGTCAGCGCGCTCGCCTGGACGAGAACGGTGAGCTGGCCGACGTAGGGCGGCAACGCACGCCGAAATGCCTGCGGCAGAATGACGAACACAAGCGCCTCGGTTGCGCTCAACCCAAGTGCCCGGGCACCCTGCTCCTGCCGGTATGGAATTGAATTCAAGGCGCCACGGAAGACCTCGCCGATGTTTGCCCCGCCCCAAAGTCCCAATCCGATGATTGCGGCCGTGAGCGGGCCGGTGCGAAGCCCGATTTGAGGAAGGGCGAAGAATACGAAGAGGAGGATCATCAGCGACGGCACGCCGCGAAAGACCTCGACGTAAAGACGTCCGATCAGGCGCGCGAGACTGAGTGTGCTTCGCGACAACGCCGCGATCAGGAGTCCAAGAACCGTCGCCAACAGGACGGTGAGCAGGGAAATCCACAGAGTAACGAGAAGACCCTGACCAAGATAAGCAGCGACGGGCCAAATCCAGTCGTTCATTTGACCACTCCCAGTCCTGGAATCAACAGCCTGCGCTCGAACGCCCGGGACGCTGCGCTTAGGATGCTGCAGATGAGCAGATACATGAGGCAGGCAATGCCGAAGGTCTCGAACACCTTGAAGGTATCTGACACGATGCGGTTAGCGACGTAGGTTAGTTCCTGATAGCCGACGACGATCATGAAGCTGGACGATCTGAATTGCGTGATCGCGGTGGTCGTTGCGCCGGTGATCGCGATGCGCAGCGCAATCGGAAGGGTGACGTCAAGAAAGGTCTGGAACGCCGGCAAGCCAAGAGCGCGAGCCGCCGTCACCTCGCCTTTCGGTACAGCTTCGAATGCGGCCCTGAAGACTTCCGTCTGATAAGCACCGCCCCACAATGCGAGCGCGAGCCAGGAGGTCTCGAATGGCGTCAGACGAATCCCGATATCGGGCAGCGCGTAGAATAGCAGGAAGATCTGTACGAGGAGCGGCGTGCAGCGAAAGGCATTCACGAACCCGACAATTGCGATGTTGGCCACCGGGATCCGTGCATGGCGTATTGCCCCGAGTACGATCCCGATCCCAATTCCGAGCAGGATGCCGATCGCGCTGATGAGGAGGCTGTTGCCAAGCCCTGACAGCAGCTCGGTTACCTCTTTCATGAGATCGGTCTGCACGATCCGCACCTCCACTCAAGCCGAATTGGGACGCTACAGCGCCGCGAGGTTCCTCACAATTTGCATTCCATCGGGTCGACGCCTGCGTAGTCGAGCTTGACTTTCGGCCCCGGGACGACATTGCGGTACTTCGCGACCATCGTCGGGTCCTTCACTTCTTCGGCGAAGGCTTTGTAGAAGGCGTCTTCTTCGCGCATCTTGGCGATCACTGCATTGATCCAGGCGAGCGTGGCCGCGTTGCCTTTCTTGACGCCGATGCCCTGGATCGCCGGTGATGCAAGCTCGCCAACGACTTTGAAGTTCTTGTTATTCTGCACGAAGTTGTAGTCGTAGATGTCGATGTAGGCGAAGGCATCAGCACGTCCCTGGACCAGCATCGTGGAGGAATCGGCCGGGCTCTGGGCCGTGATCAGGTTCGCCTTCGGATGGCACTTCTGCAACCAGGTCTGATAGGTGCTCCCAGTCGGCGTCACGACGGTGCGACCGGCGAGATCGGCGTAGTTGTTGATAGGAGAATCCTTCTTCACAACAAGCTGGAGATTGCTCAGCCAGATCGGGTCCGAGAAGTCGATTTGCTCAGCGCGCGCCGGGGTTCGGGCAAGTGAGGCGAGCACGAGATCGACCTTGCCGGACTGCAGGAACGGAATACGATTGCTGTCGTTCACACATTGGGTCTGGAGACCGGCTTCGGTGCCGAATGCATATTCGGCGATGCGCTTGACGAGCCCATACTCAAAGCCGGCCGGCTTTCCATCGAGCCCGACATAGCCGGCAGGCGGATACTGGCAATTGATGCCGATCGTCAGCACCTTTGGCGTGGCCAGGTCCGTGGGCAGCGGCACGTCCACCTTCGACTGCGCTACGGCGGGCAATGCCACGATCGAAAATGACAGACCCGCGATCGCGACCAAACATTTCAGCATGCTTAATCCCTCTCTCCTGTTGATCCTTGGTATGGCGCAAAAAAGACGTTAGGCATCAGTGTGCGAAAGGAATTGACGCGTGCGGTCGTGACTTGGTCGATCGAGGACGTCAGCCGGATGTCCTTTTTCAACGACCACGCCGTCGGCCATGAATACGAGTGTGTCGCCGACCTCTCGCGCGAAGCTCATTTCATGTGTCACGACGAGCATGGTCATGCCGGAGCGCGCGAGATCCTTCATGACGTTCAAGACCTCGCGTACGAGCTGCGGATCGAGCGCCGATGTGACCTCGTCGAATAACATCACGTGGGGACGCATCATGAGAGCTCGCGCGATCGCGACACGCTGCTGCTGGCCTCCCGAAAGCTGGTCGGGGTAGCTTGCGACCTTGTCCGCCAAGCCAACTTTCGCGAGCAGCTCCCGGGCGCGAGCTTCAGATTCCGCAGTCGGCTCCCTTAAGACGCGGCGCGGAACCAAGGTGAGGTTTTTCAGGACAGTGAGGTGCGGAAACAGATTGTAGTGCTGAAACACCATCCCCACGCGCTGACGGACCTTGTTTACGTCCTGCTTACCGGAGAGCAAGTCCTCGCCCTCCAGCACGATCTCCCCGCGGGTAACCGGTTGAAGCATGTTGACAGTTCGCAGGAGCGAGCTTTTGCCACTGCCGCTCGGGCCGATGATGACGACGACCTCGCCTTGACGGACCGAAAGATTGACGCCCTTCAGAACCTCGTTTGATCCGTACGAAACTCGTATGTCGCGCAGATCGAGGAAGGGTGCGGCCGGTCCGGTTGACATTGGGCGCCCTCTCTCTGTCTTCAGCGAAACGCCGGTCGAACGACCGCGGAGATCAGGTCGGTCATCGCGACATGCGTCTGCAGAGGAATCCCGTCGACGTCGGCGTCGACGACGTTTCCGACCGAGTTGATCAAGCCGATGTCGACACCTCGGCGAAGCAGGTGTTCTTCCATTTTGGGCGAATGGAGAAGGTCGGGCCTCTTCAGGCGTGCTGCAAGCGCTCCCAAGATGGCATAGCAACCCCAGTTCGAGCAGGCCGCAGTCACCAGCACGTCGGTGCCAGTCACCGCTCCGATGCCAGCACCTCCTTCCGGGCGTGCATCGCCGAACTTCACATGGCGCCGCACCGCGTCTGCGACGACCCCCATGCCTATCTCGTTGCCCCCGTCGCCCACGCAGACGCTCGGAATCCCACGAGCGAGCGCCTCGTCGAACAAGTAGTCAATCCGGGCCCGCCCCATGCCGTAATCGATGCCGCGCATCGAGCAATAGATGCCGTCGGCGTTACGGCCGACCCGCTCCGTCGAGAAGACCAGGGCCGGCTTCAGTTCGTCGAGCAAGGCGGCGGAGGCGGCCTTCGCCTCGGAGTCCGTGACGGGAAAGGAGCGTGTGCTGGCGACAGCGAGGCTTCCATCGTTGCTCGCAATCCGCGCCTGCTCGTAGGGGAGCACCGACAAGCCGGCACTGGTAAGGATCTTGGCGGTGCCGTCCAGCAGGGTCTCCTCCGCAACAACGACACAGGTCGCCCGCTTGGATAGGGCAAGCGCGCGCACGACCGCGGCTGCGCCCGCTGGCCCGTCGTTCTCGCCAATGGTCGGCGAAATCCACGCCCGCGAGACGGAGCCCGTCGTCACCAAGACCGTCGTACCCAGGGGGACATCCGCGAGCATCTCGGCAGCTGCGCCGCACAGGGCACCGCCTTGGCGCGTGCGCGCTACCTCGTAAAGATGCTCAACACCGCGGCCACCCAAGTCGAGATTAACCAGCCGGTCGAGCCGGTCATCCATGCCGGCGAAGATCGTGTTAGCGGCGCTCATGCCTGATCTCCCAGAATGAGCCGCGAGATCGTGGTAACCTCGTCGATCCGCGCGGCCAGGTAATCGAGTGCAGCGTCGACGGCGACGACGACCGCGTCCTGGCCTCCAACTCGCCCGATCGCGTCGAGGGTAGGTTTCAGGCGCAGTGACACGCGTGCCCCGGGCTGGCCATGGGTGTTGACCGTGAGGATTCCAGCGTCGCGCAGCAGGACCATTCCGAGCGCAGAGGAGACCTCGCAGGGGACGAGTCCAAAGTTCTCTACGGAACGGCCAGCGCGCCGCAGGACAAGGGAAAGCACGTCCTGCTCGTCGACCATCGGCCCGAGATCGCTGATAGAAACGACGTCGCGACCGAGCTTCTCGGCAAGCGCGACCGCGAGTGCCTGACCAGAGCGTGCTTCCTCCCGCAGATCCTCAGGCCGAAAACCCTGGAGGGACCGCATGGCGCCGGCAGCGATCGGCGCGCGCGCCTCCATCCCGAATTCAGCGCCTTTCGCCGAGGCCGCCGTGACAAGATGGGGGCGGCCGGCAAGGACGCCCGCGCGCGGTCCGGCGAGACCCGCCTTGTCGCAGTTGGTGATTGCAAGGTCGGCGCCGAGTGCGAGGCCTGGCTTACCGCCGTGGAGCACAGGACGCAGACGGGCGCCATAAGCGTCGTCCACGAACGCAATAGCGCCGACCGCGTGGGTGGCCTTGACGACGGCCGAGGTCACGGTGTCATCCAGAAGCTCGAGCGCGCTCGTTACGGTGGTGACGACGACGAGGTTGGGTTTCGCCTTGGTCAGAGCTGCCTGCCAGTCGCGATCGCCCCCGATTTCGACGAGTTCCACCCGTGCGATGGAACAGCCTCGGATCACCGAAGCGTGCGATCGCCCGCCCGGAGGGACGATCGAAATCACGGAGCTGCCTGCGGCGTGAGCGACGATGGTGGCAATGATTCCAGCGCTGGTGCGGTTGAAGACAGCGACGCCATCCCCGGCCTCGCCACCGAGGTGATTGATCGCGACTTCTCGGAGGTCTTCGGCGAAGAGGCCCGGGCCAACCCATTCCTCGCACAATGTCGCGAGATCTTCCGCCTTGAGTGGAAAATCTCTCTGATTTCCCGTGAACACACCAATGGAATGCGGGCCGAGCTTGCGGACACGATCGGCAGCTACGGCCTGTCCATGCCGAAGGCGGCGGGCTTCGTCGACACTGGATCGGATGATGCTGCCGCGCGCAAAGCCAACAATGGGGTCGATCAGATTGCCGAAGCGATCTGTGGCCTTCGGCGATTGCGTTTTCGACTCCGTGGTGGCTGTCATCATCTTCTCCTAGAACCAGTGTGACTTGGCGATGCGGACAACCAGGGAGCCAGGTGGCCGGCGACGCGCGATGAAATGGGCGTTCTTGTCAGGAGCATTCGGCGAAAACGTCTTGCCGCGCGAATACGCCGGGCGAGGCATTCTCGATGCTTCAAACCCGGTACGAGACCGATGAAGTCGGGCCCAACAGCGGGATCGTAGCTCGGCGTCACGGCGTCACCTCGCGAGATCGTTGACGCGACGATGAAGCCGGACCAGGCTCGCTTGACGAACTTGCAACGATGCTTTGGAGCAGACTGACAAAGCCCCGATGACCGCTCTCAGAGACACCATCAACGAGGGGCTCGGTGCTTGCCGTCGCGCCATCACGAGCGCCCGCCTTAACGCAGGCTCTGATCAGCTCCGCTTCGAGAGTTTCGTCGTGTAGCAGGTCAGGACTGCCAAGCCCGACAGCAAGTCCGGCGCAAACAGCGTAGGCGCCCCAGTTCGATATTGCAGCGCTGACGATCACGTCCGTCTCGACTGCCGTGACAACGAAGCCATTTGGATGAAAAGCGGCAAGCGCCGTCCGCACCGCGCCGAAGCCGACCTCGTTACCGCCGTCGCCAATTCCTATCGTCAAACGTTTCGCCGCGTGTCCGGCCTCTGCGAGCAAATGGAGGTGCGCCATCGTGCCCGCTGGGCGACGGTCGCCGCGGACGCCGTGGAAAAAACCCTCCGGGTTGGGGCCGTCGAGCTCGACGAAAACGATTGCCGATGGTTGGTGTCGTGCCAGCAGCGCCTCGACGGCCTTGGGCCCATACTTGGAATGAGGTGGGATAGTCTCCACCTTGATCGGCCTTGCCGTGAAGGATCCAACGAGCGCGGCGCAGGCTTCGACTGGCTTAGAATGAGCCTCTTCCGAGACGATCGTGACCTGGGCGCCAAGACCAAGGGCCATAGCCCGTGCAAGAACAGCGGCGCCCGGCGGCCCGTCGGTCTCGCCCTGCGGGAGTTTAGGCGGAACGCCAGCGCCCGTCGCCACGATGACGTGGTCGCCGTAGGCGACGCGCGACATGAGTGCCCTGGCTGCCAACGTGGACAACGGCTCGCCGTGATGACGACGGCAGATCTCGTACATCGGAACGACGAGACCCGGCGGAAGCCCGCCCGAGAGAGGACGGGATTCGATCGTCATCAGGCGATCGAACCGCTCGCCCGCCATGGCCAGAAGAGGGTCCGGACCCGTGGAGTCTTCGGTTAGGAGCATGACCATGGAGACCTCTTGGCCTGTCTCTCTGCTCACACCGTGACGGTCACGCTCTTGCGATAGGTGTAGCTCTCAAGGGCTCCTTCGATGGAATATTCGGCGCCGATGCCGCTCTGTTTCGCGCCGCCGTAGGACATGCCCGCGATCTGACCACCGGCGCGGTTGATCTGGAGCCAGCCTGCATCGATTCGCTCCGCCGCGCGCAGGGCAGTGGTGATGTCGTTCGTGAAGATGTAGGCGGCAAGACCGTAATGGGTGTCGTTCGCCCAGCCGACCATCTCGTCTTCGTTCGTCCAGGGGATCGCAACAAGGACAGGCCCGAAAACCTCCTCGCGCACTACACGCCAGCTATTGTCGACGCCCGTCAGCACGACGGGGCCCGGCATGAAGCCGTCGGTTTCGTTGGCGGGAGCCGGGACTTGGCCGATTTCGACCTTCGCACCACGATCGACGGCCTCGCGGATGAAGGCGCAAACTTCTCCGTAACGCTCGGCATTGATGATCGCGCCGATGTCGGAGGCCTCGTCGAGCGCATCGCCGACCTTCATGGCCTTCAACTTCTCGACCACCTTTGCAACCACCGGACCGAACACGTCCCGGTGGATGAAGAGCCGCGAGCCGGCCGTGCAGGACTGCCCCTGGCGCGCGAAGCGCATGGCGTTGATGACGTTTGTCGCGCAGGTGTCGAGTTGTTCGGGCGTCGCCGCATCGGGATAGACGATGCAGGGGCTCTTGCCGCCGAGCTCAAGGGTGACCTTCGCAATGCGGTCGGCGGCAGCATGCGCCACGAGCTTTCCGACCTCGACCGAGCCTGTGAACGAGATCTTCGACACGTCGGGATGGTTCGACAGTGGCGCACCGGCTTCGATGCCCGTTCCGGTGACGACATTGAAGACGCCAGCCGGGAAGATGTCGGCGGCAAGCTCCGCGACCTTGATGACCGCGAGCGGCGCGTCCTCGGCGGGCTTCAGAACCAGCGTATTGCCGGTGCCGAGCGCCATGCCGATCTTCACGGCCGCGAGGACGAGGGGCGAATTCCAGGGGATGATTGCGCCGACGACGCCAAGCGGCTCTCGTGTCGTGTAGCTGAATATCCCCGGGCCGAGCGGCAACGTCTCGCCCTTCTGCTCGGACACCACGCCGCCGTAGTAGCGCAGAACCTCGGCAGTGCTCGCGACCTCGGGTCGGCTTTGCGTGCGCAGCGCGTTACCCGTTTCGGCCGCCAGGACCTTGGCGATCTCTTCGGCATGCGCCGATACGCGATTACCGAGTTCGGTCAGAAGCGCGCCGCGGGCTCGGGCTGCCATGCGGCGCCACGCCGGAAAAGCCGCCTTGGCTGCCGCGACTGCAGCATCGACGTCCTGCTTGTCTGCAGCCCCAACCATGGCGACGATATCGCGTCGGCAGGGATTCTCGACGGCCATCGTGCGGCCCGAGACGGGCTTGATCCACTTTCCGCCGATGAAGTTGCCCAATAGCCCGGAGCGGGGCAACGTCAGTTCGGAATCGTAGCTGGTCGTGGCGATTTGCGCTCTCATTTGTTCGTTCCTGGTCTTCGAAATCATGCTGCGGGCTGACGGAGATTGACCTTGAGCAGTCGCTCATAGACCTCCGAAACACTGGTAGAATCCTTTCCGCCGAGACCGTCCGCGCGGGCGGTATTGTAGATCTGGCGAACGAGCTGCCCGAGATACATCGGGGATGCCGTGAACTCGTCGAGTGCGAGCGAGATGTCCTTGTGCATCAGGTCGAGCGCGAAGAAGGCAGGCCGTTCCTGCGTGAAGAGCGTCTTGCCGAGCCAATCCAACATCTTGCTGCCGGCGAGCCCCCCGCCGAGAACCTCGAGCAGCACGTCTAGCCTTGCGCCGGACTTCACGCTGGCTGCCAGCACCTCGCCAAGCGCTACGGTGTTGATCGCGGTCAATAGGTTGTGGCTTAACTTCATGAGTTGGCCGGATCCGACCGGGCCGCAATAAATGATCTTGCCGGCCAGCGTCTCAAGAACGGAGCGCGTTGCATCCAGCACGGCCTGGTCGCCCCCAATCATGATCAGGAGCTTGCCGTTTTCGGCGCCGGCGACGCCGCCGCTGACGGGCGCATCGAGATAGTTGATCCCGGCTTTGTCGCAGATCGCAGCGACCGCCTTGGTGGTGGCGGGGTCGACCGTACTGAAATCGACTACGGTCGCGCCCTTCTTCGCGGCGGCGAGGATCCCGTCCTCACCGGTCACTGCCGCGTTCAAGGCCGCTGGAGAAGGGAGGCTCGCCAGTATGAAATCGGCGCCGGCGGCCGCGGTCCTGGGGCTTGCGGCAGCCTCCACGCCAGCCGCGGCGAGCTTGGCGACGGCCGCCGCGTTGGGGTCGAAGGCCCGTACCTTATGCCCGGCTTCGGCAAGCCGACGCGCCATATGTGAACCCATGCGGCCAACACCTAAGAAGGCGATCGTCGGCATCGATAAATCCTCGCGATATTGGCCATTCGGCCGGTCAAAACTCGGCGATCGCGGCCTCATCTTCGCAATGACCGCGATCACAGGGGTGATGCCGACGCTTTTAGGTCCGGTTCGACGAGCCCCGGAAGACCAGTCCAATTGACGCGAGGCGAAAGAAATTCTTACTGTATGCTTCTTTGGAGACATGCGAGTTTGGCACTCAGTCTTTCACGGCTGCGTCTTTTTCACGAACTTTCCGAGCTCGGTACGATCTCGGCGGTGGCACGGGCGCTCGGCCAAACACGGCCGGCTGTGTCTCAACAGTTGGCGCTGCTCGAACGGGAGGCGGGAGCGGTACTTTTTGAACGTTCGGCAGGAGGGCTTCGCTTGACCACCAAGGGCCAGCAACTTCTGGATCGCGTCACGCCACTGCTGCAACTGGCAGACCGCATCGAGGCCGAACTCGACGAAAAGGACGGGCCTCCTGCGGGCGAACTACGACTTGCCGCATTCGGGAGTGTCGCGACCAGCATCGTTCCAAGAGCTCTGGGCTATCTCCACAAGACACACCCCCTTATTGATGCCAGCTTCGTCGAACTTGAGCCGACCGAGGGTCTCAAGGCAACCGTCGCCAAGCAGGTCGATATCGCAATTGTCGACGATTATACCGATGCAAATGCGTACCAGCAGGCCCTCGAATTCCACCCGCTCTATGTCGATGCCCTCAATGCGATCCTCTCTTCAGATCACCGTTTTGCGAAGGCCGACTTGACAAGCATAGAGCTCAAGGATCTCTCGAACGAGAAGTGGGCGATCAACCAAACCGCGGTCGCCTATCAGCAGAACTTGACGAACGCGTGCTTGGCCGCGGGATTCGAAATGAAAATTGGCTGCAGCGCTCGTAATATTTCTGCCACCCTTGAGATGGTACGCACCGGGCAATTTGTAACAGTCCTGCCGGGACTGGCGGTGCAGCCCCTCGACAAGGATCCCGACTTTCGCGTTCTTCCCATTACGCCCGCACTACACAGACACATATTCAGCGCCGTCCCCAAGGGCACGTCCCGGCGCCCCGTCGTCGCCGCTGCATTGGCGGCCCTAGAGCGAGCGGCCCTCAATTGCCGCCTCTAAAACGTTGGCGGCGTAACTATTTCTAACGTGCTCCGTCAGGAGCCGTGTTCTTTCGCCGCAGCAGGTCGAGCGCTAGTGGTTGAGCAAAGGCCACGTCTTCTAACTTTCCAATAACCAATGGAGCATGGACATGCGAAGCTTTGGACGGCGGTTCATCACCGGTCTGGTTGCGGCATTCTGCGGGTTCGCGCTTGGGGCCGGGACGAGCCAGGCTCAGGAGAAGTCCAGGCTGGATGAAATCCTGGCGCGGGGCAAGCTGGTCGTCGGCGTGTCGAGCGAGTCACCTCCCTTCGGCTTCGTCGACGAGAAGGGGGAGCTTGTCGGTTTCGACATCGATGTTGCCCGGCTGATCGCCAAGGCAACGTTCGGTGATCCCAACAAAATCGAATTTATTCGCCAGAGCGCAGCCCAGCGCTGGCCCAATGCCCAGAACGGCACGATCGACTTTGGCGCGCAGACGACCACGATCTACGCCGACCGCGCGCAGCGCGTCGCATTCACCCGCAACTATATCGATGGTGGCATTGTCCTCATCGTCCGTAAGGATGCGCCGTTCAAGACGCTCGACGATCTGAACAAGCCGAACGTCACCATCGCAAATCTGACCACGCCGACCCAGGAAGAACGCGCCAAGCGCCTCTTCCCGCAGGCCAAGCTCCAGACTTTTGACGGCATCGCCTCGCAATTCAACTCTGTGAAGCTTGGTCGAGCTCAGGCAGCCCAGCTCGATGCTCCCGTCGCGGCCTGGTATGTCAAAAGCAACCCGGACATGCGCGTCATGGAAACTCGCCTAACGGATGTCGTTAACACCGGCCTCTTTATGAAACCGGGCGATTTCAGGCTTTGGCAGTATTTCGACCTCGTGGTGTCTGAGATGACCGGGGGCTATCTTTTCGCCGATTACAGTGCGATCTACGAGAAATGGTTCGGCGAAAAGCCGAAGAATGCGAAGTGGTATCTCAACAACAACTAATCGACAGGCGCAGAGAGGGCGGGTGATGGATTGGTCACAGTTTGGCAGCTTCGCCGCCCGCTACCTTCCGCAACTCTGGAACGGAATGCTCGTTACCATCGCCGTCGCTGCGCTCGCGGCGCCGACGGCTGTCGCAATCGGCGTAGTTCTTACGGTGCCGCGCGTGGCTGGCTGGCGGCTGCTCAGCGGTTTCGTGCGAGCCTATATAGAGGTGATGAGGAATACGCCACTCCTCGTCCAGATGTATCTGCTCTTCTTTGGTCTTCCGATCCTTGGAATCTTCTGGGACGAGATCACTTGCGGTGTTCTCGCCGTCTCGCTTCAACATGCAGCCTTTTTGTCTGAACTTATTCGCAGCGGCATCGCAGCCGTGAGCCCCAAGCAATGGGAGGCAGGCCAGGCGATCGGTATGCGACGCTGGGCAGTTTTTCGTCAGATCATTCTCCCTCAGGCTGCGATCAAGGTCATGGCACCCGTCTCGAACCAATTGATCGTCCTCGTGAAGGACACGTCTCTCGTATCGGCGATCGGTGTGCTCGACCTGACGCTATCTGGCAAAGTCATCATCGAAAGATCAGGAGCATCCTTCGAGGTGTTCATTCTCGTTGCGGCACTCTATCTGATCCTGACAAGCGTCATAGGCGCAGGCTTCCGGATCAGCGAGGCGCGCTTTACGCGGAGGCTCGGATGAGCATATCCGTCCTTCTCGCTAATCTGCCCTACCTATTCCAGGGTGCGGTAGTAACGCTATGGCTGGCCTTCATTGTCGTGACAGCAGGGACGCTTCTTGGCGCGATCGTTGGAACGATCGCGAGCGGCGGTGGGCGGATTCTCCGGGCGATCGTCACGGCTTATGTCTTCATCTTTCGTGGCATTCCGGTACTGGTCGTGATGTTTCTCGGCTTCTACACCTTCCCGGCACTTGGAATCCGGCTCAGCGCCTATGCTGCGGTGACGATATCAATGATCGTCTATGTCGGCGCCTTCGTCACCGAGGCGGTGCGCGGTGCCATCGCGGCCGTGCCAGCCGGCCAGGTTGCAGCAGCCAAGAGCCTTGGCATGCGGCGGCTGACCATGCTGCGTGAAGTCGTCTTGCCTCAGGCGGCGCGTCTTGCGATCGCTCCGATCCTCAACATCTCGCTTATGGCGATCAAACAGACCTCCTACGCTTCAGTCGTCGGAGCCTGGGAGCTCTCGTTCGCGGCTCGAGAGATCGTCGAGAGAACGCTCGCAGCTTTCCAGATCTTCCTTGGCGTCATGATGATCTACTTCTTGATCTGCTATCCCATTTCGTTGCTCGCGAACTTTTGCGAGCGGAAACTTTCCTTCGATCATTGAGGCTGCCCATGCCCATCCCCGCCGGCGCGCCCATCGTCGTTTCCGTAAATGGTCTTGTGAAATCCTTCGGACCGCATCGCGTCTTGAATGGTGTTTCGTTCGACGTGCGGCGCGGTGAAGTCGTTGTCGTTCTCGGCCCAAGCGGATCGGGTAAGTCCACAATGCTGCGTTGCGTCAACTTCCTTGAGACATTCGAGGGCGGCACCATCACCGTCGATGGTGCGCCGGTCGGGTATCGAAGCGACGGCCAGGGCCGGCGCCGCATGCTTGACGAGAAGATGGTTGCGGAGAATCGCGAGCGCGTCGGAATGGTGTTTCAGAGCTTTAATCTGTTCTCACATCGGACTGTCCTCCAAAACGTCATGATGGGTCCTGTATCCGTCCAGCACCGAGACAAGTCTGAGGTGAGAAAGCAGGCGCTGGAATTGCTGGAGAAAGTCGGGATGGCCGAGAAGGCCGACCAATATCCCGCACGTCTCTCCGGCGGCCAGCAGCAGCGCGTGGCAATAGCGCGCGCTCTAGCGATGAGACCAGCTGTTATGCTTTTTGACGAGGCGACGTCGGCTCTCGATCCCGAGCTCGTTGGTGAGGTGCTCCGCGTCATGCGCGAACTTGCCACAGAAGGCATGACGATGGTGGTGGTCACGCACGAAATGAGCTTCGCTCGTGAAGTTGCGGATCGCGTTATCTTCATGGACGGTGGCGCAATCGTGGAGCAAGGCGTGCCGCACGAGATCATGGCGAACCCTCAAACAGAGAGGTTTCGGTCGTTTCTGGGGACCGACCGACCTGATCGCGGAGCTCGAATTGCTTAGCGTCTAGTTGCGAATGAGCCCTATGTCATGGGCGTGCCGCGAGCTTCTCGAGCGTTCGCGTCAGTTCAGTGCGAGGAACCGGCGTCTTCCCCACCAAGCTGCGCCACGAGCCAATCTGCAAAGGCCCGCACTGCCGATCTCTGTCGGCTGGCGCGGGGATAGATCAAGCGGTGACCGACGTAGCGGATATCGTTTGCGCGGCCCGCCAAGGGAGCCACCAATCGTCCGCTGGCTAGTTCACGTTCCGCTAGCAGTGTTGATTCCAGTGCCACGCCCAATCCCTCGACAGCCGTCGCAATCGCCAGAAAGCTCCGGTCGAATCTCATGCCGTGTAGGGCGGGGGCTTCCAATCCATTAGCTGCGAACCACTGGTGCCATTGAATCTGCTTCACATCTGAACGGATGAGCGTCTGATCGAGGAGATCCGCGGGCTTTCTTATAGAACTTCCGAGGGAGGGCGAACAGAGCGGTGTGACTGTCTCCTCCGGAAGAGGGACGACCTCGACGCCCTCCGCACGCGACGGACCGTAAACGATGTCGATATCGAAATCATCGTTGCTAAAGCGAGCGTAGTCCGTGCTGGCAGCCAGCCGAACTTCGAGCTTCGGGTAAGCGGCGAGAAACTGTGCGAGCCGTGGTGCCAGCCATTGCGCGGCAAAGCTGGGCGCTGAGTGGACGCGCACCAATTGCGGTCCGCGTGCGGCGACTTCCTCCAGGCCACGGCGTAGCTGGTCAAAAGCCGCTCCGGTGTGTCGCATCAAATTCTCGCCGGCCGGCGTGAGCCGCACCGAGCGCGCGCTGCGCTCGAACAGAACCGTGCGAAGCGTGGCCTCCAGCTTGCGGATGGCATGACTGACGGCACTTGGCGTCAGGTGAAGCTCATTCGCCGCATCGCGAAACGATCCGGTGCGGGCCGCGGCTTCAAAGACACGAATTGCCGATATCGGGACATTCGACAGCATTTCACAAGTGAACCAGATTCATCGATCCATGACAACTGTGCGTTTGTCCATTGGCCTTCTGCGGGTCATTCCTAGCCTTACCAAGGAAGAACAACATGCGGGAGGAACTGATGCTGCTCAGCGGTAAGACGGCCATCGTTTCGGGCGCGGCCTCGCCGCGCGGGATCGGGCTTGCCACCGCTCGGCGGTTCGCCGCCGAGGGCGCTCGGGTCGCCATTCTGGACATCGACGCCGACGCTGCGGCGGATGCTGCGACATCCCTTGGAAAATCCCACATCGGACTTCGGTGCGACGTCGCCGACAAACCATCCTGCGAGCAGGCGGTGGCCCGAGTGATCGAATCCTTCGGCGGCATCGATGTTCTGATCAACAACGCCGGCATCACCCAGCCGGTGAAGCTCTTGGAGATTTCGGCGGCCGATTGGGATCGCATCCAGGACGTCAACCTGAAGGGAGTTCTGTTCCTCTCCCAGGCCGTGATTCCCCACATGCGCGCACGGAAGTCTGGATCGATTGCATGCATGTCGTCGGTGTCGGCCCAGCGCGGCGGCGGAATCTTTGGCGGCCCTCATTATTCGGCGGCGAAAGCCGGCGTGCTTGGTCTCGCCAAGGCGATGGCCCGTGAATTCGGCCCGGACGGTATCCGCGTCAATTGCGTGACGCCGGGCCTGATCGGCACCGATATCACCGCGGGGAAATTGACCGACGAGATGAGGACGAAGATCCTGGAAGGCATTCCGCTCAATCGTCTCGGCACCGCCGAAGACGTCGCCGGCATCTACACCTTCCTGGCCTCAGATCTCTCAGCATACGTCACCGGCGCCGTGATCGATGTCAACGGCGGCATGCTGATCCACTGAGCCAGCGAGACGAGGTCCCGATCGATGAAAACGCCGACCAACACGCTTACCAACACGCCCAAGCTGGCGGACCGCGCGTACAACATTCGCCGCAATGCGCTGCGCATGGGCGAAGTCCAGGGCCAGGGCTATATCGCACAGGCGCTGGACATCTCCGACGTTCTCGCCGTGGCCTACTTTCACGCGATGCGCTACCGGGCTGAAGATCCGTCGTGGGAGGAGCGCGACCGCTTCCTTCTCTCCAACGGGCATTATGCCATCGCTCTCTACGCGGCTTTGATTGAGGCGGGGATCATCCCCGAGGAAGAACTCGAAACCTATGGCAGCGACGAGAGTCGCCNCCTGCCGATGTCGGGCATGGCTTCCTACACGCCTGGCATGGAAATGTCGGGCGGCTCGCTCGGGCTTGGGCTGAGCATAGCCGTCGGCATAGGGTTGGGGCTCAAGCGCAAGAAATCCGACGCGCGGGTGTACACGTTGTTCTCCGATGGCGAGCTCGATGAAGGCTCGGTCTGGGAAGCGATCCAGTCGGCGGGCCACTACAAGCTCGACAATCTGATCGGCATCGTCGACGTCAATAATCAGCAGGCGGACGGTCCTTCGACGCAGGTCATGGCGTTCGAGCCGCTGGTCGAGAAGCTTGAAGCTTTTGGCTGGTTCGTGCAGCGGATCGACGGCAACGATCTCGATGCCGTGGTTGAGGCGTTCGATGTCGCCAAGTCTCATCCCGCGTCCAAGCCGCGGATGATCGTCGCCGACACGCTGATGGGCAAGGGCGTTCCTTTCCTGGAGCAGCGAGAGAAGAACCATTTCATCCGCGTCGAGCAGCACGAATGGCAGCTCGCGCTGGCCGCACTGGAAGCCGGGAGGCAGGCATGAAGGCCGTCAGATCAGCACCACAGCCGGGGAAGCCGCGCCTGACCACCTCCGCAATGATCGCATCGATCGCGGCGGAAGGGCAGAAGACCAAGCCGGCGCCCTTTGGCCACGCACTCGTCGAACTCGCACGCCACCGCTCCGAGGTGGTCGGCATGACGGCAGATCTCGGCAAGTACACCGACCTGCACATCTTCGCGAAGGAATTCCCGGACCGCTATTACCAGATGGGTATGGCCGAGCAGCTTCTGTTCGGCGCGGCCTCCGGCCTTGCCGCCGAAGGCTTCATGCCGTTCGCGACCACTTACGCCGTGTTCGCCTCGCGGCGGGCGTACGATTTCATCCACCAGACGATCGCGGAGGAAGACCGCAACGTGAAGATCGTCTGCGCATTGCCGGGCCTGACCTCGGGCTATGGTCCGAGCCATCAGGCCGCGGAGGATCTCGCACTGTTTCGCGCCATGCCGAACATGACGGTCATCGATCCCTGCGATGCCCATGAAATCGGGCAACTGGTGCCCGCGATCGCGGCGCATCAGGGGCCGGTCTACATGCGCCTGCTGCGAGGCCAGGTGCCGGTTGTGCTCGACGAATATGACTACAAGTTCGAGCTGGGCAAAGCCAAGCTGATCCGCGACGGGAAGGATGTTCTGATCATCTCATCCGGCATCATGACCATGCGTGCGCTCGAGGCGTTGCAAATTCTGACGAACGACCGCGTCGATGCCGCGGTGCTCCACGTTCCGACCATCAAGCCGCTCGACGCCGAGACGATACTGCGTGAAGGCGGCAAGTCAGGCCGCCTGGTGGTCGTTGCCGAAAACCACACGACGATTGGCGGTCTCGGCGAGGCGGTCGCCGCGCTCCTGATGCGCTCAGGGGTCCATCCGCCGTTCCGCCAGATCGCATTGCCGGACGAATTTCTTGACGCCGGCGCACTACCGACACTGCACGACCGCTACGGCATTTCCACCGCCGAGGTCGCAAGGCAGATCAAGCAGTGGCTTTAACGCACCGGCACTGACCGCCGATCAGGCCAAATCCGAGTGAAGAGTCCGCCCGCTGCATGTAGGGCGGGCGTGCGATGGCTGTTGCCCGAATGCGGCCGGCGAGGAGCCCGCACAGCTGAAAACAGCGCAGGCTCATGCAGCCGGCACAACGTCAATACAGGACCAGGAGGAAAACATGACTGTCTCGAAGCCCGGACGCATCAGCCGCCGTTCGCTATTAATCGCGGCGAGCGCGGTACCTCTCTGCGGGGTTCTGACCCGCCCGGCATCCGCCGCCGAGTTCGTCTACAAGTTCGCCACCGGACAGGACCCGACCCATCCGGTGAACATCCGCGCCCAAGAAGCGATCGACCGCATCCGCGAAGCGACCAGCGGACGGCTGGAGATCAGGCTGTTCCCGGCCAATCAGCTCGGCTCCGACACCGAGCTCCTGACCCAGGTGCGCAGCGGCGGCGTGGAGTTCTTCAACCAATCGTCCTCGATCCTTGCCACCCTGGTGCCGAGCGCCGGCATCGTGAACACGGGTTTCGCATTCACCGACTACGGGAGCGTATGGAAAGCGATGGACGGCGACCTCGGCAGCTACATCCGGGCGCAGATCGCCAAGACCCCGATCATGGCGGTGTCGAAGGCCTGGGACAACGGCTTCCGCCAGGTGACCTCGTCCGGCCGCGAGATCCGCACCCCGGATGATCTGAAGAATTTCCAGATACGCGTTCCGCCCGCGCCGCTATTGACCTCGCTGTTCAAGGCCCTAGGCGCCGGGCCGACGCCGATCAACTTCAACGAGGTTTATTCCGCGCTGCAGACCAAGGTCGTCGACGGCCAGGAGAATCCCTTGCCCATCATCGCGACCGCGCGCCTTTACGAAGTGCAGAGCACATGCAGCCTGACCGGGCATGTCTGGGACGGCTACTGGATCCTCGGCAACAAGCGCGCCTTCGAGCGCCTGCCCAAGGACGTGCAGGAGATCGTGACGCGCGAACTCGACCGCTCTGCGGTCGATCAGCGTGCCGACATCGCAAAGCTCAGCCAGTCGCTGCGCAACGACCTCTCGGCCAAGGGTCTCAAATTCATCGACGTCGATCGCGCCGCCTTCCGCCAGGCCTTGGCCAAGACCAGCTTCTACGCCGACTGGAAAGCTAAGTTTGGCGAGGAGGCATGGTCGCAGCTCGAAAAAGCCGCGGGCCAGCTATCATGACCAGCGTGAGCCATCCGCCCCACGTCGATGCGGGTGTGGGGGCCAGCGCCCCGCATGCAAGCTGGCGCAGTTGGGTGATAACGGCGAACACGGTGCTTGGTCATGTTGTGGCGGTCCCGGCAGCACTGCTCGTGCTGGCGGAGATCGCTGTGCTGTCTGCCGGCATCGTGGGTCGATACGTGTTCCGCTCGCCGATCATCTGGTCTGATGAGCTTGCCGGCATTCTCTTCCTCTGGCTCGCCATGCTGGGATCGGTGATTGCGTTTCAACGCGGCGAGCACATGCGCATGACCGCCATTGTCGGTGTGCTGCGTGCGGAACTGCGCGCGTTCCTGGACACCGTCGCGGCCGCAGCGTCGCTGGCCTTCCTCGTGCTGGTCGTCTGGCCGGCCTATGAGTTCGCGGCCGACGAGGCCTTCGTGACGACGCCGGCGCTTGAGATCGTCAACAGCTGGCGCGCGGCGGCGTTGCCGATCGGGATCGGCTTGATGCTGACTGCAGCGGTCCTCCGGCTGATCCGCATCGCGAGCCTGCGCAGCTTGCTGGCTTCGGTCGCGATGGTCGCAGGCATCATCACGAGCTTCGTTCTGCTCGCTCCCGTCTTGAAGCCCCTCGGCAATCTGAATCTCCTGATCTTCTTCGTGTTCGTGGTCGGCGCGATGGTCTTCGCGGCCGTGCCGATCGCGTTCGCGTTCGGCCTCGCCACGGTCGGCTACCTCGCCCTGACAACCAGCACGCCCGACGTGGTAATGATCGGGCGAATGGACGAGGGCATGAGCCACCTGATCCTGCTCGCCGTGCCTCTCTTCGTTTTTCTCGGACTTCTGATCGAGATGACCGGTATGGCCCGCGCCATGGTCGGCTTCCTGGCGAGCCTGCTGGGCCACGTGCGTGGCGGACTGCACTACGTGCTGGTCGGAGCGATGTATCTGGTCTCGGGCATTTCCGGCTCCAAGGCAGCGGACATGGCTGCGGTGGCTCCTGTGCTGTTTCCCGAGATGCGGCAGCGCGGGGCTAAACCGGGCGACCTCGTTGCGCTTCTGGCGGCAACCGGCGCGCAGACCGAAACGATCCCGCCCTCGTTGGTCCTGATCACGATCGGCTCGGTCACCGGCGTGTCGATTTCGGCGCTCTTCACTGGTGGGTTGCTCCCGGGCGTGGTGCTCGCGGTCATGCTCGCGGCCGTGGTGTGGTGGCGATACCGTCGCGAAGACCTGTCTCACGTCAAACGGGCTAGCGGCCGGCAAATCGGGCGGGCCTTTGTGATCGCGATACCTGCTATCGCACTGCCGTTCGTGATCCGCACGGCGGTCGTCGAGGGCGTGGCAACGGCAACGGAAGTCTCGACGATCGGTATCCTGTACTCGGTCTGCGCGGGTCTGTTCATCTACCGCCAGTTCGACTGGCGTCGCATCTATCCGATGCTGGTCGAGACAGCCTCGCTGTCCGGAGCTATTCTGCTCATCATTGGCGCGGCGACAGGCATGGCCTGGGCGCTGACCCAATCGGGATTTTCAGCCTCTCTGGCCAAATTCATGACCAGCCTTCCGGGCGGGGTCCCCGTCTTCCTGGCCGTTACGATCGTGACGTTCGTGATCCTCGGCAGCGTGCTGGAGGGAATCCCGGCCATTGTCTTGTTCGGTCCGCTGCTGTTCCCGATCGCGCGGCAGGTCGGGGTGCACGATGTCCACTACGCGATGGTGGTCGTCCTCGCCATGGGCATCGGCCTGTTCGCGCCGCCGTTCGGCGTCGGCTACTACGCGGCCTGCGCCATCAGCCGCATCAATCCGGACGAGGGCATGAAGCCGATTGTGGGCTATATGATCGCGCTCCTGATCGGCACGCTGATCGTTGCCGCCGTGCCCTGGCTGTCGATCGGCTTTCTTTGATAACGGGCGAGGCGCCCTCGCGAAACAATCGCGAGGGCATCTCGTCAGGCGAATTTCGGCAGATGCAGCGGGAGACCTTCGCAGGGCATATCGATCTCCTCGACCTGGCCCTTGCCGACCTCAGTGACGCGTAGCTTCCTGCCTTCGAGCGCAAAGGCACAATTGGTCGGCTGGGGTCCGTCCAGGACCAGACGATCGGCGACCTCACCCCGCCGGTCGAGCACCGTAACGTTCTTCTGGTTATAGACCGTGCAATAGAGCCGGCCGTCCGTTCCGAAGGCCATCCCATCCGGCCCTTTGAAGTCCGGATTCGAATCCGGCTGCAGCACGTTGCCGAAGAGGACGCGTTTCGGCGCTGCCTCGCCAAGCACGTCATATCGGTAGATCTCGCCGCTGAAGGATGCGTTGGCGTAAAGGTGATTGTCGGGACCGAAGGCAATGCCGTTGGTGAAGCGGATCTTGCGATCGAGTACGCGGAGCACCTTCATGGCTGCGGGATCGATCTCGTATACACGGCCGTCCCAGTCGAGATCCATATAACCGTCGACGAAGGCCTGGCCGTTGATGAAATCCTCGGCGGCCATTCCGGAGTCAGTCATGTAGAGCAATCCGTTCGGACCAAAGCAGAGATCGTTCGGAAACAGGAAGCGATCAGCGCCTTCGCCCTGCATGCGCCGGATCTCGTTGCCGCTCTCGTCAATGCAGATCAAGGCCCGGAGGCCAGCTTCCGCGATCCAGATCCGGCCGTGGCCGTCGGTCGTCAGTCCATTCGGACGGCCACCCGTCGTTCGGATCACACGGCGATTGCCGCGAGGATCGAGCCGCGTGACGCAAAGGGTCGAGGCCGACATCTCCGTGACATACATCGAACCGTCGGGCAGGCACACCGGACCCTCCGGCGCGCCAATTCCGGTTGCAAACAGTCTCGACGCCATTCATCCCTCCCGTTCTCGAATATTGCTCTCGCTTATGCGATGACAAGGCCGCTGGCCGGATCGATCAGCACCACGCGATTGAGGTCGATGGCGAGGTCGATTCGTTCGCCATGGCTGCTGACATCGTGCGCCTGCAGCTCGGCAACCGCAACGACGCCGCCGATCTTGATGGTGGTGAAGGTGCGCGTCCCCGTCGGCTGAATGAGATCGGCAGTGGCCGAATAGGGGACCACGCCTTCGCGCAGCGGCCCGCCGGCCCGGCTGAAGTGCTGGGGCCGAATGCCGACGAGAATTTCTCGCCCATCCATACTGGCCAGCGGCCTCGTCTTTGCGCTCGGAAGCGTCAGTTCGCCGCCGGATTGAAACACCACTGCTGCCCCGGGACCGTTTGTCCTGAGGGTCGCGGGGATGAGGTTGATCGAGGGAGAGCCGAGGAAGCCGGCGACGAACCCCGTGCGCGGCTGTTCGAACAGCTCGAGCGGAGCGCCTTGTTGTTCGATCTGTCCGTCGCGCAGCAGCACGATGCGGTCGGCCAGCGTCATCGCCTCGACCTGGTCGTGGGTGACGTAGATCATGGTCGTCGTGATCTCGTGATGCAGGCGCTTGATCTCGGTCCGCATCTCATCCCGCAACTGAGCGTCTAGGTTCGAAAGCGGCTCGTCGAACAGGAACAGGTCGGCCTTGCGAACGATGGCGCGGCCGATGGCGACGCGCTGACGCTGTCCTCCGGAGAGCTGCCGCGGATAGCGCTGCAGGAGATTGCCGATGCCGAGCATCTCGGCGGCCTCGCTGACCCGCTTCCTGATCTCGATCTCAGGAGTCTTGCGGGCACGCAGACCGAAGGCGACGTTCTCGCTGACGGGCAAATAGGGGTAGAGCGCATAGTTCTGAAACACCATCGCGATATTGCGCTCGCGCGGGCGCAGATCGTTGACCACCGCGCCCCCGATGGTGATCGTCCCACCATCCGGATCCTCGAGGCCGGCGATGGTTCGCAAGAGCGTGCTCTTGCCGCAGCCGGACGGCCCCACCAGCACGGCGAATTCGCCATCGGCGATGGTGAGATCAACTCCCCTGACCGCATGCACATTGCCGTAATATTTGTGTACTCCGGACAGCTTGACGTCAGCCACTTCGCTCTCCCTAACCCTTGACTGCGCCCAGCGAGATGCCGCGCACGAGATAGCGCTGCATCACCGAAACCGCGACAAAGATCGGCAACGTGCCGAGGACCGACATCGCCGCAATCTTCGCCCAAAAATTCGATTGCCCGCCGAAATAGTGCGTCAGCATGACCGGAAAGGTGATGACCTCGGTGCGCGTGAGCACCAGTGCGAACAGAAAGTCGTTCCAGGCGAACACGAAGGTGAAGACCGACGTCGCCATCAGGCCGGGGCGAACCATCGGGAAAACGACCTTCCAGATCACCTCCCATCGATTGAGGCCATCGACCAGCGCGCTTTCCTCGAGCTCCAGCGGAACGTCGACTATGTAGCCGCGCATCATCCAGATCACGTAGGGAAGATTGAATGCGGTGTAGAGGAGGATCAGGCCGAAATAGCCGTCGACGAGGCCAAAATACACGTAGATCAGGAAGATCGGGAACACGACAGCGATCGGCGGAATCATGCGCTGGGAGATGATCCACATCGCGAGGTTCTCGCCGCCGGTGCCGAACCTGGCGAGGCTGTAGGCGCAGAGCGTCCCAAGAACGATTGCGACGCCGGAGCTGACGCCGGCGACAATCAGGCTGTTCAGGATTGCGAGGACGTCGCCATCTTTGAACAGGACATAATAGTTCGAGAACTGAATCTGCCCGGGAATCCACAACGGCGGAACGTGATAAATCTCGTCCGGTGTCTTGAACGAAATCATGAACAGCCAGTAGACCGGAAACAGGAACAGCAGGGTCACGATGCCGGCGCCGACATAGCGGACCGCGAGAATGCGAGCTTTTCTGGCCGGAAGTCTGCCGATCCTCATCGCGCAAGCTCCATGCGCTTGAGGACCAGCGTGGTGATGACCGTGAGCAGCGCAATCACCAGAAAGGAGATTGCGGCCGTGTAGCTGGTTTCGAATTGCGAGAAGCCTTGCACATAGGTGTAGAGCGAGACGGTCTCGGTCATCGAACCCGGCCCGCCTTCGGTGAGGGCCCAGATGATGTCGAAGATGCGAACGAGATCGAGGCCGCGAATCAGGCAGGCGACGGCGATCACGGGCGCGATCGCCGGCAGAACGATCGCGCGAAGCACGCGCAGGTATGACGCCCCATCGATTTCCGCGGCTTCGAGTTGGGATTGGTCAACATTCGACAGCGCGGCGAGCAGCAGCAGGAACATGAAAGGCGACCACTGCCAGACCTCGCAGATGATGATCGCCGGATAGACGTAGGCGGGATTGACGGTCCACAGGATCCGGACCGGCTCGCCGGCGAAGAAACTCAGGATCTGGCCAATTGGCCCGAAGCGGACGTCAAACATCAGACGCCAGGTCGCACCCGCGACGATCGGAGAGATCACCGTCGGAAGTACCAGCAGCGCGACGAAGATCTGTCGGCCCGGCATGCGATCGATGAAGAGCTGCGCCATCAGGAAGCCGACCAGCAGCTCCAGGGGGAGGGCGATCGCGGTGATGATGGCGGTATGACCGAGCGAAGCCCAGAGGCGGGTATCCCTGAACAGCTCCGAATAGTTCAGGAGGCCAACGAGCGACGTGTCGTTCTCGGTCATCGTGATGCGCTGGAAACTCACGATCAGCGAGTAGATCAGTGGAAACAAGCCGACCAGGAGCAGGATCAGAATGGCCGGCGCGACGATGAGATAGGGCAGGCGCTCCTCGAGCATGCGCCCGAAGCGGCTGGGGCGGCGTTGCTCGGCAGCGTTGAGACTTGCGGAAAGCGTCATCATCAGTCCAGGAAACGGCCGCACGGGAGGGCGATGCCTCCTGTGCGGTGACTAAAGCAGCTATTGCGGGTAGGCGCCGGGCTTCGCGGCCCAGACCTTGTAGACGGCCTTCTGGTTCTCGATGCCGACCTTGTCGGTGATCGCGTCGAATTGCTGCGCCATGCGGTCGAGAATGGCCTTGGGGTCTTCGCCCGCCCAGAGGCTCGAGATCGCCTTGGTCATCGCCTCGTCGTACTTGTCCTGTTGCAGCAGCGACAGATCAAGCAGTCCCTTCTCGCCCGACGTCTTGATCGTGTCGAGATAGGCTGGAGCATCGGGCCAGAGCGCGCGATATTTCTCGCTCGCGTAGTGCGAGAGGCGGAATGGATCGCGCAGCGTATAGGGCAGCTGGACACGCTCGAGACTTGTCTTCTTGCTGTTCAGCCACTGGATGAAGAGATAGGCGGCCTCCTTGTTCTTGCTGGTGGCCGAGACCGACAGGTCGAAGCCGACACCGAGCTCGGGACGGCCGAGAGGCGTGAGCGCGTAGCCGACTTTGCCGGCGACCTGCGATTTCGGCACCCACTTCAGTGCTTCCTCGCCGGAGCCGTAGCCCGCTGCCCAGCGGCCGTAGGGCGGCCAGGAGATCGTCATTGCCGTCGTGCCCTGCAGGAACGCGGCGAGATTGTCGACGAAATTCCACTGCTCCACGCCCGGCGGCATAAACTTGTTCTCCGCCAGCATCTGCTTGAAGACCTTGAGGCCGACCTCGCCATTCACTGTCGCCTTCATGGAGTCCGCATTGAAGAACTTGCCGCCCTCCATGCGGAACCGTTCCTGGAACATGTATTGCGGATATGGCGCGGTGCGGAAGAATCCGGCGCCGTAGACCTTTGGCGCCATCTTGTCGGTGATGAACTGGCCGATCTCGTCGAACTGCTTCCAGTCCTTTGGCGGTGCAAGCTCGTAGCCGAACTTGGCCTTGAACTCGTCCTTCATCTTCGGATCCTCGAAGATGTCCTTACGGTAGTAGAGCAACATCACGTCGCCGTCGTCCGGGAAGCCGTAGATCTTCCCATCATACTGCATCTGGTTGTCGCGATAGGCGGCCGCGATGTCCTGCAACTCCTCGCGGTAGCCGAACTTGTCGACATACTTGTCGAGCGGCTCGAGCGCGCCTGCACGCGCAAGATCGGGCATCCAGGACGGAATGACGTTCAGCGCGTCATAGGCCCCTGCGCCCGATTTGAAATCCTGCATGATCTTGGTGAACATCTGGTCGGTCGGCACTTCGACCACCTTCACCTTGATGCCGGTGAGCTTCTCCCATTGCGGCCCCGAATAGTTCAGCGGGTCCAGAGACTGGAGACCGGCCTCCCAGACGATGCTAATCGTTGTACCCGCGTACTTTTTTGCGGCTTCAACCGCTGTGTCGGCCGCATCCTTGTCGGCGGCCTGCGCTGAGCCGGTAGCGAGCACTAGGACAGCGAATGCTCCGAGAAACCTCCTGAACTTCATCCCTTCCTCCTCCTCTTGGGCGTCCGGAGTCCGGAAGAGCCGGCTTCGGAGCGCTTCTCACGTGATCCTTGCCTGGTTAGCCAGCCGCAGGCGTGAACGGACCATGCCGGCGGCGACCTCGCCGAAAAGAAACAGATTCATCTATGGTGAGGATTTGCGGCACAGGCGCATCACGGGTCCCGGTTTGTCGTCCGCAACCTGAATGGACGCCAGTTGGCGTTGTAAATGCACGTCCTCCCCAAAACGCTCGAGAGCGTTGTCTTTGGGGCTAGTCTGCGTCGAGCCGGAACCGGCCGACAAATGAGAACTTTGCACTCATACGTGAGCAGCATTCATCTGAAAACGGAGGGCCCTCAGGCCCAAGAGCTGTCCCGGTCTGCCTACCCCGCAGGGTCTCCACGCTCGTGGCACCGACCAGCCGATTCGAAAGAAATGTTGGGAGCTCGATCGATGCTCAGGCCGAAGCGATCCACTTGCGCAGGCCCGCAATGATGCGGAATACGTCGGCCGCGCAGCACCGGGTGGAGGATCGAAAGGCTTGCATCCTCTCGGCCAGTGTATGTCCGGGGCCGGATCCAGCACGCGGGTCACGCCGAGTTCTGAAACACACCTCCGCCGTTGCCGACGAATCGACGGGACGTGCGACCTGGTTCGCCAGTTTCGCCGTGCCGCCAGCGGCCGAAGAGATGCGTTCGCCGTCGCTGCCGGAAAGCAATAGACGCTGTCCTGCGACGGCCGCTTGTCTGCTGGCATCGAGTGCTTGCTGAAGCGGTTTGCAAGCCTGCGCGAGCCTCATCGTCTGCGACGCGATCTTCACGGCGAGAAGGCCCTCGCGCACACGCTCTTTGGCGGCCTCGTTGCATAGGCGACGACATCCCGCTCCGCGCCGCCAATCACGACGAGAAGGTTAGGATTCTAGATAGCGATCTCGCAGCGATGTTTTGCAAGGAGAGGTCCGAGCGCAGCCCGGTCGAGACCGCGGACATAGCCGAGGCGATTATCGGGCCCTGCTGCGTCTTGCATCAAGCGCGCGAATATCCGTCAGACGCAAGGCTTCGTCGGCGGTCCAGATCCCCGCGATAGTCCAGGCCGTCATCTCGCCGACGCTGTAGCCGGTGACGCTGGTCTGCTCGGTCAGCAGGTCGGCGATGCAGGCGTGGATCGCGAGCGTCGATGTGACGGTCAGGATCTGGCTGGAATGATTAGCGGAGAGTTCGTCCGCACTCCGCGTCCTGATTAACTCCCGCGGGTCCGCGCCGAGCAAAGCGGCCGCGGCGGCGAAGACCGGCTCCGTAGCAGTCTGGTCCGCGAAAAGATCGAAGATCTTGTCCGACAGCGTACCTTGTCCGCCACAGAGCAGGGCCAGCATCAGACTCCAAGCCGATCGACGAACAGCGCCATCGGGAGAAGGTCCGCCGAGCCGCCGGGGCTGAGATTGCGAGCGACGAACGCTTGGTGAATGTCGGCCGCGCGCTTGCGCCATCCCGGTGAACCGATGCCGCCGGCGGCGGGGAAACCGGAAGCGCTCTCTTGCGCGAAGCGCAATCCTTCCGCTCCGCTTCGATGCAGCAGGTTGGTGTCGGTGACCTCGGCGATCAGCCGCATGCAGGTCTCAACGCGCGCGGCTTCCTCGTCATGGGGGCGAGCTCGCGCGCCGCATGCAGCGCGGGCAGGGCGATGTCGTAGACCGACGGAAAGCCGTCGGCTTCTTCAACCCTGGCGCCGCCGGGGGCATAGCGCCGCGAGGCGATGGCGCCATGGCTGCGCAGCGAGACCGGACCCTACAGGATGTCGTCGTCCCAACGCTCCGAAACTAGCCGGCCGAGCGATTTGTGGATGCCGACGGCGTTCCGGTATCCGGCCGCAGCGCAAAGCAGACCTAGCCCGAAGATCGCCCCGCGGTGCGTATTCACGCCGTGCCTTGCGGCCAGCATCGCGCGTTCCGCGGCAACGCCGATGGCCCGCAGCCGGTTCATTCCCGCGCCCTCGGCGCCTGCGGTGACGAGCTCGCCCTAGAACGGCATCAGTCGCGGCGCTTAGGCAGAGCAGCGCTGAGTCCATGTCGCGATGCGCGCCATTGGTGACATGGCTGACGAGGCCAGGCTTCGGATGGGTCTCGACCTCGAGCTTCAGGCACAGCGTAGCGAGATGGCCGAGCTGCTGCGCGCTAAGCGCGCGGTTCGGGAGCGATTGCCGTATGAGCGCCGGTGTCATGACGCGAGATCTGACGCGCGCGTCGTCGTGAGGATGCCTGCCTTGCTCTTCACGAGGACTTTGTCCTCGTCAGTGCCGGTCAACTCGCGCCATTGAACGCCTCCGACGCGACCTGTGATCTCGCCGTCCAGCCGCATCGGCGCTTGCTTCGCGATTGCCGCGATGCCGGACAGCAGACGTCCGATGTGCCTTGCTGCGAACAGCGGCCAGAGCAGGTCGAGGTCGGAGATGACGCGGCACAGATCACTGGCGCTAACCAGTCGATACTGGAGGTTGGAAGGCCGCGTAGGAAGGAACGAAGAGCTTCGGAAGCGCCGCGAAGGGAACGCAGGTACAGAGCTCGGCTGATATCGGCCGTGAAAATGCTGGCGGTGTCAACGGTTCGAAGCTCTGGCGCTCGTCGTCTGCCGTCTAAAGCATCGGCTCGAACTGGCAGTGCACGAGGATCTCGGAGACCGACGCATTGTTCGGTAGCATGAGCGCAGTTTCCACCAAGCGTGCGATCTCGCCCGGCTGGCTCATCTCGTGGCGGGGAATCTCGTCGTCGTTCACCGTCATATCGGTGGCGACGTAGCCCGGGCAGATCACAGTCGCCCGGATGCCGGCCGCGCGTCCTTCCCGGCGAATGCCGTGGGTGAGTGCGACCAAGGCGAACTTGGTCATGGCGTAGCCGACATTGCTGCCCACGCGCTTACCCGCAAGCGACCCCAGATTGATGACCCTACCATTGCCGCAGACAGCCAGATGGGGGAGGGTGGCCCTGACAAGGCGCAGCGGACCCTTGACGTTCACGCGCCACATTTCATCCAGCTCGTTCTCGCCCTCGTCGGAGACCCGGACCTTCGGATTGATGCCGGCCGAGTTGACGATGGCGTCGACGCCGCCCCACCGCGCGACCGTTGCATTGACCCAGGAGATCGGGCTCTTGGCGTCTTCGGCATCATAGCGGTGCGTCATGAGCCTCTCGCTCTCGGCGAGACGGCTGGGGTCGCGAAGCCCCGCCGAGACGCGGAAGCCCGACGCCAGCAGCCGGTCGACGACTGCGCGCCCGATGCCGCGCGAAGCCCCGGAGACCATGACAATCCGATTGCCGACTTCCAACATCCTGGTCCGTCTCCTGTGGGTGAGCGAAAGGCACGGCAAGATGTAGGGGGATACGCGCCGCGACGAGTAAGAGAAAATCACTCTGCCTGCATCGGGTGTGCTTATGGCTCGCGCGCCCGACAATCTTTGGCGGGGATATTGGATGTCCTTATGAGGGCAGAACAAATCCGCTGTAGGCATCCGTCGGCCTCCGCCCGTAACTTTCGGCCGCTCCGGCTGACTGCAAGAGAGCGCTGCGGATGGGATTTTCGGATTACCGAACGGCGTTGGTGACGGGCGCGTCCTCAGGCATCGGAGCTGCGACGGTTCGTCGCCTCCACGCCGAGGGGCTCGAGGTGCATGCGCTGGCGCGCGACGTTCGCCGGCTGGACAGCCTGTCGGCTGAGACCGGATGTCGCGCCTGGGCGGTGGATGTGACCGATCTCGGCGCTCTGGAACGCCTTGCGAGCGCGGCTGAATTCGATGTTCTCGTCAACAATGCCGGCCAGTCGCGGCGCGGCACTATCCTTGATACGGCGCCTGACGATATCGACTCGCTGGTCGACGTCAATCTGCGGGCCGTCCTGCACCTGACGCGGCTGATCGCACCAAGCATGGCGCGGCGCAACCGCGGACACGTGGTCAATGTCTCGTCGATCGCCGGCCACTATGCCTTCGGCGAGAACGCCACGACATTCAATTCATCCGTTGCTTATCACGCGACGAAAGCCAGCGTTCATTCGCTGTCGCAGCAATTGCGCGTCGATCTCTCCGGCACTTGCGTGCGCGTCACCGAAGTCTCGCCTGGGCGCGTGGCAACGAGCATCTTCCAGAATCAGAACACCGCCGACGATTCGGATGCTCGCTTCGTCGGCGGCTTCGAGACCCTCCAGTCCGAGGACGTCGCGCATGCCCACGTTCCAGGTCGTCGGGGAACTACGATTCGCGACCCGATCCGAGGCCGCGCGATTGAAAGAAACGAGAAGTGGAGTTGCCAATGCCTGAGCTCGCAAACCGCCTCAAGACCGTAAAGGTATCAGCTTCCGCGGCGATGACGGACAAGGCGCGGGAACTTCGTGATGCAGGCGTCAAGATTGTCGGCCTGTCGTCCGGAGAGCCCGACTTTCCAACCCCGCCGCACGCGATCGAGGCCGCGCATCGGGCAGCCCTCGCGGGCGACACCAAATATCCCGCGCAGCCGGGGACTGTCGCACTGCGGAAAGCGGTCCAGCGCAAGTTCAAGCGTGAGAATAATCTCGATTACGCGCTCGACGAGATCCTGATCGCCAACGGAGGTAAGCAGATCATCTTCAATGCGTTGTTCGCGACCTGCAATCCCGGCGATGAGGTCGTCATTCCGGCGCCGGGCTGGATCACCTATGCGGATATCGTGCTGCTGGCGGAGGCGACGCCGGTCGCCGTGCCCTGTCCGGAGAACAACCAGTTCAGGTTGCGTCCAGCGGACCTCGAGGCGACGATCACGCCGAAGACGAAGTGGTTGATCCTGAATTTCCCCAACAACCCGACCGGAGCGGCCTG
The DNA here is from genome assembly GCF_001440035.1 of Bradyrhizobium manausense. Taxonomy (GTDB): domain Bacteria; phylum Pseudomonadota; class Alphaproteobacteria; order Rhizobiales; family Xanthobacteraceae; genus Bradyrhizobium; species Bradyrhizobium manausense. The sequence continues at coordinate 33,524 of NZ_LJYG01000080.1, read as the reverse complement.
TACGCGCGAAGAGATGCACGCGATCGCCGACGTCATGCTGAAGCACCCCGACGTCTGGATTCTCACCGACGACATCTACGAACATCTCACCTACGATGGCTTCGAGTTCTGCACTATTGCGGAGGTTGAGCCGAGGCTGAAGAATCGCGTCGTGACGGTGAACGGCGCGTCCAAGGCCTATGCCATGACTGGCTGGCGGGTCGGCTATTGCGGCGGGCCCAAGGACTTGATTGCTGCAATGAACAATGTCCACGGTCAGGCGACCGGCGGCATCTGCACGGTGAGCCAGGCTGCGGCGGTCGCGGTGCTCGACGGTCCGCAGGACTTCCTGAAGGAGCGCGCGGACATCTATCGGGACCGGCGCGATCTGGTGGTCAAGCTGCTCAATCAGATTCCCGGCATCACCTGCCATAAACCGGAAGGGGCCTTCTACGTGTTCCCCAACATCGCCGGCTGCATCGGCAAGACCACGAAAGGCGGGCGGCGGCTGGAAACCGACGCGGACTTCATCTCGGCGCTGCTGGAAGAACAGCATGTCGCGGCGGTGCCGGGGGGCGCTTACGGCATGAGCCCATATTTCCGCATTTCCTACGCGACCGATACCGATTCGCTGAAGGAGGGCTGCCGGCGCATCGCGATCTTCTGCGAAGGGCTGCGCTGACCCGGCATCGAGACGACGGGAGGACTGACCGGAAGGAGAATGAAAGACGCGCCTAGCGGCATCTGTCGATCAAGATCGGAGCAATATGCCGAACCAATTGTCATAATCGTTCCTGATGCCCCTAAACGAAGATGTTCTTGGTCCTATAGAATGCCGGCGCATAAGCTTTGTGCAAAGAGGGGATTGCCTTGGTATTGCGCAGTCGAGGACGGCCCGCGATGACCACCAGCGACCATGTGGTGGCGGTTTTGACCGTTGAGGCGGCTCCAGCCGCCCGGCAGCGATCGCGCTGGCGCCTGGTGCTGCCCGTCGGGCTGCTTGCCGTCCCGATGCTGGCATTCCTAACCTATTTCTTTTTTTATCCAGCCTTGATACTGCTCCTCTCGAGCATCCAGACGCAGGACAGCCGCGGCATCATCGGCCGCCCGTTCACACTTGCGCACTATGCGCGCCTCATCAATGTCGAGCTCTACGCGCGCGTGCTCTGGACGACGCTGCGGATCAGCATCATCACCTCGGCCCTCGCGACGGTGCTCGCCTATCCGGTCGCGCTGGTGATGGTGAAGAGCCGCCCGATAGTCACGCGGATCATCACGCTGATCGTCATTGCGCCGCTCATCGTCAGCGTGGTCGTTCGCGGCTACGGCTGGCAGTTGGTGCTCCAGAATGGCCCGAAGGGGATGCTCAACTGGATCCTGATGACGTTACATATTATCGACGCGCCGATCTCGGTCCTCTACACCGAAGTGGCGGTCGTCATCGGATCGCTGCACGTCTTCTTCCCGATGATGGTGCTGCCGCTGGCCTCGGCGCTCGGTAAGATTGATCCCAATCTCGAAGATGCGGCTCGCATGTTGGGTGCGCCCTGGTGGAAGGTGTTCCTCCGGGTGACGCTGCCGCTCAGCATGCCCGGCTTCGTGGCCGGCTTCACGCTGGTCTTCTCGCTCACCGCCGGCTCGTTCGTCATCCCCGCGATCCTGGGTGGCGCCTCGGCGATCATGCTCGGCAATCTGATCGAACAGCAGATCTTCGTCGTCTACGATTGGCCGTTCGGTGCGGCCATCGCCGTCGTCCTCGTCGGCCTGGTGCTGGCCGTCAACGGCGTGTCGATGTGGCTGCTGGAAGGCCGGCGTCTCAGGAGGCCCGAGTGATGGACGAGCGATTCTCCGGCTTCGGCGCTTTCGTTCTCTACACCATCACCGCCGCCATGATGTTGTTCATCCTGGCGCCGCTTCTTCTCGTCATGGCGGCGTCTGTCTCCGATTCCTATTTTGTGACGTTCCCGCCGCAAGGCTTCACGCTGAAATGGTACGCCAAGGTTCTCGGAGATCGCGACTTCCTCGAGGCGATGCGACTGAGCATCCTGCTTGCGCTCGGCACGACGGCCGGCTCGCTCCTGCTTGGTGTGCCCGCGGCCTTCGCACTGGTTCGCGGCAAGTTCTTTGGCCTAGCGGCGATCAAGGGGTTCCTGCTGTCGCCGCTGATTTTCCCGGCGCTGGTCACGGGCCTTGCGCTGCTCCAGGTGTTGACCAGGCTCGGCTCCCAGGATGCTCGGATCAATCTTCTCATTGGACACGTGGTGGTGACGTCGCCCTATGTCATCCGCACCGTCGTCTCCAGCCTTCAGCTGGTGGACGAAAACCTTGAGGACGCGGCACGCACGCTTGGCGCCAACCGTTTGTGGACCTTTTGGCGCGTCACGTTGCCGCAGATCGCCTCGGGCGTTGCGGCCGGCGGGCTGTTCGCCTTCATGGTGTCCTTCGACAATTATCCGGTCACGATGTGGCTGGCGAACTCGGAATACTCGCCCGTGCCGCTCGTGCTGATGCGGCAACTGGTCAACGTCTTTGACCCTTCCGTGCCAGCGATGTCGACAATCATCATCCTGATGGCGATGGTCGGCGTGCTGCTGCTGGAGAAACTGGTCGGCCTTCGCCGCGCGTTGGCTGCTTGATGTGCATTGGTTAGATGGAGATTGGACCCATGAAGCTGACACGTAGGACTCTCATTAAGGCCGGTGCATCCGCGGTTGCCTTCCCGACGATCATCAGCCGGTCGTGGGCGCAGGACGCCAAGCAACTGCATGTCGGCGTCTATAACTCCGCGCTGGGCAAGCTTATCCAGAAGGAGGTCATTCCCAAGTTCGAGGCCGAGTTCAAATGTCGCGTTTTCACGATCGAAGGTGCAACACTTTCGAACATCGCCGCTCTCCGCGCGACCCGCGATACGCCGCGCTTCAGCATGATGATGATGGACGACGTCGGCATCCCCCAGGCCAAGCAGGAGGAGCTGATCGACAAGCTCGATGCGGCAAAGATTCCGAACCTTGCGAAGGTCTATCCGCGCTATCTCTTCGAAGACGGCTACGGCGTCGGCTTCTCGATCTCCAGCGCTGCGATGTTCATCAATCCGCAGGTGACGAAGCCGCTCGAGAGCTATGAGCAGATCTTCGACGCGAAGTATCGCAAGCAGATCCTGCTCAATACGCCCAAGAACACCCAAAGTGTGCTGATGCTCATCGTCGCCACGGCGCTCGCGACCGGAAAGCCATTGAAGGAGGCGCAATATCTCGTCGACGGCGGTTGGGACAAGCTCGCGTCTCTCAAGCCCAACGTCCTGACGATCTACGACAGCGAAGCGCAGGTGCTTCAGGTGGCCCAAGGCCAGGCCACGATCGGTGGCATCGAGTATTCGAAGGCGATCTATCCGCACACGGCGAAGGGCATGCCGATCGACATGACCTTCCCCAAGGAAGGTGCGTTCACCGGCATCAACAGCATGACGCTGGTCAAGAATGCGCCCGAGCCCGATCTCGCCTGTGCGCTGATCAACCGCATTCTGGAGCCCTCGGTCGCCAAGATGCTGTCCGAGCAGACGCTCAGCGCGCCCTCGGTGGGTGGCATTGACTTCAAGCCGGAGACGGCCAAGTTCCTGGCCTATCCCGACACCAAGGCGACCGATCTCGGACTGTTCACGCCGGACTGGAAGTTCATCGTTCCGCGCCGCGGTCCGTGGCTGGAGCGCTATAATCAGGTGTTCACGAGCTAGGACAGGCTGCCATGAGGTCTTCCGAAGTCAGGCTTGATCGCCTCAGCAAGGAATATAACCGCACCGCCGCGGTCAACGACGTCTCGCTCACGATCGAGCCGGGCCACATGGTGGCGCTGCTCGGTCCGAGCGGATGCGGCAAGACGACCTGCCTGCGCATGATCGCGGGGCTGATCTGCCCGACATCCGGCGACGTCTTCGTGAACGACAAGAGGATGACCGACGTTCCCGTGCATCGCCGCAACGTCGGAATGCTGTTCCAGAACTACGCGCTGTTTCCTCATCTGACCGTTGAGGAGAACATCGCTTTCGGCCTGGAGATGCGCGGGATATCCAAGGCCGATGCCGCAAGGAAGGTGGCCGAGGCGCTCAGCCTCGTCCAGCTCTCCAGCTTCGGCAAGCGCTATCCGGCGCAACTCTCCGGCGGGCAGCAGCAGCGCGTCGCATTGGGGCGGGCCCTCGTGATCGAGCCGGCCATGCTGCTCCTCGACGAGCCGCTCGGGGCGCTCGACAAGGGGCTGCGCGAGAGCATGCAGGTCGAGCTGCGCGCCCTTCAGCGCAGGCTTGGCCTGACCACCGTCATGGTGACCCATGACCAGGACGAGGCCCTAACCATGGCCGACAAGATCGTGGTCATGCGGGATGGCAGGCTCGAGCAGGTCGGCTCGGCGACGGAAATCTACCAGCGTCCCGCCTCGAAATTCGTCGCGCAGTTCATCGGCGCGTCGAATCTGTTTCAGGGGCCCGTCGAGCGGCGAAACGGAAGTGGGGCGGTCATCCGTGTCTCGCCGGAATTGAGCCTTCAAGTCGACCAGATCCCGCAATCGGCCAGCGACGTGATGGTTTCGATCAGGCCTGAAGCGATCGTGGTCGAACGAGCCGGTCAGAGCCCGGAGGCGCAACGCGCTAACAGCGTGACGGCGCGTGTCGATCAGGCCATCTACCGCGGCTTCGTCAGTCACTACTATCTCAAGACGCCGAGTGGCGGCCAGATCATTGTATTCGAACAGAACCAGTCGCAACAGGCCGGACTCCGATACACGGTGGGTGAGGAGGTCGTGGCGCGGTGGGAGTCGCCCAGCAACCACGTCATTGCGCGTCACTGAAATCGGAGGCGAGCGAAACGTCCTGCCGGCAATCGACATCCCTTATACCCGCAGACGAACATCGTCTTGGATCGGCTTGCGCCGCTTGGCTAGATCTAGGGGTGGCAGCGCCACGGGCGTTCGACCAGCGAGGCCCTTTTGTCGATTAATCAGCCCAACGCCCCTTTTGTCGGCACGATCGAGAAAAGTCCGAAGATCAGCTTGATCGGCACGCTTGCGATGCTGGTCGAGGCGCCGGGTGACTTTGACCTGGTGCAGCAGGGCCGCATCTGGGCGCTTGCCGATGCCGTGTCCGCCTGGCCCAATGTCCAGGAGGCCGTCATTGGCGTCACCAACGTGATGCTCGTCTTCGAGCAGCCCCCGGCGGATATCGGCATGCTCAGCGCCGCGATCGCCGAGCTGTGGCATCGTTTGCCCGGCCGCAAGGCCGACGGCAAGCTCATCGAGATTCCCGTGGTCTATGGCGGCGAGCTCGCCTTCGATTTGCCGGCGATTGCGCGCCACGCCGGGCTCTCCGAGCGTGACGTCATCAGGATTCATAGCGAAGGCGATTACACCGTCTGTGCAGTCGCGAGCTCGCCAGGCTTCGGTTATCTCCACGGCCTCGATCCGCGCATTCACATGCCGCGCAAATCAGTGCCGTCGCTCAACATGCGGGCGGGCTCGGTGACCATCGGCGGGATGCAGACAGGCGTCGCCGTGCTGACAAGTCCGAACGGATGGAATGCCATCGGCTGGGCCTCGGTCGCGATGTTCGATCCGAGCTCCGAGGAACCCTCGCTGATGCTTCCGGGCGACCGAGTCAAATTCAGGATTGATCGGATCGAGCTGTGATCGAGATTCTGGCCAGCCCCGCCTTCAACACGATCCAGGATCTCGGTCGCAATGGTGCGCGTCGTTTCGGCGTGAGTACGTCAGGTGCGATGGATCCCCTCGCGCTTGCCGGCGGAAATGCGCTGCTGGGCAACGACGACAATGCGGCCGGTATCGAGATCCAGACGTTTCCGTTCCGCCTGCGCTTCCAGACCGACGCCCCATTTGCATTGACCGGAGCCGATCCGGTCTCGACGCTGGCCGGATCTCCCGTTCCTTCCTGGTGGTGCACGCGGGCGCGCGCGGGCGACATTCTCGAGATCGGGACACCACGCCGCGGAGCGCGCGTCTACGCGACCTTCGGCGGCGGCGTCGATGTCCCGCGCGTGCTCGGATCGCGCAGCACGCATCTGCGCGCTGGCTTCGGCGGGCTCGAGGGGCGAACCCTGCAGGTAGGCGATGTCATTCCGGTCGGGAAGCCGTCGTGCGAGGCTGGCCGCCGCTTCGATTTCGGCGCTGCGCCGCCTGACGTCGCGATTGCAGGCGCCGGTACGGCCGATGACCGCATGCTGCGGATACGCCTGATGCGCGCCGGCGAATATGATCTGTTCTCAGAAGAGGTGCAGGCAAAGTTCTGGTCCACCAGCTGGAAGATCAGCGCCCGCAGCGACCGCGGCGGATACCGTCTCACCGGAGCCAGGCTGATCCTGGACGCGCCGGTCGAGATGCGTTCGCATGGCGTGGTGGCCGGCGTTGTGCAGGTGCCGCCCGGCGGCGAGCCGATCATCCAGATGAGCGACGCCAACACGGCGGGCGGCTATCCCAAGATGGCGGCCGTGATCCAGGCCGATCTCTGGCGTCTTGGCCAGGCGACGCCGGGATCGTTCATCGTCTTCAGCGAGGTGAGCTACCAGGACGCAGTCGCGGCGATGGCTCCGGTCAACGATTATCTCGCGAAATTGCGTGCGACCGCGAACCTCTATCGAGCGCTTTGAGTGGACGTCAGCGAAAACAAAAGCAGGGTGCGAACATGAAAATCGGCATCAATTCGGACATGGGGGAAGGTTTCGGCAATTACCGGATCTGCGACGACGAGGCGCTGATGGGCATCGTCTCGTCAGCCAATGTGGCGTGCGGTTTCCACGCCGGCGACCCTATCATCATGGATCGCATGGTGCGCCTCGCCAAGCAGAAAGGGGTCGAGGTTGGAGCCCATCCGGGCTTGCCCGACCTGCTCGGGTTTGGCCGCCGCGTGATCCAGATGGATGCCGCCGAGCTTGAGAAGCACATGGTCTATCAGATCGGCGCCTTGCAGGCGATCGCGGCCAATGCTGGTCACCGCGTGACCCATGTCAGCTTCCATGCTGCGATGGGTAACATGGTCAACGCTGACGCGGACATGGCGGATGTCGTGGCCCGCGCGATTGCGACCATCAATCGCGATTTCATCGTATTCTCGCAGCCCGACGCGGAGATCGTGCGCGCCTCGCGCAAGGTAGGCCTGCGCATCCTGACGCTGTTTCTGGCCGATCGTGCCTATGACGAGTACGGCCATCTGGTGTCGCGCAAGCTTCCAAATTCGGTAATCACCTCGACCGAAGCAGTTGCTGAACGGGTCAAGCGATTCCTTGACAGCGGAACGGTAAAAGCCATCGACGGCAAGTCGATCAAGGTCGAAGCGCGCTCGATCCTGATCCACAGTGACACGCCCGGATCGGTGAACCTTGCCAGCACCGTACGCCGTGTCATCGAAGAGGGCGGCGGCGAAGTCACGCCTGCGACCGTCTTGCTTAATTGAGCTCGCGGATTCGCGCGATCGGGGTGCCGTAGCCGACCATGGCACCCGTCTCCGCAATCACGGCATCGATTGTGCCGGCCGCTGGCGCAACAACAGGCGCATACAACAGGCCGACCTTCACGAGACCGACCATCGCGCCGTCCTCAATGCGTTGTCCTGGCGAGACGAACGGCTTGTCCTGCCAGGGGTGGGCCGCAAGGAATTGCCCCGCGACGTCAGCTTTTGCGATGATGGAACGATGCGTGACCGGGGCGTCCGCGGCGGCAAGCGTTGCAGACGCCGCGGTTCTGTTACCGGTGTCGACGACGAGCTTCAGTGTCAGCCCCGGCTCCTCGATCTCGATCGCATCGACGCCGGACCTCGAGAGGATCTGCGCCAGACGTTCGATGTGGCTGATCTCTATCGGCATGCTCTGAGCTCCTCGACAAGGCGTACATTGGTGCGCAGCCGATCGAGATAGGTCGACATCTCGGCTTCGGCGGCCAGCGCGTCGGTGTAGGCAGTTTGCTCGAACCGCAGCTCGCTGCCGAGCCGCGCTTGCCCGACGCGCCAGAGGTCGGCCCGGATCACCGTCGCGATCTTCGGATATCCGCCCGACGTCTGTGCATCTCGCATTTGAATAATAGGCTGTCCATTGGGCGGAATCTGGATGACGCCGGGCACAATGCCGTGCGAGCGCTTCTCGACCGGTGCTTTCGGCTTCATGTCAGGGCCTTGCAGGCGGTAGCCGTAGCGATTGCTCTGCGGTGTGATCTTCCAGCGGCCGGACCAGAACAGCGCCTGTGTGGCGGCGTCAAACGCGTCATATTCGCCGGCGATAACAACGCGAACGATAGTCTGGTCGGCGGCAGCGTCCGGGCGCGCCAGCGTGATATCGGCGGGTTCGATCCCGAGTTCGTCTATGGCCGCCGTAGACGACGCGCAGGGAAGGGTGTCGCCCGCCTGAAGCGGCCGCCCATGCCAGCCGCCGAATTCGCCACGAAACTGTGTGCTGCGCGAGCCGAGTATCATGGGCACATCGATGCCGCCTCCGACGGCCAGATAAAGGCGTGCGCCGCGGGACATCGCCTTGATGGTCAGGACGTCTCCGGCGCGCGCATGCGAGCGCCACCAAGGCGGAATTGGACGTCCGGCGATCTCAGCCTCGACGCCCGCGCCTGTGAGCGCAAAAGCCATGTCGCGGCCGAAGCGGAGTTTGAACGGCATCATCGGGATCTCAATCGCCGCGGCGTTCTCGTCGTTGCCGAGCAGGATGTTGCCGGCGCGCAGCGCGACCTCGTCCATTGCGCCTGATGTGCCGACCCCGAAGCGGTATTGATCGAAGCGCCCGAGGTCCTGGATGCTGGCGGGACCCGTGACTGACAGGATCTCCATCACCGGATCACCCGCTCAATCTCGAAGCGGATGGTATCGCCCGGTGCGAGCGCAGCAGGCGCCGGCCAGGTTGGATCGAAGAAAGTCCAGTTCGTGTGTCCGATTGCATGCCAACCACTGGGGCCTGGCGAGGCGGAGACGCCGGTCTGCGATCCGCCGATCGACACCGAACCGCCCGCGGAACGTTGCAGCGGTGTCTGGCGCCGCGGCATGGTGATGCGGGGGTCCATGCCGCCGAGATAGCAATAGCCTGGGTGGCTGCCGAGTGCGAACACTGTGTAGAGCGGCGCGGCGTGGATCGCCACGACATCGTCAATCGACAGGTTGCAATGTTCAGCGACGGATTGGAGCTGCGATCCGACCTCGCCGCCGTAGGTGACCGGCAACCTGATCTCGCGGCCCCCGATGGCGAGGCCTTCCGCCGCGTCCCAGCCGTCATTGAGCGCGGCGATCAAGGTGTCGAGCTCGCGGGGAGGGGTCTCGAAGGTCAGCATCATGTTGGTGATGCCGGGAATGGCCTCGCGAATTCCTGGCCATTTTGATGCGGTCGCCGCCAGCGCCCAGATCCTTCGCTGATGCGGCAGGTCGAATGCGCCGGGCGCCTCGAACAGGAGGGCCGATGTGCCAAGCAGGCTAATCCGCGGCCGGTCGGTTACCGTCATTGCGCGGCCACCTTCGCATTCATCCAGTGCTCGAGGTGGTGGATATCGTAGCCGCCACGGCAGAACGAGGGATCGGCGAGGATCGCCTGATGCAAAGGCACGTTAGTGCGGATGCCGTCGGCACGCAGTTCAGACAAGGCAACTCGCGCGCGGGCCAGGGCCTCGTCGCGGGTGCCGCCATGGGCGATCAGCTTGCCGATCAGCGAGTCATAGTGTCGCGAAACGGTGGCACCGGCGGTGATATGCGAATCGACGCGGATGCCGATGCCGCCAGGCACATCCCAGCGCGTCACTGTACCGGGCGAGGGGGCGAAGGTGGCAGGATCTTCGGCATTGATGCGGAATTCGACGGCATGGCCGACACGCGCGATGTCCTCTTGGGCGATCTGAAGCGATTCGCCACGCGCAATGCGAATTTGCTCTTTGACGATGTCGATCCCGGTCGTCATCTCGGTGACGGGATGCTCCACCTGGACGCGCGTGTTCATCTCGATGAAGAAGAATTGCCCGTCCTCGTAGAGAAACTCGAACGTGCCCGCGCCGCGATAGTCAATCCGCCGGCAGGCTTCGACGCAACTTGCGCCGACCTGCTCGATCAGCGCGCGATCGATCCCTGGCGCCGGAGCTTCCTCGACGACCTTCTGGTTCCTGCGCTGGAGCGAGCAGTCGCGGTCGCCGAGCCAGAGATGGTTGTCGTGCTGATCGCACAGCACCTGGATCTCGATATGGCGGGGTTTTTCTAGGAATTTCTCGATATAGACAGCAGCGTTCTTGAAGGCCTTGCTGGCTTCTGTGCGGGTCAGCGCCAGCGCCTCGTCCAGGGCGGCTTCGCTGCGCACGATCCGCATGCCGCGCCCGCCGCCGCCGCCGGCGGCCTTGATGATGACAGGGTATCCGATGTCCCGGGCGATCGCGCGCACCTCGGCCGGATCATCGGGCAATGCACTGTCCGGCCCCGGCACGCAAGGCACGCCCGCGAGCC
>NZ_LJYG01000080.1:13367-23028 GCF_001440035.1 Bradyrhizobium manausense | reverse complement strand
GCGGGCGGGCCGATGAAGGTGAGGCCCGCGCGCGCCACCCGATCGGCAAACTCCGTACTCTCCGAGAGGAAGCCGTAGCCCGGGTGGATGGCTTGGGCGCCGCTGACCTCGGCCGCGAGAAGGATCGCCGCCATGTTGAGATAGGTGCTGCTCGCCGGCGCCGGCCCGATGCAGAGTGCCTGGTCCGCGAGTGCGACATAGCGCGCGTCGCAGTCAGCTTCAGAGTGAATGACGACCGTCTTGAGACCCATCGCCCGACAGGCGCGCTGGATGCGAAGCGCGATCTCACCGCGATTGGCGATCAGGACCTTGTCGAACATCAGGATGAACCCGCGGGACCGATCCGGAACAGGGCCTGACCCGCCGCGATCTCCTCACCATTCTCCGCGAGGACCGCGAGCACGACGCCGGGCGCCTCGGCGGCAATATCAATGAAGGTCTTCATTGCTTCGATGATGCAGATCTTCTGCCCGGCTTCGATCCGTGCGCCGACCTCGACCAGCGGCGGCTCGTCCGGCGCCGCGGCCCGGTAGAAGATGCCATGCATCGGCGCGGGCACGAGGGTGTCGGCGGCAACCTCGGGAGCCGGACTTTCCTGGTGATCGAGAGCAGGAGCCTCGACCTCGGCCCGGTTTACAGGCTGTGCCGGGACCGCAGGCGGGCCCGCAGACGCGCGCTTGAGGATGCGTACACGGGTGCCGTCCTGCGTCAGGTCCAGCTCCGCTATCGAGGAGCGCGCAACGAGATCCACGAGCTGTTCGATCTTGGAGAGGTCCACAATCACGCTCCGCGTTGGCGGCCCGCCGAGTTCGGTGCGTTCATGCGTCACTCCGCAGGCGGCCGGCTCTTCTGTGCAAAATTCAGGCCGCCGACGACCTGCTGGGTCGGCAGGACTTCCATGAAGGCGACATTCATCCGCGCCGGCGAACCGACCGCGAATGCGATCGAATAGGCGATGTCCTCGGGCTGAAGCGAATCATAGTCGTCGAAGAAGCGGCGTTTGGCTTCGGCGAGATCACCGAGCAACCGGCCGAACACCTCGGTCTCGACCCGGGCCGGCGATATCTCGGTGACGCGGACCCGTGTTCCGTAGAGGTCGACGCGCAATTGCTGCGACAGGGAGTGAATGCCGGCCTTGGTGGCGTGATAGACGGTGTTTCCGCCTGCGAATGCGTAGTGCCCAGCGATCGAGGAGATGTTGACGATATGGCCCCGATCGCGGCGGGCCATGCCCGGCACGATGAGGCGCGTCAGATGCAGGACCGCGCGCAAATTGACGTCGATGAGGGCATCGACATCCTCCGCCGTGGTGTCCAGGATATTGCCGCGGCGGGACTGGCCGGCGTTGTTGACCAGGACGTCGAATTCGGTCGACTTCGCCAATGCGGCGAGCGCGTCGAGGTCGCTGATGTCGACGGCGCAGGGCCGGCAGCCGGTCTCCGCCGATAGGGCGCTCAGGCGAGAGGCGTCGCGCGCCACGGCGTAGACCTGGAGTCCTTCCGCACTGAGGCGACGAACCGTCGCAGCGCCGATTCCCGAGGAAGCGCCCGTCACCAAGGCCGTTCGATAATCTGAAAATCCCATCCAAAGGGCTCCTCTGCTACCGTCCAACCCGCACGAGCGGCGTCGGCTGCAAGGCAAGCGGCGGACGAGTGCAGTACTACCTATAGGCCCCCCAAGGTTCCAGATGGTAAGAACAATTCCTTCTGATCCCATAGCTTCAGCCTATTGCTGCTGTACTGCTCCCTGACTGTTATCCGGAGACGCCATATTGGATACGAAACGTTTGGAAGCCTTTATCAAGGTCGTGGATCTCGGCAGCATGACGAGCGCGGCGAAGGTCCTGAATGTTGCACAGCCGGCGCTGAGCCAGCACATTGCGAGCCTGGAGGCGGATTTCAAGTGCAAGCTACTCGACCGCAGCGCCCGCGGCGTCAAGCCTACCGAGGCCGGTCGAATTCTCTACCGCTATGCCAAGTCGATCCAACGGCAGATCGAAGAGGCAAGGCGCACCATTCTGGACAACAAGCCGGAGCTGACCGGCAACGTCACGATCGGTCTGGCCCCACTCAGCTCGGCGGCATTGCTCGCGATCCCGCTGCTCACGCAGATACGCGAACGCTATCCTGGCATCGTGCCGCACATCTACGACAGCTCAGGGGTCATGCTCAGCGAAATGATGCTCAAGGGGAGCATGGATATGGCAGTCCTGTACGGCGAGCGCCCGGTAACCGGGCTGGATTACAAGCCGCTGATGCGCGAGCACTTCTATCTTGTCGCGCCCCGCAGCACGTATCTGGAGGAGATACCTCCGGAGGACATTTCGGCGGCGGAGGTCGCGCAATTCGACCTGCTTCTTCCATATCGGGAATCCTTCCTGCGACAGACCATCGAGCGGGTCTGCGCCGAGGTGGGACTCCGCCCGCGCATCGTCGCCGAGATCCATTCTCAATCGATCCTCTTTTCGGCGATAGCCGCCGGAGTCGGCGCGGCAGTGCTGCCCATGTCGATAGCAAGAGAGTTGCCGAATCTCGACCAACTCTGCATTAGACGGATCAATGCGCGGTCGGCGTCGCAACAGATGTCGCTATGCATTTCCGATAACGCTGCGCTGTCCGACGCTGCATTCGCCGTCTATAAGATCCTCCTCGATATCATCATCAAAAGCTGGGGGCCGTTCGATTCCCAGCTCGGCCCGGCTGCCGTCGCCGCGGCTGGCTCAACGTCGCCTCCGGACGGTGCGAAGGACGAGCCATAACAAAACACGATGCGGCAATCCTAAAATCTGAATTTGCCGCCCCAAGGCGGTTGGTTATGGAGGTGTAACGGAGATCGCGACAGCAAGGAGGTTACCATGGTGCACGTAATCAGGACATTTGATCGGCCCGCCACCGAGCTTGTCGAGCGCATCAAGAAGTTTCCTCCCTCCACCCTTCACGAAGCGCAAGGACGATCGGGCGCGCTGAACTCCCGCATCAAGCCGATCTATTCCGGGATGCGCGCCTGCGGACCGGCACTGACGGTGACCTGCCATCCAGCCGACAACATGATGCTGATCACAGCGATTTCGCTGGCTAAGCCCGGCGACGTGCTCGTGGTGAGCGCGGGCGACCATCCCGAGCAAGGCGGCTTCGGCGAGGTGCTGGCGACCGCCTGTGTTGCCAAGGGCATCGTCGGGCTCGTTACGGATGCCGGCGTTCGCGACGGCCTTGCGGTGCGCGACACCGGCTTCAACGTCTTCTCCTACGGCCTCTGCATGAAGGGTACCGTCAAAGAGACCCTCGGCACCATCAATCAGCCGATCGTCATCGGCGGCATCGCCGTCCGCCCCGGCGACATCGTCAGCGCCGATGACGACGGCGTCGTGATCGTGCCGAAGGAGAACATCGCCGATGTCTGCGTTAAGTCGGCGGCGCGCGAGGACAAGGAAGCCAGCGTGATGAAGGCGCTCAAGGCCGGCGGCGACATCCTCGAGCTCTCCGGTATCGGCAAAGTTCTGGAGTCCAAGGGCTGCACCTTCGCCTGAGCGGCCAAGCGCCGCAGCACGCAGTGATGGGAGGTCAGGTGTCAGCCATTCTCGGCTCGGGCGAGCATCGCTACCGCGTGATCGAGAATTGGGCGAAGCTGCCGGACGGCTGGCAGCTCACCGATTTCGCCTCCGTCGCGGTTGACAGCAAGAACCGCATCTACGTCTTCAACCGCGGCGTCCACCCGATGGTGGTGTTCGACCGTGACGGGAACTTCCTGCGCAGCTGGGGCGAGGGGCTCTTCTCCCGCGCCCACGGTCTGCACATCGATGCCGACGACAATCTCTACTGCACCGACGACGGCGACCACACTGTGCGAAAGTGCACGACGGACGGCAAGATGCTGCTGACGATCGGCGTTCCCCAGAAGCCGGCTCCGTTCATGAGCGGCGATCCCTTCCATCGCTGCACGCACACGGCTTTGTCGCCGAAGGGCGAGATCTACGTCTCCGACGGCTACGGCAACGCGCGCATCCACAAGTTCACGCCGGGCGGCAAGCTGATCAAGAGCTGGGGCGAGCCCGGCACCGATCCCGGCCAGTTCAACATCGAGCACAATATTGTCACTGACGCCGAGGGCTGGGTCTATGTTGCCGACCGCGAGAACCATCGCGTGCAGGTGTTTGACGGCACTGGCAAATACGAGACGCAGTGGAACAATCTGCACCGGCCGTGCGCGCTGTGCTGTTGTGGTGGGCCGAAGAACCCCGCCTTCGTCATCGGCGAGCTCGGCCCCGCCATGCCGGTTAACCGCAAGGTGCCCAATCTCGGCCCGCGGCTGTCGATCGTTGACGCCGACGGCAAGCGCATCGCGCGGCTCGGCGGTGAGGATGGTCCCGGTATTGCGAGCGACAAATTCCTTGCGCCGCATGGGATCGCGCTGGACTCCAGAGGCGACATGTATGTCGGCGAGGTCGGTGTCACCAATTGGAAGACGAACTTCCCCGATTATGAGATGCCGGACGTCGTCCGCACCTCGCGCTGTCTGAAGAAGCTCGAGCGGGTGGCCGACGTTCCGCACTAGAGGGGCCCCGCCGTCAACCTCCCCCTGCGCCTGGTTGCCATACGCTCGCCTCCGCCGATGGCATCACTTTCAGAGAAACGCTACACCCATCCGCGAGGGTGCGCGCCAGGCCACCCGACAGGACAACCTCAGACCGTGCTCTGGGATGATCAAATCGAAGGTGGCGAGTATTCGGTCGGTCGCATCCAATAATTGCAGCGCCGCGCCAGACGTCGAATTAAACTCCCTCGACTTGCGCTGGCATGGCCGCGCGAATCGCGGTGCCCTGCGTGTCTCCACCGTTGGTTCCACTGCTACAGCAGCTCCCAAATCGATCTATATTCTTCAACGCTCTGATTGATCCAGAGCAGCGCGGCCCGCCTAATCAACCAAAGAAGTTGGTGTTCCTCCCCATCATCACCGGGAGTCATGTGCAATAAGAAAGGAATTCTCGCCAAATCGAAACAACGTGTGGCGTGCTCGGCGCTCGCTTAACGTTTGAACGTCGAGATATGGATACGCGTGCGTAGCAATAAGCTTCATGGCTGAAACCTGCTCAAAGCAGTTGATCAACCATTAGCCGTCTTAGAGAGAACAAACGGGCGCGTCACCGTGGGGGACAAACCTAAATGCGCCTTGGCTACCCCGCAAAAGTTCACTTTTGAACAAATCGCGCTAGCCTTCGTTGACTGATGAATGGAGGAGGAAACAATGCCTCTTTACTTCTTTCATCAGCATGTGCGCGGTCAGAAGACGGAAGACCTGCGTGGAGAACTGTTCCCGACGGATGGGGCATGTCACCGAGCCGCGCAGCGGATGCCAGCCGGCCTTAAACGAGCTGCGGAGCGTTCCTCCAACACCTATGTCACTACCGAAGTAACCTAGCGGCAATCAGACCCTGTTCGTTGTGAGGGGAACAGTCATTGTCGAACGGCGATAACGGCGGCGAACGCGCTCCGCGTCCGCGCTTGCCGATGGGTCGAGAAGCCGACGGCAAATTGCCCGCGTGAGTGGTCCCGTTACTCGGAGGCAATCCAGTCGCGCAGGCCCCCGATGGTGCGGAAACCGTCGGCCGCATAGCAGCGGATCGACGGAAAGCCACCTTGCATCATCTCGGCCAGCGCATGTCCCGGGCCGAGGTCCAGCACGCGATCGACGCCTTGCTCCGCGAGAGCATCCAGCGTCGCAGCCCAGTCGATCGGGCGTGCGAGCTGGCCGGCGAGCGTAGCCGTGGCATCGGATGCACAGAAGATGCGCTCGCCGCCATCTCCGGCGAGGAGGATCCGCTGAGCTGCAATAGGCACGTGCGTGCTCGCCGCGAACGCCTGTTGCAGGGGCTTACAGGCCGCTTCGAGCCGTGAGGTGTGCGAGGCGATCCTGACGGCGAGAAGTCCGGCCCGCGCGGCGCCCTGCGTTGTCGCCTCATCGCAGAGAGCGATGACATCCCGCTCCGTGCCGCCGACCACATAGAGGAGATCGGGATTCCTGATCGCGATCTCGCAGCGATGCTTCGCAAGCAGCTGGCCGAGCGTGGTCTGATCGAGCCCGCGGACATAGCCAAGCCGGCCGCCCGGGCCGGCCGCGCGGTCCATCAATCGGGCGCGGACATCGGTCAGTCGCAGCGCATCGGCGGCGGTCCATAGTCCTGCGACGCTCCAGGCCGCCATTTCGCCTACGCTATAACCCGTGACCACGGTCTCCTCAGTCAGCAGATCGGCAATGCGGGCGTGGATCGCGAGGGCCGATGTGACGGTCAGGATCTGGCTGACGCGGTTGGCGGACAGCACGTCCGCGTTCCGCGTCCTCACGAACTCTCGCGGGTCTTCCCCGAGACGGGCTGCTGCGGCAGCGAAGACCGGCTCGGCAGCGGGCTGGCCGGCGACAAGATCAAAAATCTTGTCCGAGAGCCTGCCTTGTCCGCCGCAGAGCAGTGCCAGCATCAGGGCCCCATCCGATCGACGAACAGGGTCATGGCGAGCAGATCTGCCGAGCCGCCAGGGCTGAGGTTGCGGGCGACGAACGCCTGATGAATATCGGCGGCGCGCTTGCGCCATCCCGAAGAGCCGACGCCTCCGGTGGCAAGGAATGCAGACGCGCTATCTTGAGCGAACCGCAATCCCTCGGCTCCGCCCCGGTGCAGCAGATTGGTGTCGGCGACTTCGGCGATCAATGCCATGCAGGTTTGAACGCGGACCGCTTCGTCATCGTCAGGCGCGAGCATCCGTGCCGCATGCAGCGCGGGAAGGGCGATGTCATAGACGGAGGGGAAACCGCAAGCAGCTTCTGCCCTGGCGCCGCCGGCGCCATAGCGACGCGCAGCCACCGCGCCGTGGCTGCGCAGCAAGATCGGGCCGTCGGGGATGGCCTTGCCCCATCGTTGCGAGACCACTTCGCCGAGCGGCTTGCGGATGCCGAGCGCCTCGCGATAGCCGGCCGCGGCGCAAAGCAGGCCCAGCCCGAAGATCGCGCCGCGATGCGTGTTCACGCCTGACGTCGCCGCCAGCATCGCGCGCTCGGCCGCAACCCCGATCGCGCGCAGCCGGTCCATGCCGGCACCCACGGCGCCTGCGGCGGCGAGCTCGTGGAAGAACGGTGCCAGCGTGTCGGCGCTTCGGCACAGCAGTGCGGCATCCATATCGCGATGCGCGCCGTTGTCGACATGGCTGACGAGGCCGGGCTTCGGATAGGTCTCGACTTCGCGCTTCAGGCAGAGCGAAGCGAGATGACCGAGCTGCTCCGCACGGCGCGCGCGCTCTGGCAGCGCTTGCCATCTCAGCGCCGGGTTCATGACGCCGCACCCCCCAGAAAAGCTGCGCGCGTCGTGCTCGTGACACCGGCCGGACCTTTCACAAGGACCTCGTCCGCGTCATCGCCGGTCAGCTCGCGCCATTGCACGCCCCCGGCGGGAGCCGTGATCTCGCCGTCCAGCCGCATCGGCGCCTGCCTGGCAATCGCGGCAATATCGGATGGCAGGATCTTGGCTTGCGTCACTGCTGACAGCGGCCAGAGCAGATCGAGATCCGAGCTCTCGGAAAGATATGGAAGGCCGGTGAGATGCTCCCAGGCCAGACTGCCGAACGTGCGCGTCTCCGGCAGAAGCGCAAGCAAGAGGTCGATGGTCGCGCTCCAGTGCGCAGGCGCCGCGGCGGCGGCATCGGCCAGCAGGGGCGGCGGAGCGGATGCGACAATATCGGCGGCGGCGAGAGAGAGGGCGATACGCCGTTTGCCATGGCTTGGAGGGAGCGGCAGACCGAGCGGAACGCGGCCGGCGGTATCGCTGCAGGCCGGCCGGCGGACGATGAGGGGACGTCCCGCATGTATCCAGCTCGCGACGATCGGCTCGCTGGCAAGCTCGGGATAGCGATCCATCACCCCGGCCCATCCGGTCGTCGAGGCCTTCACCATGCTGTGGCGTGCGAGAGCTTCAGCCATGTAGCGGTTCCCGATGTGCCGCGAGCGCAACAACGCGATCGGCGATCTCGGCAGCTTTGCGCCGGCCGCCCCGCTCGGTACCGCGCCGGCTGCGATCATCCCGTCCTTGCGACCGTTGCAACACGGCCGCAAGCTGCGGCGCCAGCGGTGCGCTGTCGTCCCAGACGGCGTGAACGCCGCCTGTCAGCACCATGTTGTCGAGCCCGGGCGCGAACACGGACGTGGCTTCGGCCTTGGCCTTTAGCACATCGATCGGCAGTTTGGTGACCCGCGCCATCGACGGCAGGTCCATCACCGCGGGATGGGCGCCGGGCAGCGCCACCAGCGTGCCGGTGGCGAGCGCGGTCGCGATGAACGCACCGGCAGCGCTGCCGCCATAGAGCAGGCCGACGGTGCGATGCCCCTCGGCCTCCGCCAGCAGCAGCGCCTTGGCGAGATGCGACAGATATTCGCTGAGGCCGAGCAGCTCGTCGCGCTTGCTCATGCGCTGGCTGGCGGAATCCACCAGGAACAAGATCGGCGCCCGGTCCCCGGACTTGACGATGTCGATCACGCGGCTCGCGAGCACGATCGCCTCGTCGACGCCGAGCGGCTCTCCCCCGATGATGCCGAGCACATGGACAGGTCCGCCGTCGGGCAGCACCGCCCGTCCCGCGATCATCTCGCCTGATCTGTCGATCTTGCGTCCGTTCGGAAACAGGCTGGCCAGGATGTCATCGAGCGCCATCGGCATTCTCCCTGTCGTTGGCGGCGCGGAGGAAGGCGGCGGTCGGAAGTGCGGGGACATCGGACGGATTGCCGATGCCGAGAGTCCGCCAGATCTCGACGGCATCCTCGGCCTCGCCAAAGCGCTGCAGCCGCCGCTTTAGCCGCGCCTGTTCGGCTTCGAGAACCGCGACATCGCATCGCTTGCCGGCCTTGAGCGCATCGATCGCGGCCTGGCGAAATGCCAGCGCCTCGTCGTCGACGAACATGTCGACGCCGCCGATCAAATAGCGGTGCTTGCCGCCCATGGTGCGCCAGACCAGGGCGCGGTCGCGCGAGTCGAATTCCTCGATGCCCTGGTTGGTCTCGATCACTTCGGGGCCGCTGACGCTGAGCCGGCCCTGCTCGGAGATGATCAGCCGCGAGCAGGTGCCGGCGATCAGGCTGCCGCCGCCATAGCAGCCGGCACGTCCGCCGATCAGGCCGACGACGTTGACGCCGGCGCGACGCGCCTCGACCACCGCGCGCATGATCTCCGCAATGGCGAGCTCGCCGGCATTGGCTTCCTGCAGCCGCACGCCGCCGGTGTCGAACAGGATCAGCACGTCGTGCTTGAGCGCGCGTGCGGCGCGCAACAGGCCGGCGAGCTTGGCGCCATGGACCTCGCCGAAGGCACCGCCCATGAAGCGTCCTTCCTGCGCGGCGACGAGCACCGGCGCGCCGTCCAGCCGGCCGCGCCCGACCACGATGCCATCGTCGAACTGCTCGGGCAGGTCGAAGATCGACAGATGCGGGCTGATCTCGCGCAGCTCGGGGCCGATGAATTCAGAGAAGCTGCCGGCATCGAGCAGCGCGTCGATGCGCTGCCTGGCGCTCGCCTCGTACCAGCTCAGCGAGACGGCATTGGCTGTGACGGCTGTCATTGCTCCGGCTCCTCGATCTTGCGGACGCCCTGGGCAAGCCGCAGCGTCACCGTGTCGGGCCGGGCGCCGCC
>NZ_LJYG01000080.1:0-13320 GCF_001440035.1 Bradyrhizobium manausense | reverse complement strand
GGCGGGCGACGAAGTCGCGGACCACGGCGTCCCACACCGTACCAAAGCCATCGGCCGCCGTTGCGATGTCGATGGTGCAGATGTCAGGCGGAAGGCCGCGCTCCAGCAGCACCTCGAGATTGCCGGAGGCGACCACGCCGACGATGGCCTGCGTGCGCGTGCCGCCGGCGGATCTGGGTGCAGTCAGTCTGAAGCTGAGCTTTTCCATGCAAATCTCACCAGTTGCGGAAGCGGCTCGGCGGGCGGTAGAGGCCGCCGGAGGCCAGCATGAGGTCCTTGATCGAGCGGGCCGCCAGCAGATTGCGGTCGGCGTCGAGTGGATCGATGCCGAGATCCTCGGGGCGCTGGATCACGCCGCGCTGCCGGAGCTGTTCGACCAGCTTCGCATCTCGCGCGCGACCGATGTCGGTGTAGCCGGCCACGCCGCGGATCGCCTGCTCGCGCTCGTCCTTGCTGCGGCACATCAGGAGGTTGGCGATGCCTTCCTCGGTGACGATGTGGGTGACATCGTCGGAGTAGACCATCACCGGCGCCAGATCGAGGTCGAGCTTGTGCGCCAGCTCGAGCGCATCGAGACGCTCGACGAACAAAGGCGTGTTGCGCTCGCCAAAGGTCTCGCCGATCTGCACCACCAGCTTGCGGCCACGACGCAGCGCCGCGTTGGTATCAGGAGCGGCTTCGGCGCCGGCCTTGAGCCAGGGTTCGCTCGGGTGGCGGCGGCCGCGCGGATCGGAGCCCATGTTGGGCGCGCCGCCGAATCCGGCGATACGGCTGGTCGTCACCGTCGAGCTGTGGCCTTCGAGATCGATCTGCAGCGTCGACCCGATGAACATGTCGCAGGCATAGAGGCCCGCGGTCTGGCAGAAGGCGCGGTTGGAGCGCAGCGAGCCGTCGGGCCCGGTGAAGAAGATGTCGGAGCGCGCCGCGACGTAATCCTCCATGCCGACTTCCGAGCCGAAGCAATGGATCTGCTCGACCCAGCCGGATTCGATTGCCGGAATCATCGTCGGATGCGGGTTGAGCGCAAAGTGCGTGCAGACCTTTCCCTTGAGCCCGAGCTTCTCGCCATAGGTGGGCAGCAACAGTTCGATCGCGGCGGTGTTGAAGCCGATGCCGTGATTGAGCCGGCGCACGCCATAGGGCGCGTAGATGCCCTTGATGGCCAGCATCGCCGTCAGGATCTGGGTCTCGGTGATGGCGGCCGGATCGCGGGTGAAGAGAGGCTCGACATAAAAGGGCCTGTTAGCCTCGACCACGAAATGTACGAGGTCGCCGGGGATGTCGACGCGCGGCACCTTGTCGACGATCTCGGTGACCTGCGCCACGACGAGACCGTTCTTGTAGCTGGTCGCCTCGACGACGGTCGGTGTGTCCTCGGTGTTCGGTCCCGTATAGAGATTGCCGTCCTTGTCGGCGCTGACCGCCGCGATCAACGCAACGTTCGGCGTGAGGTCGATGAAGTAGCGCGCGAACAGCTCGAGATAGGTATGGACGGCCCCGAGCTCGATCTTGCCGCCGAACAGCATGCGCGCGATGCGCGCCGATTGCGGGCCCGAATAGGAGAAGTCGAGCCGCCGCGCGATGCCTTTCTCGAAGATGTCGAGATGGGATGGCAGCACCACGCCAGACTGCACCATGTGCAGGTCGTGAACATCCCGGTGGTCGAGGTTCGCGAGCGCCGTTGCGAGGATGTCGGCCTGCTTCTGATTATCGCCCTCCAGGCACACCCGGTCGCCCGACCGGATCACCGCCGCCAGCAACGCGGGAAGGTTCGGGATCGGGACGACCTTTCCTTTGGCGTGCTGCCGGCCGGCAGCCCGCCGCTCACCGAGGGCAGCCTTTTGCATACCCCAATCGCTCATTTTGGCTCCTTGGCATGCGGGAAGTAGCTTCGAAGGTACCGAATGTATTCGTATTGCCTTTAATTGTCAATTGGCGTATACGTGTAGCCATAAGCGAGGGATATTCGCATACACAGGAGGGAATTTATGATGCGAATGCATACAGAGCGCCCAACTCCCGGGCCCCGTGCTCCATCCGCAGGCGGGAGGCGTCCGTGACCATTTCCGGTGTCGCGCTCCTCGCGATCTGCACCCTGCTGGGGGGCCTGCTCGGCGACCTTCTCGGCGTCGCCCTCGGTGTGAGGGCCAATGTCGGCGGCGTCGGCATTGCGATGATGTTCTTGATCGCTGCCCGGCTTTGGCTGGTGCGGCACAAGCTGCTCAGCCATGGCCTCAAGACCGGCGTCGAGTTTTGGGGCAGCTTCTACATTCCGATCGTGGTCGCCATGGCCGCGCAGCAGAACGTCGTCGCCGCAGCAAAAGGCGGTCCAATCGTGATCATCGCCGGCGCCGGCGCGGTCGCGGTGTGTTTCGCGATGGTGGCGCTGATCGGAAAGCTCAGTGGCCGCGTCGAGACCATGGACGAGATCGAGGCCCGGGAAGCGCTCGAGGCGAGCGTGCCGCACTTCAAGTCCGGGAGGGTCGCATGACTATGATTTCTCATGTTCTCGCTGCAAATTCGCTGATCACCGCCTTCGCCGCCGTCGGGATCCTGATGTGGATCTCGGGAGCGATCTCGAAATATCTCACCTTCGGACGCATCCACGGCTCGGCGATCGCGATCATGCTGGGGCTGCTGCTGGCCTTTTTCGGCGGCATCGCGACCGGCGGTGAAAAGGGCGTCGCCGATCTGCCCGCGTTGACCGGGATCGGCCTGATGGGCGGCGCGATGCTGCGGGACTTCGCCATCGTCGCTACTGCCTTCGAGGTCGATGTCGTGCATGCGCGCAAGGCCGGATTGATCGGTGCGGTCGCGCTCGGATTGGGCACGGTCGTGCCGTTCATCCTCGGCGTATTCGTCGCCGCAGTGTTCGGCTACACCGATGCGATCTCGCTGACGACGATCGGCGCGGGCGCGGTCACCTACATCGTGGGGCCGGTCACGGGGGCCGCGATCGGCGCATCTTCGCCGGTCATTGCGCTCTCGATCGCGACCGGTGTATTCAAGGCGGTGATCGTCATGATCGGTACGCCCTTCGTGGCGAAGATGATCGGCCTCAACAATCCGCGCAGTGCAATGGTGTTTGGGGGCTTGATGGGAACGGTGAGCGGCGTGTCCGGAGGGCTGGCGGCGACGGACCGGCGTCTGGTGCCCTATGGTGCGCTGACGGCGACATTTCACACCGGGCTCGGGTGCCTGGTCGCCCCCTCGATCCTTTACTTCGCGGTGCGTGCGATCACGGGAGGCTGAATGGCGGAGATACTGAAGGTCGCAGTCGGCGCGGAAGACGATGGGGGACTGCTCTCCGATCGCATCCGCAATGCGCTCACCGACGAGATTGCGTCCGGTGCGCTCGTTGCCGGCTCGGCTTTGGAAGAGCAGCAGCTTGCCGATCGCTTCGGAGCATCCCGTACACCGGTGCGGGAAGCTCTCCGGCAGCTCGTCGTCAGCGGACTTGTCGAGGTACGTGGCCGGCGCGGCGTAGTCGTCGCGCGGATGACACCTGAGCGGATCATGGACATGTTCGAGACCAGCGCCGAGGTGGAAGCCATGTGCGTCCGCCTCGCGACCTTCCGCATGACACCACTGGAGCGCAGTCATTTGATCGAGCTGCACGAGAGCTCGCTCGCGATGGTCGAAGCCAATGATGTCGATGCCTATGATGCCTTCAACCGGACCTTCCACGAATGCATCTACAGCGCGACGCACAACTCGTTCATGGCCGAGCAGGCGCAGGATGTCCGGGCACGGCTCAGCGCATTCCGCCGTACCCAGTTGCGGCAGGGCGATCGCATTCGCAAGTCGCGCGACGAGCACGACGCCATCATGCAGGCGATCGCGGAGGGGGACGGCGATACAGGCTCGCGCAGAATGCGGGCCCATATGCTGAACGCCGCCGCGGCGCTACGGCGCTACATCGATGATCGGTTTGGCCGTGATGGACCGCCGAGCATCGGCGACGGCCCCTTGCCACACGAGTAGTGGATTGGAAAAGCCTCCGCTCCCGGCGACCAGCAGCTCACCCAGGTCTACATCCCGGGCCGGGCGAGGCTCGCCTAACGAAGTGCGCTAATCTTGGTGACACATAGCGCTCCGTTGTCTCGGTGACTCCCTTACTACGGTTTTGTGCGCTGGTCTGACAGGCGCTTGGCGGCACGAACCTTGGACCTCCCGTGTGTCGATCAGGAGGTCGGTGGTTCGAGCCCACCCAACTGTACCACTGTTGCGGATAACTCCGCATTCTCAGCATCTTATTGATAGACCAGCAGGATTTGTGCCGCCTAAAACACAAAAGGCGCTACAAATGGCATTGCGTATGCTCGGTTTGAACAGAGCTGCTGATGGTCGGTGGTTTGCTCGCAAAGGCATCCCCGAGGACGTTCGCGAGGACTACCAACGGCTCTACAGGACCAAGCGCGAAGCCCATCTCAAACTAGCGGCCGACACTCCCAAGCACGAAGCGAAGGTACGCCTTGGTGAATGGGAAGCTGAGGTCGAAACCCGCATCGCCACGGTAGCGTCACCCAAACAGTGCGCACTGGCCCACATATCCGCCTCGATAAGATCAACCGGCGCGAAGCAACGCAGCTCGGCTCGAACGTCGAGGTTCCGTCCGAAACGCATGGCGCATGGCTGAAGAACCATCACTAGAGTAGATCTCACAGGACCTTCGGCTGAGGCATGAGCATGGCCGTGTGCTGGAGCCAAGCCGTGCTCCTGAGCCATTGCGGCCGACCGCCCCCGCTCGGGTGAAGGAGCCTTCGCGACAGCCAGAACCGCCGCGCAAATAAGGCCGCATCAGTTGGCAGCCTCTGTCTCAAAAACTGCGTATAGCGCCGCACCGGCCAGGCGGCTCGAAGCCGGCGCATAACAAGCCGATGCAAACAACGGGAACTGATCAGCTGCTGTGCCTCCGGCGGCGATGTTTCGTCTTCAACCGCGGCCTGTCCGCACTGCGGCTCGCGCGAGCCGTCCGGGGCTCATGGCAAATACCCCAAAAGAGCGCGCCTGCACCGGATCGAGGAGAAAAACGGTTAGACCCTGATCGTGATGATGGGCCTGTGCTCGGGGATCGGCTTCTTCTGCGGCGCATGATGATCGGCGCGCTCGGCGCCTTCGGTCAGGCGCTGCAGCCGTGAGGAACATTGCGCGGAGATGTGCGGGCCAACGTTTTCTACGGACGGATGGAAGCCCGGCGATGCGGATCACGATAGCGGTGTGCCCAGATTGTGCCCCGGCGTTTTCGGGGCACGCGGCTAGGGAAGCGGCTCTCTAAATATTTGAATTTGTGAGATTAATGGTGGGCGCACAAGGGATCGAACCTTGGACCTCTCCCGTGTGAAGGGAACGCTCTCCCGCTGAGCTATGCGCCCGGGACCATCATGCAGACGGCCGGACTTTTCGGCCGGCCGGCGCATCGGAGCCCGCGATTTAGAAGTGCGGGCTATCAGTGTCAAGTTTTCAGGCGGCCCTAGGGGCGGAAAACCTTCCAATGGTGCCACAATTCGGTGGCGCGGCCGGATTTTGGGCCGCTTACGCGCCCTGCTGACGGGCGCGGGAGGCATGGGCCTGGAGCGCACGGATGCGCTCGGCCAGCGTTCCACCGCCTTCGGGCAGCGGGCTTGCTGCGCCATTGGTGGCGACGCCATTGGCCGGGCGCGGCGCGGGCTTCGGCGGCTGGCCGGCTTCGGCGGCCAGCAGCGCCTCGATCGGCGAGTTCGGGCCCTCGAGCTGCATCGCGAGTTTTGCGACCTCGGCGGCGATGTCGTTGATGCGCTCGCGCAGAAGCGCGTTCTCCATGCGCTCGGTCGCCCAGGAGCTCTCGGCCTGCTGCTGGATCGCATTGACGTCGCGCTGCAGTTTCGCGCGCTCGTCGCGGGCGGTGCGCAGCTGCTCTTCCAGCGCGGCCTTCTCGGCGCGCAGCGTCTCCATCGCGGCCGATGATTTGCCGCCGCTCAGTGCGGCGATCTCGACCCGCAGCTCCTTGATGGTGCGCTCGGCGCCCTCGTTGGTCTGGCGCAGCTGGTTGTTCTCGTATTCGCGCTCGGCCAGCAGCTTGCCCTGCGTGGCGAGGCGGCCTTCGAGGTCGGCAACGCGGCCCGAGAGCATCTCGGCTTCCTTGACCTGCACGATCAGCTGGCGATCGAGCTCGGTGACGCGCTGGCTCAGATTCTCGACACGGCCGCGGGCCTCGCCAAGCTCGCGCGAGACGGTTTCGGATTCGCTGCGCTCCTGCGCCAGGCGCGCCTGCGTCGCGGCAAATTCCTTCTCGGCATCGCCGACCCGGTTCTTCAATTCCTCGATCTGCGCGCGCACCGCGACCAGCTCGACCTGGCGGCTCTCCGCCATCATCGAGCGGTCCGACAGTTCGGAGTTGATCTTGGCGAGCTCGCCCTGCTTGTTGCTCAGCGCGATCTCGGCCTCGCGCAGCGCTTCGCTCTTGGCGTTGAATTCCTCCTCGGTCGCGCGCAGCTGCTCCTTCACCGCCTTCTCGCGCGCCTCGAGCGCGAAGATCGTGGCGTTCTTCTCGCCGAGCTCGATCTTCATGCGATTGATGGCGTCGGTCTTCTTGCCGAGCTCGGCGAGCTGGCTGGTGGTCTTGTTCTTGAGCTGCTCGACGCTCATCTCGAGCCGCCGCGCCGACATGGCGAACTCGGCGCGGAGCTGGTCCTTGTCGGCCTGGATCTCCGCCATCGACAGCGGCGTTGCCGCCTCGAGCCGGCGCGTGGTCAGGCGCACCGCGCGGTTATGCACCAGCGGCACGATGGCGAGCCCGCACAGCATCGACAGCAGGAAACCGATCGCCAGGTACATGATCGGTTCGACCATGGGTCAGAGCTCCAACAGACAAGGGAAAATTTACCAAGGACAATGCATGGCGGGCCGGCAAAAAGCCAGCCCTGCCCTGTTGTTAACGTGAATCCGGAAGCCGGATCGGGGGAGAAGCCTAGAACGGGTTCCAGGTCGCCCGCGGCGTGTATTTGAGGTAGCCGATATTGGCGCCGAGGCGTAGGCCGAGGCCGGAGCGGATCGGCACCAGCACGATGTTGTTGGCGGTGAGCGCCGTCATGCCGAAGCCGCCGATGATATAGGCCGAGCCGTCGATGCCGGCGAAGCGCTGGTAGATCGCATTGGTGGCGGGCAGGTTATAGACCAGCGTCATGGTGCGCGCGCCGTCGCCGCCCCAGTCGAAGCCGAGCGAGGGACCCTGCCAGTAAACGCGCAAATCGCCGGCGTTCTTGGTGTAGAGTGTGCCTTCGCCGTAGCGCAGCCCAGCGACGAAGGCGCCGGAGCCTTCTTCGCCGAGGATGTAGCCGTTCGGCAGGCCCCATTGGCTGACCGCCTTCTCGATGATCGAGGCGAGCCCGCGCGAGACATTGCCGAAGAAGCGATGGCCGGCGGTGACGAGCTCGTCCGGTCCATAGGTATTGGGAGTCGGGGTCCGCTGCGGTGGTGGCAGGTCCGGGGGCGGCGCGGCCGTCTGGGCGGAAGCCGGCACGGTCCAGCCAGCCAGCGCGATGAGCGCCGCTGCGGCAAGGCGTGATGCGAAAGTCATAAAAGAACCCCTGATATCGATCCCGGTCCGCTTCCCTTAACCTGATGCTATTAGGCACGGCTCTAGGTTGGTCCGGATGACCCCTCGACTCGAATGTTATCCGCAGCAACTATGACGGCACAACGGCAGGAAGATAGCCCTTTGCGCCCCGGAACTGCCTTGATCGGCGGTCTGGTCTGCCTGCTGGCGTGCATTTGGCTCGGCCTGTCCGGGTTACCTGCACAGGCCGCCACCACCGAGCGGATTGTCGTCAATCGCTTCTCCGGCGTCGCCATCGAGGGCTTCGACCCCGTGGCCTATTTCGTTGACGGCGGAGCCGAGCAGGGGACGGCGCAGTTCGAGGCCAATCTCTGGGGCGCGGTCTGGCGCTTCCGCAACGACGGCAACCGGGCGGAGTTCCTGTCCCATCCCGAGATCTATGGCCCGCAATTCGGCGGCTATGATCCCGTCGACATCGCCCGCGGCGTCACGATCGCCGGCAATCCCCGCTTCTTCGTGATCGCGGCGCAGCGGCTTTATCTGTTCAGCCGGGAAGACAATCGGGACGCCTTCACCGCCGACCCCGAACGATTCCTGTATGAAGTCGGCAAGCGCTGGCCGGCGCTGCAGGACAAGCTCAGTCAGTAGGTCGTTACCGCTTCGGCATCGCCCCAGGCGACGAAGTCGGGGATGATGAAGCCGGTGTTGCCGCGCTCGCCGAACCGGAGCTCGCCGCCTTTGCCGTCGGTCACCTTGCCGCCGGCGGCCGTCACCACCGCGCAGCCCGCCCCGACGTCCCATTCGCAGGTCGGCCCGAAGCGGGGGTAGATGTCGGCACTGCCCTCCGCGATCCGGCCGAACTTGACGGCCGAGCCGCAGGTCTTTCTGACGGCGTTGGGCCTGCTATCGATGAAGGCTTCGCTCTTGGGGTCGCCATGCGAACGGCTCACCGCCGCGATCCAGGGCTCGCCAGGCCCGGGCAGCTTGCGGGTCCGGATCGGCTGGGCGGCACTGACGGTGGTGCCGTCGAACCTCACGCGCTCGGCGCCGCGCCCGACGATGCCGCGCCAGAGCACCCCGAGCGCGGGCGCGCTGACGATGCCGAGCAGCGGCACGCCCTCGGTGACCAGAGCGAGATTGACGGTGAACTCGTCGCGGCCGGCGACGAATTCCTTGGTGCCGTCGAGCGGATCGATCAGGAAGAAGCTGCCGCGAAACGGCGGCGAGGCGAGATGGGTCCGCTCCTCCGACAGCGTCGGCACGTCGTTCGCAAGCCGGGCGAGGCCCTCGGCAATGATTCGGTCGGCGGCGAGGTCGGCCTCGGTGACAGGCGAGCCGTCCTGCTTGCCATCGACCCGCATCGCGGAGCGGTTGACGGCCAGGATCGCCTCGCCAGCCTGCACCACCAGCGCGGTCAGGGGCTCCATCAGCCTACCAGCGGCCTCGCCGTCGATGATCCTCACCTGCATGCCTCATTCATCGGCAAGTTTGCCTCTGTTCACGTGATTCGCCCGTGTCCCCTTATGGCCGCTTCGAACCTATCGCAAGCTTCCTGCCACGGGCCGGCGAATGATAGAACCCGCAGCGACAGTCCAGGCCATGCGTGATTCGCCGCGTCCGCGCCGTGCAATTCCAGGAACCCTCTATGTCTGACGCTCCGTCTTCGGCTACCGCTTCTGCTCCCGATATGCTCGAACTCGCGGCCCTTTTGTGCTCGCGGGTCTGTCACGATCTCATCAGCCCGGTCGGCGCCATCGTCAATGGGCTTGAGGTGCTCGATGACGATCCCAAGCCCGAGGACCGCGAATTCGCGCTCGACCTGATCCGCAAGAGTGCCAAGACCGCCTCCGCCCGCCTGCAGTTCTGCCGTCTCGCCTTCGGCGCGGCCGGCTCCTCCGGCGCGCAGATCGACCTCGGCGATGCCCAGACCATGGCGAAGGGCCACATCGAGGACGGCAAGTGCACGATCACATGGAATCTGCCGCGGCTGCTGCTGCCGAAGAACCGCGTCAAGCTGCTGCTGAATATGCTGGTCGTGTCTCAGCACACGATCCCGCGCGGCGGCTTGCTGACGGTCGATCCGATCGGCGAGGGCGCGGCGATGAGCTTCCGCATCACCGCGACCGGGCACAACGCGCGCCTGCCGCAGAACATCTCCGAGCTCTTGAGCGGCGAGCGCGGCCCGGCCGCCGATGCTCATGCGATCCAGCCTTATTACACGCGGCTGTTGGCGCAGGCCTGCGGGCTCAGCGTGACGCTCAAGCTGGAGGGCGAAGCCGTCATCGTTACCGCTTCGTAAACGCGCGCTGCGCCCTTAGTTAACCGATCCTTGACGAGGCGCTTCGGCTTGTCCGGAGCGCCTTATCTCTTTGTTGGTTCCGTTCTTTTGCACATACTCAACCAATATTAAACGCTTTGCGGTGAAGCTGGCCCCATTCCGATCTGGCGCATCACGTCTCGTGCGCGCCCTCCCTGTATGAAGGCCTGTTTTCATGGATGATCTGTTGCGGGAGTTTCTGACGGAGACCAGCGAGAGCCTGGACACCGTCGACAATCAGCTGGTGAAGTTCGAGCAGGAGCCGAACAACGCCAAGATCCTGGATAACATCTTCCGCCTGGTCCACACCATCAAGGGCACGTGCGGCTTCCTCGGGTTGCCGCGGCTGGAAGCGCTGGCGCATGCCGGCGAGACCTTGATGGGCAAATTCCGCGACGGCATGCCGGTGACCGGCCAGGCCGTGACGGTGATCCTGTCCTCGATCGACCGCATCAAGGAGATCCTGGCCGGCTTGGAGGCGACCGAAGCCGAGCCTGAAGGCAACGACCGCGATCTCATCGACAAGCTGGAAGCGATGGTCGAGCAGGGCATGGCCGCGATGTCAGGCTCGGCGCAGCCGATGCCGGCTGGCGGCTCCGCTCCCGTTGCTGACGCCCCGCCGCTGGTGCCGGAAGCGCCGCCTGCTGCTGCGCCCGCACCCGCCAAGGAGATGACCACGGGCTCGCTGGTCGACCAGACGCTGGAGCGTCCGCTCCGTCCGGGCGAGGTCTCGCTCGACGAGCTCGAGCGCGCCTTCCGCGAGACCGCGATCGAAGCGCCGGTGCCCGCGCCCGTTGCCAAGGCCGAAGTGAAGGCCGAAGCGAAGGCCGAGCCAGCTCCTGCCGCCGAAGCGCCGAAGGACACCAGGGCGCCCAAGGAGAAGGCCGCGCCGAAGAAGTCGATGGCCGACGAGAGTGCGAGCGAGGGCGAGCGCATCGCCAACCAGTCGATCCGCGTCAACGTGGATACGCTGGAGCATCTGATGACCATGGTCTCCGAGCTGGTGCTGACCCGCAACCAGCTGCTGGAGATCTCCCGCCGCAACGAGGACACCGAGTTCAAGGTGCCGTTGCAGCGCCTCTCCAACGTCACCGCCGAGCTGCAGGAAGGCGTCATGAAGACGCGCATGCAGCCGATCGGCAATGCCTGGCAGAAGCTGCCCCGCATCGTCCGCGACCTCTCGAGCGAACTCGGCAAGCAGATCGAGCTGGAGATGCACGGCGCCGACACCGAGCTCGACCGCCAGGTGCTCGATCTGATCAAGGACCCGCTCACCCACATGGTGCGCAACTCCGCCGATCACGGCCTGGAAACCCCCGCCGAGCGGCTCGCTGCCGGCAAGGGCGAGCAGGGCACCATCCGCCTGTCCGCCTATCACGAGGGCGGCCACATCATCATCTGCATCGCCGACAACGGCCGTGGCCTCAACACCGAGAAGATCAAGGCCAAGGCGCTCTCTTCAGGTCTCGTCACCGAGGCCGAGCTGGAGAAGATGAGCGAAGCCCAGATCCACAAGTTCATCTTCGCGCCGGGCTTCTCAACCGCGGCCGCCATCACCTCGGTCTCGGGCCGCGGCGTCGGCATGGACGTGGTCCGCACCAATATCGACCAGATCGGCGGCACCATCGACATCAAGTCGGTGGCCGGTGAAGGCTCCTCCGTCACCATCAAGATCCCGCTGACGCTGGCGATCGTCTCCGCCCTGATCGTGGAAGCCGCCGGCGACCGCTTTGCGATCCCGCAGCTCTCGGTGGTCGAGCTGGTCCGGGCCCGCGCCAACTCGGAGCACCGCATCGAGCGCATCAAGGACACCGCGGTGCTGCGCCTGCGCAACAAGCTGTTGCCGCTGATCCACCTGAAGAAGCTCTTGAAGATCGACGACGGCGCGGCCAGCGATCCCGAGAACGGCTTCATCGTGGTCACGCAAGTCGGCAGCCAGACCTTCGGCATCGTCGTCGACGGCGTGTTCCACACCGAAGAAATCGTGGTCAAGCCGATGTCGACCAAGCTGCGTCACATCGACATGTTCTCCGGCAACACCATTTTGGGCGATGGCGCTGTCATCATGATCATCGACCCCAACGGCATTGCCAAGGCGCTCGGCGCCGCCGGCTCCTCGGCCCATGACATGGCCGACGACAACAGCGCCCATCACATCGGCTCGGGCGAGCAGACCACCTCGCTGCTGGTGTTCCGCGCCGGCTCGTCGCAGCCCAAGGCGGTCCCGCTCGGTCTCGTCACCCGCCTGGAAGAGCTCCCGGCCGACAAGATCGAGTTCAGTAACGGCCGCTACATGGTGCAGTACCGCGAGCAGCTGATGCCGCTCGTCTCCATGGACGGCGTCACCATCGCCTCCCAGGGCGCCCAGCCGATCCTGGTGTTCGCCGATGACGGCCGCTCCATGGGCCTCGTCGTCGACGAGATCATCGACATCGTCGAGGAGCGCCTCAACATCGAGGTCGGCGGCTCGGCTTCCGGCATCCTCGGCTCGGCCGTGATCAAGGGCCAGGCCACCGAGGTGATCGACGTCGGCCACTTCCTGCCCATGGCGTTCGCCGACTGGTTCACCCGCAAGGAGATGAAGCCGTCGATGCATTCGCAGTCGGTGCTGCTGGTCGACGACAGTGCCTTCTTCCGCAACATGCTGGCCCCGGTGCTGAAGGCCGCCGGCTACCGCGTCCGCACCGCGCCGACCGCGCAGGAGGGCCTGGCTGCCCTGCGTGCGCAGAGCTTCGACGTGGTCCTGACCGACATCGAGATGCCCGACATGAACGGGTTCGAGTTCGCCGAAGTGATCCGCTCCGACAGCAATCTGGGCTCGATGCCGATCATCGGCCTGTCCGCCCTGGTGTCGCCGGCCGCGATCGAGCGCGGCCGTCAGGCCGGCTTCCACGACTATGTCGCCAAGTTCGACCGTCCCGGCCTGATCGCGGCGCTGAAGGAGCAGACCGCGGGCGCCGCCGGCGCCTCCGAGCTGAGCCGGGCCGCGGCATAGGGCAGGGACCAGGAGACACCGAAATGAGCAAGAAGACGCAAATTGGCGAAGGCGCCATGGTCGAATACGTCACCGCGATGATCGGCGGCCAGCTGTTCGGCCTGCCGATCTCCCGCGTCCAGGACGTGTTCATGCCCGAGCGCGTCACCCGCGTTCCCTTGTCCTCGCGCGAGATCTCGGGCGTGCTGAACCTGCGCGGCCGCATCGTCACCGTGGTCGACATGCGCGCCCGTCTCGGCCTGCCGAGGGACGAGGACGGCAAGACGGCGATGGCGGTCGGCGTCGATCTGCGCGGCGAATCCTATGGCCTCTTGATCGACCAGATCGGCGAGGTGCTGCGCCTGCCCGAGGACGGCAAGGAAGAGAACCCCGTCAACCTCGACCCCCGCATGGCCAAGCTCGCCGGCGGCGTCCACCGTCTCGACGGCCAGCTCATGGTCGTCCTCGACGTCGATCGCGTCCTCGAGCTCG
>NZ_LJYG01000079.1 GCF_001440035.1 Bradyrhizobium manausense | reverse complement strand
TTCGATATTAAAGAGTGGGTAGCGCCCGCGCTGATGTCGGGGGCCGTCGATGTCGAACCGCCGGGGGATGGCTGTGCTGTCTATGCTTTTGCCAGTTGGTGTCCTTGCAGGATGTTGTTGGTGAGGGCGTACCAGAGCACGACGGCACGGACCTTCTCGATGCCGCGCACGGTCAATTGCCTGAGGTCCCAGTTCCGCCACCGGGCATGGATGCATTCGCAGATCGTGCGGGCTTTGTACTGTGCCTTGCCGGCTTCGCTGGCCATGCGGGCCCGCCAGGCCGCGACGCCAGGACCGTCGCTGCTCCGAGGTAAAAAGGGATCGACACCGCTCCTGGAGTTGGGCGGAGGACAGTAGACCTCGACGCCTTCACCGTGCGCCCATTCGATGTCCTCGCCGCTGCAGAACCCGCCATCGGCGAGGTAGCGACGCGGCAAGCGCTTCAGCCGAGTGCGCGTTCGCTCCAGCATCGGCCGCATCAAGCCGCGATCTGATCCGTTGTTGTCGATGTCGACCGTGACCACGATCAGTTCGCCGGCCGCGCTGGCCACCTGCACATTGTAGGCGGGGCGGAAGCCGGCATCTGCCATCTTCATCACCCTTGCCTGCGGGTCGGTGGTGGAGGCCCGGGGCTCCTTCGGCTTTTTGCCATTGCCGCCTTTTTCGTCGAGTTGCTTGCGCTTCCGCTTGATCTCGTCCAAAGCCCTCTGCGCAGCCTGCACCCGCTCACTGCGTTCGCGTGCCGCGCGCTCTCTGGCCGCCCTGATACGCCGGCTGCTGGCTTCCGGATCCGCATCGACCTCGCGCTTGAGCTCTTCCACCACAGCCTTCGCTTGGGCCATCTGCCGGCCGAGCGTTGCCTCCCGCCGGAACGAGCCGGCCCCCGCATTCGCCCGTATCCGCACCCCGTCCTGGGTCAGCTTCTCCAGATCAATCAGCCCTGCCTCATTCAGAGCCACCAGATGTTCGACCAGCAAACGGTCCAGCAGGTCCGCGCAGCCGACCCGGAAATCCGACAGTGTGTGATAGTTCAAAGACACGCCGCCGCAGAGCCAGCGGTAGACGTCGTGACTGTCGCAGAGCCGATCCAACGCCCGCGCGCTGCCAACGCCATCGCTCGTGGCGTACAGCCAAAGCGCCAGCAGCAGCCGGGGTGATGGCGCCGGATGGCCCGGCCTGTTTTCCCGTGCCTTAACCCGATCTTCCAGCTCGCTCAGGTCGAGCCCCTCGACATAAGCCCAGATCACCCGGGCCAGATGATCCTGCCCGATCAGGCTGTCGATATCGACCGCCCGCAATTCGACCTGATTGCGCACGGGCTCGCGCAGCCGAGGTGCACCCCGCGGCACCGCTTCGGTTCGTGGCGCCGACTGATCCGGCAATTCGCCAAAAAGTCCCTCGTCAGCCATCATCCTCTCCAGCAGATCAGTCTGCCTAGAGAATCACATTCGCCCGACACGCGGTACAAAAGATTCACAGTCTCGTAGGGTGGGCAAAGGCGCGTAGCGCCGTGCCCACCATCTCTAAATAATTGAGACGAGGTGGGCACGCTTCGCTTTGCCCACCCTACGGCAGCTCGGATTGAGGGGCTTCCCCTCCCCCCGCACGCGGGAGAGGCGAAGAAATCAGCGTCCGTTCTTCTTCCGCCATGCCGCGAAGTCGGTCAGCGTCTGCGGATCGGTCGCGGGATAGAGGCCGAAAATGCCGCGGCCCTTGCCGACTTCCTCGGTGACGAAATCCTCGAACGCGGTCATCTCGAAGGTTTCGTTGGCGATCTCGTCGGCGAGATGCGCGGGGATCACGATGACGCCGTCGGCATCGCCGAGGATGACGTCGCCGGGAAACACCGGCGCATCGCCGCAGCCGATGGGAACGTTGATCTCGATCGCCTGGTGCAGCGTCAGATTGGTCGGCGCTGACGGGCGATGGTGATAGGCGGGGATGCCGAGTTTGGCAATTTCGGCGGAATCGCGAAAACCGCCATCAGTGACGACGCCAGCGACGCCGCGCTTCATCAAACGCGTCACCAGGATCGCGCCGGCCGACGCCGCCCGCGCATCCTTGCGGCTGTCCATCACCAGCACGGCGCCCGGCGGGCAATCCTCGACCGCCTTGCGCTGCGGATGGGAGCGATCCTTGAACACCTCGATGGTATTGAGGTCCTCGCGCGCCGGCATGTAGCGCAGCGTGAAGGCCTCACCGACCATGGTCGGCTTGTCAGGGCCGACGGGATGCACGTCCTGGATCATCTGGATGCGCAGGCCGCGCTTGAACAGCGCGGTGGCGACGGTGGCGGTGGAGACGGATTTGAGCTTGCTGCGGGTGGCTTCGGACAGTTTGGACATGGGCGTGCTCTCTCTGATCGTCATTCCGGGACGGCGAAGCCGAACCCGGAATCTCGAGGTTCCGGGGTCGCTTCGCGCCCCGGAACGAGGGTCAACCTAATAAATCGACGGCTCGCCGACCGGCGCGCCGAAATCGGTCTCGAGGAAGTCGAAGTCGCAGCCCTCATTGGCCTGCTTGATGTGCTTGGTGAACATCCAGCCATAGCCGCGCTCGAAGCGGCGCTCCGGCTGCTTCCAGGCAGCGCGGCGTTTTGCCAGCTCGGCTTCTGATACATCGAGATTGATGGTGCGCGCGGCGACGTCAAGCGTGATGCGGTCGCCGTTCTGCACCAGCGCCAGCGGGCCGCCGATATAGGATTCCGGCGAGACGTGCAGGATGCAGGCGCCGTAGCTGGTGCCGCTCATGCGCGCATCCGAGATGCGCACCATGTCGCGCACGCCCTGCTTCACCAGCTTGGTCGGGATCGGCAGCATGCCCCATTCCGGCATGCCCGGCCCGCCTTGCGGCCCCGCATTGCGCAGGATCAGGATGTGATCTTCGGTCACGTCGAGATTGGGATCGTCGACCGCCTTCTTCATCGCCGGATAATCGTCGAACACCAGCGCCGGGCCCGTATGCTTGAGGAAGCGCGGCGCGCAGGCGCTCGGCTTGATGACGCAGCCGTCGGGCGCGAGATTGCCCTTGAGCACCGCAAGCGCGCCCTCCTGGTAGATGGGATTGGCGACCGAGCGGATCACGTCGGCATTGTGCACCTCGGCACCGTCGATGTTCTCGCCCAGGGTCTTGCCGGTGACGGTGATGCAATCGAGATGCAGATGCTGCTTGATCTGGCCCATCAACGCCGGCAGGCCGCCGGCATAGAAGAAGTCTTCCATCAGATAGGTATCGCCGCTCGGGCGGACGTTGGCGATGACTGGCACCTTGCGGCTCGCGATCTCGAAATCGTCGAGGCCGATATCCTGGCCGGCGCGGCGGGCCTGGGCGATCAGATGGATGATCGCGTTGGTCGAGCAGCCCATCGCCATCGCCACCGCAATGGCGTTCTCGAACGCCTTGCGGGTCTGGATCGCCTTCGGCGTCAGGTCCTCCCACACCATCTCGACGATGCGGCGGCCGCACTCAGAGGCCATCCGGATATGGTTGGCATCGGCCGCCGGAATCGAGGAGGCGCCCGGCAGCGTCATGCCGATCGCTTCGGCGATCGCCGTCATGGTCGAGGCTGTGCCCATTGTCATGCAGGTGCCGTAGCTGCGGGCGATGCCGGCTTCGATGTCGAGCCAGTCCTTGTCGGAGATCTTTCCGGCACGCCGTTCGTCCCAATATTTCCAGCCGTCGGAGCCGGAGCCCAGCGTCTTGCCCTTCCAGTTGCCGCGCAGCATCGGGCCGGCCGGCAAGTAGATCGCCGGGATGTTCATCGAGGTCGCGCCCAGCAGCAGTGCCGGCGTGGTCTTGTCACAGCCGCCCATCAACACCACGCCATCAACCGGATGGCTGCGCAGCAGCTCCTCCGCTTCCATCGCCAGCAGATTGCGATAGAGCATGGTGGTCGGCTTCAGCAGCGATTCCGACAGCGACAGCGCCGGCAATTCCACCGGCAGGCCGCCGGCCATCAGGATGCCGCGCTTGACGTCGTCGACGCGCGACTTGAAGTGCATGTGGCAGGGCTGCGCCTCCGACCAGGTGTTGATGATCGCGATGCACGGCCGATCCTTCCACTCCTCCGGGGCGTAGCCCATCTGCATGGCCCGGGAACGGTGACCGAACGAGCGAAGGTCGTCAGGTGCAAACCAGCGCGCGCTGCGGAGCTGGTCGGGTGTTTTCTTCTTGTTACTCACTTGCCTTCTCCGTCAGGGAATCCGCCCCGCTCTTCTCATGGGATGTTCACGACCCGCAAGGCACGGGACAACCGGTTTTTACCTGATATGCACGCAAACGTGCTTAGATCCAAGGTGCGCCGCAATATTGGGCGGCTGATCTCAACGAGGCCCCGAAGTGCTTGCAGGCAGATGGGAATCCGCGCAACAATTTCGCATTTGGAGCTTTGGTCTGGGTCGTAGGGAGCATCCGATCCGACCCCCCGGAGGGTTTCAGAGTGGCCAACATCCTGATCGTGGATGACGATCCGGCGGCTCAGCTGACAATCCGGCTGCTGTTGGAGCGGGCCGGCCACCATGTGACCGTCGCCGGCGACGGCCGCAAAGGGCTCGCTTTGTTCGCGATCAACGCGTTCGACCTGTTGTTCCTCGACATCTACATGCCGGGCATGGACGGGCTGGAGACGATGCGCCACGTCCGGGCCCTGAGACCTGCCATTCCGATCATCGTCATTTCCGGCCGCTCGATCACGCCTGACTGCTATGCCGAGCCGGATTTCCTGAAGATGGCGACCAAGCTTGGCGCCGTCGCGAGTCTGCAGAAGCCGTTCCGGGCCGACGCGCTGCTGGCAGCGGTCGACAATTGCCTGAAGGCGGGCGAGTCGGAGGGGCCCGATGTCAATGCCAGCCGCCGGTGATAGGAGCATCTCCGCCGCTAAAAGCCAGAGCAGGCGCGATCGTCCAGGGAGTCCCGTAGGAATTCCCATGACGCTCGCAACACGACTGGCCGTGGCGATGATTCTGCTGGTGGCGGTTACGGTGGCGGCGGTCGGTTGGCTGGGCTACCGCAACATCACCCAGGCCGTCATTCCCCGCGTCCTGGAGCGGGTCGAAGCGCAGTCGCGCCTGCTCGCCAATAATCTTGAATCCTATGTTGCCGGAGCCCGCGGCGATTTGGTCGGCTACCGCTCCGCCGCGGCTATCAACGGTCTGATCCGTGCTCACGCCGGTGGGGGAATTGACCCTGATGACGGCGTGTCCGAGCAAACCTGGCGCGATCGGATCGCGACACGGCTCGCAGCCGAAATCGAGGCCAAACCCAGCTACGCGCAGTTTCGAATCATCGGTCTTGACGACGATCAGCGTGAGCTGGTTCGCGTCGATCGCTCCGGCCCGAACGGAACGGCGCGGATCATCCCCAACAGCGAGTTGGAGCGCAAGAGCGAGCGAGCCTACTTTCAGGAAACGATCCGGCTCGCGCCGGGCGAGATTTATGTTTCGCCAATCGAGCTGGCGACCCACCGCGGCGGCACCACAGACTTGCACACGCCAACTCTCCGGGTCGGGACGCCGCTGTTCACACCCGACGGCAAGCCGTTCGGCATCATCATCGCCAATATCGACATGCGTCCGCCGCTCGACCGCATCCGCTCGACAACGAGCTCAGGCGGGGAGATTTACGTCGTGGACGCGCGCGGCGACTATCTCGTTCATCCCGATCGCGCACGAGAATTCGGTTCATTGCGTGGCCACTCTACCAACTGGCGCGATGACTTTCCCTATTTTGCAGCCTTGGTCGGCACGCGGGATGTGTCCACGCAGCTCAGCACCGATGCGGCCGGCCGGCCGAGTGGCGCGGCAATGGCGCCGGCGCTGCTCGCGAATGCGGATTGGGTTGGGATCATCGAGACGATTCCTCCGGCCGTCTTCGGCCGCGTGCCGGCCGCGATTCAAAAGACGTCCTTGCTGGTCGGCATGCTTGCGGTCTTCGCCGCAGCTTTGCTCGCGGTGCTGCTCGCACGCTCATTGACGCGCCCGATCACCCGCCTGACCAGGGCCGTGGAGGCTATCGGCAACGGACAGCCAGCGGACATTCCGGTCGACGCGAGCGGCGAGACCGGCGCGCTGGCGCGGGCTTTTGCCCGGATGGTCGAGGAAACGCGCGCGAAAGCAGCCGCTCTCGAACGCGAGGTCCAGGAGCATCGCCGCACCGAGGCCGCACGAAGCCATCATGCGACGCGCGAGCTCTTGTTCAGCGCCGCCGTGGAATCGTCCGACGATGCGATCGTGATGCAATCGCTCGATGCCATCATCACCGGCTGGAATCCCGCCGCCGAACGGCTCTATGGATATTCCGCCAGTGAAGCGATCGGGAAGTCCACCTCGATCATTGTCCCGCCCGACCGCCGCGAGCAGGGCAAGGACTATCTGGCGCGGATCTCGAGGGGCGAGACTGTCGAACGCTTCGAGACGGTCCGGCTGCGCAAGGACGGCACCCCGGTCGAGATATCGCTCGGCCTGTCGCCGATCAGGGGGCCGTCGGGCGAGATCATCGGCGCCTCCGGATCCGCGCGCAGTCTGACCGAAGCGCGGCGGGCAGAGCGGGTACTGCAGCAGCAGCTGGAGGAGCGGCGGCAGCTGTTCGACACCTCGCAGGATCTGATCATGATCATAAACTCGCGCGGCCATATCGCGCAGATCAGCCCGAGCAGCGAGACCATCCTCGGCTATCGCCCCGAGGAGATGATCGGACGCAGCGGTGAGGATTTCAT
Organism: Bradyrhizobium manausense; assembly: GCF_001440035.1. Classification (GTDB taxonomy): domain Bacteria; phylum Pseudomonadota; class Alphaproteobacteria; order Rhizobiales; family Xanthobacteraceae; genus Bradyrhizobium; species Bradyrhizobium manausense. The sequence continues at coordinate 8,693 of NZ_LJYG01000079.1, read as the reverse complement.
CCATCCCGCCCATCTCGAGCGATCCCGCGAGGAGATGCGCGAGCTTCGGCGCGGCGGGCATCCGAAGATCGCCGACACGCGCTGCTTCCACAAGGACGGCCGCGAGGTCTGGCTGTCCTGGCTCGGCAACTGGTCGGATCCGGCCAAGCGCTTCTTCTTTGTCGGACGCGACATGTCCGAGGCACGGCTGGCCGCGGAATCCCTGCGTGACAGCGAGCAGCTTGCGCGCAACATCGTGGAGACCGCGCTCGACGCCTTTGTCCAGAACGACGAACACGGCACCATCCTGAACTGGAGCTCGCGGGCCGAGGAGCTGTTCGGTTGGCGGCGGGACGAGGCGCTCGGCAAGAACGCGCTCGACCTGATCATCGCCGAGAGCGAGCGCGAGAGGGTAAGGGCCGGCATTGCAAGCTTCCTGCAACCCGCCGACGGACAGACGATCAACCGCCGCCGCGAACTGATGGTCCGACGCCGCGATGGCAAGGAGTTCACGGCCGAGCTCAGCGTCACGGCGCTCAGGCGCCGCGAGGGCATGCTGTTCAACGGGTTCTACCGCGACCTCACCGACAAGATCGCCTCCGAGGAGCGGATCCGTCATGCCGAGAAGATGGAGGCGGTCGGCCAGCTCACCGGCGGCGTGGCGCACGATTTCAACAACATCCTCACCGTCGTCACCGGCACCATCGAAATCCTGGCCGACGCGGTGGCCAAGGATCCCAGGCTTGCCGCGATCACGAAGATGATCGACGAGGCTGCCGGACGCGGCGCCGAGCTGACCCAGCACCTGCTCGCCTTTGCCCGCAAGCAGCCGTTGCAGCCGCGCGAGATCGACATCAATTCGCTGATCATCGACACAGCAAAGCTGCTGCGGCCGACGCTGGGCGAGCAGATCCAGATCGAATCCGTGTTCGAGGACGAGAGCTGCGTCGCAATCGTCGATCCGAACCAGCTCACCACGGCCATCCTCAATCTCGCGCTCAACGCGCGTGACGCGATGCCCGGTGGCGGCAAGCTGATCGTGGAAACGGGCGCCGCCTATCTCGACGAGGCCTATGCCAGCGCCAATGATGCCTCGCCCGGTCACTACGTGCTGATCGCGGTGAGCGATACCGGGACCGGCATTCCGTCCCACATGCTGGCGCGCGTATTTGACCCCTTCTTCACCTCGAAGGGGCCGGGCAGGGGCACCGGCCTCGGCCTCTCCATGGTCTACGGCTTCATCAAGCAGTCCGCGGGCCACATCAAGATCTACAGCGAGGAAGGCCACGGCACGACGATCAAGATGTACCTGCCGCCGGGCAAGACACCTGCGGTGGTTGCCGAAGGCGTGACTCCGGTTACGATCGAGGGCGGGCACGAGACCATCCTGGTGGTCGAGGACGACCGGCTGGTGCGCGCCTATGTGCTGGCCCAATTGCATTCGCTGGGCTACGTCACCCTGCAGGCCGCCAATGCCGCCGAGGCACTCGCGATCGTTGCCAGCGACACGCCGTTCGATCTGCTGTTCACCGACGTGATCATGCCCGGCAACATGAACGGACGGCAGCTTGCCGACGAGGTGCTGAAGACGCGGCCCGATCTCAAGGTGGTTTACACGTCAGGCTATACCGAGAACGCGATCATCCATCACGGCCGGCTGGATTCGGGGGTGCTGCTGCTAGCCAAACCCTATCGCAAATCCGACCTGGCGCGGATCATCCGCAGGGCGCTGAGCGGCTGAGGCGACTGTCCGTAGGCGGGATGAAGCGCAGCGAAATCCGGACAGTGTTGCGGCTTGCACGAGCCTGAACTTAGCGGGGTCGCGAGCTCTCGTAGGTGGGCAAAGGCGCACTTGCGCCGTGCCCACGATCTCTTGCTACATCACGTAAAAATCGTGGGCACGCCTCCGCCGTCGCACTTCGAGCTATGGCGGACAAGTCGCTTTGCCCGCCCTACGGCATCTCACATATAACGCTACGATGCGCGCTGGGCTGCGGTCATCACGATGCGGATCAGGTCGGCGGCATTGCGGGCGCCGAGCTTCTTCATGATGTTGGCGCGGTGATCCTCGATGGTGCGCGGGCTGATGCCGAGCGTGCGGCCGGCTTCCTTGTTGGACGCACCGGCGGCGAATTGCTCGAGCACTTCGCGCTCCCTGCGGGTCAGCGGCTCGCGGCCGGGGAAATGCAGTGAGCCGAATTTCGGCGAGGCGTTCTCTGCCTGCCTGCGTGCATAAGCGCCGATCGCCTCATCCAGCCGGCCGACGATCTCGCTGCCTCGGAACGGCTTCTCGATGAAGTCCAGCGCGCCGCTCTTGATCGCGCCCACCGCCATCGCGATGTCGCCCTGCCCGGAGATCATGAAGATCGGCGCCGGATAGTCCTCGCCGTGCAGCTCCTTCAGAATATCGAGGCCCGACTTTCCGGGAATGTGCACGTCGAGCAGGATCGCAGCCGGTGTCCGGTTTCGCGCGACGGACAGCAGGGCCGCACCGTCCGCAAAACAGATCACCTCATAGCCCGCCGCCTTCAACACCATCGACAAGGTGTCGCGAACAGCAGGGTCGTCATCGACCACGAAGATCTCACCACGGGAGGTTTGTTCGACCATGTGCCATGTCCATTCGCCAAGCCACGCCGGCATTCAAGGACCCGCGTCCGCGCCTGATGTTTACGGCTTTGGGCGCAGATTCAGCCCACCCGCATTTGTACGGGACATGAACTTAACGCACAAGTAGCGCCGAGGTGCCTTATTGCGGGTGACGGAGAATATCCATGCTAAAATACGCCGGCACACCCCCGCTCGCCGCAATGGCTGAAACGGACAGCCGTCAGTTGATCGCGGCGGAAATTCGCTCCCTGATCGCGCGCATCGAGATCGGCATGCGCCTGATCGACGCCGCCATGTCCTCGGGAGATATGGAGCCGGAGGACGATAGCGCCGATTTGGGTTCCAGCGAGATCGTCGTGCTCGACGATGTGACGCCCCGTTTTGCCACGGCGAGCGCCGCCCTCAATGCGTGCCGGGCGGAGCTCGGTCACGCCTTGGAATTGCTGTCGGAATCCGGCAATCCTGCCTAGATGGCAGTCAGAGCGGCCGATTTGCCGCAGCCGACTGCATGGCGGCTCCGCGCCTTTGGGCGCGGTGCCGTTCCACGATTGCGTCGCTCGCAACGCCGCCCCAGGTATGGATCGTCGGCAGCCCCATCGCGGTCTTGCCGAGATTGGCGAGGCTGATGCGTAATGCGGCAAGATCCAGCGGCTTCGGCAGGCTCTGAAGCTCGATCCCGACGGAACGGGCGAGGCTGCGAGCGGCGCTGCGGCGCTTGCCGTCCATGCCGCTGATCATGATCACCGAGCCGGTGAATTTGGCCGCCGCCATCTCGCGCAGCACGTCGATCCCGTCACCATCCTCCAGCACGAGGTCGAGCGTCACGCAGTCGAAGCGCGCGGTACGCAGCTTTTCGATGGCTTCCGCAACCGACGGCGCAACGGCCACTTCATGGCCGGCCTGCTTGGCGGCGACCGTGATCAGACTGCGCTGCGTGGCGTCGTCATCGACCACCAGGAGCTGAAGCGCGCGCCGCTCGGCGACGTCGGGCAGGTTTGACGGGATGGGAGAGAGGGAGCTTCTTGGCATGTCCGGACCCTGAAATTGCGACCTGTCATGGATACAGGGTCCGCGCTTAAGCGACGTAAAGCCGGGACGGCGAATTCGGTCGGATGTTTTCAGAAAATGTGAGGCAACACGTCAGGAAAGGGCCGCAAAGAGCGCGTGGCGATCACGCCACTGCGTCATGGCCGTTGGCCGCGCCGCGCTTCTTGCGGTTCTTGCCGCGCAGAAACTGGATGTCCATCTCGGCGCCGTTGACGCGCACCAGCTCGCAGCGACGGTAGGCAAGGCCGGTCGACGACAGCAGCAGGAAGAACTCCTTCAGATTCAATCCCTGGATCGAGCCTTCAACCGTGAGGATGGCATCGGTGTCGGAAATTGCATTGAGCGTACAGTCGCGCCGCCACGTGCCGTCGATGGCCATGATGCAGACATCATAACCACGACTGAATGTGACCCGCTCTACGCCCTTGCCATCCTCGGCCATGCCTATCGTCCTGCCATTGCCGCCACGCGCGGCGCTGCGACACCGTCGACCGCCGGCTTTGCCGCAGCAGTGCGCGGATCGTTCGGTCGGTAGAGGCCGCGGCGATCGGCGAGCGGCCTGAACGTATCGGTCAACCCGACCACGGTCTCCGCCGCGCCGAGCACCAGGAAGCCGTCGGGCTCGATCTGTCGGGCAAGGCGGTTGAAGATGTTGATCTTGGTTTCCTGATCGAAATAGATCAGGACGTTGCGGCAGAAGATGACGTCGAACGTGCCGAGGTGAGAGAAATCCTGCAGCAGATTGAGCTGGCGGTGCTGGATCATCGCCCGCAGCTCGGGATTGATCTGCCAGGTCTCGCCGGTCTGCTTGAAATGTTTCATCAGCATCTGGATCGGCAGGCCGCGCTGCACCTCGAACTGGCTGTAGACGCCTGCTTTGGCCTTCTCCAGCACCTCCTGCGAGAGGTCGGTCGCGATGATCTCGACGCGCCAGCCGGTCAGTGCCGCGCCCATTTCCTTCAGGGTCATGGCGAGCGAATAGGGCTCCTGCCCGGTCGAGCCTGCGGCGCACCAGATCCGCACGCTGCGGCGAGCCGCGCGGGCTTTGAGGACCTCGGGCATGATGGTGTCGCGGAAATGGTCGAACGGAACCTTGTCGCGAAAGAAGAAGGTCTCGTTCGTGGTCATGGCTTCGACCACGCTTGTGATCAGCGCGCTCGAGCCGCCTTGCAGCTTCTGCACGAGCTCGGGGATACCGGACAGGCCCGCCTTGCGCGCCAGCGGCAACAGGCGGCTTTCGAGCAGATATTGCTTGTCCGCGGACAGGTCGAGGCCGGAGCGCTCTTTCAGCAGCTTACGCAGATACTCGTAGTCGGGCGAGTTCACAGGATACCTCTTGACGCTACTAACCAGTGGATTTTCAGGCTGCCGTTTCTTCTTCGCGCGCGACCAGTCCGACCTCCTGGAACTTCGCCAACACGATTTCCTTGTCGAACGGCTTCATGATGTATTCGTTGGCGCCGCCGCCCATCGCCTTGGTGATGTGGTCGATGCCGTTCTCGGTGGTGCAGAACACGACCTTGGGCTCGTCGCCGCCGGGCATGCGGCGTAGCGTGCCCAGGAACTGGAAGCCGTCCATGACGGGCATATTCCAGTCCAGCAGGACGGCTTCCGGCATGGCCTTCTTGCAATGGACCAGCGCCTCGACGCCGTCTTCCGCCTCAATGACTTGGAAGCCCAGCGCTTCGACGATGCGGCGCGCGACCTTGCGTACGATGCTGGAATCGTCAACCACCAAACAGGTCTTCATCTTGGATCTCCGGCTCACATCTCTTTCGTGAATGTTCAGGCAGCCATTTGCACTTTGGTTTCGAGCTCGAGGACGCGATCGACGTCGAGGACGACCATGAGCTGGCCGTCGAGACGGTGGACGCCGCCGGCGAGCTTGGCCATGCGGGGGTCGAGGTTGACGGGGTTCTCTTCCTTGCCGTCCTCGGGCAGGCGCAGCACCTCGCCGATCTGGTCGATCAAGAGGCCATAGGATTCGCCGCGCAGATCGACGCCGACCGCCATCGCCGTCTTGCCGTCCTCGTCCCTCGGCAGGCCGAGACGGGCGCGCATGTCGACCACGGTGACGATGCGGCCGCGCAGGTTCAGCACGCCCGAGATCTCGCGCGAGGACAAGGGAACGCGGGTGACGCGCTCGGGCATGAACACGTCCTGGACGCGGGAGATCGGCAGGCCGAACAGCTGGCCGCCGATCATCGCGGTGACGTATTCGACCATGGCGCCTTCGCCAATTTGCGTCTTCTTGCTCATTTCGGTGTCTCCTGGTCCCTGCCCTATGCCGCGGCCCGGCTCAGCTCGGAGGCGCCGGCGGCGCCCGCGGTCTGCTCCTTCAGCGCCGCGATCAGGCCGGGACGGTCGAACTTGGCGACATAGTCGTGGAAGCCGGCCTGACGGCCGCGCTCGATCGCGGCCGGCGACACCAGGGCGGACAGGCCGATGATCGGCATCGAGCCCAGATTGCTGTCGGAGCGGATCACTTCGGCGAACTCGAACCCGTTCATGTCGGGCATCTCGATGTCGGTCAGGACCACGTCGAAGCTCTGCGCACGCAGGGCAGCCAGGCCCTCCTGCGCGGTCGGCGCGGTGCGGACGCGGTAGCCGGCGGCCTTCAGCACCGGGGCCAGCATGTTGCGGAAGAAGGCACTGTCGTCGACCAGCAGCACCGACTGCGAATGCATCGACGGCTTCATCTCCTTGCGGGTGAACCAGTCGGCGAACGCCATGGGCAGGAAGTGGCCGACGTCGATCACCTCGGTGGCCTGGCCCTTGATCACGGCCGAGCCGAGGATGCCGGAAGCCGAGCCGCCGACCTCGATGTTGAGGCGCTCCTCGACGATGTCGATGATCTCGTCGACGACGAGGCCCATGGAGCGGCCGTCATCGGCGAACACCAGGATCGGCTGGGCGCCCTGGGAGGCGATGGTGACGCCGTCCATGGAGACGAGCGGCATCAGCTGCTCGCGGTACTGCACCATGTAGCGGCCGTTACTGAACTCGATCTTGTCGGCCGGGAGCTCTTCCAGGCGGGTGACGAGACCGAGCGGGACCGCCTTGGGCTGCGACGAGCCGGCGCGGAACACCAGCAGCGAGGTGGTCTGCTCGCCCGAGCCGATGTGATGGGCGCTGTTGTCGTCGGCCATGTCATGGGCCGAGGAGCCGGCGGCGCCGAGCGCCTTGGCAATGCCGTTGGGGTCGATGATCATGATGACAGCGCCATCGCCCAAAATGGTGTTGCCGGAGAACATGTCGATGTGACGCAGCTTGGTCGACATCGGCTTGACCACGATTTCTTCGGTGTGGAACACGCCGTCGACGACGATGCCGAAGGTCTGGCTGCCGACTTGCGTGACCACGATGAAGCCGTTCTCGGGATCGCTGGCCGCGCCGTCGTCGATCTTCAAGAGCTTCTTCAGGTGGATCAGCGGCAACAGCTTGTTGCGCAGGCGCAGCACCGCGGTGTCCTTGATGCGCTCGATGCGGTGCTCCGAGTTGGCGCGGGCCCGGACCAGCTCGACCACCGAGAGCTGCGGGATCGCAAAGCGGTCGCCGGCGGCTTCCACGATCAGGGCGGAGACGATCGCCAGCGTCAGCGGGATCTTGATGGTGACGGAGGAGCCTTCACCGGCCACCGACTTGATGTCGATGGTGCCGCCGATCTGGTCGATATTGGTGCGGACCACGTCCATGCCGACGCCGCGGCCCGAGACCGAGGTGATGGCGGCCGCGGTTGAGAAGCCCGGCGCGAAGATGAACTTGTGGATCTGGGCTTCGCTCATCTTCTCCAGCTCGGCCTCGGTGACGAGACCTGAAGAGAGCGCCTTGGCCTTGATCTTCTCGGTGTTGAGGCCACGGCCGTTGTCGGCGATGCAGATGATGATGTGGCCGCCCTCGTGATAGGCGGACAGGCGGATGGTGCCCTGCTCGCCCTTGCCGGCAGCGAGCCGCTCGGCGGGGGTTTCCAGGCCGTGATCGGCGGAGTTGCGCACCATGTGGGTGAGCGGGTCCTTGATCAGATCGAGCACCTGGCGGTCGAGCTCGGTGTCGGCGCCGTGCATCTCCAGCTCGATCTGCTTGCCGAGTTCGCTCGAGAGGTCGCGGACGATGCGGGGCAGCTTCTGCCAGGCATTGCCGATCGGCTGCATGCGCGTCTTCATGACGCCTTCCTGCAGCTCGGCGGTGACGTTGGAGAGGCGCTGCAACGGCACCTTGAACTCGGTGTCCTCGTTGCGGCGGGAGATCTCCAGCAGCTGGTTGCGGGTCAGCACCAGCTCGGAGACCATGGTCATCAGATGCTCCAGCGTATCCACGTTGACGCGGATCGACTGGTTGGCGATGCGCTCGCCCTCGCTCGCACTCTCGTCGGCCATCGACTTCTTCGGCGCGGCCTTCTCCTTGGGCGCCCTGGTGTCCTTCGGCGCTTCGGCGGCAGGAGCTGGCTCGGCCTTCGCTTCGGCCTTCACTTCGGCCTTGGCAACGGGCGCGGGCACCGGCGCTTCGATCGCGGTCTCGCGGAAGGCGCGCTCGAGCTCGTCGAGCGAGACCTCGCCCGGACGGAGCGGACGCTCCAGCGTCTGGTCGACCAGCGAGCCCGTGGTCATCTCCTTGGCGGGTGCGGGCGCAGCAGCAGGCGGCGCTTCCGGCACCAGCGGCGGGGCGTCAGCAACGGGAGCGGAGCCGCCAGCCGGCATCGGCTGCGCCGAGCCTGACATCGCGGCCATGCCCTGCTCGACCATCGCTTCCAGCTTGTCGATGAGATCGCGGTCGTTGCCTTCAGGCTCGGCTTCGGTCGCCTCCAAGCCGGCCAGGATCTCCTTGATGCGGTCGATCGAGGACAGGATCACCGTCACGGCCTGGCCGGTCACCGGCATGCCGTCGCGGAATTTGCCCATCAAGGTCTCGCCGGCATGCGCCAGCGCTTCCAGCCGCGGCAACCCGAGGAAGCCGCACGTGCCCTTGATGGTGTGGACCAGGCGGAAGATGTTATCCAGGATCTTGGCGTTGTTCGGCTCCTGCTCGAACTTCACCAGCTGATTGTCGACGGTGTCCAG
>NZ_LJYG01000078.1 GCF_001440035.1 Bradyrhizobium manausense | reverse complement strand
TGGAGTTTTTGGGGCGCAACGACGAGCAGGTGAAGATCCGCGGCTTCCGGATCGAGCCGGGCGAGATCGCGGCGCGGCTCCTCGAGCATCCGGCGGTGGGTGATGCGGTGGTGGTGGCGCGCGAGGATGGCCGCGGCGAGCAGCGGCTCGTTGCGTATGTCGTCGCCCCCGAAGCTGAGGAATCTGATCTTGCCGGCGGTTTGCGCGCACACTTGAGTGCGCGGCTGCCGGACTACATGGTGCCGTCTGCGTTCGTGCGGCTGGCGAGGCTGCCGCTGACGGTGAACGGCAAGGTCGATCGGAACGCGCTGGCTGCGCCGGACGATGAGGCGTATGCGCATCGCGCCTACGCGCCGCCGCAGGGCGAGATCGAGACGGCGCTGGCAACGATCTGGGCCGAGCTTCTCGGTGTGGAGCGCATCGGGCGCCACGACAACTTCTTCGAACTGGGCGGCCACTCGCTGTTGGCAGTACAGCTGATGAGCCGGCTGTGGCAGGCGCAGGGTGTCGAACTGCCGCTGATGACGGTGTTCGCAAAACCGATACTGGCTGCCCTCGCTCACGAAATTTCTATTACTTTGCTCGAACAAGCATTTGAGCGTGACGAGCTTCAGAAGCTGCTCTCTCTGGGTGCGTAGAAATGACAGATATTGTTAGGGTCAGTTTGGAAAATCTGGATGTAGAAGGCTTGAGCAAGCTTCTAGTCCTCGCCAAGGAGAGAAACCGGAGTAGCAGCCGAAAAGCTACGTTGATACGAAAGGTTGGGCGCGAAACCGCGCTAGCACCATCGTTTGCGCAGCAGCGGCTGTGGTTTTTGGCGCAGCTGGATCAGGGCGGCACGCAGTATCACGTGCCGCTGGCGTGGCGGCTCAAGGGTGGGCTCGACCGCAGCGCCTGGCAGCGCAGCCTGGACCGTGTGTTGGCGCGGCATGAGGCGCTGCGCAGCGTCTTTGTCACCTCGGACGGCAAGCTCCGGGTTGAGCTTCTGCCAGAGGAGGCCGGGCTGCCGGTCGTGGAGCACGATCTGCGGGACAGGCTGGATGCGGACGCCGCGCTGTCGCAGCTGTGCCAGCAGGAGGGGCGCACGCCGTTCGATCTGGCGCGGGGCCCGCTGATCCGCGGCCGGCTGATCCGGCTGTCGGACGAGACACACGTGTTCCTGCTGACCCAGCATCACATCGTCTCGGACGGCTGGTCGCTGGGCGTGTTGGTGGGCGAGCTCAGTCAGCTGTACCGGGCATTCGTGGCCGGAGACGACGATCCGCTGCCGCCGCTTGCGATCCAGTATCCGGACTATGCTGCCTGGCAACGGCAGTGGCTGTCGGGGGAACGGCTGCAGCGCCAGGCGCAGTATTGGCGCAGCAATCTGTCCGGCGCGCCGGCCCGTCTGGCGCTGCCGACGGACCGGCCGCGGCCGGCGCAACAGTCGTTTGCCGGGGCGACGGTCCCGATCATCATTGATGCGGATCTGACGCGGGGGCTGAAGCGGCTGAGCCGGCAGCATGGCACGACATTGTTCATGACCGTGCTGGCGGGGTGGGCTGCGGTGCTGTCGCGTCTGTCGGGACAGGACGATCTTGTGATCGGGGTGCCGAGCGCCAATCGGGGGCACCGCGAGATCGAAGAGCTGATCGGCTTCTTCGTCAACACCCTGGCGCTCCGGCTGGACCTGTCGGGCGAGCCGAGCGTGTCGGAGCTGTTGGAGCGGACGCGGTGCACGGCGTTGGGAGCGCAGGAGCACCAGGACCTGCCGTTCGAGCAGGTGGTGGAGATCGTGCAGCCGCCGCGGGCTCTTGATCACACGCCGTTGTTCCAGGTGATGCTGGCCTGGGAGAACAAAACCGGCGGGGCGTTCGACCTTGCCGGGCTGATGGTGGAGGCGGCCGGGGGCGGGTACGACCAGGTCAAGTTCGATCTGGAGCTGAGCCTTGGCGAGCAGGGTGAGGAGATCGCCGGAACGCTGGCTTATGCCACCGCGCTGTTTGATCAGACGACGATCGAGCGGCAGCGGGATTATCTGCTGGCGCTGCTGCGGGCGATGGCTGCCGATGCGCAGCAAGAGGTCGGGCGGATTGAGCTGCTGTCGGCCGCCGAGCGCACCTATCTGCTGGAGGAGCTGAACCGGACGGCGGC
>NZ_LJYG01000077.1 GCF_001440035.1 Bradyrhizobium manausense | reverse complement strand
TGAAGAGTACTTGGGCAGAAGCCGGCTGTACCGGCGTCTCAGAAGCGGGCCGCACGGACGGCTCGTCGAGTGCTACGCCGTTCGTCTCGTCGAAGAGAGGCTCGTTCGGCACGGCGCGTGGCGTTGCCTCAACGTAGTTGGCGGGCTCCTGAGTTGGATCGCAGGCCGTCGCTACAAGCTGGTCGATCTCGATGAGCAGGTCGTTGAGCGGTACCTCCGACATCGAGGCGGGAGGCAGTCTATCCAACCCGGTGACCGAGCTGCGCTCAAGCGATGGCTGTCGGTGCTGCGCGAGGAAGGCGCGATCGCGCCGTTGGTGCTACCGCCTCTCACCCCGCACGAACGGATCTTCAAGGAGTTCGATGCCTACCTGCGATCGGAGCGCGGCTTGGCCCCGAGGTCCATCGTCCGCCATCTCCCAGTCATCCGCAGGTTCCTGCACGAGGTGTGCTCCGGCGGCGCCAGCGCCCTGTGCAAGATCAGCCAAGGACGTGATCCGCTACGTTGAGCGCCATGCCCAGGATTGGAGCCCGGGAACAGGCAAGGCGATGTGCTGGTCGTTGCGTGCCTTTCTCCGTTACCTCCACCATCGGGGGCTGAACGCGCGCCCGTTGGCGGATTGCGTTCCATCGATGCGCCGATGGAAGCTCGCAACTCTACCGACCTTTCTGCCTGCCGCTCAGGTGCGGAAGGCTCTCGACAGTTGCGACCGAGAGACGGTGATGGGACGGCGCGACTACGCCATTCTGTTGTTGCTGGCCAAGCTCGGTCTGCGGGCCGACGAGGTCGCGACGCTCACGCTCGATGATATCGACTGGCGCGCCAGCGAGATACTCGTTCGCGCCAAGGGCCGACAGCGTGCACGGATGTCGATACCGCCAGACGTTGGCGCGGCCATCGTTGCATATCTGCGCAGTGGCCGCCCAAAGTCGTCGTGCCGACGGTTGTTCGTCCGCACACTCGCGCCGCACATCGGGTTTGCTTCCGGATGTGCGATCACCATGATCGCCAAGGCCGCCCTCGATCGCGTTGGAATCGACGGTTGCGCGCACCGCGGCGCCCATATCTTCCGACACAGTCTCGCTACCGAGCTTCTCCGATCTGGCGCGACCTTGTCGGAGATCGGACAGCTGCTGCGGCACGAGAATCACGACACCACCCGGATTTACGCGAAGGTCGACATCGACGCGCTGAGAACATTGAGCCTGCCCTGGCTGGGAGGCGTGCAATGACCAATCTGCGCGCCGTACTCGATAAGTACCTGAGCATGCGCAAGGGGTTGGGGTACAAGTACGCGCACCAGACCCGTCGGCTCGCCGACTTCGTTGCCTTTATGGAGAAGCGCAAAGCCAGGATCATCACGACGAGGCTGGCAATGGAATGGGCAACGCTGCCGCCCGATCGTCATGCATCCTGGGCGCTGCGATTGAGCGACGTGCGAGGGTTCGCGCGCCATGTCGCCAACTTCGATCCTAGAACGGAGGTACCGCCCGTCGGCATGCTGCCCGGATGGAAGCGCGCCAAGCCCTATGTCTACAGCGACGCGGAGATCGATGCGTTGCTGGCGGCAGCGCTGGCTTTGCCGCCAGCGGGCGGGCTGCGCCGATGGACCTACCATACCCTGTTCGGGCTGATCGCGGTGACGGGCATGCGTATATCCGAGGCGATGGGCCTGGGGCGTGATGACGTCGACCTCGACGCCGGCGTGCTGACGGTACGGCTGACCAAGTTCGGCAAGTCGCGGCTCGTTCCATTGCATCCGACGACGAGAACCGCGTTGCGCGACTACGCCCACCGGCGCGACGCGATGCCCGGATCACGCTGCGGCTCGACTTACTTCGTTGCCGAACAGGGAGGCCGCTTGCTGCACCAGTACGTTCATCGCGTCTTCTGGCGATTGTCCAGAGAGATCGGGCTGCGGCGCCCAGGTGATCGTACCGGGCCACGCGTGCATGACTTCCGTCATCGCTTCGCCATCCGGACGCTGCTCGACTGGTATCGCGAAGGCAAGAACGTCGAGCAACGAGTTCCAGTGCTCTCCACTTACCTCGGCCACGCCTGCGTGCGTGATACCTACTGGTATCTCTCGGCTTGCCCCGAGTTGATGGAAGAAGCGGCGCGGCGTCTCGATCGGCGATGGGAGGTGACGCCATGAAGCCCGCCTGCAATGTCGCCACGTTGATCGAGCGCTTCTTCACCGAGCGCCTCATGCGCCAGCGCAATGTTAGCGGCAACACGATCGCCTCCTACAGGGACACGTTCCGGCTGCTGTTCATGTTCGCACAGGTGCGGCTGCGGAAGTCCCCATCCGCCCTGACGCTCGCCGATCTGGATGCAACGTTTATCGGTGCGTTCCTCACCGATCTCGAGGTAACGCGCGGCGCCAGCGCGAAGACGCGTAACCTGCGTCTGACCGCCATCCGATCATTCTTCAGGTTCGTGTCCTTCGAGGAACCGGCACACAGTGCGTTGCGCTGATCCAGCGCGTGCTCGCCATACCGAGCAAACGCCATGACAAGCGACAGGTGCACTTCCTGACGCGCCCCGAGATCGAGGCGGTTCTCGCAGCGCCCGATCGAACGACGTGGCTTGGCCGCCGTGATCACACCTTGCTGCTAGTCGCGGCCCAGACGGGCTTACGCCTCTCAGAGCTGACTGGCCTTGACCGGGATGCTGTCCACCTCGGGTCTGACGCACACGTACGATGCGTCGGTAAAGGGCGGAAGGAGCGGACCACTCCGCTGACCACACTCGCTCGGTGTGCGCTCCAGGCATGGCTCAAGGAACCGTTACGGAAAGGAGCAACAGCGTTGTTCCCCAACGTGCACGGGAGTCGGCTCAGTGCCGACAGCGTCCAGTCGCTGCTGGGAAAGCATGTTCGTGTCGCTCACAAGAGTTGCCCGTCTTTGAAGGCCAAGAGCGTGTCACCGCACGTGCTGAGTATCCCTCCGCTAAGGGCCGTCTTGTTTGAGGGACGTAAGAGCTGCAGGTCCTAGGGGTAATCCTAGGAGAAGCGCTATGACGATTTCGAGGGCGGAGGTGATCACATCGGTCGAGCGGCGGCGCCGGTGGTCGCAGGATGAGAAAGAACGGCTTGTTGCAGCATCGCTCGAGCCCGGCGCAAATGTTTCCGAGGTGGCTCGCATGGCCGGGCTTCATGTGAGCCAGCTGTTCAGGTGGCGCAAGGAGCTTTGCAAGCACGGAGAAGCGAGCATAGCGCCGTTCGTTCCGGTCGAGATTGGGCCGTCTGCGCCACCCCGGGAGGTGGCCGAAGCGCCATTGACGACGACGGCGCGTCGACGCAAGAGCCAAGGCATAATCGAGATTGATCTTGGTAGCGGGCACCGGATCCGGGTCGATGGCGACGTTGATGGAGACGCGCTACGTCGAGTTATCGATGCTTTGGTACGCCGATGATCCCGGTTCCGACGGGCACGCGAGTGTGGCTCGCGACAGGCTACACAGACATGCGCCGAGGCTTTCCGTCGTTAGCGCTCCAAGTGCAGGAGGTGCTACACAAAGACCCGCTCAGCGGTCATTTGTTTGTCTTCCGCGGCCGCCGCAGCGATCTTGTGAAGGTGATCTGGCACGATGGCCAGGGAGCATGCCTTTTTACCAAAAGACTCGAGCGAGGAAGGTTCATCTGGCCATCGGTTGGCGGTGAAACGGTGACGATCTCGCCGGCTCAGTTGAGCTATCTGTTGTCCGGGATCGATTGGCGCACCCCGCAAGAAACTCAGCGTCCGACGCGGGTCGGATAACCGTTTTGGGTTTGAACTTGCCGCTTGATCTGATTCAATGGCTTCATGACATCGAAGCCGGACGACCTTCCATCGGACCTTGCGAGCGCCTACATGGCGCTGCTGGCCGAGCGTGAAGCGTTGCAGGTTGAGCGCGATGTCGCCGTCGCGGATGCCGCCAATGCGCGTGCGGAGCTGTCGGACAACGAAGCACTGATCGCACATCTCGAGCTGCGGATCGAGAAGCTCAAACGCGAACTGTACGGGCCGCGGTCCGAGCGTACGGCGCGCCTGATCGAGCAATTGGAATTGGAGCTCGAAGAACTCATCACCACGGCGAGTGAGGATGAGTTCGCCGCGCGTGCCGCTGCGGCAAAGGTACAGAAAGTTGGGGCCTTCACACGCAGGCGGCCGGTACGCAAGCCCTGGCCGGACGACATCGAACATGAGCGTGTCGTCATCGAGGCTCCGACGACCTGCGCCTGTTGCGGCGGATCGCGACTGGCGAAGGTCGGCGAGGATGTGACCAAGACGCTGGAGGAGATCCCGCGCCGGTTCAAGGTCATCGAGACGGTGCGGGAGAAGTTCACTTGCCGCGATTGCGAGAAAATCAGCCAGCCGCCCGCGCCGTTCCATACCACGCCGCGTGGCTTCATCGGCCCACAATTGTTGGCGACGATCCTGTTCGACAAGTTTGGCATGCATATCCCGCTCAACCGTCAGAGCGTGCGCTTTAAGGCCGAGAGGATTGATTTGCCGCTGTCGACGCTGGCCGACCAGGTTGGCCACGGGACCTTCGCCGTCATGCCGCTCTTCCACTTGATCGAACGCCATGTGCTCGCTGCCGAGCGCCTTCATGGCGATGACACCACCATCCGTATCCTGGCAAAGGGCAAGTGCACGACTGGGCGGATCTGGACGTATGTGCGGGATGACCCGCCGTTCGCCGGGCCTGCGCCGCAGGCCGCGGTTTACTATGCTTCGGGCGACCGCCGCGGCGCACACCCCCAGAAGCATCTGGCTGGCTTCGCCGGCATCTTGCAGGCGGACTGTTACAGCGGCTTCGAACCCCTGTTCGACCCGCAGAGGAAGGTGCTGCCGATCACGCCGGCATTCTGCTTCGCCCATGCGCGGCGGGGCTTCTTCGAGCTGGCCGACATCGAGAAGAATGCCAGGGAGGGCCGCCAGGGCAAACCGGTCTCCCCGATCGCGCTGGAGGCAGTCAGGCGTCTGGATGCGCTGTTCGAGATCGAGCGCGCCATCAACGGCAGCAGCATCGACAAGCGCCGTGCTGTGCGCCAGGTGCAGAGTAAGCCGATTCTCGACGACATGCACGCCTGGTTGTTGTGTGAGCGCGAAACCCTCTCGCGCTCCTCCGAGGTTCTGAAGCCCATGAACTACATGCTCAGGCGCTGGGACGACTTCGCCCGCTTCCTCGACGATGGCCGGATCTGCCTGACCAACAATTGTGCTGAGCGCGCATTGAGAGGCATCGCCTTGGGAAGGCGCAACTGGACCTTCGCCGGCAGCCAGCGTGGTGCCGACCGTGCCGCAATCATGCTGACGATGATCACGACCTGTCGTCTCAACGACGTCGATCCCAAGGCCTGGCTCGCCGACGTCCTCGCCCGCATCGCCGATCTTCCCGCTTCGCGCCTGCACGAACTGCTGCCCTGGGAATGGAAGCTTCTGCGCCAAACCCGCAAGCCCGACGATCAGCAAGCCGCCTGACCTTCACCAAACGCTATCTTACAGATCGCCACGCCCGCGCGCTTGCGTCAATTAGGCGGCCTTCGTCGTATGCGTACCGTGCTGAGGCACAGCGCTGCGATGGAACTGCTGCAAGCCGGCGTCGACTGCTTCGTGATCGCGCTGTGGCTCGGTCATGAATCGGTCGAGACGACGCAGACATACCTGCACGCCCACCTCGCCCTCAAGGAAGCTGCCCTGGCGAGGCTTAAGCCATACGAGCGCGGCAAGCGAACCCGCTTCCAGCCCAACGACCGCCTGCTCGCCTTCCTAGAGGCGCTCTGAACGACCAGACTATGCCGAATGGAATGGGGCAACCGTGCACGCGATCGACAGTGCCAGCGTGACAACGGCGTGCCATACCAAACCCGTTCGGCATAGTTCGGCGGGCGGCATAAACGGCACTATGCCGCGCTCGGCATAGGCACGTCATTATCAACGTCGCCAGGTGCGATCGGCATCGCTTCGGATTCTCGAACACCCTCCGTGCCCTCTGCCAAACACCTGCTACTCACCTGCGCGCTGCTTCGATTACGCGAACACAAATGCGGCGGGCACCACGATCATTTGCCGTTAGAGCACACTCGGCGCTTGTGCACGCCCGCCGGATCGGCCTCCGCAAGATAGAACCACTCTGTGCCTGGCTCGGCGTTTGCGTTAGGAAATACGATAAACCCGTCGGCAGGCGACAGAACAGCCGTGCCGTCCGAGCGGTACGCGATCGCGTCGCCGAGGCAAAGGCGGTCAAAGCTGTTCCACTCATACGCGAACCGATCCTTTTTACTGTTTCTATCAATTACCTCGTACAATCGCAACAACTCGATCTCCTGTTTAGGCTGTGGTGTTTCCGAAGCTATTAGCCTCAGGTGGACGAGCGCATTACGGATTGCCTTGTACGCGAGTTCTGGAGCAAGAGGATCTGCGTGTTGACCGCATTCTAGCGTCACGGCATAGCCGCCGACTGACCGCATATAATCGGTAGTTCCCTTGCAGTATTGAATTGAGCTGCCGCGCCTGTGAGCCCGCTGCATATTGGTGGCTAGCCATCCATATAGCGCCCGGCTGGCTCCAAGATGTGCAGCCAACGCCTCCTCATGGCATGCGAACGCGAAGGGCTGTGGATCGCGTGCGCTGCTATCCGCACCGAGAAGCACCATTGGGCTAGCTTGCGAACTGAACGAGTGTATATCGATCAAGACGCTATGTTCAGCAAGCAGCAGACACAACTCATTCGCTATGAAGTCTTCATTATCGCTTGGAGTGGATGTCGGCGCGAAGTTGCGATTCAGGTCGCGGTCGCCGTTGCGAGTGCCGCGTTCATATGCGAGACGATTGGCGATTGGCACAAGCGTGAGCTGGCCGGCAATGATTTCCAACTCTCCGCATGCGAGTTCTTGCAGGATCCGCTCGATGGCTATTGAGCCGCAGGGTTCGTTTCCATGCACCGCACCGAGAACAATTAGCCGGGCACCCGGGAGCGGACCTCTGAACTTATGCGCGTCAACGAACGTACGAAGTGTAACTGATCGATCAGCCGTCATAGATAGCTCCCGCCAAAGCTGACAGAGCCAGGCTCGTCGCGGGCCGGCTCTATCGAGCATTCTCTAGGCTTTGCTGCCGCACAGGACATTGTACCTATCGCAAATAGCTGTAGGATGCTTGTCCTTAAGACCGCAACTACGAGCCGCAGGACACGGAACCGCACATGAAGGGCGGACGGATTAGCGCGTACCCGGTCGAGCTGTCGGTCAGACATGATCAATATGCTATCGCTTGACAGAGCACGACTGCGCGCTCCCCCAAAACGCCTAAGAAAACTTGCGGCGGCGTCTCGTCGGATTGCGGGACTTGGCTGTAGCGTGGTGTTGCTTTGACTAGGGCGCAATCGTCCGCGTTGCCTTTTCTGCTGACGGCTCACATCATCTCCGTGTTCGCCACTGATGTGTCTCGTCCCATCAGGCTGCTAAATGATACCTCTCCAACGAGGCCCCAAGAGGCTTATATTCCGGCTCCTGCTTCAGCGTGGCAGAGTTGTTCCAATTCCGAGAGCACGCGCCTGTCGGAGCGCTAGATCAGCAAGAGCCAAATCGGCGACTGCAAAGCCCCGGAATGCGAATAATGTCCTCTTGCGCAAATGGGATTCCGAGGAGCCACTCGTGAGATGGCGCAGGTCTTCATTAAATACGATGTGCTTGAGGGGACGACCGGCTGCGTCAACCGGCGACAACGATTGCTCTAAACTGTCTGTGACAAGCCTGTCAAAACTAGTTAACGTGTCCGATCGCCAGCTCCTGCCTCCATCGATTGCTGAAACGAAGGACGAAGACTTGAGCAGTCGCGCGTCCAGAAAAGACTCTAGATCTGACGCACCCGGAATCATAGATATCACAATATCGCTCTTTCTCACCAGCATATCCGGATCAGCGGTTATAATCGGCTCGCGGTGTTTTTCGGCCGCAGCCGCAGCAACTGCTTCGGCAGACCGAGAGCTCCGGCTAAAGAGATAGACCTTGCGAAGTGATGGAAGCAAGTCGACGAACGCGTCGAGGTGACTGAGGGCCTGTAGTCCGCAGCCAACCAAACCAATACTTTCGGGCAGCTCTGGTGCGAGATAACTTGCTGCAGCTGCGGATGTCGCCGCGGTTCTAATCAAAGTGATGTAGTTTCCGTCGAGGACAGCAAAGGGGCTCCCGGTCTTGTAGTCACTCACGCAGATCAACCCGTTCACTCTAGTTCTTCCCATACTCTCTTTGTCTGACGCAATCGCCACCCATTTGGTTGCAGCAATGCCGTAGGCCTGGGATACTGAGATCATCGAACTGAACCAAGAGGAAGGGGTGTCAATGCTTATCTTTGGCAATGCAACGGCTTTTCCTACGGCATAATCACGAAACGCCGCCACGATGGCATCACGCGCCTGCCGAGATGATATCCTCGAGTTTTTGATGTCCTCGCCGGACAGGTAGAGCAGCTCTGCATTCATAACTTACCTTTCTGCACCAGTGGCAACGCGCGCGTGACGCGCCAGCACCACTTTGCTCTCATCCACTCGCGCCCACATCGTTCAAGCAAGCACCGTGCCATCATCGCATTGATCTCTGCACCATCGACGAGCTCCCAAAATCAGGCTCATTCATTACAATGACGTATACTGGCCGACATCGCAGGGACCGAAGTGGACCCCGAAAATCGGACCGGTTGACTAATTGGATTTTGGGCCGTTCCGTCGCAACTGATGGAGCGAAAAATGACGCAGAGGACGAGACGGAGGATTGACGCGGCGAAGGCGAAGATCGCGCTGGAGGCACGGTGGTCGGCGATGCGCAAGATGTGGATCGACGCGCTCGTGCCGAAGCCCCGCACCAGCAAGCCGCGCCGGGGCACAAGATCTTCCGCAATCTGCTGGGGCCTGGCGATCGAGCGCCCCAACCAGGTCTGGTGCGCCGACATCACCTACATCCGATCGGCTGCGGCTTCCTTTATCTCTTGGCGATCATGGACTTGACGAGCCGGGCGGTGCTGGCGTGGCGGCTATCGAACCCGATGGAGGTGTCCTTCTCTCGAGAAGCTGCAGGAAGCCTTTGCCCTCTTCGGGTGGCCGGAGATCTTCAACACCGACCAAGGTAGCCAATTCACCAGCGCAGCCTTCACCGGCGCGCCGATGGCAGCCGACGTGCGCATCTCGATGGACGACCGCGGCCGCTGGAACCTGTTCATCGAGCGGCTGTGGCGCTCGCTCAAGCATCTATCTCAAAGGTTACGCCGACGGCCGCGAGGACCATGCCGGCATGCCGCCTGGATCGCCTTCCACAACCGCGCATCAGAGCACCCATTTGTCTATGTTGTTGAAGAGAAGAGACTTTGCTGATTGGGATGCGATCCTGCGGGGTATCTTGCGTTCTGCCGCGCTCGTTCGGTGATGGATGTGGCGGCATCCGTGGTCAAGGCCGCGCGCGAAGATCCATGGCCCATCCGGCAGAGGGTGGGCGGCTTCGATCTGACCGGCTACTGCGGCCAAGCGCAGCATCTTGGATGCGACCTTGGAAGCCTGGCGGCGTCGAAGAGATTGAGCCATGGCTCGACGCTATCCTCGGCCCGCCAGAAGACGGGTATCCGATGATTAAGATCGTGTGGTTGTGACTCGCTCGCGGGTCCAACGGTTGCTGTTGCCCGTCTTGAGGTCGTTGCGGTTGAGCAGGCCGCAATCAAGTCGTCGCTGGCGATCAGCACCAGTTGCCGAATGGCCGCGATGACGTCGTCGGAGGTGCATTTACGCTGCCTACGTCGAAGCTTCGGCAGCCGCATCTCGCTGTGAACCCCGCCCGCCCAATGCACGACGAGAACGATCTCGGATGCTTCGTCATCGATATCGGCAACGACCTCATGGATCAGGGTACGGAGGATGCGCTTCTTCAGCCGCGCATCGTGTCGCCGTTCGACTGCTTCACCGGGAGGTCGAGACCGTGCTCATGGAACCACAGCAGCGCCTGTCGCGCGGTCCCGAGTTCCTCGACCTTGTCGAAGACGAGCGTAATGGCGTCCTGCACACGCCGGTCCGGATCCTTCTCGTAGCGTGCCGAGAGCGAGCGTTGTCGTAAAAGGTCCAGCTCATACTCGTTGAGGCTTCCCTGCGATCTTTCCTCGAAAGGCGGACTTCTCTTGCTTCGGGTATCATCCCGACCTTGAATCACGACTCACATTCCAAGAAACGTGGGTACTAGCTCGCAGACGTCCTGGACCGCATCGGCAGTAGTCGTCCGTTAACAAGCGGGGTTGAGGACGATTGGGTTTGCGAAGGGGCGCCAAGGACGATCAGGATAAAGGCGCAAGAGCTTCCTGAGCCCAGGCGAGGATACGGCGGAAGATACTATGGGGTGACCGGCAGAGCCGTGAGAGTATTGAGGCCGGTCATGAGCAATGGAGCACCCCATGCAAAAGCCAAACGACCTCAGCCGATCTTCCACGGTCCTGGAACAGAGTACTACGTTGATCGCGGTCATTGAGATGAGCCTCTCAAGCTGGCTCGTCGCTGGAATCGTCCCCGGATTGGATCGTCATCCGTTGAAGAAGGTTGGCGCCGACGAAGACGCGCTGCTCCGGTTGCTACACCGCTGGCGCGAGGAGGCGCCGCAAACGCTGGGCATGCGATCACACGCATAGCGGTCGCCTTTGAGGCCGGTCGCGATGGTTTTTGGCTGGCGCGGTGGCTGCGGGCTCGTAGCCTCGAGGCCTTCGTTATCCACTCGACAAGCGTCGCCGTCCCCCGCGAGCACCGGCGGGCCAAAACCGATCGTCTCGACACCGAGCATTTGAAGCGCGCACTTCTCGGTTGGCTGCGCGGCGAGCCGAACCATTGCCAAATGGCGGCAATCCCAAGTCTCGATGAAGAAGACGCCCGACGTCCGAACCGCGAGCGTGAGAACCTTGTCAGCCAACAGACCAGCATTGTCAATCGAATGAAGGCATGTCTCGTTCGCCTGGGTATTCGCAACTTCAAGCCGACGCTGCGCTATGCGTCGAAGCGGCTCGAGACGCTGCGCACGCCGGAAGGGGGGCCTCTGCCGCCCAACACTGTCGCCGAGATGCGCCGGGACATGGCCCGCCGTTCGCCTCGTCAGGGAGCAAATCAGGGAGATCGAGGCGGCTCGATTACAGCGTTTGCAGGTTCACGAGAGCGGCGCACGCGATGGTCAAATTGCTGGCGCGGATCATTGGCGTTGGAATCGAAACAGCGGACATGCTCGTGCATGAGATCCTCTCCCGGCAATGGAGAGATCGCAGAGCGGTCGCGCGTTACGCTGGCCTCACGGGCGCTCCCGATGAGAGCGGCAAGCGAAGACGGGAGAAGGGCCTTGCGCGCGCTGGCAATGCCCGGGTACGGCGTGGGATGATCCAACTGGCCTGGCGCTTTCTCCTTTTCCAGAAAGATAGCGCATTGGCCCAATGGTTCCGTACTCGCCCGGCCGACGCGCGCGGCGTTATGCGCAAGACGATGATCGTGGCGCTGGCGCGTAAATTGCTCATTGCGTTCTGGCGCCTGACGACGAGCGGCGAACTACCTGTAGGGATCAAGTTACGCCCCGCAGAATGAACGCGGGACGGAACACCTCAATTGGGGCTTGGCGAGCAATCGCTAAACCCTGATACTCCGAGGTGGCGGTGACCCGCGCCACAACTTGGTCCATATGACCTCGCGGAAGAATGGGCCCGCTGCCCGAGCTTCGCTTGAGATGCGCATTGCTGCATCATGGTCGAAGATTGCGTTCGACCGCATACAAGTACGCGGCGCGATGGCCGCCGGATGTTGCAAGCTCTCCCTCGGAATGTCTCTCAGTCGCACTGCAATGGAGGTCGTAATCCGTTATGACCATCCGGGCTTGAAGAAGGTGATCGTCGAGGTCCGTGCCTTCCCGCCTGTCATGCTCAGGCCCACCAAGAGGATGGGCCACCCCTCTCCGCCGCCGTCGCTCGCCAGCGCTGCGCGTGGGGCAAGCGAGCGACGGCGGCTCCGAGGGGATGGCTTCGCAGGCCTCCACGATCAATTTGCCGAACTTGCTGCACACAACGCACCCGCGGCGCAAGGAGAAGAATTGCTAAGAGCTCTTGACAGGAGACACCCCATACAAGTTGTGGCCCACGGCCGAGAGGATGACGTTGGCGGCATCTCGTGCGCGGCCCTTGAGGTAGCAGCGTCCGAGGTGACGTTCGGTCTTCAGGTGTCCGATGATGGGCTCGATGGCGGAGCGGCGGCGCAGCCCGCGCTTGATGACACCGAGGACGCCGCGTTTCTGGCCGGAGATGAAGACGCGACGGGGATTTTGTGTGTCGTGGCTGCGGTATCCCTTGTCGACATAGGCCCGCTCGATCGAACAGCCGGTGAGCGTCTCGGTGCGGTCAAGGACGTCCCGCAAGGTGTGACCATCGTACGGGTTATCGGGCATCGCCTTGGCGTGCAGCACGAACAGGCCACCGGGAGCCCGGCGGTTGTTGGTGACGATGGAGGCCCTCACGCCGAACTCGTAAGGTGCGCTGGCCTTGCCCTTGCCGATGCATTCGACCTCCGGAGCATGGAAGGAATACAGCTTCCAGCCGCGCTGGCGCTGCTGCTGCGAGCGGATCTGGGTGGCTCGGCTCAGCGGGAGGGCGAACGCCTCCTCCAGTGCAGGCTGGCCCCCGATCTTGCGGCGGATGTCGCGGATGATCCGGCCCAGCCGGCTGCGCAAGATACGCAACTGCCGCTGATGCCGCCTGAACTGTTTGGCATGGGCGTAGCGGCCCGCCATCATCGCGGCGGCCTTGGCCACGCGAGAATAGGATTGCCGCAGCCTGACGCCGTGTCTTCTCGCCAGGCGGTTGAGGCCATTGATGGCCGCATGCAGCAGCTTGGCGTCGGTCGGAAAGGTGATGGCCTTCGGCTGCACCGTGGTGTCGACCGTGACCCGCTGGAGGTCTTGGCCACGTAACGCGCCGGCCTCGTGTGCCACCCGCAGGCTCTCGGCCAGCAAAAGCTCCAGCTTGTCGCCGAGCCGCTTGCGCCCGTGGCTCAGGTCCGAACGCTCGTGCGGGAAGACGTGCTGGAAGAACTCTTCGCCGGTGAAGAACTGAAAATACGGGTCATGGACCCAGCGTTCGCAGACCCCCTCATCGGACAACCCGTAAATGTGCTTGAGCAACAGCAGCCCGATCACGAAGCGGGTCTCGATCCCGGGCCGGCCGTTCTCGCTGTAGAGCGGCGCGATCTCGCCGTCGATCCAGTCCCAATCGACCTTGCCAGCGAGCAGAACCAGCTCGTGCTTCATGTTGATGATCTGGTCCAGCCGTGCCCGGAACAGATCGTTCGATCCCGTCGTCTTATGCTTCTTCGGCCGCATCGTCCCCTTCCGATGCAACACAGAATCATGGTCCGCAGCGAAGGGAAATCCATAAAACGAAATTGCAGGGTTTGGGCTTCTCAAGCTCCCAATCCCTGCAATCTCAAATGCCTCCGCATCCGAAAAACAGACTCCCGCTCAATCGCTTAGAGGCTTGTTCACGGACGACTAACTCTGGCAGAAGCTCCACTTATCGACGCGGAATTGCTGTTCAGACAACCGGGGCCAGCTCACATGGGTGGCAACCTAGCATAGCTCCTACTGGTTCTGAAAGTGGGACATCATGAGCTTTGCTACCTGATCCGATTGATCCAGCCCCGAGGCCAATTTTGCATCGTATAGCCCTCCCGGATTCGTAAGATTAAGGTCTATTATGTAAGGGTAAGCCATATCAAGCCCCACGAAATTGATGCCATAGTCCATCAGCTTCCGACCGACTAACTCGGCGAGTTCAACCTCGTTGGAATGCAACTCGACTGGAATTGGCTTTCCTCCTTGCGCGATATTTGATCTGTGATCATCCAGCGACGCTTTCCGGCCGTGCCAGGCAACTGCCCGCCCGCAGGCAACGATGACCCTCTTTTCGCCCTGCGCCACTTCGGAGATGAAGTGCTCAAGAATAGCGTATTGAGCCTTAAAACCATCCGGGCCGTACTGGAACTGGTGCTGCTTCACAAGAGAATCGCGTTCGGTGAGACGACCGAATCTACTCTGCGCGTCAGCGTTTCCAGTGAGGCATTGTAAGATCGCTCGAACATTTGGTCCGTTGGGAGGCAGCAAGAAGACGTTTTGTCCGCAATAGGCGTTTGGCGGCTTCGCAACCCAGCAGCGATCGGGGCTCTGCCGATAGCGTTCCCAAAGTAGAGAGAACTCATTCGATGCATATGCAAATGCTCTATGCTCTTTCGGCACGACGAGACCCAATGCATGTTTTGTTTCTAGAAATAACGTACCTTCAATGCTGTTAACGAAGGGAGTATGTTGCGAGGCCAGCCACAGCATTTGCCATACATCATGGGAGATGCTAGAGGGCACCCCGCCGTTGAACAAGACGAGCTGGCATTCGTCGATGAAATAGATGCCTCTTGTCCCCTGCGCTGCGGAGCCAAGCTGGTGTGGCTCTCCGCTTGGCGCCACCAAGACTCCGCGTGTAAAATAACGATGGTCTTCTGACCCGATAGCCGTGATTTCGCCGAAAATCACTTCCCAGCCGAAACGACAGAATGCGTTACCGATGGGTACATCATTTTCACCTAAGCAATCTGGACGGCCTGTGAGTATGAGCAGTCTCATCGCAATTCTCCTATCTCGACTAGCAACAGACATTGAGATAGCGGCACAACCGGAGCGTCGAAGGTATTTGAGGCAACCATTGCCATCGCTTGAGTAGGCAAACATCGCCCCAAAATACCAATCAATGCTAGCGTGACGATCTTGCCGCCGAGTGGGCTTTCCCCATTGCCTCTCTGAAGAGCAATCCTCATGCCAGCGTTGATTGTATCTGAACTGGCTGTTCCTTTCCTAAAGAGGTATTCTCAAGAACACCGCTGGCTTGAACCTGACAATTCGTGCGCCATTGTCATAAAGCACACGGAGCCGAAACCCTGTGTTAGTAGACGTGCTGAAAACGTCGCTTTAGTGACTCTGCGGGAGACTGGAAACTGGGGTTTTGAACCGCCCCGGGTTTGCCGGAGGCTTCAACTCCTGGGAGGATGGAGCCATGACAAGCAAGACGACGAACAAGTTTTCGCCTGAGGTCCGGGACCGTGCGGTTCGGATGGTTCTGGATCACGCCGGCGAGCACCCTTCGCGCTGGGCGGCAGTGACATCGATTGCGGCCAAGATCGGCTGCACACCGCAGACACTTCATGACTGGGTCAAGAAGGCCGAGATCGACAGCGGGCAGCGGGCCGCATGCCACCAGCGATGTTCAGATCTTCGGCCAGGCCGCTCTCTGGGCGGTACCTCTCATTGGTAGAGCGCGAGGAGATCTCGCTCCTCAAGGTGCAGGGCCATTCCATACAGGAGATTGGGCGCCGCCTCGGGCGAGCTGCCTCGACAATCTCCCGTG
Organism: Bradyrhizobium manausense; assembly: GCF_001440035.1. Taxonomy (GTDB): domain Bacteria; phylum Pseudomonadota; class Alphaproteobacteria; order Rhizobiales; family Xanthobacteraceae; genus Bradyrhizobium; species Bradyrhizobium manausense. The sequence continues at coordinate 7,993 of NZ_LJYG01000077.1, read as the reverse complement.
AACTGCGACGCAATGCGGCCACCCGCAGCGGCGGGTTGGAGTACCGGGCGACGACTGCCCAGTGGCATGCAGATCGATCGGCCCGTCGTCCGAAGCTGACCAAGCTTGCGCTCAACACCACCTTGCGCACTTATGTGGAAGAGCGACTTGCCGGTGTCGTCGTGGCTCCGAGCGGCGCTCCCGTTCCTGGTCCCGCCGCTCCGTGGAAGGGCCGCCGGCATGGGCCGCGCAAGGATCGGCGATGGGCCAAAGCCTGGAGCCCTGAGCAGATTGCCCGACGCTTGCCGATCGACTTCCCGGACGACAAGACGATGCGCATCAGCCACGAAGCTATCTATCAAGCCCTCTTTGTTCAGGGCCGTGGGGCGCTACGCCGTGAGCTGACGGCCTGCTTGCGAACAGGGCGTGTGTTACGGATGCCCAGAGCGCGCGTACGCAGGCGAGGCAAGGGCTTTGTCTCGCCGGAGATCATGATCCGTGAGCGCCCCGCCGAAGCGGCCGATCGAGCAGTGCCGGGACATTGGGAGGGAGATCTTATCCTCGGTCTTGGCAGCTCGGCAATCGGCACGCTGGTCGAGCGCACGACGCGCTTCACAATGCTCTTGCACCTTCCACGGTTGGCGGGGCATGGCGAAGCTCCGCGCGCGAAGAACGGGCCCGCCCTCGCGGGACATGGGGCCGAAGCCGTGCGCGACGCGATCACGCGCACCATCATTACTTTGCCCGAAGAGCTGCGCCGCTCGCTAACCTGGGATCAGGGAGCCGAAATGGCTCAGCACGATCGTCTCAAGATCGATGCGGGTATCCAGGTCTACTTCTGCGACCCGCAAAGCCCTTGGCAGCGTGGCACTAACGAAAACACCAACGGTTTGTTGCGGCAGTACTTCCCGAAAGGCACAGACCTGAGCATCCACAGCGCCGACGAGATATCCGCTGTGGCAGCAGCCCTCAATGCTCGACCGAGAAAAACACTGGGTTGGAAAACGCCCGCGGAGGCGCTTGACGACTTGCTATCATGAGTGAAAATAACTGGTGTTGCGACGACCGCTTGAATCCGCCCAATACGTCTCGATCAAATACACCGAGCGCCTGGCTGAAGCTGGCGTGGAGCCCTCTGTCGGCAGCGTCGGAGATTCCTATGACAACGCGCTCGCCGAAACCATCAATGGTCTCTACAAGGCCGAGGTGATCCATCGGCGTGGGCCGTGGCGAAGCTTCGAGGCCGTCGAGTTCGCGACCCTGGAATGGGTCGATTGGTTCAACAACCGAAGGCTCCTGGAGCCCATCGGCAACATTCCGCCGGCCGAAGCCGGGCAACGCTATTACGCCATGCTGGAACAACCCGCCATGGCGGCATAACTTAAACCAAATGGCCTCCGGCAAACCCGGGGCGGTTCATTTCCCCCGTTAGACCGGACACTCGGCTGGTTTGAGTGATGCAAAGCACTCCCGGGGTGAACGGTGGCCCGGAGCGAAAGCGAGTGGCTGCGCCAGATCATCAAGGGCTGCAGCGTCGTCGCTTTAGCCGGAAGGCCGAGACGATTCCCGAGGAGCAGATACTGCTCGGTCTCGAAGACGTCCAAAAGGTTGCGGCCTGTACTCAAAGCTGTACGCGTAAACAGCGAATCACCACGTATTGTTACAGGAGCGGTGTGCCGTCACGTGAGTGCGAGGCCACCAGCGTTGGTAGCTTCGTGAATGCAGGCTCTCAGGCTAAATGAGGGCCTACTATTCTTCGGCAGATAAATGAGGGCCTACTATTCTTCGGCAGAAACGCCGCGCCCTTTCTGAGCCGTTGCCTGATCTTTGATGCACTCACTCGCTGGGAAAGCCATCATGAACACCGCCGCTGCGACCCTTCAAGACCTAAAAACATTGGAAGCTCTAGAATCCAACGTTCGATCATACTCTCGCGTGTTTCCCGCAATCTTCAGCAAAGCCCGCGGATCGATCATTTTGACGAATGACGGGCAAAAAATCATTGACTTCTTCTCTGGCGCGGGGGCGCTGAACTATGGACACAACGATCATGCGATAAGAGCCGCCATCACTGACTATCTCGGATCGGATGCCGTCGTCCATGCACTCGATATGGCGACTCCTGCGAAGATCAACTTTATGGAGACTTTCAACTCAACTATCCTGCAAGCCCGCGGCTTGAGATACCGCCTTCAGTTCACCGGCCCAACGGGAGCAAATGCTGTTGAAGCGGCGCTAAAGCTTTCGCGCAAAGGTACGGGACGTCACAACGTTATTTCTTTCACTCGCGGATATCATGGGCTGAGTTTAGGAGCCGTTGCAGCAACCGGCAACCGCTTCTATCGCAAACCCGCAGGCGCTGCTCTATCCGGCGTGACTTTCATGCCATACGATGGCTACCTAGGGCCAACCGTGAATACCGCTGAGCACCTCAGGACTGCATTGATGGACCAGAGCAGTGGAGTAGATCTCCCAGCTGCCATTCTGCTAGAAACTGTGCAGGGAGAAGGTGGAATTAATGTCGCGTCCGAGCAATGGCTGAGATCGGTGCAGACGATCGCGAAAGATGTTGGCGCTTTCTTCATAATCGATGACATTCAGATGGGCTGTGGTCGCACGGGCGACTTTTTTAGCTTCGAGATTGCAGGCTTATCGCCCGATGTAGTCGTGCTGTCGAAATCATTAAGTGGCTATGGTCTCCCCCTCTCAATGCTGTTGATAAAGGACGAACTCGATGGATGGGCACCGGGAGAGCACGCGGGAACGTTTCGCGGAAATAACCTCGCTCTTGTCGCTGGAACCGCGGCAATCGACATCTACTGGCGCGATGAATTCTTCGCACAACAGGTCAAGTGCACAGGGGATTTTTTACATCACCAACTTCTAGCCATTGCAGCTAGATATGGAAATCGTTTCGCTGTTCGGGGGCGCGGCATGGTGTTTGGTTTTGATTGCCTTGCGGCGCAAACAGCGGACACGATCACACGTAAGGCATTCGAAAAAGGATTAATGATCGAACGATGCGGACCGGATAATCAGGTTGTAAAATTCTTGCCCGCACTCACGATCGACCGCGAGACTTTGAATGAAGGTCTGGCAATCTTCGATAAGGCTGTGGCTGAAACCATGTGCCGCAGCCGGTCTTGACTTCGCAGCATCATTCCGAAGCGAATGAGAATACGGCTGGATCGACGGTCAATGTCTGAGCTCGGAGTCACGTCTCTAACGTCATGACCTCCTTAATCTCCAGCTGTACAACTCCTTTATCAGTGCGAGCCGGATCGGATGGTTCGTGCTTGTGGAGAACACCCCGAAAATACGCTTAGCCAAAGACCAGACCACCAGCCATCGTCAACGTCAACGGCAAAGACTCGGCTGGCCCGCCACGCCCGAATGCGGCAGGACGCCGCAAACTGTGTACGACCGCTGGCAATTTCATGCTCCTTGCGGTGATCGCTTCTGCCTTCTCCCTTTGATTGCTACGTCGTTTATCTCGTGGCGGCACATTCCTGGCTGGTCCCCTCTTGTCCAAAAGGACTCCAGGAGATCACATTGAAAACTCGAAATAGCACCGATGCGCGAAGCGCAACTCACTTCAGACACTCCCATCACGCGAGCCTGCCGGTGGCGTATCGCCTTTATCTACCAAGGAGTGGGCGACCGACCGTCCGCGTCGGCGCAAAGCCGGTGTGCCCAAGGAGATTACCTTCAAACCCAAGCCGGCCATCGCGCTTGAGCAATTGCGCTGGGCCTGTGCAGGGGGCTTGCCGCGTGGCGTAGTGCTGATGGACGCCGGCTATGGTGCTGATACCGATCTGCGTACGAGCATCACAGATCTCGGCTTGAACTATGTGGCCGGCATCCAGCCACAAACATCCGTATGGCGCCGGCCGCGCTGGGAGCCGGCGAAGGTCCAGTTACGTCTGCCCAATACGATGCCACGCAACGCTCTTTTGGCCACGTTGTTGCTGAGGCAGATCCTGCCGTCGTCAAGGAAGCGGGCGAAGTCGTCCCAGCGCCTGAGCATGTAATTCATGGGCTTCAGGACCTCGGAGGAGCGCGAGGGGGTTTCGCGCTCACGCCGCAACCAGGCGTGCATGTCGTCGAGGAGTGGCGCACGGCACGCCGCTCGTCCGCACTGCGGCCGTTGATCTCAAACAGCGCGTCGAGGCGCCTGACCGCCTCCAACGCGATCGGGAAGATCGGTTTGCCTTTCTGGCCTTCCCGGAGGGTTTTCTCGATGTCAGCCAGTTCGAAGAAGCCCCGCTGCGCATGGGCTAAGCAAAATGCCGGCGTGATCGGCAACACCTTCTTCTGCGGGTCGAACAGCGGCTCGAAGCCATTGTAGCAGTCGGCTTGCAGGATGCCGGTGAAGGCGGCCAGATGTTTCTGCGGATGCTGGCCGCGTCGGTCGCTCGAGGCGTAATAAACCGCCGCCGGCGGCGCAGGTCCGGCGAAGGGGCGGTCATCGCGGAGATAGGTCCAGATGCGCCCGGTCACGCACTTACCTTTTGCCAGGATGCGGATGGTGGTGTTGTCGCCATGCAGGCGCCCGGCCGCGAGCACATGACGCTCGATCAGGTGAAGAGCGGCATGACAGCGAAGGTCCCGTGGCCGACCTTAGAGCTGGCCCCGGTTGTCTGAACAGCAATTCCGCGTCGATAAATGGAGCTTCTGCCAGAGTTAGGCTGCCGCGCGGAACGGCAGCGGGCTGAAGTAAGCTTGATCCGGGGTGCCGCCGTCAAGGCTCGAATGGGACGCCGGCCATTGTAGAAGGCGAGGTATCGGCCGATCGAGGCGCGGGCGTCGGACACGGTGTCGTAGGCGCGCAGATAGACCTCTTCGTATTTGACACTGCGCCACAGCCGCTCGACGAACACGTTGTCGCGCCAGGCGCCCCGGCCGTCCATGCTGATGGCGATGCCATGCCTGGCGAGCACGCCGGTGAACGCGCCGCCCGTGAACTGCGAGCCTTGGTCGGTGCTGAAGATGTCCGGCTTGCCATGGCGAGCGAGAGCGTCCTCCAGAGTCTCGACGCAGAATGCGGCTTCCATCGTGATCGAGACGCGCCACGACAGCACCCGGCGGGTGAACCAGTCGAGCACCACCGCGAGATAGATGAAGCCGCGCCATCGGGATGTAGGTGATGTCCATCGCCCAGACCTGGTTCGGGCGTGTGATCTCCGCGCAGCAGATACGGATAGATCTTGTGCCCGGGTTCGGGCTTGGTGGTACGCGGCCGGCGGTAGAGCGCCTCTATCCCCATCCGCCGCATCAGCGTTTTGACATGCCGGCGGCCGATCTTGCACCCCTCGGCAGCTAGCAGGTCTCGCAACATTCGCGAACCGGCGAAAGGAAACTCCAAATGCAGCCGGTCAAGCCGTTGCATGATCGCGAGGTCGGCGGGCGACACCGGACGTGGTAGATAATAGACACTGCCACGGCTGATCTTCAAAACTTCCGCCTGTTTCGTGATCGGCAGGTCGTGCTCACGGTCGATCATCGCTTTGCGCTCAGCAGGCCGGCTTTGCTGAGCACGCCTTTCTAAAAAACTGAGCGGGGCGCTGCGCGCCCCCTGTGGGATAGAAACGGGCAACCGCTAGACTGCGGCCGGAAGGGAGCGGCCGATACGATTTTGGTGGCACGTGACCCCGTCAAAAAACCTGGTCCATGGGCTGTTGCGCACTTGAGAGTGGTGACGCCATCTCGGCGGTCCCGTTTAGGAATTTGAATGAATTGCGCAGCCCAGCCCTTCCGCCGGAGTCAGGAGGAGCTACAAATGAATCTCAAAAGATCGAAGTCGAAGGACGGCGGTAAGATGCCGATGGTGCACCCGAACGCGGCTGCCATCGACGTTGGCGCCACCATGCATATGGCGGCCGTTAGGGCAGATCGCGCTCCGGAGCCAGTCCACAGTTTCGGTAGCTTCACGGCCGATCTGCATCGGCTGGTCGACTGGTTTACGGAATGCGGCGTCGAGACCGTCGTCATGGAATCGACCAGCGTCCACTGGATTCCGATTTTCGAGCTTCTCGATGCCCGGGGATTTACCGTGTTTCTTGTCAACGCGCGCGACGGCAAGCACGTGCCGGGGGCGTAAGACCGATGTCAGCGATGCGCAATGGCTGCAGCGGCTCCATTCATTCGGGTTGCTGCGGGCCAGCTTTCAGCCCAAAGGGCAGATTGCCGAACTGCGAGCCTACGTGCGTTAGCGCGAGCGTCTGCTGGAGTACGCGGCCTCACACATCCAGCATATGCAGAAGGCCTTCGGAGATGAATCTTCAGCTCAGCCACGTCGTCGCCGACATCACCGGCGCGACCGGCCTGCGTATCATACGCGCGATCCTTGCCGGCGAGCGCGATCCCTAGGCGCTGGCGTGCTTGCGCCACTACAGTTGCCACTCCAGTGCCGAGACGATTGCGAAGGCGCTCACCGGGAGCTACCGCGCCGAGCATCTGTTTGCGCTCGAGCAGGCACTTGCGCTCTACGACACCTACCACCAGAAGGCATCTGCCTGCGACGCCCGGATCGAAGCCGCGTTGAAGGAACTGAGCAACCATCGCGGTCGTGGTCATGGACCAGCACCGCCGACCTCGCTGCGTCGGAATCGAACCGATCAGGCGAACGCTCTAGCTTTCAGCCAGCTGGGCCAGCGTCATCTCGCCCTAGATCGCCGCTAACGCCACCTTGGCCTTAAATGCCGGTGCGTGCTACCGGCGGGCTCGCTTGCTCATCGTCTCTCCTGATTCGCGGGACAATCTTGCCCGCCGTCAGGCAGAAACTCCACTTATCGCCCTGTCCAGATTTCCGGAGCCAGCTCTCCCCCCAAGCCATATGCCTCACCCGACTTAATCCGCGAGCGATCAGGCGACAACGTTGGATATGTCTCGCTGTTGGAGTGGCATCGCGACGTACTGGGAAAATCGAATTCAAACGAAAGCTTGATGCTCTTTCCCATCGCGGCCTCGTCGCATTTGCAAAAGTGGACGTGAGATCTCTAACGGATTGACTGCGCGTTCCAATCTTGCCACGCGGCTTCTTCATAGCGAAGAAGCGCACAATGATCTCTATAGGCTAATACGGCAGATCGCGGCTCGCGGGGACTACCTAATCTGATGGGCGCTTGCCAGAGCCGTCCCTCGTTTTCCTCAGTTTAAGCGCGCGAGGCGCTCACAAAGATCAGGGCGAGTCGGTATCGGCTTTTCGAGTGTCGGCCTGGCCAAGCTCTCCACGGTCAACACACCGTTCTGAACAATGCTGCCCGGCTCAGAGCGCACAAATAAGCAGTTCTTGTGTGCGGAACTACGATTAGCCCGTTCTCCATAGATGACCAGCTCCAGAATGAAGCCGAAGAGGGGAGCAGGGCCGCGGCGGGGCGCTAGCTTGATGTGGCCAGACCACCTAGGAGCCTGTCCCGTTAGCTCCGGGATTTGATCCTAATGATAGCCGCTCATGCGGCCCTCGCTAGCTTGACGAGGTTGTGTGCGGTGCAGATCAGGGCCCATTCGGCCTTCACTTCGTCGAGGCCGCGTAGCAGGAATTGGCTGAACCCTCTTGCCTGTTTGATCTGTCCGAATACGGATTCGACGATCTGCTTACGCAAGCGGTAGCGACTTCGGTACCCGGCGCGCTTGAGCTTGGTGCTCATCCTGGCGATCAGCGATCCTGCTCTTGAAGCCTTTTTCGCGGTGGCGGACGTGGTGCCGTGCTTCTGCGTCCCGGTGGCGATGTAGCCCTCGATGCGCCGCCGCTTCATCGTGCGAAGATTGGGGGCGGAGCAGTAGCCGGCATCGGCCGACACTTCGTCGGGATTGGTCCCCAAATTGGCCTTGATCCCGTCGAGCAACGGCGCCAGTTGCGCCTGATCGCTGCAGGAACTGGTCAGCGTCTGCGCCACGATGATCTGATGGGCACCATCGACCGCGGCCTGGGCGTTGTAGCCCTGGATGTAACCGTCCTTGGTCTTCAGGATGCGGCTCTCCGGGTCGGTGAAATTGCGTTGCGCCGTGCCGT
>NZ_LJYG01000076.1:44299-57475 GCF_001440035.1 Bradyrhizobium manausense | reverse complement strand
GCGGCCGGCTCGTCTGCGGGTCATGCCGGCGAGATGGGCATGGAAAAGGGCAAGGGCCACCACAAGGACGAGATGAAGAAGGACAAGGATTGATGCCTTGACTTTCCGGAGCGGCAGCAATGCCGCTCCTTCGTCTGTGTTGGAGGAGAACTCGCATGAACAGATCAATCATTGCGATCGCAACCCTGGCCTTGATGGGCTCCACCGCTGTTGCCGAAACCACCGAGAAGTCAGGCAAGACCGCGTCGGGCGAAACCTGCAAGGTCAAGGTCGAGAAGCATGCCGACGGCAGCATCAGCGCGGTGGGCGCGTCGGGCTCAGGCACGACCGGATCGACCGCATCCAGCGGCTCGCTGTCGAGCTCCAGCTCGGCGGGCGGATCGTCGGTGCATGTGCAGGCTGGCGGCGGCAACGTATCGAGCTCGTCCTCGACGGCGGGCGGTCCGGGCTCCACGAGTGCCAGCACCATCACCGTCAATGGCTGCACGATCTCGACCTCGTCACCTTAGTTTTGTTGAGGATTGAAACATGAGAACGCATCTGACCATCGCGGCGCTCGCACTTCTGCTCGGCGCCGCATCGCCCGCCCTCGCGCAGAAGAGCATGACAGGCGGAACTGGCGGCTCGGCCGCAGTGGGCGGCACTTCCGCTTCCACGGTCGGCACCGGCGGCACCTCCACCTCAGCCACCGGCAGCACGGGTTCGTCGATCGCATCATGCGGAAGCGCCGCTTCCGTCAACGGCAAGTCTCACACCGGCGTCAGCATGAACAAGGGCAACGGCCCGGTGCTGAATTCCAACGCCCGGGCGCAGGCGCATGAGGGCGGCACGTTCAGCCGTTCCCACACCCGCACCAAGGTCAAGGCCGGCGAAGAGGTGGGCTCGACCACCAAGACCATGTCGCACACGCCCGGTTCGAAGCCGAGCATGTCAACCACTTCGACGACGGTGCGTTAGATCCGCGCTAGCAATTTGGTCCTCACGACCTGCTGCCCGATGCGATCGGGCAGCCCTTTTTTGCGTTCGGTCAGCCGCCACTCAGGCTGTGGCTGATGCGCGTGACCACCTCGTCCCATTGCCGCTTCTCGGTCGCGGGATAATTGATAAGCACGCAATGCACGTAGCGGCTGGTGAAGTTGCAGCGGTCGTACCAGATCTTGTCACGCTTGATGCTGGAGACGACGAAGAAATCAGGCGCGATCCGCTTGTAGACGATTCCCGATGGTGGTTGTTTCGCTTTGAGGAATGCGGCGGGCGAAATCCCGGGCTGGCGAGGAACGGCCTGCACGGTGAGATCGGCAGCACCGTCGGATGTGCGAAATAGCTGGCCGTATCCGTCGGGCTTTCCGGCCTCCTCGGTAAAGATCGAGGTGGGAATGTCGATGGAGGTTCCGGATTCGGGAATGCGATAGGTCGTCCAGTTGCTCGCCTGCGCCGGAACGGCCCATGCCGCAAAGAGTGCGATGACAATTGCAGCTCTCGTCTTCATATCAGCCTCATCAGTTTCGTGGCGCAAGCTGCAGCTCCAGCAAGGCAATCCTCTGCAAGTTCGTCACATCGCGCTCGCCCGCTCCGGCCGTACGCAGGATCGACTCGGCGAGCGCATTGACATGGGCGGAATGCACGGGCTCCGGCAGGGTCGCGACCGCAGCTTCCAGGGCGGTGGTCATGAGCTCGATCACCTCTGGTGAAAATTCCGCGTTGGCAAAGTTTTTCATCGAAGCCGGCCGCTCGTGCGCGCCGCCGGTCTAACGTCGGGAAAAAATGGAAGTTCCTGTCACCGAGGAATGCGCGGCGCGGCATCGACGAGCGCAGCGTTCAGGGACCCGCTCACCCCGCCTTCACGCTCGCATCGATCAGGAGCTTCGCGGCGGCGAGCGCCGACTGCGCCGGGCCGTCTTCGGATTGCTGGCCGGTGACGTAGATGCCTTCGATCAGGAGCAGCAGCGCATCGCCGAGCACGTTCGGCTGGCGCGCGCCCATTTGCGCGGCGAGTTCGCGCAGGCGCTTGCGGAACACTTTCTTGTGCGCTTCGGCGACCTGCCGGGCGGGATTGTCGCGCGCGGGATATTCCACCGCGGCATTGCTGAGGCCGCAGCCGCGATAGTCCTTGGCCACCGCGCGCTGCGCAAGCTGGCCGATATAGGCAAGCACATGGTCGCGCGGATTGCTGTAGCTCTTGCCGCCGGGGCGCTCGAAATTCTCCCAGAAGTTCAATTCGTAGTCGCGCAAATAGGCGGCGGCGAGATCGTCCTTGGAGGCGAAGCTGCGATAAAGGCTCGGTTTTGTCACTCCGGCGCGGTCCACCACCTCGTCGACGCCGACGGCGCGGATGCCCTCGCGGTAGAACAGCTCGCTGGCGGAGGCGCGGATGCGGTCGGCAGCCCGCAGCGGGGCGTTGGCGGGTTTCTCGGCTTTTTTCGTCATCTGGCTCCCGTGCCTCCAAGACTGCTTCCAAGACTGCCTCCAAGACAGGCTTGACAATGTTACTGACCGGTACGTACTAATACCGCATCGCCATACGTACCGGTAAGTAACATGACCCCATCCCCAGTTCAACCTGCCCCCGTTCAACCTGCCTCCGTTCAATCCTCCGCGGTCTTGCGGCGGCCGTTCGGCCAGAACTACGCCTTCGTGGTCGTTGCCGTGATCTTCCTGGCGCTCTTGGCCTCCGCCGGCCTGCGTGCGGCGCCTGGTGTCCTCATGCTGCCGCTGCAGAAGGCCTTCGGCTGGGACGTCAGCGTGATCTCATCCTCGGCTGCTGTCGGCATTTTCCTCTATGGCCTCGCCGGTCCCTTCGCCGCGGCGGTGATGCAGCGCTTCGGCATCCGCCGCACCGTGCTCGGCGCGCTCATGCTGATGTCGGTCTCGACGGCCATGAGCTATTTCATGACCACGCCGTGGCAATTGTTCATGAGCTGGGGCCTGCTCTCCGGCATTGGCTCGGGCGCGGTCGCCAACGTGCTTGGCGCCACCATCGTCAATCGCTGGTTCACGACCAATCGCGGCCTTGTCATGGGACTTTTGACGGCGAGCACCGCAACCGGCACACTGATCTTCATGCCGGGCCTTGCGTCGCTGGTCGAATATGGCGGCTGGAAGCCGGTGGTGCTGACGGTCGCCGCCTGCTGCGCGGCGCTGATCCCGCTGGTGTATTTCCTGGTGCCGGAGCGCCCCTCTGCGATCGGCCTGCGCTCCTATGGCAGCACCCATGAGGATCAACCGGCCGCGCCTGCGCAGGGCAATCCGTTCGTCGCGGCGATCGGCAACCTCATCCGCGCCGCGAGGACGCCGACCTTCTGGTTCCTGTTCGCGACCTTCTTCATCTGCGGCTTCACCACCAACGGCCTGGTCGGCACCCATCTGATCGCGTTCTGCGGCGACCACGGCATCTTCGAGGTGCAGGCGGCGAGCCTGCTCGCGCTAATGGGCTTCTTCGACCTGTTCGGCACCACGCTGTCGGGCTGGCTCACCGACCGCTTCGATCCGCGCAAGCTGTTGTTCTTCTATTACGGCCTGCGCGGCCTGTCGCTGATCTACCTGCCCTACTCGGACTTCTCTTTCGTCAGCCTCTCCGTGTTCGCCGTGTTCTACGGCCTCGACTGGATCGCGACCGTGCCGCCGACGGTGCGCATCGCCAACGAGGCCTTCGGCGACAAGAACGCGCCGCTGATCTTCGGCTGGGTGGTCGCAGGCCATCAGTTGGGCGCAGCCTGCGCCGCGTTCTTCGCCGGCTTCATGCGCTCGTCGCAAGGCGACTACCTGCAGGCCTTCATGATCGCAGGTGCGACCGGCATCGTCGCAGCCGTGCTGTCGCTGATGATCGGCAGGCGGCCGGTGCAGCCGCAGCTGGCTGCGGCGTGAAAAACGAGGGGCCGGCAAGGCACTCACCTTGCCGGCGCCGGTTCCTCATACGCTGGATTCGAAGATTGATTCCGTTAAGGAATTTGAAATAATGTGGTGGCGAAGCGGGCGACTCGTCAGGCCCGCGCCGGAGCCTTAAGAGTTCGCGTTGCGTCCGGCTCCATTTCCATCAACCCCGACAATCTGTGGCGGCGCTAGCGGATGAGCGATTCCCTTCTTGCAACGGTCGGCGACCATTTCTTCATTGGCCTGAAGCCGACCAGCGTCCTCGATGACCGCGACCGCGCGCTGCTGCGGGATCTCAGGCCCGCCGGCGTCATTCTCTACAAGAGCAATTTCCGCCACGATCTGCCGTATCGGGACTGGCTCTCGGTTCATCGCGACCTGATCGCCGCGATCCGCGACGCCTCCCGGCGCGACAAGCAGTTCATCGCGATCGATCATGAGGGCGGGCGCGTCTGCCGCACGCCGGCGCCGATCACGCGCTTCTCCTATGCGGCGCGCTGGGCCGGCACCGCGGAGCAGGTCGGCGACGCCATGGGCGCCGAACTCGCCTCGCTCGGCTGCAACCTGAATTTCGCGCCGGTGCTGGATATTCACAGCAACCCCGCCAACCCCGTGATCGGTGAGCGCGCCTTCGGCCGCACCGCCGATGACGTCATCAGGTCGATGCTGCCCTTCACCAGGGCGATGGAGCGCCACGGCGTGCGCGCCTGCGGCAAGCACTTCCCGGGGCATGGCGACACGCAGGTGGATTCGCACCACGAATTACCGGTGCTCGATCTCGACCTCGAGCAGATCAAGGCGCGCGAGCTGAAGCCGTTTGCCGCCGCGATCGCCGGCGGCATCGGCATGATGATGACGTCGCACATCCTGTACCGGAAGCTCGATCGCAACGATCCCGTGACGCTGTCGCGCGCGATCACGCACGGGCTGCTCCGCGAGGCGATGAAGTTCGACGGCGTGATCGTGTCCGACGACGTCGGCATGCGCGCGATGGCGGGCCGGTTGGATGCGCCCGACTCGGGCGNGCGCTTCGTGGCCGCCGGCAACGACATGCTGATGATCTGCTCGCATCTGACCAACACCGAACGCGCGCGCTTCCTCGCCCAGTCGATCATCAACGGCGTCGATTCCGGCAAGCTCGATCCAGCGGTGCTGAAGGCGTCAAGCCAGCGCGTCCACGCGATGCTGGACAGCACCGCGCAAAACGCAGTCACCGAGCTGCCTGCCGAAGTGCTCGCCCGCCATCGCACGGCCGGCACCCTGTTCGACGCGGCGACCGTCGAAGTCGTCTAAAGCGCGATGACAATCATCATCACGCCTTAGACTATTGTTTGTGCACGACCTTTCCGGAAAACCGCTGCACGCTTTTCGCTAACGCGGCCCTCCGGGTCCGGATCATGCTCTAGGCCCGTCAAAATCCATCGGCAACCAGGCGTTGAACAACGCAAGTGCAGTTGATCTCGATATGCTACACGTGTTAATGTTACCAACGGTAGCACATGATCCTGCCAATCGCAGCGTCAGGCTGCTTCGTGCCAGGAAGTGCCGTCCGGGTCATCGGGACCCGGCGTCGGCGACCAGCTCAGGTGATGGGTTTGAACGTGAAACGCGCAGCAAAACTCCTCATCGGCGCGCTGGTCGTGCTGCCGGCAGGCTATGCCGCCTATCATTTCAGAACCGATATCAAGAGCCTCAAGCTCCCGTTCGCCCTGCCCTTCATGCCGGCAGCGGAAGCCGAGCAAGGTCCCGCCGCGGCGCCTCCGCCAAGGCCGCCGGTCGCGGTGAAGGTCGCCACTGCTAAGGCGGAGGACGTGCCGATCTACCTGACCGGTATCGGCACCATCCAGGCCTCCAACACCGTCAACGTGCAGAGCCGGGTCGACGGCGAGATCGTGCAAATCCTTTTCCAGGAAGGCCAGGACGTCAAGCAAGGCGACATTCTCGCCGTGATCGATCCGCGCCCGTTCCAGGCCCAGCTCGATCAGCAACTCGCGGTCAGGCAGAAGGATCAGGCGCTGCTCGACGGCGCCCAAATCGACATGGAGCGCTATGACGCGCTGATCAAGACCGCCGCGATCTCGCGGCAGGTCGTGGACCAGCAGCATGCGCTGGTCGAGCAGTACAAGGCGCAGGTGCGCAACGACGACGCCCAGATCGAATATGCGCGCACGCAGCTCGGCTTCACCAACATTCGCGCGCCGATCAGCGGCCGGCTCGGCATCCGCCTGGTCGACCAGGGCAATTATGTGCGCGCGGTGTCGCCGACGACCATCGTCACCGTGACGCAATTGCAGCCGATCTCGGTGATCTACACGCTCGCCGCGGTCGCGGTCGGCCAGACCCGGCTCAGTCTCGGCCAGACCGAGGCGCCGGTGGTCGCGCTCACCGCCGACAACTCGGTCGAGCTCGACAAGGGCACGATCACGCTGGTCGACAACCAGGTCGACCAGGCCAGCGGCACGATCAAGCTGAAGGCGAGCTTTCCCAACAAGGCGCTGAAACTCTGGCCGGGCAATTTCGCCAACGGGCGGATCACGGTGGACACGCGCAAGAACGCGATCACCGCGCCCGCGATTGCCGTGCGGCACGGGCCGCGCGGGGACTTCGTCTGGATCGCGAAGGCGGACGACACCGCCGCCTTCCGCCCCGTCACGGTCGGACAGATCTTTGACGGGCGCGCGCTGATCGACAAGGGCCTCGCGAGGGGTGAGCGCGTCGTCACCGACGGTTATTACCGGCTCGAGAACGGGTCCCGCATCACCATCGAGGGCCAGACGCCGACCGCCAAGGCGCAGCCCACCGCTCAGCCGCGTTCCGAGCCGCGCGTTGACTGAGGTCCGCCATGTCCGCGCCCTTCATCCTCCGGCCGATCGCAACGACGCTGATGATCGTCGCGGTCGTGCTGCTGGGCATGCTCGGCTATCGTGAGCTGCCGATCGCGCCGCTGCCGAATGTCGACTTTCCCACCATCCAGGTGGTGACGCGCTATCCCGGCGCTTCGGCAACCGTCGTCGCAACCTCGATCACCGCGCCGCTGGAGCATTATTTCGGCACGATCTCGGGGCTGACCGACATGAGCTCGACCAGCTCCTACGGCTACAGCCAGGTCACGCTGCAGTTCGACCTTTCGCGCAAGATCGACGCGGCCGCGCAGGACGTGCAGGCGCGCATCAACGCGGCCGCGGGCTGGATTCCGGTCGAGCAGCTGCCGAGCCCGCCGACCTATCGCATGGTCAATCCGGCCGACACGCCGGTGCTGATCCTGGCGCTGACCTCGAAGACGATGGCGCTGCACGAGGCGAATGATCACGCCGCGACCATTCTGGTGCCGAAGCTGTCGCAGATTCCGGGCGTCGGCGCCGTCAGCATCGAGGGCGGGCAGACCCGCGCGGTGCGCCTGCAAATGAACCCGACCCGGCTGGCCGGGCTCGGCCTCTCGCTCGACGACGTCCGCCGCGGCATCGCCGCGACCACCGCAGACAATCCCAAGGGCTCGCTCGATGGTCCGAGGCAGGCGTTTCACGTCGACACCAACGACCAGCTCTTTACGGCGGAGGCTTATCAGGACGCGGTGATCGCCTATCGCAACGGCGCGCCGGTGCTGCTGCGCGATGTCGGCACCGCCATCGACAGTGTCGAGGATTCCGAGCAGGCGGCCTGGTTCCAGGGCGAGCGCGCCGTGCTGCTGGACATCCAGCGCCAGCCCGGCGCCAACACGATCGAGGTCGTGGACGCGATCAAGAGCGTGTTGCCGAAGCTGCAGGATTCCTTGCCCGCAGCACTGAAGATCTCCGTCGTCAGCGATCGCACCACGACGATCCGCGCCGCGATCCACGACGTGCAGTTCACGCTGGTGCTGACCGTCGCACTGGTGGTGCTTGTCATCTTCATCTTCCTGCGCAAGCTGTGGGCGACGGTGATCCCGAGCGTCACGCTGCCGGTGTCGCTGGTCGCGACCTTCGGCGTCATGGCGCTGTGCGGCTTCAGCCTCGACAATCTTTCGCTGATGGCGCTGACGATTGCGTCAGGCTTCGTTGTCGACGACGCCATCGTGATGATCGAGAACATCGCGCGCTATGTCGAGGACGGCGAGGAGCCGCTGCAAGCAGCCTTGAAGGGCGCGCGGCAGATCGGCTTCACCATCGTCTCGCTGACGGTCTCGCTGATCGCCGTGTTCATCCCGCTGTTGCTGATGGGCGGCGTGGTCGGCCGGCTGTTCCGGGAATTCGCCATCACCTTGTCCATTGCCGTCGTCATATCCGGCCTGGTCTCGCTGACATTGACCCCGATGATGTGCGCACAGCTGTTGCGACACGAGGATCCCGATGCACAGCACGGCTTGCTGTACCGGATCAGCGAGCGCGGCTTCGAGGCCTCCGCGAGCTTCTATCTCTGGGGCCTCGATTGGGTGCTGAGGCACCGTGGCCTCACGCTCGCCTTCACGGTGCTCACGCTGGTGGCGACCGGGATGCTGTACGTCGCGATCCCCAAGGGCTTCCTACCCCTGCAGGACACGGGTCTGCTGATCGGCACCACCGACGCGGCCCAGGACATCTCCTTTGCGGCGATGGCGGAGCGGCAGCAACAGCTCGCCGCCGTGATCGCGCGCGATCCTGATGTCGTCACCGTCGGCAGCTTCGTCGGCATCGGCTCGGTCAACACGACCTTGAACAGCGGCCGGCTCTATATCGATATCGGCAGCCCCGACGCGCGGAAATCGTCCGCGGCGGCCGTGATGGCGCGGCTGCAACATGCGGTCGAGGGCGTTCACGGCATCACGCTGCATTTGCAGCCGGCGCAGGACCTTCAGATCGAGTCGCGCGTCGCGCGCACGCAATACCAATATGCGCTGCAGGATCTCGACGAGGGCGAGCTCCGGCTCTGGAGCCGCCGCCTGGTCGACGGCTTACGCAAGCGCCCTGAGCTCGCCGACGTCGCCGACGACCGCCAGGACGAAGGCCTGCAGATGTCCGTCACCATCGACCGCCAGCTCGCGGCGAGCTACGGCGTCAGCCTCAACACGATCGACCAGACGCTGTATGACGCCTTCGGCCAGCGCCAGATCGCAACGGTGTTCGGACCGCTGACGCAGTACCACGTGATCATCGAGGTCGATCCGGCGCTGCGCAACGATCCTGATATCCTCGGGAAGATCTATCTGACTGCGGCCGCGGCCCAGGCCAGCACCATCGATCAGCAGACCGGCGGCTTCAGCGGCGCCTTCAGCAAGGCCTCCGCGCCGGTGCCGCTGTCGGCTTTCGCGCGGATCGAGCGGCAGCACGCCCCGCTATTGATCTCGCACCAGGGCCTGTTTCCCGCCACGACGATTTCCTTCAACCTGGCCGACGGCGTGTCGCTGAGCCACGCGACGGAGGCGCTGCGCAAGACCGAGCGCGACATCGGACTGCCGGATGCGGTCACCACCAAGCTGATCGGCACGGCCGCCGAGTTCGCCAACTCGCTCAGCGACGAGAAATGGCTGCTGCTGGCCGCGATCGTGACCGTCTACCTGATCCTCGGCATGCTCTATGAGAGCTACATCCATCCGATCACGATCCTGTCGACATTGCCGTCGGCCGGCATCGGCGCGCTGCTGGCGCTGATGCTGTACCGGCAGGATCTCAACCTGATCTCGCTGATCGGCATCATCCTCCTGATCGGCATCGTCAAGAAGAACGCCATCATGATGGTGGACTTCGCGCTCGCGGCCGAGCGCGAGGACGGCGCGTCCTCGTTCGACGCGATCAGGCAGGCCTGCATCCTCCGTTTCCGTCCGATCATGATGACGACGATGGCGGCGCTGTTCGGCGCGCTGCCGCTGGCGATCGGCGCGGGCACCGGATCCGAGCTGCGCCAGCCGCTCGGTATCTCCATCGTGGGCGGACTGATCGTCTCCCAGATCCTCACGCTCTATACGACGCCCGTTGTCTATCTGGCATTTGCCTCGCTGCGCACCCGGTTCGGATGGCGTTCCGCACCCGTCGATCGTCCGGCGGCGCTGCCGCAGGCGGAGCGACCGGTGCCGTGAGCATCACCGCACAATTCGTGCTGCGGCCGGTGGCGACGACGCTGCTGATGATCGGCGTGTTCCTGCTCGGCTGCGTCGCCTATTTCCGCCTGCCGATCGCATCGGTGCCGGCGGTGGAGCGGCCCACGATCGGGATCTATGCGCCGTTCCCCGGCGCCAGCCCGGCAACGGTTGCGAATGCGCTGTCGCAGCCGCTCGAGACCACGCTCGCGCTGATCCCCGGCGTCACCGAAATCACCTCGTTCAGCGCCATGGGCGGCACCAGCATCACGGTGCAGTTCGAGCTTTCGGTCGACCTCGACGCCGCTGCCGGCGCGGTCCAGGCCGCCATCAACGCGGCGGGCCCGAACCTGCCGAAGGGCCCGTGGCCGCCGACCTATTGGAAGGCGAACCCCGCGGGCGCGGCGGTCGTGGCGCTCGCCTTGACCAGCGACGTGTTCACCCCAGGCGAGGTCTACAGCCTTGCCGACGGCGTGATCTCGCCAAAACTGTCGCAGCTGCCGGGCGTCGCGCGCATCGTCGTCAGCGGCGCCGAGCGAAGCGCGGTGCGCGTCCAGGCGTCACCGGCCCGGCTCGCCGCGATGAACCTGTCGCTGGAAGCGGCACGCATCGCCGTCCTCAATGCATCGCAGAACCTGCCGAAGGGCGCCGTGTCGGTCGAGGGTCAGCGCCTGACCATCGAGGCCAACGACCAGTTGCTGCAGGCGTCCGACTATCGCGACATCGTGCTGGCCTGGCGCAACGGCGCCCCTGTCAAGCTCGGCGACGTCGCCTCCGTCACCGACAGCGTCATCAACAACCGCCTTGCCGGATGGTACGGCACCGAGCGCGGCATCGTCCTGTTCGTCTACAAGCAATCGGACGCCAACATCGTCGACACCGTCGATGCCATCAAGGCCGAGCTGCCGGAAATCCAGCGCTGGCTGCCGCCCGGCATCAAGCTGCACACGGTCTATGACCGCACCACGCTGATCCGGGCCGCCGTGAACGACGTCAAGCTCACGCTGGTGATCGCATCAGTGCTGGTCGTGCTGGTCATCGCGCTGTTCCTGCGGCGGTTCTGGGCGACCGTGATCCCGAGCGTCACCATTCCGGTCTCGCTGGCCGCGACCCTGTTCGTGATGAGCCTGTGCGGCTTCAGCCTCGACAATCTGTCGCTGATGGCGCTGACCATCGCCGCCGGCTTCGTCGTGGACGATGCCATCGTCATGATCGAGAACATCATCCGCCGCATGTCCGAGGGCGAGCCGGCGCTGCAGGCCGCCATCAACGGCGCCAGGCAGATGGCCTTCACGGTCGTCGCCATCACCATCGCCCTGATCGCGGCGCTCATTCCGATCCTGTTCATGCCCGACGTCGTCGGGCGCTATTTCCGCGAGTTCGGTGTGACGCTGGTTGTCGCCATCGTATCCTCCGCGGTGATCTCGTTGACGCTGACGCCGATGATGTGCGGTCACCTGCTCGATCGCGGCCGGCGGCGGCTGCACAATCCCGATGCGCTACCTGCGCGACGCACCTTCTATGCGCGCAGCCTCGACTGGACGCTGCGTCATCGTTTTCTCACCGCCCTTGTGATCACCGCCCTGACCGGGGCCAGCGTCTGGCTCTATCTGCAACTGCCGAAAGGTTTCATGCCGACCCAGGACACCGGCGTGATATTCGTGCGGACGGTGGCTCCTTCCAACATCTCGTTCCTGTCCATGGAGGACCGGCAGCGCGCCGTCGGCGAGGCGATCCTGCAGGATCCCGCGATCTCGGGCCTGACGTCCTTCATCGGCGAGGGCAATGGCAATGCGCTCAGCGTCGGGCAGATGCTGGTCGCGCTCAAGCCGCCTGACGTGCGCAAGCTGTCGATCCAGCAGGTGATCGCGCGCTTGCGCGAGCGCATGGACCGGATCGACGGCGTCCGCGTCTTCTTCGTGCCGCTGCAGGATCTCAATCTCGGCGTTCAGTCCAGCGGCTCGCGTTACCAATATACGCTCTGGGGCATCGACGAGGACGAGGTGATACGGGCCGCGGAGAACATGGTCCGCCGCGTCCGCGGCATCCCTCAAATCATCGACGTCATCCCGAGCTGGGAAACCGGCGGCTTGCAGGCCGGGCTGACCATCGACCGCATTCGCGCCGCGATGCTCGGCGTCACGCCGGTTGCGATCGACAACACGCTCAATGACGCCTTCGGCCAGAGACAGCTCAATCTGTTGTTCTTGCCGACCAATTATTCGCGCGTGATCTTCGAGGTCGAGCCGCAGGCGGCAACCGGCCCCGAGTCCATCAGCCAGATCTACGTGCCGAGCGCCAGCGGCAAAGCGGTGCCGCTGACGGCCCTGACCCGGCCGCAGCGCGCGCATGCCGCGATGTGGGTCCGTCACAGCGCCCAGTTTCCGGCCGCGACGATTTCGTTCGACATCAAGCCCGGCACCTCGATCGGCGACGCGATCACCTCGATCCGCAAGGAAGAGCTTGCTGCAAAACTGCCCGACGACATCAAGGCCGAATTCCGCGGCGAGGCCAAGGAAGCGGACAAATCGATCGTCAAGCAGGCGGCCCTGTTCGCGGCAGCGCTGATCACGATCTACCTCGCGCTCGGCATGCTCTACGAAAGCTATGTCCATCCGCTGACGATTCTCTCGACCTTGCCGCCGACCGCCTTCGGCGCGCTGGTCGCGCTGTGGGCGACCAAAACGCAGTTCACGCTGGTGACCACCATCGCCTGCATCCTTTTGGTCGGCATGGTGATGAAGAACGCGATCATGATGGTCGACTATGCGCTCGATGCGGAGCGAAATCGCGGCCTCGCTGCGCGCGATGCCATCCTGCTCGCGGCACGGCTGCGGGCGCGCCCCATCACCATGACGATGCTGGCGGCTTTCTTAAGCGCCGTCCCGATCGCGCTCGGCACCGGCCCCGGCTTCGAGATCCGCCAGCCGCTCGGCATCACCATCATGGGCGGCCTGGTCGTCGCCCAGCTGTTCACGCTGTACTCGACGCCGGCGATGTACCTGATCCTGGACGGGCTCCGGCGGAAGAAGATGCGCGCGGGTCAGGACCTCGGAATGGACGGCCAAACTTTCGATGCCGCGCGTCGAGTTGACCAGGTCGGACCCGCGGCGAGCCCTCAGACCTGACGCCTCAGCTTTTCAGCTCGCTCGAACCTGGCGCAGGAATCCGTCAACCGCCATGCGCAGCGTTCCGGCCTGCTGGTCGAGTTCGCGCGCGCCGCGCAACACTTCGGACGCAGCGGAGCCGGTAGCCGTGGCCGCTTTGCTCACCCCGCC
>NZ_LJYG01000076.1:28501-44285 GCF_001440035.1 Bradyrhizobium manausense | reverse complement strand
TGGCTCGTGATCTCGCTCGAGCCCTGCGCGGCGGATTGAATGTTGCGAGCGATCTCCTGCGTCGCCGCGCCTTGTTCTTCCACCGCAGATGAGATCGCGATCGCAATCTCGCTCATCTTGCCGATGGTCCCTGCAATACCATTGATCGCCACGACCGCTTCGCCGGTTGTCGCCTGCATGCTCGACACTTGGGTCGAGATTTCCTCCGTCGCCTTGGCGGTCTGAGTGGCCAGCGCCTTGACCTCGGATGCGACCACGGCGAAGCCCCGGCCGGCATCGCCGGCGCGTGCAGCCTCGATGGTGGCGTTGAGAGCCAGCAAATTGGTCTGCTCGGCAATGTTTTGGATCAGTTGGACGACCGCTCCGATTTTCTCGGCGCCACCCGACAATTGCTGCACCGTCGAATTGGTCTGCTCGGCCTCGCTGACAGCACGCCGCGCGATCTCGCTCGATTGCAGCATTTGGCGTGAGATCTCGGCGACGGAGGCCGAAAGCTCCTCGGCCGCCGCAGCAACGGCTTGTACGTTGCCGAGGGCTTTTTCCGAAGCCTGACCTACGGTAGCCGCGCGCTGGCTGGCGTCGCCGGCAGTCGCCGTCATGGATTCTGCGGCGGTCTGCATTTCACCCGCGGAGAGGCCGACAGCGCGCACCACGCCGTCGACACTGCGTTCGAACCCGTCGGCAAGCGCCGCCATGGCCGCACGGCGATCGGCGATGGCTTGCTGCTGCGCTTCAGCCTCCTTCTGCTCAAGCCCTCGGATACGGATGGCGTTGTCCTTGAACACCTGAACGGTCTCGGCCATCGAGCCGATCTCGTCGCGCCGCCCCCCGTTGGCAACCGTTACCTGAAGATCGCCGCTCGCGAGTTTGCGCATGCTGTCTCGCAGCAGCCCGAGTGGAACGGTAATCCCGCGTGCGGTGAGCCAGGCGGCGAGCCCGGTGACGCAGGCAATCACGAGCATCGAGAAGCCCAACGATCGGATGATCGGCCAAAGCTTGGCCTCCAAATCGTCGAGGTAAGCGCCTGTGCCGACGAACACGCTCCATCCGGGAATGCCGGCCGCATATGTCAACTTCCGCGACAGCCGGGTCTCGCCCGTCTTTGTGTGCTCATAGCTCAAGGTGACTTCGCCCTTGGAGGCCACGCCGTCGCGCAACTCGCGAATCAGCTTGCGGCCGCCAGTCACGGCATCCAGCCGATCGGTGCCGATCAGCTTCAAGTCAGGGTGCGCCAGCAGCACGCCGTCCATCGTGTACACGAAGAGGTAACCTTCGCCTTTGTCGTAGGTCATGCTTGCCGTGCGCTTGGCAAATTCCTGAATCGCCTGCTCCTTGGTCATCCGACCGGCATCGACCTGCTTCTGGAGCTCCAGCGCGACATTCTTGGCGATATCCACGATCGTGCGCGCTTGCTCAGTCCGGTCGGCCAGGAGCTGGTCGCTCATCAGGCGAGCAGCTTGGAGACCCGCAACCCCCAAGCCCAGCAATGCGAGGACGATAAGCCCGCCCAATTTTGCCGCGATCGGGAGATTGTTGATCAGTTTCATCATAGCGCTCCGGTGCCAGGTTTGTGGCGCGGGAACCAATATGGAGCACTCATTACATCTACGTTAAGGATACGACTTCCACCTTCGAGAGCGATTGAGAATTGGTCCGTCCTCGTGGATAAATCCGCATGAGCGCCGCGTCGCTGTTGTCGCTTTTGTCGGCGGTGCGGGAGACGATGGCCGCAATCGACCGTCCGGAGCGGCCGCAAGCCTCGCGCAATCTCGTGCTGCTGAGGTGGCCATTCGCCATTCATGGGACCGAGCAGCAATGAGCACAGCCGCCGCCTTCTGCGAAGCGGGCCTTGCGCATTTTCAGGCAGGACGGCATCTCGACGCGCGTGCCTGCTACCAGCAGGCCCTCGGAATCGATGCCGAGCATACCGACGCCCAGCATCTCATGGGGCTGCTGCATCTCGAGGCGCGTCAATACAACGACGCCCTGGAATGGATCGTCCGCGCTATCAGGCGTGCCCCCAAGGCAAAATATCTCGCGAGCTTCGCAACCGTGCTGCAGTTGCATGGACGTTGCGACGAGGCACTGGCGGTGCTCGACAAGGCGATCCAGCTTCGGCGTGAGGATGCTGGCCTATGGTGCCAAAGCGGAATTCTGCTCCACAAGCTCGGGCGCAACGAGGAGGCTCTTGCGCGTCTTGACGAGAGCGTCAGGCTGTTGCCGGACCATGCCCCGACGCTGCGCACGCGCGCATGGGTTCTCTATGGCCTGAAGCGGTACGAGGAGTCCGCGACCGAAGGCGCGCGGGCGCACCGGCTCGACCCCGGTGATGCCGAGACCTGCAACAATCTCGGCCTTGCGCTCAGGCGGCTTCGCCGCAACGAAGAGGCGCTGGTCTGGTTCGAAAAGGCCATCGCGCTGGCACCGCGCTTTGCCGATGCCTTCGACAACAGACTGGTCGCGCTGTTTCACCTTCATCGCTTCGACGAGCTGTTCGCGCTGTCCGACCGCATGATTTCGCTGGGCTTAAGCAATGAGGTGACCGCGTGGAATGTGTCGCTGGCCCAGCTCCTGACCGGCAATTTCGAAGCCGGCTGGCTCGGGCACCAGACGCGGTCGAAGCTGCCTTCGTCAAAATATCCTCCCTTTCCGCAACCGATGTGGCTTGGTGACGAGAACGTTGAAGGCAGGACGATCCTGATCGCTGCGGACGAGGGATTGGGCGACAACATTGATCTTGACCTGCGTCGCCCATCTCGCCGGCGCCCTTGGTCGACCGACCTGGATCCTGCTGCCATGGACGCCCGACTACCGCTGGCTGCTCGATCGCACCGACAGCCCCTGGTATCCGAGCGTGCGGCTGTTTCGCCAGACCGAGACGCGTGACTATGAGACCGTGCTTGATCGCCTCAGGGACGAACTGCGGGTCCTCGCCGCCGCCTTCGGAGCTTGAGCCCCCCGAGAGGCGGCGAACATCGCCGGCCGGCACATGTTTGTGGCTCCCTTTGCCTGCTCCCTTGGCCTGCTCCCTTGGCCTGCTCCCTTGGCCTGCTCCCATCGACATACAGAATTCGTTAACGCAGACGCCCTAGCCTTTGAGCGCTTCCTTAAGTCTTTGGGCAAAATCGCGTTTACGCTGCCGGACCGTCGATGACAGAAGACCATGCGACCTTGCCGGACGAGGTTCGCGTACGACTCTATGATCAGGCCCTGAATGCCGCGCGCATCGGCGCGTGGGAATGCGCGCTCGAGACCGAGCGCCTGAGCTGGACCCAGGGCGTCTACGACATCTTCGGCTATCCCGAGAGCAACCCGCTGCGGCGGGCTGACATCGTTGACCTCTACATCGACGAATCCAGGCGCCACATGGAGCTCGCGCGAGCCGAAGTGATCCGGAGCGGCTTGCCTGTGACGCTCGATGCCGAGATCCGAACCTGGCGCGGCGAACGGCGCTGGATGCGCCTCTCGATCAACGCGGTGCACGAGGGCGGCCGGCCGGTGCGGATCTTCGGCTCCAAGCAGGACGTCACCTCCGACCGGCAGGCTCTCGAGAGCCTGCGGCAGCAAGCCGAAACCGATCCGCTGACCGGGCTCGCCAATCGTTCGGTTTTTCAGGCCCGCTATCGCGAGGTGGTCAACGACAGCCTGAATCACGGATTCGCCTCGGCGCTGGTCTTGATCGACCTCGATGGCTTCAAGCAGCTCAACGATACATTCGGCCATCTGGCCGGAGACGCATGCCTGTGCGAGGTCGCGCAGCGTTTGCGGCGGGCCTTCCACAATGCCGGCCTGGTCGGCCGGCTCGGTGGCGATGAATTCGCGATCATCCTGCGCGCCCCGAAGGACCCTGCGCGGATCGCAGGCGTATTGCAAAAGACCGTGATGATGCTGAGCCGCCCGCTGTTCTGGAACGGTCTTCGCCTCCAAGTCGGCGCCTCGATCGGAGCTGCCCTGATCGGCCGCCCGCACCGCCGGCCGATCGCCGAACTGTTCGCCGAAGCTGACATCGCGCTCTATGACGCCAAGGCCGCCGGCCGTAACCGGGTCCACCTGATCGGGGACGAGAAGCGGGGCCTGGCGGCTTAGCGCAGGTTGAAATGGCGCCCACGGCCGATGAAGATGGGCACTGCGTGCTCGCTGTTGCGCTATGATGTTGTGGCCCGGGACACGGTCCGGTCGCCAATGGCAGGGCTAGTGTTCGAATTTGCACCAGGGGTCATCGGGCAATCTCCTCCCAGGCCCGGCTCCCATGCCGCCTTTGCCACGGAACGGCATGTACGCGGGGCGCGGGAAGGCGTATAGTTGTCAGGTTCCTTCGCGCGCGATGATCAACATGACGTGGAGGTGGCCAATGAAATATGTACTGCTTGGCAATCTGAGCCCGGAGTGGGCGAGCAGGCAATCGGAACGGATCGGCAAGGCCAAGGCAAGGCTCGACAATCTCGGTATCAAGATCGAGTCGATCCACTACACGCAGGGCTACTACGATTTCGTCGACGTCATTGATGCCCCGAATGCGGAAGCGGTGCTCGCGTTCTCCGTCTGGTACTCGACCCAAGGGCTGGGGCGGATCCAAAGTATGCCGGCCTTCGACGCAAAGAGCTTCGAAACCGCGATCAAGAACGCAGCGGGCTGAGCGCTTGCTGGCTCACGGAGGCGANGCCGGGCAGCCGAAACGGCCCGGCCGTTCAAGCTACTTTGACACACTTGAGATTCCTCGTCATTTTGCAGGGCACCCAACGGCACGATGGTCGTCGGCACCGGTTCCGCCCCAAAGCGCGCCCCACAACTCCGCGCGCCATGACGGCTGCGGAATGCTAATATCATCGAAGCCGCAAGACCGAAGATTTCGCCGAGGCGATTGAAACACGGTCAAGAAAGATGCGCTCGAAGAGGCGCACTCCAAGAACACAATGCCCGACCGTCATTGCGGATCGTCGGTGGGAGATGGAGGACGCGATGGCGTGGCGAGACGACAAGGCCCGGGCAACTCTGATCCGCGAGGCGGCAGGAAGCGTGCAGCCGGGAAAGGCCCCGCGAAGCTTTGCCGAGCTTTTGTTCGCCTTCACCAATGTCGAGGATCTCGCCAGTCACGATGCCTCCTCGCTTGCCTTCCTGGCGGAGCAGGCCTGGGAGCATGTGCAGCGGCGCACGGCGGGGCGTGCCGATATCCGCGTCGTCAATCCGCTGATGCCGGACGGGCGCGAGATCTCAGTGCTCGAAATCCTCAACGACAACATGCCCTTCCTGTTCGATTCCACCATGGCGGAGCTCACCGAGCAGGGCATCGAAGTCACCCTCGTCGCTCACCCCATCATCGCGGTGGAGCGCGATGAGCAGGGCAAGCTCCTGCGCTTCTACGGCGAGGCACTGCCGGAAGGGGCAAAGGGCGCGCGAGAGAGCCTGATTCATCTCCACATCACCCGCCTGGACGCCGACGCGGACCGCGAGAGGCTGATTGACGGCCTGACCAGGACGCTCGGCGACGTGCGCGCCTGCGTCGCGGACTGGCGCGCCATGCGCGACCGCGTCGAGGACGCGGTCAAGACGTTCTCGTCCAATCCGCCGCCGCTGCCGATCGACGAGGTCGCCGAAGCCAACCAGTTCCTGCAATGGCTGTGCGCGGACAATTTCACCTTTCTCGGCGTGCGCGAATATCGCTTCCTGCCGGGGCAGGATGCGTCGGACGACATCACGACCGGCGAGGGCCTCGGTATCCTCCGCGATCCCGACGTAAAGGTCCTGCGCCGCGGCAGCGAAATGGTGGTGATGACGTCGGAGATTCGCGAGTTCATGCGCGAGCCGACCCTGCTCATTGTCATCAAGGCCAATGTGAGCAGCCGCGTTCATCGCCGCATCCGGATGGATTACGTCGGCATCAAGCTCTATACGCCCGACGGCCGGCTCGAGGGTGAATTGCGAGTCGTCGGTCTGTTCACCTCGGGTGCCTATACGCGCTCGGCACGACAGATCCCCTATGTTCGCCACAAGGTATCGCGGGTGCTCCAGCGCGCCGGCTTCGACCCGAACAGCCATTCGGGCAAAGCTCTCCAGCATATTCTCGAGGAATACCCACGCGACGAACTTTTCCAGATCGACGTCGATACCCTCTTCAATTTCGTCATGGAGATCCTGATTCTCTATGAGCGTCCGCGCGTCCGGGCGCTGGCGCGGGTCGACAAGTTCGATCGCTTCGTCTCAATCCTCACCTTCATTCCGCGCGACAAATACGACACCGACGTCCGTACGCGTGTCGGAGCCTTCCTGGCGCAGGCCTACAAGGGGACTCTGTCCGCTTCCTACGTCTCGTTCCCGGAAGGCGCGCTGGCGCGAGTCCAATTCATCATCGGACGCTATGAAGGTAAGACTCCCGCCGTCGAGCGCGCCACGCTTGAAGCCGGGATCAGCGCCATCGCCGCGACCTGGGCCGACAAGCTGAAGGCGGCGCTGGCTGCGTCGACCGACGGCATGCGGGCGCGCATGCTCGCAAATCGCTACGCTCAGGCCTTCAGCGGCGGCTATGCCGAGGCTTCCACGGCCGAACAGGCCGTCGCCGATATCGCCACTATCGAGAAGCTCACACCAGCCCGCCCGGTGACGATTTCGGTTCACCGCTTCGAGAAGGACGATCCCAGGCGCTTCGGCCTCAGGGTGTTTTCGGATGCCGCGCCTCTATCGCTGTCCTACCGCGTGCCCGTGATCGAAAATCACGGCCTGCGCGTGGTCAACGAACGCACCTATCAGATCGTGCCCGGCAACAGGCCCGAGCCGGTCTGGCTGCACGACATGACGATTGAGACCAGCGACGGCCAGCCGATCGAGATCAGCCGGGACTTCAGCCATCGCCTGGAGGCCTCGATCATGGCTGTTGTCACCGACCGCGCCGAATCCGACGGATACAATGCCCTGATCCTGCGCACTGCGCTCGGCTGGCGGGAAGTCTCGTCTATCCGGGCGCTGTCGCGTTATCTGCACCAGATCCGCACGCCGTTCACCCAGGATTACATGTGGGAGACGGTGCGCAAGAACGCCGCGATCACGGCGAACCTCGTCGCGCTGTTCCAGACGCGCCTTGATCCGCGCCTTGTCCTGACCGATCGCGAGCGTTCGGCGCGCGAGATAACTCTCGTTGCCGAGATCGAGGAGCAGCTCAAATCCGTCGCCTCGCTCGATGAAGACCGCATCCTGCGCCGTTTCACCAATCTGGTGCAATCGACCATCCGCACCAATTTGTGGCAGCTCGGCCCGGATGGACATCCGCGCCCGGTGATCTCCTTCAAGTTCGACGCGCGCAAGATCGACGATTTGCCGGCGCCGCGACCGCTCTACGAAATCTTCGTCTATTCACCGCGCGTCGAAGGCATTCACCTGCGCTTCGGCAAGGTTGCGCGCGGTGGCTTGCGCTGGTCCGATCGGCCGCAGGATTTCCGTACAGAGATCCTCGGCCTCGTGAAAGCGCAGCAAGTCAAGAACGCCGTGATCGTGCCGGTCGGCGCCAAGGGCGGCTTCGTGCCCAAGCGCCTGCCGCCGCCCTCCGATCGCGAGGCGTGGCTCGCGGAGGGCACCGAAGCCTATCGCATTTTCGTGCGCTCGCTGCTCGAACTCACCGACAATCTTGACGGCGACATCGTGGTGCCGCCCGACCTGACCGTGCGGCACGACGGCGACGATCCCTATCTGGTCGTCGCCGCCGACAAGGGCACCGCCACCTTCTCCGACGTCGCCAATGCGATCTCGGCCGAGAACAACCATTGGCTCGGCGATGCCTTCGCCTCCGGCGGAAGCCAGGGCTACGACCACAAGAAGATGGGGATCACGGCGCGCGGTGCCTGGGAGGCGGTCAAGCGCCACTTCCGCGAGCTCGGCACCGACATCCAGACCATGCCGTTCACCGTGGTCGGCGTCGGCGACATGTCCGGCGACGTCTTCGGCAACGGCATGCTGCTCTCGCCGGCGACGAAGCTCGTTGCGGCGTTCGACCACCGCGACATCTTCATCGATCCATCCCCCGACCCCGCGACCAGCTTCGCTGAGCGCAAGCGCCTGTTCGACCTGCCGCGATCGAGCTGGCAGGACTACGACAAATCGCTGATCTCGGAAGGAGGTGGCGTGTTCTCGCGCTCGCTCAAGGCGATCCCGCTCGCGCCGGAAGTGCGCAGCCTGCTCGATCTCGACAAGGAGCAGGCAACGCCCTTCGAGGTGATGACGGCGATCCTGAAGGCGCGCGCCGACCTCTTGTGGTTCGGCGGCATCGGCACCTACATCCGCGCGTCGACGGAAAGCGACGATCAGGCCGGCGACCGCGCCAACGATCCGATCCGCATCACCGGGACCGCGGTTCGCGCCAAGGTCATCGGCGAAGGTGCCAATCTCGGCGTCACCCAGCGCGGCCGCATCGAAGCGGCGCAGAAGGGCGTCAAGCTCAACACCGACGCCATCGACAATTCGGCCGGCGTGAACACGTCCGACGTCGAGGTCAATATCAAGATCGCGCTGGCACGGCCCGAACGCGAGGGACGCCTCAGCTTCGCCGATCGCAACAACCTGCTTGCCGCAATGACCGACGAGGTCGGCACGCTGGTGCTGCGCAACAACTATCTGCAGACGCTGGCGCTCTCGCTCGCCGAACGCAAGGGCATGGCTGAGACCGGCTTCCTCACCCGCCTGATGCAGTCGCTCGAGCAGCGCGGCCTGCTCAGCCGTGCCGTCGAATTCCTGCCCGACGACGCCGCGATCGCTGAGCGCACGCGGCGCGGCCAGGCCCTGACACGGCCCGAGCTTGCAGTGCTGCTCGCCTACGCCAAGCTGACGCTCTACGAGGACCTGCTCGTCACGGGCGTGCCTGATGATCCCTATCTCGCCCGCAGACTGTCCCTGTATTTTCCGCGCGAAGTTCTCGATAAATTCCCGACCGCGGTCGAGCTCCATCGGCTGCGACGCGAGATCATCGCGACCAGTCTCGTCAATGCCGTGATCAATCGCGGCGGCCCGGCCTGCATCGTGCGCCTGACCGATGAAACCGACGCCGATGTCTCGACCATCGTCATGGCGCAGGTTGCGGTGGACGCGATCTACGAGCTCAGGCGGCTCAACGACGGGATCGACGCGCTCGACACCCTCATCGACGGGCAGTTGCAGCTCAGCCTCTACGCGGCGATCCAGGATCTGCTGCTCTCCCGCATGGTCTGGTATGTGCGCAACGTCGATTTCAAGGATGGGCTGAGCGCAATCATCGCCCGGTTTGGCCCTGCCGTCCGCGACGTTGCAGCCTCGCTCGACGACGCCCTGCCGCCGGACATGCAGGCCGCGCGAGCCAAGCGCCGGCAGGAGCTGACCGATGCCGGCGTCCCGAGCGGACTCGCCGGAGATCTTGCCGACCTCGATGCCCTGCACTCGGCGCCTGATATCGTGACCGTCGCCGAGCGTACCGGTCGCAGCATCGGCGATGCCGCAGCGACGTTCTTTGCCGCCGAGGCCAATTTCCGTCTCGACCGCATCACCGCCGCTGCGCGCAACGTGCCGGCAAGCGATCATTTCGAACGCCTCGCCATCGACCGTGCCGTCGACCTGATCGCAGCCGCCGAAAGACGACTGGCCGCAGACATGCTGACCATCGGCCAATCCGGTCAGCAGGCTGCCGAGACGTGGCTTGTGGCTCATCCTGAAGCCACGCGCATCCGCCGAGCGGTCGAGGAGATTGCCGCTGGTGGCCTGACGCTTGCCAAGCTGATGGTGGCGGCCAACTTGCTGAGCGACCTGGTCAAAGGCTGACGGGCGCACGGCTGCACGAGCGAATCTGGAATGCAATGTCAGGGGAATGGTTGTCAGCCAGCGAATGGAGGGACCCGATGATCCACGCGACTTGCCATACCGCCGACAACATCCGCTGCCTCGAGTTCGATGCTACGCCCTGGTTCAGCGAGGCTGACGTTCCGAGCATTGTCGATTTGGCCCAACGAGGCTGGGCCAGCACGGCGATTGTCGACTCCCTCGAGCGCCGACGCGGATACGAAGGCCTGCATGATCTCGTTGAATATGCGGCGAAGCGACTGCAACCCGACAAGATCGAGGACCCGGCCTGGGAAACATTCGAGTGCGTCGTCAACGGACCCGAAGCCGTGGCCTGGCTCGAGACAAACCGACCGAACGTCGCGGCAAGAATTCCTAACCGGAGCCGTGGTCAACGCTAGGAGAGGGCCTCGCAACGCATGGCCGAAAATGGCGCGCCCGGAACGATTCGAACGTCCGACCCTCAGATTCGTAGTCTGATGCTCTATCCAGCTGAGCTACGGGCGCGTTTTTCGCTGATGTGCGGGCCAAGCCCGCACGCAGCCTCCGGACAGCGCCGGAGGGGGTGCGAAAGAGCGCTTTGACTAACCGCTCTTGCCGGCGTTGGCAAGGTCTGGGAG
Organism: Bradyrhizobium manausense; assembly: GCF_001440035.1. Taxonomy (GTDB): domain Bacteria; phylum Pseudomonadota; class Alphaproteobacteria; order Rhizobiales; family Xanthobacteraceae; genus Bradyrhizobium; species Bradyrhizobium manausense. The sequence goes on along the minus strand of NZ_LJYG01000076.1, from coordinate 33,876 downwards.
GGGGAGATTTTGCAGGGAAATGACGGTCTCTCCAGCGTCATTCCGGGGCTCGCGACGCGAGAACCCGGAATCTCGCGCCAAAACCTCTGGATTCCGGGTTCGGCGCTGCACGCCGCCCCGGAATGACGGACGATCAACTTGTGCCGCCCGGAATGAGGGAAAGCTGTCGCCGCTGGCCGACCTACGCCCGCTGCCGCTCGCTGCGGATGGAGAGGAGTTCCACCGGGCGGTCGGGGATGACGATCCGGAAGGTGGCGCCGATGGTGCCTTCGACGAGGTGGATGTCGCCGCCATGGGCACGGACGAGCTCGGCGGCGATGGCGAGGCCCAGCCCGCTGCCGCCGGGGCGGCCGGAGGTCTGGAAGGCTTCGAACAGGTGCTCCCGGGTCTTCTGGGGTACGCCGGGGCCGGTATCGGACACCTCCAGGATGGCGACGGCGCCTTCGCGTTTGCCGGTGATCCGGATCTGCTGCGGGCCGCCGTCGCCGGAGGCATGGCTCTCCAGCGCCTGGGCGGCGTTGCGCACGAGGTTGAGCAGCACGCGAAACAGCTGGTCGGGGTCGGCATCGACCGAAAGGCCGCGCTCGATCGCGGCGACCCAGGCGATCGTGGCGTCATTGGCAAGACCGGCGGTCTCGCGCACCTCGAGCACGACGGGCTCGACCAGCAACATGCGGCGGTCGGGCGCGGCCTCCTGGGCGCGGCCATAGGATAGCGTCGACTGGCAGAACGCGATGGCGCGTTCGAGCGAGCGCACCAGCTTCGGCGCGAAGCGCTGCACCCGGGGATCGGGCACGCTGGCGAGCTGATCCGACAAGAGCTGAGCCGACGCCAGCAGGTTGCGCAGATCGTGGTTGATCTTGGAGACGGCAAGGCCGAGCGCGGCGAGCCGGCTCTTCTGATGCAGCATCGACATCAGGTCGCGCTGCATGTCTGACAATTCGCGCTCGGCGACGCCGATCTCGTCGCTGCGCTGGCTCGGCACGATGATCCGGGCCGAGCTTTCCGGATTCTCGTGGAAGCCGACCAGGCTCGCGGTCAGCCGCCGCATCGGCCGCACGAAGAGATAGTGCAGGGCGAGATAGACGAGACCCGCGGTCAAGACACCGATGATCAGCGCGACCACCACGACGTTGCGGGAGAAGCGGTACATCGACTGCCGCAGCGGCAATTCGTCGGTCACGATCTCGACGAACTGGGCGTTGCCGACACCGGGACCGACGATGCGGATCGGCTGGTTGCCGGTCTCAAGCATCATCTGGAACGAGCCGGTGATCGCCTCCCACACGGTCATGTCGCGCAAATCGACGTCATGCTCGATCGCGGACGGCAGATTGTCGCTGGCAAGCAGCCGGCGCTGCTGGCCCATCTTGATCGCGACGGCGCGCGCATTGATGCTTTTGAGGATTTCCCGCGACAGCGAGTCCGGCACCATGCCAAGCGGCGCCGCGTCGAGCACCAGTGCCGCCGTGTTGGCCGCCGCAACGCGGTCGTTGAGGCGGTTGACCCAGAAGTTGGCGATCGCGGGGACGTAAAGCAGCACGGCTGCGATCATGACCAGGGGGACGGTCAGCAGCAGCAGCTTGCCCGATAGCCCAAGCCCGCCCGGGCCACGGGACCGCGTCGCCGGCGAACCCGGCTGGTCCTCTGGCCGATCCAGATCTCGATCCAGGCTTTGATCCGGATTCTGGGCCGGCTGCTGAAGGTCCGTCGCTTCCACGAAGTTCGCCCCTGCTGGCCTTCCGAGAGCTTGGCAATGGAGGATGCGACCGCCCCCCGGGGCGGTCAAATTACAGATCGCTAATCTGCCAAGGTGGGATGTAGGCGCTGATATCGCTATCCGCCACCTCAAGGGTTAAAAACCCCAAGGGAAACAGGAAGGAAACAGGAAGGAAACAGCGATATTCACCGGAACTGCGCGGTCCTGTGGCGTTGACGAAAACAAGACGCTCCCTTATAAGCCGCGCAAATTGTCCGCGATGACCCGGTGCGACACCGGGAGCGGCTCTTCTGGGGCCGGAAACGGCCCGTTTTGGGCCGCATCTTTACGGACTTTATCATCAATTCTACAGGCAAATTGCCCGGTCAGCGGAGAAAAACCCGTGAAGCGGACTTATCAACCCAGCAAACTGGTGCGCAAGCGCCGTCACGGTTTCCGTGCTCGTCTCGCCACTGCCGGCGGCCGCAAGGTTCTCGCCGCCCGCCGCGCCCGCGGCCGCAAGCGTCTGAGCGCCTGAGCCGGACCCCCTTTACCGGGATTTCATTATGGATCGGCTGAGGCAGCGAGCGGATTTCCTCGCCGTTGCCAATGGCGCGCGGGTGAACAGTCCCGCGTTCGTCCTGCAAAGCCTTGACCGACGAAGCCTTGGTCGCGACGACCTCGGTCCTGTCAGGATCGGCTTCACCGTTACCAAAAAGAACGGCAACGCTCCCGAACGCAATCGCATCCGGCGCCGACTTCGCGAATTGGTGAAGCGGCTCGACCCGGTATCGATGCAACCCCATCATGATTACGTGCTGGTCGGCCGCAGGGGCGCGCTCTCGCGCGACTTCACGACCATGCTCGACGATCTGCGCATAGCGATCACGAAGCCCGCGCGGCATACGGCCAAAGGATCTGACAACGGATCTGACAAGGGACGCCGGCCAAATCCAAGGCCCGGCCCAGCCGCCAGCCGCAAACCGGATTGATGACGAGACCATAGTGATGACCGACAATCGCAATACCATCCTCGCCGTCATTCTGTCCGGCCTGGTGCTGATCGCCTGGCAGTACTTCTACAACGTGCCGGCGATGGAGAAGCAGCGCGCCCAGCAGCAGGCCCAGGCCGAGCTGCAGAAGGGTAATCCGCAGCCGACGGCCTCGGCGACGCCGGGCGCCACGCCGCAGGCGGGCTCGACGACACCGACCACCACACCAGGGGCGAACCAGCCGGCCCAGCCGGTCGTCGCCCGCGACACCGCGATTGCATCGAGCCCGCGCGTGAAGGTCGAGACGCCGCGGCTCGTCGGCAGCATCTCGCTGAAGGGCGGCCGCATCGACGATCTGGCGCTGGTGCAATATCGCGAGACGGTCGATCCGAAATCGCCGCCGATCATTCTTTATTCGCCCTCGGGCACCGCGGAGCCCTATTACGCCGAGTTCGGCTGGGTGGCGGCCACGGGTGTGACGTCGAAAATGCCTGATGCCCAGACCGTCTGGCAGCAGGACGGCAGCGGCAGCCTGACGCCGACCACGCCTGTCGTGCTGAAGTGGGATAATGGCGATGGCCTCAGCTTCCGCCGCACCATCTCGGTCGACGACCACTATCTCTTCACCATCAAGGACGAGGTGAGCAATGTCGGCAACGCGCCCGTTACGCTCTATCCGTTCGCGCTGATCTCGCGCCACGGCACGCCGCAGGTGTCGGGCTATTACATCCTGCATGAAGGCCTGATCGGCTATCTCGGCGAGCACGGCCTGCAGGAGTACGCCTACAAGAAGATCGACGAAGCCAAGAAGGTCGACTTCAAGGCCACCAATGGCTGGCTCGGCATCACCGACAAATACTGGGCCTCGGCGCTGCTGCCCGACACCAGTGCGCAGCTTCAGGCCAAGTTCTCCTCGAACCTCGTCGGCAACGTCCATACCTACCAGACCGACTATCTGCTCGACCCTGTTACCGTCGCGATCGGCGGCACCGCGACCGCAAATGCGCGGCTGTTCGCGGGCGCCAAGGAAGCCGGCGTGGTCGGCATCAATTTCCCGTTCGCCGGCCTCGGCGGCTACAACAAGGCGCTCGGCCTCAACAAGTTCGATCTCCTGATCGACTGGGGCTGGTTCTACTTCATCACCAAGCCGATGTTCCTCGGCCTCGACTTCTTCTACCGCTTCTTCGGCAATTTCGGCATCTCGATCCTGCTCGTGACCGTGATCGTGAAGCTCCTGTTCTTCCCGCTGGCGAACAAGTCCTACGCCTCGATGGCGAAGATGAAGTCGATCCAGCCGCAGCTTCAGGCGCTGAAGGAGCGCTATCCCGACGACAAGGTGAAGCAGCAGCAGGAGATGATGGAGATCTACCGCAAGGAGAAGATCAATCCGGTCGCCGGCTGTCTTCCCGTGGTGATCCAGATCCCGGTGTTCTTCTCGCTCTACAAGGTGCTGTTCGTCACCATCGAAATGCGGCACGCGCCGTTCTACGGCTGGATCAAGGACCTCTCCGCACCCGATCCGACCAACCTCTTCAACCTGTTCGGGCTGATCCCGTTCGACCCGACCACCATCCCGGTGTTCGGCCACTATCTGGCACTCGGCATCTGGCCGATCATCATGGGCATCACGATGTGGTTCCAGATGAAGCTGAACCCGACGCCGCCGGATCCGACGCAGCAGATCATCTTCAACTGGATGCCGCTGATCTTCACTTTCATGCTGGCGGGTTTCCCGGCGGGCCTCGTGATCTACTGGGCCTGGAACAACACGCTCTCGGTGATCCAGCAGAGCTTCATCATGCGCCGCAACGGCGTGAAGGTGGAGCTGTTCGATAATCTCAAGGCGACGTTCGCGAAGAAGGCGACGTGATCGTCATTGCGAGGAGCGAAGCGACGAAGCAATCCAGAATCCCTCCGCGGATACATTCCTGGATTGCTTCGCTTCGCTCGCAATGACGTAAGGAAACAGCGAGCTTCGCATGACCGACGACAAAGATGCGAAGCTGATCGAGGCCGGGCGAAAGCTGTTCGCCCGCGACTGGCAATTCATCTGGGCTTCCCCCTCGATCCAGACGCTGCCGCCGATGGCGGGGCCGGAGATCGCCTTTGCCGGGCGCTCCAATGTCGGCAAATCGAGCCTGATCAACGCACTCACGGGGCGTAACGCGCTGGCGCGCACTTCGCACACGCCGGGCCGCACCCAGGAGCTGATCTTCTTCGAGGTCCCCGGCAAGACCGACCTGCGCCTCGTCGACATGCCCGGCTATGGCTATGCCAAGGCGCCCAAGAGCCAGGTCGCGTCCTGGACCGAGCTGATCCACACATTCCTGCTGGGGCGGGCCTCGCTCGCGCGCGTCTATGTGCTGATCGATGCGCGGCACGGGCTGAAGGATGTCGACCTCGACGTGCTGGGGACGCTCGACCGCTCCGCCGTCAGCTATCAGGTCGTGCTGACCAAAGCCGATCAAGTGAAGGCCTCCGAGCTGCAGGCGCGCATCGCCGAGACGGAAGCTGCATTGGCAAAACATCCGGCCGCGTTTCCGAACGTGATCGCGACCTCGTCGCGCTCATCGACCGGCATGGCTGAATTGCGTGCCGCGATGGCCAAGCTGCTCGAAGAGCGGAGCGCGTGATGCTCCGCCTGCTGCTCGCCCTCGCCGGTCTGATGGGCGCCGCCGGCGTGG
>NZ_LJYG01000076.1:22827-28483 GCF_001440035.1 Bradyrhizobium manausense | reverse complement strand
CCACGGCGCGGATGCCAGCCGGCTTGCCTCCGCCAGCGCCATGCTGCTGTTTCATGCAACTGCCATATTGGCGGCGGTCACCTTGCTCGCGCGCAGCCTTCTGCACGGCAGAATTGGCCTGATCGCCGCATTCGGCTTCGTGATCGGCGCTGTGATATTCGCCGGCGACCTCACCCTGCGGCAATATGCGGGGCATTCGCTGTTTCCGATGGCAGCGCCGACAGGTGGAACGCTGATGATCTTGAGCTGGCTGGCGGTGACGCTGGCGGCGGTGGTGGGGAAACGCTGATCCGTAGCCCGGATGGAGCGCAAGCGAAATCCGGGGTTCTTACCGCGAACACCGGTCCCGGATTACGCTGCGCTCCATCCGGGCTACACATCAGCAACGCTTTGCGCCTCGCCCGCCAATCAGATAGAACGCGAACCCGCGTTAGTCCCGCCAGCGAGATCCGTGACATGACCGACATCTCCCCGCTCGACCAGGCCCGCATCCTGTCCGAAGCGCTGCCGCACATGCAGCAGTACGACGAAGAAACCATCGTCATCAAATATGGCGGCCACGCCATGGGCGACGAGGAGACCGCGAAGAATTTTGCCCGCGACATCGTGCTGCTCGAGCAGACCGCGATCAATCCGGTGGTGGTGCATGGCGGCGGCCCGCAGATCGCGACCATGCTCAAGCGCCTCGGCATCGTCTCGGAATTCGCAGCCGGCCTGCGCATCACCGACGCCGCCACCATCGAGATCGTCGAGATGGTGCTGGCCGGCTCGGTCAACAAGCAGATCGTCGGCTACATCAACGAGGCCGGCGGCAAGGCCGTGGGTCTCTCCGGCAAGGACGGCAACATGGTGAAGGCGTCGAAGACGACGCGCACCATCATCGATCCGGACTCGAACATCGAAAAGGCAATCGATCTCGGCTTCGTCGGCGATCCCGAGAAGGTCGATCTGACGCTGCTCAACCAGCTGATCGGCTACGAGCTGATCCCGGTGCTGGCGCCGCTCGCGACCTCCAAGGAGGGCCAGACGCTGAACATCAACGCGGACACCTTTGCCGGTGCCGTGGCGGGCGCGCTGAAGGCCAAACGCCTGTTGCTGCTTACCGACGTGCCCGGCGTGCTCGACAAATCGAAGAAGCTGATCCCCCAGCTCTCGGTGAAGGACGCGCGAAAGCTGATCGCCGACGGCACCATTTCCGGCGGCATGATCCCGAAGGTCGAGACCTGCATCTACGCGCTGGAGCAGGGCGTCGAGGGCGTCGTCATCATCGACGGCAAGATGCAGCACGCGGTGCTGCTCGAGCTGTTCACCAACCAGGGCACGGGAACGCTGATCCACAAGTGATGGACGAACGCGACCAGCGGAAAAAGGCCGGCATGTCCGGGCTCGCCTTGGGCATCCAGAGCTCTCGCCTCGGACAGTCATTCCGGGGCGCCCGCAGGGCGAACCCGGAATCTCGAGATTCCGGGTCTGGTCCTTCGGACCATCCCGGAATGACGAAGGTGAAACATCGCCGCTCGGCCCTCACCCGTTTCCTGATGACGCTGCCGGCCGCGGCCATCTCGCTCTTCTTCTCCTCCGCGCCTGCTTTCGCCGACCTGAAGATCTGCAACCGCATGTCCTACGTGGTCGAGGCCGCGATCGGCATCGACGACAAGGCGGCGACCGCGACGCGCGGCTGGTTCAGGATCGATCCCGCCACCTGCCGCGTCGTGGTGCAGGGCACGCTCACCGCCGACCGCATCCTGCTTCACGCCCGCGCGCTCGGCGTCTACGGCGCCTCGCCGATCCCGCAGAACGGCCACGACTTGCTGTGCGTGGCGCAGGAGAATTTCGTCATCGCCGCCGCGCGGCAATGCCGCAGCGGCCAGACCCAGGCGGCGTTCACGCAAGTGACGCCGACGCAGGCCGACGACGGCAATCTCGTCGCCTATCTCGCCGAGGATTCCGAATATGACGACGAGCAGGCGCGACTGGCCGGCATCCAGCGGCTCCTGGTGATCGCAGGCTACGACATCGGCGCCATCGACGGCGTCGACGGGCCGAAGACGCAAGGAGCGCTCGCCGCGTTCCTGAAGAGCCGCGGACTGTCGTCCGACGCAGTCTCTTCGCCAGGCTTCTTCAAGACCCTGGTCGATGCGGCGCAGACGCCGTCCACCAGCGGTCTCACCTGGTGCAACGACACGCCGCACAAGGTGATGGCGGCAATCGCGACCGATGACGGCAAGTCCGTCACCAGCCGCGGCTGGTATCGCATCGATCCCAAGACCTGCCTGCATCCTGACTTGTCCGGCCAGCCCAAGCAGATCTTCAGCTTCGCGGAAGCCGTGGACAGCGACAACCGCGCCATCAGGCTGAAGGACAAGCCACTGAACTGGGGCGGCGGCAAGCAGCTCTGCACCCGCGAGACCAAGTTCGAGACCAATGAGCAGACCGATTGCGGTGCGCGCGGATTCATGGCGACGGGGTTTGGCGTGGTGGACATGAGCAGTGGCGGCAAGACGCTGCGCTTTGCGTTGCCGTGATGGGTGGGCCGCAAATACGGTGTCGTCCCGGCCTGGTGCGCAATTGTGCGCGGGGGCCGGGACGACAGCGGAGCGTGGAGCAGCGATTGCGCTTAGCAGATAGAGCATTGAGATGACCCAACCCCGCGCCTTCGCCCATATCGACACCTGGGTGTTCGATCTCGACAACACGCTCTACCCGCACCACGTCAATCTGTGGCAGCAGGTCGATGCCAGGATCGGCGAGTTCGTCTGCAACTGGCTGAACGTGACGCCCGCGGAAGCGCGCAACATCCAGAAGGACTATTACCGGCGCTTCGGCACCACCATGCGCGGCATGATGACCCTGCATGGCGTGCGCGCCGACGACTATCTCGCCTACGTGCACAAGATCGACCATTCGCCGCTGGAGCCGAATCCGGCGCTCGGCGCAGCCATCGCAAAGCTGCCGGGACGCAAGCTGATCCTGACCAACGGCTCGGTCGATCATGTCGATGCGGTGCTGGCGCGACTGGGCCTCAGCTCGCATTTCGACGGCGTGTTCGACATCATCGCCGCTGAATTCGAGCCCAAGCCGGCGGCGCAGACCTATCGGAAATTCCTCGATCTGCACGCGGTCGACGCAACCAGGGCCGCCATGTTCGAGGATCTCGCCCGCAACCTCACCGTTCCGCACCAGCTCGGCATGACCACGGTGCTGGTGGTGCCTGACGGCACCAAGGACGTGGTGCGCGAGGATTGGGAGCTGGAGGGCCGCGATGCGGCCCATGTCGACCACGTCACGGAGGACCTGGCGGGGTTTTTGGCGGGGTTGTCGCGGTGAAGACGTAGCGGCCGCCGTCATTCCGGGGCGCCCGAAGGGCGAACCTCAGGTGCGCAATTGCGCACCGGGGAATCTCGAGATTCCGGGTTCGATGCTTCGCATCGCCCCGGAATGACCGGGGAGGATGGCCAAGACAAGCCCAGCAACCACGATTGTGCGCTTGACTTGACCTTTCCAAATCCCGAAAAAGCGCCCCAATCCATCAAATTCCCCGCTCCCAAGAGGAAATCCCGATGTCCCTGTCCGCCCTGGAATCCACCATCAACAGCGCTTTCGAGGCGCGTGACGGCATCTCGACCTCGACCAAGGGCGAAGTCCGCGAGGCCGTGAACCAGGCGCTGGAGACCCTGGACAAGGGCGAGGCGCGCGTGGCCGAGCGCGGGGCCGACGGCAAGTGGAAGGTCAATCAGTGGCTGAAGAAGGCCGTGCTGCTGTCGTTCCGTCTCAATGACATGGACGTCATTGCCGGCGGCCCGGGCCAGGCCAACTGGTGGGACAAGGTGCCCTCGAAGTTCGAAGGCTGGGGCCCGAACCGTTTTCGCGACGCCGGTTTTCGCGCGGTGCCTGGCGCCGTGGTGCGCCGCTCGGCCTTCATCGCCAGGAACGTCGTGCTGATGCCGTCCTTCGTCAATCTCGGCGCTTATGTCGATGAGAGCACCATGGTCGACACCTGGGCCACCGTCGGCTCCTGCGCGCAGATCGGCAAGCGCGTGCACATCTCCGGCGGCGCCGGCATCGGCGGNGAGCCGCTGCAGGCCGAGCCCGTGATCATCGAGGACGATTGCTTCATCGGTGCGCGCAGCGAGGTCGCCGAGGGCGTGATCGTGCGCAAGGGCGCGGTGCTGTCGATGGGCGTGTTCCTGGGCGCCTCGACCAAGATCGTCGACCGCGAGACCGGCGAGATCTTCATGGGCGAGGTCCCGGAATATGCCGTCGTGGTGCCCGGCGCGCTGCCCGGCAAGCCGATGAAGAACGGCCAGATCGGCCCGAGCACCGCCTGCGCCGTGATCGTCAAGCGCGTCGACGAGCGCACGCGCGCGAAGACCAGCATCAACGAGCTGCTGCGGGACTGAGTTCTGCCTGCAAAGACGCAATCCGTCACCCTGAGGTGGCCGCCTCTTGGGCGGCCCTCGAAGGGCGACGGCCCGGCTGCCGGCTGCATCGTGGCCGCGCATCCTTCGAGGCTCCCGGCGCGATGCTTAGCATCGTGCCACTCGCACCTCAGGATGACGGGTCTGGCAGCTTATCGAACCCCCTCCCCCGCCATCGCGACCAATTCCCGGGCGCCCCTTCCTGCCCGGAGCCTTTCGCATGGATTGGACCTGGTACCTCTTCCGCTTCGACGGCCGCATCAACCGCGCCCTGATGTGGCAGGCGCTGCTGATCGTCGCGCTGCTGGCGGCGGTGCTGGAGAACATGAGTCCCATCATCGGCCTGCTCGACGGGACCAGATCCGCAGCCAAGCTCGGCATCGAGTTCGACTTTGACTTCGGTCTCGACGACCTATTTCGGGTCATCGATCCCGGCGCCTGGCATTTGCTGGCCTCGACCGACCGCGTGACGCTGATCCTGAAGGGCCTAGCCTTGCCGTTGTTCCTCTGGATCTATCTGGCGACCGCAATCAAGCGGCTCCACGACCGCGATCGGCGCGGCTGGTGGATCGTGCTTTTCTTCTTCCTACCCAACCTGCTGCTTCACCTCTCGAACCGGCTGTCTCCATCGTTCACTCCGCTCGACTGGGCCTGCTACGCACTTTGGCTGTGGGGCTTCGTCGAGATGTTCATTGCGCCCGGCACGTCGGGCACTAACCGGTTCGGCCCCGATCCGCTGGCCGCGGCCGAGAGCGAATCCGTATCCGCAACGTCCCCTGCGAAAAGCTGGGACCAGAGCCGCGAGCTCGAAATTGTCCCGCCCAGCGCTAGCCCGCCCGCCGGCATGCATGTTAAGCGGGGCGCATGACCGATGCTCTCTCCCTTGCCCGCGACCTGATCCGCTGCCCCTCGGTAACCCCTGAAGACGCCGGCGCGCTCGGTGTGCTTGAGAAAGCGCTTGATGCAGCCGGCTTCATTTGCCACCGCGTGACCTTCAGCGAGGACGGCACCGCCGACGTCGACAATCTCTATGCGCGGATCGGCACCGAAGGCCCGCACATCACCTTTGCCGGCCACACCGACGTCGTGCCGCCAGGCGACGAGAGCGCCTGGAGCGTTGGCGCGTTCTCCGGCGAGGTGAAGGACGGTTTTCTGCACGGCCGCGGCGCGGTCGACATGAAGGGCGGCATTGCGTGCTCGGTGGCCGCGGTGCTGGAGCATCTCGCCGCCAACGGCGG
>NZ_LJYG01000076.1:15505-22786 GCF_001440035.1 Bradyrhizobium manausense | reverse complement strand
ATCTCGTTCCTGATCACCGGCGACGAGGAAGACGTCTCGATCAACGGCACCATCAAGCTGCTGAAATGGGCCGCCGAGCGCGGCGAGAAGTTCGATCATTGCGTGCTGGGCGAGCCCTCCAATGTCGAGAGGCTCGGCGACACCATCAAGGTCGGCCGCCGCGGCTCGCAGTCGGGCACGCTCGTCGTCGACGGCGTGCAGGGCCACGTCGCCTATCCGCATCGCGCCTCCAATCCGGTGCCGGACATCTCGCGCCTGATCGTGGCGATCTCGGACGAGCCGCTCGATCATGGCAGCGCGCAATTCCAGGCCTCCAATCTCGAATTCGTCTCGGTCGACGTCGGCAACAAGGCCTTCAACGTCATTCCCGGCGAGGCCCGGGCCAGGTTCAACATCCGCTACAACGACAACCACACCCAGGCATCCTTGCGCGAGCTGGTCGAGACCCGTCTCGCCAAGGCCTGCGGCAACCGCATCAAGGCCCGCATCGTCTGGGAGCCGTCGAACTCCAACGTGTTCGTGACCAAGCCCGGCCCGTTCACTGACCTCGCGGTGTCCGCAATCGAAGAGGTGACGGGACAGAAGCCGGAGCTGTCGACCTCAGGCGGCACCTCGGATGCGCGTTTCATCTCGAGCTATTGCCCGGTGATCGAGTTCGGCCTGGTCGGCCAGACCATGCACCAGGTCAACGAGCGCGTGCCGGTGGTGGATTTGGAGAAGCTGACGAAGGTCTATCGCGGGATTCTGGCAAGATATTTTGGGTAGAATGACGGCCTTTCCCTAATCGCTCCGCCGTCATGCCCGGTCCTTCCCGGGCATCCACGCTCTTCGTCCATCGAGCAAGAAAGATCGTGGATGGCCGGGACAAGCCCGGCCATGACGCCTGAGGCGGCATCACCTTCTAATAGTCCACCTTCATCAGATACAGCCCCTCCGGCGGCGCGACGATGCCGCAGGCGGCGCGGTTGCGGGCGGCAAGCGCTGCGGAGAGATCGTCGGCGGTCCAGCGTCCCTCGCCGACCCAGACCAGCGAGCCCACCATCGAGCGCACCTGACTGTGCAGGAACGAGCGTGCCGAGGTGACGATGGTGATCTCGCGGCCATCGCGAAGGACGTCGAGCTGATCGAGCGTCTTCTCCGGCGATTTCGCCTGGCACTCGGTGTCGCGGAACGTCGTGAAATCGTGCTTGCCGAGCAGGCGCTGGGCGGCCGCATGCATCGCGTCAGCGTCGAGCCGGCGCGGCACGCGCCAGGCATGGCCGACGTCGAGCGCGAGATTGGCGCGGGTGTTGATGACGCGGTAGCGATAGTGGCGCCTGACCGCCGAGAAGCGGGCCTCGAAAGTATCGGGCACGATCTCGGCTTCGAGCACTGCGATCGGATGCGGGCGCAAATGCGCATTCAACCCGTCGCGAAACCGGCCGGGCGGAAACTGCTTCTCGACATCGACATGCGCGACCTGGCCGCGCGCATGCACGCCGGCATCGGTGCGGCCGGCCCCGTGCACGCGCAGATCGGCGCCGGTCATGGCCTTCACGGCCGCTTCCAGCGCGCCCTGCACCGACGGCAGCGTGTCCTGGATCTGCCAGCCGAAGAACGGCGCGCCGTCATATTCGATGGTGAGCTTGTAGCGCGGCATTAGGTGAGCCGCATCGGCGGCTTCACTGGCGTGCCGCGCAAGAAGTCTGCCGCCTGCATCCGGCCCTTGCCCTCGCGCTGCAGCTCGAGGATGCGGATGGCGCCCTCGCCGCAGGCGACGGTGAGTTGATCGTCCAGCACGGCACCCGGCGCGCCGGAACCTTTGGCAAGCTCACAGCGGAGGATTTTCACGCGCGCATTCTCGAGCCCGGCCCAGGCGCCGGGAAACGGCGACAGGCCATGAATATGGCGCAGCACCGCATGCGCGGGCTTGCTCCAGTCGATCCGCGCCTCGGCCTTGTCGATCTTGGCGGCATAAGTGACGCCGTCCTCGCGCTGCGTTTTCAGCTGCAACCCGCCGCGGTCAAGCGCCGCCATGGCGCGCACCATCAGGTCGGCGCCGAGACGGGCGAGGCGATCATGCAGATCGGCCGCGGTCATGTTGTCCGTGATCGGAAGCCGCTCGGCCATGGCGACGTCGCCGGTATCGAGGCCGGCATCCATCTTCATCACCATGACGCCGCTCTCGGCATCGCCGGCCATGATCGCGCGGTTGATCGGCGCGGCGCCGCGCCAGCGCGGCAGCAGCGAAGCGTGAAGGTTGTAGCAACCGAGCCGGGGCGTATCGAGGATCGCCTGCGGCAGGATCATGCCATAGGCGACGACGACAGCGGCATCGGCGTCGAAGGCGCGAAATTCTTCCAGCGCCTCCGGCGTCTTCAACGTCTTCGGCGTCAGCACGGGGACGCCGAGCTTTCGCGCGGCCTCTTCAATCGGCGTCGGCTGCATCTGCAGCCCGCGCCGCCCGCCCGGCTTCGGCGCGCGGGTGTAGACGGCCACGATCTCGTGGCCGTGCGCGACGAGCTCGAGCAGCGTCGGCACGGAGAAATCGGGCGTGCCCATGAAGATCAGGCGGAGCGGCATGACAAAAACCTGCGAACGACGCAATCCATTGACGGTCATTCCGGGGCGGCTCGAAGAGCCGAACCCGGAATCTCGAGGTTCCGGGTTCGATGCTGCGCATCGCCCCGGAACGACGGAAAGCCCTACTCGCCCGCGCGCTTGGCGGCTTTCTCGAACTTCTTGATGACGCGGTCGCGCTTGAGCTTCGACAGATAGTCGACGAACAGCACGCCGTTGAGATGATCGATCTCATGCTGGATGCAGGTGGCGTAGAGGCCTTCGGCGTCCTCCTCGTGCAGCTTGCCGTCGAGATCGGTGAAGCGCACGCGCACCTTGGCCGGGCGTTCGACCTCCTCGTAATATTCGGGGATCGACAGGCAGCCTTCCTCGTAAGTGGACAACTCCTCTGACGAGGCGATGATCTCCGGATTGATGAAGACGCGCGGCTCCGGCTTGGTCTCGCCGTCCGGGTTGGGCTTGGCGAGGTCCATGGTGATCAACCGCAGCGGCTGCGCGATCTGGATCGCAGCGAGGCCAATGCCGGGCGCGTCGTACATGGTCTCGAACATGTCGTCGGCAAGCTTGCGGATCTCCGCCGTGACCTTCTCGATCGGCTTGGAGACCAGACGCAGCTGCTTGTCGGGCAGGATGATGATTTCTCTGAGGGCCATGGCGGGCGATTTAAGCTGCGCACGAGAAGCGGTCAATGCGGCCGGGAACGCGACAACCCTCCGCTAACCATAAAACTTCGCCTTTCGGTAACCATAAAAATGAGGAGGCCGTTAGGCTCATCGTTCTCTCTTCGTTCGCTCTGGCTCGCGAATCGGCTAGAAGGGCGACATGAACGAGATCATTTTCATGCTGGGCGACTGGCCGGTGCGCACCATCGATGCGCTGATCGGCTTCGGCGCCCTCGTCCTCATCCTGCTGGCGGTGATTGCCGTCGTGATCGCGCGCTCCGGGCGGCGGGGCGCGGAACTCGCGATGGCGAGCGCGATCCGGGCCGACGAGCTGGAAGAGCGGCTCGCCCAGGTGCTGCACGCGCAGAGCGAGGCCTCCGGCCGGGTTGACGCCATGACCCAGGCGCTGGCCGGCCGCCAGGCCGAAATGGCGCGGGCGGTCAACGAGCGGCTGGATTCGGTGACCCATCGGGTCGGCCAGTCCATGGAACACTCGACCCGCAACACCATGGAGAGCCTGCGCGCGCTACACGAGCGGCTCGGCATCATCGACTCTGCCCACAAGAACCTCACCGACCTCACCACGCAGGTCACGACCCTGCGCGACGTGCTCGCCAACAAGCAGTCGCGCGGCGCCTTCGGCCAGGCGCGGATGGAGGCGATCGTCCAGGACGGTCTGCCGAAGGGGTCCTACGAATTCCAGTTCACGCTGTCGACCGGAAAGCGGCCCGACTGCGTCGTGTTCCTGCCCGACCAGCGCCCGCTCTGCATCGATGCCAAATTTCCGCTGGAGGCGATGACCGCGCTGCACGATGCCCGCACCGACGAGGAGAAGCGCCTCGCCACGCAGCGGCTGCGCGGCGACGTGATGAAGCATGTCAGCGACATCGCGGAAAAATACCTCGTCACCGGCGAGACCCAGGAGATGGCGCTGATGTTCGTGCCGTCGGAATCGGTCTACGCCGAAATCCATGACGGATTCGACGACGTGATCCAGAAGGCCTATCGCGCCCGCGTCGTGCTGGTGTCGCCCTCGCTCTTGATGCTCGCGATCCAGGTGATGCAGCAGATCATGAAGGACGCGCGCATGCGCGATGCCGCCGACCAGATCCAGACCGAGGTGATCAAGCTCGGCGACGATCTCGGCCGCCTGCGCGACCGTGTGCTGAAATTGCAGAAGCACTTTGCCGACGCCAACGAAGACGTCCGCCAGATCCTGATCTCCGCCGACAAGATCGAGAAGCGGGCGGGACGAATCGAGGAGCTCGATTTCAGCAAGACCGATGCGCCGGAGGGCCCACGGCTGGTATCGGGAGCGGCAGAGCTGTTCCCGAGGAAACTCCAGGCAGGGGAGTGACGGCTCGATCGTCATGGCCGGNCCATCCACGCCCTTCAACACCGCATGCCCGGGACAAGCCCGGGCATGACGGCTTTTGTGGTCGAGGCATCACGCCCAGAATCTGCTAACACCCCCCCATGACCGCACCCGACGCGACCTCCTCCGCCGGCACCAATGCCCCCGCGACCTCCTGGCGGGACAGCCTGGCTGTGTACCTGCAACCGCGGGTGCTGATCGTGCTGTTCCTCGGCTTTTCGTCGGGGCTGCCGCTGGCACTGTCGGGCTCGACGCTCTTGGTCTGGATGCGCGAGGCCGGCGTCGATCTCAAGACCATCGGACTGTTTGCATTGGTCGGCACGCCCTACACGCTGAAATTCCTGTGGGCGCCGCTGGTGGATGCGCTGCACGTGCCGCTGTTCACGCGCGCCTTCGGACGGCGGCGCGGCTGGCTGCTGTTCTCGCAGCTGCTGCTGATCGTTTCGATCCTGCTGCTGGCGATGACCGATCCGGCGCGGTCACCGTTCTACGTCGCGCTCGGTGCGCTGCTGGTGGCGACGACGTCGTCGACCCAGGACATCGTGGTCGACGCCTTCCGCGTCGAGAGCCTGCCGGAGAGCGAGCAGGCGGCCGGCATGGCGGCCTATGTCGCGGCCTATCGCATCGGCATGCTGGTCTCGACCGCGGGCGCGCTGTTCATCGTCTCCGGCTTCGAGAGCACCGGCATCACGCGCAGCGCGGCCTGGATGTGGGGCTATGTGGTGATGGCGGCGATGGTGCTGATCGGGACGATCACGGCGCTTGTTGCGACCGAGCCCGAGCAGTCGGTGCGGGCGGAAGCTGCGACGCAAACCGAGACCGCATTCACGCGGGTGCTGCACGCGGCGATCGGCGCCTTCTCGGAATTCCTGTCGCGCAAGGACG
This sequence comes from Bradyrhizobium manausense, assembly GCF_001440035.1. GTDB lineage: Bacteria > Pseudomonadota > Alphaproteobacteria > Rhizobiales > Xanthobacteraceae > Bradyrhizobium > Bradyrhizobium manausense. The sequence continues at coordinate 17,305 of NZ_LJYG01000076.1, read as the reverse complement.
CGCTCGCAGCACTCGCCTTCGTGGTACTGTTCAAGTTCACCGACGCGTTCTCCGGCACCATGACGGCGCCGTTCGTGATCGATCTCGGCTTCACCCGCAACGATTATGCAGCGATCGTGAAGGGCGTTGGCTTAGCTGCGACGCTGATCGGCGGCTTTGCCGGCGGCTTCGTCGCGCGGCGCTACTCGCTGGCGACCTCGCTGTGGATCGGCGGCGTGGTGCAGGCGCTGGCCAACCTCACCTTCTCCTGGCTCGCGCTGGTCGGCACCAATCAATGGGCGCTGGCGCTCGCGATCTGCGCCGAGAATTTCACCAGCGCCATCGGCACGGTGATCTTCGTCGCCTATCTCTCGGCGCTGTGCCAGAACCCGCTGCACACCGCGACGCAATACGCCCTGCTCACCGCGCTTGCGGCGGTGGGGCGGACGTATCTGTCGTCCGGGGCAGGCTTCGTCGCCAGCGCGACCGGCTGGCCGCTGTTCTTCGTGATCTGCGTGCTGGTGGCGATTCCGAGCCTGGTGTTGCTCACCTGGCTGCAGAAGCGCGGGCATTTCGAGACGCTGGGGCCGGTGAGGGTTTAAAGCCCGCCTCTCTCCGTCGTCATTGCGAGGAGCTCTTGCGACGAAGCAATCCAGACTGTTTCCGCGGAGAAAGTCTGGATTGCTTCGCTTCGCTCGCAATGACGGTGGAGGGAGCCGTTCGCTCGCCCCTACTTCTTCACCAAACTCCACTTCGTCACCACGGCCTCGCTCATCTGGCCGGGATCGCTGGCGCAGGCGACTTCATCCACCTTCACGGAGATCTCCTTGCCGACGAAGGATTTCAGCTGCGAGGCCTGCGCGTCGCTGGAGGTGACGAGCTGGAAGGTTTCGGGCCCGGTCTCGAGGTCGCACAGCCCGTTCGGCGCCGGCAGGCGCCGCGGCTCGGAGGTGATCTGGTACATCGCGACACGCTTGCCCGCGTTCTTGACGTCGCGAATCTTCATGGCGTTGAGCTCGCCCGAGAGCACCTCGCCGGCGCTGATCGGCTTGCCGGGCTTCGAGGGCGGCGGCGCCTCGCTCTCCTGCTGCGCGGCGGCGATGGCCGGCGTCACCAGCAGCAGCATCGTCGCGACCAAAGCCGATCGTGTGGCGAAAAGTTTCGTCATGTCGTCCGTTCCGCGGGTCTGTGGCTAGAACAGGGTGCGCTGCCGCATGGCGGCCGATAGCGTGCCCTCATCGAGATAATCAAGCTCGCCGCCGACGGGCACACCATGCGCCAGCCGGGTGACCTTGACGTTGGCGTCCTGAAGCAGGTCGGTGATGTAATGCGCCGTGGTCTGGCCGTCGACAGTCGCATTCAGCGCCAGAATGACCTCGTGCACCTCGGGTGCGTGCGCGCGCGCGACCAGCGCGTCGATGGTGAGGTCCTGCGGGCCGACACCGTCGAGCGGCGACAGGGTCGCACCCAGCACGTGATAGCGGCCCTGGGTCGCATTGGCCCGCTCCAGCGCCCAGAGATCGGCGACATCGGCGACGACGACGATGATGGCGCCATCGCGCTTCGGATCGGTGCAGACCGTGCAGGGATTTTGCGTATCGATATTGCCGCAGGTCTTGCAGACCTGGACCTTGTCCAGCGCGACCTGCAAGGCTGATGACAGCGGCATCATCAGCGCTTCGCGCTTCTTGATCAGATGCAGCGCCGCGCGACGCGCGGAGCGCGGGCCCAAACCGGGCAGCCGCGCGAGAAGCTGGACCAGCCGCTCGATTTCAGGACCTGCAACCGCGCCCATCTTACTGGCCGAACAGCCCCGGCGGC
>NZ_LJYG01000076.1:14684-15445 GCF_001440035.1 Bradyrhizobium manausense | reverse complement strand
CGGGCGTCACCGAGCGCGGTGACGAGCAGGTCTTCCAGCACCTCGCGTTCTTCCGGCTTCATCAGCGAGGGATCGATCTTGACGCCCCTGACGTCCATCTTCGCGGTCATGCGGACGGCGACGAGGCCGCCGCCGGAGATGCCCTCGACCTCCACATTGCCGAGCTGCTCCTGCATCTCCTGCATCTTGGATTGCAGCTGCGCCGCCTGCTTCATCATGCCGAGAAAATCAGCCATGGGTTTTCGTCCTCAAAGATAGGCTCAGAGATCGTCGTCGGCGTCGGAACCGTCGGGCAGATCGTCAGAGCCGTAGTCAGCGTTAATATTGGACTCCGGCGTCTCCGGGGCAAGCCTGCGGACCTCGACGACCTTCGCACCGGGGAAGCGCGACAGCACCTCCTGCACGCGCGGATCGGCCTCTGCGTTGCGCGCATGTTCCTGCCTGGCGGCCTGGTTCACCGAGCGGAGCGTGGGCTGGCCCTGCTCGTTGGAAACGATCATGGTCCAGCGCCGGCCGGTCCACAGCTCGAACTTCTTCGCAAGCTCCGAGATCATGGTCTTGGAGGCGTTCGGCTCGAGCGCGACCTCCAGCCGGCCCTCCTCGAAACGGACGAGCCGCATGTCGCCTTCCAGCGCGCTCTTGGTCATGAGATCGCGCTTCTGGCCCGCGAGCGCGACGAGCTGGGTGAAGCTGGTGACACGCAGCTGAGGTGTTGCGCCTTGCGGATCCGGCGCGGGCGCCGCCATCTGCGGCCGCGCGCC
>NZ_LJYG01000076.1:0-14654 GCF_001440035.1 Bradyrhizobium manausense | reverse complement strand
CGCGGCTGGCGGCGCCGGCGCCGCGGAGACCGTCGGCCCCGCCGGCACGCTGCTGCGCGCGGCACCGCCGCCCACGACCTGTGAGCCGCCGCCATTCTGCTCCAGCATCCGGATCGCTTCGTCCGGCGTCGGCAGATCGGCGACATAGGCCATGCGCACCAGCACCATCTCGGCGGCTGCGGCCGGGCGCGTCGCGCCCTGCACCTCGGTGATGCCCTTGAGCAGCATCTGCCACATCCGCGACAGCACGCGCATCGAGATCCTTGAGGCGAAATCCTTCGCGCGCACGCGCTCGGTCTCGCCATAGGCGACGTTGTCGGCCGTCGCCGGCACGATCTTCACGCGGGTGACGAAATTGACGAATTCAGCGAGATCCGACAGCACCACGATCGGATCCGCGCCGACATCGTACTGATCGCGGAACTCCTTGAACGCAGCCGCGATGTCGCCGCGCGCCAGCGAATCGAACAGATCGATGACGCGGGTGCGGTCGGCAAGGCCCAGCATCTGCCTGACCGCATCGGCCTTCACCCGGCCCGCCGCATGGGCGATGGCCTGGTCGAGCAGCGACAGCGAATCGCGCACCGAGCCTTCGGCCGCGCGCGCGATGATGCCGAGCGCCTCCGGCTCGATCTCGACATGTTCCTTCGCGGCGATGTTGGCGAGATGCTTCATCAGCACGTCGGCCTCGACGCGGCGCAGGTCGAAGCGCTGGCAGCGCGACAGCACCGTGACCGGGACCTTGCGGATCTCGGTGGTGGCGAACACGAACTTGGCGTGCTCCGGCGGTTCCTCCAGCGTCTTCAGGAAGGCGTTGAACGCCGCCGTCGACAGCATGTGGACTTCGTCGATGATGTAGACCTTGTAGCGGGCACTGGCCGGAGCGTAGCGCACGCTGTCGTTGATCTGGCGGACGTCGTCGACACCAGTATGGGAGGCCGCGTCCATCTCCAGCACGTCCATGTGCCGGCTTTCCATAATGGCCTGGCAGTGCACGCCGAGGGTCGGCATGTGGATGGTCGGGCCCTTCACCGAACCGTCCGGCATCTCGTAGTTGAGCGCACGGGCGAGGATGCGCGCAGTGGTAGTCTTGCCGACGCCGCGGACGCCGGTGAGGATCCAGGCCTGCGGAATCCGGCCGGTTTCGAACGCATTGGAGACGGTGCGGACCACCGCCTCCTGGCCGATCAGATCGTCGAAGCTCGAGGGACGGTATTTCCGCGCCAGCACCCGATAGGGCGCGTTCCCGGCCGGGCCGGCGCTATCAGGAGGTGGAGGGGCGCCAGCGTCGGTCATCGGTCAATCCGCAATGGAATGTCTCTCGGCTGGCTTTTGCGGACAGGAGCGCGCCAGCGGGAGGCCCGCCGGCGCTGGTTCGCTCGAAAAAACAGGTAGGAGACTGACGAGCGACCCGATCCGGACCTCGTTAGGGCTGCTTCCTTCCGGACCTGACCCGGTTGGCGAGTGGCTCGTCCACCGCCAATCTCCCGGTCCCTATTTGGGGCCAAAGGAGCGGGAAAGCAAGCGGGTATCATATCGGCCAACTTGATCTTGCCCAGCATCCGGGCAATTCCTGACCTGCCCAGCCGATAGGCTGTGCTTTCGCTACCAGGGCCGCCTTGGTAAGAACGCTGCCGGAACTCCACCTCACCAGAAAAGCGATTGATCCCAATGGTTACACGTCGTGATGTTGCATCGATTGTCGGACTTGGCGCCGTCGGCGCGGTGACCGCAAGCGCGCTGGCCTCGAAGGCCGTGGCCCAGGCGGCCGATCCCAACGAATCGACCTTCGCCCGCATCCGCCGCACCAAGAAGATGCGGATCGGTGCCGTCGGCGGCGGCGCGCCCTATTACATGAAGGATCTTTCCAGCGGCCAGTGGAAGGGCTTCTACATCGACATCGCCAAGGCGTTGGCCGACGACATGGAGGCCGAGCTCGACATCACCGAGACCACCTGGGGCAATTCGGTGCTGGATCTGCAGTCCAACAAGATCGACATCTTCTTCGGCCTGAACCCGACGCCGAAGCGCGCGCTGGTGGTCGACTTCTCGGTGCCTGTCTTCAACAACGCCTTCGGCATTCTCTGCAAGAAGGACTTCAAGCCGAAGAGCTGGGCCGAGCTGAACTCGCCCGATATCAAGATCGCGGTCGACCAGGGCTCGTCCCACGACCAGGTCGTCAGCCGCCTGACGCCGAAGGCGCAGATCTCGCGGCTGAAGACCGCCGACGATGCCACCGCCGCGCTGCAGACCGGCCGCGTCGACGCGCAGTGCCTGATCACGATGCTGTCGCTGACCGTGCTGAAGAAGAACCCCTCGCTCGGCCAGTTCGTGCTGCCGACGCCGATCTTCGCGACGACGTCGAACGCCGGCTTCCGCCGCGAGAACGACAAGACCTTCCGCGACTACGTCAACACCTGGATCGACTTCAACAAGGGCCTCGGCTTCATCCGCAACGCCATCATCACCAATATGGAGCTGGTGGGCGTGACCGAGGCGGACATCCCGCCGGGAGTTTCTCTGTAAGCTTTCCACTGTCATTCCGGGGCGCCCGCAGGGCGAACCTGGAATCTCGAGGTTCCGGGTTCGATGCTTCGCATCGCCCCGGAACGACGGTGCAAAATCGGCACCCACCACGAGTAATCGCACACATGTATCAGTGGGACTTCGGCATCCTCTGGAGCTATCGCTGGCTCTTTCTCAACGGGCTTGGCGTCACCGTCGGCTTCACCGTGGTGATCGTGCTGCTCGGCCTCGTGTTCGGCCTGTTCGGCGCTTTCGGCAGCCTGTCGCGCTTCCAGCCGGTGCGGCTCGTCGCCCTCGCCTTCATCGAGGCGTTCCGCTGCACGCCGATCCTGGTGCAGCTGATCTGGTTCTACTACGCGCTGCCGATCCTCGCCGGCGTCGAGATGACGCCGATCACGGCGTCGGCGCTGGCGCTCTCGCTGTACGGCGGCTCGTTCTATTCGGAGATCATCCGCGGCGGCATCGTCTCGATCGACAAGGGCCAGTCGGAAGCCGGCGCCGCGCTCGGCATGACCCCAGGCCAGAGCATGCGACGCATCGTGCTGCCGCAGGCAATCAAGCGCATGATCCCGGCGCTGATGAACCAGTCGATCATCCAGTTCAAGAACACCTCGCTGGTCTCGGTGCTGGCGGTGCCCGACCTCGTGTATCAGAGCCAGGTCGCAGCCCATGACAGCTACCGGCCGCTCGAGACCTACACCGCGGTTGCGGTCGCCTATGCGGCGATCCTGATCCCGCTCACCATCATCGTCCGCCGCGGCGAGAAGCACCTGGCGGTCAGCGAATGAGCGAGACATCGAAAATCGAGATCCGGGCCTTACGCAAGAGCTTTGGCAGCAACGAGGTTTTGAAGAACATCAATCTCGACGTCGCCAAGGGCGGCGTCGTCGCGCTGATCGGGCCTTCAGGCTCCGGCAAGTCGACGCTGCTCCGCTGCATCAATCTTCTGGTCGTGCCCGACGGCGGCAGCGTGCGCGTCGGCGATATCAGCTTTGCGTTCGGCGACGGCACAAAGCTCCCTGACGTAAAGAGCCTGGCAAAATTCCGTGCCACCACCGGCATGGTGTTCCAGCACTTCAACCTGTTCCCGCACATGACGACACTCCAGAACGTGATGGAGGGGCCGGTCACCGTGCGGCGCATGGCCAAGGCCGATGCCGAAAAGCTCGCGCGGGCGCAGCTCGCCAAGGTCGGGCTCGCGGAGAAGGCGGATCAATATCCGGCAACGCTGTCAGGCGGCCAGAAGCAGCGCGTTGCGATCGCACGCGCGCTGGCGATGGAGCCTGACGTCATGCTGTTCGACGAGGCCACCTCGGCGCTCGATCCCGAGCTCGTCGGCGAGGTGCTGAACGTGATCCAGCAGCTGGCCTCCGAAGGCATGACCATGGTGATCGTGACCCACGAGATCGCCTTCGCCCGCGAGGTCGCCGACCGCCTCATCTTCATGCGCGACGGCGTCGTGGTCGAGGAAGGCCCGGCGCGGCAGGTGATCGACAATCCCGGGGAAGCCGCGACGCGCGCCTTCCTCAGCCATTTCCACCGCACCGGCGCGCTGCCGCCGGCCAACGCGACATCGTGATGTCCGAGATCAACCGCGTCTATCTCGTCACCGGCGCCGCCAGCGGCATTGGCCGCGCCGCGGCAAAGCTGCTTGCCGCACCCGGCACCGCGCTGCTGCTGCATACGCGCGCGAACGCCACAGGCCTCGATGCCACGGTAGCGGAAGCCGAAGCAAAGGGCGCCGTGGTCGCCAAATGCCTTGGCGATCTCGCCGGGGAAGCAGCCGCGACCGATGCCATCGCCGCGGTGCAATCGGCTTTCGGCCGGCTCGATGGCTTGGTTCTCGTCGGCGGCCATGCCCGCCGCGGCAGCGCGATCGGCACCCCGGCGGATCAGTTCCGGCAGGCGATGGACGAATCGGCGCTGGCTTTCACACGGATGGTCGAGGCTGCACTGCCGCTGCTGCGGGCCGGGAATGAGGCGCGGATCGTCGCGGTGTCCTCCTTCGTCGCACACGCGATCCGGCCCGAATTCGCGCCGTTCGCAGCGACGGCCGCGAGCCGCTCCGCGTTGGAAGCGCTGGTGCGGCTCACCGCGATGGAGCTTGCAAGAGACGGCATCACCGTCAACGCGGTGTCGCCCGGCCTGATCGTCAAGGACAAGCCGGGCGAGAGCCGGCTGTCGCCCGAGCAGATCGCCGCAACGGAAGCGCTGATCCCGATGCGCCGCCGCGGGCGGCCGGAAGAAGTCGCCGAGATCATCGCCTTCCTGGCGTCCCCGAAAGCATCCTACGTCACCGGTCAGGTCTGGCACGTCAATGGAGGCCTGACATGACCGAAGCAACCATCCAGCGTCTCCGCCTGTTCCTGATCGAAAGCCCGATCAAGATGGCGCGCCTGCAGGGCGTCGGCAACGTCAAGGGCACGGTGAAGCGTGTGCTGCTCGAGCTGACCTCGAGCGATGGCGTGATCGGCTGGGGCGAGGCTGCGCCGTGGGAGGTGTTCACGGGAACACCGGAAGCTGCGTTCGCGGCGCTCGACATTTATTTGCGGCCGATCGTGATCGGCAAATCCGTGCGCCGCATCCGCGCGCTGATGACGGAACTCGACCGCGCGCTGGTTGGGCACGCCGAGGCAAAAGTTGCGATCGAGATGGCGCTGCTCGACATCGTCGGCAAATCGTCGGGACTCTCGGTTGCCGACCTGCTCGGCGGCCGCGTGCGCGACACCATCCCGCTGTCGTTCTCCATCGCCGATCCTGACTTCGCCGCCGATCTCGAACGCATGCGAAAAATGGTTCCTGAGGGCAATGTCATCTACAAGGTCAAGACCGGCGTAAAACCGCATCACGAGGACCTCGATCATCTCGAAACGATCCGGAAAGAGTTCGGCGACAAGGTCGATCTGCGCGTCGACTACAACCAGGCTTTGGCGCCGTTCGGCGCCATCAAGATCCTGCGCGATGTCGAAGAGTTCGCGCCGACCTTCATCGAGCAGCCCGTGCCGCGCAGATTTCTCGACGTGATGGCGCAGCTCACCGCGGCGCTGGAAACGCCCGTGCTCGCGGATGAGAGCTGCTTCGATCGCCGTGACATGATGGAGGTGGTGCGCCGCGAGGCCGCCGATGCCGTCTCGATCAAGCTGATGAAATCAGGCGGCCTGTACGAGGCGCAGGCGATCATGGCGATCGCCGACATCGCCGGCCTGCCAGGTTATGGCGGCACGCTGTGGGAAGGCGGCATTGGCCTCGCCGCCGGCACGCAGCTGATCGCGGCGACACCGGGCATCTCGCTCGGCTGCGAATTCTACATGCCGCATCACGTGTTGACCGAAGACGTGCTGGAAGAGCGCGTTGCCAATCGCGCCGGACAGGTAGTGGTGCCCGACGGGCCGGGCCTGGGCATCCGCGTCAGCGAAGCCTCGATTCGCGCCAATGCGCGGGTGCTGGCGGAGGCGTAGTTTTTTGGTCGTCCTGGCGAAGGCCAGGACCCATTACCCCAGGCAGGAGTCGTGAGGCGAGCTGGTCGCCGCGACTCTTCGCAAAACGGCTTCCTGGAGTGGGTCCTGGATCTGCGCTTCGCTTGTCCAGGACGACGATCGCGTATGCAGTTGCCATCCTTTCCCTTACTGACCTCCTATCGTATGGTCTGGCCCAACACGCCCGACCCCATCGGGCCATCCGGAAACCTTCATGCCCGAACCCGCCTGGTCGCTGCACTCCCGCCTGAAAGAGGACACCATCGACATCGGCGACCTGCCGCTGTCGAAGGTGCTGGTCATCAAGGACGCCAACTATCCCTGGCTGCTGCTGGTGCCGCGGCGGCCTGATGCGGTCGAGATCATCGATCTCGACGAGGTGCAGCAGGCACAGCTGATGACCGAGATCTCCCGCGTCTCTCGCGCGCTGAAGGAGATCACCAGATGCGACAAGCTCAACGTCGCGGCGCTCGGCAATCTCGTGCCGCAGCTTCATATTCACATCATCGCGCGCCGCACCGGTGACGCCGCCTGGCCGCGGCCGGTCTGGGGCGTGATGAAGCCCTTGGCGCATGACGCGGCCGAGGTACAGAATTTCATCAGCGCGCTTCGCAAGAAAATCTGGTTGGGTTGAAAGAACAAGAAATGTCAGCATTCGACTCGTTTCCCTTGGGGCAGCCGGCCTTCGTCACCAACGTCCTCGACCGCGCCGCGCATTTGCGCCGCGATGACGAAAAGCTGTTTGCACTGGAACAGAAACCGTCGTCGCGCGCCTATGTCGTCTACCGCGACTCGCTGCTGGTGAAGCGCGAGGGCGACAAGGTGCGTGCGCTGCTCTCGATCGACGAGGCGCTGAAATGCGGCGCCAATCCCGGCACGATCTTTCTGGGCTTGCGCGACGGCGCGGCGATCTTCGGCATGGGCCTGGCGCAAGCCGCAGCCGAGAAGCTGATCGGCCGTGACGACTACACCGTCACCGAGCTGCGCGGCATGGCGATGCAGGGCGCGATCCCGCCCGACCAGCTGTCGGCGATCGCGATGGCGAAGTCGATGGTCAGCTGGCATCAGCGCCACGGCTATTGCGCCAATTGCGGCGCCCGCAGCGCGATGAAGGAAGGCGGCTGGAAGCGCGACTGCCCGGCGTGCAAGGCCGAGCATTTTCCGCGCACCGATCCTGTCGTGATCATGCTGGTGGCATCGGGCGAAAAGTGCCTGCTCGGCCGCCAGAAGCAGTTTCCGCCCGGCATGTTTTCGTGCCTCGCCGGCTTCGTCGAGGCCGCCGAAACCATCGAGGACGCGGTGCGCCGTGAAATCCTCGAAGAGTCGGGCATTCGCTGCACCGACGTGCAGTATTACATGTCGCAGCCCTGGCCCTATCCGTCGTCGCTGATGATTGGCTGCAGCGCGCGGGCGCTGAACGAGGACATCGTCGTCGATCATTCCGAGCTGGAGGATGCACGCTGGTTCACGCGCGATGAGGCGGCGCTGATGCTGAAACGGACGCATCCGGACGGGTTAGCCGGGCCGCATCCGTTTGCGATCGCACATCATCTGCTCGGCCGCTGGGTGCACGACAGGAGCTGAGGCTGCCGATGGCGCACTCCGCGATCGCGCCGCGCATCCTGTGCATCGGCATTCCCGTGCGCGACCTCACCTTCCGGGTGGAGGCCGTGCCGGAGCGCGGCAGCAAGGCGAACGCGACGCATCTTGCCGAGATATGCGGCGGCAACGCGCTCAATGCCGCGATCGCGATGGCACGACTTGGCGGCCGCGTCGCGTTTGCAGGTCCCATGGGCGACGCGCAGGAGACGTCGAGCGGCTTCATTCTCGAACGGATGGCTTCCGAGGGGATTGATGTCGGGCGGATCTTGCGCGTTCGGGGCGCTGCCACGCCCGTCTCGGCGATCATCATCGACGCATCAGGCGAACGAACGCTGACGATCTACCGCGATCCTGCGCTGTGGAGCGTGAAGCTATCTGACGCCGACGAATTGCTCGCTTGTTGCCAGGCGGTTCTCGTCGAGAGCCGCTGCGGCGTCTTCTGCATTGATCTCTGCACCGAGGCGCGCCGGCGCGGCATCCCCGTCATTGTCGGCGTCGATCGCGCGATGGCGCTGACCGACGATCTGCTTACGGCCGCCTCGCATCTGCTGTTCGCCAGCGCGCAGGTGCAGGAGACCGCTGGCATCACTGGTGACGGCGAGGCCTTGAAGCGGCTCGCCAAGCTCACGCCCGCTTTCCTCGCCGCTACCCGCGGCCCGCACGGCACGATCTGGCTGAACGAGGCAGGCCGGCTGGAGGAAACACCCGCCTTCCCGGTCGAGGCGGTGGATACGCTTGGCGCTGGCGACGTCTTCCACGGCGCCTTCACCCTCCGGCTCGCTGAGGGCGGAGGCCTGCGCGAGGCGCTGCGATTCGCCGCGGCCGCTGCGGCGCTGAAATGCACCCGCCATGGTGGCGGCCTGGCCGCACCGCAACGTGTTGAAGTTGAAGAGCTTTTGCGCAGCGCCTGAGACGCCGAGCCAGCCCGCCGCGGAGATTATGGGCTTGCTATAGAATGATTTTCTCTATATCAGGGAAATCAGCCCCTGAAATGGAACAAAGTTCTTCAAATGACCGACCTCGCTGTCCAGATCCCCGAGACCAGCCGCCGCCTCGACGCCATCGACCGCAAGATCCTGATGGTCCTCCAGGAGGATGCCTCCCTGTCCGTTGCCGAAATCGGCGACCGGGTCGGACTGTCCTCGACCCCCTGCTGGAAGCGCATCCAGCGCCTCGAGGCCGACGGCGTGATCCTGAAGCGGGTGGCGCTGGTCGATCAGAACAAGATCGGGCTCGGCATCTCCGTGTTCGTGTCGGTGGAGAGCTCGGATCATTCCGACGCCTGGCTGAAGAAGTTTGCCGAGGCGGTCAGCGCCATGCCCGAAGTGATGGAATTCTACCGCATGGCCGGCGACGTCGATTACATGCTGCGCGTCGTGGTCGCGGACATGCAGGCCTATGACATCTTCTACAAGAAGCTGATCAGCGCCGTGCCGCTGAAGAACGTCACCTCGCGCTTTGCGATGGAGAAGATCAAGTCGGTGACGGCGCTGCCGATCCCGGCGGTGGTGGCGGCTTAAGACAGTCCTCAAATCTTCTGGTTGTACTCTCCCACCTCGGGATGGGTCCGCAGCACGCTGTTCACCATCTCGAACATGTCGTGCATGCGTTGCTCGGAGACCGGGCTCTCGACCACGACCACGAGCTCGGGCTTGTTGGAGGAGGCGCGGACCAGGCCCCAGCTGCCGTCCTCGACGGTGACGCGCACGCCGTTGACGGTGACGAGATCGCGGATCGCCTGGCCGCCGATCTTGGCGCCCTTGGCCTGCAAGCCCTCGAAGTGCTTCACCACGGAATCGATGACGCCGTACTTCACCTCGTCGGCGCAATGCGGCGACATGGTCGGCGACGACCAGGTTTTTGGCAGTGCGTCCTTGAGGTCCGCCATCGACTTGCCGGGCGCGCGGTCGAGCATGTCGCAGATCGCGATCGCCGAGACGAGGCCGTCGTCATAGCCGCGCCCATACGGCTTGTTGAAGAAGAAATGGCCTGATTTCTCGAAGCCGGCGAGCGCACCGGTCTCGTTGGTGCGGCGCTTCATGTAGGAATGGCCGGTCTTCCAATAGGCGGTCCTGGCGCCCTGCTTCTGCAGCACGGGATCGGTGATGAAGAGACCGGTCGACTTCACGTCGACGATGAACTGCGCGTCCTTGTGGATCGCCGACATGTCGCGCGCCAGCATCACGCCGACCTTGTCGGCAAAGATCTCCTCTCCGGTATTGTCGACGACGCCGCAGCGGTCGCCGTCGCCGTCGAAGCCGAGGCCGACATCGGCCTTGTGATGCAGCACCGCGTCGCGGATCGCGTGCAGCATCTCCATGTCCTCAGGGTTCGGATTGTATTTCGGGAAGGTGTGGTCGAGCTCGGTGTCGAGCGGGATCACCTCGCAGCCGATCGCCTCCAGCACCTGCGGCGCGAATGCGCCGGCGGTGCCGTTGCCGCAGGCCGCGACGACCTTGAGCTTGCGCGTCAGCTTTGGCCGGTTGGTGAGATCGGCGATATAGCGTGCCGGATAGTTCTCGTGGAATTGGTAGGAGCCGCCCGCCTTGTTCTTGAACTCGGCATTGAGCACGATCTCTTTCAGCCGCGTCATCTCGTCGGGGCCGAAGGTCAGCGGACGGTTGGCGCCCATCTTCACGCCGGTCCAGCCATTGTCGTTGTGCGAGGCCGTGACCATGGCGACGGCGGGCACGTCGAGATCGAATTGCGCGAAATAGGCCATCGGCGTCACCGCAAGACCGATATCGTGCACCTTGCAGCCCGCCGCCATCAGGCCGGAGATCAGCGCATATTTGATCGAGGCCGAATAGCCGCGGAAATCATGGCCGGTGACGATCTCTTGGCTGACGCCAAGCTCGGCGATCAGTGCGCCGAGCCCCATGCCGAGCGCCTGCACGCCCATCAGGTTGATTTCCTTCTGGAACAACCAGCGCGCGTCGTATTCGCGGAAACCCGTGGGCTTCACCATCGGCTCGGATTCGAAGGCGTAGGTGTTGGGCAACAGGACGGGTTTCGGCTTGGGGAACATTGAGGCGGTCTCGTGAAAATGACAGGAATTGATGCAGCCTTAGCGAAGGCCAGGGCGCGGTGGAAGGCGGGAATGAAGGCTTATGGCCGATAATTGCGGCAGTTTGGTAACGGGAAATGGTGCGCTGAGAGAGACCCGCGCTTCTGGCGCATCGGCTATCGGCGTGCCAGTTCGTCTTCGACGGCTGCCCTGAGAGATGGCAGGTCCTGCTGAACGGTCTCCCAGACAAGGCGGGCTGCGACGTCCTCATAGTTGTGGCGATAGACATTGCCTGCAGCCGCCATCTGCCTCCATGCGATCGCTGGGTGCCTCGCCTTCAGTTCCTCTGGAAGACGCCGAGAGGCCTCCGAAATGATCTCCAAACATCGCGTAACAGTTAGACCGTCCGTAAATCCGTCGCGAATGCCTCGCGATCCAGATCTACGGCGAACTCGGTCGCCAAATCGATGTGATGTAAGATGTCCCGAAGGACTCCGTCGATGCGATCAGAAGGCATAGACAGCATCGGCTGTCGCGGCGGGCGCAACGTATGATTTCAGACCGTCGCGATTGACGATATCGACCCGCCCGTCAAAAAGGTTGGCGATATATTCCTTGCGTTCGATGTAGTCGAAGACCGTGATCCGCGCCTCCGGATCGATCTCGACCATAATATCGACATCGCTGTCAGGGCGATTTTCACCCCTCGCCACCGAGCCGGACAACGCGGCATGCAAGACGCCTCGCTCGCGTAGCGCGGGCTCGGATTGTCGGAGGATGTCGATCGCCTCGGGGCTGTTCATGGACGGAATATAGCACCCCGTCTGCCCTTAAGGGAGGCCCGCCGACCAATTAGAGTGGATCTACTGCTCCAGCACCATCTGGCCGTTGGCGTACTCAAACCGCTTCAGGCGAGACAGGAAGGAGAGGCCGAGCAGGTTCTCGGACAGTGCAGCGTCCGGCAGCACCATGGCATCGACATCGCGCACCACGAGGTCACCGACCTCAAGCATCGCGATCCGGGTGCGCGCGGCCTTGACGGTGCCGTTCGCAGTGGTGACCGCGGCGTTGTACTCGTTGCGCGAGGGACGCAGGCCAAAGCGGGCGGCCGAGGTCTCGTTCAGCGCCACCACGGAAGCTCCGGTGTCGACCATGAAACCGATGCGCTGGCCGTCGATGCGGCCCTCGGTCTGGAAATGACCGCGGACGTCCCGGGGGATGTTGAGGCTGCGGCTGCCGGCCGGCGCGGTGGTCGCAACTGCGACCGTCGGATGCGGCGCTGACGTGGCGGAGGCGGAACTCATCCTGTCCGCCATCTGCGCCATGAATGTACCGAGACCGATCATCACGGCCGCGAAGATCATAATGTTACGCATCACACCATTTCCGAGCCGAACGCTCGATTTCACCACGCGGCGCACCCGTCTGCGAGCGACGCCGCGGCGCGCCCGGGTCATTTTGACGAAAAGGATGAGCGAACGGTTAATGCGGACTCACGTCCCGCGCGGCTTCGCCNCCCGCCGGGTCGGCAGCGCGGTCGCCGGATCGTCCGGCCAGGGATGGCGCGGATAGCGGCCGCGCAGGTCGGAGCGCACCGCGGCGTAACTGCCGCGCCAGAAGCCGGGGAGATCGCGCGTCACCTGCACCGGACGCTGCGCCGGCGACAGCAGCTCCAGCACCAGCGGCACCTTGCCGGCGGCGATCGAGGGATGGGTGTTGAGGCCGAACAATTCCTGCAGCCGCACGGCGATGGTCGGCCCCTGCTCGGCCTCGTAATCGATCGCCAGCACGCTGCCCGTCGGCGCCTCGAAATGTGTCGGCGCCTCGCGGTCGAGCCGCGCGCGCATGTCCCAGGGCAACAGCGCCATCAGCGCATTGGAGAGATCACCGGCGGAGACGTCCTTCAGCGCGATCTTGCCGTAGAGCGCGGGCACCAGCCAATCGTCGCGCCGCGCGATCAACCCGTCGTCCGACAGGTCGGGCCAATTGTCGCCCTCGGCCTTGCGCAGGAACATCACACGGTCGCGCCATTGCTTTGCGGCCTTGGACCAGGGCAGCCGGTCGAGGCCTGCGGCGATCAGACCATCGGCAAAAATGCGCGCGGTGTCTTCCGAGGGCGACACCGCAAGCGTTGCTTCAGAAAGTGTGATCGCGTGCAGCACGCGCTTGCGCCGCGCGCGCAGCGCCATCGCGCCGCGATCGAAGGAGATTTCGTCGGTGGTGTCGATATGTTCGGCAAAATGTCGCTCGATATCTTCTTCAGCAATTTGCGCCGCCAGCAAGATGCGCCCGCTTGCGGCCGTGCCCGTCATCTCACCGATCGCGATGTACGGCGCGCGGGCCAGGGACGAGGTCTGCTCCACTGCGGCGCCGCGACCGTTGGCGAGTACAAAACTGCCATTACCGCGGTTGCGGGCCACGCGGTCCGGGAAGGCATAAGCAAGCATCAGGCCGGTCGAGAGATCCTCCTGCGGTCCCGGCTTCTCCGACGCTGCCACTTGCGAGGCCCAGCGCCGCGCCAGATCGCGCGCGCTCGCCGCTCGCGGCGAACGGTCGCGGCGAAACTGGTCGCGCCGGTGCTCCAGATCGGCGCTGTCGCCGCCGAGCCCGCGTTCGGTGAGGATCGCCGCGATCTCGGCCGCGTCCTCGCCGCACCCTGCGCGATGCGAATCCACGATCATGCGCGCCAGCCGCGGCGGCAGCGCCAGTGCGCGCAGGCTCTTGCCCTCGGCGCTGATGCGGCCGTCGCGATCGAGCGCGTTGAGCTCGGTGAGGAGGCTTTTGGCTTCCTTCCATGCCGGCTGTGGCGGCGGGTCGAGGAACGACAGCGCGGCCGGATCGGCGACGCCCCATTGCGCGAGATCAAGCACCAGCGAGGAGAGATCGGCGCTGAGGATTTCCGGCTGCGTATAGGGCGCCAGCGAGGCCGTCTGCGGCTCGTCCCAGAGCCGGTAGCAGACGCCAGGCTCGGTGCGGCCGGCGCGGCCGCGGCGCTGGTCCACCGCCGCACGCGAGGCGCGGACCGTCTCGAGCCGCGTCAGGCCGATATCGGGCTCATAGCGCGGCACTCGGGCAAGGCCGGAATCGACGACGATGCGCACGCCTTCGATGGTGAGCGAGGTCTCCGCGATCGAGGTCGCGAGCACCACTTTTCGCGTGCCCTTCGGCGCCGGTGCGATGGCGCGATCCTGCACGGCGGCATCAAGCGCGCCGAACAGCGGCACGATCTCGATACTGGCGTCCTGCACGCGCTCGGCCAGGAAATTCTGGGTACGACGGATTTCGGCGGCACCCGGCAGAAAGGCGAGTACCGAGCCGCTGTCGGCGCGCAGTGCCGATGCGATGGCATCCGCCATCTGCCGCTCGATCGGTGCATCCGCCTTGCGGCCGAGATAACGGGTCTCGACCGGAAAGGCGCGGCCCTCGCTCTCGACGACCGGCGCTTCTCCGAGCAGCCTTGCGACACGCGCGCCATCAAGCGTCGCCGACATCACCAGGATGCGCAGATCTTCGCGCAGGCCGAGTTGCGCATCGCGCGCCAGCGCAAGGCCCAGATCGGCATCGAGCGAGCGCTCGTGGAATTCGTCAAACAGGATGGCGGCAACACCGGAAAGCTCGGGATCGTCGAGGATCTGCCGGGTAAAGATGCCTTCGGTCACGACCTCGATGCGGGTTGCACGCGAGATCTTCGAGCCGAAGCGGACGCGATAGCCCACGGTCTCGCCGGCGCGCTCGCCGAGCGACTTGGCCATGCGGTCGGCGCTGGCCCGTGCCGCGATGCGGCGCGGCTCCAGCACGATGATCTTCTTGCCTTGGGCCCAGGGCGCATCGAGCAGCGCCAGCGGCACCCGCGTGGTCTTGCCGGCGCCGGGGGGCGCCACCAGCACGGCGGCGTTGTGCTGATCCAGCGTGCGCGAGAGGTCGTCGAGCACGGCATCGATCGGGAGGGGCGTATCGAAGTTGCGGGGCAAGGCCTATCCACTCGTCATGCCCGGGCTGGTCCCGGGCATCCACGTCTTGGACTAGAAAACAGACGTGGATGG
>NZ_LJYG01000075.1 GCF_001440035.1 Bradyrhizobium manausense | reverse complement strand
CAGCGCTTCCATTCAGCGTACACGTAGGGTTCGTCGGGCAATGGGGTCAGTGCTGGTCGGTCGAGCTCCTCGAACAGCTCGCGTCGGCTTCGTCCCCAGCTCCGTAGCGGTCGGTTATTGAGATCGACGAGCAGTGAGCGGATCGCCTCGTTGAGGGCGGCGAGCGAGAAGAAACGGCGGTTGCGCAGGCGCGCCAGAATCCATCGCCCGACGATTTGGACGCCGACTTCGACCTTGGCTTTGTCGCGCGGTCGATACGGCAGTGCCGGAACGATGGCAGTGCGGTAATGGCGGGCAAGATCGGCATAGGTCCGGTTGACCATCGGCTCGTGAAAGCACGCCCGGGTGATGCCGGCCTTGAGATTGTCGCTCACCGTTTGCCGGGCCACGCCGCCGAAAAAGCAAAAGGCCCGGACATGGGAGCCGATCCAGTCCGGCAGGCTCTGGCTGAGGCTGGCTTCAGCGTAGGTGTAGTTGGAAGCACCGAGCACGGCGACAAAGATCTGCGTGCTGTGCACCTCGCCGCTGAGCCCGTCGACCACCTCCATGGTGTGGCCGGAATAGTCGACGAACAGCTTCTCGCCG
>NZ_LJYG01000074.1 GCF_001440035.1 Bradyrhizobium manausense | reverse complement strand
CCTTGAGCTCGATGCGGTGGGCGTTGTGAATGATGCGGTCCAGTATGGCGTCGCCGAGTGTGGGATCGGCAATCACGTCATGCCATTGCGGCACGGGGACCTGACTTGTGATCAACAACGATCCCTTGTCGTAGCGATCATCGACGATCTCGAGTAGATCACGGCGCTGGTCGGCAGTGAGCGCTTCGGGGCCCCCAGTCGTCTAGGATGAGCAGATTGACGCGCTCGAGCGCCGCGATCAGGCCAGCGAGACGACCTTCGCCACGCGCCTGGGCGAGATCGGCGAACAAGCGGGGCACGCGCTTGTAGAGGACCGAGAAGCCGTCGCGGCAGGCCCTGTTGCCGAGCGCGCAAACCAGCCAGGATTTGCCGGTGCCGGTCGGACCGACGATGACGAGATGGTTGTGCTCGCGGATCCATTGGCAGGTGGCGAGGCTCTGAAAGAGGGAGCGGTCGAGACCACGAGCGGTGCGATAGTCGACATTCTCGATGGTGGCAGCCTGGCGGAGCTTGGCATTGCTCAAGCGCCGTACGAGGCGGCGGTTGTCGCGGGCGGTGACCTAGCGATCGACGAGGAGACCGAGCCAATCGGGGTGCGGCATGTCGGCGGCCTCGGGATTGTTCGGCAGTTCGATGAGGGTATCGGCCATGGCCGTGAGGCCGAGCGCGCGCAGGCGTTCGACGGTCGGATGAATGAGCAAAGTGATCTCCTGATTAGTTGTAGTAGCTGCGGCCACGGATGTTGGCGTGGAAAAGGATGGGCGCCTCCTGGGCGGGAGGAGCGGTTTTGTCGGTGGCGTTCTTGAGGATGGCGGCGACCGACTTGTAGGAACGGGCATTGAGCAGCAGCGCACGGGCGCAGGCGGCGTCGACACGTTCCTGACCATATGCTCGGCGATCGTCGTTGGTTGATGCGACAGAGTGCTGCGCAGATGGGAGGCGACGCGCTTGCCGCGCAGGAAAATCTCGACGGTCTTTAGGGTGATCCGTGCCTCGACCTCCTCATGCACGAGGTTGTGAGGCACGCTGTAGTAATGCTTGGCAATCTCGACATGATAATCGAGGTTCACCCGACAGCGCTTCCACTCTGCATACTCGTACGGCTCGTCAGGCAATGGGGTCAGTGCCGGTCGGTCGAGCTCCTCGAACAGCTCACGCCGGCTTCGTCCCCAGCTCCGTAACGGTCGGTTGTTGAGATCGACGAGCAGTGCGTGGATCGCCTCGTTGAGGGCGGCGAGCGAGAAGAAACGGCGGTTGCGCAGGCGCGCCAGAATCCATCGCCCGACGATTTGGACGCCGACTTCGACCTTGGCTTTGTCGCGCGGTCGATACGGCAGTGCCGGAACGATGGCAGTGCGGTAATGGCGGGCAAGATCGGCATAGGTCCGGTTGACCATCGGCTCGTGAAAGCACGCCCGGGTGATGCCGGCCTTGAGATTGTCGCTCACCGTTTGCCGGGCCACGCCGCCGAAAAAGCAAAAGGCCCGGACATGGGAGCCGATCCAGTCCGGCAGGCTCTGGCTGAGGCTGGCTTCAGCGTAGGTGTAGTTGGAAGCACCGAGCACGGCGACAAAGATCTGCGTGCTGTGCACCTCGCCGCTGAGCCCGTCGACCACCTCCATGGTGTGGCCGGAATAGTCGACGAACAGCTTCTCGCCG
>NZ_LJYG01000073.1:823-1127 GCF_001440035.1 Bradyrhizobium manausense | reverse complement strand
CTGGACCTTGAGCTTTGTATTTTTGCAATAAGCGTCTGATTTGACGCTCTGAAATATGAAGCAGCTGAGCAGCCTGAGACTGGCTAATGCGTTGATCACAGATTTCTTGCAAGACTGACAATCGTTTAAGTTCTTTATCCGACATAGACACCAACATATCAAACAGTCCGCTAAGAAAATTGCAAATACGCATATTCTAAAAGCGGACATTTTTACTTTGGAGAAACCGGACATTTCTATTTGGGGCTTACATTTTTGATTTCGCATAAGGCGTATTATGTTAATAATATAAATTTTTAAAAGC
>NZ_LJYG01000073.1:0-726 GCF_001440035.1 Bradyrhizobium manausense | reverse complement strand
CGTATTATGTTAATAATATAAATTTTTAAAAGCATATTGATTTAATAATAGAAAAATTATCAGAGTAGGGCATGTGTAAAGTAAACGTTCGATTATTAACCAATAATGATTAAAGATTTATATCTTGTATGTGTTAATTTTATTAACATATATATACGAAATTAATAATGCCTTAAGTGAAATAGTATGCTAGGTGAAAATCATCATTTTTTAAAAAAATTTTCGATCAGTGATGCTGCTATAGCGTATAAAAAACCTCGCTCGACTATACTTAAATATATAAAAAGCGGAGATTTCGAACTTGACTACAATAAATTGATTGAATACAGTCAGTTAGTTAGAAAATTTGGTGAACTTACTTACCCTATACAGGACGAAAGAGAGCAACAAATCAAAAAACTAAAAGATGAAGTTATGCATTTAAAAAAACAACTTAACTTTTTTAAATATACTTCAATCTCAAACAAAAATAGACTATTAATTTCTCATAAACATTCCATTTAACATAATGGAGCTTATACGAAACGTATTTTTAATATTACTTTAATATCAGTATCTTATCGTTATTCATACCCTCTGGAACGTTCTCGTTCAACCGACTTGGAAACAAGTCGGTTTTTTTATGAACAGTTTTGATAGTTATTGCCAATAAATCTGACTAAAAATTACGCTTTTCAGCTTGAGTGATACAATTTTGTGATACATTATTGTATATACAAATTTGAA
>NZ_LJYG01000072.1 GCF_001440035.1 Bradyrhizobium manausense | reverse complement strand
TATTTTGATGGCGGCGTTCAGTTCGGCCCGGGAAAAGAAGCGCTGATTGCGCAGCCGCGCCAGAATCCAGCGCTGGGCGATTTGCACCGCGACCTCGTACCTTCGCCTTGTCTTTTGGGCGCCGCGGCCGTGCGGCGAGAATGGCCGTGCTGTAATGGCTCGCCATCTCGGCATAGGTACGATTGAGACCGGGATCGTAACGGTCGGGGTTGCTGACGGCGGCCTTGAGGTTGTCGCAGACCACGAACGTCGGCGCCCCACCCAGAAAGGCGAACAGGTTGACATGCGCCCGGATCCAGTCGGTCAATCCCTCGCTCGGGCAGGCCTCGGCGTAGGTGTAGTTGGAAGCGCCCATCGCCGCGACGAACAGCTTCATCGGCTGCACTTCCCCGGTCAGGGAATCGATGACGTCGATGGTATCGCCGGCGAAATCGACGAACACCTTCTCGCCGCCCAGATGGGTCTGCCGCATTGACGGCCGGGCCCGTCCCTTCCAGGCCTCGTAGGTCGTGCAGAACCAGGTGTACCCGAAACCGTCGGGATTGCCGGCGCGGTACTCCTCCCAGAGCAGGTGGCGGGTCACATTGCGCCGGCGCAGCTCCTTATCGACGTAGCTCCAGTCGGGAACGGCCGCTGCGGGCTTTGCGAAGCAGGCCGCGGGGCCGGGAAAAGCAAAAGCTCCAGGTCTTCATCGGTCATTCCTTCCGGCAGCGGCCAGCTCAGCCCGGCAACACGGGCGCGGGTCAGGTAGCCATGCACGACGCCATTGCTGATGCTCAGGGAGCGCGCGATGGCCCGCTCCGGCAGACCTTGAACATGTTTTAGCCGAAGAACTTCTTTGATCCGGCGCATCGACAATCTCTGGATAGGCATGGGGCTTCCTCGTTAACGACGAGGCCATCCCTAAGCCGGTTGAGTTGTCGGCCGAAGCGGTGCAAGGCTCCGAAAACCTTGCTCACGATCCCGCGAAATCGTTGCTCACGATCGTCTGAAATCTCTGCTCACGATCCCCTGAAATCCGTGCTCACGATCCCGCGAAACACGCAAAGTAGGTCTTCACCTGGGCTTCGAACCCATTCCACTGAGTTTCCAGGTCTTCCTTCGCGTGCGACAATGCGGCTTCTCCCGCTTCCGCCTGGGTCTTGAGCCGCGTCTGAAATTCGTCACGCCGCTTTTTTAGATCGGCGACGAACTGATCGGCCTTGCCCCCTGACTCGGCCTTGGCCTGGCCTGCTTTGACTTCGAACGAAGCTAACGCGGCATCCATCTCGTCAATGCGCTCCTTGGCCCAATTCAGGTAAAAATGTATGCTGCTCTGCCATGACCATCTCCGCTGATGTTGTCTCCAATCATTTCTGAGCTTGGCCTCGGTCGCGTTGACCTGTGTCAACTCATTTGTGGGGACTTTTGGATCCGATCTGCACGGAGGCTCTCTTTCATGCGGCAGCCGTCGTGCTTGACCTCAGCCGGTCGGGGTCGGATGCGACCTTGCCCATGACCGGGATGGCAAGCTCAGAGCGCAGCGCCGTGAGTGGCGATGTACCGAGCTTGGAATTTGCAATCGGGCGAGCTGGTTGGTGCTGCTCGGCCGTCCCTCCGATGGCTTATATGGATGGAGTGGACAGTGCTTTCCTGTCTCCACCAGTACCGAGGGCCCGCTCGAAAAAGGACTGCTTCCTGCCGAGCGCCGCCTCAGCGTCGGATGGCGGCTGTTGGCTTGAACGATTTCCTTGGCAGGCCAACGTAGTAGCCGAGCGCTTGCAAAGCTCCGGCTCGGACCCACTTGAGCGCTTCGCAAATGACGTTGCTGCTGGCGGCGATAGGCAGCGCCGTTCCTCTTGAACTCGAAATCAAGGTCTGGCGAGGAAACTCCTGAAGTGGATGTGCGTGTTTCGCGGGATCGTGAGCAAGGTTTTCGGAGCCTTGCACCGCTTCGGCCGACAACTCAACCGGCTTAGGGATGGCCTCGTCGTTAACGAGGAAGCCCCATGCCTATCCAGAGATTGTCGATGCGCCGGATCAAAGAAGTTCTTCGGCTAAAACATGTTCAAGGTCTGCCGGAGCGGGCCATCGCGCGCTCCCTGAGCATCAGCAATGGCGTCGTGCATGGCTACCTGACCCGCGCCCGTGTTGCCGGGCTGAGCTGGCCGCTGCCGGAAGGAATGACCGATGAAGACCTGGAGCTTTTGCTTTTCCCGGCCCCGCGGCCTGCTTCGCAAAGCCCGCAGCGGCCGTTCCCGACTGGAGCTACGTCGATAAGGAGCTGCGCCGGCGCAATGTGACCCGCCACCTGCTCTGGGAGGAGTACCGCGCCGGCAATCCCGACGGTTTCGGGTACACCTGGTTCTGCACGACCTACGAGGCCTGGAAGGGACGGGCCCGGCCGTCAATGCGGCAGACCCATCTGGGCGGCGAGAAGGTGTTCGTCGATTTCGCCGGCGATACCATCGACGTCATCGATTCCCTGACCGGGGAAGTGCAGCCGATGAAGCTGTTCGTCGCGGCGATGGGCGCTTCCAACTACACCTACGCCGAGGCCTGCCCGAGCGAGGGATTGACCGACTGGATCCGGGCGCATGTCAACCTGTTCGCCTTTCTGGGTGGGGCGCCGACGTTCGTGGTCTGCGACAACCTCAAGGCCGCCGTCAGCAACCCCGACCGTTACGATCCCGGTCTCAATCGTACCTATGCCGAGATGGCGAGCCATTACAGCACGGCCATTCTCGCCGCACGGCCGCGGCGCCCAAAAGACAAGGCGAAGGTACGAGGTCGCGGTGCAAATCGCCCAGCGCTGGATTCTGGCGCGGCTGCGCAATCAGCGCTTCTTTTCCCGGGCCGAACTGAACGCCGCCATCAAAATA
>NZ_LJYG01000071.1:12384-20909 GCF_001440035.1 Bradyrhizobium manausense | reverse complement strand
ACGGCACGGCGCAACGCAATTTCACCGACCCGGAGAGCCGCATCCTGAAGACCAAGGACGGTTACATCCAGGGCTACAACGCCCAGGCCGCGGTCGATGGTGCCCATCAGATCATCGTGGCGCAGACGCTGACCAGTTCCTGCAGCGATCAGGCGCAACTGGCGCCGTTGCTCGACGGGATCAAGGCCAATTTGGGGACCAATCCCGACGAAGTGTCGGCCGATGCCGGCTACTGCTCCGCCCCCAATCTTCGCACGATGAAGCGGCGGCGCATCGAGGGCTACATCGCCACCGGGACGCAGAAGCACGGCACCACGTCCGCCACCGCGAAAAAGGCTTCAAGAGCAGGATCGCTGATCGCCAGGATGAGCACCAAGCTCAAGCGCGCCGGGTACCGAAGTCGCTACCGCTTGCGTAAGCAGATCGTCGAATCCGTATTCGGACAGATCAAACAGGCAAGAGGGTTCAGCCAATTCCTGCTACGCGGCCTCGACGAAGTGAAGGCCGAATGGGCCCTGATCTGCACCGCACACAACCTCGTCAAGCTAGCGAGGGCCGCATGAGCGGCTATCATTAGGATAAAATCCCGGAGCTAACGGGACAGGCTCCTAGTGCTTCTATGCACATGGAACCATTGCTCGCCGGTGGATTTGTTCTTAGCACACTTGGCGTCGGCCGGCTCTGCTGGGTGGTTGCGCGGGCATCGTTGGCGCACCGCCTATTGGAATTGCTTCTGACGCACTGACGTCAGTCCTCGGCCGGGTCGGCGGCGGCTCGTGAAATGGACCCCCGAAAATCTGACCGATTGACTAATTCGATTTCGGGCCGCCGCGCCGCGACTGGTGCGACGCTTGTCGGCGCTCCTGTGAGCGCTCGCAGGATCCTTCTTGTCCTCGACTGCCTCGTCGCCGGCCATGGCTTGCTCGATGTCCTCGAGCGCCAGCTGCAATTGCTCAGGATCGAGCTTCTCCGAGCTGCGGCCGAACTGCGCGCGTTGCAGGTGGCGCAAGAGGTGCCGCAAGCGATCCATCTGCGATAGCGCGTCGTCGCGCTCTGCGATCGCAGCGTCGCATTTTGCGATCGCGCTGTCGCGCTCCGCACGCGCTGCCGTAACCAGCGCTCGCAACGCATCGATATCGGTCGGAAGCTGATCTGCGGTCTCGCTCACCCCCACTCAATCTGATTCGCGGGCCGTTGTGGAATACCGCCGCCGATTGATCCGCCGCCGATTGATTCATCCGCTGCAGGGCTCACGACGTTGCGGTCGGCGGCGCAACGTCGTGGGCATGCAGACGCGACCAATCCAGGCCGTCCATCAGCGCGAACAACTGCGCATGGTTCAGCCGCACCCGGGTCGGCGCAATCTTCGGCCAGCAGAACTTTGTTTCCTCAAGCGTCTTGTAACTCAGTTGGAAATGCAAGCGGTTCATCGGCCCCGTTGCAGCTTGTGACGGTGACCCATCCCTTTCATCCGCATTCCGGTCAGAGAGGTGCCTGCGTCGGGAGGCGTGGCAACCGAGCGGGCAAGCTGTTGCTGCTGCGCTTTGACGATGGCCGAATTTGCTCTGTTCCGCCGAAATGGACCGATACAGCAGGCCCCAATCACGAGGGTGTGGTGGGAGATGGGCGCGCCCTGTGCAGTCTCGCCGATCTACTGGCTCTCAGCGGCCTTGTAGAGCGCCTCATGTTGCAAGGCAGGTGCGTGAGGCCGAAAGGCTGTAAAGTAAATTTTGCCGGAAATGTAAGAGAAATAACGCCGCAAAGTCCATGGACGCTTCGCTGAATGTTGCTTGCAGACCAAACACACTATTAGGCGGCAGCGTGGTGCTTGACGATTTGGTCTTGTGCGGCATATTAAGACTTACGTTTGTTGAGTCGACCTTGGAGAGCGACGCAGGTGTCGGGCGGCGTCAAACACAAGCGATCGAAGGTCAGCGCTCTGGCCGCGGATGGGGCGCTCAATCCGGCTCCGGAGAAAGTCGGCGACCCGAAATTCCAGGAGAACGGCTTCTTCGATCCGCGAGACATCGTGCAAGTGAAGTACGAAATGCTGCGGCGTGTATCGGTCGACAAAATGTCGATAACGGAGGTGTCCGACGAATATGGCGTCTCTCGGCCAACTTTCTACCAGGCCAAAGCGGACTTCGAGGACGCGGGTCTGGCCGGTCTGGTGCCCAGGAAACGCGGACCGCGCGGGCCACACAAGATCCAAGGCGACGTACTGGCCTTCCTCAAGGCACAGGTGGAGCCCGGCGAACCCATTCGGGCGCGCGCACTGGCAAACCAGCTTCGGACCGAGTTCGGCCTCGATATCCACCCCAGAACAATCGAACGTGCGCTCGGCGTAAAAAAAACAGCGTGACCAATCGTGGCCCGGGACCGCATTGCACGATGTCGTCCAACGCCACCGAACAATACGAAATACTGCGCGCAGCCGCGCTCGGCGCCGTTTTGGCGCCGGAGGCGCGCAGCGGCCTTACCATCCTTCTACACCGCGGCATGTGGGCGTGGACGCGTGCGATTTTGCGT
Organism: Bradyrhizobium manausense; assembly: GCF_001440035.1. Classification (GTDB taxonomy): domain Bacteria; phylum Pseudomonadota; class Alphaproteobacteria; order Rhizobiales; family Xanthobacteraceae; genus Bradyrhizobium; species Bradyrhizobium manausense. The sequence goes on along the minus strand of NZ_LJYG01000071.1, from coordinate 18,380 downwards.
GAGCCTTGCCGGCGCCACCCATTGCCGTGCCGCTGAGGGCTGGTCTGCCCATCGCGGACGAAACTTCCGAGCGACACACAATCATCCGCTTGCTCGCCGCCATCGTGATGGCGACCTCTGAACGGAAAACAGCATGAACGAAAAGCTCAAGGTCCAATCGCATCATCTCGAGCGGAGCGCCTATCTCTACATCCGGCAGTCGTCGCTGCGACAGGTCATGGAGAACGTCGAAAGCACCAAGCGTCAATACGATCTTCGCGGTCGCGCGATCGGACTTGGATGGCGCGACGACCAGATCATCGTCATCGACAGCGACCAGGGTGAATCCGGCGCATCTGCGTCATGGCGCGAAGGCTTCCAGCACTTGGTGTCCGATGTCGGCATGGGGTGCGCGGGGATCGTCATGGGGCTGGAGGTATCCCGCCTCGCCAGAAACAATGCAGACTGGCACCGACTGCTAGAGATATGCGCCTTGGCTGACACGCTTATCCTCGATGAAGACGGTGTGTACGACCCGGCCAACTTCAATGACCGCCTGTTGCTCGGGCTCAAGGGCACGATGAGCGAAGCTGAACTGCATGTTATCAAGGCCCGATTACGCGGCGGCATCCTCAACAAGGTGCGTCGTGGTGAATATCGTTGCCCTCTTCCGACCGGCTTTATCTATGATGAGATTGGCGATGTCGTTCTCGATCCGGACGCTCAGATCCGGGAGATGATCTCCCACTTCTTCGAGACGTTCTCGCGGGTCGGGTCGGCTACGCAGACCGTCAAGACGTTCACCAGGGAACGTCTGCTCTTCCCCTCACGTCTGCGCAACGGCAAACAAGTGGTCTTCCAACAGCTGACCACATCGACCGCCATGCGCATGCTGCACAATCCTCGTTACGCGGGTGTCTATGCCTATGGCCAGCGCCTTTGCCGCCGGACCGTCGATGGAAAGAAACAGCTCCGCAAACGGGACCCCAAGGAATGGCTCGCCTGCATTCCGGACGCCCATCCCGGCTATATCAGCTGGGAGCAGTTCCAGCACAACCTCAAGGTACTCGAGGCCAATGGCCAAGGTTATCAAGCTGTCCGCGCTTCGCCACCGCGCGAAGGCGCGGCTTTACTGCAAGGGCGTGTCATATGCGGGCGTTGCGGCAGTCATATGAGCGCCCGTTACGCGGCCCGACGCGGCCAGGTGGACACCTGGTATGTCTGTCACCGCGCTTACGCCTCTCGCGGCGAACCCCACTGTCAGTCGATCGCAGGCTGGCCTGTCGACGAAGCGGTCGGAATGACGCCTGCCGCCGTGGAATTAGCATTGGAGATCCGAAAAGAGATCGAAGCGCGTCATGACGAAGCGGACAAACTCCGGCTCCGTGCCGTCGAACGCGCCCAGATCGATGCCGATCTTGCGCAGCGGCGGTTCATGCTGGTTGATCCGAACAACCGCCTGGTTGCCGACACTCTTGAACGCGAATGGAACGAAAAACTGCGCGTGCTGGCTGATGTGCGAGAAGAAAGAGAACGTGCTCAGTGCGAAGATCGGGGGACGCTCGACGATGCGATCCGGGATCGATTGATCGCCATGACGGCCGACTTCAAAACAGTCTGGTGTGATCGGACCTTGCCGAACCGCGAACGCAAGCGGCTCCTTGCCTATCTCCTCGAAGACGTCACCTTGCTCAAGTTCCCGGCCGAGGGAGAGACCCGGATCCACATCTGCTTCAAAGGCGGAAAGACCGAAACATTGACCACTCAGAACCCAAAATCCTCCGGACAACAGGTAAAGACCCGGCCCGAGGTGGTCGAACTGGTCGACAAGCTTCTCGACGATCATATCTGCGCCGAAATCGCTGACATCCTGAATGACCGAGGGATCCGCCCCGGCGGCTCAGCATGCCGTGCTAAAGCCGACGCGAAGTTCACTAATTTGCGGGTCATCTATCTTGTTAAACAATATGGTCTGCGCTCTCGCTATGACCGGCTGCGCGAACGGGGGATGCTGACAAAAGCGGAGGCCTGCGCCAAACGCGGCATCACCGAAAGTACCCTGGTCAGATGGGCGAAATACGGCATCGTGAAAAGACATGCCTACAATGGCTATATCGGCCTCTATGAACCGCCAGGACCGCACGTTCCGGCCAAGCAATGCAGCCGATGGAATCAGCTTGCCCACCGCGCTGAGATTATTCGTCAGCTCAACTCTTCAAAATGCACCGATCCCAAAGAAAGGGCTGTAGTATGAAGCCAATTAGTTCCACAGCAGCACAAGTCCGGACCCGTCCCAGGCCAAAATCTTCAAACGGTTCGCTCGCTTCGAACGGAAGACAAAAATCGTTCCCGCGAATGGATCATGGCGGAGTTGCTCGCGCACCAGCGCGGCGAGACCGTCAGCACCTTTGCGGAAGTCAACTGGCTGGGTCGCAACCATGACCTTCACGCCCGCCGGCGCCCCGATCATATTGCCGCCCTCACGGCCCGCAGCACATCGCACAGCCATGTCGGGTTAACCCCGGCCGCCGCGTGAACCACCGCACCGCCAATCTTGATGATGATCGTTGTCGAGCTCTGTGTTGCCGCTTCCGCGACCGTCCCTGCGGGGCGCCGCTCCGTCACCACCGGAACGAACAGGGCGTCCCGTCGGCCGGCAGGCTCAGCATGCCGGCGCGCGCCGCCTTGCGCCAAACGAACAGGTGTTGCGGCGAGATACAGTGCCGGCGCGCCACCTCGGACACGACCGCGCCCGGCGCATACGACTCTGCCACGATCCGCCCCTTGACCTCGTTGCTCCACCGCCGGCGATGTCCCGCACCGACCTGGATCTCCACCCGGCCCCGCGGCTCAGAAGCGTCAACTATATGCTCAACCATATATGCGAACCGAACTGTATGTGTTGGCTCGCATCTTGCCGATCAGCCCGAACTCCACAATGTGGGGTCAGAGCGCCGCTTACCTTGTTCCCGTTGAGATCACACCTGTAGCGGCTCCGATCTCGAGCGGCGCACCACACTGGGGTATTCACCGCCTGCGCAGCGTGCAAGGGCTGGAATCATCGAGATCGAGCTCGGGGGTGGCTGTCGTGTTCGCGTTGACCGTGACGTGGATGTTGAGGCGCAGCAGCAGGTTCTTGTGCTCTTGCGACGACGATGGTTCCGATTCCGAGCGGCGTCAGGGTCTGGATCGCCACTGGCCGGCAAGTTGATCTGGCCCTGGGTGTCGGACGGCGTGGTGTCGATCTGGGCGGCGCAGTGGCCTATATGCTGGAAGGGATCGACTGGCGGAATCAATAGCTAACTTGGGGACGCAGAAATCTGCAGTTGGAGCCATTTTGAGAAATCCCAACGCGCCCGATCTGTGATTCATTGGGTGGCATGGATGCCGACCGCGACGCTGCTTCTGATGACCTTGCCCCCCTGAAAGAGGGGCTGGCAGCCGAGCGTTTGGAGATCGCCACTGAACTCGCGATTGACCGTGCGAAAGCATCGCAAGACGAAGCGCTGATTGCCCAGCAAAGGCTGCGATCGCCAAGCTGAAGCAGCAGATTTACTGCCAACGGTCGGAACGTTCGGCGCGGCTGATCGAGCACTTGGCATTGGCACTCGAAGAGCTGGAAGCCGCCGCCACCGAGGACGAGCTTGCGGCCGCTCTTCGAGATCGAACGGTCCATCAATGGCAGGGGCCCGGAAGCGCGTCTTCAGGTGCGACAGGCGCTGAGCCGGCCTCTGGTCGAGGACCTTCAGGTCTACATGCGCGAACAGCTGGCCAAACTGTCTCGCGGTCATGGCATGGCCAAGGCGTTCAACTTCATCCTGAAGCGATGGGCGAGCTTCACGCTGTTCCTGGAAGATGGACGCATGTGTCTCTTTACGGATGGTGTTGAGAAGACCTTGCTGTCAGTTCGTGCAACCTTTTTTGTTTTTCCGTTCCAGGCAGACACCAAGCGTTCGTAGGCCTGCTCGACGCGTGTGACGTAACCAGCTTCCCGTTCGCGAATTTCCTCGATCCAATAGTCCCGGCCCGGGCCAGCCTTGCCGTAGGCACGGGGAGCCCCAGCTTTCAGAGCCACATTCCGGAGTTTCATCGCCGTGAACGCTGGCCGCCTAAGCGTAGTCCTTTCCGGTCGTCGGGACGTGCCAGATCATGACTGCGAGCTTGCGCGCCGTCGCGACGCCTGCGACCCTGGCCCCGTGCTTTTTCTGCGTGCGGTTGAAGAATGCTCGCAACGGAGCCGGCGCCGTCTTGGCTGACCACGCCGCCTCAACCAGCATCTTACGGGCAGGGCGTCACGGCTGCCCTGCTTCGAGATCCGGCCATGCCGTGCCGGGTGCTCGCCTGACTGCCGAACGCGCGGGGTCAAACCGAAATAGCTGCAGCGTGCGATGTCGCCAAAGAAGGCCAGTGCACTCGCTGCGACGACCGAACTCACGCCGGGGATCGTCAGCTGTCGGATTATCCTTCCGTCCTCCAGGATCGCCACCTGGGCGAACGATCGGTGGATTTCCATGCCGACGATTTTCATGCTTGATCCTCCTTTGTCTCAGGAGCCAGTGGCTTGCAGGACATCTACGGATCCGCGCTCGCAGCGCAGCCGGGCAAGTCGTAGGGGCGGCCAAGTAACAAAGCGAGCCCGCAGCTCATAGTCATGACGGCCTGCCACCGTTTCGTGCTCCAGCGCCCTATCCCGGCTTTGACAGACTAATCTGGACGACCAGTCCTCACCATCGGGTTTGAGGCGCCGAAAGCATCATGCCCCTTACCAATGCCGCCGAACGGAGCTTGCGAGGCATCGCTCTTAAACGGAAGTCCTGGCTGTTCTGCGGATCTGATCGCGGAGGGCGGCGCGCCGCAGCTATGTACAGCCTCATCGTCAGGGCGAGAATGAAACGGCGTCGACCCGCAGGAGTGGCTTAAGGATGTTCTCGCCCAGATCGCCGGGCATCCAGCGCATCGGCTGCGCGAACTGCTGCCTTGAAATTGGACGCCGGCATCAGGGATCTCGACTCGAGCGGCATAACCACCCACGTCAACAAAGTCCATCACGTCACCACAATCACTAAGATCACAAGGGACCTCGGTGAAGACTAAGACTGGCTGCGCGACATCGCCATAGAAATGGAAATCGAGCACGGCGTCATCTGGGATGGCGTCGGAGAAGACGGCATCGAAGCGTTCAGCGACTTCGGAATCGAAAACCTGATCCAGCTCATCAAGTTCTTCAAGGAGAACCCCAAACTGCTGAAGCGGTGATCCTGCGGCCTACGCCGCATGGTTACCAATCAGCCGGTCGCGATCGATGTTGTAATTTGCAATGTCGCGATTTTGCGACGCTCCAAGATTATACGCATCCGGGCCCGCACACACGCACGATTGCTGCGTTCAGCGGTATCTCCACGCAGAAATTATGCGACGGCGCGCTATCCATGGCCGCAATACGACCGACCAGCAAAGATAAAGTTCGAGCAATGCACGTCAACGCAGCGTAGGCCTCCAAGCAGGTGTCGTTCGTAGTATGACACATTTCACAGGGGGCATTGTCTTGAGGTTCGCTTTCATTCGTGTGCTGCAGTGCAGGTAGCCCATGCGCCAGTTGGGCCAGTTAGGATGTGAAGTGTCTCGCCTCAATTATTGGTTGCTGCGGCGCTAATCGGAAATCAATGTCAGCGCGCTAAAGCGAAAACGAGGACAGGAAGATTGCATGCTGAGAATTGGAGTGGATATCGGTGGCACCTTCACCGACTTCGCGATCTGGAAAGATGAAGGCGATGGGTATCGTCAAATCGACGGAGAGAAGATCCCGACCTCCCGTCCGCGTTTTGCGGAGTCGGTAATAGAGGGAATCATCCGCATAACCAGGCGGCACGAGCTCGGTCCGACGGATCCACTGCTGGTGGTGCATGGCACAACGGTCGGAACTAACGCGGTCATCGAGCTCTCGGAGAAGCCGGTCGCGCTAATCACAACCCGAGGCTATCGCGACATACTGAGCATCGCACGGCTTCGCCTTGACA
>NZ_LJYG01000071.1:0-12343 GCF_001440035.1 Bradyrhizobium manausense | reverse complement strand
CGCTTGCGAGCCGATGGCAGTGTGGACACTCCGATCAAAGACTCCTCGGTCGTGACCGCGCTGACTAAGGCGCGCGACGCTGGTGTGAGGGCGGTCGGCGTCTGCTTGCTGCATGGCTACCGGAATCCGGTGCACGAGGCCCGGATCCTCAAAATCGCGCGTGAGCAGTTCCAGGACCTGGACGTTATGGCGTCGCACGAAATCTGGCCGCAGCAGTCGGAATACGAGCGCTCGATGCTCACGCTGCTGAACATGTACGTGAAGCGCGTGATGGCTGACTACATCGGCGAGATCAATGGCTTCTTGCGAGAGAAGATGCCTAATGCGCGACTACTCGTAACGAAGTCGAATGGCGGTGTCATGTCGGCGGAAGAAGCTTGTCGCCTCCCGGTCCACACCCTCTTGTCCGGGCCTGCTGCCGGCGTCACGGCGGCGCGCATCCTTGCCGAGTGGACCCAGAACCCCAGTGTCATGACGATGGACATGGGTGGCACGTCAACCGACGTTGCATTGGTGCGAGTTGGGCGTCCCACGCTGACCGCGCAAGCGGAAGTCGGCGACTTCCCGTTGTTGCTGCCGGTCACCGCGATCGAGGCCATGGGTGCTGGCGGCGGATCGATCGCGTGGCTGGATGGAAAGGTGCCGAAGGTCGGTCCGCGCAGCGCTGGCTCCAAGCCCGGTCCGGCATGCTATGGCACTGGCGGGACTGCCCCGACTTTGACTGACGCCTACCTGCTCTGTAACTACCTTTCGCCACGCGGATTGCTGGGTGGAAAGCTCCCGCTGTCGCGTGACAAGGCCGAGCAGGCGATGCTCACGATCGCGAGCGGAAGCGATGCGGTCACGGCGGCGGAAAGCATCGTCGCGATCGCCACCAGCAACATGCTCGCGAAGGTGCTGCCGTTCCTGGCGCGCGCGGGCGTGGGGCCTGCGGATCTCACGCTGATGATCTTTGGTGGCGCCGGCGGTATTCATGGCCCTCTGCTGGCTGAAGAGCTGGGCATCAGGCGCATCATCGTGCCGCGGCTATCATCCGTTTTCTGCGCCTTCGGAGGGCTAGCCGCTGACCTTGTGCACGATGGCGTGCGTAGTGTTACCGGGGCAGACTCCAGCGAGGACACGCTGCTACGCATCTTCGACGAGCTTACCCAGTCCGGGCGAGAGTGGGTCCAAAGGCAGACAGCCGGCGGAAAGCTCGAAGGCATCGACGAAGTCTATCTGGCCGAGATGCGCTACTCGGCGCAGTCCTTCACCATTCCAGTCAATTTGACGGAGGCTGTTCGCAAGGGCACCGGCCTGAATGGCTTCTACGAAGCTTTTCACAAGGAACACAAGGCGCTCTTCGGCTTCGCCAATCCCGGTACGCCAGTTGCGTTCAATGAGCTTATGGTACGCACCTCCGGTCACCAAGCCAAGCCAAATTCCCGCAGCTCGACCCGGCAACAGACCGATAAAGTGGTGCCGGCATCACGTCGCGACCTGCGCTTCCGGGGGCGTTGGTGGCGCACTTGCGCGGTGTTCGACCGAACCAAGCTAGCTGCAGGTTGGTCGGATATAGGCCCTGCGGTGATCGAGCACGAACTGTCGACCGTGCTCGTTCCTCCAGACTTCCGCGCTGCGATCAGCGTCCTCGGCGATATCGTGATGACGAAGGAGAACTGAGAGATGGATCTCGCACGCGTCGAAATCATGAAGAACCGCTTCGCCGCGATGGTAGAGGAGGCAGTCACGCTGGCATATCGCACAGCGCACACAACGCTCGTCAAGCAGACGCAGGATTTTGGCGTGTGCCTGGCACGCCCCAATGGAGAGCGGTTCGCTTCGCCGATGGCCGCTGGCGCGGGCGGTAGCGGTGGTGGCACGATCGCAGGGATGACGCGCCACTTTGAGGACTACGCGCCAGGCGACGTTGTGGTGACCAACGACCCCTTCAACACGGACGGGCTTGTGACGCACCAAATGGACGTCAACCTCGCGCAGCCCATCTTTTACAAAGGCGAACTCGTCGCTTTCAGCTGGGCCTTCGTTCACGCAACCGATATTGGTGGTGCAGTTCCCGGCAGCGTCGCGCCGGACCTGAGCGAATGTTTTCAGGAGGGATTCCGCATCCGGCCTACGTGGCTTATCCGCAAGGGGGTGATGAACCAGGACATCGTCAACATCATGAAGGACAACTCCCGCATGGGCGATGCGCTTTGGGGTGACCTTGAAGCGATGATGGCCGCGATGCGGCTGATGGAGCAGCGCGTTGTCGAACTCTGCGACAAGGTCGGTGCAGACGCGTTCCGCCAGGGAATCGACGACGTCATGGATTATTCTGAAGCGAAGGCGCGCTCCGTGATCGCCGGCCTGAATGACGGCGTCTATGAATTTTCGGATTACCTCGACGGGCAAGGAACCGATGACGCGGTGCACATTCACTGCAAATTGTCCATCGAGGGGGATCAAGCACGGCTGGATTTCGCGGGCAGCAGCCCGCAGGTGAATGCGGCACTCAATTTCCCACATGCTAATCCGATTGGGATGGTCTGTTCGGCGCTGACCAACTACATTATGACCAAGGAGCCTTCGGTTCCGCGCAACAACGGCATTTGCAGGCCAATTCGAGCGTCTGTGCCATCTGGGACGGTCATGAATGCCGAATTCCCGGCTGCGATGGGCAACCGCTGGATGACCGTGATGCGCTGTTACGACGCCCTCATGGGGTGCCTGAACCAAGCCGTTCCCGAAGGCATTGCAGCTTGCGGTGCGGGGCAGGCGGGAATCATTGCTGCCTCCTGGCCAGATCCGCACACGGGTCGCAGCAAGGTGGCCGTCGTGGAGCCGTTCTGCGGAGGCTCGGGCGGCCGCATGTGTACTGACGGCGTCGACGGGATCGACACCATGCTTGGTTTCCTAAAGAGCACGCCGGTGGAGCATGTAGAAGCGGAGACCCCTTTTCTGGTGCGACACCATTCGCTGGTGCCCGACAGCTTCGGCCACGGTCAGTATCGCGGCGGTGCGTCCATCAGTATCGAGCTTGAGTGCGTGACCACACAAGCAGCCGTCACCGTGCGTGGCCTGGAGCGCTTCAAATTTCAGCCCTGGGGTGCTCGCGGCGGCTCGCCAGGCCGCAATGGCGAGACATGGTTTATCAAAGCTGGGGGCAGCGAGAACGTGTCGCTGGGCCGCTTCGGGCTGCTCCCGATGTCATCGGGTGATGTGTTGCGCATGGTGTCTCCTTCCGGCGGCGGCTTTGGTGACCCTCTGGTGCGCTCGCCGGAGAGGGTCGCTCACGACGTTCGCGAACAACTTCTCAGTGAAAGCGAAGCTCGCCGGTCCTACGGTGTGGTCATCCGCGACGGAGAGGTGGACGCCGCGGCAACGGCGCGCGTCCGCACTGAGTTGAAGACGAAGCTTGCCGACGTCAATCATGGCAAGCTGCGTCTCGATTATGAGGCGCGTTGGCCAATAGAGGCGAGCGTCGCTTTCTCGGATGCGATTCTCCAAGCGCCCCCCGGCTTACGCACCGCGATCCAGCGTGAGGTAAGAGCCTCGTTTTCGCAGTCGTCCGACAAGATCGATCCGGTCATCGTGCGCGAGAGGGTCGCGGCTTCTGTTCGCCGCATGCAGGTGTCCGATGAGGGCTGAAAGATCGAACAGGCTGAGGACGCGGAGATGAGCAGCTACATCGCCCACCGCTTATTCGCGATTGTTGCCTTGGCGTTCGGCATCAGCTTGCTCGTCTTTCTCATCCTGCGGCTCATCCCGGGTGATCCGGTAATCTCGATGTTGGGCATGAACGCTGGTGACCAAGCGCTCGTGATCCGCTTGCGGCACCAACTCGGGCTGGACCAGCCCTTATACATGCAATACGTAACTTGGCTGACAGACCTTTTCCGAGGCGACTTTGGCTACTCCTACGGCGAAGATCGTCCAGTCGCCATGCTGCTCGCGGCCAATTTCCCGGCCACCGTACAGCTCATGATACTCAGCTTGGCTCTATCCACACTGTTTGGTCTGCTCCTTGGAATCATCGCAGCTGTCAACCGAAATCGGATGCTCGACACCGCCACCATGAGCGTCGCACTGGCACTGATGTCCATTCCCAGCTTCTGGCTCGGACTGCTGCTCATTCTTACTTTCGCTGTGACGTTGCCCTGGTTTGAAGTGGTCGGAGGCACTTCGCTGAAAGGAACGATACTGCCGGCGCTCACATTGGCGTTGGGAGCTATTGGCTACAACGCACGTTTTGTTCGGTCCGCGGTTATCGGGGCAATGGCGCAGCAGCACGTCATCACCGCTCGTGCGAAAGGTCTGTCGCGATTGCGCGTATTCATGCGACACGTTCTGCGCAACGCGCTTCTTCCGATCCTGACAATCGTCGGGTTACAAATCGGTGGATTGCTGTCAGGTACGGTCATAGTAGAAACGGTATTTTCTCGCCCCGGCATCGGTCGCCTCCTCGTGCAGTCTATTCTCGCAAAGGATTACCCGGCGGTTCAGGCAGTCATCCTCATCATCGCTTTGGCATACGCCACGACAAACTTCATCGTCGACATGCTGTACCCTGTGCTAGACCCGCGGATCGGGCATCGCTGAGGCATTCATGGAGCTAGAAGTGATCTCCGACGTCAGTGCAATCCCGGACGATGCGGCCGCATCCGCAGCGGAAACCGTACGCACACGCGAGACGGCTTTCCATCGTGTCGTTCGTGCGCTTCGACACCGTAGCTTGTGCATTGGGCTGATTATCTGCCTCGTTCTGGCGATGCTCGCTGCGGCGGCGCCCCTTCTGGTGACGGCGGATCCAAACGCCCAGAACCCAATGCTCACATTTGCGCCGCCATCGTGGGCCGTGCCGATGGGCACGGATGCGTACGGGCGCGATCTGTTTGCACGGGTGCTATATGGTGCTCGGACCACCATGCTGGCCAGCCTCTGTGTCGTAGTACTAGGCTCTTTCCTTGGAACCTTCATCGGTCTCGTCGCCGGCTATTTCGGCGGCATCTTCGGTTTTTTTATCATGCGAATCGTGGATCTTCTTCTCGCGTTTCCCGGCATCCTCCTCGCCCTTAGCGTTACCGCCATTCTGGGTCCGGGGCTCGGCCATGGGGTCATTGCGATCGCGACAGTGCTCGTACCGATTTATGCACGAATGGTGGAGGGCGCCACAGCTGAAGTGCGCAACCTGCCGTATGTAAAAGCCTCGGTGACGCTCGGAGCAGGCCCGACCTGGATCATCCTGCGTCACATCCTTCCCAACGTTCTCTCAGGCGTGATTGTCCTGACTACGACTTGGCTCGGCATAGCGGCGCTCTGGATTACTGCATTGGGCTTTTTGGGTCTAGGCGTGCAGCCGCCTGAACCCGAACTTGGCACGATCTTGAATGACGGACAGAACTACATCTCGTTGGCTTGGTGGATCACTGTCTGCCCGGGCGTCTTCCTCTCGCTCTTCGTGATTGGCACAAATCTCGTGGGCGATGGCTTGCGCGACGAAATAGACCCCACATTAGCGCCTAGATAAACTTGGATTCATCAGAAGGATGGCATCATGAATACACAGGTCAAATCATTCAGTGGATTTGCTGCGAAGGCCGCCGTCATAGCGATCAGTGCTTTCGCGTTGAACCCGGTCCCAGCGCTCGCGCAAGGCGCTGCCGTCGTCGTCGGCTGGGAATCGACTGTGGACACTCTCAATCCTGCGGTGTCGGCCTTGCGGGATGTTGCCCCTATCGACAACAACATCTTTGACACGCTCGTATGGGTCACGCCGGACTTCAAGATCACGCCCGATCTGGCGATCAGCTGGGACGTCTCGGACGGCGGAAAGTTGTACACATTCAAGCTGCGCCAAGACGTCACATTCCATGATGGCACGCCGTTCAACGCCGCAGCCGTGGTCGCCAACTTCGAGTACATCGCCAACCCGGACTCAAAGGCTCGAAGTCCTTTGAGCACACTCGGTCCTTGCTTAACGGCTAAGGCAGTCGATGAATTCACTGTTCAAATCATTTGCAAGGAGCCTCACCCGTCGCTCTTGCTCGGCCTGGGCACTCCTTATCTGGCCATCCAGTCGCCAGCTGCGATCAAGAAGTACGGTACGGAACTCGGCCTGCATCCCACCGGCACGGGGCCCTTTATCTTCTCCAGCTACACGCCGAATCAGAGCGTCATACTGACACGCTACGACAAGTACAACTGGAATCCACCGGCTCTCAACTTCAAGGGGCCGCCAAAGATTGCATCACTGACCTTCCAGGTCGTGCCGAACGACCAATCGCGCGTAAGCCAGTTCATGGCTGGCCAATCGCACGCCATGAATCGCACACCCGGCGTTTACTGGAATTCCCTGAAGAGCAATCCCAAATTCGCGCAACTGCCAGTTCCGATCAGTGGGCTGGGCATCTTCGTAGAATTGAATGCGGGCCGGTTCCCGACGGATGACGTTGCTGTGCGCAAGGCTATTCAGTACTCGGTTGACAAAAAGGGCGTCGTGCAGCTTGCCGCCTCCGGCGTCTTCCCCATAGCAAACACACCGTTGATGAAGGGCATGGTTGGCTATGACCCTTCGCTGGAGGACCTCTATCCGTACAATCCTAAAAAGGCAGACGAGCAGCTCGTCGGCGCCGGTTGGAAGAAGAACGCGGACTTCTGGGAGAAAGATGGCAAGCGCCTAACCCTCAAATTCACGGTTATATCTACCCGCCCCGCCTACGTGCGAATTGCGGAGGCCATGCAGGAATACCTACGAAAGGCAGGTATGGACGTGCAAATCGAGCAGCAGGCTCTCTCCGCTTGGTTCGCTGGTGGCATAGCCGGCGAGTTCTCGCTCACCCCAATGCAGTTGGTAGGCACCGACCCGTCTGTCATCAATAGCATCTTCATGCCGGGTCAGTACATGTATTGGAATAAGTACACGAACGCTGACCTAGAAGCGCTATTGCGACAAGGTATGGGTGAGTTCGACGAGAACACGCGCGTCGCCACCTACAAGAAAGCGCAGAAACTGGTCATGGACAGCGCCGTTCTGATGCCGATCCACCAGAACGTCGATCTCATGACTTTGTCGAGCAAGCTCAAAGGCGTAACCTATAGCGCCGGCGGCTTCCAGTATTTCGGCGTCGCGACACTGGCCGAATGAGGCTGAAAATTGCACCAACAGATGGGAAACATTTTGAACCCTCCATTGCTTGAGGTCCGGAACCTGAAGACTCATTTCCCGACGAAGGCAGGAATGGTCAAGGCCGTCGATGGCGTGAGTTTCCACATCACAACCGGGGGGCGCCTCGGCATCGTTGGAGAATCGGGCTCCGGCAAGAGCGTCACCTCTCTGTCGATCATGCGCCTCATAGATCCGCCGGGACGCATCGTCGAGGGCGAAATCCTCCTGAAAGGACGCGACCTAACCAGGCTTACGGAGCGGGAGATGCGCGAGCTGCGGGGGCGAGAGCTCTCGCTGGTGTTTCAGGACCCAATGTCTGCTCTCAATCCGGTCTACACGGCCGGCGCGCAGGTCATCGAAGCACTTCAGGCCCACCGGACTCTGAGCAATAGCGAGGCCCGGGAGCGCGCCATCCAGCTGTTAAGGATGGTAGGAATTTCTGCGCCCGAGCGGCGCGTCGACGAGTTTCCGCACAAGCTCAGTGGCGGCATGCGTCAGCGCGTCATCATCGCTATGGCACTCGCCAATGAGCCGGAGCTTCTCATCCTCGACGAGCCGACCACGGCACTGGATGTGACCATTCAGGCGCAGATCTTGGACATCGTGCGCGGTCTCAGGCGCGCCACTGTCCTTCTCATATCTCACGACATTGGCGTGGTACGCGAAATCTGCGACGAAGTTGTCGTAATGTATGGCGGACGCGTCATGGAGTGGGGGCAAGTAGACCAGGTCACCCGCGCGCCGAAGCATCCGTACACCCGTGGGCTGCTCTCGTCCATCCCTAACCCAGAGATGCGTGGCAAGCCTCTTCGTACGATTGGTGGTGCGGTGCCCAATCTCCTGAATATGCCGCGCGGCTGTCCGTTTCGGCCCCGGTGCAAGCAGGCGGTTCGCGAGTGCATGGAAATGCCCCCGCTCGAGAGCAAGCCCGACAATAGCAAGGTGGCGTGCTGGCTCGCATGAATTCTTCCAAGGCTCGAATGTCGAACACATCAAACCCTGTGCAGGTCCCGCCATCAGGCACGTCTTACAACGACGTGCTTGTGGACATACGCAATCTGAAAACCTTTTTTCCGATCCGCAGCGGGTTTCTGAACCGCAAGACCGAGTGGGTGAAGGCGGTTAATGATGTGTCGCTGCAAATACTACGTGGCGAGAAGTTCGGGCTGGTAGGCGAGTCGGGCTGCGGAAAGTCGTCGCTTGCCCGCTCGATCCTTCGCCTGGACACGCCCCAGGCAGGAGAGATCCGGTTCGAGGGTGAGAACATCCTGAAGGCCTCGGCGAAGAGCCTCAGGGCCATTCGCCGCGATGTGCAGACTATCTTTCAGGATCCCCACGGCAGCCTCGATCCGCGCATGAACGTACGCAGCATCATTTCCGAAGGGCTTGCAGTGCAGGACAAGATGGCACGGGGGGAACGGCGGGAACTGGTGGAGCACCTGATCGACCGCGTCGGATTGCGCCGCGAACACCTTGATCGCTATCCGCACGAATTCAGCGGTGGCCAGAGGCAACGCATCGGCATTGCGCGCGCGCTGGCGCTCAAGCCGAAATTCATCGTGGCCGACGAGCCGGTATCCGCGCTGGACCTTTCGGTACAGTCGCAGGTGCTGAACCTTCTGACGGAATTACAGAAAGAATTCGGACTCGCCATCCTATTCGTTGCCCATGATCTGTCGGTCGTCGAGTACTTCAGTGATCGCGTCGGCGTGATGTACCTGGGCAAGCTCGTGGAGCTGGCCGATGCGCGGGAGCTTTATGCCGATGCGCGCATGCCATACACGCTGGCTCTCTTGTCTGCCGCGCCGGATGCTACGAATAGCCGTAAACGCGAGCGCATCGTTCTGAAGGGCGAAGTACCCAGCCCACTCAATCCGCCGTCGGGCTGTCCCTTCCGCACACGATGTTGGATGGCTCGAGACATCTGCGCGCAGCAAGAGCCGGAGCTACGAGAGATCAAACCGTTCCATTGGGCCGCCTGCCACTTCGCCGAAAAGCTGGAGCCATGGCACCGGCCGCGTGGCAATCAGCCAACCACACAAGAAACCAGCGAAGCCGGCGTCCGACCGGATCGCCAACCCTAAATGGTACCATGACCACTTGGACTTTCGGCGCCGTCGGTGATGTCTTCATCGATCGCCCCAATCCAGAGCGAGCTTTTACCGCATCGAGCCTGTTGTTGAGGCAGCTGGACCTTGTATTCGGTAATTGCGAGGGGGCATATACCGACAACCCTTTGTATCCGCCCAGCGTAGGTTGGCGCGTGGTAGCGCCATATGCGAATGGAGCGGACTTGCAGAAGGCAGGCTTTCACGTCATGGCGGTTGCCAACAACCACTGTGTGGATGGTGGACACGTCGGACTTCTGGACACCTTAAGACAACTACGCGGCCAAGGCATCCAAACCGTCGGCGCCGGCGCCAACTTGCAAGAAGCTCTGGCGCCCGTCACTTTCGAGCGGAAAGGGGCAAAGATCGGCTTCATCGGTTTTGCCTCGGTTTATCCCTCCGGTTACGAAGCCCGTGCCGAAAGGCCGGGTCTAGCACCCATGCGGGTGCATTATTGGATCAACACCGCTTACGGCCTCGAAAGCGGCGTCCCGCCGCATATTCGTAGCAACGTTTATCCGGAGGACGTTGACCTGATGAAGTCCAACATCGAGGATTTGCGCAAGCAGGTCGACATTGTCGTGGTGAGCCATCATTGGGGACAGTATCGTTCCGCCTACCTGACAGAGTATGAAAGGTCGCTTGCGCGCGTGGCGATCGATTGTGGCGCCGACATTGTCCTGGGTCACCATCACCATTTTCTGCGCGGTATCGAGGTTTACAAAGAAAAGCCAATCTTCTACGGCCTCGGTCATTTCGTCTTCGACCTCACAGGCGCCGAGTGCGTCCAAGGCGGATATCTACGCCAGGAGCTTGGCGAAGACTGCATCTTTCCGCGGCCCGGTTATCCCTTGTCGCCGTTCCCGGAAGACACGCGCATGACGATGGTGGCCGCTTGCGATTTTGACGGCAGAATGTTGTCCTCGGTCGGATTCTTCCCCTGCTTGATTGACGAGAAAAACTACGCCAATCCGCTTAAACTCGGCGATCCCCGGGCGGAGAGGATTGTCGACTACATGTCGACGATCACTTTCAGGGCTGACCTCAAGACGAACTATGGGCCAATTACCGAGCGGCTGGGATTTGCGTATGCTCGCGTACTTTAGCTGTTGGTGCGCAATGACAAATATGACTGGAGCCCGCCTGCCCTGAACTACAAAGGGCCGCCGAGGATCGCCTCGTTGACCTTCCAGATCGTGCCCAACGCGCAGTCGCGATTCAGCCAATTGATGACCGGTCAACCCGAGGGGATGAATCAGACGCCTGGCGTGTACTGGAATTCCCTCAAGAGCAATTCCAAGTTCGAGCAGTTGCCAGTGCCGGTCAGCGGGCTCATGCTGTAGACAAGAAGGGATTGATCCAGCTAACGGATGTTGGTGTATTTCCCGTGTCGAACACGCCTCTTTCGAGAGGTATGCCCTCCTACGACCTTACGCTAGACTAGAGAACTCCTACCCCTACGATCTAAAGAAGTCCGCCGAGCTTCTGGCAGGGGCGGGTTGGGAGAAGAACGGCGAGTTCTGGGAAAAAGATGGCAAGCGGCTCACGCTCAGATTCCCCGTGATTTCGACTTTGCCGGGCTATGTGGCGCATTGCTGAGGCAATCCAGGGTTACCTGCGCAAAGCCGGCATGGACGTTCAGGTCGAGCAGCAGGCCTTGTCAGCTTGGTTCGCCAGCGGCATGAACGGCGAATACTCCATGACCACACTGCAGATTTGCTACGACGCTTTTTTTCCCCGAGCTGACACGGCATTTCGCGTTGCAGGGATCTGAGCTGAACCTAGTAATCTCGGCTCGCCCTCGTGGCTCGACGCAGGGATGGGATGCTATTTTGCGAGCGCGTTCTATCGAAAACCTCATGGGGACAGTCTACTGTAATGCAGTCGGACAGCGAAAAGACTCGGTGTTCGTCGGCGGCAGCAAGATCGTGAGTCCGGCGGGAGACGTTGTCGCGGAGGCGGCGCTGGACAGTGAGGACTTCTTAGTTAGCTCGCGACAGGCTACACGGACATGCGCCGAGGCTTTCCGTCGTTGGCACTCCAAGTGCAGGAGGTGCTGCGCAAGGACCCGCTCAGCGGTCATCTGTTCGTCTTCCGCGGTCGCCGAAGCGATGGAGGATGTCTTATGTGAGAAAAAAACTTGACGGCTCATAACCTGATATAAGGGGTTCTCGATCCAGCGAGCGCACAGCACCTCATCTGACAGGTTGTGCATGTGCTTCAAAATGAACAGGCCGGCGACTAGCCGCGTCGGCAAGCCCGGCTGTCCCGACCCTGCTTGGCACACCGAACTGAAGCGCTCATTCAGGATTGTTCCAGTCGATCAGCGCTGCCAGCCGCACCAGCGGATGACCCATGTCGATGATCTGATCGAGCGCCGGAAGCAACAGGTCTTTCTGGCGATCATCCCGCGGCTTGCTCATCGCATTCCCCAACGTCGACGACGCCGTCAGGGAATCACGAATCGCCCAAAAGCAAAATCCCAAAACGCAAGAAAGCGAGGTCCAACACCCCGCTTTCCTGCGTATTCCAGGGATGGCGATCAGCGATTCCAGGCGATCGTGATTACGGTTTCCAGACGATGGTGATCACTTGCGGAGGCGAACACGACTGACGTGTTTATGCGTGCTGCAAATGATCTTCCTCGTCAAGACGGGCGGGATGGCCTGGAGATCGGTCCAGCGGTCCATAGTAGGGACCCGCGTGCGGCGCGGAGTGGCCCCCACGAGCGACGCAGCGGCGCGCGCGCGAGGGACCTGTGGGCCGATGGGGCGATCGGGCGCGCTGTGGTCACGCGGTTGTCCTATCGTCAGTCCGACGACGCAGGCTATCGCCCTTGAGCTCGATGCGGTGGGCGTTGTGAATGATGCGGTCCAGTATGGCGTCGCCGAGTGTGGGATCGGCAATCACGTCATGCCATTGCGGCACGGGGACCTGACTTGTGATCAACAACGATCCCTTGTCGTAGCGATCATCGACGATCTCGAGTAGATCACGGCGCTGGTCGGCAGTGAGCGCTTCGGGGCCCCCAGTCGTCTAGGATGAGCAGATTGACGCGCTCGAGCGCCGCGATCAGGCCAGCGAGACG
>NZ_LJYG01000070.1 GCF_001440035.1 Bradyrhizobium manausense | reverse complement strand
CTTCCTAAGAAACAGCCACCTCAGGGCCGCAGGGAACAGCTTGCAAAACGAAGCCCAGCGATTTGGCGCGCCGCTTCAGATTGGCGAGGACGCGGCTACGATATTGTTCCTCATAGTGGTCGGCACCCGGATCTCTGTAGGATATGCCATGCCGGACGGTGTTGTAGAACAGGACCGCAATTTTGCGAGCGGTCGCCGTCACGGCCTTCGCTTTACCCGCACGAGAGGACAACCGACGATAAAATGCGCCGAGCGCCGTATCGCTCCGTCCGATGGTGGTGGCCGCCAGCCGCAACAGCGCAGCTGCCCGACTGGATGATCTCCGAGTACGCGAAGAGAGCACCTTGCCGCCCGAGATTTTGTTGCCCGGTGCCAGGCACAGCCAGGAGGTGAAGTGCTTGGCGGTCGGCCAAGCCCTCAAATCGGTGCCGCACTCGCCAATGAGCTTCAATGCAAGTGATGGACCTAGCCCATGGATCTCGGTCAGATCGACGCCGAGGACGCCGTATAGAGCGGCCCTCACATCGAACGATGGTGTATTGACCTGCTTGGTCTTTACCCGCGGTCTGGGGAGCTTGCCGACTGGCTTGGCCCCTTTGTCCGTCAGCGCCGTTATCAAGGATTCCAGCTTGCGATCGCAGTCGAGCATCTTGGCCTGGTAGGTGTCATAGAGTTCCAGCGACTGGGTGAGCGCGAAGACGTGTTCATCCCGATCATTGCCCACCAGTGCGGCGCGGATCGTCTCAATCGAGGAATGGCAGCGTACATCACGGTAGGTCGCCAACACGTCGGGATTGCGTTCGCCCGCGACAATCGCTCGGATAATTCGCATCCCGGTCGCACCGGTGATGTCAGAGACAACGTGATGAAGTTGCAGATTCATTTCCATCAGGGCCTTTTGCATGTGCTGGATGTGAGCGGCAGCGTATTCCACTAGCCGCTCGCGCTGACGCAAATAAGCCCGCAGGGTTGCGATCTCGGCATCAGGGCGGAAGCTCCCGCGCAACAGACCATAGGAATGGAGCTGGCGCAGCCATGCGGCATCGCTGACGTCTGTCTTGCGCCCAGGCACGTTCTTGGCGTAACGCGCATTGACCAAAATGACCTCGAACCCGCGCTGCTCGAGAATCTCGTAGGCTGGGATCCAATAGACCCCGGTGGATTCCATCGCGACGCTAGTCACGCCGCAGGCTTTGAACCAGTCTGCCAAATCATGCAGGTCCTGCGTAAATGTGCCGAACGCACGTACCGGAGTGTCGGTGCAGATCGGGTCGACCGCTGCCATGTGTATTTTTGATCCAATGTCGATGGCGGCTGCGCCAACATTGACGGGATTCAATTCCGGGCGGTCACCGGTCGTCCTCTTGGGCATCGCAAATCCTCCATCCGATTGTGGGCAGGAGGGTCTGGGCTATGCCAATCGTCATCTTCCTAATCGGGATCGCCGCAGGAACGGCGTCACCACTCTCAAGTTCGCATGCACCCATGGACCACGTTTTTTAACGGGGACTAGTGCCTCCAATAAGCTGACGGCCGCTACCCTCCGAGATACGAGGATAGCACGGGCTGTTTCTACCGCGCGCAGGCGGGCAACGGCCCGTGACAGTTTTTTAGGATGTCCCGTTCGGCCTTCAGCTTGGCGACCTCACGGCGCAGCCGCTCGATCTCCTGCTGCTCCGGCTTCATCTGCCCGTGGCCAGGAAAGGCCTGCACTGGATCGGAGCCGAACTCCTTCACCCATTTGCGCAGAACATTCTCATGAACATCCAGGTCGCGGCCGGCTTGCGCCACCGACACCCCACGTTCCCTGACCAGCTTGACCGCCTCGACCTTGAACTCGCGACTGAACTTCCGTCTCTTCATCGCCCACCTCCGGCTTCATGAAACACCTAATCTCGGTGTCCATCAAACCGGCAGCAGCTCACTCCGACCCCTAGTCCCCCAGGCTAGGGGTTCGGAGAATCGCGATCACCGCAACACCACCGAATAAGTTAACAAACGCTTGCGCTCGGCTTCTCAACCCGCAGAGCGCCCCTTTCCGCCAGCGCATCAGCTGCATTCCAGATGCCAGCATAGATTTCATCAAGGTCTGCCTCTGTTGCACAGTACGGGGGCATCACGTAGATTGTATTGCCGAGCGGCCGAAGCAACAGATTTCGTTTGTTAAAGAAGGCCTGGAGCTTCGGACCTATGTCCGCGAGATAGCCGGCGTCGCTCGTCTTGAGATCGAGTGCTGCAATCGTGCCGGTCTGGCGAACGCTCTCGAAGCGGGCGTCGGCCCGAAACGGCTCAATCGCCTTTTCTTGCATCGCGGCGATCGCCGCCACGCGTTGGCGAGTATTGGGATCTTGCCAGAGCTCTAGATTGGCTCTTGCGGCGGCGCAGGCTACGGGATTTGCAGTATATGAGCTGGAATGAAAGAATGTGCGCGTCCGATCTCTCGAATAGTGGGCATCGAAAATATCCGCGCGACAGAGTGTCACGGCGAGGGGAAGCGCTCCTCCCGTTATGCCCTTGGAATAGCAGACGATATCGGGTGTGATGTTGGCCTGCTCGCACGCGAACAGTGTTCCCGTGCGACCCCAGCCGGTCATGACCTCATCGGCAATGAACAGGACGCTGGAAGCCTCGCAGATCCGCTTCATTTCCTTTAGCACCCAGGCTGGATACATCAGCATTCCGCCTGCCCCTAATATAAGGGGCTCCACAATAAAGGCCGCTGGAATTTCGTTTCGACAGGCTAGCTCCAGGGCGTCCAGCGTGTCCTGCTCATGACCTCTTACGGGAAACGGGACTGAGGTGACGTCGAACAATAGGGGTCCGTACGCCTCATTGAAGACGCCGCGCGCCCCCACCGACATCCCGCCTATCGTGTCGCCGTGATAGGAATGTTGCATCACAACAATGCTTACTCGCTGCTCGCCTATATTATGCCAATAGCCGAGTGCCATTTTTAACGCGACTTCGACGCTTGCCGAGCCGCTGTCGGAGAAGAAGACATGCTCGAGCCCTGGGGGCGCGAACTTCAGGAGCTGCGCGGCAACTTCCTCCGCAGGATCATGGGTATGCCCGGCAAAGATGATCTGATTGAGCTTACCCGCCTGCTCCTGAATCGCGCGCACGATACGGGGATGGCAGTGACCGTGCGTCACCACCCACCGGGATGAGATTGCATCGATGATACGGCGACCATCCGCGGTGTGGAGATAGGCACCATTTCCCCGAACTACCCGCGTCATCTCGTCTTGAAGAGCGTGTTGCGTGAACGGATGCCAGATCGGAGACCTATTCTTCGGCATACAACTTGAAACTATCTGCACGGAATGCGGCTTTGAACGCTGTTTGCAGCGTTTCCGCGGTGAGGTCAGAGAGCCATGGCAATCGTCCCAGCCAACGCACCCGCCCCATTTCCCGGATGGCGGTCTGAGTCTCGGCATTTCGTTCGCCAATGAAGGCCATCCCGAGAATGGGGATATCACGCTTTCGGAGAGCCTCGATTGACAGCAGCGAGTGATTGATGGTGCCAAGCTTCGTGCTCGCGCAAAGCACGACTGGAAGGCGCCAGCGCTCGAACACGTCGATATAAAGTGTGTCGCCGCTCAGCGGCACCATCAGCCCGCCGGCGCCCTCTATAACCAATGGCCGTCCCCCGGTATCCGGCAAATCGAGCGAATCTGCATCAACGCGAACTCCGTCAAGCTCTGCCGAATAATGGGGCGAGGCGGGCGCTCGAAGGCGGTAGCGCTCTTGCAAGATTCGATCGGCTGAGAGGCCGCCCAGCCGCGCGACGGCCTGGGTATCGGTCTCTCCATCGAGGCCGGCCTGAATCGGCTTCCAATAATTCGCGCCGAGGAGGTTCGCAAGCCCCGATGCGAACACGGTCTTACCGATTCCGGTATCCGTGCCCGTGACCACGATCCTTAGACTCATCGAAGTATACCTTCCGTCTCCTCGACCAGGGCATCGAGCATTGCGCGTACGTCAGCTTCGCCGACGTTAAGTGTCAGCGAGATTCGCAAACGGGCCGTGCCCGCCGGCACGGTTGGGGGGCGGATTCCGCGGATGTCGAAGCCGCGCGCCTGCAGCGCAGAGGCGAGCTGCATCGCACGGGCGTTGTCGCCCACCATGTAGGGTATGATCTGCGAGTTCGAGGAACTTTTCCAACCGACGTTTTTCATCTGTCGATGCGTGAACGCGACCAGCTCGATGAGACGCTGCTGACGCTCGGGTTCCTGCTGCAGGATCAGCATCGCTTCTCGTACGGCAACGGCGATCAACGGCGAGGGCGCGGTGGCGAAGATAAAGGGGCGGCACCGGTTGACCATGAAGTCTCGCAGGACGCCGGAGGCAGTGACGAGCGCACCGGCAGCGCCCAGCGCCTTGCCGCAAGTATGAACGACCAGCAGATTTTCTTGGCCCTCGTAAGGCGCGGTGAGCCCCCGTCCACTCACCGTAAACGCCTGTGGCATGGGCTTCATCCACCATCAGGAACGCATCATGCCGGTCGGCGAGCGCAACCAGCTCATTGAGCGGTGCAAAATCGCCGTCCATGCTATAAAGGCTTTCGGCCACGATCCAGACACGCCCAACTCCGCCTTTTGCCCGCCAGTCACGAATTGTGCTTGCAACCGCCTCTGGGTCGTTATGCGCGCTGATCCGAAAGTCAGCGCGACCCGCTCGCGCGCCTTCATGAATGCTCGCGTGCACCAGAGAATCGAGAACGAGCAGATCGCCTTTCTGCGGCACCGTCGTCAGGACAGCAAAATTTGCGACATAACCGCTGCCAAAAAAGAGCGCTGTCTCGGCACCAAAGAACCGGGCAGCTTCAGCTTCCAGACGTTCGTGCTCCTCGCAATTGCCGCGCAGGAGCCGCGACCCGCCGGCCCCGATCGGCGTGCCGGCCTCGATCGCTGCCAAGACAGCCTTCTTCATGCGCGGCGCGCTCGCGAGCGCCAGATAGTCGTTCGAGGTGAAATCGATCCCCGCACGCGGATTGAGACTGCGCAATCGGTGGTCCTCTTTCAGGACATTCAACGCCGAGGCATATGGGGCAGCTTTTCCCGCGTGGACTGGATTCATTGTGGCACCCTGCGGGCATTGAAATTGTGCAAAATTCTGGGCGGCCGCGCGGAAAAACGGCTTCGGTTGGCAGCTATCGCGATCAAACCGGCAATATTCGATTTTCTCGATCGACCCGCACAACACGTGGTCTGAACGTTTTGGCTTCCACCTCAGCAAGTAAGGCGTATGCAAGGATGCTGATTTTGTCTCCAGGTAGCGCTAGTCGCGCAGCCGCACCGTTCAAGTTGATAGTCCCCGAGCCGCGCGGCGCCTCAGTGACATAGGTGGCGAACTGAGCGCCGGTTTCGACGTTGTGAATTTCGACCCGTTCGTTCACCAGGAAGCCCGCCGCGTCCAATAGCTCACGATCAATTGAGATTGAGCCTTCATAGTGCAGATCGGCTTCGGTCACCGATGCGCAGTGGATTTTGCCTTTCAACAAGGTAATCTGCATTTCTCAACCGTATCTTGGAGGTCTGCACACAGGATCGCTTACAGCCCCTTTCCAAGGGTAGATGTGATGCCGAGCTTGGTCAGCAATCTGGCGTCGCGGTCGGCTGTCGGATTTTTTGTCGTGAGCAGCACGTCCCCGATGAAAATTGAATTCGCTCCGGCCAGAAAACATAGCGCGTGCAATTCGTCAGTGATGTCACGCCGTCCGGCTGACAGGCGAATCACGCTTCTGGGCATCATGATCCGGCCGGTTGCGACCAGACGCACCAACGCGATTGGATCGGGAGCCTGCGCGGTGTTAGCGACAGGAACCCCCTTGACCTCGTTCCAAAGATTGATCGGCACGCTTTCCGGAGGCTTTGAGAGATTGGCGAGCAGGACGAGCATGTCGAGCCGATCTTGAACCCCCTCTCCCATGCCGATGATGCCGCCGCAGCAGATCTTGATGCCCGCCTCGCGCACGTGCTCAAGCGTGTCAATTCGGTCCTGCAGCGAGCGGGTGGTGATGATGTTGCCGTAAAACTCAGGCGAGGTGTCCACGTTGTGATTGTAGAAGTCGAGCCCCGCCTCGAAAAGCCGCACCGCCTGTTTCGGCGTTAGCATGCCGAGCGTGACGCAGGTTTCCATGCCAAGATCTTTGACGGCGCTGACCATCTCGCAGACCCGATCGAGATCGCGGTCCTTTGGGCTTCGCCAAGCCGCAGCCATGCAGAAGCGGGTCGCGCCTGCCTCCTTCGCGCGCTGCGCGGCAGTGACGACGTCGCTGCAATCCATCAGGCGGGTCGCTTTCACCCCCGTCTCGTAGCGCGCGCTCTGCGCGCAGTAGCCGCAGTCTTCCGGGCAGCCCCCCGTCTTGACGCTGAGCAGGCTAGCTGTTTCGACGCGGTTTGGATCGAAGTTGTCGCGGTGAACACTTTGCGCTCGAAACATCAGCTCGGCGAAGGGCAGATCATAGAGCGCTTCGGCCGCGGCGCGTTCCCAGGTCCCGCCGACTTGCGCGAGCTCGCAGCTTCCGTTCCGGTCAACTCCATCACAAAGGTCCATGAGCTCGAATCCATAATCATAGATAATCACGCAAATTATCTATCGTCAGCGACATTGCATCGATGCTAATCGATGCGTTACCAGGGCGCACCCATTTTTCCGATAGATAATCTATGATCGAGAACAGGACGACTGCTGGACGCATTGCCGAGTCGATTGGCGAACGGATTATCAACGGCGCACTGCAGCCCGACTCTCCGCTGCGCCAGGATCATGTCGCGCGAGAATTCAATTCAAGTCACGTCCCCGTGCGCGAAGCTTTTAGACAACTGGAGGCTCAACATCTTGTGGTGAGTGCACCTCGTCGAGGCGTGCGGGTTGCACCGCTCGATGCGAATTCGGTGAAGGAGATCGCCGAGATGCGTGCAGCGCTCGAGGTGGTCGCGCTGCGCAATGCAGCTCCAAAGCTCTCATCGGTCCACCTTGCACGCATTGAACTTGCCCTGATCGAAGGAGACAGTGCCCAGACGATCGAAGATTTTGAGATGGCCAATCGGGCCTTTCACTACGCCCTGGTTGCGCCCTGTGCGATGCCGCGGCTGCTTGCAAGCCTCGATGAGCTTCAGCTAGCCAATTCCCGGCTGGTCTTCGCGATGGCGCGAACCGCCGGCTGGCGCCCACGGTCCAACCAAGATCACCGTCTGATTTTGCAGGCCTTACGAAGCCGCAACCTTGACCAAGCATGTAACCTGCTCGCACGTCACATTCAATCCATCGAGCGCCTCGCCCTTCAGACCTCCTGATCATGAAGCGCCACTCTCGAGCTAAGTTGCAACGGTAATGGGCTAACAGCGCGAACTATCGATCATCAACCAGCGACGCAGCAGAGTTGAGTTGCGAAAGCCGCGATCCCAAGTTAGTTAGGCGGCCCATCTCTCATAGCACACCTAGAGCCATCCATGATCCGTCATATTGTTTTGTTCACTGCCAAGGATGAGGCGCACATTGACCGGATCATCGAGGGCCTATCGGTTCTGACCACCATCCCGCATGCAAGTCGGCTGGAGGTTGCTCGCAACCGCAAGAGCGATCAGCTCGGCAACGACATCGACGTCATCGTTTATGCCGAGTTCGAGAACGAGGCGAAATTAGCAGCTTACAAAGCGCATGAGCTGTACCAGGAATCCATCAGGCGGGTACGTCCGCTCCGCGAGCTGCGGTTCGCGGCCGACTACGATGCATCAAGCGATGTGCTATTCCTCACTCACCGCGCTGTATCGACGGTCGGAGGCTAGGCTGAGCGTCAGTCTCACGAGCTTGCATGCTCCGATCTATTCTCGATCTCGTTTGGTGGGCGATCCTCGCCAGCACGCGGAGGCAATTTGCAAATGACTGACAGCCCGATCCACGTGCGGGAATTGCCCTGGATGACACCTGTCGTTGCAATGCGGCGCCTCGCCCACCGACCTCATCTTACGTTCCTTGATAGCGCAGCAAACCAGGAGCCGCTGGGGCACTACTCATATCTGACCTGTGACCCCTTCGGCACTTATATGGTCGTGGATGGACAGGCGAGTTGGAACGGACAAAAACTCGGCGATGACCCATGGGGAGCCCTTCGCACACTGCTTGCTAGGTATCCGCAAGAGCACCGCCCTGGTCTGCCGCCATTTCAGGGCGGAGCGGCCGGAGTCTTTGGGTACGATCTGAACAGGACATTGGAGCGATTGCCGGTGCCGGCAGCCTCCGGACACCGTTTACCTCAGGCAATCCTGCATTTCTATGATGTGGTCGTCAGCTACGATCACCGAGAGAACAGATGCTGGATCGTTTCCACAGGCCGGCCGGAGCAGGACCCCGCGCGACGAGCCGCGCGTGCACGCCATCGAGCCAATGAGTTTGTAGCTCTCCTTGCCAATCCAAACTTGGCGAGGAATGACGCCCACGGGGCGGTCGGACCATGGCACTCGAACTTCAGCCGCGCGGGCTACATTGCGGCGGTACGGCGCGTGGTCGACCTGATTCTGGCTGGAGACGCCTTTCAAGTCAACATCGCCCAGCGTTTCTGCGCCCGGCTAACGACCTCATTTGATCCGGTTGCCTTCTACTGCCAACTGCGGTCATTGAACCCCGCACCGTTCGCAGCACTGCTACGTTATGGCAAACTCACAATTGCATCAAGCTCGCCGGAGCGTTTCCTAAAGCTCGACGGACGAGCCGTCGAAACACGCCCCATCAAAGGCACAGGCGTGCGCTCCACTGAGCCCATGGAAGATCGGCGCCAGGCTCAACTCCTGGTCACATCCGACAAAGATCGTGCCGAGAACATCATGATCGTCGACCTCCTGCGCAGTGATCTGTCACGTGTCTGCACCCCAGATTCAGTTGATGTTCCCGCGCTGTGCAATCTCGAATCCTACGCCTCTGTGCACCACCTCGTATCAGTCGTTACGGGGGATCTAGAAAAGGGCCAAGACGCCGTCGCCCTTCTTCAAGCCTGTTTTCCAGGCGGCTCCATTACTGGGGCGCCGAAGGTGAGAGCGATGGAAATTATTACGGAGATCGAGCGAGTCACGCGAGAGGTCTATTGCGGAGCTATCGGCTTTGTCGCCTTTAGCGGCCATATGGATACGAATATTGCGATCCGCACTGTCACGATCGATGACGGCTCGGCTGTGTTTCACGCAGGTGGTGGGATAACGGCGATGTCGGATCCCGCGGCCGAATACGATGAGACACTCGCCAAAGCACAGCGAATGTTTGATGCATTTGCCGCCAGTTCTTCCGGTGAGCCTTGATTGTCATCATCGACAACTACGATTCCTTCGTCTTCAACATTGCCCGCTACTTCCGCAGGCTTGGTGAAGCAACGGACGTCGTCCGGAATGACGCGATCAGCACTGACGATATTGTCCGTCTTAGGCCGCGCGCCGTGGTCATCTCCCCCGGTCCCTGTTCCCCGACAGAGGCGGGAATATCTACCTCGATCGTTCGCGAGCTTTCAGGTCGCGTCCCGATTTTAGGCATCTGCCTCGGGCACCAGTGCATCGGGAGCGTTTTCGGCGGAAGGGTGGCGCGTGCACGTCGCCCCATGCACGGTCGGTCCTCACATGTCACGCATGACGGCGAAGGGCTATTCGAAGGACTCATCTCTCCTCTTTGCGTGGGGCGCTACCATTCTCTTATTGTTGAGATCGATCCGTCAAACGCATCGCCCCTTATGGTCACGGCGCGTTCGGACGAGGGCGAGATTATGGCGCTAGCACATCGCGATCAACCGACCTTCGGCGTGCAGTTCCACCCCGAATCGATCCTGACCCAACAAGGAGACCTTCTCCTTAGAAACTTTTTGCGATTAGCAGAGAGCTTTCGAGCGTGAGGATGGGTTTCATACCGCACTCTTCCGCCGCAATCCGGCAGCCGACATTCTCAAGCCTTCAAGTCGTACGGCACGCGAACATCTTCTTCCGCTAGCAGCCCGTAGAGTGCGGTTTCAGTCGGCGCGAGGGGCGCATTACATGCTTAGGGCACGTTCGGTCAACTACCAGAACCCATAACCGGCCGCGACTTTCGCGCATGCGCCCACCTTTCGCCGTCCGCGAGACAACGCCGCAGGAGATGCACATTTTGCGGTCGCCAAGGAGAAGCGACCTTATCAAAGCAACCCCTTCAGTGCGGCGATAAAGCAACTTGTATCTCACGTAGCGTCAGATTGTAGGCTTCCACACGCAGCAACTGATCGCCTTCTTCAAGTGGGGCGACCTTATGCAAGCGAGAGAGAGAGAGCTTCGTGGATACGCTGGATGTCATTGGCGTCGGGATCGGTCCATTCAATCTCAGCCTGGCGGCGCTGATTGAACCTACTCCTCTGCGCGCATTATTCCTGGAGAAGCGCGAGGCATTTTGCTGGCATCCGGGCTTGGCGTTACCGAACAGCCGATTACAAGTGTCGCCATTCAAGGATTGCGTGACTTTGGTCGATCCCACCAGTCCCTATTCTTTCCTGAACTACCTCGCAGTCAATGGGCGGCTCTACAATTTCATCAACAAACGCAACGCTTCGACCTCGCGGCGGGAGTTTACCGATTATTACCAGTGGATCGCACGACAACTCCGCACGCTCCGCTTCCACGAAGAAGTCTTGGACGTGACCGCCACCAGGGACGCTTATCGCGTCAGTACGGACACAACCACATATCTGGCGCGCGCCGTGGTGGTCGCAATTGGTATCGAGCCAAAGATTCCCCGATGCGCTAAGCCCCTCATTTGCAACACGGTCTATCATGCGGCTGAGTATCTTGACCGGGGATTGCCTCGGACGGACGAGCATGTGCTGGTGGTGGGAGGTGGTCAGAGCGGCGCGGAGATTGTCGAGCACATGCTCAATCGCCCCGATACGCCCCGGATTACCTGGATCACCGCGCGCTCAAACCTGTTTGCAATGGACGACAGCAGTTTCGTCAATGAGGCCTATATACCCGGTTATAGCCGGCGCTTTCACGCCCTGCCGTTTCAGCACCGCCGTGCCCTCATCGAGCGTGAAAAGCTGACGAGCGATGGCATTTCTGCCGAATTGTGCAATCGCCTCTACGACATGTTGTATGAACGAGACGTGGAAGGCGCGCCATCTGAGAGCTTCCATTTGTTCTGCAATGTCACCCTGAAGCACATCACGCCCCTGAACAAACGCTGGCGAGTCGATCTGACCGGTCTCACCAGGCAGCAGCATCGCAGCATCGTCGTTGACCGCATCGTACTCGCCACCGGCTTTCGGCCGCGAACTCCCCTATTTCTGCAGTCGCTCCTGGGCAGCGCGCACATGGAGAACAACCTGCCCGTGCTCGGCCCCGACTACGCGGTCAGCTTCACCAAGCCAATGCCAGGCCAGGTCTATTTGCAGAATCAAAGCCGCCTGCAGCACGGGTTACAGAGCGCAAACCTGTCGCTGGTGGCGTACCGCAACAGCCTCATTATCAACAGCCTCCTCGGACAGCCGTTCTATTTGGATCGATCTGAGCACTCGCTCGACGGATACGACAATCCAGACCATGCAGAGCTGAACGCTGGATCGGAGGCAGCGACGTCGGCGGAAAACACAGGCGCGATCCCATGAGCGCGGCACGGTCCTCTATCTTGCGTATTGTTGATGTGCCTCCTGGAGCTGCGGACCGCCTCGCTTGCAGATTACCGTACCGCGCCTCCGGACCATTTTTGCTCGCCTCGAGTGTCATCGCGGCAGCCTATGGCTCGAGCTTCATCTTGCCGGAATATATGGAAATTCTTGGGTTAGAGCACGAGGTCGCGGGTTTCATTATCTCCAGTGGCATGGTTGCGACGATCGTGTGTTGCTGCCTGGCTGGCCGCCTAGCTCAGCGTATCGGCATTATGCCGACGATGGCTGCCGCCTCGGTCGTGATGGCGCTGGCGATGGCAGCCTTTGCCGCCGCAGTGTTAGATGCGCGATTAGCTTATGCAGGCGGCATGCTCGTCGGTGTGGGATGGTCCGTGTTGTTCATCCTCTCGCCGCTGCAGATCATCCGCCATCTACGCCCCACCGCCCGCATCCAACATCTGACGATCTTGTCTGGCGCACAAATGGCCGGGCTTGGCCTGGCGGCCCCGCTCGGCCACTTTCTAACGGAATACACGGGCTCAATGGCGATCACGTACGCATTGTTCGCCATCGCCTGCGTCATCGCGACCATCTGCATAGGCGTGGCGGGGCACGCCATGTTGAGGATCCCATCTGTCCCCATGCCTCACATCGAGGTCACCTTGGTCAAGACGATCGCGCTGCTGCGACACGCGACGGCCGCGCCGATCATGATGATCGCGGTTGCGGCCTGCATTTTCTCAGGGCTGTCGACATATCAGAGCGCCTATGCGGCAGCACGCCACCTCAATCCCGACCTCTTCTTCGTGGTATTCACCGTGACCAGCGTGGCGCTCCGCTTCTCTGTCGCCCATATGCTGGATCGAGTGCCCGTCGAGAGGCTTGCGCTCACGCTCATTATCGCGACCGGCGCCTCATTGACTTTGTTCATCGTCAATCCTGGCAACGAACTGCTCTATATTCTGGCCGCCGCAATCTTCGCCACAGGCTACGGGCTCAGCTATTCCACACTTAACGGAATAGCCGTCAATCTCGCCGGCGAGCATGGCCTCTCCGTACCAGTTGCCTCACAGATCTTCACCTTAGCCTATTTTCTCGGATCGTTCGGCTTTCCGGTGCTTGGAGGGAAGTTGATCTACGAATTTGGCATCAATGCGATGTTACTCACGCTATTGGGTGCGACCGTACTCAACGGAGTATTGGCAGCCACACTCCGCCCAAAGGCAAGAATTGGCTCTCTGTAACAATGAGAAAGGAGCTCGCAAAATGCTGACCGACGCACAAAAGGCAAAATGGCATAGGGACGGATATCTTCGGCTCGAAGGCTTCTTTGATGCGCCTACGCGTAACAGGATCTCTGATTTCGTGGAGGACGTCGCGCGCTGGGACGTAAGCACCGACAAATGGATGAAGTGGTTCGAGAAGACCACCGATAATCGTAAGATTATCTCAAAGGTCGAGAACTTCCTGGACTACCATGATGCTCTACGCCAGACGCTGCTGGCCGACGGTCGCATCCGCACCGCGATCGAGAAGCTCCTCGATGAAGACACGCGGATGCTCAAGGAGCTACTGATCTTCAAATATCCCGATAGCGGCGGGTATCGCCCACATCAGGACATTTATCATATCCCCCACAAGATCCCGGAGCGAATGGTGCATGCTATCGCAGCCATTGCGATCGACGATGCGGCTCCCGACAATGGAGGGCTATTTTTCACTCCGGGGCGGCATAAGGAGGGGGTCTTTCCCATGGATGCCGGCGGCGTCATCAACCCGGACGTGGCCGATTGCTTTGAATGGGAACCGACACCGTGGAAGGCGGGTGATGTCTTTATTTTCGACGACTACGCGCCCCACTACTCACTACCGAACAAGAGCGATCGCTCCCGCCGCGTGATTTACTTGGTGTTCCAGCGGGCATCTACCGGCGGCCCTGATCGTGCCGAGTACAACCGGATGAAACGTGCCTATAACCCGCCGGAGGGCAAGGTCTCTGACCTTGAAGATCTGAAGAAGCCTAACGGCATCTTTTATCGTGATGACCGCAACACTTAAGGAAAGACGTGTACACAAAGCAGATCGATCGCTCCCTGATGCGATCCGAATATGGCGCGCTGGTCTGTCGCTTGCTGGAGCATTTGCCGGATGATCTCAGCCCCGAGTTCGGTGCCTCGGTTGTCGAGGTCATACCCGGGGGCGCGGTCGATCTGCACGCCCACCATGAGCACGAATTGTGGGTGCTGATCTCAGGTGAAGGAGAATTCGAAGCTGGCGGGCGGACTCGGTCGGTGAAGGACGTGACTTTATTCTACATGCCACCACATCAAATGCACGCGATCCGCAATCTCAGCCAGGAAAGCCCCCTCAAGTTCCTCTCTATCTGGTGGGATTGACGTGCGTACCTATTTCGTATGTCCAGCTCCCCCTGCCCTAACGGCAAGTTGCATCTCGGTCACGTCGGCGGCGTATACTTGCTCGCCGACATCTTCGTACGCTTTCAGCGTATGGCCGGCCATCGCGCGCACTACATCACCGGCGCGGATGAGCACGGCACGTATACGCTCGTAAAGGCGCGAAAGCTCGGGCAGAGCGTTAGCGAGGTCGCACAAAAGCACATTGACGAGATCCTGCGGGGCCTGCGAGCGCTGCACATCACGCCTGATGTCTTCGTTCGCACCTCCAGCGAGATACACAAGGAGAACGCTCTTTCGATTTTCCGCGAGCTGCAGGAGGCCGGTTACGTCAAGGTCCGAAATGGCGTCCAACTCTATTGCCAGCATTGCGACGAATTTGTCGCGGATTCGCTTGCCACTGGAAATTGTCCGGCGTGCAACTCAGCTGCCGACAGCAATTTGTGTGAGAACTGTGGCCTGGCAATTCGGCATGACACATTGCGCAATGCCCGGCACACCACGTGCGGCCACAAACTTGCACTAAGGTCCATTGAGCAGGCGGTGTTCGATACGCCCCGCCTCACCCAGGCGCTGGAGACAGCCATTGGACAAAGCGCCTGGCCGGAGTCCATACGAGACAAGGCGCGAGCTTGGCTGGCAAGCGATAAGCATGGTCTGCCGATGTCGCGCCAGTTCAGTCATGGTGTGGAGTTAACTGATCCCGAAGCTTTGTTCGGCCAAACCCTGCTCACATGGTTCGAAGGCTTGTGGTGCTTTGACACCGGAATTCGAGAGCAATGCGCAAACGATTTTCGGGATGCAAATTCAACTATGCACGACCCTCGCACCAGGCTTATGTTTTTCATGGGCCAGGACAACCGCTTCTACTACACGATAGGTGTGACCGGCGTCTTGCTCGCGCGCGGCTTTCCAATTCCCACAAATCACTCGGTCCAGGATTTCTACAAGCTCGACGGTGAAAAGTTTTCGACCGGTCGCGACCATGCGCTTTGGGCCGACGAGGTTGCGCGCGACGTGGACCCCAACGTCATTCGTTACGCGCTCGCTCGAATCGCACGGCCGTTCGGCAGAGACGAAAACGAGTTCGATGTTGACGGGTTGGTCACGGCGGCGTCGCACCTTCGGGTCTTTGAAGATGCATTGCGCCAATATGCAGGCAACGCACGCACATTGGACTCTAGACGTCTGCGGTCTCGTCTGCGGATCCTGGCTCAGCGTTACGCGGATGCAATCGAGGAACTCCGCTTCTGGGATGCGCTTGATTTTGTCGATGAGTACTTCCAGGCAGCCGATTTTGCGCGTGACAACAGCGGGATGTGGAACGCCATGGAGATTTCGCTATTCCTGAGCCTGCTGTATCCTGTGGTACCCGAGCTAGCGATCCGTTATGGCCGACATTTCTTCGGTGCAGCCTGGCAGCCGTCCTTCGGTAAATTGGCAGCAAAAGCCAGCCTGCCACCGAAAATAGACTTCCCAGTCCTCAACGCCGCGGTACCTGCGCATTTTATCGCAGCGTACAACGAGCGTTTTCGTAAACGCCAAGCCAAGCAAAATAGCGGGAGATGAACGAGAAGCCATGAACTCGACTGTCTCGACGCGCAGCTCCCTCGCTCAGGGCTTTGCACCCTTCAACTACTCAAGTGCGAAGCACGGCATCAATTTCGCCTATGGGCTTCCCGACCCGGCTATGTTCTCAGAGCTGGCCTGGCCCGACGCATTAAGCCAAAATACCGGCGTCGCCACGGCCGATCTGCTTCAATATACGGACGCGGTGGGTTTGCCCAAGCTCCGGACACGGCTCGCACAACGCTATAATGTGCCGGATGAGGAGGTTATCCTTACAGCTGGTGCCTCACAGGCTCTGCAATTGATTGGCGACGTCTTACTCGACCCAGGCGATATCGTTCTGACCGAGGACCCGTCCTACTTGGGTGCACTGCGCATCTTTTCGATCACGGGAGCAACCATCCTCCAGCTTGGGATGAACGCCGATGGCGTCGATCTGAGCGCGCTTGAAATGACCTTGCGCCGTGAGCCCCGCGTGAAACTTTTCTACACCGCGCCAGCATTTCATAATCCGACCGGGCGCCAGATATCGCGCGCCCATATGGCGCGCGTTGCCGGGATGCTAGCCCGGCATGGGGTGGCGTTGGTGCAGGATCTCGTCTATTCGGAGCTGCCGTATGACGGTCTCGCTGATTGGCTGCCACCGGGTGGCAACGTCATAAACGTCCACAGCATATCCAAGATCGCGGGACCCGGATTGCGAGTGGGATGGGTGCTCGCGGATTCAGATGTCATCAACAGCCTGGCGCGCCTCAAATGCGACGGCGGGGTCAGCCCTATTGTCAGCAATATCGTCTTGTCGCTGCTGCAGTCGGACGCACTTGATACGCACATTGTGCGACTACGCCAGCATTATCGTGCCAAGCGGGACAGCCTGCACACGCTACTACAGCGTAGCCGGTTTTGCGCGCCAGAATATCTCCTTCCAAGCGGTGGTTTCTCATTTTGGGTACGGCTCGACGGCGGAATTGAGGCTGAGACCTTCATTGAGGCTGCGCGCTGCGAGCACGACGTGCACCTTGTGCATGGCCGTCATTATGGCCCGCGAAGTGGCGACCATGTACGCCTGTGCTTTAGCTATCTCCCGACGAACGTCATCGAGGAGGGACTAGCGAGATTGGATAAGCTGCAGGCCAAGCTGCACGGCAGAGCGATACGAACGCTCGCCGAAAACGGCCGATTGGAACTGTGACATATCGGAGTGTCCAGCTAGCAGTCGTGCTCCGGCTTAATACGCAGGCAAGTCTAAGAAGTTGGCATTCGTCAATATGGTGTCATGGCGTCTAAAATGTTTCCCTAAGAGAAGGGATGGCTTGCAACGTCTGGTAACGATAGTCTCCCCTTATGAGCGCCGTTGGGGCGACGACCAGCCGAACGAAAAATCCAAAATTAACCTGCAACAGCAGCTCCAGCTAGGCGAAGACCAAGCCGTGACTGTGGCCGTGCGAGGCGAGTATCCATTGCCCGGGCCGGTCTCGTCGCGATCAGCGGCCGAGATAGCCGTCGGCTTTCACCATCTTCCAGGGCATGATTGACGAGTGGCGCCCGAGCTCGCGTTTGATTGCGCCAAAGTCACAGCGTTTCTGCCAAAATCAAGAGCAAGCGTTTGCCGGATTCGCCTGAAATTTGAGGAGGCGACCGTAGCAATCCAGGCCTCGACTTCGCCGCCATTGGAGACAAAGGCCGCCAGCCGATCGTACAAGGCTCGGCCGGGCGTATCGACAGCAGAATGTTTATCATGACGCTGCCGTAGGTCGCTACGCGGATCCAACCCCGCTCCGCCCGAAGGAGGCCTCTCGATAGCCCATCGATAGCCACACCTGTCGCAAAGAGCGCCTAGCGTGTCCGATGTACGACTGCGTGTGAATACGCGAACAGGCGTTTTGGGCAACCACGTCGTAGTTCAAAGAGTTTCTTCTTTGGCACGACCAATGCTTTGGGGTAGCCGGCGAACCCGGCAGACCACGATAATACCCCTGGAGCAAGCCGATCTGTCGATCGATTATGCAAGTCATGGAGCAGCAGATAGATGACTTCGATCATGAGCTCATTCCTCGTCCAGAACCCGCTGCAATGGAGCTTGCAAAAAGTCATGCCAATCCAGCGGCTGACGGACCAAGGCGGGAACAATGGCGCGTTTCACCGGCCACCAGACCGTGCTTTCGTTCGGGAAATTCTACCTCGAGTGCTGTCAAGGCGCCCGTCATCACGACCGGTGATTTGCCTTCTAGCGCTGGTCCTGAGCTGGGCCTCCTTGACAGATGCCATGTCAGCCGAGACTCCTGCGAGCTCCGCAC
The DNA here is from genome assembly GCF_001440035.1 of Bradyrhizobium manausense. Lineage (GTDB taxonomy): Bacteria > Pseudomonadota > Alphaproteobacteria > Rhizobiales > Xanthobacteraceae > Bradyrhizobium > Bradyrhizobium manausense. The sequence goes on along the minus strand of NZ_LJYG01000070.1, from coordinate 18,458 downwards.
GCCCCAGCAGCTTCACGCGGTAACGGCCTCCAGGTCGTGGTGATTCCCGACCACCGCACCCCCGTGGTCACGGAGATGATCTGGTACAAGGTCGGCTCGGCCGACGAAACGCCCGGCAAATCGGGGCTCGCCCATTTCCTCGAGCACCTGATGTTCAAGGGCACGGTCAAACATCCGGTAGGCGAATTCTGCCAGACCGTGCATCGCGTCGGTGGCAACGAGAACGCCTCCACTTCGGTCGACTACACCAACTATTATCAGCGCGTGCCGCGCGAGCAGTTGCCGACCATGATGGAGTTCGAGGCCGATCGCATGACGGGGCTCGTGCTCAAGGACGAGAACTTGCTGCCTGAGCGCGACGTCGTGCTCGAAGAACGCAACATGCGCGTTGCCAACAGTCCCGCCGCACGGCTGAGCGAGCAAATTCAAGGGGGCACTCTATCTCAACCATCCCTACGGCCGGCCGGTGATCGGCTGGCACCAGGAGATCGAGAAGCTCAATCGCGAGGATGCGCTGGCGTTCTACCGCCGCTTCTATGCGCCAAACAACGCGATCCTGGTGATCGCCGGCGACGTCGAGGTCGCCGACGTGCGGCCGCTGGTCGAGCGCAATTTCGGCCCGATTCCGGCACAGCCGGCGATCGCGCAACGCATCCGTCCGCAGGAGCCGGAGCCGGCCGCCCCGCGCACCGTCACGCTGTCCGATCCGCGCGTCGAACAGCCCGGCGTGCGCCGCTATTATCTCGTGCCGTCGGCAACCACGGCGGCAGCCGGCGAGAGCGCCGCGCTCGAGGTGCTCGCCCGACTAATTGGCAGCGGCAGCAACTCCTATCTCTACCGCGGGCTCGTCGTCGACAAACCACTCGCGGTCTCCGCCAGCGCGAGCTATTCGAGCATCTCGCTCGACCCGAGCCAGTTCTCGATCTCGGCCTCGCCCAAGCAGGGCGTTAATTTCGCAGAGGTCGAGCAGGTGATCGACGACGTGATCGCCGACATCGTGCAGAACCCGATCAGGCCTGAGGATCTCGAGCGGGTCAAGACCCAGCTCATTGCGGAAGAGATCTACGCTCAGGGCAATCAGGCGTTGCTGGCGTACCGGTATGGCGGCGCGCTGACGACGGGCCAGTCCGTCGAGGACATCCGCAGCTGGCCGGATCGCATCCGTGCCGTCACCGCCGAACAGGTGCGCGCCGCCGCGCAAAAGTGGCTCGACAAGAAGCGCTCGGTCACCGGCTATCTGATCAAGGACACCGCCACCGCCAAGCGCGAGGAGAAGCGTTCGTGACCTATCCCTTCCTCCGCGTGCGCGGCATCGCGCTCTCCGTCGTCACCTCGGTGACGCTCTGCTTGGCGTCCATCTCGCCGTCGCAGGCTGCGGCCAAGATCCAGCATCTGACCTCGCCCGGCGGCATCGAAGCCTGGTTCGTGCAGGACGCGACCGTGCCGCTGATCGCGATGGAATATTCCTTTGCCGGCGGCGCGTCGCAGGACCCCAAGGACAAGCCGGGCGTCGCCAACCTCGTCGGCGACCTCCTTGACGAAGGCTCCGGCGATCTCGATTCCAAGACCTTCCACGAGCGGCTCGACCGCCGCGCCATCGAGCTCTCCTTCAACGCCAGCCGCGACACCTTCCGCGGCAGCCTGCGCATGCTCCGCGACAACAAGGACGAGGCTTTCGACCTGTTGCGGATGGCGCTGACCTCGCCGCATTTCGACACCGCGGATGTCGAGCGCATCAGGTCCCAGGTCATCTCGGGCCTGCGCCGTGACACCACCAATCCGACTGCGCTCGCCAGACGCAAGTTCCTCGAGGTCGCCTTCGGCGATCATCCGTACGGTCGGCAGACCACCGGGACGCTTGAAAACGTGCCGACCATCACGGTCGCCGACATGAAGGATTACGTCGGCCGCATCCTCGCCAGGGACACGCTAAAGGTCGCGGTCGTCGGCGACGTCGATCCGGCAACCCTGGGCCGACTGCTCGACAAGACCTTCGGCAGTTTGCCGGCCAAGGCGAACCTCGCGCCGGTCCCCGACGTCGAGTCAGCCGCGCCGCCGCAGCGCGCCTTCGTTCCGCTCGACGTGCCGCAGACCGTGATCACCTTCGGCGGCCCCGGCGTGAAGCGCAGCGATCCGAACTTCATGGCCGCCTACGTCGTCAACCACATCCTGGGCGGCGACGGATTGTCCTCCCGGCTTTTTCACGAGGTGCGCGAGAAGCGTGGGCTTGCCTATTCGGTGCGTGAATCGCTGTTGTGGATGGAGCACTCGGCCGTCTTCATCGGCGACACCGGCACGCGCGCTGACCGCGCCGGCGACACGCTCGACGCCGTCGAGAAGGGGGTGCACCGCATCGCCGAGGAGGGACCGACGCAGAAGGAGCTCGACGAAGCGAAGTCCTATCTCAAGGGTTCGCAGATGCTCGCGCTCGACACCTCCTCCAAGCTCGCGCTGGCGCTGCTGGAATATCAGCAGGACAAGCTGCCGATCGACTATATCGAGAAGCGCAACGCCATCGTCGATGCCGTGACGCTGGACGACGCCAAGCAGGCCGCCAAGCGCCTCTGGGGCCAGGGCCTCCTGACCGTCATCGTCGGCCGGGCACCCGGGGCGGCCCCGCAGCCCGCCGCAGCGACCACGCCGAAGTCGAACTGAGGTGCCTCATTGCCAGCAGCGTTCCACATGGAGTTCGGCACCTCGCGTCTGTTTAATGTGTGGCGCTTCGCTGACCAGCGCAAACCGGATCGGGCTGCCTTAAGCGTCCCGAAACCTAAACTAGGAGACGATGCGTTTTGGCTCTAGAAGACCTCTGACACGGGGCTGGATTGAATTGTTTCACAACGAGTGTTTTGAACCCGAGGGCGGCCGGCAACGTTGCCGGCGACTCCTTCAAAGACAAGCGGATGAGGTGGCGTCCTTGTGTTGCGACCAGCGTCTCCGCCACGTCGCGGCCTAGCTTGTGATGAACTGGCTGGTCTAACTGGACGTACTGCGCGGGAGAGCGTCAATGCGTGATTGGAAGAGCGAACTCGATGCGCTTGTCGCTGAAGCGATGGCGTTCGCCGGATCGCTGAAGGTGGAGATCGAGCTGGCCCCGGGCTCAACCGAAAAAAGTCCTCGACGGGATGGCCTCAGCGTGCCCGACTATGGTGGCAGCGAACGCGAACAGATCAGGAAGCGGGTCGAGAGATTCAAGGCCCATCAAGAGCGCTTCATGCGCGAGCGCGAGGAATATGCCAATTCGCTACTGCGCCGGATCAGGCCGGTCACCAAATCCTAAAGAGCTCGTTGAACGAGCCCGCCAACTCGCTTGAGCTGTGTAACTCGAACAATACGCGCTCGAGGACAAACCTGTGGTCGGAAAGTTGCCGCCGTTTCGGTCATTGAAGAGGTTGTTCGCGGTCAGTCCGAGCTGCTGATCGTTGGCTTTGACCCGAGACTGCCATGAGGACGATGCCAGTTCTAAATTAGCGGTCAAGCCATGGCCGAGCGAACGGATCAGGCGATATAGTTCATAGCCAGTTGGGAACGGCCTCATAACAGAAATGCACACCATCAAACCGGCTCGCGATCCGTTACTACCCCGCGCATGCCGGTGTCCGAAGCGTCGACCCCACCGAAGAAGCGAATCTCTCCTTATGGCCTCTTTCCGCGATCACGATGGCGTTTCTCGGCTACGCGCGTCGATTCCGACAAATGCTTCCCTATAATCTGCCATGGCTCGTCCTCCTCTGCTGAGGATCGGCTCGGTACGCCCGAGTAACCCTCGGACGCGCAGTGTAGGCCCGAGCCACCTCACCGGAGGAGGCGGATATACGGCCTTACAATCGAGACATGGCGCCGGTCCCATAAGTAGCTTCCCGGGTGACACATGCGCGCTCGATCATGTGGCTGGGTATCCCGGCGGCTTTTTCATGCCGCCGAACGTGTTGCCATACGGTTGCCCGGCGCACCTTGCGTTCCGCACAAGGGGCCTCAGCGCCGGTAGATGACGCGGTGAGTGCATGACAGCAAACTCAGATGGCGCTGAGCTTCCTCCCGCCAATGTACTTGATCTCGGGTGCTTCCGCGCGGTGCTTCTACCGTGCGGCGCCCTGACTATCGTCGGTGTCCGAGCGGGATACCCAACTTTAGCGCCTTCTGACGCAGCGATCCCGTTGTTCGCTTTGTAAGCTTTGCGATTTTCGAAACGGGCGTCTTCGCCCTCGAATGTGCGCGCAGTTCTTTTACGTCCGTCTTCGTGTACTCGCGACGTACAATCTTCTTGTTCAGCGCCTTGGGCATAACAACTCCGTTGGGATTCTGTGCACTCATCTAGCAGGGCCGAAGTGGAGCTGCCAAGCATGCGTGGGTTGCATACGCAAAGCCGCTGAACCCACCGGATATCCCTTCTATCTTCCAAGCTGAGGGACGGCCCACCGCTAGGCTTGGATAGAGCCAATGTCGCGGTTCGTCCACGAATATGTCAGTGGTAAGCAGAAATCTTGGCCGTTACAGACTGATCCTGTACGAACGCACCCGGAACGAGCGTTTGCAAAGTACTGACGTTGAGGAGCGTGTGCCCGATTCCGACCTCACGCCGGTCGGCTCGCCTAAACATCCGGCCATCAATTTCAGGCTAGTGTTGGAAAGAACGGTCGAAGCTCGCTTAGGTGTTCTCATCCAGCCATCCAATCTTGCTTTTCAGGAATTGGAAGCCCAGCACTTGAAAGCCGGCATGTTCCTTGTTGTCCCGGCCATAGCCGTGACCGCCGGCGTCGGGCTCGTAGAGATAGGCCTCATAGCCCATCCGTTGGAGCTTCGCTGCCATCTTGCGCGCGTGTCCGGGATGGACACGATCGTCCCGCCGCGTCGTGGCGATCAGGATTGGCGGATAGGGCTGGCCGGGCTTTGCGGCATGATAGGCCGAATAGGTCTTCAGCCACTTCCACTCTTCTACCTTGTCGGGGTCGCCATATTCCGCGATCCAGCTCGCACCCGCGAGCAGCTTTGTGTAGCGGCGCATGTCGATCAGCGGGATCGCGCAGAACAGCGCGCCGAAACGCTCAGGGTACCGCGTCAGCATGTTGGTGATGAGGATTCCGCCGTTCGATCCGCCTTGCGCCGCGATGCGCTTGGCTTGCGTGACGCCGCGGCGCACGAGATCGGCGGCGACCGCCGCGAAATCATCATGCGACAGCCGCTTGCGGGCAAGCCGCCCAGCATCGTGCCATCGCGTGCCGAACTCGCCGCCGCCACGCAAATGCGCCTGCACCGTGGTGCCCCCACGCTCGAGCCACAGCTTGCCGAGCGCGGAATTGTAGTACGGCTTCACTGAGACGCCAAACCCGCCGTAACCGCTCATATGGACGGGCGCATTGCCGGTCTCCCACTTCGGCCCGGTTTGCACATAGGGAATGCGCTCGCCATCGACCGAGATCGCCTCATGTTGGGTGACCACCAGACCATCGGCGCTAAAGGTCTTTGGCGCCTCCTTAAGCACCGCTGGACTTGCGACGCCTTGGTCCAAAAGCATCAGTAACGGGGGCGTGAGCGGATCCTGGATCCTCACAAGCAGGTCGCCGTTGCTCTCGGATGGATCGCGGTCAAGCGGCGATACATCAACGAGGCCCATATCGGGAACCATGCTCAGCGGCTCGCGGCTCCAAGTCGTAGTATATGGCGTGCAACTCTCGAAGACCGGCCGCAGTTCGTCTAGGATGGAGAGGACAAGCTTACCGCCCGACCAGAAGAATCCCTGCAGTGCTCGCCGCGGGCTTGCCAGAAAAAGCACCGAGAAGTTACGCTTCCCAGCGAGAAAGGCGCTCAACGATATGCCGATCAGGGTATCTGTCGGGTAGATTACTCGATCGATTGTCGCGGCCGAGCGGAGCTTCACCGCCAGCCAATCCTGATGCGGCTGCAGCCAGATATCGGTAGGAAGGTCGAGCTTGGTGCGCGCTTCTGACTCGGTTCCAAGCCATGTGTGGGAATTGAAGAAATCCAGCTGATCGGTGAACCAGACGCGTTTCCCTTGGCCGGTCCGATCGATCCAGCAGCTGACACCAATGCGATCGGCGGTCGTCTCAAACACTACGGCCGCTCGTTCGATGGGTTCACCGCGGCGCCACAATCGGACGGTCCTAGCATACCCCGACAATGTCGCCATGCCCGGGCCATAAGCACTGGACAATAGAAGGGTATCCTGATCGACCCAAGCGGCACTACTCTTCGCCTCCCCAAGCACAAAACCATCAGGCACAAAACTCTTCGTCGTCAGGTCAAACCCTCGCAGCGTCACTGCATCGCTGCCGCCCCGTGACAGAGCGAGCATCACTTGTGAGCTACTAGGCAGCATGGCGGTCCAGCTTACAAGCCAGTCCTCGCCTTCCATGGCCGCGAGGCGATCCACATCAAGTAAAATCTCCCATGACGGCTTCGACTTTCGAAATTCTTCTAAAGTCGTCCGACGCCAGAGGCCCCGCGGATTGTCGGCATCTTTCCAAAGATTGTAGAGATGGTCGTCGTGCCGGCTAACATACGGTATATTGTCGGCCCGGTCGTAGATCGAAGCCAGATCGTCGCGATCCTGCGTGAATGTCGCTCCGCCGAACACCTGCAGAGTTTTGCCATTCTGCTGCTCGACAAAATCGAGCGCCCGCGGCCCCTCTATCTCTTCCAGCCAGAGATAGGGATCATCATCAGGAGCGGAGAGCGTTGGCTTTCCACCGCCCACCTCTGTCGACGAGCTTGCTTCAGACACGGCCCCCTCCGGTATTAGCTTTACTGCGGTTTCGATAAGCCAGCATGTGGTTTCCAGCCTACAACCTGACGCGCTAGTCACTTCAAGTTCGTTGTTTCGAACAAACAGGCTGCAATTGCCGGTGCCTCAGGGCTTTGTACGGCCTGATGAGCTGGACTTCCGCGCATCAGGAGAGGATTGCAGGCTATGATCGTTGTTCAGATCGCCGCTTCATGTAAACGGATGACTTGCGGGCATGCCCCAAGGAGGCGCGGCCGGCTTTGCATCCCTTGCGCTCGAATGCGACGATCAGCCTCTGGTCCGATGGCTATGAGACACGCAATTGCCGCAGTCGGAGCTGCACCACGAGCCAGCTTGAGAAGCATCGCGGCTTGTACGATCGCGGCGTAGGGGTCTCGGTCTTGTCGAGCTGATCGAGCAACCGCCGTGCCCTCAGTCATTCCGTTACGTCAGGACCTCAACATATGATCGGGTCCGGTTGAAGGCGACTTCTTCTGGCACCAACAGACTTCCGACCCAAAAGCGGAAAGCCACGGCAACTGACCATGGATCCACTCCCAATGCTCGACAAGGGCGGACCGCAGCGCCATGCCGCGGTTTGTAGTCGACCGCGATGAGCGAAGCGAAGAGCTGGCTGCTTGCCCGGCGACTGGCCGTATCAACCGCGTGACCTCGTCGAGGCGCTGGATGCCCGGACATACCAAGTTCGAGCTGCCGGCGCCTCGGGGTTCTGAAGCGGTATAGCAGAAATGGGCGGCATCAAGTCCGCCATAAGGTGCATCATCGTCAGGACCGGCGTAAGCAGCGCGAGGAGTGGCTGGTATCACGTGGGCGCCCGTCATGCCAGCCGTATCCGGCGACGACGCCGATGTCAGACCTCCCAAAAGCCTCAGCATTATTCTCGTTGGCCCGTCGGTAGCACGGGTGTTCTGCGGTCATGCACGATGTGGCCCCAATCCCGCGATCGGCACGCCATTTGATGGGATGAGAACGAAACCCCCGCAACCAATGGTGCGCGCGGCGAACTAAGCCAGGAGTTCACGATGAGACCTGCTCGTTGTCATACCGCTCTAAGGCTAATCCGCCCAGGCCTTCCCTAATCCGCTTCGCTCAGCGGCCCTGTGCACGCGGTTGGCGGCTCTTTGCTGGTGACGATGATCATCGAGCCTTTGGTCGGCGCTGCGCTGCATATCGGCTGCATCTCCAGGACGTGTGCAGGATCATAAGGCTTTGATTGAATGATTGTCCTGGCTCCTCAGCACACACAGCCTTGAGCGAGCCGTTGCCCAAAAACAGAGTCGTTCCATGCCTAAAGTAAACTCCATGAGACAAGCACCTTCCCCGATACGATCGTTACGATTGATCGCTTTCCTCTACGGTTTGGTGGCTTACGGGATATTTCTCTTCACTATTATCTACGCTATTGGCTTCGTAAGCGGCTTAGGTGTGCCGAAGACGATTGACACGGGGCCTGAGGCGTCGGCCATCGATGCGTTTTCCATAAACACCTTGTTGATGGCTCTGTTTGCTATCCAGCACTCTGGCATGGCGCGTAAGCGGTTCAAGAACTGGTGGACGCGATATGTGCCGAATTGCATTGAACGAAGTACTTACGTGCTCATGGCGAGCCTGTGCCTCATGTTTCTATTCTGGCAGTGGAGGCCGCTTCCGACGGTTGTTTGGCGGTCGAGGACCCCGACATATTCGTCATGATCGCGACGCTATCATTCATCGGCTGGGCGACGGTGTTCACCAGTACGTTCCTTATCGATCATTTCGAATTGTTCGGACTGCGTCACGTCATCGCCAATCTCAGGGGGCGCGGCATACCTGCGCCGCAGTTCAAAACGCCGCTATACTACAAGTTTGTGCGACATCCCATCTATCTTGGCTTCATCATCGCGTTCTGGGCCGCGCCGGTCATGACAGTCGGCCATTTACTGTTTGCGACCGTGACCACCATTTACATCTTTGTCGGACTCTTCTTCGAAGAGCGGGATCTTGTCCAACTGCTCGGGTGGCAGTACCGCCAATACAAAAGACAAACCTGCATGCTTATCCCGTGGCGCAAAGTGGGCTGATATGAATTGGAACTCACCACCGCAAAGGTGCATCGCAGGGCTCACAGTCAACCTAGAGGACCGACCCACCATCCACCTCAGGCGCCCTTATACTTGAAGCAATCGAAAGACGGAGAGTTCCTTAGGCACTCTGACGTTCGGTGTTGCGCGTGCAGCAAAGTTTTGCCGCGCGAGTACGTGTAGCGAATTGTCTCAGCGCGCGCTCGTCTCGGTGCGAACCCGTGAAGATATAGCGCGCTACTCTCGATGGACCGATGACCATCCAGCGCGGCATCCTTCGCCGCTTATCCTTGCAGATGGGCATGACAACTTTCGGGAAGGCACATTTAGTGTCACTGTGCGTCCAAATGCACTCGTGCCACGCTCCAGTTGGTCCGATCGGCGGAAGCAGCGATTATCCTTCATCAACGCGTTTCGACGCACAGCCACCTACGCCATTGTCGGAATTACAGCCGCATCTGATATAGCTCGATGCGTTCGTTGTTAGTGACGTCCAAGCCTACAACCTTACGCAGCGTCAGGATCAAGCCGATTCTTTGAGAGTGAATGTTGCGCCGCAGTTACAGCAATTCGCGTCGGCGCTGTTATGACGCGAACGGCGGGGGCCACTAAAGGAAATGAAGCTCGAAATGAAGAACTTGTTGCTTATGACTGCGAGCATCGTCGCACTCACCGCTGCGGCGCCTGCATTCGCTGCGGATCTCGCTGCACAGCCCGTCTACACCAAGGCGCCACCGCCCCCGGTCGCGGTCGCACTCTACGACTGGAGCGGCTTCTATGCTGGCGTCANCGGTTGGGGTTCGAGCCACAACTCCTGGGATTTTGCAGGCACGACCCCTGAGGGCTCCCACGACGCAAGCGGCGGCACCGTGGGCGGGCAGATCGGCTATCGCTGGCAGATCGGCCAGACCGTGCTTGGCGTCGAAGGCCAGGGCAACTGGGCCGATTTCAACGGCTCCAATGTCAGCACTGCTTTTCCGACCAACAGCAACCAGACAAAGATCGACTCGTTTGGTTTGATCACTGGCCAGATCGGATATGCCATCAGCAACGTCCTGCTTTACGCCAAAGGCGGCACCGCAATCGTCAGCAGCAGCTATGACGTCAACGCGGTTGCTTCAGGCACGCAGCTTGGGAGCGCGGACACGACACGTTGGGGAGGCGTCGTTGGCGCCGGTTTCGAGGTCAACCTGACGCCAAACTGGTCAGCTGGCCTCGAATATGACCATGTGTTCATGCCGACCAGCGACGTGAACTTCGCCGCCGCCGGTGGCGGTTCGTTTGGGAACGATCGCATCCGCCAGGATTTCGATCTCCTCACCGCACGAGTTAACTACAAGTTTGGCTGGCCCGTAGCTCTCAAGTAACGATCTCCTCACTCCAAATGGCGATCGAGAGCCCCGGTTCTTTTGGCCGGGGCTCTTTCTTGAGTTAATTCAAGAACGCAAGATCACTTAGCTGCCTCTACTTTTTGAAAGGTGCCAGCTCCAACGTCCTTCATATCCGTTCTGAACCTTCAGGCATACGTCCGCCTGTTGGATACGTTGAGGCACACCGCGTGCTCAAGGGGCCATAGTGGAGATCGCCCCACAACTACGCTTCGAGTGTGTCAGCGATGGTGTGCGACATCTTCGGCTTTCGCTAATCCAGCGCCTTAAGCAAATCACACGCGGACGTGTGGCTTTTTGCTACCTTGCTAGCATTAATCGCGATGCTTTGGCTTTCGGCAATCATGGCACGCAGCCGGCTACGTTTCGATTAGGCCTGCCAGCCACGCCTGCACCACCTCTCCAAATGCGATCTGCAAGGTTCGATGTGTGAGACCTGGATTATCTGCCCGCGCCCGATTCATATGAGGAGCACGTTAGCGACCCTTATTGCCGCGAAAATTGGGGCGAACTCGCGGCCATCAATTCGCCGCTATGCATCGGCGGACATTGCTGTTCGTGCACCATGTTCTGCACCAAGTGATGTTTGTGGCGGCAAATGCAGCGGACCTAATAACAGTTGAGGCGACCATCGGCGCTGCCAACGCGGGCTCCCAAAATTCAATGAAGCCCAAGACGAATCGCTTTAACAAGCCCATGAGTCCGGCTCGCCGTGCCGAGCTTTCGCATTGCGTTCTTCACATGGAAATTCACCGTATTCTCGCTCACGTTCAGTATTTTCCCGATTTCCCACGACGATTTGCCCTCCGCGACCCATTGCAGGCAATCCTTTTCGCGCTCGGATAGGCTCACTTTTGCGTTCGAGTCACTGCCCGAGGGCCTTGCGATCTCCGCAAACGCAATATGGAACTGCCAAGCCAGCACTTTGAGATGCTTCACATTCCTCTGGGGATCGGCATCATCAAAACGGGATGCGAATGATATCACGGATATTCGCCCTGACGGCCCAAACAATGGGACGCTGACACCATTCTTCAGGCCTGCCTCTCTGGCCTCCCGAAGTACACGTTGTTCACATGGTTGCAGTTGATGTTCCTTTGCGAGCTCATCCCATAGAAAAGGCCCCGCAAACATCGGTGTCCGCCGGACCGCCGGATCGACCTCGTAGTACTTGCGTTCCAAATAGCGCTGGCACCAGTCAGGCGGAACCTTCATAGCTACCAGAGGCGGTGGACACCCCGGCAGGCGAAGCGGCTCCGCGAAGGTGAGTGCTCCGTAGGCGACCTCAGTAAACCCCACTTCGCTCGCACAGCTCACAAGCAGATCAAACAGCGCTTTGAGAGATTGCGTTTGATTAGCGCATTCGACGAAGCTAAAGAGATCCATATGGGCGCCTCACGCGATCGAGCCGAAAGGCCCTTATGCGCCGTTCGATTGAGCTGTTTCAGATCGAGGTTCGTTGCGTTCCTGACATACTCCAGTTCGCAAGGCAGTCGCACATGTGCGGCGATAGCTAAGGACCGAAAGGGGCCGTCAGCGCGAGTGCGATGTCCACTCATTGCCCATATGGGCAACTTCGGACCGACGGCCCGTTTCCGCCGGTTTGCGTGGCGGTGTCCATACTGCTTCCGCGGGAGCCAAATGATGGGGGATCGCGCGGGAGACGCCTGCGCCGATACTTCGCGCCAGATGGAATAGCCATGTCGGTCTCCCCGCCGCGGCAAACAAGCGTCAGCCGATTGTCCGATCGCCCATGAGGCGATATCCAGAGTTCCGGCCCTGGGCAGGCACCTGAGCCGCAGTGCGCCGGTCGGCCTGATGGTGCCGTGCTCCAGCTGCTTGACGTCACTATCGATGCGCTTGGGAGCGAAGATGAGTTGGTCCGGACTCGATCGCCAATTGATCCTTGTCTATCACGATTGCCAACGCACTCCTGACCGGCAGCGAGCCGAACTCGGCGCCGACGTGATCTTCGAAGCGCATGGCGATCGCGGATCCAATGGACCCGACTTTGGGCAAAGAATGCGGCCCGTTTGCTATGCCTATTGCGACGCTGCGGTTGCAGTCGAGCTATTCGCCCAGGCCCACCGTTCCCTTCAGCACGGGCCGAACGAACCGGTTGATACTGGTCACCATCCTGGCGCCTGCTGACATTGGCGAGAAGCTGCACGGCGGTTAGAGCAAGCTCCGGAACCAGATTGATGAAGATGACACTGAGCATCCGCTTCTCCAAGAACCTTGCAAGGGACCGAAACGAGTGCAGCAAGTGTCATACCAGTCGCACCCCTCGGGAAACTCAGTCGTCAAGACAAGCACTTGAAGAGATTACCGCGTCTTAACTGATTTGAAGCATGGCGACATACGTCGGAATTGCGACAGCGCTGTTTGCACCAGTAGCGACATCCCTCAATGTAGACCACGGGAGCCTCCTGATATAGGGCGCATACGATTTCCTGCTTGCAGAAAAGAGCTAAACGCGCGGAACTAGGGGCTGCACGCTCATACGAGCCACCGAACCCCTTTCGTGATGCGCCGAACGTCGCATGCATTGCTACCCAGCTCGGATCTCGCAATACAGGTCGCTGACCGGCACGAATCCGGAAATTCTATGTCATCGGCCGCCATGTGGAGCTTTGCGCTCCAGTCAACTACTAACGTTGGCAATCGATCGCATGACAGAAACGTGCCATCAATGCTTGCTCAGGGCGAACAGGTCGGGCCTCAGGAAATTCGGCATGCAACAAAGATCTGTTCGCGAAGTCGGGTCCGATCGGAGCGGGAAAACGCTGCCTGCCGATATACTTCGACCTCAGATTTGCTCCAACGACGACCTCTCGTTTCTCATGGAAGCCCATGATGGACTTTCGGGCGCAATCGCTCAGCGTGCGGGTTTCAAAGGCCTGTGGGCGTCAGGCCTATCAATTGCCTCCTCTCTCGGCTCCCGCGATGCCAACGAGGCATCATGGAGCCAACTCGTCGACGTCGTCGAACGCATCATGGACTCGACCGAGCTGCCGGTGCTCGTTGACGGCGATAGCGGTTTCGGCAACTTCAACAATGCGCGTCTGCTCGCACGCAAACTCCGCCAACGTGGGGCTGCCGGCCTCGCGCTGCAGGACAGCTGCTTTCCAAAAATGAACTCGTTCGTTGGCGAGCGACATGCCATTGCCGACGTCAAAGAGTTCTCGGGCCGTCTGCGGGCCGTCAGGGATACAGTTGGGCAAGACTTGGTTCTCGTGGCGCGGATCGAGGCGCTGATTGCCGGTCGTCCGATGGAGGAGGCCGTTTCGCGTGCTCACGCTCACGCCCATGCGGGGGCCGATGCGATTCTCATTCACTCGCGAAAGAGCACCGCGGAGGAGATCCTTGCGTTTGCGAGTGCTTGGCAGAACCGACTGCCCATCGTGATTATCCCAACCAATACTATCAAACGCCGGTCTCTGCATATCGCGATGCGCGCATCTCCACGGTAATCTGGGCCAACCACTCCATGCGAGCTGCAATAGTTGCCATGCGCAGGGTCTGCGGTCGCATCATGGCTAGGGAAGGCATCGCGAGTATCGAGCCCCATATTGCGACGCTCGACGAGGTTTTTAACCTATTGGCGTACGATGAACTCACCCGTGCGGAAGCGCGATATCTCCAGCCTGATGACAAAAAGAGCAGGTCGTCAGCGCCACAGGACTCATGAATCTTTGACGGACTGTCACCATGCACCGGGCCTTAGCATCGTCACCCGCCACTGAAATCTCCAATGCAGCCCCTGTTCATCCTCATGGACATATCGTTGATGGGTACGAACAGCCGCTATCTCGCGACGGCCTGCGCTTCCATCTCATAACGTTGCTCAACCGCTAGGCACCGAGGAAACGCACCGAATTGTTTTGGGGTTCAGAAAACGATGAGGCAGGAGCTCTGTTGTGTACTTTTGTATCGTACCGGGGAGTTTCTTTTGCTCAAACTCGGAATCCGGCCAACCAGCAACCATCTATAAATAACGGAGAGCGCTCGTGTTGGCGCATCGGACAGCTTTGATCAAATTGTGGGGCGCACGCCCAGGACCGCCGCAAAGGAGGGTACTGCACGCGGGGGGACATTATCGATCTGACCGCAGGAGAGATCTGGAGCGAACTCGCTCCCTCCGTGCGCGAGGGCGCGATCGCAGCAATCAATGGCAACCTCAACCGCTATACCGACGCGATCGGGTTACTGGAACTGCGCAGCGCGCTTGCTTGCAAGATTTCCGCCGAGACGGATCAGCCATGGTCAGCAGACGAAATCGCTGTGACGAGCGGCGCCAAGCAGGCGCTCTTCAATGCGGCCCTGGCGCTTGTAAATCCCGGCGACGAAGTCCTGATCCCCGCCCCATACTGGACGACTTTCCCGACCCAGATCATCATCTGCCGGCGGTACGCCAACCTTTGTCGAGAGCCGGCACAACAACTACGTGCCGAGCCTCCGAGATCTGGCCGCGGCCATTACATCAAGGACCAAGGCGATCGTGGTCAACACCCCCCAAAATCCGACCGGCACAGTCTACGACCGCGATAGCGTTGCTGGCATTGCCCAACTCGCGAGGGATCGGAACCTTTGGATAATCTTTGACGAATGCTACGGGGCTTTCGCTCATCCCCCACATACGCATCATTCGATCCTATCGGTGGCGCCCCAGGCCCGCGATCGCACATTGATCGTCAATTCGTTTTCGAAATCGTTGGCCCTTACCGGCTGGCGGATCGGCTATATCGCGGGGCCCAAAACTTTTATCAGTGCGGTTAAGGCTCTGCAAACCCATACAACATCGAACCCCAATGTCATTGCGCAGCATGCGCTGCTGTATCATCTCAAATCTGCCGATTCTGCCTTCGATTGGAATTGCAGCGCCACATTTCGGACGCGCGAACGCTCGGCCTTTCGATCCTTTCAAAATTGAAGTTGGTCCCATCACCCACTGCCCAGGGTGGATTGTTCTTCTACCTTGATCTCTGCGGGCTTCAGCGGGGCGTCCCCGGCGATAGCGGAGATTTCAACGCTGATGAAGTCGCCAAAGCGTTGCTGACGAACGCCGGTGTCGCAACGGTATCGGGCACAGCATTCGGCGACCCTACAGGCCTTCGGGTTTCCTATGGCATCGATCTTGAATTACTCGGTAGAGGCCTACGGCGCCTGACTGCAACTCTCAACGAGTGGAACTAAGCTTGGTTTTGCGATTGCCTATATGATGATTAGAGCTACCTTTGCCCCAGAGCCCCGCACTCGTGCCCGCGGCGAGAGGCGGCTCGCTCGAGTGTCGTCCCCCGGGACACGCCCCCTCGGGGAGTGGGACCTTCGGTCACGAGGACACATCAGGCACGGCATTCGGAGCTCGCGGACGTCTGTCCTTCAGAAAGCTGGCCAAACAGCCGAGGCCAGAGACATTTGGCCACAGTCCTCAACGCAAGGGAGCGGCGGCCCGAAATCGTTCGACGACGACAGGGAATAAAATGACCTCCAACGTCCCAAACAGCGCCATCATTCTCGCCGCTGGCTTGGGCTCGCGGCTCCGGCCACTGACCGATCTCTGCCCAAAACCGCTGGTCGAGGTCAACGGCACGCCGATCATTCATAATGCCTTACGAAACCTTGATGCGGTTGGTGTTGGAGAGGTGACCATCGTGGTCGGTTACCGTAAGGACGCCATTCAATATGCCTGCGGAAGGCGCTTTGGCGAGCTCAAGATCAACTATCTCGAGTCATCGGTATTCGACTGCACCGGGAGCGTCTTTTCCCTGTGGCTGGCACGCGACGTGCTGCTCGCTGGAGACTGCCTTGTTTTAGAGGGGAATGTCTTCTTCGAACAGGATGCATTGCGACATTTGATGGCGAGCGAAGCACCCGATGTGGTCGCAGTAACTCCCTTTGGGGATCTGACGCAAGGGCCGGCGGTTTTGTTGTCTGATAGCGGCTTCATATCGGGCTTTTGCATGAGCAAAACCACTGCCGGCTGTGTTGCAAAAAGCTCAAGGCTCTTCAAGACGATGAACCTGCTTCGATTTTCGGCACAGACTCTCAAAACGACGATTGTCCCAACGCTGGACGATATTGTCACGTCGGGAGCAATACGGGCCTACACAGACGAGCTCATCACCTATCTGATCGAAAAGCGAGGTCTGCAGCTTGGTGCAGCCCGGTGTGAGGATCTCAGATGGTGCGGAATCGACAGCGTCGAAGATCTGCGCATTGCGGAGCTCATCTTTCAGCGGAGGAGCCCTCCCCGGGCACCGAGGCAGGAAAACAGGTGAGAGACCAATGCCGGAGTACCTTTGCAATCCAGCGGACGTTATACTACAGGTCTCCTCTTTTCTTCCGCGAGCTTACTTCTGGCACCTCGAGCTGGCCATTGCGCCGCAACAGGCGCTTTGGCTGCGCAGTCAGATCACCGTACTGATCGCACTGTGGACTGCGACGCAGATGTTGCGAAGAGCGGCAGCGGAGGAGTTCAGCGAATTTAGGCAGTGCTGATAGTTCAGCTGAGCAACGCGTGGGCTTTTGCGATCTCAGCCGCCCTACTCGTAGCAGGCGCAATGAAGCTTAACTATTTGTCAACTTTTGCAGGGCGTCCGTGCCGTGTCGTGCGATATGCCGCTTGCCTTCTTCACATACGTCTTCTCCCTTCCGGGCGCGAGCTTCCAGGCCGCTGCGGGCACCCGAAGCGGGCCTCTCGGAGCCTGCTCTGTCGTGTGTCGTAATTGTTGTCTCGCATGTGGGCCCCCCTCAGAGTGCGGGAGACGCCCGTTTTGGGTGCATTTACATGAGGTCACTCGTCTTGCTTGCAAGCGGAGAGGAATCAGGTCGCTATCGAAATTCCTGCAAGCACGCGATCTGTCACGGCGAGACTAAGCGAGTGGCTGGATCTACCACCAACATGGAAGTATTCTTGGCGATCTCATCCAGGTTGTCCTCATTCCGCGCTGGTATCACCGAGTTCGGCGTATCGGATAGCACGGTGGCAGCGCTTTGGTGTCCGCTCGCACAGGGACAAGACAACAGGTACAGCTTTCTACCTTCCTTCTCTGACACGCACCTCTGACCGAGATGGTCACATCGGAAGCGGCGAGTGGCAAACGGCGATCCAAGCCCGCAGAGAGCAAGGTGAAATTCGGCACGAGATGAAGATAGTATTATCGCGCTGCGAGTTCCCAAACAATCCGATCGTGGCCCCCTGGTCTATTTGGCCGAAGAACCTGCATGTCTCTTTCGCGCAGATTGCTCTCATCTATAATGTTCATGACGAGTCCGATCTCTCCCTGATCAGAAAACAGCACATAAATTGTGCCTCTATCATTTAGCCGGGGGGGCCCCTTCAAGAGCTGTTGACATGAACTTGTGATGTTGATCGAAGCAGGATCGCTTGAGCTCATCCCTTGCTTTGCGATTCCAGAGCCGAAAAGAGAATGACATCAAACTTTTCTTCGGATTGATCGGGATGGGGGACGTCCCTCGACGCCACCCACCGGGTCACCGGAGGCGGTCGCCCGCCTCCGGTTCCCACAGAACGTGAAGTGCGGATTTCCCGCACCGACGCTCTTCGACAGTTGGTTCACAGCACTGCAAGCGCCTGCAGCTCCCGATAAGGGAGGCGCAGCTTAGAGCATGATGTATTTACACGGAAACATAGCCTGAGTTTTTGAAGTAGTTGGTGCACTCCGCCTCGGAGAAGAGATCGAGGAGTTCACCAACCTTCCGCCAGGTTGCCTCGACGTCACGGGGTTCTGCGGATCGCATGAGGTGTTTGAGTTTGGCGAAGACCTGCTCGATCGGGTTGAGGTCAGGGCTGTAGGGCGGCAAGAAGATAAGGTGGGCTCCTCTGGCGCGGATAGCTTGGCGAGCCGCTTTGCCCTTGTGGCTGCCAAGATTGTCGAGAACGACGATCTCGCCCGGTGCGAGGGTGGGTGCCAACACCTTCTCGACGTACAGCGTGAAGAGTTCACCATTGATGGGACCATCAATCACCCAAGGCGCACTGATCCGATCATGACGCAGCGCCGCGATGAAGGTCATGGTCTTCCAATGGCCGAAAGGTGCAGAGGCTTGGAGGCGCTGCCCACAAGGCCCCCAGCCGCGTAGCGGCGCCATATTGGTCTTGATCCACGTCTCGTCGATAAAAACCAGCCGCGTGACGTCAATCCTGCCTTGATGCGCTTTCCATCGGGTCCGCTTACGGGCGACGTCTGGGCGATCCTGCTCGGCTGGTAGAAGCGTTTTTTT
>NZ_LJYG01000069.1 GCF_001440035.1 Bradyrhizobium manausense | reverse complement strand
GCCGCCGTCCGGTTCAGCTCCTCCAGCAGATAGGTGCGCTCGGCGGCCGACAGCAGCTCAATCCGCCCGACCTCTTGCTGCGCATCGGCAGCCATCGCCCGCAGCAGCGCCAGCAGATAATCCCGCTGCCGCTCGATCGTCGTCTGATCAAACAGCGCGGTGGCATAAGCCAGCGTTCCGGCGATCTCCTCACCCTGCTCGCCAAGGCTCAGCTCCAGATCGAACTTGACCTGGTCGTACCCGCCCCCGGCCGCCTCCACCATCAGCCCGGCAAGGTCGAACGCCCCGCCGGTTTTGTTCTCCCAGGCCAGCATCACCTGGAACAACGGCGTGTGATCAAGAGCCCGCGGCGGCTGCACGATCTCCACCACCTGCTCGAACGGCAGGTCCTGGTGCTCCTGCGCTCCCAACGCCGTGCACCGCGTCCGCTCCAACAGCTCCGACACGCTCGGCTCGCCCGACAGGTCCAGCCGGAGCGCCAGGGTGTTGACGAAGAAGCCGATCAGCTCTTCGATCTCGCGGTGCCCCCGATTGGCGCTCGGCACCCCGATCACAAGATCGTCCTGTCCCGACAGACGCGACAGCACCGCAGCCCACCCCGCCAGCACGGTCATGAACAATGTCGTGCCATGCTGCCGGCTCAGCCGCTTCAGCCCCCGCGTCAGATCCGCATCAATGATGATCGGGACCGTCGCCCCGGCAAACGACTGTTGCGCCGGCCGCGGCCGGTCCGTCGGCAGCGCCAGACGGGCCGGCGCGCCGGACAGATTGCTGCGCCAATACTGCGCCTGGCGCTGCAGCCGTTCCCCCGACAGCCACTGCCGTTGCCAGGCAGCATAGTCCGGATACTGGATCGCAAGCGGCGGCAGCGGATCGTCGTCTCCGGCCACGAATGCCCGGTACAGCTGACTGAGCTCGCCCACCAACACGCCCAGCGACCAGCCGTCCGAGACGATGTGATGCTGGGTCAGCAGGAACACGTGTGTCTCGTCCGACAGCCGGATCAGCCGGCCGCGGATCAGCGGGCCCCGCGCCAGATCGAACGGCGTGCGCCCCTCCTGCTGGCACAGCTGCGACAGCGCGGCGTCCGCATCCAGCCTGTCCCGCAGATCGTGCTCCACGACCGGCAGCCCGGCCTCCTCTGGCAGAAGCTCAACCCGGAGCTTGCCGTCCGAGGTGACAAAGACGCTGCGCAGCGCCTCATGCCGCGCCAACACACGGTCCAGGCTGCGCTGCCAGGCGCTGCGGTCGAGCCCACCCTTGAGCCGCCACGCCAGCGGCACGTGATACTGCGTGCCGCCCTGATCCAGCTGCGCCAAAAACCACAGCCGCTGCTGCGCAAACGATGGTGCTAGCGCGGTTTCGCGCCCAACCTTTCGTATCAACGTAGCTTTTCGGCTGCTACTCCGGTTTCTCTCCTTGGCGAGGACTAGAAGCTTGCTCAAGCCTTCTACATCCAGATTTTCCAAACTGACCCTAACAATATCTGTCATTTCTACGCACCCAGAGAGAGCAGCTTCTGAAGCTCGTCACGCTCAAATGCTTGTTCGAGCAAAGTAATAGAAATTTCGTTGGGCGCTTTCCTCACCTCGACCTCGAACAGCTCTTGAATGCACTTGTTCGAAGGATAAGGCGCCCGGTCCCTTGATCATGGTCGTGAGGGATCACTCGCGCATCTCAAGCAACCGACGTGCCAATGGCGCTCTGCGGGCTTTTTCTTAAAGAAACAACGCACCTATCGCTGCGTTGACTGAATACTGCCGTCTTACTGTCGGGCCTGGGACAGCGACGTCTTGGACCAGACACCGCCCAACACAAAGCACGCACCGTCAATGGCGACCATCGCCGAGAAGACCAACTGCTTGAGGATCACCCTTGTTGGTCAGAATGCCTCGCAAGGATTTTCGTCATCGAGTGAGAACATCAAGAGATAGGCACCACGCTCGGTGCTGCCAATCCTACAAGGACGCGGAGAAAGCATGTTTTCCAGGTTCACGGGGCCGGATGCCGAAGGACCGCCAGTGTTAAAGCAGACGAGCGGCGCAGCGAAGTTCTGCGTTTCTTCGAGAAGCTGCCAACTGGTGGAGATGGACGCATGCGGTAGCACCCACTAGGCCGTGATCCGCGGTGACGGTGACCTATGTTCGCCGCTGAGGTGACGGGCGGCCCGCCCCACGGCAAGCGGGTTGTGCCAGATGGTCCGGCGCCGCCCCTCAAGCATGGGGGCTCATTACTAGTTGGCACGGTCCTTGACTGTCGGTCCTTGCTGGCCGGCAACTGACGACCAGCACCACTGACTTGTCACTTCGATGGAGACAATAATGACTGACATGTCCGCGTACGGTGTAAGCAGCTTAGCTCCTCAAGAAGCAGCCTCAACGTCGGGAGGTTGGTTCTCTCGCGAACAGGCTGAGAAACTGCATTTGCGTAGCCAGCCCATCACCCCTTGGCGGAAGCCACTTCCGCCCGGGATTCGATTCTGGTGAAGTGGACGAGGAGAGCGGAGCCACTTAGTTGGAAAGTGACGACTTGAGACGCCGGCACAGTGTTTGCTAAATCGCCGTGGGCATGATCAGCGCGTACGGCGCTGTCTATCATGTCCACGGCCCTGGCGGCCGGCATCCGTCCGCGTGCGCGAACCGTGCGCTTGGTCAAGGGCGGTCGTTGTTGGGTGATCCAACTCGCGACCCGCCCTTGGCGGCATTGTCCTTAAGATAAGATGAGTAGCACGGGCATCTCAGCCCATTCCTAGAGCCAACATTGGCATACTTCCGCCAAGCCACCCTGGATACGCTTGGGTTCCCACGCTGCACATTCATCGCCGCACTGGCAAAATCATGAACTCGACCGGAGCGAGTCTCCGTATCCCGGACGATGTGCGAGGTCAGATCACCGATCGGGGCTCGATACTGTACTGGCACGGCGTCCACCGGGGAGTGCCTGCAATGGCATCGCCATCAGGAAGGTAAAGGGGCTCGGTAGGACAATGCAGCCTTCAAACGGCTGGGCAAAGGGTCAACCGAGGGGTCTATCTACGAGCATATGAAGTGTTGACGAGGCGCGACATAGTATCAGCCAAGCACTCGAGTTTACACCGGCCGACGACCTCATTCGAATGGTAGACGGGGGTATGATGACGACCAAGACGAGACGCAGATCGACCCTACACTGAACGCAAAGATCGCGCTGGAGACGGCGCGGGAGGCAATGACGACCGAACTGGCCCTGCGCCCGGAAGTAGCAACTGCTGAACCGGGGCCGTGCTTTTCACGCGGGCTTCGGCGAGAGATCGAGAACGTCAACTCACCAACACTGTTGATTTAGATCGACTGCCGACCAAGTTCCGGCGGCGCATTGAGGACACGTCTAGTACGGCTTCAAAGCCGACGGTCACGCTTTCCCGGATGCAGGATATCTCATGTCTCGTATTCCTCCATCCTCGTAGAAGCTATTTAGGAACCGGTTCTCCAGGGTGAAGTCGGCCACGAACTCCTTCAGCGGCGAACAACCTCCATTGTCGCGAGTCAGACATGGCGATGCTTCTTCGAGCAGCATGGAAACGGATTTCCGCTTTCTCAGAGCAATTGGCACGATTCTTGATGTCCATCTGCTTGCGCAGTCGGCGGCGCTGACGCGCATCGTTTATCGACAAAAGGAGCAATCGTGGAAAAACCAGCAACGATGAAAATCGACCTGCTAGCCTACGGCGTAACCGAATTATCCCCAGAAGAAGCAGCGGCAACTTTAGGAGGCTCGTTCTGGAAGATCTTCGATAGGGTCCTTCAAACAGCGGTTAGCGTTGTGACACTGGTGTTCGGTGCAATAATTGGAGTTGGAATGATTCGCGGACGCGGTGGTCCCCATCCTTAATGAGATGGCTAAAGCCTTATCACCGCAATCAGAGCGCGGCGCTGGTCGGTGCACCACTGAAGCAGCGACCAGCGCCACTCGATCAGAGTTTCAATGGAGGCCGCCAATCGTCAATAGGAATATACGTCTGCAATGACCAATATCCTGCTCCCTCCTGAAATGATCAACTTCACTGCAGAGAGCATCCTGTCGCGAGAATCAGGACGATCTTTGGCGATCTACAAGATCATCGTGTCTTCTGTCGCTGCGGCGTTGCTGTCGCTGCCAGTCATAACCGTCACGCTGTCAGTTCAAAGTGCCGGTGCGATTCGTCCTACCATCGAGAAGACTCCTCTGATCGCGCCCACCTCCGGGCGCATCTCACGTGTACTCGCAGTTGAGAACGATATTGTTGCACAAGGCGGAGAAATCCTCGCCCTCGACGATAAGGGCATTCAAGAGAAGATCAGTGTGCTCTCTGGCGAAATTCGTGCGAAGAACGATCGCACCGCTGATCTTCAGACCATGATCTCTTTCGGTGCGCAGGCGGACGCGTCCATCCCCCTGCGGACCGACTCCGCCAGGGCCGAGTGGCTGCATTTTCTCAACTTGTTGCGGGAGAACCAATATGCCCGCAGAAATGCCGCCGCAGAACTCGAACGTGCTCAGCGTCTCGCCTCGGTTGCTGCCGCGCCCGCGAAGTCAATTGAGGAAAAGGCTTTCGCTCTCCAAAGCCTTGAGGCGAGAGGCGAGATCCTCGCCCGGAGCAAATCCGCCGAATGGAACCAGCAGCTCTTCGACACTAATCTGCGCCTTAGAGAACTGACAGCCAACTTGCATCAGCTTGAGAACGAACGCGATCTGACTATCATTCGTGCCCCCGTGTCAGGGGCTATCGAGCAATTCGCCGGCCTAACCCCCGGAAGCTACGTGCAGGCGGGGCGAACCGTCGGCTGGATCTCGCCCGACCGCGAACTGGTGGCAGAAATCTACGTTTCGTCCAAAGACATCGGTTTCGTTCAGCCCGGCCAGCCGGTGCGGCTCCAGGTCGATGCTTTCAACTACAATCAATGGGGTATGATCGACGCGACAGTGCTAGACGTGGCGCAGGACTTCACGCTGCGTGACAAGAACCCGGTGTTCAAGGTCCGCTGCGCGCTCTCCCGAAATTACCTCGAGCTCACAAACGGGATAAAGGGTCATCTGAAGAAGGGCATGACCGTGCGCGGCCGCTTTCTCGTGGCGAAGCGCACACTCCTGCAACTACTCTACAACGAGATCGATGATTGGCTTAACCCGCTCCTGTCACCTCGCTAGTTAAATTTTCTAAGGGGCCAGTGAGCCGCCATGTCGACTCGGATCCCCAAGTTTAAGCAGCGCGACATCACGGATTGCGGGGTTGCCAGTCTTGCTTCCGTCGGAGCCTTCTACGGCTGCAAGTTGCCACTGTCGCTCGTCCGTCAGTATGCCTCGACCGACCGCTCCGGTACCAGCGTGTCGGGTCTCCTCCAAGCGGCTCAAAAGCTCGGTTTCATTGCGAAGGGCGTCAAAGGTGACTTCGACAGCTTGCACAAGATTCCCAAGCCGGCCATCGCGCATGTGGTCGTAAAGGAGGTCCTGCACCACTTCGTAGTCGTTCAGGCGATCGACCAGAGGTGGGTCACCATCATGGACCCAGCGTATGGAGAGATCCGCAAGCTGTCGCACGAGGAGTTCAAGACGCAATGGACTGGTGTCCTGTTGCTCATGGTCCCGGCAGACACCTTCAAGCGCCGCGACGAGACCACCTCCCCCCTTCTCCGCTTTGCCCAACTGCTTGCGCCCCACCAAGCCGCGCTAACGCAGGCCCTCGTCGGCGCACTGATAACGACCCTCCTCGGCCTCTCGACGACCATCTACATCCAAAAGATTGTCGATCACGTTATCACTGCAGGAAATCGCAATTTGCTCAATCTCATGAGCGTCGTGATGCTGCTGATCCTTGCGCCGCAGACCCTGATCAATTTCCTGCGAAACCGGCTCGTCCTGCAAACGGGGCAAAAGATCGATCTTCACTTGATCCTAGGCTACTACAATCACGTCCTAAGCCTGCCCCAGAAGTTTTTTGATGGCATGCGTACAGGAGAAATCATCTCCCGCATGAACGACGCGGTCAAGATCAGAAGCTTTCTGAACGACGTCTCGATCACCTTATTTGTTGATGTGCTGGTGATCCTGTTCTCCTTTGGGCTGATGTTCGTCTACTCATGGAAAATCGCTTTGGTAGTGGCGGGCTCCGTCCCAGTATACCTCTTGGTTTATTGGACCATGAACCGGCTGAATAGCAAGCGCGAGCGCGCCATTATGGAGAATGCGGCAGATCTGGAGGCGCAGGTGGTAGAATCACTCGGAGCCATCTCCACGATCAAAGCTTTCGGAATAGAGAGCTATGCCGGCCTTAAGTTTGAGACTCGCTTTGTTAAGACCCTGCACTCCATCTACAGGTCCGGCCTCATCTCAATCGTCGGAGACAATGCATCGATCTTCCTCTCGACCCTTTTCACCATCGTGCTGATGTGGTTCGGTGCAACGCTTGCCCTCGATCAGACCATTACGCCCGGCGAGTTACTGTCCTGCTATGCGCTGCTCGGCCATATCACCGGCCCGGTTACAAGCCTAATTCACGCCAACAGGATTGTTCAGGATGCCATTATCGCGGCGGATCGCCTGTTCGAGATATTCGACCTTGATCCAGCAGGCAGCGGCGGCATTAATGCCACCACGTCCGACGTTGGCGACATTCATCTGGAGAACGTCACGTTCCGCCATGGCGCCCAGCCGGAGCTTTTCAAGGATTTAAGCGTCACCTTCCGGCGAGGGGAGATCACGGCTGTGGTCGGAGAAAGCGGCTCGGGCAAGAGTTCGCTTGCTGCCTTGCTGCAAAATGTGTACCCGCTTGAGGGTGGACGCATCCGCATCGGCTCCTATAACCTCCAAGACCTCTCGGCTGAATCCCTGCGCAAGATTGTTGCCGCGGTACCGCAATCCGTGGACGTGTTCTCGGCCTCAGTCATCGAGAACATCGCGCTTGGCGAGTTCGAACCGAACACCGGGAAGATAGTGCACATCTGCGAACAAATCGGTCTGCGTGACGTGATCGAGCGCTGGCCAGGTGGCTACCAGGCCTATCTGGGCGAGAACGGCGTACGCCCTTCGGGCGGAGAGAAGCAGCGCATAGCGTTGGCTCGAGCTTTGTACCGCGATCCAGAGGTCTTAATCCTCGACGAGGCGACCGCCTCTCTCGACTCCGTCGCCGAGACATTTGTCATACGGGCGATTGAGGAACTGCGTCTGGCCGGCAAGATCATCGTGGTTATCTCTCATCGACTCAACACGATTTGCGGAGCCGATAAGATCGTCGTCTTGGATAAGGGACGTGTTGTTGCGGAGGGAAGGCATGCTGATCTGCTGACGGCTGAAGGCGCTTACGCTCGCTTGTGGCGGGCGCAGACCGGATTCAGTTAAGCGCTCTTGGATTACCCTGGCGGCAGCAACGGCAGCCGCTAATCCTTGAACACGGGATCTCACGGATCGACTCCGCGCCGCCCTGCCATCGAATGAATTTTGAGCTCGGCGACCGGCAGGTTGGTCTCCAGGTCGAAATCGCGCCCAGTATTGCCGGCGCCGAGCGATATTCGACCCACCCGCCCGGTTCGAGGATGTGCGGAAGGCAAAGCAGGATGCCGAGCGCATGGATGGTCCATTGATCTACCCGGCCAGGCGCTTCATCTCGGCGGCCGCGGCCAAGGCTTCCTCCCACGCCTTCGAAAAAGCTTTCGCAATCGTTCGCCTCCACCCCGCGTACCGCGCTCTCGATTCGCGCAAGCGTCTGCGTTAGTGTCGGGGCCTGTGAGCCGTAAGAGCAGGTCGCGAATATCCTCAGGATGCGTCATGCGCCCCCCTGAGGGGCGAAACGAAGGCGATCAATCTGATTGTAGTTGATCACCGCCGGGTCGGCGCCGATCAGCGGAAGTCGGCTGACTACGTAATGCACGACCTTGTCCATTCCCAGCTCCTGTTTCAGCGGATGTTGTAGGTCGCGCCGATCAACCGTTGCGAAGTTTCGGCAGCCGAAAATATCTTCCTTCGATCCAGCGGCTCCATGGCGGGCATTCTGAACTGGTCGCCCCGCAGCTTGCGAATTTCACGGATTGTGAGCATCGATTTCGGGCGATCGTGAGCACTGAATTCAGACGATCGTGAGCAGCCCGCGGCGGCCGATGGGGAGATAGAGTCAGGGTTACGGCTGCCCGTCAAGGGCGATGGTTTTGGCGCTGCGTTTTCGCATGCTTTCACCGGAGAGCTGGAGGCGGTGGGCGTTATGGACGAGGCGATCGAGAATGGCGTCAGCGACCGTGGGGTCCCCGATGGCTCCATGCCAGGTGTCCACGGGGAGCTGACTTGTGACGATTGTGGATGCGCGGCCATGGCGGTCCTCGAGGATCTCGAGCAGGTCGCGGCGTTCGGCGGCAGTGAGCACGGACAAGCCCCAATCGTCCAGGATCAAAAGCTGAGCGCGGCCGAGACTTTTGAGGAGCCGGGGGTGACGCCCGTCGCCGCGAGCGAGCGCGAGGGCTTCGAACAGCCTCGGGACGCGATGATAGAGGACGGAGCGGTTGTCGCGGCAGGCCTTGTGGCCGAGGGCACAGGCCAACCAACTTTTGCCCAGGCCGGTGGCGCCGGTGACGAGCAAGTTCTCGTGGCGATCGATCCAGCGGCCTTCGACGAGCTTGGCGAAAACGGCGCGATCGATGCCACGCGGGGTACGCAGATCAACGTCTTCGACGCAAGCATTCTGACGCAACGCGGCGGTCTTGAGGCGCATGGCGAGCCGCCTGGTGTCGCGTTCGGCGGCTTCGCGGTCGACCAACAGACTTATCCGATCTTCGAACGGCAAGGCTTCGAGATCGGGTAATCGGCGCTGCCCCTCGAAGGCCTTGGCCATTCCGCTGAGGCCGAGCTCGATCAGCCGTTCGTGGGTTGGGTGGTTGAGCATGCATGGTCTCCTTTGCTTCAGTGGAAGTAGTCGCGGCCGCGGATGTTGCCGTGGCGCAGGGGTTGGGGCTCGAAAGGCTCGTCGTCGAAGAGAGTGCGATCGAGACCGTTCTGGAGAATCGATCGGATGGAGGCGACGGAGCGCGCCTTGATGAGGATGCCGCGCCGGCAGGCCGCGTCGACGCGTTCGGCGCCGTAGCTTTTGGCCAGCGCCAGAATGCCGAGGCAGGTTCGAAAGCCCTGTTCTGGATGAGGCCGGGCTTCGATCACGGCCTGGAAGAACGCTGCAGTCGAAGGGCCGATCCGCTCGCCAGCGGCGATCACCGCGGCGGGGGTCCATTTGCCGTAGCGGCGATGGGCGCTGGGCATGTGGTCGGCGATGGTGGTGTGTCCGCGCCGGTTGGGGGCGCAGGCATGGCTGGCGATGCGCTCGCCCTTGTGAAAGAGTTCGACCGTCCGATCGTCGATGCGGGCATCGACCAGCTCGCCGATCAGACGATAGGGCGCGGAGTACCAGTGGCCGTTGACCTCGACGTGATAGTCGGGAGCGACGCGGCAGCGCTTCCAGCGTGCGAAGGCA
>NZ_LJYG01000068.1 GCF_001440035.1 Bradyrhizobium manausense | reverse complement strand
TTTCGCGGGATCGTGAGCAAGGTTTTCGGAGCCTTGCACCGCTTCGGCCGACAACTCAACCGGCTTAGGGATGGCCTCGTCGTTAACGAGGAAGCCCCATGCCTATCCAGAGATTGTCGATGCGCCGGATCAAAGAAGTTCTTCGGCTAAAACATGTTCAAGGTCTGCCGGAGCGGGCCATCGCGCGCTCCCTGAGCATCAGCAATGGCGTCGTGCATGGCTACCTGACCCGCGCCCGTGTTGCCGGGCTGAGCTGGCCGCTGCCGGAAGGAATGACCGATGAAGACCTGGAGCTTTTGCTTTTCCCGGCCCCGCGGCCTGCTTCGCAAAGCCCGCAGCGGCCGTTCCCGACTGGAGCTACGTCGATAAGGAGCTGCGCCGGCGCAATGTGACCCGCCACCTGCTCTGGGAGGAGTACCGCGCCGGCAATCCCGACGGTTTCGGGTACACCTGGTTCTGCACGACCTACGAGGCCTGGAAGGGACGGGCCCGGCCGTCAATGCGGCAGACCCATCTGGGCGGCGAGAAGGTGTTCGTCGATTTCGCCGGCGATACCATCGACGTCATCGATTCCCTGACCGGGGAAGTGCAGCCGATGAAGCTGTTCGTCGCGGCGATGGGCGCTTCCAACTACACCTACGCCGAGGCCTGCCCGAGCGAGGGATTGACCGACTGGATCCGGGCGCATGTCAACCTGTTCGCCTTTCTGGGTGGGGCGCCGACGTTCGTGGTCTGCGACAACCTCAAGGCCGCCGTCAGCAACCCCGACCGTTACGATCCCGGTCTCAATCGTACCTATGCCGAGATGGCGAGCCATTACAGCACGGCCATTCTCGCCGCACGGCCGCGGCGCCCAAAAGACAAGGCGAAGGTACGAGGTCGCGGTGCAAATCGCCCAGCGCTGGATTCTGGCGCGGCTGCGCAATCAGCGCTTCTTTTCCCGGGCCGAACTGAACGCCGCCATCAAAATATGCCGATTCCGAGGTCATCGCGCGCACCGTACCGAGTTGATGGCGCGCAGGGTTCCGAAATGATCGCGCGCAGCATTCCGAGCATTCTCCGCGCAGCATTCCGATTTGATCGCGCGCAGTTTCGGATGGTGTGAGGCCTGATCGTTGGGCCATTTCTCCGGCTGGGAACAGCTTGGAGAATTGGATGCCGACGAGGAGGGTTATCATGCGCCAGGTGCGCGAGATTATGAGATTGAGCCTTGAGGCTGGGCTCTCGACGCGCGTAGTTGGCGAGCGTGTGGGCGTCGGACCGACGACGGTACGTGACACGCTGAAGCGGTTTATGCGTGCGGGACTGGCATGGCCCGTTCCGGAAGCGATAAGCGACGCCGAGCTGGAGCAACAGCTATACGGGGTGCCTGGCGTGAAGCCGGGTCGCCGCAAGGTGGCCGAGCCTGACTGGTCCGTTGTTGCCCGCGAGCTCAAGCGCAAGCACGTGACCTTGCAGGTGCTGTGGGACGAGTACATTGCGGAGCATCCGGACGGGTACCGGTACAGCCGTTTCTGTGACTTGTTCCGCAACTGGGAAGGCCGGCTGCCGCTGGTGATGCGCCAGCACCACGGCGGGGCGAGAAATTGTTTGTCGACTATGCCGGCGACACGGTGCCGGTGGTTGACCGCAAGACTGGCGAGGTGCGTGACGCACACATCTTCGTCGCGGTCATGGGCGCATCCAGCTTATCGTTCGCGCTGGCGACGTGGACCGAGCAGCTCGGCGACTGGATCGCGGGACATAACGCGGCCTACAGCTTTTTTGGCGGCGCGACGCAACTCCTGGTGCCCGACAACGCCAAGGTCGCGGTGATCAAGGCCTGCCTCTATGACCCTATGGTCAACCGCAGCTATAGCGATATGGCGCAACATTACGGCACCGCGATTTTGCCGGCACGGCCGCGTCGCCCGAGAGATAAGGCGAAGGTCGAGGCCTGCGTCGGAATCGTCGAGCGCTGGCTGCTGGGGCGGCTGCGTAACCGGACCTTTTACAGTCTGGCCGGGCTCAACGGTGCGATCGCCGAGTGGCTGGTCAAGCTCAATGACGGACGGGTGTTGCGTCAGTATGGCCGCACGCGACGCCAGCTGTTCGAGGAGATTGATGCGCCGAATCTTAAACCGCTTCCCGGCGAGCCGTGGGTCCATGCCGAATGGCGCCGATGCCGGGTCGGGCTCGACTATCACGTCGAGATCGAACGGCACTACTACTCGGTGCCCTACCGCTTTGCTCGTCGGGAGGTAGAAGCGCGGATCTGTGCGCGAACGGTCGAAGTCTTCCTGGGCGGCGAGCGTATCGCCGCACACATGCGCGGCAGCGGCAACGGGCGGCACACGACGATCAGCGCTCACATGCCTTCCAGCCACCGGCGCTATGGCGAGTGGACGCCGGCAAAGATCCGCAGCGAGGCAAGCCGGATCGGCCCGATGCTGCGCCTGCTGGTCGACCGGATCATCGAGGATCGGCCGCATCCCGAACAGGGCTATCGTTCGTGCCTTGGGATCATCCGGCTTGAGAAGCGCTTTGGCGCCGAGCGCCTCGAGGCGGCCGCGCTGCGTGCGATTGAGATCCAGGCTCGCAACTACCCAAGCGTCAAATCGATCCTCGAGAAGGGGCTCGATCGCGTTGCAACGCCTGCGTCCACCGAGCGCGAGCCGATCATACACACCAACATCAGAGGCTCAGGTTATTACCACTGAAAGGGAAGAGAATGCTGACACCCCCCACACTTCGCTTGCTTACCCAGCTCGGCCTTACCGGCATGGCCGATGCCTTTACGAGCCTCGCAGACAACGAGGAGGTCCATGGTCTCGCACACGCCGAATGGCTGGCGTTGCTGCTGGATCATGAAGCGACCTGGCGTAACAACCGGCGCCTGGCGCTTCGTCTTCGTAAGGCAAATCTGCGTCATCATGCCGTGCCCGAGGATATCGACTACCGCGCCTCTCGTGGGCTCGACCGCCGCTTGTTCGACATACTGCTCAAGGGAGACTGGATCAAAAACCATGAGAATTGCGCCATTGTCGGGCCAACCGGCGTCGGGAAAAGCTGGCTTGGCTGTGCGCTCGGCCACAAGGCCTGCCGGGACAACCACTCTGTACTTTACACCCGCCTGCCGCGGTTGATCGAAGAGCTGGACCTTGCCCGGGGCGATGGCCGACTCGCTTCGCGGATGAAGAGCATCGCCGCCGTCGAGCTCCTGATTTTGGACGATTGGGGGCTCCAGGCCATCGACGCCAATGCCCGTCATTATCTGCTCGAAATCCTTGAAGACCGCTACGGCCGTCGATCAACACTCGTCACCAGCCAGCTTCCAATTGCCAAATGGCATGAGCTCATAAACGACCCAACTTACGCTGATGCCATACTTGATCGCCTGCTTCACAACGCGCACAGGCTCGAACTGAATGGTGACTCCATGCGTCGTCCGCCGGCTCTTCCTCGGCCTTGATTACGTGCTCGGCCGATGAAGACCGCAACTGCTGCCCGCGAAGCTGACCGGCCGCTACGGCACTGTTGGGGGGGCGCGCCCGGTCAGCTTCGCTCCGCAAATGCGATCTCTTCGACAGCCGCTTGACCACGGGCTAACGATAGTGCCAATTGCCTTAACGATCAGGGGCCCTCACATGCGCGCGATCAGATTGGAACGCTGCGCGGCATCAGATTGGAATACCTGCGCGCGATCATTGGAATCCGCATTTGCCTTCGCACGCTGGAAGCGCTGCCGCGTCGCTCCCGACTATCACGTCGAGGTCAACGGCCACTGGTACTCCGCGCCCTATCGTCTGATCGGCGAGCTGGTCGATGCCCGCATCGACGATCGGACGGTCGAACTCTTTCACAAGGGCGAGCGCATCGCCAGCCATGCCTGCGCCCCCAACCGGCGCGGACACACCACCATCGCCGACCACATGCCCAGCGCCCATCGCCGCTACGGCAAATGGACCCCCGCCGCGGTGATCGCCGCTGGCGAGCGGATCGGCCCTTCGACTGCAGCGTTCTTCCAGGCCGTGATCGAAGCCCGGCCTCATCCAGAACAGGGCTTTCGAACCTGCCTCGGCATTCTGGCGCTGGCCAAAAGCTACGGCGCCGAACGCGTCGACGCGGCCTGCCGGCGCGGCATCCTCATCAAGGCGCGCTCCGTCGCCTCCATCCGATCGATTCTCCAGAACGGTCTCGATCGCACTCTCTTCGACGACGAGCCTTTCGAGCCCCAACCCCTGCGCCACGGCAACATCCGCGGCCGCGACTACTTCCACTGAAGCAAAGGAGACCATGCATGCTCAACCACCCAACCCACGAACGGCTGATCGAGCTCGGCCTCAGCGGAATGGCCAAGGCCTTCGAGGGGCAGCGCCGATTACCCGATCTCGAAGCCTTGCCGTTCGAAGATCGGATAAGTCTGTTGGTCGACCGCGAAGCCGCCGAACGCGACACCAGGCGGCTCGCCATGCGCCTCAAGACCGCCGCGTTGCGTCAGAATGCTTGCGTCGAAGACGTTGATCTGCGTACCCCGCGTGGCATCGATCGCGCCGTTTTCGCCAAGCTCGTCGAAGGCCGCTGGATCGATCGCCACGAGAACTTGCTCGTCACCGGCGCCACCGGCCTGGGCAAAAGTTGGTTGGCCTGTGCCCTCGGCCACAAGGCCTGCCGCGACAACCGCTCCGTCCTCTATCATCGCGTCCCGAGGCTGTTCGAAGCCCTCGCGCTCGCTCGCGGCGACGGGCGTCACCCCCGGCTCCTCAAAAGTCTCGGCCGCGCTCAGCTTTTGATCCTGGACGATTGGGGCTTGTCCGTGCTCACTGCCGCCGAACGCCGCGACCTGCTCGAGATCCTCGAGGACCGCCATGGCCGCGCATCCACAATCGTCACAAGTCAGCTCCCCGTGGACACCTGGCATGGAGCCATCGGGGACCCCACGGTCGCTGACGCCATTCTCGATCGCCTCGTCCATAACGCCCACCGCCTCCAGCTCTCCGGTGAAAGCATGCGAAAACGCAGCGCCAAAACCATCGCCCTTGACGGGCAGCCGTAACCCTGACTCTATCTCCCCATCGGCCGCCGCGGGCTGCTCACGATCGTCTGAATTCAGTGCTCACGATCGCCCGAAATCGATGCTCACAATCCGTGAAATTCGCA
>NZ_LJYG01000067.1 GCF_001440035.1 Bradyrhizobium manausense | reverse complement strand
TTTCGCGGGATCGTGAGCAAGGTTTTCGGAGCCTTGCACCGCTTCGGCCGACAACTCAACCGGCTTAGGGATGGCCTCGTCGTTAACGAGGAAGCCCCATGCCTATCCAGAGATTGTCGATGCGCCGGATCAAAGAAGTTCTTCGGCTAAAACATGTTCAAGGTCTGCCGGAGCGGGCCATCGCGCGCTCCCTGAGCATCAGCAATGGCGTCGTGCATGGCTACCTGACCCGCGCCCGTGTTGCCGGGCTGAGCTGGCCGCTGCCGGAAGGAATGACCGATGAAGACCTGGAGCTTTTGCTTTTCCCGGCCCCGCGGCCTGCTTCGCAAAGCCCGCAGCGGCCGTTCCCGACTGGAGCTACGTCGATAAGGAGCTGCGCCGGCGCAATGTGACCCGCCACCTGCTCTGGGAGGAGTACCGCGCCGGCAATCCCGACGGTTTCGGGTACACCTGGTTCTGCACGACCTACGAGGCCTGGAAGGGACGGGCCCGGCCGTCAATGCGGCAGACCCATCTGGGCGGCGAGAAGGTGTTCGTCGATTTCGCCGGCGATACCATCGACGTCATCGATTCCCTGACCGGGGAAGTGCAGCCGATGAAGCTGTTCGTCGCGGCGATGGGCGCTTCCAACTACACCTACGCCGAGGCCTGCCCGAGCGAGGGATTGACCGACTGGATCCGGGCGCATGTCAACCTGTTCGCCTTTCTGGGTGGGGCGCCGACGTTCGTGGTCTGCGACAACCTCAAGGCCGCCGTCAGCAACCCCGACCGTTACGATCCCGGTCTCAATCGTACCTATGCCGAGATGGCGAGCCATTACAGCACGGCCATTCTCGCCGCACGGCCGCGGCGCCCAAAAGACAAGGCGAAGGTACGAGGTCGCGGTGCAAATCGCCCAGCGCTGGATTCTGGCGCGGCTGCGCAATCAGCGCTTCTTTTCCCGGGCCGAACTGAACGCCGCCATCAAAATACTCGTCGACGAACTCAATGCCCGTCAGATGCGTGGCTTTGGCTCCAGCCGGGCCGAACTATTTGCCGAACTCGACGCCCCCAAGCTCACCCCGCTGCCGGACCAGCCTTATGCCTTCGCACGCTGGAAGCGCTGCCGCGTCGCTCCCGACTATCACGTCGAGGTCAACGGCCACTGGTACTCCGCGCCCTATCGTCTGATCGGCGAGCTGGTCGATGCCCGCATCGACGATCGGACGGTCGAACTCTTTCACAAGGGCGAGCGCATCGCCAGCCATGCCTGCGCCCCCAACCGGCGCGGACACACCACCATCGCCGACCACATGCCCAGCGCCCATCGCCGCTACGGCAAATGGACCCCCGCCGCGGTGATCGCCGCTGGCGAGCGGATCGGCCCTTCGACTGCAGCGTTCTTCCAGGCCGTGATCGAAGCCCGGCCTCATCCAGAACAGGGCTTTCGAACCTGCCTCGGCATTCTGGCGCTGGCCAAAAGCTACGGCGCCGAACGCGTCGACGCGGCCTGCCGGCGCGGCATCCTCATCAAGGCGCGCTCCGTCGCCTCCATCCGATCGATTCTCCAGAACGGTCTCGATCGCACTCTCTTCGACGACGAGCCTTTCGAGCCCCAACCCCTGCGCCACGGCAACATCCGCGGCCGCGACTACTTCCACTGAAGCAAAGGAGACCATGCATGCTCAACCACCCAACCCACGAACGGCTGATCGAGCTCGGCCTCAGCGGAATGGCCAAGGCCTTCGAGGGGCAGCGCCGATTACCCGATCTCGAAGCCTTGCCGTTCGAAGATCGGATAAGTCTGTTGGTCGACCGCGAAGCCGCCGAACGCGACACCAGGCGGCTCGCCATGCGCCTCAAGACCGCCGCGTTGCGTCAGAATGCTTGCGTCGAAGACGTTGATCTGCGTACCCCGCGTGGCATCGATCGCGCCGTTTTCGCCAAGCTCGTCGAAGGCCGCTGGATCGATCGCCACGAGAACTTGCTCGTCACCGGCGCCACCGGCCTGGGCAAAAGTTGGTTGGCCTGTGCCCTCGGCCACAAGGCCTGCCGCGACAACCGCTCCGTCCTCTATCATCGCGTCCCGAGGCTGTTCGAAGCCCTCGCGCTCGCTCGCGGCGACGGGCGTCACCCCCGGCTCCTCAAAAGTCTCGGCCGCGCTCAGCTTTTGATCCTGGACGATTGGGGCTTGTCCGTGCTCACTGCCGCCGAACGCCGCGACCTGCTCGAGATCCTCGAGGACCGCCATGGCCGCGCATCCACAATCGTCACAAGTCAGCTCCCCGTGGACACCTGGCATGGAGCCATCGGGGACCCCACGGTCGCTGACGCCATTCTCGATCGCCTCGTCCATAACGCCCACCGCCTCCAGCTCTCCGGTGAAAGCATGCGAAAACGCAGCGCCAAAACCATCGCCCTTGACGGGCAGCCGTAACCCTGACTCTATCTCCCCATCGGCCGCCGCGGGCTGCTCACGATCGTCTGAATTCAGTGCTCACGATCGCCCGAAATCGATGCTCACAATCCGTGAAATTCGCA
>NZ_LJYG01000066.1:14852-35769 GCF_001440035.1 Bradyrhizobium manausense | reverse complement strand
CGGCATCTCGCGGCCGATGATCGCGATGTGCAAGGCGATGCGTGAGCTTGCCTCGGGCAATTTCGACGTGGTGCTGCCCGGGCTCGGGCGCAAGGACGAGATCGGCGAGATGGCCGGCGCGGTCGAGGAGTTCAAGCTCCAGGCCGTTGCCAAGGCCGAGCGCGATGCCGCCGCCAGCGAAGCCCAGAACAGGGAGCAGGCCGCAAGCCGCCGCGCCGAGCTGATCCGCTTTGCCGACGATTTTGAAAGCGCTGTTGGTGCGATCGTGTCCAACGTTTCGGCGTCCGCCGTGCAGCTTGAATCATCCGCATCCACGCTGACCCGCACCGCCGAGACGACACAGACCTTGTCGAGCCAGGTCGCCGGCGTCTCCGAGCAGGCCTCGAGCAACATGCAGTCGGTCGCGACCGCGACCGAAGAGCTGTCGGCTTCGGTCGAGGAGATCGGCCGCCAGGTCCGCGATTCCAGCCGCATTGCCGAGGCCGCCGTGGTGCAGGCCAAGGAAACCGATGGTCGGATCGGCAAGCTCTCGCACGCGGCCCAGCAGATCGGCGAGGTGGTCAAGCTGATCACCGCGATTGCCGAGCAGACCAATCTTCTGGCGCTGAACGCCACCATCGAGGCGGCGCGCGCCGGGGAAGCCGGCCGCGGCTTTGCGGTGGTCGCGAGCGAAGTGAAATCGCTGGCGAGCCAGACCGCGAAGGCCACCGACGAGATCTCCTCGCACATCGCGGGCATGCAGGGTGCGACGGCCGAGTCGGTCGCCGCGATCAAGGAGATCGGTGCGACCATCGGCAAGATCTCGTCGATCTCGACCTCGATTGCCAGTGCAGTGGAGGAGCAGGGCGCCGCGACCCAGGAGATCGCCCGCAGCGTCCAGAACGTCGCCCAGGGCACCCAGACCGCCGCGACCGATATCGGCCAGGTCAACCGCGGCGCGGCCGAAACCGGTTCAGCCTCGGAGGAGGTGCTGAACTCGGCCAAGACGCTGTCGAGCGAAAGCACCCGCCTGCGCGCCGAGCTCGATCGCTTCATGGCGAATATCCGGGCAGCGTAGGACTCCGTCGCTTTCATACTCCGTCCGCTTGTCCGGGATGATAGCGGGTAAGGGGCGGCGCGCCTCATTCCCTCCCGAACGCCCGCTTCAGCTCCACCTTCGCCTTCTCCAGCCGCTCACGCTGAATCTTCGGCAAGGTCTTTCCGGCGCGGTTGATGTAGAACGTCAGCATCGACAGCGCGGAGCGATAAGCGCCGGTCTTGCGGCGCGCGCTGTGCTCGGCCGAGCGTTTCAGCGAGGCTGCGATCTTACGGGGGCTGGAGAGTTTGAACACGCCGCGTTTGAGATCGAGCGCGTCGCTCTCCTTCGTCACACGCTGCGACCAGCGCTTTGGCGCGGCGCGTTTTGTGCCTTTGCGGGCGGCGCTACGCCGCGTGCTGGTGTTCTTGCGTGCCGTCGTTTTGCGCGAATGTGTCGTCTTTCTGACCTGAGCCATGCGTCAACTCCTTGCGGCTGCAGCGGAAACGGTCGGCATTCGCCGGCGTTCCCAGGGGAACCGGCGGATGGCGCCGACGTTGTCGCAGGTGGCCGAAATGCCGCACCCCCAGACCCAGCAACCCCATGGAATTGCAGCAGAGCGCAGCGCTGAATGATGGACCTGCAGTCTCCGCGGCGGTCGCAACCGATCGCATCGTCGAGACCAGCATTCCCGCGCGGCTCGATGCGTTGCCCTGGAGCGGCTTCCACACCCGTGTCGTGCTGGCGCTCGGCATCACCTGGATTCTCGACGGGCTCGAAGTGACGCTCGCGGGAGCGCTTTCGGGTGCGCTGAAGCAGAGCCCGACGCTGCGCTTCTCCAATCTCGATCTCGGAATCGCCAATTCCGCCTACCTCGCCGGCGCCGTGCTCGGTGCGCTCGGCTTCGGCTGGCTGACCGACCGCATCGGCCGCAAGAAACTGTTCTTCATCACGCTCGCGCTCTATCTTTCCGCGACCGCGGCGACTGCGCTGTCGTGGGATATTGCCAGCTACGCGCTGTTCCGCTTCCTGACCGGTGCCGGCATCGGCGGCGAATACACCGCGATCAACTCGACCATTCAAGAGCTGGTGCCCGCGCGCTATCGCGGCTGGACCGACCTGGTCATCAACGGCAGCTTCTGGATCGGGGCGGCGATGGGGGCCGTCGCGGCCATCGTGCTGCTCGATCCCGCCGCGATCGGCCCCGATCTCGGTTGGCGTCTAGCCTATCTCATCGGCGCCACCATCGGCCTTGTCGTGCTGTTGATGCGGATGTGGATCCCGGAAAGCCCGCGCTGGCTGATGATCCATGGCCGCCCCGACCAGGCGCACGAGATCGTCGACGGCATCGAGCGCTCGGTGATCGGGCATGATCAGGAGGCGGACCGCGAGAGTTTTCCCAAGATGCGGCTGAAGATGCGCGATCACACCCCGATCCGCGAAGTCGCGCAGACGCTGTTCGGCACCTACCGCCAGCGCGCGCTGGTTGGCCTGGTGCTGATGGTCGCGCAGGCCTTCTTCTACAACGCGATCTTCTTCACTTTCGCGCTGGTGCTGACTGATTTCTACGGCATCAGCGCCGATCACGTCGGCTGGTACCTGCTGCCATTCGCAGCCGGCAACTTCCTCGGCCCGCTTCTGCTCGGCCGTCTGTTCGACACGCTCGGCCGTCGCGCCATGATCATGTTCACGTATGGCGTCTCGGGCCTCTTGCTGGCGCTATCGGGCTATCTGTTCTCGATCGGCGCGTTGAGCGCGCAGGGGCAGACCATCGCCTGGATGGTGATCTTCTTCTTTGCTTCACCCGCGGCGAGCGCGGCCTATCTCACCGTCAGCGAAACCTTCCCGCTGGAGGTCCGCGCATTGGCAATTGCGGTGTTCTATGCGGTGGGCACCGGCATCGGCGGTGTGATTGGTCCTGCGCTGTTCGGCGCGCTGATCGATACGGGATCACGCAACAGCGTGTTCGCCGGCTATCTGCTGGGGTCCGTCCTGATGATTGCGGCCGCAATTGTGGCATGGCGCTATGCCATCTCGGCAGAGCGCAAGTCGCTCGAACAAATCGCGCGGCCGCTCGCTTCCATGGAGTAGACTGATGAAATCCGAACTCGCTGAACCGGACCAGAAGCCCGCAATGCCTGACGAAGAAGCGCCCGATGCCGTGCCTGTGCCGCATGCGCTCGTTCCGCATCTCGACGAGACCGCGATTCTGCTCGACATCGACGGGACGCTGCTCGATCTGATGCCGACGCCGCGCGAGGTATGGGTGCCGCCGGGCCTTTCGGAGACGCTGACTCGCCTGACGGAGCGCACGTCCGGCGCCCTGGCCATGGTCAGCGGCCGCTCGCTCAACGACATCGACCTCATCTTCGCGCCCGATGTGTTTCGCGCGGTCGCCGGTCACGGCGCGGAGATGCGGCTGTCGGTGGACAACGAGGCCGACGACGTGCACGCGCCGCCGATGGACAAGGAGCTGAAGCGGCGCCTGGCTGCGATCGCAAAGCTCAGCCCCGGCATTCTGCTTGAGGACAAGGGCTATTCGCTGGCGCTGCATTATCGCCTCGCGCCGCATGCGGAGAAGGCGATTTACGAAGCCGTCTCGCTGATCCGCGCCGATCTGCCCAATGCGCCGATCGAGGTGCTGCCCGGCAAGTTCGTCTGCGAGATCAAGCATTCCGGGTTCACCAAGGCGACCGGCGTGCGGGAACTGATGAGGCATGAGCCGTTCAGGGGGCGTCGTCCGATCTTCATCGGCGACGACGTCACCGATGAAACCGTCTTCGCCATCATGCCCGACATGAACGGGCTCTCCTTCTCGGTGGGCCGTCGTGCCAAGGGCGTCAACGGCCATTTCGATGCGCCGAACGACGTACGTGCGTTCCTTGCGCGGCTGCTTGACGACACAAGGTCGGAATAAGGCGCGGTCATCTCATAGCCATATTTTCACGCGTGCAGTGCACCTGCGCGCGTCTCTTCCGGCTGTGCGAAACCAATCTTTCTCGAATGAAATCGTCGGGTTCCCTTGAGGGAAACGTGTTCCAACGCGCACGCCTGACTTTGGTTTCATTTCGTAGAAATGATGACAGGAACCATATTGATGAACGGCAGTTAAACGGGGTGGAATGAACAGGAGGGGACGACCTGTGAACTTAGTTGTCGTTTCAAATCGAGTTGCGCGCGGCAAACCCAACGAACCCATGACGGGCGGCCTCGCAGCGGCGCTGCTTCCCGTTGTCGAGCATTCGGGTGCTATCTGGGTTGGCTCCTCCGGCCGCGTGCGTGATGGCCATCAGAAGGAGCCGTTCGCCGAGATCGAGGCGCTGGGTACGGGTGCGATCGCAACGCTGGACCTGCCGGCGGCGCATTATGGCGGCTACTACGAAGGCTTCGCCAATTCGGCCTTGTGGCCGGCGCTGCACTCGCGCAGCGATCTGATCCGCGTCTCGCGCGACGACTATGTCAGCTATCGCGAGGTCAACGCCTTCATGGCGCGCGCGCTGATGCGCTTCCGCAAAAACAAGACGGCGTTCTGGGTGCAGGATTATCATTTCCTCGCGCTCGGCGCGGAGCTGCGGGATCTCGGCGTCGATGATCCCATCGGCTTCTTCCTGCACACGCCTTGGCCGGTCGTCGCGGTGATGCAGGGCGTGCCCAATCATCGTGAGCTGATCACGACGATGCTGGCCTATGACCTGCTCGGTTTCCAGACCGAGACTGATTGCCAGAATTTCCTCAACTATGCCGGCAGCGAGCTCGGCCTCGTCATCGAGGACGGCGTCGTGCTCTCGCAACACGGCCGCACGCGCTGCCAGGTGTTTCCGATCGGCATTGACGCGGAGAAGTTCGCTGCCTATGCCGCGAAATCAGCCTCGCATCCGGATGTCTCGCGCCTGCGCCGCAGCCTCAATGGCGAGCGACTCGCGATCGGCGTCGACCGGCTCGACTATTCCAAGGGGCTCGTCAACCGTATCTGCGCGTTCGACCGGCTCTGGACCGAGCAGCCGCAATTCGCGCGCAGCATCTCGCTGCTCCAGATCGCCAATCCGTCGCGCGGCGGCATCGAAGCCTATGGCAATCTCCAGAACGAAGTCGCCCGCCTCGTCACTGACGTCAACGGTCGCCATGGTGAGGTCGACTGGACGCCGATCCGCTATCTGAACAAGGGTTTTAGCCAGGCCGTGCTCGCCGGCCTCTACCGCACTGCGCAGGTCGGCGTGGTGACGCCGCTGCATGACGGCATGAACCTCGTCGCCAAGGAATATGTCGCCGCGCAGAACCCGGCCGATCCCGGGGTGCTGGTGCTGTCGAAATTCGCCGGCGCGGCCAACGAGCTCGACGCCGCGCTGCTGGTCAATCCGCACGACATCGACGGCATGGCGCGCGCGATCGCGGTCGCCGCAGCGATGCCGCTCACCGAGCGCAAGATGCGCTGGGACGCGATGATGAAGAAATTGCGGGGGCACACCATCCAGCAATGGTCGTCGGATTTCGTTGCCGAGCTGGAGAAGTGCCGCACCGAGAAAGTCGCGGCAGCTCCGCTCGCGGCACAACCGCCGCAGGCGCTGCGCTGGCTGAAATCGGCGATCTCAGGTGTGCGGCTGATCTAACCTCTCTCTGCCTCTCCCTTGCCGGGAGAGGTGAGCCCTCAATAGCAATACGACACGCCGTCCAGGATCGCGCATTGCCGCTTGTTCGGCGCGTTCGGATCGTCCATCGGCACCACGCCCTTGCCCTGGCCGACAAACACGCCGGGCCCGACATGCACGGAGCTCTTGTTGCCGATGATGATGCTCTGGTGCGGCGTGGAGCTGGAGCGGGTCCCGTCCGGCCATAGGATGGTATCGCCAGAGAGCACCCCGCGGCGCCCATCGTCGCAGGTCACATCGACGCCCTGCCTGCTGCAGGCCTGCGCCTTCGCAGGCCCGGTAAAGGCGGCGCCAAGGGCCGAAATCAGGCAAAGGGCGGCGAGGGTGTTGCGGATGGTCATGGCGTCCCCGGTCATGTCTGGCGTCTTCAGGTGAATCGTCGCGCCAAACCCGTGATGGGTTCAGCCGAAAGGGGCTCCCGGAGTCATAGCGATGCGAGTTTTTATGCTGTAAATACAACATGTTGCGGAAAATTCATCGGATTTACCTGCGATCCCTTGCAAAATCGCCGGCGCCCCTTCAAGAGAGGGCGCTCCGGAGAGATGGCCGAGTGGCTTAAGGCGCACGCTTGGAAAGCGTGTGTGCGGGAAACCGTACCGTGGGTTCGAATCCCACTCTCTCCGCCAGCCCGCACACGAGTGTAACCCATGTGTCCGGTACGTTCTGTCACCTATGTCTCGGGCCGCTCACACACACCCCAGCGAGGATGGACATTCTGCATCGCGTTTGGCCTTCGTTCTCGGCAAGCAATTGCGGGCGTATTCGCGAGCAGGCAGACGTGCAATGCACGCCAAGGCGCTCAAGCCCGCCGCATTGACAGGTGCAATGCCCAATCGCAATCTTGCCCCAGGCGTCTTTGGCGCAGCCGGCCTCAACCGCGCCGAGACAGTTCACAGGGGAGTTCCGACAGTGAACAGATCAATCCTGCTCGCCGGCGTCTGCGCTTTGGCGCTCGCCGTGGCCTCGCCCGTATCAGCCAAAACCCTGATTTTCTGCTCGGAGGGCAGCCCGGAGAACTTCTATCCCGGCGTCAACACCACAGGCACGTCGTTCGACGGCAACGAGCCGATCTACAATCGCATTGTTGAGTTCGAGCGTGGCGGCACGAAGGTGGTGCCGGCACTCGCTGAGAAGTGGACGATCTCGCCTGACGGCACCACCTACACCTTCGAGCTGCGCAAGGGCGTGAAGTGGCATTCGACGTCCAAATCGTTCAAGCCGACGCGGGACTTCAATGCCGACGACATCATCTTCTCGATCGAGCGGCAGTGGAAAGAGGATAATCCGTACTTCAAGGTCACCAGTTCGAACCATTCGTATTTCGGCGACATGGGGATGCCGAAATTGTTGAAGTCGGTCGAGAAGGTCGATGACTACACCGTCAAGGTGACGCTCAACCGGCCGGAAGCTCCGTTCCTTGCCGATCTCGCGATGGCTTTCGCGGCCATCCAGTCGAAGGAATATGCGGATGCTATGCTGAAGGCCGGCACGCCCGAAAAGATCGATCAGGATCCGATCGGGACCGGACCGTTCTATCTGGTGCAGTATCAGAAGGACGCCGTGATCCGATACAAGGCCTTCCCCGCGTTCTGGGGCGGGAAGGCGAAGATCGACGACCTCGTCTACTCGATCACGCCGGATTCATCCGTTCGCTGGGCCAAGCTTCAGAAGGGCGAATGCGACGTGATGCCCTATCCGAACCCGGCCGACATCGACGCGATGAGGAAGGATCCTAACGTGACCGTCCTGGAGCAGCCGGGCCTCAATGTCGGCTATCTGGCCTTCCAGACGCAGAAGAAGCCCTTCGACGACGTGCGCGTGCGCAAGGCCATCAGCATGGCCATCGACAAGAAAGCGATCATCGACGCCGTCTATCTGTCGACCGGCATCGCGGCCAAGAATCCCATCCCACCCTCGATGTGGTCCTATAACGACGAGGTCAAGGACGACCCCTATGATCCGGAGGCGGCCAAGAAGCTCCTGGCCGACGCAGGATTTCCGAATGGCTTCGAAACCGACCTGTGGGCCATGCCGGTGCAGCGGCCCTACAATCCGAACGCCAAGCGCATTGCCGAACTGATGCAGGCCGACCTCGCCAAGATCGGCGTCAAGGCTGAAATCAAGTCGTTTGAATGGGGCGAATACCGCAAGCGAATGCAGGCCGGTGAACACCAGATGGGCATGCTGGGCTGGACCGGCGACAACGGCGATCCTGACAACTTCCTGCACACCTTGCTGGGCTGCGATTCCGCGCAAACGGCATCGGGCGGAAACATTGCCAAGTTCTGCTACAAGCCGTTCGACGATCTGGTCGTGAAGGCCAAGACCATCAGTGATCAGGCCGAGCGGACCAAGCTGTACGAACAGGCGCAGGTGATTTTCAAGGAGCAGGCGCCGTGGTTCACCATCGCGCATGCCGTGCAGTTGAAGCCCGTGACCAAGAGAGTGATTGACTTCAAGCTGTCGCCGTTCGGCCGCCACACCTTCTACGGCGTCGACGTCAAGGAATAGCAGGAGACAAGGGCGGAGCGGACCAACGTTGCTCCGCCCATTCTTCTTGACCCTTTCCTTATCCAGAGAGGGTGGCAGGGAACGGCATGCTCCGGTTCAT
Organism: Bradyrhizobium manausense; assembly: GCF_001440035.1. GTDB lineage: Bacteria > Pseudomonadota > Alphaproteobacteria > Rhizobiales > Xanthobacteraceae > Bradyrhizobium > Bradyrhizobium manausense. Next base: position 27,497 of record NZ_LJYG01000066.1, on the reverse strand, counting down.
CTTTACCCGGTTGAGTCTTGTGGTTCCGACCTTCATCGGGATCACGTTGCTTGTCTTCGTGCTGATCCGCCTGATTCCCGGCGATCCCATCGAGACGATGGCGGGCGAACGCGGCATCGATGCTCTCAGGCACGAGCAATTGCGCAAGGAGTACGGCTTCGATCAGCCCGTGCTGGTGCAGTATGGCCTCTACCTGTCGCGGCTGGTGCATGGCGACTTCGGCCGCTCGATCGTCACCCATGAGCCGGTGATTTCCGAATTTGGCACGTTGTTCCCGGCGACCATCGAGCTATCGGTCTGCGCGATCCTGTTTGCGCTGTGCCTGGGATTGCCGGCCGGCATCATCGCCGCGGTTCGCCGCAACTCGATCTTCGATCATGGCGTGATGGGCGTCTCGCTGACCGGATATTCGATGCCGATCTTCTGGTGGGGATTGCTGCTGATCCTGCTCTTTTCGGTGCAGCTTGGATGGACTCCGGTGTCGGGCCGGATCGCGGTGCAATACTTCATCGAACCGGTGACCGGCTTCCTGCTGATCGATGCGCTGCTGGCCGGTGATTTCGGCGCGTTTCGCTCGGCGCTGTCGCATCTGGTGCTGCCCATGATCGTGCTCGGCACGGTGCCGCTCGCCGTCATCGCCCGCATGACGCGGTCCGCCATGCTGGAGGTTTTGGGCGAGGATTACATCCGTACCGCCCGCGCCAAGGGCTTGCCGTATTTCCGGGTGATCGCAATCCATGCTTTGCGCAATGCGCTGATCCCGGTGGTGACGGTGATCGGGCTTCAGGTCGGCGTGCTCTTTACCGGTGCGATCCTCACCGAGACCATCTTCTCCTGGCCGGGCGTGGGCAAATGGCTGATCGAGGGCATCAACCGCCGCGACTATCCGGTGCTGCAGGGCGGCACGCTTCTGATCGGCGCGATCATCATGATCGTCAATCTCCTGGTTGACGTCGCCTACGGACTGATCAACCCCCGCATCCGGTACACGCGATGAGCGCCGAAGTCCTCAAAACTCCCATCGTGTCGCAACCGGGCGCGCCGCCGCATCCGCTGTCGCAGTTCTGGTCCGACTTCAAGGCCAATTTCGGCGCCGTGGCAGGCCTCGTCGTGATCGTGGTTCTGATACTGCTCGCGCTCTTTGCCGATGTCGTTGCGCCGCATTCCCCGATCGTGACCAACAATGCGGTCTTTCTCAAGCCCCCGTTCTGGCAGCAGGGCGGATCGACCGCCTATCCGCTCGGCACCGACGCGATCGGCCGCGATATTCTGTCCCGTCTCATCTATGGCGCGCGGCTGTCGCTTCTGATCGGCATCGCGGTGGTCACCCTGTCGGTGGTGACAGGCACGGTCCTCGGTCTGATCGCCGGTTTCTTCCGCGGCGTGATCGAGATCGTGATCATGCGGCTCATGGACATCACGTTGACGCTGCCGAGCCTTTTGCTCGCGATCGTGATCGTCGCGATCCTGGGGCCAGGCCTGATGAATGCCATGCTGGCGGTCGCGATCGTGCTGCTGCCGCACTATGTGCGGATCGCCCGCGCCGCCGTGATCAGCGAGGTCTCGAAGGATTACGTCGTCGCGGCCAAGGTCGCAGGCGCCGGCCGGCTCCGCTTGATGTTCAAGGAAGTGCTGCCGAATTGCACGGCGCCCCTCATCGTGCAGGCCACGCTCGGCATTTCGACGGCAATCCTGGACGCGGCCGCGCTCGGCTTTCTCGGTCTCGGTGCGCAACCGCCTTTGCCGGAATGGGGAACCATGCTGGCCGACGCGCGCGAATTCGTGCTCCGGGCCTGGTGGGTCGTCACGCTTCCGGGCCTGGCGATTCTCGTGACCGTGCTGGCCTTCAACCTTCTGGGCGACGGATTGCGCGATGCGCTCGATCCGAAGCTCAAGCGATAGCACAGTGAAGTAGAGCCGATGCCGCTGCTCGAGATCAAGAATCTGTCGGTCGAGTTTCCATCCCAGCACGGGATGGTGCGCGCCGTTGATGGCGTCGACATCATGCTCGAAAGGGGCGAGGTGCTGGGGATTGTCGGCGAATCCGGCTCCGGCAAGAGCGTCGGCATGCTGGCCTTGATGGGGTTGGTGCCCTATCCGGGGCGCGTCCGGGCCGACAAGCTGCAGTTCGAGGGACGGGATCTGCAGACCTTGTCCGAGCGCGAGCGGCGCGCGCTCACCGGCAAGGACGTCGCGATGATCTTCCAGGAGCCGACGACATCGCTCAATCCCTCCTTCACGATCGGCTATCAGCTGGCCGAAACGTTGCACGTCCATGAAGGCATGGATCGCAAGGCCGCGCGGCGCCGCGTGATCGAGCTTTTGGAGCAGGTCGGCATTCCCGCGCCGGAGAGCCGGCTGTCGGCCTATCCGCACCAGCTCTCGGGCGGCATGAACCAGCGCGTCATGATCGCGATGGCGATCGCCTGCAATCCAAAGCTCCTGATCGCCGATGAGCCGACGACGGCGCTCGATGTCACCATCCAGGCGCAGATCCTCGATCTTCTCTTGTCCCTGCAACGCGATCGTGGCATGGCGCTGATCCTCATCACGCACAACATGGGCGTGGTCTCTGATACCACCGAGCGCGTCGCCGTGATGTATGCGGGCCAGATCATGGAGCAGCGCCCGACGCAGAGCCTGTTTGCCTCGCCGCAGCATCCCTACACGGCCGCGCTGCTGGCGGCACGCCCGGAGGCAAGCGATGGCGGACGGCTCGCCACCATTCCTGGCGTGGTGCCGGGACTGAGCGATCGGCCGCCGGGATGCCTGTTTGGTCCTCGTTGCATCTATGCGACGCCGCTGGCCGACAAGGTGCGTCCCGATCTGCGCCCCTGGATGGACGGCCTGATCCGTTGTCACTATCCGCTCGGCGATCCGACGCGGGATGAGCGCATCGCGGCCGATGGCGGCAGCGCGCCGATCCCTGAGCGCGAGACAACGTCATGACGGCGCTCGTCACCGCCACCGATCTCAAGCGCAGTTACGAGGTCAAGCAGGGCTGGCTTCGTCCGCCCGCGCATCTGCAGGCCGTGGGCGGCGTGTCGTTCGCGCTCGATGCCGGCAAGACGCTGGCGGTGGTTGGCGAATCCGGTTGCGGCAAGTCGACGCTCGCAAGGCTTGTGACCCTGATCGAGAAGCCGAGCACCGGCACGCTGATGCTCGACGGCGTCGATGCGGTCGATCCTCCGGCCGGCGCTGCCAAAACATTGCGCCGCACTGTCCAGATCGTGTTTCAAAACCCCTACGGGTCGCTCAACCCGCGCAAGCGCGTCGGCGCCATCCTTGAAGAGCCGCTGATCATCAACACCACGCTTTCGAAGCAGGAGCGGCGGGCGCAGGCGCTCGACATGATGGCGAAGGTCGGGCTGCGGCCGGAGCAATATGGCCGCTATCCACACATGTTCTCGGGTGGCCAGCGTCAGCGCATCGCCATCGCGCGTGCCTTGATGTTGCGGCCAAAACTGCTCGTTGCCGACGAGCCGGTCTCGGCGCTCGACATGTCGGTGCAGGCGCAGGTTCTCAACCTCCTGGCCGATCTGCAGCGCGACCTGGGGCTGGCTTATCTCTTCATCTCGCACGATCTCGGCGTGGTCCGTCACATCGCCGACGACGTGATGATCATGTATCTGGGGATCGCGGTGGAGCATGGGCCGAAAGAGCGCATCTTTGCGCGGCCGCTGCATCCCTATACCCAGGCCTTGCTTGACGCGACGCCGGGCCTCGGCCGCAAACGCCAGCGGATCGTTCCGAAGGGCGAGCTGCCGTCGCCGCTCGATCCGCCAAAAGGCTGCGTGTTCTCGACCCGCTGTCCCTATGTCACGGATCTTTGCCGCACGCAGCGGCCGCTACTGCGCCCGCTCGACGGCCGCCTCGTCGCCTGCCACTACGCCGAGCGTTTCCTGGACACACAGGCGGCTTAGACGGTGACCGGTAGCGAGAACCGCAGGTAGGCACTTGCCGGACAGAGCGTCAGTCAATCCCCGTTCCCACGCCACGGCTCTGCCCTGAATTCGTCATTCGGGCGTGTCCCGGCGCGCAGCGCCTTCGCCGATGATGGAGAACGGTCCCCAGAACGCCGGATAGGCATTCTCCGGGTTCGCCGTATCGCCAAGATAGGCCAGCATGGCGCGGCGCAGGGCCTCGGCACGGCCGATACCAGGGTCTGACTTGATGGCGTCGAAGGTCGCAGTCGTGAGCCGGGTCGCGGCATCGGAGGCGACTGCCCAGTGCGAAACCAGCAGGGCGCGCGCGCCGGCATAAAAGAAGGCGCGCGCCAGGCCCGACAGGGCCTCTGCGCCGGGCCTGTCACCCGCCACGGTGTTGCAGGCCGACAGCACCACCCAATCTGCATTCAGCTTGAGCTGGGCCACCTCGCTCGCGGTCAGGAGTCCGTCATCGAAATCACTCGCACGTTGCGGAATGCTCAGCGCCAGCGACGGTTCGGCCACGCCCTTGATGTCGCCGGCAACGAGACCGTGGGTCGCGAAATAGACGATCCGATAGTCCGAAAGAGGCAGCCGTTTCACGTTGGCCTCGCTCGCGTCGGCTTCAAGATGAAGGTCGCTCGCGGTCGCACCGACCTTCTGGGCAATCGCGCGAAGTTCGGTGGCGGTCTCGGGCAGCGGCGGCAGCGCCTTGCCGAGGATGGCGCGATCCACGCCCGCGCCTTGCCAATAGTCGGTATAGGCGCGCGTGTGTGCCGCCGTCCGCGGGGCGGCCGCTGGGACGCCGGCCGGGGCGGCACCCGCGCCGCGCGCGTCCGGCATGCCGAACACCGGATCGCCAAAGCCGATCATCGGCTGCGCCGCCGGCCGCTGGCGCGCATAGGCGCGCAATGCCTTGAGGCTCGCGACCGACGGCAGGACGCTGACGGCTTGCCGCTTGATCAGCCAGGCGGCGTCGCGATAGCCCGCAACGTCGGTAGGGTTCGGCGCGGCCGGCTGCTGCGTCAGCAGCAGATGAAACGGCAGGGCAGTGAGCGCGCCGGTCGGCACCACCAGCAAATGGCGCTTGTCCCTGATCAAGGCGTCGACAGGGTCGAGCAGGGCGACGTAGAGGTCGCGCGCCAGGCCGAGGTCGAACATTCCCGGCGCGCCGGCGCTGCGCGCCGCCACCCATTCGCCGACATCGAGGCCGCGGCGGAATGCCTTGACCTTGTCCGCCAGGGCGTCGGCACCGAGCGCGATGTCGTGCCAGGCGAAGCCGTCGCGCGTCACCGCAAAGACGCGGCTCTCCTTGTCATCAGGCAGAAAGAAGACCAGCGCCTCGTCGCTGCCGAGCAGGTTCTGGACTGCGCTCACCTCCAGCGGCTGCGGCCTTGTGAGCGCGGTAAACTCCGGAAACTCCCGCGCCAGCCTTCTGTCGCTTGCGGTGAGCCGTGCCTCGGCCTCGCCGCTCGCGCGGCGCAATGCATCGATCGCCTTGCGGTCGCGATCGCCCTCGGGCTTCGACAAGGCCTCGACGAGCTTGCGGTCAGTCTCGCGCCACGAGCCGGCGAGGTCCTGGTTCTCGCGCACCAGGGCGGAAAGTGCGCCGGCGCCGGAGGCGAAGCGCGCAGCGAATTGCTGCACGGCAACCGCCGCGGACGACTGGTCGGCCCACTGGGCGATCTCGAAGGCTTCGCGGGCGAGCATCGGTTCGGGCGCGAGCTGTTGACGCGCCGCAAGGGCAAGATTGGCGACGTGGCGGCGAAAGAACAGTGCGCGCTGCGCGACGAGGCCTCCGGATCGCTGCTTCTGCCGGGCGCTATCGGCCTCTCGGGCGGCATGGGCCAGCACCGCGGCGGTGGCTTTGCGTGAATAGGCGAGGGCGTTGGCGCCGTCGCCGGCCTCGGCATACTCGCGCGCAAGATTGTGCAGGGCATTGGCGGTGTCGGGGTGGTTCGCGCCGAGGCTCTTCTCGTAAATCGCCAGCGCGCGCGCGGTGAGTTCCTCGGCATCGGCGTACTTGCCGCGCGCCTCGAATTCGAGAGCGAGATTGTTGAGGATGTGCGCGACGTCGGGATGCTCCTGACCCAGCGCCCGCTCCTGGATCGCCAGCGCCCGCCGGTACAGTGCCTCCGCCTCCTCGCTGCGGTTCTCGCCGCCGTACAGCACGGCCAGATTGTCGAGGGTGTCGGCAAGATCGGGGTGGTTCGGCCCCAGCATCTTTTCCTTGATCGCCAGCGCCCGCTTGTAGAGCGCTTCGGCCTCGTCCGTGTGGCCCTGGTCCTCGGCGGTTGAGGCAAGGTTGTGCAGGATGTTGGCCACGATCGGATGAACCGGGCCAGTGGCCTTCTCCTGGATCGACAGCGCTCGCCGGAATAGTCTTTCGGCGTCGCCATAGCGCGCCTGGTCTTGATAGAGAAGGCCGAGGTTGACAAGCGCGGCTGCGACTTGGGTGTGGTTCGGGCCGAGGGCTTTTTCCGTGATCGCCAGCGCGCGCTTCAACATCGGCTCCGCTTCTGCAAAGCGCCCCTGTCCTTTGTACACGACGGACAGGTTGTTCAACGTCGCGGCGAGATCCGGATGTTCAGGTCCGAGGGCCTGCTCGCGGATCGCCAAGGCACGCTTGAACAGCCCCTCGGCCTCGTCGTAACGCGCTTCGTAGAGGTACACGGCGGCCATGTCGTCGAGTGCCGTCGCAACCAGCGGATGATTTGGCCCGAGCGCCTTCTCCAGGATCGCGGCAGCGCGCTTGTAGGCCGCTTCGGCGTCGGCATAACGGCCCTGGTTCTGGTAGGTCACGGCCACCTTGATCAGAATCAGGGCATAGTTCGGGTGCTCGGTCCCGAATCGGGCCTTTACGGCCGTCTCGAGCTTTTGCCATTCGACCAGTGCGTCGTCATATTTGCCCGCGGCCAGCAGCGTATTGAAGCGCTTCTGCACCGTTTCGATATCGGCGCGCTGTGCCGCCGCCGGCGCCACCGCAAGCGCAGCGACAGTTGCGAACCCGGCCGCCAGCGCTGCGGCTTTCCGTCGCCATTCGAGGATCATCTCGCGCCTCCTGATCCGCACCGCGATTGCATCGAGGTTGTGCCGTGCCCGAACGAACAAGGCAGGTCGATGACGCGCTTTGCTTCGTTCAGGTCCAAGAACGTTGGTGTTCTGTCAGCGCCTAACGGTTCGACGCGCCGCGCGCAAAGATGACCGCGCCGACGTTTTGAGCACGCGGCGGGTTCGGAACGTCGGTTTGTGAGAGTACGCTTCCTGGTATGCTCTACCGCTGCTCAGTGGCGATGCGCAAACCCAGAGCAATCAGGACCGCTCCGGTCGCGCCCTCCACAAGGCGACGCACGGTGGGGCGTTGAAGTGTACTCCGCACCTTGTGAACGGCTGCGGCATAAAATGCGAGCCAGAGGAAGGTCATGGCTGCAAAGACAATTCCAAGAGCGAGCAGTGTCGCAAAGGTCGAACCGCCCATCGGTGCAAACTGGGGAAGCAGGCTGGTGAAGAAAACGGCCATCTTGGGATTGCCTAGATCGCTGATGAGGCCCTGCCTGAAGGCCATCCAGGGGCTCACGCGGCCATGCGGGTGGTTTTCCTCCGCCATCCCCGAACCTTGCTCCGGCGGCCAAACGGCTTCGTACAACGCGACGAGGCCCAGATAGATAAGATAAGCGGCCCCCAAATACTTGATCGTGAGAAACAGTGGCGCCGACGCCACCAGGAGAGCAGCAAGGCCGACGCTGGTCGCCAGCGCCCAGACTGTCTGTCCAACTGCTATGCCGGCCGCCGTGCAAATCCCGCCAGTCCGCCCGGCCAAAAGGGTGCTGCGGATTGTCGTCGCCGTATCGGGCCCCGGCGTGACGATGACGATGATCGACGTCCCGATGAATGCAAGAAAAGTTAGCATGCTCTGCTGCTCCGCCACGTTGCCGGCGATTATACACATTGTCGGGGTTTTTGGCTCGGCGTAACCGATGAGCGTCATGAGGGCAGAAGTGCTCGCCGGCTATACGTTGTGGCAGGCAAGTGCTCTGTCGTCCACGGAGCGAAGTTCGGGAACGTCGACCAGGCAGCGATCGCTGGCCAGCGGACAACGTGGCGCGTAGGCGCAGCCGCTTGGCCGCTTGAAGAGGCTTGGCGGCTCGCCCGTTTCGATGGCACCGAGAATTCGCCTGGATGGGTCCGGCTTCGGAATCGCCGCCACCAGCGATCGCGTATAGGGATGGCGCGGATCGTCCAGAACTGTCCGCGTTGCGGCCTGTTCCACGATCCGGCCCATATACATCACGGCAACACGATTGCTGATTCGCCCGATGACGCCGAGGTCGTGGGAGATGAACAGCATAGACAGTCCGAGCTGCTCCCGCAGGTCCATCATCAGGTTGAGCACCTGGGCCTGCACCGACACGTCGAGGGCCGAGACCGGCTCGTCGGCAATCACGATGGACGGCGAGGGGAGAATTGTTCGCGCGATGCCGGCGCGTTGTCGCTGTCCGCCACTGAGTTCGTACGGATAGCGAGCGGCGAAGGACGGATCCAGGCCGACCGCCGTCAGCGCGGCGGCGATCGCGGCGCTGCGCCCGGCGCGACTGGTGAAGAAGCCGTTGATATCGCCAGCCTCCGCGACCGAGTCTCCGATCGCGCGCCGCGGGTTGAGCGATGCATAGGGATCCTGGAACACCATCCGGATGTTCAGGCGCATGTCGCGAAGGCCGGCGCCCGTCACGTCCCTTCCCTTGAAGCTGATGCTGCCGCTGTCGGGCCGGACCAGCCCGACGATGGACCGGCCCACCGTGGTCTTGCCGCAGCCTGACTCGCCGACGATTCCGAGCACCTCGCCCTCCGCCAGCGACAGCGACACGCCATCCACCGCTCGCACCTGATATTTTCGGCCGGCGCGCCTGACCTTGAAGGAGACCTTCAGGTCGTTGATGTCGAGGACAGCGTTTCCGTTCATCGCGGTCCCCCATCGTCCAAGGGGAAAGCGCAGAGCACTTCATGGCCTCGCGAAACTTCGGCGCGCGGTGGATCCGCCGTGCGGCAGGGCTCGCGCACCGCCGGGCATCGTGAGGCAAAGACGCAGCCGGCACCAACCGTGCCGGGTGCCGGCGGCTGGCCCGCGATGGTTGGCAGGCGGCGCGCGCCGAAATTCCGCGACGGCATGCAGTCCATCAGTCCGCGCGTGTAATGATGGCGCGGTCTGCCGAACAACGCCGCGACATCAGCGGTCTCCACGATCCGACCCGCATACATGACCGAAACGCGATCCGCGAGCTGCGCGATCACCCCCATGTCGTGGGTGATGAACAACATCGCCATGTCCAGGCGGTTGCAGAGCTCGCGCAGCAGGCCGAGAACCTGCACCTGGATGGTGACATCCAGGGCCGTGGTCGGTTCATCGGCAATCAGAACCTGGGGCCTGCAGGCCAGCGCGATCGCGATCATGATCCGCTGGCGCTGGCCGCCGGACAATTGATGCGGATACGCGGACAGCTGCATTGCGGGATCGGGCATGCGCACCAGCTCAAGCAGCTCGCGTGCCCGGGCGGTCGCCGGAGCGTCGGACACGCGATCATGCACGCGCACGGCTTCGGCAATCTGATCGCCGATCCGACGAACCGGGTTCAGCGAAGTCATAGGCTCCTGAAAGATCATGGCCATGCGGCCGTGGCCCGCTTCGACGCGCTGCCAGGGTTGCAGCTGTGTCACGTCGCTGCCCTCCAACAGGACTCGGCCGGCGCGGATCTGCGGGCCGGGCTGCGGCAGCAATCCCATCACCGCGAGCGAGGTCATGCTCTTGCCGCAGCCGGATTCGCCGACGAGGCCGAGGATTTCGCCCTTGGCAAGTTCGAAGGACACGCCGGCGACGATATCGACCGGTGCAGTCGCTGGCCCCAATGACACGGTAAGGTCGCGAACGGACAGCACGATCTAGCCCTTCTCGCCAAGGAGCTGACGGAACCGGGGGTCCAGGCGATCGCGTAGGGCATCGCCGACCAGGTTGAGCGAAAACGCAGTCGCCACGATCATCATGCCCGGAAAGAACAGCAGCCACGGCGCGCGGGTGATGAAGGTGCGCGATTCCGCCAGCATGTTGCCCCAGCTCGGAATCTCCGGCGGCGCGCCGAGGCCGAGGAAATCCAGCGATGCCGCACCAAGCTGCGCGAATGCGAAGACGAAGCTGGCCTGCACAAGAAGCGGTGAGACCAGGTTCGGCAAGATATGTTTACCGATGAGCCAGGCCGTTCCGGCGCCCATGCTGCGGGACGCCTCGACATAGGTCTCCGTGCGCAAGCGCAGCGTCAGGCCGTAAACGATCCGCGTCGTCGTGGTCATGTAGCCGAGCCCGATCGCCAGAATGGCGTTCACCACGCTCGGACCGAGGACGACGATCAGCCCAAGTGCGAGCAGCAGGCTCGGAAACGCCATGAGCACATCGACCATGCGCATCAGCACATGGCCGAGCCGGGGGAACAGGGCGGACAGCACGCCGATCGGCACGCCTGTCACAAGCGCGAACATGACCACGCCTGAACCGATCAGCAGTGCCATGCGCGCTGACTGGATGGCGCGGGACAAGGTGTCTCGGCCGAATTGGTCGGTGCCGAACCAATGAAGCGCGTTTGGAGGTGTCAGGCGGATCGACGGATCGATGGCGTAGGGATCGTAAGGTGCGAGCCAGGGCGCGAAGGTCGCGGCGAGCACGGTCGCGAGCAGGATGCCGAGCCCCATCAGTGCGATCGGTCGCGCGATGAACGGCTTCAGCCAGAAGATCGCGCCGTCACGGCTCATTGCAGTTCGACCCTGGGGTCGAGCAGGCGATAGCTCAGATCGACGATCAGGTTGACCAGGAGATACACGACGACGATGACCAGAATGACGCCCTGGATCACCGGATAGTCCCGGCGGAGGATCGACTGAACGACGAGGCGGCCGATACCCGGCAGGGCAAACACGGTTTCGGTCACCACGGCTTCGGACAGCAGCGCCGCGAAAGTGAAGCCGAATGCCGAGACCACCGCCAGGAGCGCGTTGCGCAGAATGTGCCGGGTCACGACCTGCCAGGGGCGGATGCCCTTTGCACGCGCCGTGCGCACGTAATCCTCGCGGGAGACGTCGAGCATGCTGGCGCGGGTCAGCCGCAGAATCAACGCGGCATTCGGCGCCGCAAGCGCGAGACTCGGCAGGACGAGATAGCGGAGATTGACGATGCCGCCTTCGAAGATCGATGGATAACCGGAGCTCGGAAACCAGCCAAGCCACGCGGCAAAGATCAGGATCAAATACAGCCCGACCCAGAACGTGGGAATCGAGGCCATCAGCATCGCGGCGCCTGATAGTCCCTGGTCGAGCCAGGTGCCGTGCCGGACCGCCGCGATCATGCCGATCGGCACGCCGATCAGCGTAACCCAGATCATCGTCATGGTGGCGAGCAAGGCGCTGGTCTCGGCACCATCGGCAATGACCGACAACACCGGCGCCTGGAAGAAGATCGACCGCCCGAGATTGCCCTCGGTCACGTGGCCGATCCAGGTCAGATATTGCAGGACGATCGGCTGGTCGAGGCCGAGCTGGTGTCGGAGGGCGTCGATCTGATCGGGCGTCGCGGTGTCACCGAGCAGAACGTAGATGGGATCGCCCGGGACGATATGGATGAAGGCAAAGATGATGACGGACGCCGCCAGAAGCGTCACCGCCGTCGTTGCCGCGCGCTTGAGTGAGTAAGACCACATGCGATCGTGCGGCCGATCAGCGGCGGCGATGCGCGCTGGCGGCGCTGGACATTCCCGGTGGTCTCATTGCCCGTCCTTACTTCGTGGACACATTCCAGAATGCGGGACCATTCGGGTTCAGTCCCTTCAGCTTGGGAGACGCGATGTCATAGGTGTAGGCATCGCCTACTTTCATCACCGGAACCTGGTCGTAGATCAGCGCTTGGATCTTGTCCCATGTCGCCTTGCGTGCGGCCGGATCGGTCGATCTGATCAGCTCGGTCCGCAGCGAGCTGATCTCGGGGCTGTCCCACCATCCCGGATAGCTCGCATTCAGGAAGGTGAAGAGCAGCGGATCGGGCGAGAAGGAATGGTGGGTGACAAAGATGTCCCACTGTTCCGGCTGGCCTCGCATCTTCAGAAGCGTCGCCCAATCGACGACCATCATCTGAACATTGATGCCGGCGTCTGCCAATTGGCGCGTGAAGACGGAGGCTTCATCATAGTGCGCCTGATAGTTGGTCGAGACCAGCAGGCGGATCGGAGTGCCCGTGTAGTCCGCCTCCTTGGCGAGCTCCTTGGCCTTCTTGGGATCGTGGAGGCTGTAGCCGGACACGCCTTCTGCCGAGTACCAGGGCGTGCCCTTGGGAAAGATCGACCCTTCGGCATTCCACAGCTCCTTGGAGCCGAAGGCGACGCGCAGGGCCTGCGACTTGTCCAGCGCGGTCTGGATGGCGCGGCGAAGCTTGTAATTGTCCTTCAGGATTCCCTGCTTCGAATTCATGAAGAAAAGGCCGAAGATCGGCGCGTTGGTACGCTGCACCTGAACCGATGGGTCCTTGCTCAGGGATTCGTACAGGTCGCCGGAGATCATTTCCGCGTAGTCGTAGTCGCCGGCCTGCACGCCGCTGACGCGGGTGCCGACATCAGGGACCGGAATGAACCGGATCTTGTCGAAATTGGCGACGCGGGCGCCGGCGAAGCCGTCGCCCTTTTCCTTCACC
>NZ_LJYG01000066.1:0-14809 GCF_001440035.1 Bradyrhizobium manausense | reverse complement strand
CCGCCACTCCACGAACTTGTAAGGACCGGTGCCGATATAGTCCTTCTGCTCGATCGGCTTGTTGCCTGCGTTGGCGGCGATCTCTTCCGGATAGATCGCAAGGCCACCATTGACGTCCGCAATGAGAGTCTTCCAGGCGCCGTTGGGCGCCGATAGCTTCAGCGTGACCTCATACTTTCCCGTCGCCTCGACTGACACGGCTGCGGCCATCAGGAGCTTGCCGCGCGCGCCGACACTGCCCCACCGCGTCATCGAAGCGACCACATCCTTGGCAGTCATTTCCTTGCCGTTGTGGAAAGGGACGCCCTCGCGGAGCTTGATGACGATGGACTTGCCGCCGTCTTCCTCGCGATCACTCTCGGCCAGCAGCGGGCGTGGCGTATAGGTCGAGTCCAGCGCATATAATGTTTCGAAGATGTGACGGCCGATGACGGAGGCGACGTCGGCTGTCGTCAGCATGACATCGAGTGGCGGCGGTTCGCCGATGGTGGCTTCGCGAAGCAGGGTGGCCGCGCTGGCCTGCGCATTCAGAAACAATGCGGTGGCGATCCCAACCGCGCCGCGCATCAATACACTGAGGTCGCATCTCATGATCGCCCCTCCCAGCCTGTTTCCGCCGCCTGCCTCGACGTGCGGGGGTGCGCCCGATTTGATCGGGCGGCCCGTTATCGTTTGTTTGAAAGTTACAGGCAGATTATGCTAAGTTTCAAGCGAAAAATTGCCAGGAATTGCTCACCCGCCACTAGCTGAACCGGTCGACACTGAAGGTTTCTTACGGCGATCTCCGGACCAAGGCGGAAGGTTCCGACCTGAGGAAGGGCGCGCATGCCGCGTGCGAAGCGAATTCAAACGGCGAAAACCGCTGGGACAGCTGCCTCGACGCCATCGCGCCGCGACGCTTTCGTGGCCGGCGACATCGTCTCCGTCATCAGACAAAGTGCTCCTGATCTCAGTCCCTCGGAGCAGCGCGTTGCCATGGCGCTGCTGGCTGACGTTGAGTTTGCCATTCACGCGAGCAATGCGGAGCTGGCGCGCAGCGCGGGCGTCAGTGAACCGACAGTGACCAGGTTCAGCCGCTCCGTTGGCTGTCGTGGCGTCCGTGACCTCAAGGTGAGGCTGGCCCAAGCGATGGCGGTCGGGCGGATTTACCTTGAACTGCCTCCGCATGTCGGCACGGATCTGGCGCGTCCTGCGCTCTGGCGCTCGGTGTTCCAGGAAATTCGCCGCGCCATTGCTGCCGCCGAAGAGGGGCTGCAGAGAGAGGACGTCGAGAGGGCTGCCGAAGCCATCTCCCGCTGTTCGAAACTTGCCGCGTTCGGCGTGGGTGGTGGCTCGACCCTTGCGGCGATGGAGGTTCAAAATCGCTTCTTTCGTCTTGGGATCGCCGTCTCGCACAGCTCCGACCCGAGATTGATGCGCATGATCGCCGCAACCTTTGGCCGGGACGATGTCGTGGTCGCGATCTCGACCACCGGAATGGCGAAGGAGGTGATCGAAGCAGCCGGTATCGCCAAGCAATACGGTGCTCTTGTTGTCGCGATCACCAAGCCGCACAGCAGGTTGGCCTCGATCGCCGATATCGCACTTGGCGTGCACGTGCCCGAAGCGCCCGATGCGCTCAAGCCGACTGCGTCGCGCTATGCCCTTCTTGCGGTCATCGATCTGCTCGCCGCATCGACGGCCTATTGCAAGCCGCTCGAAGCGCAGACCCGGATGCGCCGGATCAAATACGAGCTGCTGAAGGGCGCCGACGGGAATTCAAATGGGCCGCTCGGTGACTGAACCGCCGCAGTCGTTAATCCATATTGACTCGAATTTTAGCCAATTCACCAACAACCATTAGGGTTACTTCCTCGATCTCTAAGCGAATTATTGTCCGCTTTACCACCCGCCTCTAACAGAGGGACGGCGGACAACGCACATGCCTCATCCAGGCCAATAAGTGCGGCCCGCTCCCCTGCGGAGGTGGTACGATGCGCAACGAGACGATCGCAATTCACGCCGGCTACGAGCCCGAAGCCACCACGCATGCGGTCGCCGTGCCGATCTACCAGACCGCCGCCTACGCCTTCGACAGCGCCGATCACGGCGCCGCGCTGTTCAATCTCGAGGCCGAAGGTTTTCGTTACAGCCGCATCGCCAATCCGACCAGCGCCGTGCTGGAGAAGCGCATCGCCCAGCTCGAAGGCGGCGTCGGCGCGCTTGCGGTCGCGACCGGCCAGGCTGCGCTGCATTTTGCTTTCGTCAACGTTGCCGATCATGGCGGCAACATCGTCTCCGTGCCGCAGCTCTATGGCACCACCCACACGCTGCTGTCGCACATCCTGCCGCGGCAGGGCATCACCGGCCGCTTCGCCGAGAGTGATGCGCCCGAGGCGATCGCCAGGCTGATCGACGAGAACACCCGCGCCGTGTTTGCCGAGACCATCGGCAATCCCGCCGGCAATGTCTGCGACATCGAGGCCCTCGCAAAAATCGCGCATGCCCATGGCGTGCCGCTGATCGTCGACAACACCGTCGCAACGCCGATCCTGCTCAAGCCGTTCGACTACGGCGCCGACATCGCCGTGCATTCGCTGACCAAGTTCCTGGGCGGCCACGGCACCACGCTCGGTGGCGCCATCGTCGATTCCGGAAATTTCCCCTGGGCCGAGCATGCCGACCGCTTCCCGGCCTACAACAGGCCGGATGCCTCCTATCACGGTCTCGTCTATGCCGAGCGCTTCGGCAGGACCGCCTATATCGAGCGCGCGCGCAGCGTCTATCAGCGCACCATGGGTTCGGTGCTGTCGCCGTTCAACGCCTTCTTGTTGCTCCAGGGCATCGAGACCGTTGCGCTGCGCATGGAGCGCCATTGCGAGAACGCCCGCAAGGTCGCCGAATTCCTGCGCAACGATCCACGCGTCGCCTGGGTCAACTATACCGGCTTCCCGGATAGCCCCTATTATCCGTTGGTCCAGAAATATCTCGACGGCAACGCCTCCTCGCTGTTCACCTTCGGCATCAAGGGCGGCATGGAAGCCGGCAAGGCTTTCTACGACGCGCTGAAGCTGATCACGCGTCTCGTCAATATCGGCGACGCCAAGTCGCTGGCCTGCCATCCAGCCTCGACCACGCACCGCCAGATGTCGGCGGAGCAACAGCGCGCTGCCGGCGTTCTGCCGGAGACCATCCGTCTCTCGATCGGCATCGAGCACGCCTCTGATATCATCGAGGACATCGATCAGGCGCTGGAAAAGGCCTGTCCGGCCGCGCGTCTCCAGGCCGCGGAGTAAGCAATCGGGCCGATGAGCATCTTGATCGCCAGGGATCAAGGGATCGCAAGCCCGGCGCTGGTTCCGGCCGAGGGCGACCTCGCGCGCGATCATGCGGGTGCTGCACTCACCATCGGGCTGATCAACAACATGCCGGATGCAGCGCTGAAGGCGACCGAGCGGCAGTTCATGAAGCTGCTGCAGGCCGCCGCGGGGCCGCGCCGCATCCGCTTCCACTGCTTCTCGCTGCCGTCCGTGAAGCGTTCGCCGGAAGCGAAATGGCATGTCGACAGCGAATATTGCGATCTGGTGGATCTCAAGCACCAGAAATTCGATGGCCTGATCGTGACAGGCGCCGAACCTATCGCGCCGGACCTCGACCAGGAACCGTACTGGCGCGATCTCACCGAACTGATCGACTGGGCCAGGGTCAATACGCGCTCGACGATCTGGTCGTGCCTCGCCGCCCATGCCGCGGTGCTGCATCTTGATCGCATTGAACGGCAGCGGCTGCCGTCGAAATGCCATGGCATCTTCGACTGCGAGGCCGTGACCGGCGACCCGCTGACCCGCGATGCGCCGGCGCCGCTCAAGGTCTCGCATTCGCGTCTGAACGAGGTGACCGAGAGGGATCTCGCACAGGCCGGCTATCAGGTGCTGACCCGGTCGGCCCAAGCTGGCGTCGACGTTTTCGTCAGGCAATATGCCAGCCGCTTCGTGTTCTTCCAGGGCCATCCCGAGTATGACGCGCTGTCGCTGCAGCGCGAATATCTGCGCGACATCGGTCGTTATCTTGCGCGCGAGCGGGAGGTCTATCCCGCCCTCCCGGTGAGCTATTTCGACGCGGCGACCGAAGAGAAACTCGCGCGCTTCGAGAAGCGCGCGAAGCATCAGCGTCATCCGGCGCTGACCAACGACTTGCCTGCGCTGACCTTGCGGACAGATATCGCGGCCGGTAGCGCCGCGGCGGCGTTATTTCGCAATTGGTTGCGATATCTCGGTGCGGAGGCGGATGCTCCACTGCCCGCGCCTTTAACCTCGGAGCCTCCGGTTCCGCGTTAGGATTACCCAAGCGTTAAACTTGCGTCACACCCCGCGCAAATGTTTCAGTGCAGAAATACAGAGTCACAGGGAATGCACTCGTGCTGTCGAGCCTCAACGGACGCTTGAGCAATCGGCTGGCCCGGCATTTCCGCGCCACGCCGCACCGCTTGCCGACACATGCACCGATGGTGAGCTTCACCTTCGATGACGCGCCCGATAGCGCCGCAGGCGAGGGCGCTGCGCTGCTGGAAGCGCATGGCGGCCGCGGCACGTTCTATATCGCGGGCAGCCTGATCGACCAGCCCGACGATCATTGGCGTGGCCTGTCGAACGATGCGATCGTGCGTCTGCACCAGGCTGGTCACGAGATTGGCTGTCATACCTTCTCGCATCTGCGCGCGGTGGATCTTGATGAGAGCGCGATGGCGCGCGAGATCGAGCTGAACCGTAGCCATTTCCGCGGCATCGACTCCTCGATCCGGCTTGAGAATTTCGCCTATCCCTATGGCCTCGCTTCGGTCTGGCGCAAGCCGCAGCTCGCCAGGATCTTCCGCTCGGCGCGGGGCATCCTTCCCGGCGTCAACAGCGACGTGATCGATCTCCAGTTCCTGCGCGCTTCGCCCCTGGTCAATTGCGAGATCGATACGGATGGGGTGGACCGTTACTTCGACGACGCCGTTGCGAGCGGTGGCTGGTTGATCTTCTACGGCCACGACGTCGCCGATGCGCCGAGCCCCTATGGCTGCACACCGGCCCTGCTGCACCACGCGCTGGAGGCGGCCGAGAAGCGCAGCATGCCGATCGTGACGGTCGCCGAGGCCTTGCGCAGGATCGGGGCGTAGAAGGGAAACACGGCGCCTTGCCGCCCAAATCGCCTTGCAACGTCCCCGCCGTCATGCGACTTGCGTCGTGACGAATCTCTCAAACCCCGACGCGCCCATGTCCGCCCGTTCCACCGCTCCGCTGCCAGCCTCGGCCGATGGCCGCGATGCGCTGTCGGTGCTGCATTCGGTGTTCGGCCTGCCGGGCTTTCGCGGCGCGCAGGGCGAGATCATCCGTCATGTGACCGACGGCGGCAATTGCCTGGTGCTGATGCCGACCGGCGGCGGCAAGTCGTTGTGCTATCAATTGCCGTCGCTGTTGCGCGAAGGTTGCGGCATCGTGGTCTCGCCGCTGATCGCGCTGATGCGCGACCAGGTCGCGGGCCTGATCGAGGCCGGCGTCAATGCCGCTGCGCTGAACTCGTCGCTGTCGTTCCAGGAGGCCTCCGAGATCGAGCGCCGTCTGATCGCCGGCGATCTCGACCTGCTCTATGTCGCGCCGGAACGACTGGTCACGCCGCGCTGCCTGTCGATGCTGGCGCAGGCCAAGGTGGCGCTGTTTGCGATCGACGAAGCGCATTGCGTCTCGCAATGGGGCCACGATTTCCGGCCTGAATATGTCGGCCTCTCCGTCATCGCCGAGCGCTTTCCCGATGTGCCGCGCATCGCACTGACAGCGACTGCGGATGAACTGACGCGGAAAGAGATCGTCCAGCGCCTCCAGCTGACCGACAGCCCGCAATTCGTCTCCAGCTTCGACCGGCCCAACATCCGCTACGAGATCGTCGACAAGCGCAACGCGGTGTCGCAGCTCAAGGAATTCATCCGGGAACGCCATGCCGGCGACGCCGGCGTGGTCTATTGCTTGTCGCGCAACCGTGTCGAAGAGGTCGCAGCTGCGCTGGATGACGCAGGCATTGCGGCGCTGCCTTATCACGCCGGGCTCGACAGCCAAGTGCGCTCGCGCAACCAGGACCGCTTCCTCAACGAGGACGGCATCGTCATCGTCGCGACCATCGCCTTCGGCATGGGCATCGACAAGCCCGATGTGCGCTTCGTCGCCCATCTCGATCTGCCCAAGAGCATCGAGGCCTACTACCAGGAGACCGGTCGTGCCGGTCGTGACGGCAAGCCGTCAGCGGCCTGGATGGCCTACGGGCTGTCCGACATCGTGCAGCAGCGCCGCATGATCGACGAGTCCAGTGGCTCGGACGAGTTCAAGCGCGTGTCGATCGGCAAGCTGGACGCGCTGGTCGGTCTCGCCGAGACCGCGCAGTGCCGGCGCAAACGGCTGCTCGCCTATTTCGGCGAGACGGTGATGGCCGAGAATTGCGGCAATTGCGACAATTGCCTGACGCCGCCCAAGCTGCGCGATGGCAAGGTGCTGGCGCAAAAGCTGCTGTCCTGCGTCTATCGCACCGGGCAACGATTCGGCGCGATGCATCTGATCGACGTGCTGATCGGGCGTCCGACCGACAAGGTGACGCAGTTCGGCCACGACAAGTTGTCGGTGTTCGGCATCGGGCGCGAGCTGAACGAGAGGCAGTGGCGCACCGTGCTGCGGCAGCTGGTGGCAATGGGCCATTTGCGGGCTGAAAGCGAGGCGTTCGGCGCGCTGAAACTGACCGACTCGGCGCGCGGCGTGCTGCGTGGGGAGACCGAGGTGTGGCTGCGGGAGGAGGCGCCTGGCACGCGCGTCCGCGCCAGCCGCGCAAAGTCCCGCCGCGGCGACCTTGCGGCGGCTGCCGGCGCGCCACAAGGCGATGTCGATCCCGAATTGCGCGCGCGGCTACGGTCCTGGCGCTCGGATGTGGCGCGCGAGCGCGGCGTGCCCGCCTATGTCGTGCTGCACGATGCCACCATTGACGGCATCGTGCGGGCCTGGCCGACCACGCTCGACGAGCTGCGCAATGTCCCCGGCATCGGCGACAAGAAGCTCGAGCATTACGGCGAGGAGCTGTTGCAGATCGTCAGGACGCGGTAGGCGGCCCCGATCTCCCCACATCGTCATCCCGGACAAGCGCGCCCAAAGCGCGCGCGCGGATCCGGGATTCATAACCACGGACTGAGGCACGTGGCATGCTGGTTGCCCCAGCGCGCTTCAATAATTGACGGCTGGGGTAATGGGTCCTGGCTTTCGCCAGGACGACGTTAGTGAGGATGCGCGAGTAGAGCCTCTCACCCGTTCCGGAACGCGTATCCGTAGCCGTTCAACGCAGGTGCGCCGCCGAGATGGGCGTAGAGCACCTTCGCGCCCTTCTCGAAATAGCCCTTCTTGGTCAGGTCGATCAGGCCCTGCATCGATTTACCTTCATAGACAGGGTCGGTGATCATCGCTTCCAACCGCGCGGTGAGGCGGATCGCTTCCTTGGTCTCCTCCGACGGCACGCCATAGGCGGGATAGGCGTAGTCCTCGATCAGAACGACGTCGTCTGCAACAATGTCCTTGCCGAGCTCGACGAGTTTTGCGGTGTTCTGCGCGATCGAGAGTACCTGCGCCTTGGTTTGCGCCGGGGTGAACGATCCATCGATGCCGATCACCTTTCGCGCGCGGCCGTCGGCGGCGAAGCCGACCAGCATGCCGGCATGGGTCGAACCGGTGACGGTGCAGACGATGATGTAGTCGAACTTGAAGCCGAGCTCTTTCTCCTGCTTGCGCACCTCTTCGGCGAAGCCGACATAGCCGAGCCCGCCGAATTTGTGCACGGAGGCGCCGGCCGGAATGGCGTAGGGCTTGCCGCCGGCGGCCTTCACGTCCTCGACCGCCTGCTCCCAGCTCTTGCGGATGCCGATGTCGAAGCCGTCGTCGACCAGACGCACGTCCGCGCCCATGATGCGCGAGAGCATGATGTTGCCGACGCGGTCATAGACGGCGTCCTCGTGGGGGACCCAGGCTTCCTGCACCAGCCGGCACTTCATGCCGATCTTGGCCGCGACGGCCGCGATCATGCGGGTGTGGTTCGACTGCACGCCGCCGATCGAGACCAGCGTGTCGGCATTGGAGGCGATCGCATCGGGAATGATGTATTCGAGCTTGCGCAGCTTGTTGCCGCCATAGGCAAGGCCCGAATTGCAGTCCTCGCGCTTGGCGTAGATCTCGACATTGCCGCCGAGATGTTTCGACAGCCGCTCGAGCTTCTCGATGGGGGTCGGGCCGAAGGTGAGCGGATAGCGCGCGAATTTGTCCAGATTCATGGGATCATCCCTGATGGCGTTATGGCTGGGATGTGACTAGCAATTCGCCGGAAAAAGGTGCTTTCGAATATTGCGCCGATATTGCGCGTAATCTTGCTAATGATTCGGTGGAAGCTAAGATTTCTTTCGAGAATACCCCCTAATCCGGAAATTCCTTCCATGTCCGCACGACTCGATCGTATCGACCTCAAGATGTTGAGATTGCTGCAGAATAACGGCCGGCTCAGCAACGCCGAGCTGGCCGAAACTGTCGCGATCAGCCCCGCCACCTGCCATCGCCGCACCCAGCGCCTGTTCGAGGACGGCTTCATCGCCACGGTTCGCGCCATGGTGGCGCCGAAGAAGGTGGCCAAGGGCACGCTGGTGATGGTCGGCGTGGTGCTCGACCGCTCGACCCCGGAGAGCTTTGCGACGTTCGAGCAGGCGATTGCCAAGTTGAAATTCGTGCTCGACTGCCACCTCGTCGCCGGCGATTTCGACTACTTCCTCAAGATCCGCGTCGGCGACATGGAGGATTTCAACCGTATCCATGGCGAGCAGCTGATCGCGCTGCCGGGCGTCCGCCAGACCCGCACCTTCTTCGTGATGAAAGAAGTCGTCGACAACGCGCCGCTGGAGTTCTGAGCGGTGTCGAACGATCACGGACGACTCCTGCTCTGAGCCGGGCGCGGAGCACCGAGCCGCTCCACACCACTTGCAAAATCGCACGGTCGTCACGGCAACTTCACTTGCCATGTGAGCGCACGCGAGCGACGGTCGCCGCTTCTCAACGAGGAGAATCCGCCGTGCGCCTTCCCATTCTCGATCCGAAAGAGCTGAGCGACGAGCAGAAGCCGCTCTATGCCGACATGCAAGCGGGCATCAAGGACCACTTCAAGGGCTTCGTGAACATGCGCGACGACGGCGCGCTGCTCGGTCCCTGGAATCCCTGGATCCGCGAGCCGCGCTTCGGCAAGCCGGTGTGGGAGCTGGTCAAGGCGATCGCGTCGAACCCGCTGCTGCCCGCGCCGGTGCGTGAGGTCGCGATCCTTGTCACCGGCTCGCATTTCCGCTCCGGCTACGAGCTCTACGCCCATGTGCTGGTCGCCGAGCAGCGCGGCCTCTCCGACGAGAAGCTCGCGACCATCGTCTCCGGGCAGCGGCCGGTCGATCTTACCAAGCAGGAAGCCGTCGCCTACGACATGGCGTCCGCGCTGGTCAGCGGTGGCGTTCTGCCCGAGCTGACCTATCGGGCCGCCGTGAAGGAGTTCGGCGAGCACGGCGCCGCCGAACTGTCCTATCTGGTCGGGATCTATTGCATGGTCTCGGTGACGCTGAATACGTTCGACGTGCCAGTGCCCGAGCCCGAATAGAAGCAGCTCGCGACGATCACTCCGCCGCCCTGTTTGCAGACGGCGGAGGATTCCAGGCGATGCAGCGATTGCGGCCCTCATTCTTGGCCTGGTAGAGCGCCTGATCGGCCGCGCCCATCAGCGCGTCGATGCCGGACATGCTGACGCTGGCCTCGGCAATGCCGATGCTGACGGTGACACCGAACTGCGCCTGATGCGCGTTCAGACGGATCGCCATCGCGCGCTTGCGGATTCGTTCGGCGACGAGCTTGGCGCGCGACAGGCTGGTCTCGGGCAGCAGCACCGCGAACTCCTCGCCGCCGATGCGGCCGACGAGATCGGACTTGCGCTTGCCCTCGTTGCATGCGGCTGCGACAGCCTTGATCGCTTCGTCGCCGACCGCGTGACCGTAGCGGTCGTTGACCGACTTGAAATGATCGATGTCGAGCATCAGGACCGAGACCGAGCGGTAGTAGCGCTGGAAGCGACTCCATTCCGCATCGAGCGCCCCCAGGAAATGCCGACGGTTGTACAGGCCCGTGAGCGGATCGGTGGTCGCCAGCCGCTCCAGCATGGCGGCTTTGTTGGTGAGATCGGTGATGTCGACATAGGTCAGCATCCGGCCGCCGTTTGCCATCGTGGTGCAATGGGCCCTGACCCGCCGCCCGTCAGGCGTCTGAAGGTCGCGCACGTGATCGCCGGCCCTAACCTCGGCAACGCGCTTGCCGGGGAATTTTGCCAGCTCGCCCGCCGGCAGGTCGGGCGCGCTGGCGCGCTGGGCGCGGCTCACCAGCGACGCATACGCCGGGCGGGCGGCGGCTTCCTGTTCGCTCACCTCCCAGAACCGGCGCATCCGCAGATTCATGAAGCTCGCGTTCAAGTCGGAATCGAGCAGGAGAACGCCGTCCTGAACATTCTCCAGCGCATCCCGCAACAGCTTCAGCTCGTCCGAGGCGCGCACAATGTCGGTGACCGGCGTATAGGTCAGCATGCGTCCGCCGTCCGGCAATGGCGTGCATTGGACGCGCACGACATCGCCATTGGTTCGGCGCACGTCGACAGGCGTCGGATCACCAGCCTCGATCACGCGGACACGCTCCATCACGTGGGCTTCGAGGGCAGGATCCGGCACCTCGTAGGCCCCGATGTCGCGCCCGTGATGAAGCAGCGTGAGAATGGGGGGATTGCTGTCGGCAACCTCGTCAGGCAGATGCCACATCTGGCGGAACGATCGGTTGATGAGGCGCGCCCTGAGAGTGGCATCGAGCAGCACGATTCCGGTCGGCACGTGATCGAGGGCCGCACGCAGGGCCAGCATCTGGGGGCGCATCAGCGCATCGAGCGAGCGATCCCGTTCCTCGCCCATCGCCTGCTCGCTGCATGGTTGTTCGAAGGCAACCCCGACCTGGCGGTCGGATCGCCAAACCACACGGCAGGCGAGAGTCTCGCGCCCGGCGAGCCTGAGCTGGAATCGCTCGGGCACACCAAGGCCGCTCTCCATTTCGAGCGTAGCAGCTTCCTCGGAAAGCCGGCGCACGACGCAGTCGATCGACGACTGGCCGAAATTGAAGAAGATTTTCCCGGCAAGGAACGTCCGTTCCGTGACCAAGCGGGACATTGCAGTCTCCAGGGCGAAAACACGAAGCGAAAGGCCGAATGAGTGTCGCGCAAGGTTACTTCCGGCAACGTAACGCGCTCGATGTTTTTGGATGAAGCTTAACGGCCGGTTGACGCGGATTTTACAAGAAATCACCACGTCTCGCGGTCAGTTGCGCACGGCATAAAGCGGCGTGCGCAGCGTCAGCTGATAGGACGGCTTCGGCATCCACGCGATCTGCGCGGTGATGCCGAACAGACGGTTGTCGTTGTCGTCCATGCGGTCGAGGTCGAGCCGCAGGATCGGCTGGGTGAAGNAAGGGCTCCGCCAGGGTCCGGCGCGCAAGCTGCGCGCCGCCAAATGACTGCACGCCGAGGCGTCCGGTGAATTTCCAGTTGCTCGGCCATTGGTAATAGCCGCCGGCATAAAGGATCGTGTTCGGCTTAATCCGGGCGAGCTGGCTGCCGATGTCGGTGTGGGTGTATTGCACGCCGGCGAGCCAGCCCCGCGTCTCGTCCTCGTCCAGTGCGTAGTCGAATTCCAGCACGTGGTTGAACGAATTCGTCATGCCCTGTTCGTTCGGCACCGACTGCGTCAGGGTGGATTGCAGTGTGATGGTCGGGATCTTGCCGCCGTTCTGCTGATGGAGATCGGCCTGCACGCCGATATTCCAGCTGGTGATGTCGAAGGACGACCAGCCGCCACCGATATCCGCCGACGAGCCTGATACACCGCCATAGAGCGACACGCGATCGCTGACATCCACGGTCAGCGGCAGGTCGACGGCGATCGATCTTGCCGCCGGCAAGCCGCTCGGCAAGGTCACCCCGCGCT
The DNA here is from genome assembly GCF_001440035.1 of Bradyrhizobium manausense. Classification (GTDB taxonomy): domain Bacteria; phylum Pseudomonadota; class Alphaproteobacteria; order Rhizobiales; family Xanthobacteraceae; genus Bradyrhizobium; species Bradyrhizobium manausense. The sequence goes on along the minus strand of NZ_LJYG01000066.1, from coordinate 2,733 downwards.
GCGTCGCCAGCGCCTCGAATGCGGCCGAGAGTGAGCTGTTGCCGAAGCCGAGCCCGAACGTCCCCGCCGGGATCGTCGCATAAGTGGTACGGAGATCGAGATAGATATTCGGGACGGCAGGCTTTGCCGGCGTGTCCTCCTCATCAGCGGCGCAGGCGGCGCCTGCCGAGGACGTCAGACAAAGCAGTCCCACCGCGATCGTGCGCCAGGCCAGACGATCAATTGGGTTGCGATGAGACACGTGACAATCCGGCGCGTGGCACTCTGGTGACGGAATTGCTCGCTAGATGGAACGTGATCGTTCATGGGGTCAAGGTCTATCCGTGGGCCATGGACGATGCGGATGTACGCGGTTACCCTGCCGTGATCGCACCGACACACTCGCCCGCCAGACCGCCGACAGGGCAATTGAAGGACGCCAGCCATGAATCCGTCACGCCGCATCCTGCTCACTGGCCTGGCCGGGCTTGCCATGGCTCCGACGGCGGTGGCCGCTGCGCCGGTGCCGGCGGCTGGCAACGCGACCGTTGCCGAGGAGCGCTTCGCGCGCATGATTGCCGCAGCCCATGCGTCCGACGTCACCTGCGTCGAGCAGGCCGAGCGCTATGCGGATGCGCACTGGCCGGAGTATGTCGCTGCGGCGCGGGCCGTGCTCGACGCACGCGCGTGATTGGCGCGCTTATTTCACCACCGCACGCCGCACCTGCTCGCCGATCTGCGACAGCACCAGCTGCGCCTGCGGTAGAATCGCGCCCATGGCGTGGAAATTGTGGACCATGCCGTCATGACAGACGTGCTCGACCGCGACGCCGGCGGCGAGCAGCTTGCGCGCATAGGCATTGCCCTCGTCGCGCATCGGGTCGAATTCAGCGGTGTGGATGATTGCAGTCGGCAGGCCCGCGAGCCGCGTCGCGCGCAGCGGCGAGATACGGGGATCGGCGGCATCCAGGCCCTCGGGCAGATAGTCGGACAGGTCAGCCTCGATGGTGGCGCGGTCGATCAGGTGTCCCTCCGCGAAGGCCTCGCGCGAAGGTGATACCTCCTCGAAATCCAGCACCGGGCAGATCAGGCATTGTGCGGCGATGGAGAGGCCGACGCTCTGCGCCGCCTCCTGGCAGACGATCGCTGCGAGCGTGGCACCAGCAGAATCGCCGCCGACAACCAGCCGTTCGGCATCGATGCCGAGTGTTTCAGCCTCGCGCGCAACCCATTCAGTCGCCGCGACCGCGTCGTCGACGGCAGCGGGATATTTGTGCTCAGGCGCGAGACGGTAGTCGACCGACACGAGACGGCAGCCGGTCGCATGCGCCAGCGCCGCCGCGATCCGGTCATGCGTCGCGATGCTGCCGGCGACGAGCCCGCCGCCATGAAAGAAAACGAAGCCCGGCGCGCGGGAGCCGGCAGACGCCGGCGAATAGAGTCGATAGGGCAGCTCTCCGCCGGGGCCGGGCAGCACGCCGTCGGAGGCGGTCACATCAGGCGCCTCGGCGCGCGCAAATTGCATCAGCTTGGCCAGCGATTGCCGCCGCGCTTCGACGCTCGGCCGGCTCCGCGCCTGCGGCGCAGCTGCGGCCATCATGGTCAGCAGGCGCTTGGCGAGTGGATCGAGCGGCATGGGAAACTCCGTGACATCCAGGTATCATAGCCGGTTGGTGGCGATGTTGTCTCAACCTCCGTCCGGGGCAAGAGTTGATGCTTCGCCGCAGCAAATCGTTTAGAAATTGGGACAATAGTGCCCGGATATTTTTCGAGGGAGGCCTGTCATGGCCGAGATCAAGAAGCCGATCGACTATTCGCCGAGCTGGACCTTCTTCGAAGGCAAATGGCACGACGGCAATGTGCCGATCATGGGGCCGCGTACCCATGGCGCCTGGCTCGGCTCGGTGGTGTTCGACGGGGCGCGCGCGTTCGAGGGCGTTGCGCCCGATCTCGACCGTCACATCGCCCGCGCCAATCAATCCGCGATCAATTTCGGCCTCAGGCCGGTGGTCGATGCCGACACCTGGCTGGCGCTCGCCAATGACGGCATCGCGCGGTTCGCGCCGAATGCCGAACTGTATATCCGTCCGATGTATTGGGCGCAGAATGGCGTCGGGGGCGGCGTGCTGTTCGACCCCGAGACCACCAATTGGTGCCTGTGCATCTACGAGGCGCCGATGCCGAAACCGACAGGCAGCGCGATCACGCTGTCGCCGTTTCGCAGGCCCACCGCCGAATGCGCGCCGGTCGATGCGAAAGCGGCCTGCCTCTATCCGAACAATTCGCGTGCCCTTGCCGAAGCCGCCTCGCGCGGCTTCCAGAACGCGCTGATGCTCGACCTGCTCGGCAACGTTGCCGAGTTCGGCAATTCCAACGTGTTCATGGCCAAGGACGGTGTCGTCTTCACGCCGGCGCCGAACGGCACCTTCCTCAACGGAATCACGCGCCAGCGCGTGATCAGCCTGCTCCGTGCCGACGGCGCCACCGTGGTCGAGACGACGCTACGCTATCAGGACTTTCTCGCCGCCGACGAGATTTTCTCGACCGGCAATTTTGCCAAGGTCGCACCCGTGATTCGCATCGACGAGCGGGAGCTGCAGCCGGGTCCGTTCTACACCAAGGCGCGCAAGCTGTATTGGGACTTTGCCCATGCGGTGAAGCTGGCGGCATAGGCGCTGCCGCACACTCCGTCATTGCGAGCGCAGCGAAGCAACCCAGAGCCCCCTCTGCGGAGACAGTCTGGATTGCTTCGCT
>NZ_LJYG01000065.1 GCF_001440035.1 Bradyrhizobium manausense | reverse complement strand
GCGAGTTCGGAAGCGGTCTTTCCGACCTGGCTTTCGTCGATTGGCTTCATGATGCCGTGCTCCATCAGCATATCCTCAAGTTCGTCCATGCTGATCGGCGTCGGGATGATGCCCTTGCCGCCATTGTTGTGGACTTTGGACGCGAGATTGCGATAGTGCTCCGCCTGTTTGGAGTCCGGCGCATATTCCAGCACCGTCATGCGGCGTAGCTCGGCATGCTGGACGATGTTGTCACGGGGGACAAAGTAGATCAGCTGGCTGCCGAGCTTCTTGGCGAGCGCTTCCGCCAGCTCCAGCTCCTTGTCGGTCTGCCGCTCATTGCAGATCAAGCCGCCAAGCCGCACGCCGCCGGAATTGGCATACTTCAGAATGCCCTTGGAGATGTTGTTGGCGGCGTACATCGCCATCATCTCGCCAGACATCACGATGTAGATCTCTTGCGCCTTGTTTTCGCGTATCGGCATCGCAAAGCCGCCGCAGACGACGTCGCCGAGCACGTCGTAGGACACGTAATCGATGTCCTCGTAGGCGCCGTTCTCTTCCAGGAAGTTAATCGACGTAATGACGCCCCGGCCTGCGCACCCGACGCCTGGCTCCGGACCCCCGGATTCGACGCAGCGGATATCCTTATAACCGACCTTCAAGACGTCCTCGAGCTCGAGATCCTCGACGCTGCCGGCGCTCGCCGCGAGACTCAAGATCGTGTCCTGTGCCTTGGCATGCAGGATCAGGCGGGTCGAATCGGCCTTCGGATCGCAGCCGACGATCAAGATCTTATGACCCATCTCGGCAAGCGCTGCGAGCGTGTTCTGTGATGTGGTCGATTTGCCGATACCGCCCTTGCCGTAAAATGCGATTTGTCTCAGTGACGACATGTTGCTCTCCATCGATCAATTGTGATCTGCGTACTTTCGTAATCCCATCACTCGGCTCGCCGCATTCGCAGCTCGGTGAGATACAAGGGCCGACAGCCGCGCCCTTGCATAACGACTTTTGCAACGAGCGTGCCAGCGCCCGCTCGAAACAAATAACAGTGCAAGTGGAGATAGATACCGGTGGAGGGGCGGCATTGTCGCAAGTCCGACATTGGCAATCTTCGACGTGAGTGGTCGCACTCGCTTGTCTGAAACAAGGCAGACGCTTTGCTTTACGCAACGAACGAATCGACAGTTTCGTTCGCACAGACAGTTTCGTTCGCACAGCTGGACAGCTACGGTACGGAGCTTGCTTTGATGCGTATTAATTAATGCACAGAGGGTATCATGCAGTTCGACACCGAGGCTTTTACGAGGAGCGACGGTCCGAGCATTCTCCTGATCGAACCTGAGCAGGTCGTACGTTCCGCGCTCGACTACATCCTACGTGAGCGCTACCAGACACATGCTTTTGCCTCCGTGGATGACGCCATAACGTCGTCAAGGGAAGCTCCCGACGTGGTTCTGGTTGGCATCGCCATCCTGCGGGAGCGAGGAGAGGCAGTCCTGGAAGAGCTTATCAAGGTGTTCGCGAGTCCCAAGATCCTGCTCATAGCGGAGCGGAACTCCGACCCCTTCGTGCAGATAGGACTTGAACGGGGTGCACATGGCGTCATCAGCAATCCGATCTCCTTCAGTTCTGTCTGCGAGGCCGTCAGGATAGCGTTGGGTGCACCGGTCTCCCACGACGGACCATCCGGTCTCATTCCCGTCAGGTTCGATTAAACACGTCTTCCGACGACTTTGGATGGCCCGGTTGCAGTCGACCTGCACCAGCTCACGATGCTCGCGGACGGCTTCGCAATCGACATGAAAACGACGCCCTCTTCATTGGCTCCGCCCTGAGGGTCCGGACCATTGATCCAGGGTTGAAGACCGCTTCGCGCGCAGTTCGTGGGGCTCCAGCATCGCGACTTGGCGGAGGGAAATAGCAAGCTCGTGGGGCTTCCGGATCTGAATCGGCCATGCTTAGCGAGACGAGCGCATTCTTCGGCCTCGCGATGCCGCACTCGATTGTCGGATACTCAACGCGGCGGACCAGCTCGGTCGCGATCAACGAGCGGTAACAGCCCTCCAGGTACCGTGGGGAGAATTCAAGCGAGCTCTCACTCGGTCTCTGGCAACCTCTTAGTCCTTCAAGCCCTTATTGGGATCTATCAGGGCCTCACGGGTTGCGATTGGTCCACGTCAAAGCCGCCGACCCGCTCGACTGTTTGTCGGCCGCTACCATCCACCACTCAGCATGCCAACCGATGTATCGCCTCGCTCTGCCTTCGAGACTGTGCGCCCTATTCGCCGCTGGCCACGACGACGCTGACGCACGCTCTTTCTTAGTTGACGCAAGCTTGCCACGCCGCTCGACGACGCGGCGGGGATGCGCCGACACTCTTTCCTATTTGATGTTATCTGCGACGATATCTCGATCAACATTGTCAGGCGGGAACGCATGTGTCCTCGACTGGACAGACCGTCGCGCATTTCGGTGTATCGGAATGTCCCTCGCACTCTGTGCACTTTGCCGGATCGATTACATAGATGTCGCGCTTGAGGCTAATCGCGCCGTTCGGACACTCGAACTCACATGCACCGCAAACCGAGCATTGCGAAGCGACGATCTTGTAGGCCATGGATTAAGACTCCTAGGATTAAGCGGTGCGCGACACCTGGCTTTCAAGCCTCGTGCCACACGCGAGAGACCGGAACTCGCGACACCGACTTTTGTAAGTCTGTCGTCGCCGGCAATACCACCTCGAAATTGACAATCGTCTCATCAGAATCGTGTGAATTGGGGTTCTATCTTGAGCGTGTCGTCGATCTGCGAGTGGGCATTTGCGCGCGCCGACGTTGGCTCGGCGGACCTGCCCGCAGCGTCAGCTGCCGCCTTAGGCCGGGAAAATCCGAGGAAGCTTAGACTTTATCGCTTCGTGCCGGGTCTGGCGGGAAACTCATATATTTGCATTGTCAGCTTATCGGCACCCTGTTGTCGTCTTCGACGACTTGGCCAGTTTGCGACATTAGACCAGGTACGACCGACATCTCGTCCTGATGAGCGCATCAAAACCGCAGTGAACCGCAGCGGCAGCTTCACACGTGTTGCCCGCCATTGATTGGAACTTCCGCACCTGTGACGTAGCTCGCGGCGCTTGAGCAGAGGAAGAAAATAACCTTCGCGACCTCGTCCGGCGTGCCGACACGGTGTAGCGGTATGATCGGCGCCAACCTCGCTTCAGTTTCCGGTGACAGAATGTCTGTCTTGATCTCGCCCGGCGCGATCGCGTTGACCCGAATGCCGAACGGCGCGTAGTCATGCGCCATCTCGCGCGTAAGGCAGGCGAGCGCCGCCTTAGAGGTCGCATAGGCGGTGCCTGCGAAAGGATGCACGCGAGTGCCTACGATTGACGTGACATTGACGATCGAGCCGGATGCCACTTTCAATTCTTCGAATAGACCTTGCGCAAGTAGAATCGGCGCGACCAAATTGACGTGAAATACGCTCATCCAGGTTCCGATGGATGTTGTCAACGAATTCAGTCGACCGCCATCCGGTGCCTTCGGGGAAATACCTGCATTGTTGACCAGGGCGTGCAACGGCTCTCCATTGAGCCGCGCCTTGATCTCGGCAATCGCGCGCGGCAATGCGTTGTGATCGCTTAGCTCCACCTGCACATGATTGTTGATTCCCGAATCCCATGGACACCGACGGTCATCGAAGGGCTGCCGAGAGCACGAGATGATTCGCCAACCAGCTTCCGAGAACAATTTGCCCGTAGCATGACCGATGCCGCGCGAGGCGCCTGTTAGTACAAGCGTCTTCCTTTCGCCAAGTCGCGCGTGGGACTTGTCGTCGTGAAACGGACAATGCACCAGATCTGGTTCAGCGGTCTGACCAGCAACACCGTCATCTCCATGAAGGGACAAGCGAGCTCCTTGAGAGTGATCAGATAAGTCGGCATCTTTGGCAGGAACGTTTGCAATAATTGGGCCGCGGCGTTCAACGCACGAAGCGATTCTCTCGTTCGCATGTCGCCTCGCGACATGTTGCTCGGTTTGGAGCAGGTGCCCGTCGCTTTCGAACCAAATTCGGCGTTGAGGTCGGCGTCGTTTGGCGAAGCGGCTGACAAAGACCCGTGTTTTCACCAGAGCTTCCCAGAGTTATAGCGTGTTGCGAGAGGCCGTACGTCAAGGCCCACCAACCACCCCTATGCACTCGATAGGTCTTTTACGCATGCGGCTCGCCAGCAAACCGAGGCGCCCGGCGCACTTTTGCCAGTCGTAAAATGCGCCGGGTCCCGCCTCTGCACCATCAGTACATCCGTGATGATGCTGCTCTGACTGACGCGAGCAGCGTGGCGAAACTTAGGCCGCTAGACCGGCTCCGCATCGACGAGACATCATTTGCGCAAATGTTCGAAAGAGCTTGAATCGTACGTAGCGTCAATTTGTGCGATTGGACTCTGCGTTTGACTCCAACGGCGCCTTGCACGCAAGACTCCCGAAGTTCCGCCATGATTGATGAAGTTGACCCTGAGGTTCGAATTTTCATCGATCAGCTTGCGGATGATCTCATAGCCATTCCCAAATTCCTCATGAGTTAACAATGCGTCCCCTATATCGAACCGGCGTGTGCTCGGGCATTGGGCCAATGTGCGGAAGAGCCTGTTCGGGGCGAGACGAGACGGATATGGAATACGCCATCGTCAACGCCGCGGGCATCAAGGTGCACCGCCACGGACAAGGCGCAAAAGGAGGACCCAAGGTCAGGCTATCGGCCGTTAAGGGTGGCATGAACACCAAAATCCTGGCCTCACGGATGCGGTCGGCGCTCTCGTGTGTTTCGTGCTGCTGCCCGAATAGAGCTTCGCCATCGTCGGCGTTCCACCATCATCCAAAATGTCGCCATCGACGCACTGATCGCCGCCAAGGCGTTCCGCAGCAATGCATCATCGCCGATCTCGGCGAGCATCGGCGCCAAGGTAGTCATCTCCCGGCACCCACGCCGCGCACAGCCGCGCGCCCGTCGACGAGAAAAGTACACACCACGATCAAAAATCTCTTCTGCAGGCTCAAGAATTCAAACACGTCCCGCTGCGCGCAGACAAGCCGATCGACGCTTCGTTGCTATGACCCGTGAGCCGTGCCCCCCACAGAACCTACGCTAGTCGCGGTCGGCAGCAGACGCTCTGCGCCGGCGTGTCAGCTTATGGTCAGTTAGGCTGCGTATCATTGTGCCCAACGCTTGAGCGGCACAAGCGCGTAGCAAGCAACTTTGCCGATAGGAGGGCGAATCTAATGTATAGCCGAATCACTGGCTCATCCAGCCAGTCCACAAGCGCCAGCCAGGCTGATGAAACGAGACGTTCAGAAGACAGCTATCGCTTTGCTGAAACGGTTGCGGGCACGTCGGCGGCGAGGCCGTACTCCCTGGTCGCCGAGCCCCCAATCGATGAGATCGACAGGTCTTCCTTCATGAGAGAAGTAAGAGGATTTATGGGCGGTGACATCAGACACATCGCCGGCAATCCACAAGAGTACTCGCATTTCGTATCCAACAAAGCTGATCGTGCCGCATGGGTTGCTGGGGGTTATGCCAGCACCTACGATAATCCGAACAAGAGGGCGCGTTTCTTCCGCTATCAATTGGGCGACAAAACTGTCGGTCTTCTAAGGTCAGGAGCCGGATTCCCCCTCGAAACGGAAGAGGCCCAGCGGAAATTTCCTGAGCATAGCGACGTCACATCCGTTCTGGACCTTAGGGTTACTCATCCGCTGGTCGAGAACGCAGGCGATATTCTGCTGGAGCATCAGCTTCGGCTCGACGGCGAGCGGCCATTGGTCATGTCGCGTCCTGCCTTAGATGGGATTGAACCCCGTCTAGCGGAGATGGGCTTTGTTCATATGGGTGATATGGGCGATTGGGGTAATAACTGTTGGGGGCTCGATCCCAACCAACATCCCGAAAAATGGACGAAGAACGACGACGGTGAATGGCAGCGAGCCGATAAACCTCCACTGTATCTTTCGAAATCCGAGGGCAACGACACCGATACCGAAGCAGGTAGCGAAGCAAGTAGCGAAGCATACTCGAGTGAAGCAGATTCTTCTGACGACGACCCTTCATGGCACCTCGAGCGCGCCATGGGACAATTGGCCATAGGGTAACAGTTGCAATGACGAGACCGGATTCGAGAGCGATCTGGTTTATCCTCGTTGCCCCCACCTGTAAAAGGTACAGGCCAGGAAGAGGAGCGCGCGCCGCGCGCTCCTCTCCCATTCCACGTGTTTGCCGTTGGCGAGCCGTTAGTGCGAACCACCGACCGTGGTTTCGCGAATCGCATCTTGTGCCAACTACCGAATAGGAAAGTTTATTTGCTGCTCGGTCAGCCCAGCGCCTTGCGGTGCAAGCGCTAGTCGATGATCCAAGTCGGCATGGCTTGATGATTGGCATAATATTGAGGAGGCTGTCTGAAGCGGGGATTCCGGCAATCTCTCCCAAATGTACTGAGATGATGCCGCTGGATTCTGAAATGCGCTCGCCAACCACTGGACGGTATCGCCCAGGCGTCGAAGCTGGCGGTCCCCTGGCGCTTGGTCCGCGATCGATTTTGATCACCGCCAGCGCAGTACGACCGCTCGCCTATCGCCGTTGTTGGACAATCCAGCAGGAGAAAAGCTTAGAGAAGACTGATTTTTCTCATCGTCGGTCATATTCAGCCAAGGCATCAGACGTTTCATAGACCCGAACGGACGAATTCGCGGAACTTTGCGATGCAATCTTTCCCAGATCCAAACCGCGATATTTTCGGCGGTAGAATTATATAACCTTCGACTTCATTCAGATATCGATGATCAAGTGCATTCACTATTTCGGCCAAAGACTCCTCTACGTCGAAAAATCGATGACGAATCCGGTGGATCGGGTCCACGGGCCCATCAAGCTGCACCTCGATACGATAGGACTGCCCGTGTATGCGGCTGCACCTGTGTGTGGCCGGTACGTTGGGGAGGCGGTGAGCTGCCTCGAACCTGAACGCTTGCGATATCCTCATCCGTCCTCAGATGCTTGCAGTATGTCTGCCTGGGGAAGAGCTGCCTTCATGTAGGACGCAACTACACAAAACGTTTATCAAGTTTGCTATTCCTTCGACAAAGAGTGGGGGACCATTATGCGAATTCTCCTGATTTCCGCCGCCGTTCTGGCCAGATCCTTGCAGCCATCGGAGGCACATGCTGAGCGGCTCTTGGTCTCGCAATCCGGGCACATGGCCTATCGCTCCGTCCAGGAGGCGGTAGATGCACTGCCGGCTCGAGGCGGCGACATTCTGATCGCACCGGGCGTCTATCGCGAGAAGATCAAAATCGGCAAGCCTGGCGTTCACATCAAAGGCACCGGCCAGAGACCAGAGGACACGGTGGTCGTCTACGGCGACGGCGCGATCAAAGTGGGAGGGACCGTTCATTCCGCCACGATGGACGCATCTGGCGATGACTTCCGACTCGATAATCTGACGATACAAAACGACTATTCCTTGGATCCAGACAATCCGCCGTCGCAAGCGGTGGCGCTGTCTATTACCGGAGACAAGGACATTATTACCCGCGTCCGGCTCCTCGGCGCACAGGACACACTATTCGCCAACAAAGGGCCGAACGGCCGAACCGCACGGCAATACTTTTCGGACTGCTACGTCGAGGGCCATGTCGACTATGTATTTGGCAACGCCAAGGCCTATTTCCAACATTGTGAGTTGCACGGCATTGCCAACCAGGCTGTGGTGTATACCGCACAAAGCAAAGACTCGCCGGACGAAGACAGCGCCTATGTTTTCGACCATTGCACCCTGACCGCCGATCCGAGCGCACACGGCATCGCCCTTGGCCGTCCTTGGCGCTCTTATGCTACAGTGATCTTCTTATTCACCCGAATGAATGCGCCGGTGATACCGGAAGGCTGGAGCGAGTGGGATCGCGGTAAGACCAATAGATTGAAGACCGCCTATTATGCCGAATATCAATCCACCGGTATCGGCGCCAACCCCAGAGGACGGGAGCCTTACGCCCATCAGCTAACCGACAGTGAAGCCAAGCAATGGTCGCTCAAAGCGTTCTTCGCTGATGATACGGACTGGTTGCTGAGTTCAACATCAAGATAGGAAACTATGTGGCGTAAATTTGTACTATGTCCACCGCTGCGCCGTTCTGGGTCTGTCACGCCCAGCTCTGCACCGCCTTACGATCTTTTCTTCAGGGTTCGCGAACCGCCTCGCGAACTTCGTCAGCTTCTCGTTCAGCCATAGGCGGCAAGCTGAGGCTCGGTCGGCGTGCCTCAAGGGCATAAGCGCAGATCAGCTCACCGCCCGCAGATCTTCACTTCGAAGTCACGGTCCAGTTGTTGAAATTGAAGTTCTTTCCCCCAGGGGTCGAGGTGATCTCGACGCCGTATTGGACGCTACCAACCTTTATGTCGCCAAAGTAACCCGTCGACTTGATCCACTCCAGAGCACTCTTGATGTCCACTGTGCCGCTGTTGGTTTTCGAAGTGCGAAGCAGTGAGATGACCTTGTGACCGTTGTAGCCTTCAAACACGTTCCAAGTCGCTCCACCTATGTTGACATTGCTGCGGACCGGGATCGCCGCCCCGGAAGCGGCGTAATTATATGAAATGGGTTTAACGTTGCCGCTACCGTCCGGGTTTCCGGTGTAATTTGTCCAGAGCATTATCTCATACTGCTTTGAGCTGTCCCAGATATCATAAGCGACGTCCCAGGCGCCTCCAGCAGGAACGGTCTGATTGAAGCTCGAGCTCAAAGTGTTGATTGAACTGAGCGGTTTGCCGATATCAAGAGCCTGGTGTGGATAACTCTTGATGCCGCGAGTATTAGGCTGGTTCGACCACACGCCCCACTCGTTGACTGCACCCACCGAAATCGTCTGAGGCCCGGCGCCCGCGCCCCATACGTCGTTATTCCAAGAGTAGCCGTCGCGTGAATAGCTCCCGTATGGATCGCTCGAGTGCCAAGCCGAAGCCTTTGCCGATACAGGCGCGGCAGATGATGCTGACTTGGCATCATTCACTGCCTGCCTAAATAGATCATGATACTCCAGTGTTTGGACGTACCCCGTTAAGGGTTCAGGCGAGCCGGCACCGTTTATCCGATTGGACTCCATAAAGCTCTTCTTTCGGTTCCGAGAAACAGAGTCTCTTGCAGATCCACCCAGCGGGTACCCTAGGTTTGTGGCCAGTTCCTTCTTAGGCAGCATCGATGTCTAGAGACTAGGTTCGAATGCTAGGAAAGTTGGCTTTCGAGAAGCTGACGAAATCGAAAAGAAAAGTGAACCCGGGGCGGGTTCGCGGTCTGGCATGACAGCAGCCTGGCTGAGACAGGGGCAACCTGAGCCTGGTTTGACATCGAACGTCCAACAATGAGTGTGGTGCTCTCATTTCATTTGCTGGAGTTTGCAAATTTGGTGGCTGCTTCCAAGTTCAGCAGATCGGCGGCAATCCAATCGTCGGCGACCAGAGCCTCTCTATTCAACTGAAATGGACAGTCGAGGGGGGCTACCTGCGGTCTGCGGGCGCAAAATCTGACAAGGAGCCGAAGCTGGAAAGTTCAGCCAAACATATCCCGCGAGGCGGGCGGACGGACGGCACCGGCTAAGCCAGCCGTGCTCAGAGAGCTCGCGACCTGATCGGTCATGAGCCGTACCTAACAAGAGGCGATAGATTCTATCAGGGCGCGATGCCGTTCGCAGACTCGCTGGGTGCTTTTGAGAACGCCTTTGCACAAACTTCCCACGCATCAGACGGCACTTGGCCGTGCCCGCCCCGCAGAGGCGGCGACACCGCTGAAACCACCACATTTGCATTTTCCACCTGCCAAGTCGCGCTATCGGAGAAATATACATCCTCCAACGCAATCTCAAGCGGATGGACTAGATCAAGCCCGTGCATCACCAGCGCACCACCGCCGCCACGCACGTGACGCAGAACGATCTGTCGGTAGACCGGCAGTTTGTCGCCGTGCGCCTGGGGATTATAGCGTGTATCGAAATAGATAGGCCATCGGTTGCCGCGAAGGCACACATCATCATAGGTGACTCTCTCCACAAGGCCACCTCGGCTGACGTCGCTTTTAATACGCAAGCCAGACGTCGTGCCGTCCAGGGTCAGGCCATGCACCAGTATATCGCTGACACCAGAGCTAACCTCGCTGCCAATCGACATGCCATGCCCCCACCCGAAGTAATTGTCTATAATGGAAATATAGCGGGCGGGACCATTGCTTCCGGCTTTGATCGCCACATTGTCATCTCCCGTACGGATCTGACAGTGAGCAATGGTCACATCTTGGCTGGCGCCCGGATCGATGCCGTCTGTATTGCGGGCGTCGGCCGGTGTATCGATTGTGACCCCCCAAAAGGTGGCACCTTCGACCCTGTTCATCGCGACGTGGAAATTGGGCGCATTACGCAGTGTAATGCCGTGAAAGGCAATGTCCTGGGCATGGTCGATCTGGATGAGGCGAGGTACGTTCTGGTTTCCGCCCTCACTTTGCGCGCGCCGCGCCAATTGCCACCAACTCTCACCGGTGCCGACCATGAGCGCGCCGCCCTGGCCGTCGATGATGCCATCGCCGTAGATGCCGCCTCCCAGTGTTTTGGAAAAGCTAATAAATGGGCGACAGCCATCGCCTTTGCCTCCGATACGACCACAATTTCCTAAGCCTTTGTCATAAGCTTTCGGCTGTGCAAGAGCGACAAGCGTGGCGTCGCGTTCGATCCATAGCGTTACGCCAGATTTCATCTCGATGGGACCCGACTTGAAGATCCCGTTTGCCAAGTAGACGGCCGAGCCAAGGGGACAGTGAGCAATGGCGTCTTGCAGACTATCCGTGACGTTTTCACTCGACGGCGCCAGCCGAGCGCAGACATGATGAGGTGCAACGGGCTCGGTGACAGGGCGGCGATCCTTGGCTTGTGCGAGGCCCACTGTGGCAAGAATCGAGACCAAAGCCAAAAAATGCAAACGGACCAACATGAACAACTCTCAATTCTGGCGGCTCACCAACGTTTCCCAACCTACTGCGAATCCAAATCCAAGTTGCCGTAGGATTCGTTATCCAAGAGCCGGAATGGACCGCCCGACAACCACAAGGACACAGAAGTGATCGTCTCCGTTCCCTCGTCCTCACTCGACGGTCACCGACTTAGCGAGGTTGCGCGGCTGGTCGACATCGGCGCCTATCACCACCGCCGTGTGGTAGGCCAAAAGTTGTACAGGCACAGCATACACCATCGGCGTGAAGGCCGCCGGCATGTCGGGCATGACGATGGTGACGAGAGAATCGACCGTCGCTTCGGCCGCGCCCTTGGCGTCCGTCATCAGGATGATGTTGCCGCCGCGGGCGACAACTTCCTGCATGTTGGAGACGGTCTTTTCGAACACCCGATCGTTGGGTGCAATGACGACGACCGGCGTGGTCTCGTCGATGAGCGCGATCGGCCCGTGCTTGAGCTCACCGGCGGCATAACCCTCAGCATGGATATAGGAGATCTCCTTCAACTTCAGCGCCCCTTCGAGCGCTAGCGGGAAGCTCGTGCCGCGGCCGAGATAGAGCACGTCGCGCGACTTGGCGATCCTGTGCGCGAGCTTCTCGATCTGCAATTCGGTGCTGAGCGCGTCTGCCATCAGGCGCGGGATCTCGACCAGGCCGTGCACGAGCCTGGTCTCGTCCTCTTCCGACAATTGGCCGCGCGCCTTGCCGGCCGCGATCGCGACCGAGGCAAGCACCATGAGCTGGCAGGTGAAGGCCTTGGTCGAGGCGACGCCGATCTCGGGTCCCGCCAGTGTCTGCAGCACGGTCTCGCTCTCGCGCGCAATCGTCGAGGTCGGCACGTTGACGACCGCGATCGTGTGCGCGCCCTCGGCCTTGGCATAGCGCAGCGCCGCCAGCGTGTCGGCGGTCTCGCCCGATTGCGAGATGAAGATGGCGAGATCGCCCTTGCGCAGGGGTGCCTCGCGGTAGCGGAATTCGGAGGCGACATCGACCTCGACCGGTAGGCGCGCGAAGCGCTCGAACCAGTATTTGGCGACGAGCCCGGCATAGCTCGCGGTGCCGCAAGCGGTGAGGTTGATGCGCTGGATGTTCTTGAAGTCGAACGGCAGCTTGACCGGCAGCGCGACGCGCTCGGTGGCCATATCGACGTAGCGTGCCAGCGTGTGGCCGACCACCTCCGGTTGCTCGTGGATCTCCTTGGCCATGAAGTGGCGGTAATTAGCCTTGTCAACCAGCGAGGTCGAAGCCGCGTGGCTGATCTTCTCGCGCTGGACCGCATGGCCGTCCTTGTCGAAGGTCGCAACGCTGTTGCGGGTCAGCACGACCCAGTCGCCGTCCTCAAGATAGCTGATCGTGTTGGTGAACGGGCCAAGCGCGATGGCGTCGGAGCCGAGATACATCTCGCCGTCGCCATAGCCGATCGCGAGCGGCGGCCCGTTGCGGGCGCCGATCATCAGATCGCCCTCGCCTGCGAAGATAAAGCCGAGCGCGAACGCGCCGCGCAGCCGGATCAAGGCGTGCTTCACAGCCTCGACCGGCTTGTTGCCACGCGCGAGCAGGTCGTCGACCAGATGCAGCACGATTTCAGTGTCGGTCTCGGTGCGGAACACCGCGCCCTTCGCTTCGAGCTCCTCGCGCAGCTCGCGGAAATTCTCGATGATGCCGTTATGGACCACCGCGACGCGCTCGGTGGCGTGCGGATGGGCATTGTGCTCGGTCGGCTTGCCGTGAGTGGCCCAGCGGGTGTGGCCGATACCGGTCGTCCCCTTGAGCGGCTTGTCGTGCAGCCGCGCTTCGAGGTTCTTCAGCTTGCCGTCGGCGCGGCGGCGCTCCAGGTGATTGCCTTCGAGCGTGGCAACCCCCGCGGAGTCGTAGCCTCGATACTCAAGCCGCTTGAGCGAATCCACCAATTGCTCTGCAACCGGTTCGCGCCCGAGAATGCCGACAATCCCGCACATACGGCTCAATATCCCCCAACTCTTGGAGCAATCATTCGCAAATCTGCTCCACTGTTCTGCAATGCTCGGTCGCCTGCCCTAACGCTGTAACGTTTAGCTCGGCGCTTTCTGGTGTGACTTACGCATGAGGCCGCTTCAGCAGTTCCGGTTCGCCGAGCCGCATTGCGACCTTGACGAGCACGATCGAACACCAGAACGCTACCGCAGCAAAGGAAACGACAGTTCCAAGATTGCTCAGATATTCTTGCGGTAGCCTATCGATGCTCCACTTGATCGCGAGCCAATGCGCGCCCGATCTCTTCTGTTGGTAACGACGATAACAATTGTAGTCGCAATAGTGCTGCCGGCTTGGCACATCTCGCAAGTAACCAGTCTCTAGAGATCGACGACAATCGATACAGCTCGACGCGCCGTTAGGTGTCCTGTGATTTACCAGTATAAACTTCATGGCGTGTCGGTTACGCTGAGGATTATTCACGATGCACCAGCCCAGTTCTCAGGAAGTGCGCCGCTGATGCCGGAAAGAAGCGAATAGCTGACTGAAGCTTCCGTTTCCACGCTGTCGTTTGTACTCGGCCGACAAAAGAAGCCCGGCCGCTTTCTCTGGCTGGGCAGCAGTCTGGGAAGAGCGAGGCTGCTTCACATCACACCAGCGTCCGCTGAAAAAAGGGAGGACTACTACCGGCGCTCCATTTGCGGCGAGGGCATTCGCCGCGAACCTTAGCCACAGAAGAGAGATGTCCATTTTGAGCGTAATCTGGCTTTTCCTTATGTGTCATTGGACCGGAGTTCAAGGAGCCCGAACTCATGCGCGCGCCGTACCACGATTTTGGGGACAAACTTCGTTCTTCAGCCGTGGCCGGCCGCTTCGGATGCTCGCAGCGTCAACTGGCTGCCCCCGAGAGCAGCAGCCTACACTAGCGCTTGGACGAATATCCGACGTACGCCGAAAATGCTCTTTCGTGCGCAGACTAAGATCGATAACCATTCCGACTAGACCGAAGGCCTTTCTCTAAACCGCCGTCGTTATGCAAGATCCTACAAGATTGGTAAAATCGATTGTGTTGATGGGCCGCATCAACACCATGGATGGTCACGCTCATTCAGCCTTGATTCGCTTGCCTACGGCATCTGCACAATCTGGACAGGCCAGCGATCGCGCTGGCGTGAATTGTCGCTGCTCCCAACCGGTCCTTCCACGATATGAGCATAAGCGCATTTCCTCTAGCTTGCGGCTCTGGCACAATCGGCATGCTCGCGCGGTGCCAGACTGCCGAATTCATGGCTCTGGTCGACTCGCAGGCAGCGTCATTTGTTTCATCCTATTGCCTCCTGCTATCGTGATTTCGCACTTGTCTTATCTCCTGCCGCGATACGCGGACTTAAGCTTGCCCGGACTTGCGCTGCGCTCATGTCTGAATAGAATAGGTTTCGCGAGAGACGCAGAAATGACTTGAATCGCACGTTGCGTTAGCTTGTAGAGATCAAGGGATGACAAAGGACACTCTCGACGCCGTCTCGACGTCGGATGGGACGAAAGAATAGCTTGATGAACCGGATACTCGTCGCGGCCGGAGTAAGGGGTGGCAAGCGCTCAGGGCGGGTCCACCGGATAATTGGTGTCCCCTGCTCACGGGATTTGTCATCAGGTCGGCGAGAACGCGAGGACGTCGTCGGCCCGACACTGAATGGGCTGTTCGGGCGGAAAGCCGCATCAGTCAAAGGCTGCAGCTACTTATGGGGATGAAACACTCCGGCAGCACTAAAATGAGTGATCTTGCATGATTCATCTACGATCTGCACGCCAACGATACATGGCGTCAGCATGGTGCTATCTGGAGTCAAAGCCGGCTAGGCGAGCGAGATTCTGATTAAATGTCTGCGCGCTTTCGAGCTAAAGCGCAGGTCGCACTCGGGCAGTGAGATCGTCGCTCGGCGTCCGAGCTTTCAGTGAATCCGCAGACGCTGTGGGCCTATCGTTTTATTTCTGCGCCGCCGGGCCGGCGCCGCACGAGCAACCTTCTGGGCTGGCCTTTGAGCATTTTATCGCTAAGCTCGACCGAAGCGCTTCAAATTGGGTGCCGCAGAGCGCGTCACGACCGAATCAAGTCCGTTGGGCCGCCGCGCATATCATTCGGAATGAGTGCCACAGTTGCTGTGTTCTATCCACGAGGTGAATGCCCTCCATCACAACAATCTATTTTACCCACCCCGATTAAGGCTGCTAGGCCAAGCGGAGGTTGAGCTGGGGGATGGTGCAGGGCGTGGGGACTTACTGTCGACAGTTGAGGTCGGTTGCTCTAGGTAGCTTGTTTGGCCCGTGCTCAACAGTAAAGCAGAAGAAGTCCTTTCAAACGGTTGCCAGCAATGTCTTTGAAGGCCACAACCACGCCGCGCTGGACGCCACCGCGGAGTAACGAAAGATTCGTGTGCCAGAAGGATACATGAGGCAGCCATGACTATGACAGTGTATGGGTCCAGCAAATCGAAGGTTGTGGAGGGCCTGAATCAAGCATATCGGGTGATGACGTTAGGTTTTTGCGCGCAACTCCTTCGATTTTTCGCCCTCCCCTTCCGCGCATTTGCCAACTCATCTTCCGTTCCACTGAAGGCTGATGCTGACCCACATATTCCCACCGCACAACCCTCCGTGGAGTGTACTCGTCACCGTCTTCAAGATCTTAAGCAAACTATTGAGTTGCAAATCGAAGAAGTTGCGAGACTGATCTGCGAGGACAAGAGCGCGATCGAAGCAACCCGACTCCTCAATGCGCTTACAAGCGAGCTAGTAACGGCGAAGCTCGGCACGTGTCCGAAACTCGACGCGCAAGCAGAGAATGCGGTCATCGGGGGCGACGCCAACTGTCTCGAACAGGACCACGGCAAACTGTATGAGCCGGAACAGCTTTCTACTCTGGGGCTGCTTTTTGACGAGGCCGTCCTAGCATTACCTCCAAGTATGAGAACTCCTTCTAACCGGATCGAAATCGCCAAACTCATTTTAGAACGCGCATCTATTATCGAACCTAGCCTTCTTATTAAGTTGATCAGTGCCCTTATCGCCGCCGCTTGACATAGCCGATACGCCCCTCTGCCGCGACATCACGCGAAACGGCACAGGACTGACACTATCAAGTCGTCCGTTAAGAAGCCGATTTGAGCGCTGGGCGACGACTGATGGCTGCTATGAGTACGGTCAGGATGAGGCACGAGAGAGCCCTCAGCCAGGCGAGGATGCGGCGGAAATTGTGGCCGACGGCTGAAAGGATGACGTTGGCGGCATCGCCGGCGCGGCCTTTGAGGTAACAGCGGCCGAGGTGACCATCGGTCTTCAAATGTCCGATGATGGGTTCGATAGCGGATCGGCGTCGCAGCTCGCGTTTGATGGCTCCGAAGACACCGCGTTTCTGGCCGGAGATGAAGACGCGACGGGGATTTTGTACGTCGTGGCCGCGGTATCCCTTGTCGACATAGGCCCGCTCGATCGGACAGCCGGTGAGTGTCTCGGCGCGGTCGATGACGTCCCGCAAGGTGTGACCGTCGTACGGGTTATCGGGGAGCGCCCTGGCGTGGAGCACGAACAGGCCACCTGGAGCGCGGCGGTTGTTGGTGACGATGGAGGCTTTGACACCGAACTCGTAAGGCGCGGCGGCCTTGCCTTTGCCGATGCACTCCACCTCCGGGGCGTGGAAGGAATAAAGCTTCCAGCCGCGCTGGCGCTGCTGCTGCGAGCGGATCTGCGAGGCCCGGCTGAGCGGAAGGGCGAACGCGTTCTCGAGCACGGCCTGACCGTCGATCTTGCGGCGGATATCGCGAATGATCCGGCCCAGCCTCGAGCGCAGGATCCGCAACTGCCGCTGATGCCGCCTGAATTGCTTGGCATGGGCGTAGCGTCCCGCCATCATCGCGGCGGTCTTGGCAATGCGAAG
>NZ_LJYG01000064.1 GCF_001440035.1 Bradyrhizobium manausense | reverse complement strand
GTTCTTTAATCGCGGGCACGGTGTCAACCCCGATTAGACAAAAATCATCCACTGCCGGGTTCATGGTTCTTTCCGCGGTCGTCTCTACAGCCGCCGCATGATGGCGTTCAAGAGGTGTGCATCTCGATGTGAAGAGCGCGGTGCGTAACGCCCGCAGGGACGACTTCGAGATTGCCAACACCTTCGTCCCGGCAGGGACGCTTGTTCCGCCGGAGGCGGATCTGGGTGTCGGTTTAGGGTTACTTCATGCGGCGCGCATCTCTGCCTGGAACTCAGTGCCGTCGGTCCAGATGGAGTGGAGGATGACAGCCATTTTGCGAGCAACGGCAACCTTCGTCTTTTTGGCGCCGATCCTTTTTGTCAGTTTGCTGCCCCAGCGCTTGAGCGCAGAACCTCGCCTGACAACGGTCAGCAGGACGTTCGCGGCTTCGAACAGATAAGTCCGAACCTGATGGTTGCCGCGTTTGGAGATGCGGCCAGTGCGGTCGATCTCGCCGGATTGATGACGTCTTGGTGTCAGGCCGAGATAGGCACCAACGTCGGCGGAATGTCTGAAGCGAGCGGGGTTGTCGATGGTAACGACGAAGGCCAGAGCGGTCAGGGGACCGATACCGGGAACGGTCATCATTCGCCGAACAGTTTGGTCACCCTTCGCCATCACCAGAAGTTCTCGATCAAATTTTTCAATTTGCTCGGTCAAACAGGACTGAGCAAGGAGTAGCGGCGCGAAAATACTTTGCAAATCCGGCGATTCAGCGAGGACGGCGTTGACTTTGCGAGCCAGATTGGTCGAACCGGCCCTGCCGAGCAATATTCCCAGCCCCTTACAAAGACCACGCATCTGGTTGTCGAGGTCACGCCGCAGATCCACCAGCTTGCTTCGAGCCGCCAGCATCGAACGGGTTTTCCAGCTCTCCGCCCCCTTCACGGCAGCTTCCCGGTACCATCCCATGCGGGCCATTTCGGCCAATCCCTTGGCATCGTTTTGATCCGACTTGTTGATACGCATTGATAACGCCGCGTTGGCGTGACGCGCATCAAGGCAAATCACCGGAAAGCCCAGTGCCCTGAGTTGATGCCAAAGCCAATTGGATAGCGAGCCCGTTTCAAAGACGATCCGCTCAGCATTGCCGGCATGACGCCTTAGGAGCTCAGCGATCGCCTCCGGATTGGTCGGCGCACAACCTTCGAATGTCACGCCGCCGGCCTGGTCCAAAACGCAAATGCTGGTTTCTTCCATAGAGATGTCCAGACCAACGTACTGCTTCATAGCGCGGCTCCTTTTCGATTTGCTGACGCCGATCGTACCGATCCTCGTGTTCTCAAGAAGACGTCAGCCGCGATTACGCCATGTGAAGAGCGGCTAAGCGATTGAGCTGGGATCGCAATATTCGTTGTGGCCTGTTTTGGGATTGCAGGGTTTTGATGTTTCGGGCATCGGAACCCTGCAATTTCATTTTGAGGATTCTTTCGAATCGCCAGGCATGATTCTGTCGTCGCATCGGAGGTGGCGATGCGACCGAAGAAGCACAGGACGACGGGATCGGGCGATCTGTTCCGGGCCAGGCTGGACCAGATCATCAATATGAAGCACGAGCTGGTTCAGCTCGCCGGCAAGGTCGATTGGGACTGGATCGACGGCGAGATCGCGCCGCTCTATAGCGAGAACGGCCGGCCGGGCATCGCGACCCGCTTTGTGATCGGGCTGCTGCTGCTCAAGCACATTTACGGCCTGTCCGATGAGGGGGTCTGCGAGCGCTGGGTCCACGACCCGTATTTCCAGTACTTCACCGGCGAAGAGTTCTTTCAGCATGCGTTCCCGCACGAGCGCTCGGATTTGAGCCACTGGCGCAAGCGGCTCGGCGACAAGCTGGAGCTGCTGTTGGCCGAGAGCCTGCGGGTGGCGCACCAGGCCGGCGCGTTACGCAGCCAGGATCTCAAGCGGGTCACGGTCGATACCACCGTGCAGCCAAAGGCCATCACCTTCCCGACCGATGCCAAGCTGCTGCACGCGGCGATCAAGGGGCTCAACCGTCTGGCGAAGAGGCACGGGATCAGGCTGCGGCAATCCTATCTTCGCATTGCCAAGACCGCCGCGATGATGGCGGGACGCTACGCCCATGCCAAGCAATTCAGGCGGCATCAGCGGCAGTTGCGGATCCTGCGCTCGAGGCTGGGCCGGATCATTCGCGATATCCGCCGCAAGATCGACGGTCAGGCCGTGCTCGAGAACGCGTTCGCCCTTCCGCTCAGCCGGGCCTCGCAGATCCGCTCGCAGCAGCAGCGCCAGCGCGGCTGGAAGCTTTATTCCTTCCACGCCCCGGAGGTGGAGTGCATCGGCAAAGGCAAGGCCGCCGCGCCTTACGAGTTCGGTGTCAAAGCCTCCATCGTCACCAACAACCGCCGCGCTCCAGGTGGCCTGTTCGTGCTCCACGCCAGGGCGCTCCCCGATAACCCGTACGACGGTCACACCTTGCGGGACGTCATCGACCGCGCCGAGACACTCACCGGCTGTCCGATCGAGCGGGCCTATGTCGACAAGGGATACCGCGGCCACGACGTACAAAATCCCCGTCGCGTCTTCATCTCCGGCCAGAAACGCGGTGTCTTCGGAGCCATCAAACGCGAGCTGCGACGCCGATCCGCTATCGAACCCATCATCGGACATTTGAAGACCGATGGTCACCTCGGCCGCTGTTACCTCAAAGGCCGCGCCGGCGATGCCGCCAACGTCATCCTTTCAGCCGTCGGCCACAATTTCCGCCGCATCCTCGCCTGGCTGAGGGCTCTCTCGTGCCTCATCCTGACCGTACTCATAGCAGCCATCAGTCGTCGCCCAGCGCTCAAATCGGCTTCTTAAC
>NZ_LJYG01000063.1 GCF_001440035.1 Bradyrhizobium manausense | reverse complement strand
CTTCCAATTACCCACAATTTGCGGTCGATTTAGACGACGTGTCCGCGGCGAAAACTTGAATCGGCAGAATCTCTTGTGATTCGTTGTCGAGCACCTGATTCGAATTTGATGGTGCTTGGTGGGCTTGGTACTAAAGGATCTTGCGGAAGCGCGTGCTCAGCGATTGACGACCGGCATCGAGACGTGGGTTGATCGGGAAGTTGCGGGATGCGAGTTTAAGGATGAGCGGCTCGGCCGCCGATTTTGCAAGTTGCTCGGGCTGATCGGGAGCGACATGGGTCAGAGCATCCCGCTGGTTTGTCAGGACTGGGCGAACACGAAGGCCGCGTATCGCTTCTTCTCCAACGAACGGGTCAACGAGGCGGATATTCTTGGCGGCCACTTTGAGGCGACGCACGGGCGCGCGACGACAACGGAGGGGCCGATCCTTGTCCTCCATGACACGACGGAATTCAGCTTCAAGCGAGAGAAGCCGGATCTGATTGGCTTTACAGGTAAGACGGCAGGGCGCACGCAGTGCGGCATCCTGATGCATTCGAGCCTCGCCGTGACGACCGAGGGGCTTCCGCTCGGACTGGCGGCAATCAAGTTCTGGACACGCAAGAAGTTCAAGGGGACGACGGCCCTGAAGCGAAAGATCAATCCGACACGGGTTCCGATCGAGCAGAAGGAGAGCATCCGCTGGCTGGAGAATTTACGACAATCGACCGACCTTCTCGCTGCCCCTGGACAATGCGTTCATATCGGCGATCGCGAGAGCGACATCTATGAGCTGTTCTGTCTGGCCGAAGAGGTTGGAACGCATTTCCTGGTGCGAACCTGCGTTGATCGACTCGCCGGGGACGGCAATCATACAATTGCCGACGAAATGGACGAGGTCGCGGTCAAAGGTCTGCACCGGGTGGCTGTCAAGGATGACAAAGGTGATCCGGATGAAGCGCTTCTTGAAATTCGATTCCGCAAGCTTCGAATTCTGCCGCCGATCGGCAAGCAGAAGAAATATCCTGCACTCACTCTGACCGTGATCCATGCTCAAGAGCGCGGAACGCCGAAGCGGCGAAAGAAAATCGAGTGGAAGCTTCTCACCGATCTCCCGGTCCAATCGCGCAAGGACGCCATCGAGAAGCTCGAGTGGTACGCGCTGCGGTGGAAGATCGAAGTCTTCCATAAGATCCTCAAATCGGGCTGCAAGGCGGAGGAGTCGAAATTGCGAACCGCTGAGCGATTGGTCAATCTGATCGCGGTCTTCTGCATTGTGAGCTGGCGCGTCTTCTGGATGACGATGCTCAATCGCTCCACGCCGAATGCGCCGCCGCAAACGGCGCTGACGGAAACCGAAATCAAGCTTCTCGATCATTTGGTGAAAGATCGGGGTGCCAACCGCTCTCAACGAACCACGATCTCCCACTACGTCGTCAAGATCGCGCGGCTCGGAGGATACTTGGCCCGAGCCAACGATCCGCCTCCAGGAAATACCGTGATCTGGCGCGGACTATCGCGACTGATCGACATCGAATTGGGGGCCGCGATCGGGGCTAAAATTATGGGTAATTGAAAGGGCCAATAGACGCTTACGACAATGATTTTGCAAAGGTTTTCGCCATTTTCCAGATTTGGCCGTGCAAACGCGGTCAGAGGAACTGCTCCGAGCGGGATGCGGCCTTAGATCCTCTGAATGAACTCTCTAACCGTATTCGGCAACCGCAGGCTCGCCACGATGTTCTTCATGCGCCGCAATCTCAAAGCGATAAAGATCGATCGAAATCGTGAGGACCACCATCAGAGCAAGAAGGTGAAATCCGTCGAAAAATGCAATCACGCGCGGAACTAATGCGCCAATACACCACCCCTTGCATCAATCCACTTGGCTGCTGCGCAATGAGAACTCTTGCACGTAGCTGAAGAGAATGAATCGGCAAAACCATATTAGCAAAGGGCGATAGGAGCACGACGTTGCTGGCGCTGTCCGCCTAGTGGGGTGGGCAAAACTCCCTCGGACGGTTTGGGGCAGACGCGGATGAAGCAGTAATAGAAGCAACTGTGATCTCTCCCACTTGAATTTAGGAACACGCGCTTCGTATTATCTTCTTCATGAGGGGTCGGGGGATCTGCAAATGTTGGATACGGCTACCGCCAAGCTTCTGCGCGCTGTCCTCGACGAGGTCTGCGCGAGCATTTCTCGCTATGAAACAGGCGTCCGTGCACATGTGGCCGCTAAGCTTCTGGAAGCCGCCACCAGAGGCGAAACAACGCCCAGTCGCCTCAAGCAGATTGGTATCGAAGCGCTTCGTGAAGCACCGACCATGTGGCGGTAGGCGCGGGCAACATGAAGTCTCATTCAGGTGAATCTCCAAGTTACCGTCCTAAAAATCCTTGTGAGCTGTCCGGACGGCTTCGCGCCGATGGAGGATCTTAAGCGCGACATGGCGATTCCAGCGACGAGTAGTCGAGAGTGGGACGAGCGCACGACGAGAATGGCCACCCGTGCTCAGAACCTCGACATCTTTTCCCAGAAACTCATTGAGCGGATGAACGGTGGCTGGGATACCACTGAAGAGGGCCGTGCCGTCCTTGATCTCATGGAAGCGCAGCCGGTCGTTGCACAGCTGCCGCCCGAAACGAACGAATCTGCATCCGAGCAAAGAGACGACTAGTCACGGATCGAGAAAGTCGTGCCGGTGTTGTGAACGCTAGAATTAGCATGCTGAGAACGATGGTTCCTCAAGTCTTTAGTCCCGTGCTCTATGTTCCTGGTGCGGCCGGACTGGATGCCGCGCCTCGTTCATTCCCGCTGACGAGAGATGGTGTACCGCCCAAGGTGTATTAGGCCATCGGACCTGCCTTGCATGCAGACAAGCCAAAAAAAGATCCAAGCCAGCAAACGATCTGATCTGTTTGGTTCCTAGCGTTTTCCACGCTGGGCGCATGTGTCCTCCTACGTATTCTACGCGCGCCGTTGCGCGCGCAACGCGGGTGATGCCAGAGATTTAAGAACCTGCGGAACGATTCGCGATGGCTTGCGCTCTCGTTACCAAAGCGTTCGCCTATTTTCGCTCGGGGCGTGCTCATACGATTGCGGCATCCTTGGATTCCGCAATCATGCCTCAGGCCGGCCCCACTATAAGGACGATGACGCAGAGCAGGGCGATTGAGGCGGCCCACAGCGCCAAGTAGTGCCACCAACTCAACTCACGCTCCGACGTCTCACGTGCGATGGTGGCAGCCAAGCCCCCCAAGGTCATTCCGGCTATGACGGTTACGAACATATCAATGTCTTTCATAGGTGCTCCATTCAACCAGGCGCGCGTCGCGGTTTGCTCGTCACGCAAAGAGCTGGTTGCGCATTGTGATCGATGCCGGGCCCGGCGTTGGCCAGACTGATGATGGGAGAGTCGAAACATAAATATTCGGCCCACCACAGTCGGTGCGTGACAGGAAAGCAGGATCATGCGTGGGCCCACACGGCGGGTAGTCGATATTCCAACTATGCAAACGAGTTCGTCCGGGCGAGGAAGCCCAGAGTGCGCCCCTGCACAATTGAGGTCGTGATCCTCAACCGGGAAAGCGACTTCACTGAACCATCCCTACAACTTGACGCTACGTACGGTTCAACCCCCAACGACATCCATGCGAAATTGTTCAAAGACTATTTCGTCGTCCGTGAAGAGCGGCTAAGCGATTGAGCTAGAATCGCATTTGTCGTTGTGGGCTGTTTTGCGATTGCAGGGTTTTGATGTTTCGGGCATCGGAACCCTGCAATTTCATTTTCAGGATTCTTTCGAATCGCCAGGCATGATTCTGTCGTCGCATCGGAGGTGGCGATGCGACCGAAGAAGCACAGGACGACGGGATCGGGCGATCTGTTCCGGGCCAGGCTGGACCAGATCATCAATATGAAGCACGAGCTGGTTCAGCTCGCCGGCAAGGTCGATTGGGACTGGATCGACGGCGAGATCGCGCCGCTCTATAGCGAGAACGGCCGGCCCGGGATCGCAACCCGCTTCATGATCGGGCTGCTGCTGCTCAAGCAGATTTACGGCCTGTCCGATGAGGGGGTGTGCGAGCGCTGGGTCCACGACCCGTATTTCCAGTATTTCACCGGCGAAGAGTTCTTCCAGCACGCGTTCCCGCACGAGCGCTCGGATCTGAGCCACTGGCGCAAGCGGCTTGGCGACAAGCTGGAGCTGTTGCTGGCCGAGAGCTTGCGGGTGGCGCACGAGGCCGGCGCGCTACGCAGCCAGGACCTCGAGCGGGTCACGGTCGATACCACCGTGCAGCCGAAGGCCATCACCTTCCCGACCGATGCCAAGCTGCTGCACGCGGCGATCAAGGGGCTCAACCGCCTGGCGAGGAAGCACCAGGTCAAGCTGCGGCAGTCCTACCTTCGCATTGCCAAGACCGCCGCGATGATGGCGGGACGCTACGCCCATGCCAAGCAATTCAGGCGGCATCAGCGGCAGTTGCGGATCCTGCGCTCGAGGCTGGGCCGGATCATTCGCGATATCCGCCGCAAGATCGACGGTCAGGCCGTGCTCGAGAACGCGTTCGCCCTTCCGCTCAGCCGGGCCTCGCAGATCCGCTCGCAGCAGCAGCGCCAGCGCGGCTGGAAGCTTTATTCCTTCCACGCCCCGGAGGTGGAGTGCATCGGCAAAGGCAAGGCCGCCGCGCCTTACGAGTTCGGTGTCAAAGCCTCCATCGTCACCAACAACCGCCGCGCTCCAGGTGGCCTGTTCGTGCTCCACGCCAGGGCGCTCCCCGATAACCCGTACGACGGTCACACCTTGCGGGACGTCATCGACCGCGCCGAGACACTCACCGGCTGTCCGATCGAGCGGGCCTATGTCGACAAGGGATACCGCGGCCACGACGTACAAAATCCCCGTCGCGTCTTCATCTCCGGCCAGAAACGCGGTGTCTTCGGAGCCATCAAACGCGAGCTGCGACGCCGATCCGCTATCGAACCCATCATCGGACATTTGAAGACCGATGGTCACCTCGGCCGCTGTTACCTCAAAGGCCGCGCCGGCGATGCCGCCAACGTCATCCTTTCAGCCGTCGGCCACAATTTCCGCCGCATCCTCGCCTGGCTGAGGGCTCTCTCGTGCCTCATCCTGACCGTACTCATAGCAGCCATCAGTCGTCGCCCAGCGCTCAAATCGGCTTCTTAAC
>NZ_LJYG01000062.1:264176-268266 GCF_001440035.1 Bradyrhizobium manausense | reverse complement strand
CTGGACACCGTCGACAATCAGCTGGTGAAGTTCGAGCAGGAGCCGAACAACGCCAAGATCCTGGATAACATCTTCCGCCTGGTCCACACCATCAAGGGCACGTGCGGCTTCCTCGGGTTGCCGCGGCTGGAAGCGCTGGCGCATGCCGGCGAGACCTTGATGGGCAAATTCCGCGACGGCATGCCGGTGACCGGCCAGGCCGTGACGGTGATCCTGTCCTCGATCGACCGCATCAAGGAGATCCTGGCCGGCTTGGAGGCGACCGAAGCCGAGCCTGAAGGCAACGACCGCGATCTCATCGACAAGCTGGAAGCGATGGTCGAGCAGGGCATGGCCGCGATGTCAGGCTCGGCGCAGCCGATGCCGGCTGGCGGCTCCGCTCCCGTTGCTGACGCCCCGCCGCTGGTGCCGGAAGCGCCGCCTGCTGCTGCGCCCGCACCCGCCAAGGAGATGACCACGGGCTCGCTGGTCGACCAGACGCTGGAGCGTCCGCTCCGTCCGGGCGAGGTCTCGCTCGACGAGCTCGAGCGCGCCTTCCGCGAGACCGCGATCGAAGCGCCGGTGCCCGCGCCCGTTGCCAAGGCCGAAGTGAAGGCCGAAGCGAAGGCCGAGCCAGCTCCTGCCGCCGAAGCGCCGAAGGACACCAGGGCGCCCAAGGAGAAGGCCGCGCCGAAGAAGTCGATGGCCGACGAGAGTGCGAGCGAGGGCGAGCGCATCGCCAACCAGTCGATCCGCGTCAACGTGGATACGCTGGAGCATCTGATGACCATGGTCTCCGAGCTGGTGCTGACCCGCAACCAGCTGCTGGAGATCTCCCGCCGCAACGAGGACACCGAGTTCAAGGTGCCGTTGCAGCGCCTCTCCAACGTCACCGCCGAGCTGCAGGAAGGCGTCATGAAGACGCGCATGCAGCCGATCGGCAATGCCTGGCAGAAGCTGCCCCGCATCGTCCGCGACCTCTCGAGCGAACTCGGCAAGCAGATCGAGCTGGAGATGCACGGCGCCGACACCGAGCTCGACCGCCAGGTGCTCGATCTGATCAAGGACCCGCTCACCCACATGGTGCGCAACTCCGCCGATCACGGCCTGGAAACCCCCGCCGAGCGGCTCGCTGCCGGCAAGGGCGAGCAGGGCACCATCCGCCTGTCCGCCTATCACGAGGGCGGCCACATCATCATCTGCATCGCCGACAACGGCCGTGGCCTCAACACCGAGAAGATCAAGGCCAAGGCGCTCTCTTCAGGTCTCGTCACCGAGGCCGAGCTGGAGAAGATGAGCGAAGCCCAGATCCACAAGTTCATCTTCGCGCCGGGCTTCTCAACCGCGGCCGCCATCACCTCGGTCTCGGGCCGCGGCGTCGGCATGGACGTGGTCCGCACCAATATCGACCAGATCGGCGGCACCATCGACATCAAGTCGGTGGCCGGTGAAGGCTCCTCCGTCACCATCAAGATCCCGCTGACGCTGGCGATCGTCTCCGCCCTGATCGTGGAAGCCGCCGGCGACCGCTTTGCGATCCCGCAGCTCTCGGTGGTCGAGCTGGTCCGGGCCCGCGCCAACTCGGAGCACCGCATCGAGCGCATCAAGGACACCGCGGTGCTGCGCCTGCGCAACAAGCTGTTGCCGCTGATCCACCTGAAGAAGCTCTTGAAGATCGACGACGGCGCGGCCAGCGATCCCGAGAACGGCTTCATCGTGGTCACGCAAGTCGGCAGCCAGACCTTCGGCATCGTCGTCGACGGCGTGTTCCACACCGAAGAAATCGTGGTCAAGCCGATGTCGACCAAGCTGCGTCACATCGACATGTTCTCCGGCAACACCATTTTGGGCGATGGCGCTGTCATCATGATCATCGACCCCAACGGCATTGCCAAGGCGCTCGGCGCCGCCGGCTCCTCGGCCCATGACATGGCCGACGACAACAGCGCCCATCACATCGGCTCGGGCGAGCAGACCACCTCGCTGCTGGTGTTCCGCGCCGGCTCGTCGCAGCCCAAGGCGGTCCCGCTCGGTCTCGTCACCCGCCTGGAAGAGCTCCCGGCCGACAAGATCGAGTTCAGTAACGGCCGCTACATGGTGCAGTACCGCGAGCAGCTGATGCCGCTCGTCTCCATGGACGGCGTCACCATCGCCTCCCAGGGCGCCCAGCCGATCCTGGTGTTCGCCGATGACGGCCGCTCCATGGGCCTCGTCGTCGACGAGATCATCGACATCGTCGAGGAGCGCCTCAACATCGAGGTCGGCGGCTCGGCTTCCGGCATCCTCGGCTCGGCCGTGATCAAGGGCCAGGCCACCGAGGTGATCGACGTCGGCCACTTCCTGCCCATGGCGTTCGCCGACTGGTTCACCCGCAAGGAGATGAAGCCGTCGATGCATTCGCAGTCGGTGCTGCTGGTCGACGACAGTGCCTTCTTCCGCAACATGCTGGCCCCGGTGCTGAAGGCCGCCGGCTACCGCGTCCGCACCGCGCCGACCGCGCAGGAGGGCCTGGCTGCCCTGCGTGCGCAGAGCTTCGACGTGGTCCTGACCGACATCGAGATGCCCGACATGAACGGGTTCGAGTTCGCCGAAGTGATCCGCTCCGACAGCAATCTGGGCTCGATGCCGATCATCGGCCTGTCCGCCCTGGTGTCGCCGGCCGCGATCGAGCGCGGCCGTCAGGCCGGCTTCCACGACTATGTCGCCAAGTTCGACCGTCCCGGCCTGATCGCGGCGCTGAAGGAGCAGACCGCGGGCGCCGCCGGCGCCTCCGAGCTGAGCCGGGCCGCGGCATAGGGCAGGGACCAGGAGACACCGAAATGAGCAAGAAGACGCAAATTGGCGAAGGCGCCATGGTCGAATACGTCACCGCGATGATCGGCGGCCAGCTGTTCGGCCTGCCGATCTCCCGCGTCCAGGACGTGTTCATGCCCGAGCGCGTCACCCGCGTTCCCTTGTCCTCGCGCGAGATCTCGGGCGTGCTGAACCTGCGCGGCCGCATCGTCACCGTGGTCGACATGCGCGCCCGTCTCGGCCTGCCGAGGGACGAGGACGGCAAGACGGCGATGGCGGTCGGCGTCGATCTGCGCGGCGAATCCTATGGCCTCTTGATCGACCAGATCGGCGAGGTGCTGCGCCTGCCCGAGGACGGCAAGGAAGAGAACCCCGTCAACCTCGACCCCCGCATGGCCAAGCTCGCCGGCGGCGTCCACCGTCTCGACGGCCAGCTCATGGTCGTCCTCGACGTCGATCGCGTCCTCGAGCTCGCGCCCGAGATGATGGCAGCCTGATACGGCGGCATCGCCGCCGACGATCAATTGGAAGTCCCCCTCACAGGGGATAGGAAGCAGAGGCTCACATGCGAACTTGTCTCGTCGTTGATGATTCCAGCGTCATCCGCAAGGTTGCGCGCCGGATCCTGGAAGGCCTCGACTTCCAGATTCTCGAAGCCGAGGACGGTGAGAAGGCCCTGGAGGCCTGCAAGCGCGGCCTGCCCGATGCTGTCCTGCTGGACTGGAACATGCCGGTCATGGACGGCTACGAGTTCCTCGGTCATCTGCGCCGCATGCCGGGTGGCGACCAGCCCAAGGTGGTGTTTTGCACCACCGAGAACGACGTCGCCCACATCGCGCGCGCGCTGCACGCCGGCGCCAACGAATACATCATGAAGCCGTTCGACAAGGACATCGTGACCGCGAAGTTCCAGGAAGTCGGCCTGATCTGAGCAAACACCGGAGGCTGGACGGCTCCTTCGGCATTTGTTGTCAACTAAACCGTTTCAGTCCGAGTTGGTGAGTGATGAGTGTGGCGTTCGCAGGAAAATCGATCATGAGCCCGTCGCGTGAGGCCGGGCCGCTGCGGGTGATGATCGTCGATGACTCCGTCGTCATACGCGGTCTGATCTCGCGCTGGATCGGAGCCGAGCACGACATGGAGGTCGCGGCGTCGCTGCGCACCGGGCTCGAGGCGGTCAACCAGCTCGAACGCATCAATCCTGACGTCGCCGTGCTCGATATCGAAATGCCCGAGCTCGACGGCATCTCGGCGCTGCCGCAACTGCTGGCGAAGAAGCGCGATCTCGTCATCATCATGGCTTCGACGCTGACCCGCC
>NZ_LJYG01000062.1:253312-263945 GCF_001440035.1 Bradyrhizobium manausense | reverse complement strand
CCGGCCGCGCCCGCCCCTTCGGGGTCGCTCTCCACACGTCCGTTCTCGACCCAGGCACCAAAGGTGCTGCTGATCGGCTCCTCGACGGGCGGCCCGCAGGCGCTGATGGCGCTCGTCACCGAGCTCGGCCCCGTCATCGACCGTTTTCCCGTGCTGATCACCCAGCACATGCCGCCGACCTTCACCACCATTCTCGCCGAACACCTGGCGCGTTCGAGCCGCAAGCCGGCGGCCGAGGCGGTAGATGGCGAGCCGGTGAAGCCGGGTCGCATTTATCTCGCGCCCGGCGGCAAGCACATGCGCGTCGTGCGCAATGGCGCGGACGCCGCCATCGCGCTCGACGACGGTCCCGCCGTCAATTTCTGCAAGCCTGCGGTCGATCCGCTCTTCACCTCCGCCATCGATGTCTGGCACGGCAACATTCTCTCCGTGATCCTGACCGGAATGGGCTCGGACGGCATGCGCGGCGGCAAGGACATCGTCGCGGCCGGCGGCAGCGTGATCGCGCAGGATGAAGCCTCCAGCGTCGTCTGGGGCATGCCCGGTGCGGCCGCCCATGCCGGCATCTGCGCGGCGATCCTGCCGCTCAACCAGATCGGCGCCAAGGTCAACCGCCTGTTCGCGGGAGACCGCACGTGACGCCGGCGGACTACGACTATCTGCGCAAATTCCTGAAAGAACGCTCTGGTCTCGATCTCTCGCCCGACAAGCAATATCTGGTCGAGAGCCGCTTGCTGCCGCTGGCCCGCAAGGCCGGCCTTGCCGGCATTCCCGATCTCGTTGTCAAGATCAGGAACGGCGACGGCCGCCTTGCCACCGATGTGGTCGAGGCCATGACCACCAACGAGACGTTCTTCTTCCGCGACAAGATTCCGTTCGATCACTTACGCGACAGCATCGTGCCCGGCCTGATCCAGGCCCGCGCCGCGCGCAAGTCGCTGCGCATCTGGTCGGCGGCCTCGTCGACGGGACAGGAGCCGTATTCGATCGCGATGTGCCTGAAGGAGATGGGCGCGGCACTCGCAGGCTGGCGCATCGAGATTGTCGCGACCGACCTCTCGCAGGAAGTGCTGGAGAAGTGCAAGGCCGGCGTCTACAGCCAGTTCGAGGTGCAGCGCGGCCTGCCGATCCAGCTGCTGATGAAATACTTCACGCAAGCGAGCGACGTCTGGCAGCTCAATGCCGATGTCCGCGCCATGGTGCAATTCCGCCAGCTCAACCTGTTGCAGGACTTCTCCCATCTCGGCACGTTCGACGTGATCTTCTGCCGCAACGTGCTGATCTATTTCGATCAGGACACCAAGGCCATGATTTTCGAGCGCATGGCGAAGGGTCTGGAGGCCGACGGCACGCTGCTGCTGGGTGCCGCCGAATCCGTCGTCGGCATCACCGATGCATTCCGTCCCGTGTCCGATCGTCGTGGGCTCTACCAGCTCAATCCGGCGCGGTCTGGTCGCCCGATGGGCGGCTTGATGCCGCAGCCGCCGAAGATCGCCGCGGCGCGGTGAACTCTCCTCGTCATTCCGGGGCCGCGCGCAAGCGCGGAGCCGGGCATCCATAACCATTCGGGTTTCTCACAAAATCGCATGCGGCAGAAACCGCGAGCTGTTGCCCGTGATCGGGCTCTCGTCCTCGCGGATCGAAAGTCCGCACGGCTCGTGGTTCACCAGCCAGCTTCCGATCACCGGATAGACGCCGGAAAAATTCGGCAGCGGCGCCAGCGCCTGCCGGATAAAGCCTTCGGCGCCGTAGGGACCTTCGTGCTCGTCGAGTGACATTCCGGCAGACACCAGCGTGACATTGGCGCCTTCGCGCGACAGCAGCGGCTTGCGGACATAGGAGCTGCCGAGCTCGGCGGCGCGCGGATCGTCCTCGAAATAGGCCGGCAGCAGATTGGGATGGTTTGGAAACATCTCCCAGAGCAGGGGCAGAATGCCCTTGTTGGAAAGCAACGCCTTCCATGGCGGTTCGATCCAGCGCGTCGGCGCGCCCTTGAGCTTCGCCCCGAAGGCGTCGTGGAACATCCACTCCCAGGGATAGAGCTTGAAGACCAGCTCCATGTCGCGGTTATCGAGGTCGACGAAACCGCCTGCCTCGTCGCGCCAGCCGATATCCTCAATGTCGAGCAGCGTCGTGGAGAGGCCCGCCTGGCGCGCCGTGTCTTCGAGATAAGCGAGCGTGCCGGCGTCTTCCTCGTTGGCGGTGGTGCCGGTGAGGTGCAGATGCTTGTTCGAGGCGATGTCCTTCCACGCCGCGATCAGCCGCTCGTGGATCGAGTTGAACTGGTCGGCGCGCGCGGGGATGATGCGCCGCTCGATCGCCTGCTCGAGCCAGGTCCATTGAAACACCGCGGCCTCGAAGATCGAGGTCGGCGTATCAGCATTGTATTCGAGCAGCTTTGCGGGACCGGCGCCGTCGAATTTCAGGTCGAGCCGGCCATACAGGCTGCGGTCGTCGCGCTCCCAGCTCTCGGCGATGAGGTCCCAAAATGCTTCCGGAATCTTGAGCCGGCGCAAATGGCGCTCGTCTCCGATCACGCGGCCGGCAAGGTCGAGGCACATCGCATCGATCTCGCCGGTGGGCGTCTCGATGTCGCGCTCGATCTCGGCGAGCGTGAAGGCATAGTAGGCGCGCTCGTCCCAATAGCGCTCGCCATCGATGGTGTGGAAGGTGAAACCGCATTGTTCGGCAGTCTGTTGCCAGTCGTCGCGCTCGGGACAAAGGATGCGTTGCATGTGTCAGCCGCCGCCGTGACCATGACCGCCGCCATGACCGTGGCCGGGATGGCCGCCCTGCATGCGATGCAGCGTGCCGCCGAAGCCGCCATAGCTCGGCCGGCAATAGGGCTTGCCGCCGATGCCGGGAACGGCTTCGAGGCCGGAGCCGCAGGGCCGCTCGCGGTTCACAAATCCCATCGAGACGGCGCCGGCCGCCGCGCTTCCCATCAGCGTGAGCATGACCCTTCGCGAGCGCTTCATGATGTGTCCTCCCGCGCGATTTAGAGCAGTGGTTACTTAAAGCAGGCTCGCGCGCGGCGTTGAATTCAAAACCGCGCGTGTCAGCTACTGCCCGAAAAGGCATGCGCGAACGAGCCGAAGCCGCCGCGCGTGACGCCGCCGGAGCCTGCATCGGACGAGCCTCCCGACGAAGAATGACCGGAGGAGTCGCTGCTGTAGAAGCCCGACCGCGACGACCAGTGCGAGCCGCTGCCCGAAGAACTGCTGCTGCAATTGGTGTTGGTCTGCGCTGTCGTCCCGGCGACCGACGCCCCGGGAGGCGTAGGATCGCAGTTTCCCCGCGGCATCAGCGTGAAGGCGGTGCTGCCGACCGCGATCGTCCCCATCACCAGCAGCGCGACATGGCCCGAGCGCTTGACCGGCTCCCGCGGCGGTAGCGGCAAGTCCGCTGGCAGGCGCGGACGGCGCTTACCGAACTCCTGGCTGGGAGGTTTGTTGGCCATGTCAGTTCGCTACCGTGTCAGTAAATCATGCAGGCGGCGTTGAGGAGGCCCGCGGCGAGCGAGGACAACCCGAGCCAGATGGCGGGAGCCAGTTCGCCGGCGGCGATCCGCCCCGACAGGTCGGGTACCGGGATCTTGACGATGTAGAACACGGCGACCTGCACGATCAGCGCGATGAAAGCCCAGACCATGCAGTCCAGCACGTTGGCCGAATGGGCGATCGCGCTGAACAGCGGTGCCACGAAGCCGAGCAGGCTGAGCCCGAGCGCGATCGCCGCGGCAGGGTCGTTGTCCCGGATCAGCTGGAACTCGTTGTGCGGCGTGATCCGCGTGTAGACGAACAGATATGCCACTATCGCGATCAGCCCGGTGCAGAAATAGACCAGGAAGGCGGGCAGGCCGGCGAGCGATTGCAGGATCATGGGGAGAGGTCCGACGGTTGCGCCGGGAATTCTGGCACGATCGCTTAGTCGCGGCACCGGGCGAGCAGGTTCGATCCCCAGAAAGAACCGGCACCGCTTGCGCCCGGGCATCGCACAAAAATTCGGGCCGCATGAGACATGCTTCACAAATGCGTCTCGAGGTTGTGTGTGATAGTCTGAGTCATTGTTCTGCCGCCGCCCGTCAGTTTTGATCGGCCGCGCTCATTCGAGGGATGCTTCGTTCAGATCAAGAATCTTGTTGAGTGAGGCTCAAAATGCCCGTTGCCGAATACGAAGATTTCGAGCTCGAGATCGGCTCCGATCTGCCCGTGGGTGGCGGCCCTCAGCAATATTACGGCCGTGTCGTCAGGTCGCCGGCCGGCGAGGCGCCGAAGAGCCAGGTGAAGTTCTGGTTCTCCGCGCCCGGCGAACTGGCCAAGCTGCGCGGCGAACTTGAAAACGCCGTCCTCGAGATCGACGACAAGAAAAGCCAGGGCCCGACCACGCGCGGCGAGCAGGTGCTGCAGGATTTTGGTCGCGGCGTGTTTCGCAGCATCTTCATCGACGTGCCGTCGATCCAGCGGATCTATGAGCGCAGCAAGGGCGCGGCGCAGGATCTGAGGATCAAGCTGCGCATCGAGGCCGCTGACCTCGCCGGCCTGCCCTGGGAATATCTCTACGACGAAGACGACATGCCCCGCTTCGTCGGCCTGACGCGCCCCATCGTGCGCTATCTCGAGACCGCCGGCGGCGTCGGCCGAATGGGCGTCAAGGGACCGTTGCGCATTCTCGGCATGATCGCCGATCCCTCGACCAGCGAATGGCCGAAGCTCAACGTCGTCAAGGAGCGCGACCGCATCAACAAGGGCATCGATGCGCTCCAGCACGCAGGCAAGGTGGATTTCCAGTGGGTCCCCGGCGGGACCGGCAAAGACCTGATGAAGAAGCTGCTGGAAGGCGAGTGGCATATCTTCCACTTCATCGGGCATGGCGGGGTCGAGGAAGCCTTGCCCGGCGCGGGGGCATCCGGCTTCGTCGTCATGGTCGACGAGGACGGCAAGCCGGTGAAGAAATTCGCCTCCGACCTTGCGATGATGCTGACGGGAGCACGACGCAGCCTGCGCCTGATCGTGCTCAATTGCTGCGAGAGCGCCAGGATCAATGTCGGCGACCGCTTCGGCAATCCGGCGATCGGCTTGATGAAGACGGGATGGCTGCCCGCCGTGGTGGCGATGCAGTTTCCGATCACCGACAATGCCGCGATCTCGATGTCGGAGGGGTTTTACGCCGCGCTTGCGCGCAACCGTCCGATCGACGATGCGGTGACGCTCGCGCGCAAATTCATCCAGGAGAAGTCCCGCGTCGAGTGGGGCATTCCGGTCCTGTACATGCGCTCGCCCGACGGCCGCATCTTCGACGTCGAAGCACCGCAGCCGCAGGCGGCCCCGCCAGAGGCGGCGCGGCCCTCGAAGGAGATGCTGCAGCAGCGCCGCGACGAGTTCATGGAGGCGCTGCTGATTGCCCCGACGACGATCGAGGCGCTGGAGGACCTGACCCGGCGCGGACAGGAGCTTCACGGTCTCCTGGCCGACGATGCCGAGCTCTCGGCCCAGCTCGCAAAGGTCTATTTCGATCTCGGCACGCTCCAGCACAAGCAGAAGCAGATCTCGAAGGCCGCGGCGAGCTTCGCCTACATGCTCAAGCTCGACCCTACGAAGCCGGAATATTTCGTGCGAAGAGCCAATTTCAACGTGACGGTCGGTCTCTACGAGAATGCACTGAGCGACATCACCGAAGCGATCAAGCTGAAGCCGAAGAACCCGGAGTTTTACTGGATCAAAGGCGTCGTCAGCATGACCGCCGCCGGCACCGACGACAAGCGCGGCTATGTCGAGGAGGCGATCAAGGCGTTCGGCACGGCGATCGCGGCCAACGAGAACGAGCCGAAATATCTGGTGTCGCGCGCCAATGCCTATGCCCTGATCAAGGACGTGGTGAAGGCCCAGAACGATATGGACAGCGCGATTGCGCTGGCCCCCGACAATATCGATCTCCTGGTCCAGAAGGCCAGGATGGTCGCCCAGGCTGCGTGATTTCTCGCGAGTGTAGTCCGGCGCGCCTTTCAACAGCGAACCCTAGCAATAGGAGTTCATCGTGCAGATCGCTCATGTCGTCGATCCCTTGAATGCGATCTTCGAGTCCTTCGGTGGACCGGTTCTGGTCGTGCTGTTCTACTGGTTCCGCTTCCATACGATGAAAGGCACGCGCTCCTTCACGACGCGGCCGCTGTTCCTGTTCGGCCTCGCCGTCTTCATCACGCCGTTCCTGGTGATCTACGCCGTTCTGCCCGACAAATTGTCGCCGCTCGCATCGGTCTGGCTCTTGATGTTCGTCTGGCTCATTCCGGTGGCGCCGAAGGCGTGGCGCAAATTCTGCCAGGAACTGGCCGGCATTCCTGTCGCCGCGCTCGCGCTGCGCGAGGCGCTGGCCGCTGCTCCCTTCCAGGTCGGTCCGGATGACATGCCGAGCCTGCAGCGCAAGCTGTCCAGGGTCGGCTACCAGATCGACGATTTCCGCGCCACGCAATCGACCGCGATCCAGTCGCGCTTCCTCAAGATTTCCGCGCTGATGCTTCACCTGGAGCGCTGGGCCTGCGAGCATGAGGGCTTCATGGAGCGCAACTCCGATCTCTATGCGGAGCTGCTCGCGGTCTACGACGCGCTCTGCTTCCGCACCGTCCGCGTGCTCAAGAGCAGCACCGAGATCTACGGTGCGATCATGGAGGACAGCCATGTCGAGCCTGACGACTGGCAGGCGCTCGACAAGCTCTCGACCCGCCACACCGTGGTCAGCCAGCTTCAGCTCGCCGCCCAGACCGCGGCCGGATGCATGCTCGAGGATCTGCGCAAGGACATGGATGCGCTGCTCAACAATCTGCTGCTGTTCGCCGCGCGCGCAGCGCTCGCCGGCGAATGGACGTTTGCCCGCAGCCGCCAGCGGCTTGGCGCGATCGGCTTCACGCTGGAGCCGGCTCCGCCTGGCATCGCGAAATTCGTCGCGGTTGCGGCGGGCTTCGGTTTCGTCTGGTGCCTGGCCTGGCTGCTCGGGTCGGGCAAGATCGTGCACATGCCCGGAGACCAGGATGTCGGCATGATGCGGACGCTGCTGATGACGCCGCTCTATCTCATCGTGAATTTCTGGCTGGTGTATTATTTCAAGCGGCAATACGCCTTCGCGAACGAGACCATCTTCGGCCGGCTGCCCGTCGGCTTCATTCTGACGGTCGGCCTCTGGGGCGCGCTGATCCTTTTCCCTGTCCAGGCCGCGTTCGACTTCTACCAGTTTCCGCAAAGGCCCTATCTCGACGTCGTCCTGCACGAGCTGCCGGTCCTGATCTTCCCCTGGGGGATCGCCGCGATGGCGGCGCTGCTGGTGCAGGATTCGACCTGGGGCAAGCGGTCGCGCAAGACGCGGCGGATGCGCGATGGACTCGTGTTCGGCGGCGGCATGACGGTGCTGCTGTGGGTGCTGCTTGCGATCCACCGGGTCAGCCCGATGCCGGTCATGGAGGTCGTCGACAACGTCTCCGGCTGGACCTTCGTCTGGTCTTTCGTGCTGCCGACCTTCGGCTTCGGCTTCACCATCGGCTACGCCTTCATGGCCTGGCTGCGCGAGGCCGCCTCGCGCGTTCCGGTCAAGAGGCCTGTTATGGCAAGTCCTGTGCTCGCGAGCGTCTAACCGAGCGGTTCATCGCAAAATTCCGTCGCAAATATCGCTGCGGACTGTGAACACGTTCACACGAAAATCTGGAATCGACGGTAAGGTGAATTGCAACCTATGGTATTGCCGCACGGCAAGGCCGCCGCAGCGGCATCTCCGGTCATTTCTCAGGCATCGCCCCTGAAATCTTCGAGGAGAACGACGATGAGGTCATCCGTCAAGAACGCGCTCGGTTGCTGTTGGCTTCTGCTTGGTACCATTCCCGTTGCGGCACAATCGGTGCCCAATCCGGCGATGGATGCGCCGGATCAGCTCGCCTGGCAGTTCTTCATCCAGGTCAATACGCGCGCCGGCGGCAACAATGCGCTATTCGAGACCTGGGCCAGCGACAGCGATACGTTCAAGGTGAACCCGCAATTCCCGACGACGGCGGTGCCGCTCCAGCTGCATGAACCGGCGGTGCCGGAGCTCGGCCGCTTCGCCCTGCAGCGGGCCGGCAAGCTGCTTCCGGCGATTCCGCCCGGCAAGGGTGTGCTGGAGGAATCCCGTCGCAACAAGGACTCGTTCGATTTCATCGTCCAGAACAACCTGTACAAGATATCCGGCCTCCGCGCCGCGTTCGGCAAGACCATCACGTTCCCGGTCGGCGCGATGGAGGTGAAGGCGAACTGGCAGCTGGTGACGGACATTCCGTCCTTCACCAACGGCAAGGTCGCGATCGGCGATGTGCCAAAATTGTACCACGTCAACACCGGCGCGGACGGCAAGCAATATGCCTTCGTGTCGATGCACATCATCTCCAAGGCAGTGCCGAACTGGACCTGGGCCACCTTCGAGCACAAGTTCAATCCCGGGCGCTGCGACATCATCGGCTGCCGGGACTCGTTCGGCGCGCAGACCAGCCCGGTAGCGCCCAATCAGCAGCCGGGCCAAGGTTACCCCGATTGCGCGAAGACGCCGGCGCTGTCGGCGATGATCGCATCCGCCGATTGGGATCCGGCATTTGCCAATTATTGTCTGAAGGGATCGCAGACCGATTTCACCGATGCCACAGGGCTCGACGTTCGCCTCGGCAATTCGGTGACCGAGGACGGTTTCGTCGATCAATCCTCCTGCATCACGTGTCATGGCCGCGCCGCCTGGGACAGCAAGGGTGCGCCGACCAGCGGCGCCGGATTTGACGACAATGGCGCCCCGCTCGGACCGATCCAGCCGAGCTGGTACTGGAGCTTCTCCAGCCAGCCGCCGATCTTCCAGGGCATGAGCGGCCTGTCGCAGATCGCGACCTCGGCGGACTTCGTCTGGTCGATTCCGTTCTGCGCGCTCGACGACACCCAGAACCCGCCGAAGCTCAATCGCAACTGCAAGGGCAAATGATCGACCGGGCGGTGTGGTGACCATGCAAAGGGTCGAGCTCGCCGGCAGCTATCGCGCCCCTCCGCCGGACGCGATCCATGTTGGCGAGGTCGATCCCGACGAACGTATCGTGCTGACGTTCTATCTCAAGCGGCGCACGCCCGACACATTCCAGCCGGGCAGCGCCGGGGACCTTGCCCGGCTGTCGAAACCGATCACGCGACAGGCTCTCGCGGCGCAACGTCGCCGGACCCACGGCCGCGCCGCCGCTCGCATCAAGAAGCTGGCGGCGCAGTTTCACGTCACTGTGCTCGATATCGACCTGTTACAGCGCATCGTCACGCTGCAGGCGACCGCGCGGCTGCTGACCGACATTCTCGGCGCCACATTGCGCATCTATGATGACGGCCGGTGCCGTTTCCGCACGCGGGTGGGTCCGTTGCTCGTGCCAAAGGAAATCGCTCCTTGGACGCGGGCAATCCTCGGCTTCGAGGACCGGCCGCTGTTCAGGCCGGTGCCGCGCCTGCGCGCGCTGGCCGGCGTTGGGGGCGGTGCCGGGCTCTGGCCGACGGAGGTCGCCGCACAGTACGGAATTCCACTCGACCGCGACGTCTCGAAAATCTGCGTCGGCATCATCGCACTTGGCGGCGGCTATCTCAAAACCGATCTCGACCAGGCGCTGACGGCGATGGGACGGGAGGCGCCTGTGGTGATCGATCAGGCCGTTACCATCGCGCCGGCCGTGCCTGGCGGCGCGGCTGCACCTCTGACCGGCAGCAATCAGTTCGGCCACGATGCAGTCGCGGACGAGGAGATCGCGCTCGATCTTCAGATCATCGCAGGCTTGCTGCCGAAAGCGCGCGTCGTCGTCTACTTCGCCGGCAACAATATCCGGAACCTGGTTGGTGCGATAAGCCAGGCGATCTTCGATCATGTCAACCGACCCCAGGTGCTGTCGGTCAGCTGGGGCAGCGCGGAGCTGTTCTGGAGCCCTTCGGCGCGCGACGCGATGCAGGGCGTGCTGGCGGACGCCAAGCGATTGAACGTCACGGTGCTGTTCGCTGCCGGCGACCAACTCGCGACTGGCGGACTGAATGACGGCAAGGCGCATGTCTGGTTTCCCGCTTCGAGCCCGTACGCATTGGGTTGCGGTGGCACACAGCCTGCGGACGGCGGGGGAGCTGCGGCCGGTGAGGTGGTCTGGAGCGACGGCAGCAGCGGTACCGGCGGCGGGATCAGCGACGTCTTCCCGGTGCCGGCCTATCAAGCCGGCCTCGCACTGCCGCCGTCGGTCAATGACGGTGCGCTGCGCCGTGGCGTTCCGGACGTCGCCGCCGCCGCGGCGGGCAACCCGGGCTACAAGGTCGTGCTCAATGGCGCCGTGGTGATCAAGGACGGCACCAGCGCGGTCGCGCCGCTCTGGGCGGGGCTGATCGCGATTGCCAATGCCGGACGCGACACTCCGCTCGGCTTCGTCAATTCCGCGCTCTATGCCAATGCGACACTGTTCAAGCCGATAGAGCAGGGCAACAACCGTGTCGACGGCACCGGCTACGATGCCGGACGCGGCTGGAATGCCTGCACCGGACTGGGCGTGCCGAAGGCCGCTGAGCTCATCGCTGCTCTGACCGCCGCTCCGGTTGCCGTAGTCTAGTCCAGAAACGAAAACCCCGCC
>NZ_LJYG01000062.1:245982-253212 GCF_001440035.1 Bradyrhizobium manausense | reverse complement strand
GCTCGCGCAGCACGTAGCCGCGGCCCCACACGGTCTCGATGAAGTTGCGGCCCTCGGACGCGTTGGCGAGCTTCTTGCGGAGCTTGCAGATGAAGACGTCGATGATCTTCAGCTCGGGCTCGTCCATGCCGCCATAGAGGTGGTTGAGGAACATTTCCTTGGTGAGGGTGGTACCCTTGCGGAGCGAGAGCAGCTCCAGCATCTGGTACTCCTTGCCGGTCAGGTGCACGCGCTGGCCGCCGACTTCGACCGTCTTGGTGTCGAGGTTGACGACGAGGTCGCCGGTCTGGATGACCGACTGGGCGTGCCCCTTGGAGCGGCGCACGATCGCGTGGATGCGGGCAACCAGCTCGTCCTTGTGGAAGGGTTTGGTCATGTAGTCGTCGGCGCCGACGCCGAGACCCTTGACCTTGTCCTCGATGCCGGCGAGGCCGGAGAGGATCAGGATCGGTGTCTTGATCTTGGAGACCCGAAGCTGCTTGAGCACGTCGTAACCGGACATGTCGGGCAGGTTAAGGTCGAGAAGGATAATGTCGTAATCGTATAATTTACCGAGATCGACGCCTTCTTCCCCCAAATCGGTCGTGTAGACATTGAAGCTCTCAGACTTCAGCATCAGCTCGATCGACTGCGCGACGGCGCTGTCATCTTCAATCAGCAAAACGCGCATGCCAGTTCCCCATAGTCGCCGCTCCTGGGCGTCAGGTCGGCCGCATTCGCGGCACTCAACAAAACGCCTTTGAACAACTGATTCGGATCCTGACAACAGATGGTTAACAAATCCTGATTCTGGAACGCAAGTCCCCCCGGTGCAATTTTTGTCGAATCGCCCTAAGGTCTTGCTCGAGAAG
Organism: Bradyrhizobium manausense; assembly: GCF_001440035.1. Classification (GTDB taxonomy): domain Bacteria; phylum Pseudomonadota; class Alphaproteobacteria; order Rhizobiales; family Xanthobacteraceae; genus Bradyrhizobium; species Bradyrhizobium manausense. The sequence continues at coordinate 252,361 of NZ_LJYG01000062.1, read as the reverse complement.
CAGCTTTCGTTATCCGGCTCCGTTCAAGTTCCACTTTAAGAGACGGGACTAACCGACTCCCGCGACTCAGCCTTCTTCTGAAGGGGAGCCACGCTCAGTCACAAAGACAGTGACGCAATGATTAATGATGCGGGTAAACACCAAGTTAAGCGCCGTTCAGAAATATGGCGAAATTTAAGGGTTTCCCCGTGAGGGCCCGGATATCGAAGGCAAGCCACCTTGATGAAGGCTCTCGCGAAGGCGCACTCTTGATGAAGGCTGCTCCATGAAAGCTGCTCTATGAAGGCTCTTGCCGAACAGATCGGCGATATCGACGGCATCAATATCTATGGCCGCGTGGTTGGGGTTCGCGGGCTGATGGTCGAGGTGGCCGGACCCATTCACGCGATGTCGGTCGGCGCGCGCCTCGTGATCGAGACCGGCGCCAACCGTTCCATCCCTTGTGAGGTGATCGGCTTCTCCGGCAGCAATGCGGTGGTGATGCCGTTCGCCGGCCTCGACGGCGTGCGTCGCGGCTGCAAGGCCGTCATCGCCAACGCCGCCAATCTGGTGCGGCCGTCGCCGGCCTGGCTCNGAGCCGATCGACGGCAAGGGGCCGTTGCCGCAGGGCGCCTCCCCGATGCCGTACCGCAACTCGCCGCCGCCGGCGCATTCGCGCAGGCGCGTCGGCGCGCCGCTCGATCTCGGCGTCCGCGCCATGAACACCTTTCTCACCTGCTGCCGCGGCCAGCGCATGGGCATCTTCGCCGGCTCCGGCGTCGGCAAGTCGGTGCTGCTGTCGATGCTCGCGCGCAATGTCGATGCCGCAATCAGCGTCATCGGGCTGATCGGCGAACGCGGCCGCGAGGTGCAGGAATTCCTGCAGGACGACCTCGGCGAGGAGGGCCTCGCGCGCTCCGTCGTGGTGGTCGCAACCTCCGACGAGCCGGCGCTGATGCGGCGGCAGGCCGCGTATCTGACGCTCGCCGTCTCCGAATATTTTCGCGACGAGGGCCAGGACGTGCTCTGCCTGATGGACTCCGTGACGCGCTTTGCCATGGCCCAGCGCGAGATCGGCCTGTCCGCCGGCGAGCCGCCGACCGCCAAGGGCTACACGCCGACCGTCTTCACCGAGTTGCCGAAGCTGCTCGAGCGCGCCGGTCCGGGCCTCGGGGAGGGCGCCATCACCGCGATCTTCACGGTGCTGGTCGACGGCGACGACCACAACGAGCCGATCGCGGACGCCGTCCGCGGCATCCTCGACGGCCACATCGTGATGCAACGCTCGATCGCCGAGCGCGGCCGCTACCCCGCCATCAACATCCTCAAATCGGTCTCCCGCACCATGCCGAAATCGGCCGACCCGCAGTTCTGGCCTGTGATCCAGAAGGCGCGGGCGGTGATGGCGACCTACGCCGACATGGAAGAGCTGATCCGGCTTGGCGCCTACCGGGCGGGCTCCAGCCCCGAGGTCGACGAGGCGATCCGCCTGCACGAGCCGCTGGAGGCCTTCCTGCGCCAGCGCAAGGACGAAAATGCCTCGCTGGCCGACGGCTACCGCCAGTTGGCGCAAATCCTCGGTAATTTGGAAACGGAACGCTAACTTTGTCCCGTCATCATCCGTTCCCACAGAGTAGCAGAGCCGGTCTTGGCCCTGACAGGGCCAATGGGGAGACCGGTGCAGTCCCGATGTGTGTATGTCTTGCAGCCAAGGGACTTCTGGGGAGTACGAGTCGATGAAGTCACGTGATACCCTCATCCGCCTGAAGAAGTTTCAGGTCGACGAGAAGCGCCGCCGGGTCGCCCAGATCGAGTCCATGATCGCCGACTTTCAGCGGATGTCGACCGATCTCGATCGCGAGATCCAGACCGAGCAGGACCGCGCCGGGATCAACGATCCCGCGCATTTCGCCTATCCGACCTATGCCAAGGCCGCCATCCAGCGTCGCGAGAACCTGACCCGCTCGGCCGACGAGCTGAAGGGCCAGCTCGAGGACGCCAAGGCCGCGCTCGGCGAGGCCTTTGAAGAGCTGAAGAAGGTCGAGCTGCTGGACGAGCGTGACCAGGCCCGCGAGCGCGCCGAGGAAAACGCCCGTGAGCAGGCCGATCTCGATAGCATCGGCCTGATGCGTTCCCGGATCGGCGCCGTCGCGTAAGCGGCGGTCCGCGCCCCAAGACCGAGAATTTCCGAACCCGGACCCGCAAGGTCCGGGTTTTTGCGTGTCCTGTCCACAGCGTGGCGCGCCGCCTCTTGGTGACGGGCTTGGCCGCGCGCTATGGTGGTGGCGATAAAGGCTGCGCCAGCGACGGCGGTGCCCACCTCTCCCCGTCGGGGAGAGGTGAAGAGAGACGCGACGGGGACCGCGCGTTGGGGGGCTGAATGCTGACGCCAGCAGAGCTGGTCGGGCTGATTGAGGCGGTGGCGAGGCGCGATTCTGCCGCGTTCGAGCGCCTCTACGCCGCCACGCGCGCGAAACTCTATGGCGTCGTGCTCCGTATCTTGCGCCGACAGGATCTCGCAGAGGAGGTCATTCAGGAGACCTACGTCAAGATCTGGAACAGTGCCGGCCAGTTCAATTCGCAACTGTCCTCGCCGATTACGTGGATGGCCTCGATCGCGCGCAACCGCGCCATCGACATCGTGCGCAAGAAGACCGAAGCTTCGATCGAGGAGGAACCGCAGGCGATGGAAGTCGCCGCCGAAAGTCCCGATCCCCTGGCGCGCCGGGAGATGTCCGAGGAGCTGAAGCGGCTCCTGGAATGTATTGGCCGGCTCGAGCCGGACCGTCAGCGGCTGGTGCTTCTCGCCTATTACAACGGTTGGAGCCGCGAGCAATTGGCGGAGAAATTCGCAGCGCCCGTCAACACCGTGAAGACGTGGCTGCGGCGCAGCATGCTGGATATCCGGGAATGCCTCGGACTTTAGAGGATGATGAGAGCGCCACGAACCAGAGCGGCAACGGCAGTCCACCTCTCCCCGTCGGGGAGAGGTGAAGGACAGTGATGGCCTACAGCGAGGACCATATCGCGCTCGCCGCGGAATATGCGCTCGGTACACTGGATGCCGACGAGCGTGCGCAGGTCGCGACCATGATGGCGGTGGACCAGGAGTTCGCCGCGATCGTGCAGGCCTGGCAATTCCGGCTCGGCGTCCTCAACCAGATGGTCGGCACCATCGAGCCGCGGCCGATCGTGTGGGAGAACATCAAGCGCGAGATCGCGCAGACGGTATCGACGCAAGAATCGCAGCAGGATTTGCAGCAGGATTCGCGGCAAGGCACGATCGAGGCGCCGCCGGTGCTGGTGGATGCGCCGCCACCGCCATTGCCGGAGCTCTCGTCATCGGAGCTTTCAACTCAAGAGCCTTCATCTCCTGAGCCGCCAGCGCAGCAAGCTGCCGCGCCGGACGTGCAGCCGCCCGCACCGACCGACTCCGATGTCATTCCTGATATCGCGCCCCAATTCATTCCGCAGACCCACGCGCCCGACCCGCGCATTGCGCCGGCGACGCAGGTGCCGGTCGTCGGCGACACCAAGGTGATCTATCTCGAGAGCCGCGTGAAGCGCTGGCGCACGATCGCCTCCGCCGCGGGCGCGCTGGCGGCCGCGCTGCTGGTGACGCTGTCCCTGCAGATCCTCTCGCCCGATGCGCTGCCGGGCGCGCTGCGCCCGCCACCGCGCATCCAGACCGTCGAGGTCAAGACACCGCAGGCGCCGTCGGCCTTGCCCGCGCAATATGTCGCGTTGTTGCAGGGCCAGAGCGGTGGTCCCGCCTTCATCCTCACCATCGATGGCGCGACCAAGAACTTCACGGTGCGCAAGGTCGGCGCGACGCCGGAGCCGGGCAAGAGCTTCGAGCTCTGGCTGATCTCCGACAAGCTGCCGCGCCCGCGTTCGCTGGGTGTGATCGGCAACGGCGACTTCACCGCACGTCCGGTGCTCGCGGGCTACGATGCCGACGTCGTCAACAGCGCGACCTACGCCGTCACCGTCGAGCCCTCGGGCGGCTCGCCCAGCGGCCAGCCGACCTCGGCGCCGGTGTTCTCAGGCAAGCTGATCGAGACCGTGCCGTCGCAGCCGCAGGCGCCGGCGAAGAAGTAGTTTCCGTAGCCCGGATGGAGCGCAGCGCAATCCAGGACCTTCGTGCTTGCTGGCGAGAACCCCGGATTTCGCTTCCGCTCCATCCGGGCTACAGCGCCGCAACTGTCGCCACGGTCCATTTCGTCGTCGCAATCCGACAAGTCCCGCCAAATCCGCATCCGATTTGAACCTCCGTCCATTCCGCGGCGTCAAATGCCCGGAATTTGCAGTCGGCACGGCCGATCAAGGGTGCCGGGAAGGGGCTAGAAATCAGATGGATGCAGCCAAGCCGCCGGGCATTCTTATCCACCAATATACAGGCCTGCCGCAGGGGCCGGCGTTCGAACATTGGCGCGACCGGGCTCTGGGGGCCTGTGGCCTCGAGATCGGGCCGAGCCATGGCGACAGCATCGATTGCCGGTTGCAGGTCAGCGTGGTCGACAACATCACGCTCGCCATTCCCGAAGGCGCCTCCGCGCAATATTCGCGCACGCAGAGTGGCCTCGCCGACGGCAGCGACGATCTCGTGCTGATCGCAGCCCATGCCGGCCTCGTCAACGTCAGGCAGAACGGCCATGCCGTCGAGCTCGCGCCGGCGCAGATGGTGCTGGCCGACATGAGCATCACCGGCAGCGTCGGTCACACCGACGAGAACCGCTTCACCACCATCCGCATGCCGCGCCGCGCGCTGCTCGACATCAATCCGCGCGCCGAGGACAAGCTGTCGCAGGTGCTGTCCGACGGCGCCGTCGCCGAAACCATCTTTCGCTATCACGCGCTTGCCGCCCATCAGGCGCCGCATCTCGACGCCGTCGGCCAGCGCCTGACCGCGCAGCACATGGTCGATCTCGTCGGCCTGTTGCTCGGCGCCGACGCCGAGCACGCCGCGCTCGCGCGCGGCCGCGGCCATGCGGCGGCCCGCCTCGATCTCATGCGCGCCGACGTGATGGCCGCCCTCGGCCGCAACGATCTCTGCCTGTCCGAGGTTGCGACCCGCTCGGGCCTCAGCCCGCGCCAGGCACAGCGGCTGTTCGAGCAGGCCGGCACCACCTTCACCGAATTCGTGCTGGAGCAGCGTCTGCTGCTGGCGCGAAAGCTGCTGGGCGATCCCCGCGCGCGGGCGCGCAAGATCAGCGACATCGCGCATTCCTCGGGTTTTTCGGATTTGTCCTATTTCAACCGCGCCTTCCGCAAACGCTTTGGCGCGACGCCGTCGGAACTGCGCGAAGCCTGAGGGCCTGCGGCGGCGCCGCTGCCGCATTTGGTCGATCCGTCCGGATGAGCTATATCTGCCCGCGCGGGGCGGATCAGCGGATCCCTGCAAGCAGCGAAGTCAACGGACATGGCGCGTATCGTCGTGCTCGGCGCCGGGTTTGCGGGCCTGTGGGCGGCCATCGGCGCCGCGCGCATGCGCGAGGCGATCGGTGAGGCCGGCCGCGACATCGAGATCCACCTCATCGACCGCAACCCCTATCACAACATCCGCGTGCGCAATTACGAGGTCGATCTCCGCGAGGTCGCGTTGCCGCTGGCGCAGCTGCTCGATCCGGTCGGCGTCACGCACGGCATTGCCGAGGTCGAAGCCATCGATCCCGTGCGCCGCGAAATCTCGCTGGTCACGTGCCGCGGCGAGGAGACGCTGGGCTACGACCGCCTCGTGCTTGCGCTCGGCAGCGAAGTGATGCGTCCCGTTATTCCGGGCCTCGCCGAGCATGCCTTCGACGTCGACAGCTATGCTGCCGCGCTTCGCCTCGAGGGTCATCTCACCTCGCTCGGACGCAGCGCGCCGTCGCCGGGACGGTCGACGGTCGTGGTGGTCGGCGCCGGCTTCACCGGCATCGAGGTTGCCGCCGAAATGCCGGAACGCTTGATGCGCGCCGGTGTCACCGGCAGCCGCCGCATCATCCTGGTCGATCCCAATCAAGCGGTCGGCGCCACCATCGGCGACCACGCGCGCCCCGTCATCGAGACCGCCTTGTCGTCGCTCGAGGTCGAAACGCGGCTCGGCGTGCGCGTCGCATCGGTCGAGGCTGCAGGCGTTCGCCTGAGCTCGGGCGAGCTCATCCCGGCGCAGACGGTGATCTGGTGCGCCGGCATGCGCGCGAGCCGTCTCGCCGAAAATTTACCGGGCGCGCGTGATCGCCTCGGCCGCCTTCTCGTCGATCCCTTCATGCGGGTCGCTGATGTGCCTGGCATCTTCGCCGCCGGCGACGTCGCCTCCAGCGTGATCGACGGCCTGCATCCGACCGTGATGTCCTGCCAGTTCGCCCGTCCCATGGGCCGTTTTGCCGGCCACAATGTGGTGGCCGATCTCGTCGGC
>NZ_LJYG01000062.1:218754-245973 GCF_001440035.1 Bradyrhizobium manausense | reverse complement strand
GAGCCGCTGCTGCCGCTGCGGATCGACTGGTACGTCACCGTGCTCGATCTCGGCGCCTGGGGCGCGCTCTACACGGAAGGCTGGGATCGCGAAGTGCGGACGACCGGGCAGGCCGCCAAGGCGACCAAGCAAGCCATCAACTGCAAGCGTATCTATCCGCCGCTGACAGGCAGTAAGGACGACCTGTTCGCTGCGGCAGCGCCGACGGTGCAGGCGCCGCCGCCGACTTATGGGGTGATGCGGCGTTGAGCTGCGGTGCGCACCCACAAGCCTATCGAACCGATGCGCAGAAGCAGTCAGCGGCGAGCCAGAAGCAGACATTGAAAGGGAGCCGGTCAGCCTGACGGCCAGGTGTGCGCTTCCTGCCGGCTCGGCGCGTTTCGCAAGCGCTTCAGCCGCCCCTACTTCGCAAAAGCGTCTCGGACGGCAGTTCTCCAAACGTGGCCTTATAGAGGTGCGATAGCTCTCCCATGTGCGAAAAGCCGTTCGCGAAAGCCGCCGATGAAACTGACGTTGCCGGCATGCCCCGTGCGAGTTGCGCGCGTAGAGACCAAAGCCTTTTGCCGTCGTCGTGCCGATGAGCAACCGGCAGATTGCTTCAGGTTCGAAAACGGCACGAGTTTGCACCGGGCGTAGAGGGAATCAATTTTGACCCAATTCCGATAAACACGGTCGTAGTCGGTTATATGATCATCGGCATACTAAAAGGACAATCATTAAAAAGTAGAAGCACCGCATGTCCAAGGTCGTGCCCTTCAATCAACGGTCCGTACCGTCAGCGGGCGTGGCAATGGAGCGCTTGCGTCGAATTTCGACGGCCAGATGACAGCTATCGCGGCGGTCTCTTTGATCTTCCCCGATCCGCCACATTTCGTGCAGGGACGAAACTCATTCTTTTCGCCCAAGCGAACCGGATGCATGCCCCTGTCCTGGCCGGTCCCGTCACACTCCGGGCAATTGCGTTCGACGTCGTTCTGGTCGGTCATTTGTAGCTCTGAGCTGGCCGCTTGGCGGGCCATCGGTTGTGAAGCTGGCCAATTCAAACCCATTAATTGTCAGGGCGCCAACACATCCACAATCGCTTGCGCTGCCTGACGGGCAAAACACCCAAGGCGTGGGGCAATATCTACCAGCAAAAATATTCCACTTTACCGAAATTCGGAAATATCGTATGTATCGCGCAACCCGGCCCATGGAAGAGGGGCGTATCGCGATCGTCACGACGCGGGCCGGGCGGCGGTGGGCGCAGGTCACATCGGCGCGATCAGGCTTTGCAGGGCGGGCAACCGTGAGCGAGGCCATCGCGCAAACGACCGGTGTGATTGCCGCGTACGGCAAAATCGTGTGGTCCTGGCGCCCGGAGCCTGTGCGCCAAGGCTCGTGGTGAGGTGCGATGTCCAACCGGGCGTGCACATCAGTCATCTGCGAGACGACGGGGGCAATAGTGCATCGCTCCCCGGGGAGATCACGACATAGCCGTTCCAACCACTGCGCAGGGAAGGCCGGATGTTTCGGCTTCACCTGTATGCCGCTGTGCAGCCTCTTGTAGCGCAACCTATCGCACAGTGGACCGCGGGTGCCGGTCGGGCACCCGGTCTTCCCTGCGCCCTCTTTCATTTGAGGGTGAGCGATGATGAAGCAGAACTCGGGCGAGATGAGCCGCGAGGATGCGAAAGTGTGTCTGCGATGAAGATACAAATTGATGAAGCGACCATGCTTCCGCACACGCCGTCATTGCGAGCGCAGCGAAGCAATCCAGAAATCCCTCCGCGGAAAGACCCTGGATTGCTTCCGCCTTCGCCAAGGCTTCGGCGGACAAGTCGCTGCGCTCGCAATGGCGATGTGGAAGCAGTTGGGCGCGGAAACTGAGGTCGGGCGTTCGCAGCCACCCCCAGACATGAGAAAGCGCCCGTGGGGGGCGGGCGCTTTCTGTAGTCGACTTGGGGTTGGGTCGTCTACATATCCACGTGGCGACTTTGGGGGGCTGGTAAAGAGCCGCGTGAATTCCTGAAACTCAAAATCTCCTTAGCGAACGAGCGATGCGTTCGAACTGGTGATCACGACCGGCTTGCCGGCCTTGATGACGCGAGCAGTCTGTGTGAGGCCTTCATCCGAACCCGAGCGCGCCGAGATGCCGAAACCCGCAACTGCGATGCCGGCGACGAGCGCCACGGCCACCACCTTCAGGTGGGTCGAGCGATCCGCGCTGTAGATCGAGTGGTTCATGGAAGCCTCCTGCCGCCATCTACCCGAAGTAGTCGCCGACCCCTGCAGGCAGGTTCATACTTCCGGTGCCCAACAACCTAGTATGTGTGGGATTCGTTCCCAAGAGGCCATCACAACAGCGTGATAGGACGTGAAAGATCGCGATCAAAAGCAGCGCTTGATCGGTCGATTTGGCAATTATTTCAACGGTATAATTTGCTCGAAAGGCGCCTTTTCAGCCTCTGGTCGACAAGGCGCCAGGAACTCAAAAACCATTTGCCTGTGGCCGAAAAACACACGGCTTCTTAAGGCAAATCAGATGCTTCCGACCGTTTTCAACCTCGCCCTGGGGTGGATCTCGGCCTGCGATAGAACCGTCGTTTGGGCCCGGAACCGCTCGACCAGGGAGCGGACGAAGGGACGAATTGCCGCAGAGGTCACCAGCACCGGCGCCTCGCCTTCGCGGGCGGCGCGCTCGAAGGCCTCGCGCACGGCGGTCATGAATTCCGACAGTTTTGAGGGCTGCATCGCGAGGCTGCGCTCCTCGCCCTGGCCGATGATGGATTCGGCGAAGGCCTGCTCCCATTTCGCCGACAGAGCGATCAGCGGCAGGTAGCCGGCATAGGAGGTGTTTTGCGCGCAGATCTGCCGGGCGAGGCGGGCGCGGACATGCTCGACCATGGTCGCGGGGTTGCGCGAGAAGGCGAGCGAATCGGCGATGCCCTCGAGGATGGTCGAGAGGTCGCGGATCGAGATGCGCTCGGCCAGCAGCAGCTGCAGCACGCGCTGGATGCCGGAGACGGTGACCTGTCCGGGTACGATGTCCTTGACCAGCTCGCTCTGCTCCTTCGGCAGCTCCTTGAGCAGCTTTTGCACCTCGCCGTAGGACAGAAGGTCCGACATGTTGGCCTTGAGCAGCTCGGTGAGATGGGTCGAGAGCACGGTGGCGGCGTCGACGACGGTGTAGCCCTTGAGCGAAGCCTCCTCCTTGAGGCTGGCGTCGACCCAGGTCGCGGGCAGGCCGAAGGTCGGCTCGGTGGTGTGGATGCCGGGCACCTGCACCTGGCTGCCGCCGGGATCCATCACCATGAACTGGCTCGGCCAGATCTTGCCAGTGCCGGCGTCGACCTCCTTGATCTTGATGATGTAGGTGTTGGCCTCGAGCTGGACGTTGTCGAGGATGCGCACCGCCGGCATCACGAAGCCCATCTCGATCGCGAGCGAACGGCGCAGCGCCTTGATCTGCTCGGTGAGGCGGTCGGTGCCGTCGGGGCCGTTGACGAGCGGCAAGAGCGCGTAGCCGAGCTCGATCTTGAGGTCGTCGATCTTGAGCGCCGCCGAGATCGGCTCCTCCGCGGCCGCAGCGCCCGGCGCGCCGGGCTGACCGGCCGCCGGCGCGGCCTTGGCAACGGCTTCGGCCTTGGCCGTCGCACGGTTGCGGTTACGCGCAGTCCAGGCCAGCGCGCCGGCGCCGGCGCCGAGCGCGAGGAAGGGGAGGGTCGGAATGCCCGGCAGCGCCGCCAGCACCAGCATCACCGCCGAGGACATTGCGAGGGCCTGCGGATAGCCGGAGAACTGCTTCATCAGCGCCTTGTCGGCGGCGCCGGAGACGCCGGCCTTGGAGACGAGCAGGCCGGCCGCGGTCGAGACGATCAGCGCCGGCACCTGGGTGACGAGGCCGTCGCCGACCGTCAGCAGCGTGTAGCTGCGCCCGGCATCGGCAAAGGACAGGCCCTGCTGCGCCACGCCGATGATCATGCCGCCGACCACGTTGATGAAGACGATCAGGAGGCCCGCGATGGCGTCACCGCGGACGAATTTCGAGGCACCGTCCATGGCGCCGAAGAAGCCGCTCTCGTCCTCCAGCGCCTTGCGCCGCTCCTTGGCGACCTTTTCGTCGATCAGCCCGGCGGACAGGTCGGCGTCGATCGCCATCTGCTTGCCGGGCATGGCGTCGAGGTGGAAGCGCGCGGCGACTTCGGCGATACGGCCCGAACCCTTGGTGATGACGACGAAATTGACGATGATCAGGATGGCGAAGACGATGATGCCGATGACGAAATTGCCGCCCATCACGAAGCTGCCGAAGGCTTCGATGACGTGACCTGCCGCATCCGTGCCCTCGTGCCCGTGCGAGAGGATCAGGCGGGTCGAGGCCATGTTGAGCGACAGCCGCAGCATGGTCGAGATCAAGAGGATGGTCGGGAAGGCGGAGAATTCCAGCGGCGCCTGGATGAACAGCGAGGTCATCAGGATCAGGATCGACAGCGTGATCGAGATCGCCAGGAACAGGTCCAGCACGATCGCGGGCAGCGGCAGGATCAGCACCACCAGGATGGTGAGGATGCCGAGCGCGAGCGCGATGTCGCCGCGCTTGAGGATGGTGACGATGTCGGAGAGGGAGGGGATCCCGGGCTTTGCGCCGCCTACGCCCTGACCCGCGGTGACGTCGACCATGGTAGCTGCCTCCCCGCGCGACTGCCGTCCGCGCGCCCCAAACGCCTGCGCAGCGGCCGAAGGGCCGCCGGTCCGAAAGTGAGGCACCGCACTGGCGTCCACGGGAGCTCCCGTCTTACGCGGCTGACGACACTCGACTTCACCCGGCAATTCTTGCCGGGTGTATGGTTAGCAAAGGGTTAACGAAGGGGGGTGGGGAGGTCGGGGCCGAAGGGATTCGGGGATTTTCCCGCGTCGTTCCGGGGCGGCTCGTAGAGCCGAACCCGGAACCGCGAGATTCCGGGTTCGGTCCTGCGGACCGCCCCGGAATGACGGCGGTAGTGGTGGACCGCCCTACTTCGCCTTTTCCAGCTTCGTCACCGTGTACCCCGACGCCGCCTCCTCGGCTTCGAAGGTCACCTTGTCGCCGACCTTCACCTGCTTGAGCATGCCGGGATTCTTGACGCGGTAGACCATGGTCATGGGCTCGTCCATGCCGAGGTTTTTCGCAGGGCCATGCTTGAGCGTGATCTTGCCGGCGCCTTCGTCGATTTTCTTGACCTCACCGCTGATGGAAGCGGCTTGCGCCAGCGCGCTGATGGTCAGGCCCAGCGCCAGCGCAAGCGCTGCGGCGGTGGTGCGGATGATTGGCTTCATTGATGCCTCCATTGTCTTCATTTCACGGTGACGTGGCCGACCATGCCGTAATCGCGATGGTCGGGGATCAGGCACGAAAATTCGAAGGTGCCTGGTTTGGTGAACTTCCAGACGATCTCGGCCGTCTTGTTCGGCGCGAGCCGCACGCCGTTGGGATCGTCGTGCTCCATGTGCGGGTGTTTCTTCATCACCTCGGCATGGGCAAGATTTTCCTTAGGTGTGGCGAGCAGGAATTCGTGGTCTTCCCTGCCGACATTGCGCAGCACGAAGCGGATCTGCTCGCCGCGTTTGACGTCGATCTTGGACGGCTCGTAGGACATCTCGCTCATCGCGATCGCGATGGTGCGCGCCGGCTTGCTGGGATCACCGGGCTCGCCGGCCGAGAAGCCGTGATGGCCGTGCCCCTCATGCGCAAGGGCGGGCGCGATTGAAAGCGTGGCCAGCGCCAGGACGATGCCGATTGTTCTTGTCATTGTGGTCTCCGGTTGGTGGTTGATCGAAACGCGTGGGTTACATCTTCATCTTCGGCATCGGCGCTGCGGGTTGCCGTGCGGCCTCCGCCGCGGGCGAGGCGACTTCATAGGCGACGGTGCCTTGCGGGAATTGATAGGCGCCGGGATCGCGGTAATCGTCGCGCGCGAGGCCCTCGCGGATCTTCATCACCGTGAACATGCCGCCCATCTCGATCGGGCCGAACTGGCCGGAGCCGGTCATCATCGGCAGCGTGTTGTCGGGCGAGGGCATCTCCATGTTGCCCATCGCCATGCCGGTAGAACCCATTGCCATGCTGTCGGGCGCGAGCTTGCCGACCGCCTTGGCGAGGTCCTTCCGCGACACGCCGATGAGGGTGCGCACCTCGTGTCCCATTGCATTCATGGTGTGGTGCGATTTGTGGCAGTGAAACGCCCAGTCGCCGGGATTGTCGGCGAGCACGTCGAACGCGCGCACCGCGCCGACCGGGACATCGGTGGTCGTCTCGGGAATCTGCGCCGTCTCGGGAATCCAGCCGCCGTCCGTGCAGGTCACAGAAAAGCTGTGGCCGTGCAGATGGATCGGATGGTTGGTCATGCTGAGATTGCCGATGCGCACGCGCACCTTGTCGCCGAGCCGCACCGGCAGCGGATCAATCCCGGGAAACACCCGCGAATTCCAGGTCCACATGTTGAAATCGGTCATCTCGTTGACCTGCGGCAGATAGCTGCCGGGATCGACGCGATAGGTGCTCATCACGAAGACGAAGTCGCGATCGACGGGCCGGAAGTTCGGATCGCGCGGATGCACGACGACCATGCCCATCATGCCCATCGCCATCTGCACCATCTCGTCGGAATGCGGGTGATACATGAAGGTCCCGCTCTTCCTCATCTCGAACTCGTAGACGAAGGTTTTGCCGGGCTCGATATGCGGCTGATTCAGTCCCCCGACGCCATCCATGCCGCTCGGCACGATCATGCCGTGCCAGTGCACGGTGGTATATTCGGGCAGTTTGTTGGTGACGAAGATGCGGACCTTGTCGCCCTCGACCGCTTCGATCGTCGGCCCCGGCGACTGGCCATTGTAGCCCCACAGGTTCACCTTCATGCCCTCGGCGAACTCGCGCACCACGGGCTCGGCGACGAGATGGAATTCCTTCCAGTCGCCGTTCATGCGGAACGGCAGCGACCAGCCGTTCAGGGTGACCACGGGCCGGTAGTCCGGGCCGCTGACCGGGTGTAGCGGCGGNGCGGCTGCATCACAACCTTGTCCATGGTCGGCGCTTCCGGAATCGATGCGGCCTGGACGCGGCCGCCGATGGCCGACGCGCCGGCAAGGGCAGCGCTGCCGAGAAATCCTCTGCGGGAAAACATGCTGGCCTCCATCTCAGTGGTCGCCGTCGGCAGATGCTGCCGCGGCGATGGTGGTCGAAGTGTCGCCGCCGGACGCAGGCGCGCCGCCGCCATTGACGGCCGTTTGCAGGTCGGACTGGGCGAGGAAGAATCTTTGTCTGGCATCGATGGCCCCGCGCAGCGATGCCAGGCGCTGTCGTGCCTCGGTCAGCAGTGCGAAGATGTCGACCTGCATGCTGGAGAAGCGCAGCTGCATCTCCTCGGTGATGATTTTTCGCAAGGGTAGAATCTCGCGCTGGAAGTGGCTGGCGATGTCGTACGTGGACCGATAGGTGCGATAGGCATCGCGCGCCTCCGAGCGAACGTTCACGGCACGCTCGGTCAGGCGGTTGAAGGCGAGATTGTAGGTCTCCGCCGCCTGCCGCACGCGCACCTCGCCGCCGTCGAAGATCGGGATCTGGAATTGAACGTCGAAGCCGCGTTCGCGGAACGGTGCGCCCTCCGGATCCTGGGTGCGGCGGGAGATGCCGGCGAGATCGAGCAGCGTGACGAAGCGGGTTGCCTCGGTCAGGTTCAACGACTTCGCAAGCGCGGTCAGTTCGAGCCGCGCGATCTGCAAATCGATGCGATGGGCGACTGCATCGGCCTCGATCGATGGCAAGGCCTGCGGCCGTCGTGGCAGCGGCGGCAATGCGTTGGGCAGACGGAAGTCGAGGCCGTCGTCCCACAGCCCCATCAGGCGTGCAAGTCGTTCGCGCGTGCTGGTTGCGGCCTGTCGCGCGGAGGCGAGATCGGCGGTGGTCTCGGCGTAGAACACCTGTTCGCGGGCCTGGTCGAGCTTGTTGATCGAGCCCGTTTCGCCGAGCTTGACGGCGAGCTGTGCCGTCGATTCCGCCGTAGCCTTCGCATCCGTCAGCAGCGCCACGAGCTCGTTGCAGGTGACCGCGCGGACATAGGCGCGCCGCACGTCGGCGGCGAGCCGCAACGTTGCCAATGCCGCGCGCAATTGCGCCTGGCGAAAGCGATCCCGCGCGATCTCGGATCGGAACGGCAGTGTTGCGAGGGCGAGGATGTCGCCGACAACCTGGCGTTCGATCTCGTTCGCGCCATCGCCTGAGATGCGCGAGATCGAAAACACCGGATTGGGCGGCAAGCTTTGCTCGACCAGCTCGGTCTCGGCCAGCGCCAGCTCGTTATAGGCGGCTTGCAGCCCCTTGTTGTTGAGCAGCGCGACCTGCACGGCGGTCTCGATGGTCAGCGGGCGCGCCAGCAGCCGGCGGACGGTCGCATCGACGGCCTCGGCGCCTTCGGCTGATCGGACGAAGGCGACGTCCTTATTAATGGTCTGGCTGGTGAGGTCCGAGACCGTCGTCATGCCGCCGTCCGGTGAGAACGCCATGCAGCCGGCAAGACTTATTGATGAGAGTCCGAACGCGGTGAGCATGCGCAAGCCCCGCGCGAGACGATGTGCCATGACGCGTCCCTACCGGTCTTGCTTCGGTTGCGGCGTTACGGCGTCGTTGCGTTGCCGCCATGGTGCAGGTGTCGCAGGCCGCAGGGTGGTATAAGGCGCGATGGTCGAGCGGTAGCCGACGCGTGCCACCTTCGCCGCCGGATCGGCGGGGTCCGCACTGGCCACGTGCGTGGTGGCTGGCATGCAGCCGGACAGCGCCAGCGTAACCACGGCCAGCAGCGGCCAATTCAATGGAAAGAGTCGCCCACCCACCGCAGATGCGGCGGCAGACTTCGCCCCGAAAAGCGCAAGCATGATTCATCCCTGATCTGGAAACCACAGGTTCGCGCGCGCAAACGCGCGCTCGGACCGACGTCGTTGCGTCAGATCAGGCGATGGGGGGACGGTAGTGCTGGGGCGGCGCCGTGCTGTGCAGGCTGGCCACGATCTCCGGCGCGCAGGTCGACGTCGGCTGGACCGGTGTGGCAACGCCGGGCAGATCGGCTGGCAGCGCGCTGATGCACATCATCGCGCAGCATGGGCCCACCGTTCCCTTGCCGTCATGGTGATGCGGAGCGGGTGCGTCCTTGGCCGCAATTTGGTGATGCGCGTGGGCTCCCGCATGTTCATGCGAGGAATCCCCATGCATATGGCTCGCCATCTGAACCGGCACGAAGTCGGTGAGGAGCGCGTCATCGAGGCATGGCGCGGGACCGGTACCCAAAGCGAGGCTTGCCGCCGGCGCGAGCACGCAGAACAAATAGGCGAGAGCGATGATCCGCCCCACCTTCATTCGCACCGATCGCGTCAACCGCAGCAACATCCGCCGATAGGCTCCTCGCGCGGCAATGTTGCACACGCTGATTGCAAACTAATGGCAAAAGACGATTTCGCCAAGCTCCTTCTTACCGCAGCGCACCGCGCATGCCCAATATATCGCCAAGTTGCTTGACCGTGTGGCGATCCGCGGGCCATGGTCCTGCCCGTGCACGCGCCAAATCATCCCGAACAAAGACCAGACTCATTCAGCCCTGATTCCCGTCAGGCCTGGATACGGCTCGTCGTTGCGCTGCTGATCGGCTCGATCGGCAGCGTCGGAATGTGGGCCGTGGTCGTCGTGATTCCCGTCGTGCAGGCCGAATTCGCCGCAACGCGCGGCGCAGTGTCGCTGGCTTTCACGCTGATGATGTTCGGCTTCGGGCTCGGCGGCGTCATCGCCGGCAAGATCACGGACCGGTTCGGCATCGTGCCGGCGATGGCGATCAGCATCGCCTTTCTCGGCGTCGCAAATACGCTCGCGGGACTCTCGACCCAGCTCTGGCAGTTCGTTGCGGCGTATTTCCTGATCGGGCTCGGCACGTCGGCGACTTTCGCGCCGCTGATGGCCGAGGCCTCGCACTGGTTCGAGCGCTATCGCGGCCTCGCCGTGACCATCGTCGCGAGCGGCAATTACGTCGCCGGCACGATATGGCCACCGCTGGTCAACGCGGGCATGGAGACGATCGGCTGGCGCTACACGCATGTCGCCATTGCCTTGATCTGCGCGACCTTGATGACGACGCTGGTGCTGGTCTTGCGCGCGCGGATCGGCGACGACAAAGTCCGCAATCACGCCAACGCGCCGCCGCCGCGCGTCGATCTGAAACTCTCGACCAACGCGCTGACGGCGCTGCTCTCGATCGCCAGCATCTCCTGCTGCGTCGCCATGGCGATGCCGCAGGTGCATATCGTCGCCTATTGCGGCGATCTCGGTTACGGCGTGGCGCGGGGCGCCGAGATGCTCTCCCTGATGATGGCCTGCGGCATCGTCAGCCGCATTGGCTCGGGCTACCTCGCCGACAAGATCGGCGGCATCCGTACGCTGTTGCTCGGATCGCTGGCGCAAGGCTTTGCGCTGATGTTCTATCTGTTCTTCGACAGCCTCACTTCGCTCTATCTGATCTCCGCGATGTTTGGCTTGTTTCAGGGCGGCATCGTGCCGAGCTATGCCATCATCGTGCGCGAGGCGATGCCGGCGAGCGAAGCCGCAACTCGCGTCGGCATCGTGATCTTCGCCTCCGTGTTCGGCATGTCCTTCGGCGGCTGGGTGTCCGGCATCATCTTCGATGCCACCGGCTCCTACGCCGCGGCGTTCGCCAACGGCGTGGCATGGAATGCCCTCAATGTCGGCATCGTCTTGACGCTGCTGATCCGCTCGCGGATGAATTCAGTCAGGTCAGGACCGACCCTCGCGACTTAAACCGCCTGTCCGGCCTTCAGCAGTGAGCAGCCGGTGATCTTGTAGCTGCCGTCAGCCTGCTGCTCGAGCGTGTAGAGCGCTTCCCAGGCTTCGCCATTGGCATCGATGATGTGAACGCGCTGGGCAACCGAGCCGCCGTCGGTCTTGACGTCGCCGAACTCAAAACTCTTGTGGCGGTAGACCGGCGCGTAGCCGTTCTGCACCATCGACATGAAGATGTCGGGGGCGGGGAAGATCTGCTTGATCGCCGGCGCGGCATAGGAATAGGCGGCCGCCGCGTCGTCATGGACGAAGGCCTGCTCCTGGGCGCGGATCACGCCTTGCGCCGCCGAGACATCGTCAGCGCGCGCGGCAAAGGGGCTGAAGACAATAGCGAGGGCGACGACCAAGGCTGCGATGCGCATGACAGGCTCCGCGTTGATATGCCGGCGATGCTGATCCTAGCATGACCATTGGCAAATACGGGCGAACTATCGAGTCCGTTTCACCGCCGCCTTCGCCGGCTTGACTGTGCGCGCTTTGGCCTTTGCGGCAGGCCGCACGCGCAGTCCGTCGACAAACACGTCGAGCATCCGCAGCACCGAGGATTGCCAGCCGGGCTGGTCGTGCATGTAGCACATGCCGAAGAACGCGCGCAGCAAATCCTCGGGACTGATGTCGGCGCGCATCGCGCCGGCCGCGGCTGCGCGATCAAGCAGCGAGGCGATCGCCTTGGTCAAGCGCTCAAAGGAGAAGGCATGCAGTTCGGATCCGCTCTGCACGGCGAGTGCCAGGGCTGCCACCATGCCTTTCTTGGTGGCGACGAATTCGACACCTGAGCGCAGCCAGCGCCTGAGCGCGTCGACCGGATCCTTGGCGTTCTTCAGCTGTTCGGCGAGCTCGCTGAGCTGCTCGACCTCGCGCCGGTACACCGCCTCGAACAGATCCTCACGCGTCGGGAAATGCCGGTAGAGCGTGCCGATGCCGACGCCCGCGCCCTTGGCCACGGCCTCGAGGCTTGCTTCGGGGCCGCCGGCGCTGAACACGACCTTGGCCGCCTCGAGCACACGCTCGCGGTTGCGCACGGCATCGGCGCGGGGCTTTCGGGTCTGGTCGGTATGGTCGTCCATATCAGGCAATGTAGATCACGAATTGGTTAGGTTGAACCCCGAGCCTGCTGCATGGCGTTGTCAGTGCACGGCCTTTTTGACGAATTCCAATATTTTCCGAGGGGCCCTTGTTAAACGGAGGGTGCCTCCGTATCTTCGCGGGGTGTCGGCTCGGAACATGTCCGCGCTGGCGCGATATCGACAGCGGTCACGGCGGTGACGCGCTGCGCGATGACTCATGTCCATATCTGATCGGAGCCCTGTATGAACCACTCCATCAGCCTCACCGTGAACGGTGCACGGCGCGATTTCGTCCTCGACGATCCCCGCGTCACGCTGCTCGATCTCCTGCGTGAGCGCCTCCATCTCACCGGAACCAAGAAAGGGTGCGACCGCGGCCAGTGCGGCGCTTGCACCATCCTCGTCGACGGCAAGCGCATCAATTCCTGCCTCGCGCTCGCCATCAGCCATGACGGCGCCGATATCCTCACCATCGAAGGTCTCGCTCGCGGCGACCGGCTTCACCCCGTCCAGGCCGCTTTCATCGCCCATGACGGATTCCAGTGCGGCTTCTGCACGCCCGGTCAGATCATGAGTGCCATCGGCATGATGCAGGAGGCGCAGGCCGGCAATGACCCCGAACGCATTCGTGAGTGCATGAGCGGCAATCTCTGCCGTTGCGGTGCCTATGCCGGCATCGTCGATGCCGTGCTCGAGGCGCAGGCCGGTGCCGACGAAACCAACCAGAGGCGCTCCGCATGAAACAGTTCGATTACGTCAGGCCTGCCACGGTCACTGAAGCCGTCGCCGCCGCCGCCCAGCCGGGCGCAGTCTATCTTGCCGCCGGCACCAATCTGCTCGATTTGATGAAGGGCAATGTCACCCGCCCAGATCGGCTGGTCGACGTCACCCATCTCGATGGGCTCGATGGAATCGAGCGCCTCGCGGATGGATCGTTGCGGATCGGTGCGCTCGTCAGCAATGCCGATCTTGCGCATGATGGGGAGTTCGTGAAGGCCTATCCGGCCGTCGCGGAAGCGCTGCTCTCCGGCGCGTCGGCGCAATTGCGCAACGCTGCGACTGTGGGCGGCAACCTCCTGCAGAGAACCCGCTGCGCGTATTTCTATGACACCGCCAGCCGCTGCAACAAGCGCGCGGCCGGCTCGGGCTGCGACGCCCGCGACGGCGAGAACCGGTCCCATGCCGTGCTTGGCTGGAGCGACCGCTGTATCGCGACGCACCCCTCTGATTTCTGCGTGCCGCTGCTCGCGCTCGACGCCATCGTCGAGATCGAAGGCAAGAACGGTCGTCGCGAGATCGCGCTCGACGAATTGCACCGCCTGCCGGGCAATACGCCGGAGAATGAATCCGCGCTCGAGCCGGGCGACCTCATCGTCGCAGTGCGCCTGCCACCCGCCGCGCGTGGCTTCGCCGCGCATGCGCGCTATCTCAAGGTCCGCGAGCGGGCGTCCTACGCGTTCGCGATCGTCTCGGCCGCCGCGGCGCTGCGGATCGAGAACGGCAAAATTGCGGAGGCACGGCTTGCGCTCGGCGGCGTCGCCGCAAAGCCGTGGCGTGCCCGGGCTGCGGAAGATGTTCTCAAAGGCGTCGCGCCCAGCGCAGATGCCTTCCAGGAAGCCGCCTGGCGCGCGCTCACCGACGCAAAGCCGTCCGGCGCCAACGCCTACAAGATCGAGCTGGCGCGCCGCATCGTCGTGCGCGCGCTGACCCTTGCCGCAGCCGGGACGCCCGCGCGCATCCCCGCGCTGCCGGCCTCCCCCTTTGCTTCGACCTCTGGAGCCATTCATGCCTGAGCTCAATCTCACCAGCGCTCCTGCCCATCTCCGCCACGGCTCCAGCATCGGCCAGCCGCTGACCCGCCGCGATGGCGTGCTCAAGGTCAAGGGCCAGGCGACCTACGCCGCCGACAATCATCCGCCCGGCATGCTGTTCGCGGTGATGGCCGTGTCCAGCATCGCGCACGGCCGTGTGAGTTCGCTCGATGTCGCCGCTGCCAAGCGTCATCCCGGCGTGGTCGATGTCATGACGCCGGATCACAAGCCTGAGCTTGCGATCGATCCTGAAATCAAGACCAATCCGTTCGTGTTCCGGATGGAGGTGCTGCAGAGCAACGAGGTCCGCTACGCCAACCAGCCCATCGCCGTCGTGATCGCCGAGACGCTCGAGGCCGCGACGGAAGGTGCGGTGCTGCTAGCGCCGCGTTACGAAACGCTGCCACCGCTCGTCGGCCTCGATGCCGGCAAAAGCTACGTGCCACCGGTCGTCGGTGTCGGCAACCCCTCGGAGATCCATCGCGGCGACGTTGCGGCAGGCCTTGCTGCCGCCGACAAGCAGATCGATGCGACTTACGAGACGCCGGCGCAATATCACAACGCCATGGAGCCGCATGCGATCGTGGCTGACTGGAACGGCGACCATCTTCAGATCGACATGCCAACTCAGGGGCTCATGCTGTCGCTTGGCCGCGTCGCCGAGCTGTTCGGCCTTGCGCCCGACAAGATACACATCCGCAGCCCCTTCCTCGGTGGTGGATTCGGCTCGAAGGGCCTGATGGCTGGTCCCCCGGTGCTCGGCATCATGGCGGCCAAGCTGGTCGGAAGGCCCGTCAAGCTGGTGCTGCGCCGTGAGCAGATGTATGGCCCGGTCGGCCATCGTGCGCCGACGCGTCAGCGCTTGCGCATCGGCGCCGACGCCGAAGGGCGCCTGACTGCGCTCGATCATCACGCGCGGACCGTGTCGAGCACGTTCGACGATTTCTACGAGCCGGCTGCCGATGCCTCGCATACGCTCTATGCGGCGCCCGCCATCCGCACCTCGCATGACGCCGTGCGCGTCAACACCGGCACGCCGCTGTTCATGCGCGCGCCGGGCGAGGCGACCGGTTCGATTGCGTTGGAAAGCGCGATCGACGAGATGGCCTGGGCCTGCGGCATGGACCCGCTCGCCTTCCGCCTGAAGAACTATGCGGAGGTCGAGCCGATCACCGGAAAGCCGTTTTCCTCGAAAGCGCTGCGTGCCTGCTACGATCAGGGCGCGGCGCGTTTCGGCTGGGCGAAGCGCACGCTGCAGCCGCGACAGATGCGTGACGATGCCGGACTGCTGGTCGGCTGGGGAATGGGCACCGCGACGTTCCCCGCGCTGATGTTCCAGGCTGAAGCGCGTGCGGCGATCCGTCGTGACGGCACTGGCGCGATGGAGATCGGCGCGCATGACATGGGGCAGGGCGCCTGGACGGCGCTGGCCCAGATCGCGGCCGATGCCGTCGGCCTCGATATCGACCGCGTCACGTTCAAGGCCGGCACGTCCGATCTGCCCGATGCCGGCATTGCCGGCGGCTCGGCGCATACGGCGACGGCGGGGGCTGCGATCCACAGCGCCGGCGCGGCCGTCATCGCCAAGCTTGCCGATCTGGCCACCAATGACGAGCGTTCGCCGCTGTACGGTGCCGGCAATACCGGCGTGATTGCGCGCGATGGCCGCCTGATCCGGCGTGACGACGAGGGCCGCAGCGAGAGCTACACCGAGATCCTCGCGCGCGCCGGTATCGCCGAGGTCGAGGCGCGCGGCACTGGCGCACCGAATCCGGCGGCGATGGAGGAATATGCCATGCACGCCCATGGCGCGGTGTTCGCCGAGGTGAAGGTCGATCCCGAGCTCGGCCAGATCCGCGTCACCCGCATGGTCGGCGCGTTTGCGGCGGGGCGTATCGTCAATCCGCATCTGGTCAGGAGCCAGCTGTTCGGCGGCATGATCTGGGGCATGTCCTTCGCGCTGCACGAGGAGGCCATCACCGACCGCCGCACAGGCCGCATTATGAATGCCGATCTCGGCGAGTACCACATTCCGGTGAATGCCGACGTGCCGCCGCTCGATGTGATCACCGTCGAGGAGCACGATCCGCATGTGAATGCGCTCGGCATCAAGGGTGTCGGCGAGATCGGCATCACCGGCAGCGCCGGCGCCGTCGCCAACGCCGTCTGGCATGCGACCGGCGTGCGGGTGCGCCGTTTCCCGATCAGGATCGAGGAGCTGCTGACGGGGCGCTGAGCGCGCGCGGCGGGAGCTTCTTTCCGCCGCCGCTTTAGCGGATTCCGGGGAGGCGGTCGATATCGGGCGAGGGCTGCGCCGGGAACAGCCGTGCGGTCGAGGAAATATCGAGCCTTCGCTTGCACTTGGCTTCGTCGGCATTCCCGGCGATGCCGTTGTCGGTGTAGCGCTTCTTGGCGAAGTCGTCGTCGAGTCGGTTGACAATCAGCGTCGCGTGGTCGCGTTCGAGTGTATCCGGATTTCTGCCCTGCTCTTTCGAGGTGAACACAGCATTCTTGACGCTGCCTCTCATCTCGTAGTCGCAGCCGGCTTTCCAGTCGGCCTGCTCCCATTTCCAGCCATTGGCTTCGAGCCCGCCGTCCTTGTCGATGGTGATCTCGATAATGGCATTGTAGGCGAGTCAGGTGCCTGCAAGGCCATCGCGCTTTTCGTCAAAACCTTCGAGCAGCGCGATCCGCTCGCGCTGCAGGCCGCTGAGATGATCGCGCGCATTGACCGTGTAGTGCATCTCCGAGGTCCGCTTCTCCCAGCCCGGGTGCAGGAACTCCGGGAATTGATCGGCCTGCGAGCGCACCCAGTGGCGTTGGTCCTCCGTCAAAGCGTGTCGCGTTGTCTCGTCGAGCCGAGGCAAAAGCGCCTTCCAGGCGCGGTTCAAGCGCTGATCGTTTTCGGCGAGCTCCGGATCGGCGCAGATCTCCTCGTCGGTCGCGGTCTCCGGATGCGCGCAATCGAAAGTCGGCTTGACGAATGTGGTGTCGGCCTTGTCAATCGCGTCGGATTTGCCGCTGGCAAAATAAGTGCCCGTGATCTGTCCAAGGCTCTCGCAGCCCGAATCGTCACGGCCATCCCATTGCTCGTCCGTCGCAACGAGAACGAGGCGGAGCGTGTCGCCCTGGCGGCGCAGCTTGATTGAGAGCGGCTCGGTTGGCTTGTTCTGTGGCGCGCCCGCATCGGTTGATTGCGCCGGCCTGGCGCGGTCGACCGCGCCGGACAGCCAACCGTTGCCGCTCGGCTTGACGGTCGCTCCTAGCTTGCATTGCCAATGCTTGTCGCTGCCGTAATTGCTGCTCAACTCGGCTGTTACGCGGTAGGCCCCGTTGTCGCCCACTGTAATGCCGACAGCGCCAAACGTGTTGGTCCATTTGCCGTTCAGCCCAGCGCGCCCGAAGCCGGCCGCGATCCCGTTCAGGACCGGGACGCGCTGGCGCAGTGTCGCGGCGAAATTCCTGCGGATTTCGGCCTCGTCCACCTCCTGCACGGTGGTGGCAGCTTCCTCGATCATCTCGTTGAACCAGACCTGATCGCGCTTGAGCAGGGGCCGGACATTGGCCGGCGCCTTTCCTACCGCCGCCGCAAACGATGCGTCGACCGCGGCGACGAGCTTGTCGTAGCCGTGAGCCTTGCAAAACTTGCTTGCGCCGCCCTCGATCTTGCTGCCGTCGGAGTTTTTCGTGCAGAACGTCATCGCCAGCGGTCCGCTGCTGCTGGCACGCATGAAATCGTCCATCGCATCGGCGGGGGCGGGGCTGAGCAACGCGGCTGCAAGCAGCGCGAGGCGGACAGGCCTGGACATGGTCGGCTCTTGGTCGGCTCTTGGGCGGCTCTTAGTCGAAGCAGGTTCGGATCTCTCCTTGGTCGCCGCTTGCGTCCGTCCGGTTCAGGACCGCATGACGTCGCGTCCGCCCCGGTGGCCGGATCAGTTCATCATCCGGCGGAGTGCCTTGATCTGCTCTCGCTGCTCTTCGATGTATTTCTCGATGGCCGCCCGCAGCTCGCGTGAATGGAGCTTTCTTGTATCGCGCTGAACGTCGTCGAGCGCAGCTTCTGCATTGGCGAGGGTGGTCTTCATCGTGCGCTCCGTTACGAAGCGGCCCCGGAGTGCCTAGGAGTCCGGGGCCATAACCTCAACACCTTTGCGCGAGGCTGCTCGGCTACATCTCGTAATATATAGGAGGCCGGCCCGCAGAAATTGAGCTGGCTCAACTACCGTAAGATGCCGGTGCTCCGTATGATTGCGGATGTCGCGATCGCCCTTCAGAACGTCGGCGGCGTGCAGGCCGAAATCACCTCGCACGGCTTGCCGCCGACGCAGCGGAAGCGGTGCGGACGGCGGCTTTCGAAATAGTAGGCATCGCCGGGATTGAGGATGCGCCGCTCGTCCTCGACGGTGACTTCGAGCTTGCCTGAGATCACGATGCCGCCTTCCTCGCCGTCATGGACGAGGTGCACGCGTCCGGTGTCGCTGCCGGGCTCGTAGCACTCCTTCAGGATTTGCAGGCTGCGGCCGAACAGATTGTCGCCGACCTGCCGATACGAGATCGGCTTCTTGCCGACTTCGGTGAGCTCCTCGGCGCGGTAGAAGATCTTGCGCCTGGACTCCGGTTCCAGCGCGAAGAACGCGGCAAGCCCCATCGGGATGCCGTCGAGGATGCGCTTGAGCGCCCCGACCGACGGGTTCATCTGGTTGGATTCGATCAGCGAGATGGTCGAATTGGTGACGCCAGCGCGCTTTGCCAGCGCGCGCTGCGACAGCTTGTGGCGCGCCCGGATGAATCGCAGCCGTCCACCGATGTCGACGCTCATGCCTCTGGCCCTGTTTCAGGTGTTGCGGATCGCGCAAATATGGACCGGGTGCCCCAAGGAAATCAATGGCTTGCAGATCACCAGAAAAGGACTTGTTGCGCTATCGAAGCCGTGGCTCTGCTATGCCGTCAGCAAAGGAGCGTGGCCCGTGACCCTTCATCAGATTCCGAACACTATCAAGACCGACTCGTTCTGGATGCCGTTCACGGCCAACCGTCAGTTCAAGAAGGCGCCGCGGCTGTTCTCCTCGGCCGAGGGCATGCACTACACCACCGTCGACGGCCGCAAGGTGATCGACGGCTCCGCCGGCCTCTGGTGCGTCAATGCCGGCCATGGCCGCAAGCAGATCGCCGCTGCGGTCGAGCGGCAGCTGATGACGCTGGACTTCGCGCCGACGTTCCAGATGGGCCATCCGCTGGCGTTCGACTTCGCCGAGCGCCTTGCCGAGATCGCGCCTGATGGCCTCGACCGCGTCTTCTTCACCAACTCCGGCTCTGAATCGGTCGACACTGCGCTGAAGATCGCGCTCGCCTATCATCGCGCCACCGGCCAGTCGAGCCGCACCCGTCTCATCGGCCGCGAGCGCGGCTATCATGGCGTCGGCTTCGGTGGCATGTCGGTCGGCGGCATGGTCGCCAACCGCCGCGCCTTCGCCACGCATCTGCCGGGCGTCGACCATATCCGCCACACCCATGATCTGTCCCGCAACGCCTTCGCCAAGGATCAGCCCGAGCACGGCGCCGAGCTCGCCGATGATCTCGAGCGCCTCGTCGGCCTGCATGGCGCCGAGACCATCGCCGCCGTCATCGTCGAGCCGGTGCCGGGCTCGACTGCGGTGCTGCCGCCGCCGAAGGGCTATCTGCAGCGCCTGCGTCAGATCTGCGACAAGCATGGCATCCTCCTGATCTTCGACGAGGTCATCACCGGCTTCGGCCGCCTCGGCACGCCGTTCGCAGCCAATTTCTTCGGCGTCACGCCGGACCTGATGACGACGGCCAAGGGCATCACCAACGGCACCATTCCCTGCGGCGCGGTGTTCGCCAGCCGCAAGGTGCATGACGGGCTGATGGTCGGCCCCGAGAATCAGATGGAGCTGTTCCACGGTTACACTTATTCGGCGCACCCGACCGCCTGCGCGGCCGGCATCGCCACGCTCGACATCTACAAGGACGAAGGCCTGCTGACGCGCGGAGCGTCGATGGCCGAATACTGGCGCGATGCGCTGCATCAGCTCAAGGGTCTGCCGAACGTCGTCGATATCAGAAATTGCGGCCTGATGGGCGCGGTCGAGCTGGCACCGCGTGACGGCGTCGTCGGCGCACGCGGCTACGACGTCATGGTCGACTGCTTCAACACCGGCCTTTACCTGCGCATGAGCGGCGACAGCTTCGCGATGTCGCCTCCGCTCATCGTCGAGAAGAGCCACATCGACCAGATCGTCTCGATCCTCGGCGACGCCATCAAGAAGGTGGCCTGATAATTGCTCTTACAGCGGCGAGCGTGATGCCGCGGGAGTTTGACCAAGCGTGAAAGTTCTGATCCTCGGCAGCGGTGTCATCGGTGTCACCTCTGCCTACTACCTCGCCCGTGCCGGCCACGAGGTGACGGTCGTCGACCGTCAGCCTGAGCCCGCGCTTGAGACCTCGTTTGCCAATGCCGGCGAAGTGTCGCCCGGCTACTCCTCGCCATGGGCAGGGCCCGGCGTGCCGGTGAAGGCGGTCAAGTGGCTTCTGATGAAGCACGGCCCGCTGGTGATCCGGCCGAAGCTCGATCCGGTCATGTGGGTCTGGCTGCTCAAGATGCTGCGCAACTGCACCAGCGCACGCTACGCGGTCAACAAGAGCCGGATGATCCCGATCGCGGAATACAGCCGCGATAGCCTGCGCGACCTGCGCCGCGACATCGGCATTCAATATGACGAGCGTTCAAAGGGAACGCTGCAGCTGTTCCGTTACCAGGCCCAGCTCGATGGCACCGGCGAGGACGTCGCCGTGCTCAAGCAATACGGCGTGCCTTACGAAACGCTGAGCCGCGAAGGCTGCATCGCGGTCGAGCCGGCGCTTGCGGGTGTGAAGGAGAAATTCGTCGGCGGCCTTCGCCTGCCGCAGGACGAGACCGGCGACTGCCACATGTTCACGCAGGCGCTGGCCAAGCAGGCCCAGGCGCTCGGCGTGCGCTTCCTGTTCAACACCGGCATCGACCGCATCGTCACCGACGGCGCGCGTGTCAGCGGTGTCGCGACCAGCGCCGGCCTTTTGCAGGCCGACAGCTATGTTCTCGCGCTCGGCAGCTATTCGTCGCGCATGGCAGCGCCGCTCGGGATTTCACTGCCGGTCTATCCGGTGAAGGGCTACTCGATCACGGTGCCGATCAAGGACGCCTCCGGCGCGCCGGAATCGACCGTGATGGACGAGAGCTACAAGGTCGCGATCACCCGCCTCGGCAACCGCATCCGCGTCGGCGGCACCGCCGAGATCTCGGGTTTCTCGACCAAGCTCTACGGCGCCCGTCGCGCCACGCTCGATCACTCCCTGAGCGATCTGTTCCCGCGCGGCGGCGATCTCTCCAAGGCGACGTTCTGGAGCGGCCTGCGTCCAATGACGCCGGACGGCCCGCCGGTCATCGGCCCGACCAAGTATGCCAACCTCCACCTCAACACCGGCCATGGCACGCTTGGCTGGACCATGTCCTGCGGCTCCGGCCGCGTGCTCGCGGACATGCTCTCGGGCAAGAAGCCGGACGTGGATGTGAGCGCGCTGACGGTGGATCGGTATCAGCATAGGTTCGGGTGATTGCTGCGTCATTCCGGGGCGATGCGAAGCATCGAGCCGGGAATCTCGAGATTCCGGGTTCGCCTCTTCGAGGCGCCCCGGAATGACGGCAAATTACCCGGTCACGCAATTCACCCACAGCACGACGCTGTTCGCATCCCGCGCCGGATTGGAAAACCGGTGCGGCCTGNCCTGCGGCTCGCAAAGCGAAAGCTGTCGCCCGTCTTCAGCGACCAAGTTTGGCTGTCCACCGTGAGCATCATCTCGCCCTCCAGCACGAGGCCCGCTTCCTCGCCGTCATGGGTGTAGAGCTCGTCGCCTGTCGAGCCGCCGGGCTCAAGATGCACAAGGAATAGATTGAGCTTGTTGTCGGCGCTGGCCGGGCTCAGCAATTGCTTGGAGACGCCGGTGCGCCAGAGCTTCAGCTCGGGCCGCTGTAGCCCGCGCGTGACGACCTGATCGGATGTGCCGTCGGCGCTGGGGCTGGCGCCGAACAAGGCGGCGATGCCGACGCCGAGCACATCGGCGNCGCCAGCACGCGCAGCGAGGGCGACGACAGGCCGCGCTCGATCTGGCTCAGGAAGCCGATCGACAGCTCGGTGCGCGCCGCGACCATTTCGAGCGAAAATTGCCTGGCGCGGCGGAGATCGCGGAGGCGACGGCCGACCGCGACGTCCATTGGGGGCTCCGTCGGCTTCGCGGTAGCCTTCCTGACCCTCTTCGCCGGCTTTGCCGCGGCCGGTTTGCGCATTCTTTTGCCACCGCTCACGTCAAACCGCTTCCTTCATGTGCATGAAAACCGCTTGCATCGTCCGCGAAAGTGTGACCAAATTTTCATATTGGTGAAACTAGGCCGAAACGGCTTGGCCCGCAACGTCTGATCCACGACATGCGCGAGCGCCGGCATCGGTCGGGACCCAAGGGGGATGCGATGAAGCGTTTTGGTCTGGCCGCGGTCGCGGCGCTCGCAATGGCAGCGATGATGCCGGTCTCGGCGCAGCAGGTGCTGAAGGTCGGTTCGACGCCGACGGGCATTCCCTTCACCTTCCTCGACACCAAGACCAATTCCATTCAGGGCATCATGGTCGATCTCGTCACCGAAGTGGGCAAGGACGCCGGCTTCAACGTGCAGATCGAGCCGATGCAGTTCTCGGCGCTGATCCCGTCGCTGACCTCGAGCAAGATCGACATCATCGCGGCCGCGATGTTCATCACGGCGCCGCGCAAGGAGGTCGTCGATTTCTCCGACCCGATCTACACCTATGGCGAAGGCCTGGTCGTGCCGAAGAGCGACACCAAATCCTATGCCACGCAGGATGATCTGAAGGGCGAGACTGTCGGCGCCCAGGTCGGCACCGCCTTCGTCGATGCGTTGAAGAAGTCCGGCCTGTTCGCCGAGGTGAAGGCCTACGACACCATCCCCGACATCCTGCGCGATGTGAACACCGGCCGCCTCAAGGCCGGCTACGCCGACTATCCGATCCTGGCCTATAATCTGAAGCAGGGTGGGTTCCCCGAGGTGCGTCTCGTCGACGGCTACAAGCCCGTCACGGTCGGCTCGGTCGGCATCGGCGTCCGCAAGGGCGACACCGAGTTGCTCGGCAAGATCAACGCGTCGCTGGCGAAGCTCAAGGCCAACGGCACCATCGACAAGATCCTCGAAAAATGGGGCCAGAAGGCGCAGGGCTGATAGAGCGCTCATAGGGCTGCACGATGAAAGGCTTCTGGCACGACGCCGCCGAGTTCTTCCCGATCCTGATGAACGGCGTCGCGCTGACGGTTATCGTCACGATCGGCTCGCTGCTGCTCTCGACCGTGCTCGGCCTGATCTGGGCGATGATGCGGGTCTCCGGCATAAGAGCGCTGTCGATGCTCAGCGCCAGCCTGATCAACGTGATCCGCGGCATCCCGATCATCGTGTTGCTGTTCTACCTCTACTTCGTGATGCCCGATCTCGGCGTCACGCTCAGCGCCTTGCAGGCCGCTATTCTCGGGCTTGGCATCGCCTATTCGGCTTATCAGGCGGAAAACTTCCGCGCCGGAATCGAGGCGATCGATAAGGGCCAGATCGAGGCCGCGCAGTCGATCGGCATGGGCTGGTGGCTGACCATGCGCCGCGTGGTGCTGCCGCAGGCCGTGCGCATCGTGCTGCCGCCCTACGGCAACGTCATGATCATGATGCTGAAGGATTCCTCGCAGGCCTCGACCATCACGGTCGCCGAGCTTGCCCTGCAAGGCAAGCTGATCGCGTCCTCGACCTTCAAGAACACCAGCGTGTTCACGCTGGTCGCATTGATGTATCTCACCATGAGCATCCCGCTGATCCTGCTGGTCCGTCACTTCGAGAAGCGGGCGGGCAAGAAATGATCGAGCTGAACGACGTCCACAAGAGTTTTGGCAAGGTCGAGGTGCTCAAGGGCATCACGGCGAAGGTCGAGAAGGGCGAGGTGGTTTGCATCGTCGGCCCGTCAGGTTCGGGCAAGTCCACCATCCTGCGCTGTATCAACGGGCTGGAAAGCTACGATCGCGGCGAGATCAACGTCGAAGGCCTGAAAGTCGACCGCGACGCGCCGTCGATCGTCAACATCCGCACCCAGGTCTCGATGGTGTTCCAGCGCTTCAACCTGTTCCCGCATCGGACGGTGCTGGAGAACGTGGTCGAGGGGCCGCTGTTCGTGAAGAAGGAGCCGCGCGCCCAGGTGCTGGAGCGGGGTCGCGCACTGCTTGCTCAGGTCGGCCTCGCCGAAAAGGTCGACGCGCACCCGCCGCAGCTCTCCGGCGGCCAGCAGCAGCGTGTCGCGATTGCGCGCGCGCTCGCCATGCAGCCGAAGGCGATCCTGTTCGACGAGCCGACCTCGGCGCTCGATCCTGAATTGGTCGGCGATGTGCTCGGTGTCATGCGCAAGCTCGCTGATGACGGCATGACCATGGTCGTGGTCACCCACGAAATGGGCTTTGCCCGCGACGTTGCCGATCGTGTGCTGTTCATCGACGGCGGCATCATCGTCGAGCAGGGGCCGGCTAAAACGCTGCTCAACCAGCCCCAGCATCCGCGCACGCAGGACTTTTTGCGCCGCGTGCTGCATCCGCTCTGACCGGACTTTTACAATGACACGCCTGCCTCTGCCGCCATCGCTCTATGCCGACACGGCCGTCGCGCCGGTTGCGACGCCGGCGCTCGATACGGACAGGAGCGTTTCCGTTGCGATCGTCGGCGGCGGCTACACCGGTCTGTCGACGGCGCTGCATCTGGCCGAGCAGGGCGTCGAGGCGCTGGTGCTGGAGGCACAGGAGCCGGGCTGGGGCGCGTCCGGCAACAATGGCGGCCACACCAATCCCGGCCTGAAGCACGACCCCGATCAGATCGAGGCTGATTTCGGCACCGGGCTCGGCCGCCGCATGATCGCGTTCTCCTACGGCTCGCCGAACTTCACCCACGATCTGATCCGCCGCTACCAAATCCCTTGCGAGGCGCGGCAGAACGGCACGCTGCGCGCGGCCTATAACGAGGCCAGCGCCGCTGCGATCGAACAGACCGCGCAGCAATGCATCCGCCGCGGCATGCCGGTGTCATATCTGAACCGCGAGCAGTTGCGCGAGATGACCGGTACGGATCGCTACATCGGCGCGATGCTCGATACGCGAGGCGGCGACCTGCATCCGCTCAGCTACGCCCGTGGTCTTGCGCGCGCTGCAATTTCAGCAGGCGCGAAGGTTCACGGCGAGACGCCGGCGCTATCGCTCCGTCGCGACGGCGCGCGCTGGCGCATCGAGACTCCGCGCGCAGTCGTGCATGCGGAGAAGGTGCTGCTCGCAACCAACGGCTTCACCGACGATCTCTGGCCCGCGCTCCGCCGCACCATCGTGCCGGTGTTTTCCTCGATCGCGGCTACTGCGCCGCTGCCCGACGAGGTCGCCCGCGCGATCATGCCGACACGGCCCGTGCTCTACGAGAGCGGCCACATCACCGTCTATTACCGCATCGACCAGCAGAACCGCCTGCTGATGGGTGGTCGCGGTCCGATGCGCTGGATCAAGTCGCCAACTGATGTCGCCTATCTCATGCGCTACGCCGAGCGGCTATGGCCGCAGCTCAAGGGCGTGGCCTGGACGCACGGCTGGAACAGCCGGCTCGCCATCACCGGGGATCATTATCCGCATGTGCATGAGCCGGCGGAAGGCATCCTGATCTCGCTGGGTTGCAACGGTCGCGGCGTCGCGCTCTCGACCGCCATGGGCGCGCAGCTTGCGCGCCGGCTGATCGGCGGTGCCAAGGCGGAGATCGACATGCCAATATCAGGCATCAAGCCGATCCCGATGCACGCGTTCTGGCCGGTCGGCGTGACCACGGCGGTGATTGCCGGTCGGGTGCGAGACCGGCTGGGGATCTAGCTAGCCTCAGCCTTCCGCCACAGCATCTGCCCAGGGCTGGAAGATCTCGACCGCGCCGGAATTGGTGTCGCCATCACGCATCACCACGCTCGGGAAGGCGAACTTCATCGGCAGGGTCTGCACCGCCGCCTCCCTGTAATCGAAGCGCGCGGCGAGAGCCTTGCGTGCATCCGCCGGCAGCCTGATGTCGCCGAGCACGATCGCGCCTTCGCTGCAATCGATACGGGGCTGGTGGATGGCGGCATCGAGGTCCATGCCAAAATCCACCACAAAGGACACGAGTTGCAGGACGGAAGGCAGGATGCGGCGGCCGCCGGAGGCACCGACCGCGAGTCGTTTGCCGTCCGGGGTCTCGGCGATCACAGGCGTGTAGTTGGTGAGGCAGCGCTTGCCGGGAGCGAGCGAATTGGTGGTGCCGGGCGTCGGATCAAACCACATGATGCCGTTGTTCATGGGAATGCCGCTCTGCGGCGTCACATATTTCGAGCCGAACGAGGACAGCAGTGTCTGCGTCACCGCGGCGATGTTGCCGTCGCGGTCGACCACGGAGAAATGCGTGGTGCAGGCCGGCGCGAGATACTCGGCGCCGAGCGCGCGCTTGCCGTCGACATCGCCCATGTCCTTGAGGCGCTCGCGATAGGCCGCCTGCAGAGCCACTGCATACTCGCTGTAGGCAGCGGCGTCAGGCGTGCCCGCCGGCTTCAGATTCTCCTGCAACAGCCGCAGCGCATGCGCCATGGTCGGGCCGGCCGTGAGTTCCGGCGTCGCCAGCACCTTGCCGCCGCGATAGGGGATCGCCAGCGGCTCGCGCAGATGGGCGCGGAATGCAGCGAGATCCTCGACCGATAGCGAGCCGCCATCGGCCTTGATGTCGGACGCGATGCTCTTGGCGAGGTCGCCCTGATAGAAGTCTCGTGGCCCGGCCTCGGCGAGGTGCAACAGCGTCGCTTTCAAATTGTCCTGTGGCAGCCGGGTCTCAGCCTCGATGCTCCAGGGCGGGCTCGGGGGCAGGCCGTCTTTCAGAAAGGCGGCCGCGCCTGCCGGATAGCGGCGCAGATCTGCCGCTGCACTCGCGATCGTCAGTGTCGTCCACCAGTCGACCAGCAGGCCTTCACCGGCCAGTGCGGCTGCCGGAGCAACCAGCTCCTTCCACGGCATCCTGGCGTAGCGTCGGTGTGCCTCCTCCATGCCGGCGACGACACCCGGCACGGCGATCGCGGCGGGACCGTGAACGTTGCGATCGTCCTTCACCCGCGGCCACGGAAACAGGTCGGTCGCGAGGCGGTCCCCAACGATGGGATAATCCGAGGCGCGCAGGCTTTGCGGCGCGCACATGCCGTAGTCGATCACCTCATAGCGATTTTCCTTGGCGCGGTAGAGCACCATCGCGCCGCCGCCGCCGATGCCGCTATTCCAGGGCTCCAGTACGTTCAATGCGAAGGTCGTCGCCACGATCGCGTCGACGCAGTCGCCGCCCGCCGCCAGCACCTGCGCTCCCACC
>NZ_LJYG01000062.1:210402-218666 GCF_001440035.1 Bradyrhizobium manausense | reverse complement strand
TTGCGGAAGGTTTGGTTGAGGCTGAACTGATGAGGCATGATCTCGTCTTCCGATGGGCAAAGCTCGACGAGAATGGCACATCACCATCGGCGAAAACATCTGCTGCGAGACGCAACATGGCAGGTGTGAAACCGGCGCAGGATGGCACGATCAGCATTTTGACGCTGCGTCTTACGGTTCTCCAAAAAACGTCGATGGCCGGGCAAGCCCGGCCATGACGAAAGATACAAATGTCTGAAAAATGCGGTAAGCGCCGCCTCAGCGCGTGCGGTCCAGCCGGCTAGCCTGGTACTTGGCGCGCCATTTCGGGCCAGGCCCGCGCATGTAATGCAGCTCGGGGCGGTAGGGATTGCCGGCGACCCGGATCAGCGTCAGCCATTTGGTGGCGACGAAGGTGAGGGGCTGGCGGAGCAGGGTCAGGGAAGCGAACAGCATGGCATCACCTTAATGGGGCTTGCCGAGCATGGCGGTGAAGGGGAGATCGAAAATCTCTTCGCCGTCGTCGTCGCTGATATGGATCACCCAATCGCGCCAGTCCTCGGCGCCTGGCGTCTCGATCATGGATCGCATGATCTGGGCAGCACGATCGCGCGCTTCGGTCAGATTGGCGACGGCAGCGCCGTAGCGGTCGATCAGCGTGCCCTCGGTGTTGGAGCAGTGAAAGTAGACCTGGACCATAAGCGCCTCCTGGAGAGAGCGATTGGGACGGCAAAACGATACCACCCCAAGCATTCCCAAAATATTCGGGTTGAACCCGGTAAGGGAATTTACGGAGGTTGGTCGCCACGAAGATCGTTACAGGTTTAATCACAGGCGGGTGATGGCTGGACGGCTCCTGCACGACATGGAACAACCCTCAACCGAAAATCGGGGGAGGCCGCTGTGAATCATCTCACTTTGCAGAATGGACGCCGAGGCTTGTGCGCAGCTGCCGCCGTCACCGCGGTCTTGCTTGGCCTTGCCTCGCCAGCGGCGTCCGATCAGTTGCGGAAAAGCGGCTATGCGGTCGGACCGGAGACCTGCGGCAGCGGCGATCTCGCCTTCCCAAGAGTCCAGATCGACATGAAGGCTGGCTTCTGCGCTGGCCTGGTCGGCAGCGAGGAAGACCATCTGAAATTTCCGCGGTCGATCATCCAGGTGCCCGGCCGTGAGCTATTCGTGGTGGCCGACATGGGCGGTTGGGGCCACACCGACGGCCGGCTGCTGCTGCTCGATCCTCACGCCGCCAGCGGCCATCGCTTCAAGGAGCTGCTGACCGGGGTCGAATATCCGTTCGGCCTCGTGATCGGTCCGGACAAGAAGCTCTACGCCTCGAGCGCCGAGACAATCTTCCGCTTCGATCCACTCGCCGATAATCCGCGCAGCACGGTCGAGACCATCATCCGTCATATGCCGGGCCGCCGCATCACGCTGCCTGACGGGACGAAGCTCGAGGAGGCCGCGCATCCGCTCAAGCAGTTCGTCTTCGACAAGAACGGGCGGCTGTTCGTCAATGTCGGTGCCCACAGCGATGATTGCATTGCGCCGGCGCCGATCACGAAGCCTTGCGCACCGGCTGAAGGCGCCTCCGCCATGGCGGCACTCTGGCTGTTCACGCCACCGTCAGGCGGCGTCTTCCCGGCCTTGAAGCCTGGCGATCCGGATCCCGCTCACACGATCTACGCGCGCGGCTTGCGCAACTCGCTGGCGCTGGCACTGCACCCGAAGTTCCCCGATGCCGGCTACGCCTTCCTGCAAGGAGAGAATGGTCGGGACCTGCCCGATATCTTCAAGCCGAACGAGGAGATCAACGCGATCGAGCAGGGTAGGCATTATGGCTGGCCCTATTGTTACGATTTGTCGACGCCGAGTCCCGAGTTCAAGCTCGTGCTGCAATCCGGCATCTACAAATCGCTCTGTACGGCGAGCGCGCTCTACAAGCAGCCCTTCTCGCTGCTGCCGCCACATGGTGCGCCGCTCGCGATGCTGTACTATCACGGCGTCAGGTTCCCCGAATTGGAAGGGAAGTTGCTGATCGGGCTCCACGGCTACCGCCCGACCGGCAGCCGCGTGCTGATCTACGAGGTCGACGATCACGGCTTTCCAAAGCCTGCTCCGCCGCCGGTGCGCTACCACGTCAGCTGCGCGGCCGATCCGACCCACAATTTTCAGAGCGACGCCGGCGACGTCGCCGCTGCGCCGTTCGACGAACTGATCGCGGGCTGGCATCGCGTCAATGGTGCGCGGCCGCAAGGCGCGCCAGTTGGCATGACGGTCGCGGAGGACGGTGCGATCTGGCTGGTCGAGGACAAGAACCAGACCATCATCCGCATCGATCGCGCCGCCGGCGATCCGCCGCCGCCACTACCCTGCGATGTCAGAAGCCAGGCGTTGATCGACCAGCTCGCGGCCTTCGTCGCCAAGGATCCGCAGAACAAGCTACGGCTCACCACGCTGCGCAAGAACCTCGTTGAAAAGCACTGCGTCGGCTGCCACTCCGATTTCGGCCTCAAGGCAGGGCAGTCGGACGCGGACAAGGATGCGACCGTGCTGAGGTTCATGCTGTCGCAGGATGGCTGGATCTATCCCGGCGATCCCGCCTCCGGCAGATTGCGCACGCGCCTGCGCGGCCTCGGCGCGGAGAAGCTGATGCCGCCCGGCGGCGAGAGTCTGCCGAAGACCGAGCCGGGTTACGCGGCCTTGCTGACCACAGCGGATCTGCTGGTTGCCAGGATGGTTCCGGGAACGCCGATGCGCATCAAGCCGGGCCTGCCGCAGCGCAAGTTCTTCAGCAAGGCGAACAAGGAATGCGGCGAAATACCGGCTGCCAAGGTCGTCGTCGTGACACAAAGGAACGCTGTAGACAAACCCGGCTTCAGCCGGTTCTTCCGGCCGGCTGATCCCTATCTGAATGGTGAGTGCAGCGACGACGATGGCTATTACATCCGGCAGGACTTTCTGGTGCCTGTGCAGTAGCATTCTGCTTGTCGTCGCGACGCCGCTCTTCGCGGCCGAGACGAAGCTGTTCGAAAGCGTGCAGGTCACGCCTTCAGGTGAATATACGCACGGTATCGAGGGCCCCGCCGCCGATCTCGATGGCGATCTCTTCGTCGTCAATTTCGGCAAGCCCGGCACCATCGGCCGATTGCCCGCGGGCGCTGCGGCGTCCGGAGCTTTCGTGGAACTTCCCGAGGGAAGCGTCGGCAACGCGATCCGCTTCGATCGCAATGGCACGATGTTCATCGCCGACTACAAGAAGCACAACATCTTTGCGATCCCGAAGGGCGGCACCGAGCCGGCCGTCTGGTTTCACTCCGACGAGATGAACCAGCCCAACGACATCACCATCGCACACGACGGCACGATCTATGCGAGCGATCCGAACTGGAAGGGCCGCGAAGGTCACATCTGGCGCATTGCCAAAGCCGCCGATGGCGTGGTGCAGGGACAGATCATGTCGGCGCCGCGTTCGATGGGCACCACCAACGGCATCGATCTCAGCCCCGACGGCAAGACGCTCTATGTCGGTGAGTCCAGCAACGGCCAGGTCTGGTCCTACATTATCCGGGACAGCGAGCTCACCGATGCGAAGCTGGTCAAGACATTCCAGCCCGACACCATCGACGGTCTGCGCACCGACGTCGCCGGCCGCCTTTACGTCGCGCGCATTCTCAAGGGTACGATCGCGCTGATGAAGCCGAGTGGTGTGGTCGAGCGCGAGATCACGCTGAAAGCGAAAGAGCCGACCAATCTCGCCTTCGGCGGCCGCGACGGCAAGACCGTCTTCGTCACCCAGCGCCAGGGCGGCTTCATCGAATCCTTCCGCACCGATCAGCAGGGCAGGGAATATTGTCTTCAGCGCGGGCGCTGCTAGAGCATGATTCGGAAAAGTGTGCAGCGGTTTTCCGAAAAGATCATGCTCAAACAAGAGAATATTTCGCGGGCGATCTGCTGCTGGCGCAGAGCGGTGCGGCACAGGCCGGCATTCTTCTTGCTTGCATCTGGCCGCCGCAGCGATCAAAAAACCCTATGGCACTATCAAGGCGTTTTCGAGCGAAGTGGATACCGGTTCGCGTCAGGAAAACGCGTCGATTCAAAAGCCGCTGAAGAGCACGGAGTGTTGAGTGAAAGCCGTCCATACCGAACTGCACCGCAGCCACGATCCGCAATTCTTCCTGGTTCGCGGCGTCGTCAAGCGCACCACCGAGCAGCCCGAGCGCGCCGATCGCCTGCTCAAGGGCTTGAAGGACGGCAAGCATCAGCTGGTCGAGCCGACCGAATTCGGCCAGGGCCCGCGGGCGCGCATTCACAGCCCGGAATATCTGTCGTTCCTGAGCGAAGCCTGGGACGCCTGGACGGCGCTCGGCGATGCCGGTCCGGAGATGATCGGCAACGTCCATCCCGTGCGCCATGCCGCCACCTATCCGACCCACATCGTCGGCAAGCTCGGCTGGCACACCGCCGACACCGCAGCTCCAATTGGGCCGGGCACGTGGGCCGCGGCCTGCGCGGCGACGGATGTCGCTGTCACCGCGGCGCAGATGGTGATGGACGGCGAAGACGCTGTTTACGCGCT
Organism: Bradyrhizobium manausense; assembly: GCF_001440035.1. GTDB lineage: Bacteria > Pseudomonadota > Alphaproteobacteria > Rhizobiales > Xanthobacteraceae > Bradyrhizobium > Bradyrhizobium manausense. The sequence goes on along the minus strand of NZ_LJYG01000062.1, from coordinate 214,111 downwards.
CTGCCGTCCGCCCGGCCATCACGCCTATCGCGATATGGCCGGCGGCTTCTGCTTCCTCAACAACAGCGCGATCGCGGCCGCGCATCTGCGCCTGAAGCACGAGCGCGTCGTGATCCTCGACGTCGACGTCCACCACGGCAACGGCACGCAAGGCATCTTCTACGCGCGGCCGGATGTCTACACGGTCTCGATCCACGCCGATCCGGTCGCCTACTATCCCTATGTGTGGGGCTATGCGCATGAGCGCGGCGAGGGCGCCGGCCTCGGCGCCAATCTCAACATTCCCCTGCCGATCGGCACGGGCGACGATGGCTACATGCAAGCGATGGAGATCGCGCGCAAGGCGATCGAATCCTTTGCGCCCGGCGCGCTCGTGATCGCGCTCGGCCTCGATGCCTCCGAGCACGATCCGTTGAAGGGGCTTGCCGTCACCACGCCCGGCTTCCGCCGCATCGGCCAGGCCATCGCGAAGCTGGGCCTGCCGACCGTGTTCGTGCAGGAAGGCGGCTATCTCTCGGATATCCTTGGCGCCAACCTGACCTCGGTGCTTGCGGGATTCGAAGAGGTGCGGTGATTTTCGCTGGATAGACCGTCGTTCTCCGTCATTGCGAGCGAAGCGAAGCAATCCAGACTGCCTCTAGGGAAAGGTCCTGGATTGCTTCGCTTCGCTCGCAATGACGATGCGGATGCAGTGTTGATCAGTAGTCAAAACATCCCGCTCGCCTTCAGCGCCTTGCAAACATGCTGCATCTCGGCCTCGTCGGCGACCATGTCGAGCATGACAGTGGTCAGCCCCTTCGCCGCAAACTCCTTCAGTTGGGCGCCGATCTCGGCATAGCTGCCGACGAGATAGGGACAGTCGGCCTGGAAGGTGAGGAAGGGCAGCAGCCAATAGCCATTGTCGGCGAGCTCTCCGCTTTGCCCCTCGTACAATCGCCGCTTCCAGACCGAATCTGAATTTTCGACCGTGAGCGCGAGCAGCTCGCGATCGTCAGGATTGTCGCGGAAACGGGCCTTGGCCGCCTGCCGCGCCTCGTCGCGGCTCTCGCGCGCGAAGATGCCAAAGTTCATACCTGATGCGCCGAGGCCTCGATCGAGGTCGGGCGGCAACATCTGCATCTTGATGCAGCCAGCCTCCTCGGCGACGCGCCTGGCTGCGTCGGATTGCCCCGCGATCAGAAATTCCGGCATCAGCTCGGCGGGCAGGCGCGGCCGCAGTTGCAGATTGCTGGCGCAATAGAACCGGCCGTTGACATTCACCGGGCGGGGGCTCGAGAGCAGCCTGCGCATCAAGGTGACGAACTCGCCGAGCCGGACATAGCGGTCGGCGTGAGACTGCTCGTCGCCCAGCCCCTGCAGATCGCTGATCGCGGTCCCCGTGATCATGTTGAGATAGACCTTGCGGCCGTAGAGCTGCGCAAAGGACGAGACGAACTTCGCCGCCGTGAACGGATGCATGTAGACCGGATTGACCGCGATGAGCGGTGAGGATCGCGTCGTCGCGGCGAGGATGTGCTGCGCCATCGCCCAGGGCTCGACGAACACGTCGTTGCCCTCGAACAGCAGAATACCTTCGAAGCCGTTGCGGTCGGCGACATCAGCCACCCGCATCAGCTCGCCGACGTATTTTTCGGGATCGCGGTTGCGCGAGATCGCCGGAAAGACGCGCAGCCGCGCCGGCATCATTCCGCCGCGTCCTGGAGCGGCCAGGCGTTGCGGGTGATGCGCAGGCCGCCGGCCGCGCCCGAGCCGTCGGCGATCGCAAGGCGATGCGAGGGCGATGGCGAGCACAGCGAGAAGCGCCAGCCCGCTGGGTCGTCGGCAATATCGGGCTTGAAGGTGATCTTGATCGCCTCCCGCGACACCTGCATCGCGAACGCATCCAGCGGCAGATTGAGCCCAAAACCTCTTGCCTTCAGATAGGCTTCCTTCAGCGTCCAATAGTCGAAGAAGCGCTCGATCGCGGCGGGCTCCGGCAGCGTGCGCAGCGTCTCCACCTCTTCCGGCGCAAAGAAGCGAAGCGCGGTCGACAGCGGTGCGACGCGCCGCGACACGGTCTCGACATCGACGCCGACGGTCTCATGCTTCGAGACGACGCAGGCGACGCAGCCATCGGCATGGGACAGGCTGAAATGCAGCGGCGTCGCGGTCGTGGGCGCCGCGACAAAGGGTCGCCCGTAGCGGCCGGTCGAAAACGACCAGTCGGTCGGTTCGACCTCAGGGGCCGCATGCGACAACGCGAGGCGCAGCATCGCATGCGCGAAGACATATTGCCGTTGATGCCGTTCAAACTTGAAGCGGTCGGCGCGTATCTGCTCGTCGACCGAGAGCAACCCTCGGCACACATCCACCGCGCCGGGCGTATCGATGCTCTCGATCAATCCGATAAACAGTTCAATTCCGTCGTCTGCCATCAATTGGGCCCATAGCGTCAGGCGGAGGCCAAATCCGGCCCTGACTGAAGGATCAACCGAACAGGAAGCAACTCGGCGGACCATTTCTAGCGGTCCACCCAGGCAAATTCTTGTCAATCGCTGGCCGGTTTGCAGGAGCAGGCTTGTGCGAGACCCCGACCGGACAGGCGAGCGGCTCAAATCGAAAATGATACGCGAAGATCCGCCCGGCGTCCCGGCCGCCGAATCTTATTTCTTCTTCTTGGCCTTCTTCGCGACGCCCAGCGTCGCAAGGCTGGCATCGACATCCTTCAGGGCGGACTGAAGTTTTTTCTTCTCGCCCGTCAGCAGCTTTAGCAGGGCCTTGCGGTCCTTGTCGCTGAGCGAAGTGCCTTTGGTAAATTTGATAAAACCCATAATGACGCTCCCCGGTTGAAAATATCGTCCAAATCAAAAGGCGAGAATAATCTTGCGCGCTGGAGCCGAATAATCAAGATGCAACTTGTGTCTTCACAGCTTTGACGGGTGAACTCGTGTTTGCCTGTCCTGTGCGGCTGGTCATGCCGCCCTGCGGGCGAGCAAGCGCTCCAGCGGCGTGTTTGGCCGGAGGATGGCAGCCTCAAGCAGCGCGACGAGATCCTCCATCCATGCGCCGACCGTGGCGCCGTCGAGCAGATCGTCTTTATAATTGCACGAACCTGTAATCCCGGTCGGGCGCTCCTTCAGCATCAGCGATAGCCAGGTCTGGTCGACCGGCAGCACCGGCTGGCCTTCCCGCGCGACGTTGCCGATCGATCGCACCGCGACATCAGGCAGGTCGAGCGGCTGGCGCAGCGGGTTTTGCAGCGTGAAATAGACCTGAAGCAGCGAAGCCGGGTCGATGCCCTCCCGCTCCAGATGGTCGGCCACGATGTTGAACGGCAGCTCCTGCCGCGCATGCGCGTCGAGCACGCTCTGGCGCACCCGGGCCAAGGCCTGGGCGAACGACAGATCCGGCGTGATTCGGCTGCGGACGATCACGGTGTTTTCGAACGGGCCTATGATGCGGTCGGCGTCCGGCTGGGCGCGGTTGGCCATCGCGGTGGCGACCGAAATGTCCGTGCGCCCGGTCCGCGCCAGCAGCAGGGCCTTCAGGCCGGTGAGCAGACACATGAACAGCGTGCTGTTGTGCTGGCGCGCATAGAAGGTGAGACCGGCGACGAGATCACGCTCTAGGCTGAGCGGATGATGGCCGGTCGACGCGCCCGCGCGCGCCTCGCCGTCAAACACGGGGGCTGCACCGCGCAGATTGTCGGCCCAGTCGGCGGCCTGCCGGC
>NZ_LJYG01000062.1:165067-210395 GCF_001440035.1 Bradyrhizobium manausense | reverse complement strand
GCGCTGCCAGCGCGCGACGCTGGAAAACGCCAGCGGCGTGCCCGGCAGGGGCGGCGACGGATGGCCCGCCAGCACGGCATAGCGGCCCGACAATTCCTCGAACAGCACGCCGATCGACCAGCCATCCGCGATGGCATGGTGCAGCGTCAGCAGCAGGACGTGATCCTCGGCATGAAGGCGCAGCAGGCGCGCCCGCAGCAGCGGTGCCCGCGCGGTGTTAACGGGGGTATAGGTCTCCTGCGCGATCAGGAGCTCGATCTTCCTGAACTCGAGCGCCTTGCGCCGCTGATTGTCGTGGGGCCGCCCGTCACCGATGGTTTCGACGGTCAGGACCGGACCGAGCGTGGCTGGCGCGATGACCTGGCTGACCGGCTGCTCGCCATTCCAACCGAATGCCGTTCGCAAGGATTCGTGCCGACGCACGATGTCGTCAATGGCTTGCGCCAGGGTGAGCGGATCGACCGGGCCTTCGAGGTGGAACGCGAAGGGCAGGTTGAACAGCGGCAGATCGGGCAGGTTCCGCTCGATCCGCATCATCTGGTCCTGCGCGATCGACAGCGTGGGAGGAGCGCTTTCGGCCAGGCGTGGAACGCCGGCCGCAGGCTTTTGCGGTGCCGTGGCCACGGCCTCGTCGACCCGCCGGGCGAGCTCCGCGATCGTCGGTGCCTCGAAGATGGTCTTGATCGGCAGCGATACGCCAAGCGCTCGGGCGATGCGCGCCATCGCTTGCCCGGCCAGCAGCGAATGGCCGCCGAGATCGAAGAAATTGTCGGTGACACCAAGGCTCTCGACCTTCAGCAGATCGATCCAGATATCGGACAGGACCTTTTCCGTGAAGCGCCGGGCCGGCACGGTCATCTCAGTCGCGGCGCTCTCCTGTTGCGGAGGCGCCAGCACGGCGGAGCGATCGAGCTTGCCGTGGGCGTTGAGCGGGACCTGATCCCGGAACAGGAACGCCGACGGGATTGCATGAACAGGCAGCCGGCTTTTGAGAAAATCGCGCAGCTCGCTGGCGCTGATCTTGTTGCCGGCTTTGGCTACGACGTGGGCAATCAGCCTGACATCGCCATTGGCATCGCGCCGCGGCTCGACGATGCCGGCCCGCACGCTTGCGTGGTCGGCCAGCGCAGTCTCGATCTCCTTGAGCTCGACGCGATAACCACGGACCTTGACCTGAAGGTCGGCGCGGCCGAGGCATTCGATCGTCCCGTCTCCGCGGCGCCTGGCAAGGTCGCCGGTGCGATAGAGCCGGCCGCCTTTCCCCCGCGCGAACGGATCGGGGATGAAGCGCTGCCGGCTCTGCGCGGGATCGTTGACATAGCCACGGCCGACGCCGGCGCCGCCGACGCAGAGCTCGCCGACCACGCCGATCGGCTGCGGCTCCAGATCCGGATCGAGCACGTAAAGCTGGGTGTTGGGCAGGGGCGCGCCGACCGGAACATTGGTGGTCGCAGCATCGGGTGCATGAGTCAATCGGTGCAGCGAGACGTCGTCTGAGCATTCCGAGGCGCCATAGGCATTGATCAGCGGCACTTTCGGGCAGCGGGCGAACCAGGCGCGGCAGAGCTCGACCGGCAGCGGCTCGCCGGTCGAGATCAATAGTCGCAACTTCGCAAAAGCGCGCAGCATCGGCGCCTCGTCCATCCGTTCGAGGATCACGCGAAGCAGCGAGGGCACGATCTCCAGCACCGTTATGCCTTCGCGCTCGATCTCCCGCGCCAGCAGCATCGGATCCTGCACGATCGAATTGCCGCAGACATGGACCCGCGCGCCAACCATGGGACCGGCGAGGAACTGCCAGACCGAGATGACAAAGCTCTGCGGCGCGGTCTGCGCGATCACGTCCGTGGCCGTAAGGCCGAGTTCATCGATGAGCGAGGCGAGATGGTTCGACAGCCCGCGCTGTTCGATCATGACGCCCTTCGGTGCGCCGGAGGAGCCGGACGTATAGATGAGATAGGCCAGGCTCGAATCCGCCCGCCGGGCAGGGCGGCCCGGCTCGCTCGATCCGCCTGCGATTATATCGTCGACTACGGCGACCCGGATGCGTGCGACCAGCGGTTCGAGTAGCGCGTCGACCACGGCGGACTGCGCGCGTCCCGTCAGCAGCACGTTTGCGCAGCTCGAGCCGAGGATGGTTGCGAGCCGCGCCGGCGGCTGCTCGGGATCGAGGTTCAGGAACGCTGCGCCCACACGCTGCGCCGCGATCATCGCTGCAAGCAGGTCCGGTCCGCGATCCGCCAATACCGCGACCACGGTCTCCGCACCGGCACCTTCGCTGGCAAGCCAGCGCGCGATCGCCTGGCTGCGATGCGCTAGTTCGCGATAGCTCCGGGACTGATGTCCATCTGAAATCGCGACGGCATTCGGCGCCTTTTTCGCCTGCCGCTCGAACCGTTCGCAGACATTTCCGCGCGCTGCGAAATTGGCTGGCCGGCCCTTCGTTAGCAATCGCCGGCGCTGCGCGGCCGTCAGCAGCGGCAGGCGCGAGATGCGCTGCTCGGGATTGGTGATGACCGCCTTGAGCAAGGTCTTGAAGCGATCCGCCATGGCCTCGATCGTCGCCGCATCGAACAGATCGGTGGCGTATTCGAAGAAGCCGGTGAAGCGGCCCTCGGCCTCGACCAGCTCGAGCGTGATGTCGAAGCGGGCGACTTGCGGATCGATTTCCAACCGCCGCGTCGACAGGCCGGGAAAGCGCGCGCTCTCGATCGATGCGTTCTGCAGGATGAACATGATCCGGAACAGCGGATTGCCGTCGCTCCTGCGCGCGATCTGCAAGGCACGCAGGACTTCCTCGATCGGAAGGTCCTGGTTGCGGTAAGCATCGAGCGTGGCCTGACGCACCCGGCGCAGCAGCTCGCCGAAGGTCGGGTCGCCGCTGAAATCGTTGCGCAGGATCAGCGTGTTGGCAAACAGCCCGATCAGGCGCTCGCTCTCGATCTGGTTGCGGTTCGCGATCAGCGAACCCGTCGCGACATCCTCGTGCCCGGTGTGGCGGAACAGCAGACACTGAAACACCGCGAGCAGCGCCATGTAAGGCGTCACGCCCTGGTCCCGGCTCAGCGAGCGGATGTCGGCGGAAAGGGGCTTTGAGAATTCGAAATAATGACGGGCGCCGTGGCCGCTCCAGAACTCCGGCCGTGGCCGATCGGTCCGCAGCGGCAGCGTGGTGACGCCGTCGAGCTGGGTCCGCCAATAGTCGAGCTGCTCGCTCGCGGCCGGGGTCTGCGCCCAGCTCTGCTGCCAGCGCGCGAAGTCGCGATACTGAAAGCTGGGCGGGGCGAGCGCCGTCACACTTCCCTTGCGCGCGGCAGAATATCCGGCGGCGAGCGCCTCCCACAACAGCCGTTGCGACCAACCATCGGTGACGAGGTGATGGACATTGACCACCAGCGCATGGCTGCATTTGTCGAAAGAGAGCAGCGTGACCTTCAGCGGCGGCTCACCGGCAAGATCAAATTCGTACTGCGCAAGCTTGAGCGCCTCGCGCCTGACGACCGCAACCTGCCTCTCGGCAGGGCAGGGCTCGAGCTTGATCCGCTCGAGCTGTGGCGATGCCTGAAGCACGCGCTGCACAGGCTCGCCCTCGCGTTCGACGAAGATCGAACGCAGCGCTTCATGACGTGTGCAGATCGCGTTGAGGCTTACCTGAAGCGCGGCAATATCGACCTCGCCCTTCAGCAGCGCGACCTCGACCACGTTATAATTGTAGCGCGTCGGGTCGAGCCTTGAGAGCACGTACATCCGCTGCTGCTGGAACGACAGCGGCGCGTTTGTTTCGGCAGCCTCCTGGCGCCAAGCCGGCAACGTCGCATCGCGGTGCGCCGTGGTCTCGATCCGGGCGGCAAGAGCACCGACCGTGGCGCAATCGAAGATGTCCTCGAAGGAGAAGTCGACGTTGTAGCGTTCGCGCAGGCGGGAGCGCATCTGCGTGACCGCGAGCGAATCTGCGCCGAGCGCAAAGACGTCCTGGTCGATGCCGACCTGCGGAAGCTCGAGCAGACTGGCCCAGATTGCGGCGAGCTGGGTCTCCAGCTCGTTGCGCGGCAGCTGCGTTTCGTCATCGTCGTGGGGGGCTGAAATCAGCTCGGCCAGCGCGTTGCGCTTGACCTTGCCGCTGGCGCCCTTCGGCAGCGCGGCCATCTTACGGATCAGGTTCGGCACCTTGTAGGCGGCGAGACGCTTGCGTGCGAATTGGCGCAACTGGTCTGAGGTCGTCTCGGCATTGTCCCTGAGCACCACGACGGCGGCGACGTTCTCGCCGAGCGTGGCATGGGGAATGGCGAACACGCCGGCCTCCAGCACCGCCGGGTGGGCCAGCAGCACCTCCTCCACCTCCAGCGGCGAGATCTTCTGGCCGCCGCGGTTGATGACGTCCTTGATGCGGCCGACGATGAAGAGATAGCCGTCTGCGTCGAGATAGCCGAGGTCACCGGTCCTGAACCAGCCATCGCGGAACGCGGCCTGCGTCGCCGCTTCGTCATTACAATAGCCGCGGCTCATGTTGGGCCCGCGCAGCATGATCTCGCCATGCTGGCCGGGCGCAAGCAGGCGGCCCGTTTCGTCCATGATCGCGATCTCGGGGCCGGCGGCGCGGCCGACCGAGCCGATCTTGCGTAGCTCGAACGAATTGGCGGCAATCTGCGAGGCAGCTTCCGTCATGCCGTAGGTTTCCAGCACGGGGACGCCGAACATCGCCTCCAGCCCGTTCAGGACGGCGGGTGCAAGCGAGGACGAAGCCGAGCGGATCACCCGCAGCGACGACGACCGGACGCGCTCGGGGCTCGCTTCCGCGGCGGTGAGCAATGCGCGATGAATGGTCGGCACGGCCGTGTACCAGGTCGGTTGCAGGTCCCGCATCCAGCCGAAAAAGGACGGTGCGTCGAAACCGCCTGTTACGATCACGCTGGAGCCCGCCGCGAGTGCGGTCAGGAGGCCGGAGATCAGGCCGTGGGCATGAAACAGCGGCAGGACGTTGAGCAGGCGATCATGCGGAGCGAGCGAAAGCACCCGGCCGGCATTCTGCGCGGAGAGACACACATTGCGGTGCGTCAGAGGCACCATCTTCGGGCGCGCGGCCGTGCCCGATGTCAGCAGGATGAAGGCGTCGTCCTCCGTGCGAGCGGTGCCGTCGGCACAGGCTGGCCCGATCGTCGGGCCCACGAACTTGCAACCGCCGAGATCCGTCTCCGGTCCCGGCACGAAATCGATCACCGCGATATCAAGTGCCCTGGCGACGTCGCGGCTCGGCGAGTTCATGTCCGCCCGTGTAACGAGTGCCGTGAGCTTCAATTCGCTGAAACAACGTTGCAGCTCGTCCGCGGTGAAGTCGGGATTGACGGGGACGCAGGCGCAGGTCGATGCCACCGCGATCAGCGCCAATGCACTGTCGGCTCCGCGCGGCAGTGCGACGGCGATTCGGTCGGCAGGTGTAATGCCGAGCCCGCGCAGCGTGCGGACGCAATGCGCAATCCAGGTGCCGAGCGCGCCGTAGGCCAGAGGAGGCCGGCCGGGCGCGAGCAGGGCGGGCGCCGCCGGCATCGCGCGCGCGTGAAAAGCGAGAAGGCTGCCGATATCGGCAAGGTTCTCGGTTTCGACGCCCGCGCCGACTGGCCTATCTCCCGCCTCGGATGCGATCTCCGACAATGCCATTCCCTTTTGATCCGATTGGGCTATTCTTCCCTGGAGTTTGGCAACGCGTCCAGTCTGAGGTGAAGTTTTGGCCCCAAAATCTGTGGTTGAGGGACCTTAAGCCCTTTGGCGCAGGGAGTGTACGGCGGGATCACCATGCTGGAGAATGAGCCGGGGACTGAAGTCGGGTTGAAGCGTTGGCTCGAAGGCATTGGTCTCGGTCACTATGCCGATCTGTTCACGCAGCACCGCCTCGATCTCGACGTCATGGGCGACCTGACCGAGGCCGATCTTGCCGAGCTAGGGTTACCGCTTGGCGATCGCAAACGGTTGCAGCGGGCAATGGCCGCGCTGTTCAAGGCGGAGACGGTGGAGGCGCCGGCTGCCCCGGCGCGTCCGCAGACCCGCACCGAGGTTGGCGCCGAGCGTCGCCAGCTCACCACCATGTTCTGTGACATGGTGGATTCCACGAAGCTCTCGGCCCAGTTCGATCCGGAAGACGTGCGCGACATGATCGCCAGCTTTCGCGAAACCTGCGTTCGCGTCGTCAAGCATTATGAAGGCTTTGCCGCCCGCTTCGTCGGCGACGGCATTCTGGTCTATTTCGGCTATCCGACCGCGCATGAGGACGACGCCGAGCGCGCGGTGCGCGCCGGGCTCGAGATCGTGCGGGTGCTGTCGACCGCGCGCGCGATCGAGCCGCGCGGCGCGCTCAGCCACGTGCCCGCCGTCCGCATCGGGATCGCGACCGGCCTCGTCGTGGTCGGCGACCTCGTCGGCCAGGGCACCGAAGAGCGCGACTCCGCCGTCGGCGAGACCGTCAATCTCGCCGCGCGTCTGCAGGCGCTGGCGCCTCCCAACGGCGTGGTGATCTCCGCCTCGACGCAGTCGCTGCTGAAGGGCAAGTTCGATTACCGCGATCTCGGCGCCCAGACGTTGAAAGGCATCTCGGAAAAAACCCAGGCCTGGCACGTCGTGCGCGCCACGCGCGTGGAGACCCGCTTCGCCGCCGCCATGGGCACGCGGCTGACCCCTCTGGTCAACCGCGAAGAGGAAATCGCGCTGCTGATGGCTCGCTGGCAGCAGGTCAAGGACGGCGACGGCCAGGTCGTCGTCAAGTTCGGCGAGCCCGGGATCGGCAAGTCGCGCATCATCCAGGAGATATTTGAGCGGATCGCAGGTGACCGGCACGGGCATGTCGCGTTCCAGTGCTCTCCCTATTACACCTCCACTGCGTTCTATCCCTTCGTCGAGCAGCTCAAATTCTCGCTCGGTCTCGATCGCGAGGATGCCTCCGCGCTGTCGCTGGCGAGCCTGGAGAATGCGATCGCCGCAGCCCACGGCGATATCGAGCAGGTGGCACCGCTGTTCGCCGCGCTGCTGTCGATCCCGACCGGTGGGCGCTATCCGCCGCTGGACCTGTCGCCGCAGCAACACAAAGACGCGACCGTCGCGGCGCTGGTCAATCACTTCCTGGGGCTCGCGCGCGAGATGCCGCTGGTGATGGCCTTTGAGGATCTGCACTGGATCGATCCGACGTCCCGCGAGGTGGTCGATTTGCTGGTCGACCAGGTGCAGAACCGGCCGATCCTGGCCATCATCACGGCGCGCTCCGAATTCCAGCCGAGCTGGAACGCGCATTCGCACATCACAACGCTGGTGCTGAACCGGCTGAGCCGGCCGCTGCGCACCACGCTGGTCGAGCGCGTTGCGGGCAGAGAGCTTCCCAAGGAGGTCGTCGAGGAGATCATCGTCAAGACCGACGGCGTGCCGCTGTTCCTTGAGGAGTTGACCAAGACGGTTCTCGAATCCAACCTCCTGACCGAGCGGCACGGGCGCTACGTGCTGTCGGGTCCGTGGCGGCAGCTCGCGATCCCGGCGACCTTGACGGACTCGCTGATGGCCCGTCTCGACCGGATGGGGCCGTTCAAGCGGATTGCACAGATCGGCGCCACCATCGGCCGCGAATTCTCCTACGAGACCCTGCACGCGGTCGCCAACACGCCGGCGGAGCAGATCGAGGCGGCGCTGACCCATCTGGAGGAGGCCGGCCTGATCATGCGCCGGGGGCATCCGCCAGACGCGGTTTACTCCTTCAAGCACGTGATGATCCAGAATGCGGCGCATGCCAGCCTGTTGCATAGTGAGCGGCGCAAGCTGCATGCCAGCATCGCCCAGGTCCTTGCCGAGATGTATCCGGAGAAGACCGATCGCGAGCCGGAGCTGCTGGCCCACCATCTGACCGAGTCCGGACAGAGCGAGGGCGCGGCGAGCTTCTGGCTGAAGGCCGGCAAGCAGGCGGCAAAGAGCGGCGCCAATCTCGAGGCCATCGGCCATCTTCGCCGTGGCTTGAGCGTCGTGCAGGCCAACGCACGCATGCAGGGCGCCGACGAGGTGGAGCTTGAGCTGCGGATCGCGCTCGGCAACGCGCTGATCGCCGCCAAGGGCTACGCCGTGCAGGAGGTCGAGGAGAACTACATTCGCGCCCTCGAGCTTGGCCAGCAGCTCGACGACGACGAAAAGACCTTTGCGGCGACGCGCGGGCTATGGGTGTGCCATTTCATCCGCGCCGACCTGACCCGCGCGCATCATCTCAGCGTCGAGCTGCTGAAATTCGCCAAGCGCGAGCGGTTGAACGAGGACGCGGCGCAGCAGACCGGCTACCTGATCGAGGCGCACCGCTCGATCGCGATGACCATGCTCTATCGCGGGCGCTTCGCCGCCGCGCAACATCATCTGCATCGCTGCATCGATCTCTACAGTCCCGATCTGCATTCCGACCTGATGGAGCGTCACGGCACCGATCCCGGTGTCGTCTCGCTGTCCTATCTCGGCTACCTGCTCTGGTTCCTGGGCCAGCCGGACGCGGCGCGCCAGCACAGCGAGCAGGCGATTGCGCTCGCGGAGAAGATCCGCCATCCGTTTTCGCTCGCCTTCGCGCTCGTGTTCGGCGCCTATCTCTGCCAGCATCTGCGCGATATCGAAGGGACGCGCGATCACGCCAACCGCGCCATGATCATCGCCACCGAGCACAATTTCCTGCACTGGAAGCAGCAGGCCGCGATTCTGCGCGGCTGGGCGCTGGCCCAGCTCGGCGACCTCGACGAAGGCATCAGCCAGATGCGCTTCGGCCTCGACGAGTATGAGGCGATGGATTCCTGGCTCGCCGGCTGCTGGTTCCGCTGCCTGCTCGCGGAGGCCTATGCCAAGGTCGGCATGCGCGATGCCGCCTTGCGCGCGCTGGACGGTGCGCTTGCGACCGCAAGGCGCACCGGCGATCACTCCTACCTCGCCGAGGTGTACCGCCTGCAGGGGGAGATCACCTTGTCGGATGGCAATCCGGCCTCGGTGCAGGAGGCGGAAGATCTGTTCGAGCTGTCGCTGGAGACGGCGCGCAAGCAGGGCGCGTTGTCCTGGGAGCTCAGAACCGCCGTGAGCCTCGCGCGGCTGTCGCACGCATCGGGCAAGCGCGAGCACGCAAGCCTTCTGCTCGTGCCGATCGTCGGCAAATTCAACGAGGGCTTCCTGACGCCCGACCTGAAGCTGGCCATGCAGCTGGTGCATGAGCTCGGCGGCGATACGCCGGCTCGTCCGCAGGCCAATCCGGTGAAATGAGCGATCTGTCCGCTGCGCGGGCGCGCTTCGTCGAGCTCATCGCGAAGCGCGAGCGGATTGCTTCGTCGCGCCTGCTTGCGGCGCTTGCGGCGGTGCCGCGTGAAAATTTTCTGGCGAAAGGACCCTGGCGCATCAAGAGCGGGGCGGCGCGCAACTACCGGCTGACGCCCAGCGCCGATCCCGTTCATCTCTACGATAACGTGCTCGTCGCCATCGACGCGCGCCGCAAGCTCGACACCGGGCTGCCGAGCCTGTGGGCCCATTTCATCGATGTGCTCGACATCCGAGCGAAGGATCGCGTGATCCAGATCGGTTGCGGGCTCGGCTATTTCTCGGCGATCCTGTCGGAGATCGTGGGGACGAAGGGCAGGGTGTGTGCAATCGAATGCGACGCGCGACTCGCGGCGCGCGCTGCGAATTACCTGCGCGCCTATCACAATGTCGAGGTCGTCTACGGCGACGGCTGTCGTGATATTGGCGAGCCGGCCGACGTCATCATCGTGCATGCCGGCTTCGCGCATCCGCATCCGCTCTGGCTTGCATCGCTTCGCCCGCGCGGCCGGCTGCTGGTGCCGCTGACGCAGCGCGACCGTGAAGGTGCCGCCCTCATGATCACGCGCCGGGGCAAGGGGTTCGTCGCCGAAGCGGTACAGCAGATCCGGATCTTTCCAGGCCACGGTCGCGGGGTGACCGCGCTCGACGACCGCGTCGCCGACTGGTGGCAACGCGCATCCGCCCTGGCGCCGCTGCGCTTTCGCGGGATCGAGCAGGGATTGCCGTCGGATGGCTAACACTGGCTTAGATCGGACGTGAGTGTTCACCTCTCCCCGTCGGGGAGGGGTGAGACCCTGCCAGTCCTCACACGTCCTTCGTGAACTTGCTGATGACATCCATGAACGGCTTGGGCTTGAACTCGCCGTCGAGCGGCAATGGCCGGTTCGGCTGCTTGTCCGGGCGTTTGACGTAGCCGTTGATCCAGCTGTAGCGATCGGAAATGCCCCAGGTCAGGACCGAGCGCACGGGGCCGCTGCTCGCGATCGCCGTCAGGAGATCGTCGACGCGCTTGGCGACAATGGCGTCGCGCTCCAAAGGACTTCCGGTCAGCTTCTGATCGTCGACGTCGAGCTCGGTGACGAAGACCTCGAGGCCCCATGAGCGGATCTCGGTGACGAATTCGGCAAGCCCGTGGGTGTCAATCTCGAGCTCGGCATGGAGATGCGATTGCAGCCCGACCGCGTGCAGCGGAACGCCTTGATCCAGCAGCTCCATGATGAGGTTGCGGTAGGCCGCGCGCTTGGCGATGAACGAATCCTTCGCCGACTCGATATCGTATTCGTTGATCGCGAGCTTGACGTAGGGATCGGCGGCGGCTGCGGTGCGGAACGCCAGCGGAATCCAGCGGTCGCCGAGATGCTGGGTCCAGAAGGTGTCGCGCCGGTCCTTGACGTCCCTGGGATTGTCGGGGATCGGCTCGTTGACGACGTCCCACGAGGTCAGCTTGTCCTTGTAATAGGACGCGACGGTCGAGATGTGATCCACATAGGCGCGCTCGACGCCCTTCGAATCCTTGATCCGCTTGGTCCAGTCAGGAATGTCGTGATACCAGGCGAGCGTATGGCCGCGCATGGTCAAATCGTTCTGCTGCGCGAAATCCAGAATTGCGTCGGCGCGTTCGAAGGCGAAGGTGTGCGCGTCCGGTCGCAGCATCGGCCATTTCAGCTCGAGCACCGGCACCACCTGCGTGCAATAGGTGCTGATGGCCTCGCCCAGCCGTGGATCTGACTGCAAATCCCAGAGCGTGGCCGCCGCACCATAGCCCTGATGACGCCGGGCAAGTTTCGACGCCGGCAGCGCCGCGGACGCCGATGCGCCCGCCGCGAGCGTAGCGGCGCCGCCGAGGATAAATTCGCGTCTGTCGAGCTTGGTCACGTGGCTGCAGTCCTTTCGGAACCAACGCGCCATCGTACCAAGCGGCGCCTTGCAACGCCGCGGTTTCCTGTTGTTGGGTTAATTGTCGCGAATGTTTGGCTCAGCGCGCGTGGCGCTGCATCACCGCTTCGGCGATGTCGTAATAGTGCAGCGCGCCCTTTTCGAGCGTGAGGTTGTCCATGACATAGTCGCGAGGCGCGAAGCCGCCCGCGCTCACCTGCGACCAGAAGCCGCTCCAGCCGGAGATGAAGCCATCGGCATCGATAAATGTGCTGCCGCAGCGTGCGTCGAAATAGGGCACGGAGGACACGCCGCCTTCGTATCTCACTTTGTCCGGGAAATATTCCGGATCCTGCCACGGGCCGCCGCGGTCCCAGGCGAATACGGGCACGCCGCTGGACAGCGCCTGCTGGCAGGCGATGCCCTGGCTCTCGTGTTCGCAGAGGAAGACCATGCTGCGGCAGCGCGCCAGCGCTGCCTTGTAGTCGTCTTCCTTGTAATGGCCGTAGCGGATCACCTCGACCGTGCGACCGCTCGCTTCGAGATGCGATCTTATCGGTTCGATCAGCTCGCTGTCGTAGCGGTCATGTTCCCAGCGAACCTTGTCGTAGAGCAGCACGTCGAGGCTTTTTTGCGCGGCCGGCGTTGGCGTCCACAAATCGGTTTCGATGCCGACCGGCCACACCTGGACGTCAGGCCAGTAGGGCCGGCACATCTGCGCATACCAGTCGCAGGGCACCAGGATCGTGTTCTCGTGAACATGCTTGAGACGCTTGGGCACGTCAACCGGATGGTTGTACATGACGACGCCGAGCAGCAGCGGGTTCTTCCATGCGAACCAGTCGAGCACGAACGGACGCCCGAGAATGCAGGCGAGCTCCTCCGGATGCTTGCGGATGTAGCTGTAGTCGTTGACGCGATAAGGAATTCCAACCCGGTCGAGCCCGGCGCAGAGATTGAGGAATACGCGCCGCTGGCCGCTGATCCAGGATTTTCCGAGCAGCATCCGCCGCACCAGCGGCCGGACATGGCGGTCGCCCGGAAACCAGCGGTCGTCACGCTCCTCGAAGAACAAATTGAGCGTCATCCGCTCGCCCCCGTCCCCGGGGGATGCCGGGACCAGGGACGCGTTCGTCCCGGCATGGGGGAGGGCGCTCGGGTTTGCCCCTATGCGTTCGACAACGTCCATCTCAGCCACGTCCACACATTAACCAAACGTCGGGCGACGTCTTTAAAATCATGGTTTCCTTTCGGTGATCGCGGCGGCGCGTTCAAGCACAGGGCAAATTTAACGATAACGCGCGAAAGCGGTGGCTCCGTCCCATTCGGCGGCCGATTTGCAGACTTAAAAGACTATCTTGGGAGATGCTGCGGCGCAGTCCGATCGCCAGCCTTTGTTCACCAGGTCTTCGTTCACCAAGTCTTCGTTCACAAGCCAAGGTCCAACTGAATAACGGCTGCTCGATTTCAAGGCCGCCGGTCCCGTGCACGCATGCTGAACCGCCATTTCTCCATCTACCTCGTCAGCTACATCCTGTCTGCTGCGATGGGTTTTTTCGCGGTCACCGCCTACACGCGGCTGCTGACGCCGGCGGAGTATGGCGTCTATGTCGTCGGCATGAGCATGGCCGGCATTCTGGGCGCGATCTTCTTCGCCTGGATCAAGCTGTCGGTGTCGCGCTATCAGGCGATGTCGGCGGAAGTGGATTTTCGCGGCACGGCGATGGCTGGCTTTGCGCTGACCGTCCTTGCCATGTGCGCGGCGACCCCCCTGGTATTCCTGTTCCGTAGCGACGTCAGTGTCGAGCTCGTGCTCGCCAGTATGTTCGTCGCGATCATGTCGAACGGGTTTGACGTCGGCCAGGAGTTCGAACGCGCCAAGTTTCGGCCCTTTCGGTTCGCGGCGATCTCGATGGTACGCAGCGTGGCGAGCGTCGGATTCGGCCTGCTCGGGATCTGGCTCGGCTGGGGCGGCATGGGCCTGCTCGCCGCCTTTGGCCTCGGCTCGCTGACCGGCGTCATCCTCAATCTCGTCAGCGATCGCGCCAGGGTCGCAAGCTTTTCGCGCAGCCAGTTCATGCAGCTGGCGCGCTACGGCCTGCCGTTGACGCTGGCCGGACTTTCCGTCGCGGTCTACTCGGCCAGCGACCGGCTCATTGTCGCCTATCTGCTCGGCAAGGATTCCGCCGGCATTTTCGGCGTCGCCGCCGACCTGCCGCGCCAGTTCATGGTCATGATCGCCACCAGCGTTGCCGCGGCCACCGTGCCGATGGTGTTCCGCTCGCTGTCGGAGGGGAACACGACGCGGGAGCGGCTGACCGAGAGCCTCGAGCTGCTGCTGGCCGTCGTCGCCCCCGTCGCGGTCTGGCTTGCGCTTGCCGCCGATCAGGTCACGGGCACGCTGGTCGGTGTCGATTTTCGCGGCGGCGTGGCCGCACTGCTGCCGACGCTGGTGCTCGCCCGCTTCTTCGGCATTGCCAATCAATTCTACGTCCAGCTCAGCTTCCAACTCGCCGAACGCCCTTTCATGCTGGCGGCACAGTCGTTTCTCACGCTGGTGGTGAGCGTGGCGCTCATGTTCACTATGGTTGCGGGTTACGGCATCTACGGCGCTGCGCTGGCGACCCTCGCAACCGAGGTGATCGGCTTCGTCGTCGCCGTCGTGCTGATGCACCGCGCCCATCCCGTACCGTTCGACGTCGTCAGCCTCGCCGGCGTCGCCGCTTCCGCCGCGGCAATGGCAGCTGCAATCCTCCTTGCGCGGTCTCAGGTCCACGGCACCGGTATCGCGGCGCTGATCATCGTGAGCGTTGCGGGCGGCCTCGCCTACGTCGCCGTCACGTGGCTTCTCAATGTCGCGAATGTGCGGACGCTGTCGCTGCGCATCCTGCAGACGTTCAATCGCAAGGCGCTGGGCGTCTAAGCCGCCGAAGCTGACGAACCGGTCAGGCGGGACGGCTGCGGCTTGCGCATACGCATCTGAATTCCGCGCCACATCTCACGCCTGACAATCCATGTATCGTCTCACCTCCTCCAGCCACGGTGAAGCGACGATGGCACCATCAGGCCCTCTCAGCGGCATCCGCGTCCTCGATCTGACCAGCGTGCTGTTCGGTCCCTATGCCGCGCAAATGCTCGGCGATTGGGGCGCCGACGTCATCAAGATCGAGCCACTCACCGGCGACACCTGGCGCTACGCCGGCCTGTTCCGGAATCGCGGCATGAGCGGCCAGTTCATGGCGGTCAACCGCAACAAGCGCAGCCTCGCGCTCGATCTGAAGCATCCTGATGGCAAGGCGGTGCTGGCGAAGCTGGTCCCGACGGTCGACGCGCTCGTCACCAATGTGCGCCCGGCCGCAATGGCCCGGCTTGGCTTCGGTTACGCCGACTGCGCAAAGCTCAATCCGAGGCTGATCTATGCGGCCGCGACCGGCTTCGGCCAGGACGGCCCCTGGGCGGCGCGCCCGGCCTTCGATGAGATCATCCAGGCGGCCTCGGGCCTCGCATCGTCGATCGGATCGGACGATGAGCCGCAATTCGTCCCGAGCCTGATCGGCGACAAGATCTGCGCGATGGCGATGGTCGGTGCGGTCTCGGCAGCGCTGTTTCGGCGCGAGCGCACCGGGCAGGGGCAGATGGTCGAGGTGCCGATGCTGGAGACGATCGCGGGCTTCAACAGCATCGAGATGCTGGGCGGGCATGCGTTCGATCCGCCGATCGGCCCGTCCGGCTACAAGCGCATGAAGAACCGCCGTCCGGTGAAGACCAAAGACGGCTGGCTGACGATGCTGCCCTATTCGGGGGAGAATTGGTGCGCCTTCTTCGAAGCCGTCGGCCGCCCCGAGCTGATCGAGGAGCTCGGCGTGCGCGATCCCGTGCTGCGCTCGCAGAACATCGACAAGGTCTACGACCGCATGAGCGAGATCGGGCCGACCCGCACCACCGCGGAGTGGGAGGAGCTATTGCTGCGGCTCGACGTGCCGCACACCGCCTTCGCCAAGCTGACCGAGCTCGGCGAGCAGCCGCATCTTAAGGCGGTCGGCTTGTTTGCCGATATCGATCACCCGACGGAAGGTCGCCTCCGCCAGGCGCGTCCTGCGACAAAGTTTTCCGAGAGCCCGGCCGGCATCCATCGCATGGCGCCGCGGCTTGGCGAGCATTCGCGTGAAGTGTTGCGCGAGGCCGGCATCGGCGACGCCGAGATCGAGACCCTCGTCGCGAACAAGGCCGTCGGCGCGCCGTAACGCGTTTCGCCTGATCGCTTGGCGCTGGCAGATGCCGTCACCTTCGCCAGTCCGCGATCTTCTGTGATTCTGGTCACATCCAGTCAGACTGCTTCCCGGGGCGGACAGTGCGTCCGGGCGGTCACCGCCATCGCCAGCTCCGGGCCAGCCTCGGCCGCCCGCCCTTCCGCCCGCACGGACCCTCGTATAAGAGAGTTTCGTCGCTGGAATGGACCGAATAATGCCGGAAACGGAACAGATGATGGCTGCGAATTCTTAATCCGAAGATCGCAATCTGACGGATCATCGATGCAAGTGCGGACAGACAACCGGGGAATGGCATGAAAGACCTGATGACGACGGCGCAATCCAATCGAGCGGTGCGACGTTGGGGGGCTCCCGGAGTTGTGATGTTCGCTCTAGCGCTGGCGCTGGCCGCCCCGGGCCAGGCGCTGGCCGCCAAGCAGCCGCGCCAGACCGTTGAGGCGGTGGCGCCGCGCGAAGCGGGCGAGCCGATCATGGCGATCGTGTCGATCAAGAGCCAGCAGGTGACGTTCTACGATTCCGAGGGCTGGATCCTGCGCGCGCCGGTCTCGACCGGCACGACGGGACGCGAGACGCCGGCCGGCGTCTTCGCCGTCATCGAGAAGGACAGGGATCACCACTCGACCATGTATGACGATGCCTGGATGCCGAACATGCAGCGCATCACCTGGAACGGCATCGCGCTGCATGGCGGACCGCTGCCCGGCTACGCGGCCTCGCACGGCTGCGTGCGCATGCCCTTCGATTTCGCCGAACGCCTGTTCGACAAGACCAATATCGGCATGCGGGTGATCATCTCGCCGAACGACGCCGCCCCGGTCGATTTCTCGCATCCTTCGCTGTTCGTGCCGAGCAAGGAGGCCATCGCGGCGGCCCCGGCGCGTGCGGACAAACTCCTCGTGGAGGAGGAGGAGGCCGTCAGGGCGGCCGATGAAGCCAAGAAGGCCGCTTCTGCTGCGGCGAAGGAGGCGCAATCGCTGCCGGCCATGCTGCGCAAGCTCGAGCAGCAGAAGGCGCGCGCCGACGCCGAGAACGCCTATGCCGACAAGCTGGTTGCCAATGCCAAGAACGACCAGGCCAGGGCAAAGGCCGACGAGCTGAAGCAGAAGGCGGCGGCCAAGGCCGCTGATGCCGCAACCCAGCTCGACGCCGCCAAGGCCGCCGCTCAGCCCAAGCGCGACGCGGTTGCCGCGACCAAGGAGGCGGCCAAGGTCGCCGCGGCCAAGAAGGTCGAGGCTGTGAAGGCTGCGACCGATGCCAAGCTCGCGATGGAGCCGGTCTCGGTCTATATCAGCCGCGCCACGCAGAAGCTCTATGTTCGGCGCAATACCCACAAGCCCGCGCCGGATGGCGGCGGCGAGGTGTTCGATACCAGCATCGAGGTTCCCGTCACCATCCGCAATCCCGACCAGCCGATCGGCACGCACATCTTCACGGCAATGGCGAAGAGCGGCGCGGGCCTGCGCTGGAGCGTCGTCAGCATTGACGAGGGCGACGACGCCAAGGACGCGCTCGACCGCATCACGATCCCGCAGGACGTGTGGGATCGCATCGCGCCGACCGCGTTGCCGCGGTCCTCGATCATCATCTCGGACGAGCCCTTGAGCGCCGAGACCAACTATCGCACCGAGTTCGTCGCGGTCCTGAGCAATCATCCGCAAGGCGGCTTCATCACCCGCAAGCCGACCGCGCCGCCGGTGGAAATGGCCAGCGACGATGGCTGGGGCGGTAATGGCTTCTTCTTCTTTGGGCAGCGCGATCCCTATGCGCAGCCGGTCAATCCGCGCCGCCGCGCCGGCCAGTACCAGTATTATCAGCCGGCACAGCCGATGCCGATGCAGCGGAGTTTTTGGTAAGGGCAAGGCTGGAGCATAGCTGCTGCGGCATTACGGCCGGGCCGTGATCACCAGCGCCTGAATCTTTGCTTCGACCGGTCCCGAGCCGTGGCGTTTCCGGATCGCTTCGGCGACCGCGTCGGTCGCGGCCTCGAGCCTGCTCGCATCCCTGGCCTCGATCTCACCGCGCAGCGGCGTTCCCTGGCAATACGCGATCGCGACATATTCGGCCGATGGCGCGCGGCTCGTCGCCGTCAGGATTTCGATCGATATGTCCCTGAAGCCTGCGCGCTCGAGATCGGCCTTGATGACCGCCTTGTCGTGATAGCCGTGCGGCGTCCGCGCCATGAACAGCGGCGGATCGTCGGGGAACATCTTGCCGAGCGTGGCGGTCGCCTCATCGGCGAACACATTGTCAGCGATACGGTCCCACACATTGAACAGATAGGTGCCGCCAGGCTTCAACACCCGCCTCGTCTCGGCGTAGCCCTTGCTCCGGTCCGGAAAGAACATGGCGCCGAACTGGCAGAAGACCACGTCGAACGCGGCGTCGTTGAAGGGCAGCGTCAGCGCATCGGCCTGACGCCAGGTCATGCGGGGATCGTCACCCTGACGCTGCCTGGCGACTGCGAGCATCGGCTCGTTGAGGTCGGTCGCGACATAGCGGACATCCGACGGCAGCAGAGCCGCCACGGCCCGTGTCACCGCGCCGGTGCCCGCGGCGATCTCGAGCAGGTCCGAGGGCGACAGCGCGGCGACGCGTCTGGCCAGGTCGTCGGCATAGACCGAGAAGATCAGCGGGACCAGATATTCGTCGTAGAGCTTGGGGACCGAGCCGGCGAAAACCTTGTCAGTTGCAGACATGCTTGCCTCTCTGAAGGTTGGACCGTCGCGGGCACGATAGCACGGTTCGAGCCGGCAATCCGAAGATCGTGGCCACTTGGGAGCTCGGGCATACGCCTCGACGCCGAGGCGTGAGACGATTAATGATGCGTGGGTGATCCCCTGCTGGATGCCTGCACGACATGAAAACCACGCTGCTGAAACCGGAAGACTACACCCGTGCGCCCTGGAAGAACGGCGGCGGCATCTTTACCGATATCGCGGATGCGCATCGGCCCGGCACGGAGGTGAAGAACTGGGACAGCCTGCTGTGGCGCTTTGCCTCGACGCCGATCGTCGCGCCCGGGCCGTTCTCGCACATGCCAGGCATCGACCGGCTGCAGATGGTGATCGGCGGGCGCGGGCTGGTGCTGAAAGCCGAGGGGCAGGAGTTCGACGAGCGCGAGCCGTTCACGACCGTCCGCTTCACCGGCGAGATGGAGATCGTGACCGAGCTCGAGGCCGGTCCGGTCGAGGTCGTCAATCTGATGGCGCGGCGCGGTGCGGCGGAGATCGCGGTGGTGGCGCTGAAGGAGCCCGGCGAGCGGTCGTTGCCCGCCGGCACGCATCTGGTGTACGCGCTATCAGGCGATTGCGGCATTCGGGTCAGTGGCGAGGAATTTCTCGTTCCCGGCGGCTGCACGCTGAAAGTCGAGCTGGCCGAGGCGTCCAGGCTGGCATTCGTTTCGGGACTTGCCGTGCTGGGATCGATTCGGCTCACCGGCTAGGCCGCGGTCGTGCGAATGCGTACAATCCGTGCAACTGGCTAGGTTGACGCGGTCCATCCGGAACACGATATCTGCTGACGTAAAGACTGCCGCCGAAGGCCAGGATATGAACGCGTCAGACAAGATTCCCGCTGCCACGTTAGCCGACGGCGTTGTCGACTGGCTGACTACCGGGACGCACAACGAGCGCTTCATCGACAACATTTTTGCCGAGATGTGCATCCGCGTCCAGCAAGCGGGCATTCCGTTGCAGCGGTCGACGCTTCACGTGCTGATCCAGCATCCGCAATGGCTGGGGGCGCGTTTCATGTGGGCCGCCGGCATGCGTGAGGCCGAGATCGCACGAGTCGATTTCGACGTGCGGGAGCGCTCCGAATATATCGGCAGTCCCGCCAACGAGATGCAGAATGGCGCAACTGAAGTGCGCGAAAATCTCGAACGGGATCCGGCGCTCGGCCGCAAGCACGCACTCTACGACGAGATGCGCTCGAAGGGCCTGACGGACTATGTCGCCTGGCCGCTCTATCACACGCTTGGCAAGCGCCATCTCGTCACCTTTGCTACAGACCGCCGCGGCGGCTTCGAGGATGCGCACATCGCGGCCCTGAAGAAGCTGCTGCCGGTGCTGGCGCTGGTCAGCGAAATTCGCATCAAGAACCGCCTGGCGCGGACGCTGCTGGAGACCTATGTGGGTTCCCATGCCGGCGAGCTGATCCTCGCCGGCGCCACGCGCCGTGGCACCGGCACGACGGTGCGCGCCGCGATCATGATCTGCGACCTCAGGGATTTCACAAAAATCTCCGATAACTGGCCGCGCGATGACGTCATCGATCTGCTCAACGATTATTTCGACGCGATGTCGGACCCGATCGCCCGCCATGGCGGTGAGATCCTGAAATTCATCGGCGATGGCCTGCTCGCGATCTTTCCGCTCAGCCAGCCCAACGCCTGCGCCAATCTCCTGCACGCCGTCACCGAAGCCCGGCAGGCGATGGCTGCCCTGAACGCGCGCAACAACGGCACGGGCCGCGCGCCGCTGAATTACGGCATCGGCGTCCATGTCGGCGACGTCATGTACGGCAACATCGGCTCGAAAAGCCGGCTCGACTTCACCGTGATCGGCCCCGCCGTCAACATGGCCTCGCGCCTGGAGGCGCTCACCAAGCAGATCGGCAAGAAGGTGCTGCTGTCGCGCGACTTCGCCGAGCTGGTCGATCGCGAATTCGAGCTGGAGCGCGTCGGCAAGCATGCTGTGCGCGGCTTCAGCGACCCGATCGAGCTGTTCGCGTTTGAGCCGGCCGCGCGGGCCTAGGCCCCGCCGCGCGAGCGCGCGCTGTTGCCAAGGCGCGGGCGTCGAATTACGCTTGAGGTCCGCCACATCGGTTCAGCATCAGCCGCATCGTCATGCCCAAGTTTCTTCGCGTCGGCCTGCATCAGTCGAACGTATCGGGGTACACGTCGAAGGCGTGGTGCGTGCGGCGGGTCGGCTCGGTGGTGCTCCTGAAATGGGGCGCCGTCGAAGTGCAGGGCGCCGGCAAGAGCCGCAAGGTTTACTGGACGCATTTGCCACAGGAGAAAACGATCCGCTGCCGCACGGCGCAGCGCGCCCAGGACTACACCAGATCCGCCATCGCACGGCGGCGCAGCCATGACTATGAACCGCTCAGTGGAGCCATTGGCGTCAGGAGAAATTCTGCCAACGGCGGCGCCGAGCTCAAGCAGGCGCTCGCCACGATTCTGATCGTCGACATCGTCGGCTCCACGGCAAAGGCCGCAAAGCTCGGTGATGCGCGCTGGACCAAGGTGATGGGCCTCTACTATGCCGCCGTCCGCAAGGAGCTGAAGACGTGCCGCGGCAAGGAAGTCGTGACGACCGGCGACGGCGTGCTGGCAACCTTCAAGTCGCCGGCCGCTGGCATCAGTTGCGCAGCCGCGATTCAGAAAGCCGTGCGCACGCTCGGCCTCGAGATCAGGGTCGGCCTGCACGCCGGCGAATATAGCATCAGCGGCGGCGAGATGGTCGGTCTTGCCTTCCACATCGGTACCCGCATCGCCGCCAAGGCGCGCGCCGGCGAAGTGCTGGTCTCGAGCGCAGTGAAGGACCTGCTCGCGGCGCAATCCCAGATCCGCCTCAGCGATCACGGCAGCCACCAGCTCAAGGGCGTGCCGGCGCGGTGGCGGCTTTACCGGGTGGAGGGTTAGAGCATGATCCGGAAAAGTGTGAAGCGGTTTTCCGAAGAGATTGTGCTCAAACAAAGAGCTAAAACGCGATGACGATTCAACCCAATCTCATCGCGCTTTAGCCGCGAGGATGGCTTCCGCTCTGCCGGGCCTGCCACGCAGCAATTTTTCCTTCCAGCTCTCGCCGAACGCTGTCCACCACGCTGGCCCAGTCGTCCCGCTTCTTCTGCCTGAACAGGCGCATCGACCGATACCACGGGCTATCGTCGCGATTGAGCAGCCAGCGCCAATCCGGGTTGAAGGGCAGCATGATCCAGACCGGTGCGCCAAGCGCGCCGGCGAGGTGAACGACGCTGGTGTCGACCGAGATCACCAGGTCGAGGCAGGACATCAGCGCCGCGGTCTCGCTGAAATCGGTAAGCTGCTCGGTCAGGTCGATCATGTCGGAGCGTCCGGCGAGGAAGGCGCGATCCGCATCGCGAATGCCCTTCTGCAGGGAGACGAACTGGACGTCGCAATCCAGCAGCGGCACAAGCGCGCGCAGTGCGATCGACCTGTTGTGATCGTTCTTGTGACCGGGGTCTCCCGACCAGACCAGACCGACGCGAAGCTGCGTGCGGGGGCCGAGCCGGCTCGCCCACGACTCCACACGCGCTGCCGGCGGTGCAGGAAGATAGCCGTCCGCGAACGGAATCGTATCGGGGCGCGTCCCGAACGCCAGCGGCAGGCTACCGAGCGGGCAGTGCAGGTCGAACGCCAGCGACGGCGTCGACGACCGGTCGATACAATCTGCGACACCGCTGATCCCGGCCAGCAGCGGCCGGACTGCAGACTTGACCTCCAGAATGACCCGAGCCCCGAGCGCGGCCACCATGGGCGCGTAACGCACAAACTGGATGGAATCGCCCAGGGCCTCGTCGGCATGAAGCAGGATGGTCCTGCCCTCGAGCGGGTGGTCGCCAAGCCAGCGCGCTTGCGAAAAGCCGCGCTCCGCAAGGCCCAAAGACGGCGCCTTCCAGCGGGCCTCGCGTCCAAGCCAGCCCCGCTCGAAATCTCCGGTCAGCATCTGCAGCAGCGCGAGATTCCAGATTGTATCCGCATTGTCGGGGGCGACCGCCAGTGATCGGTGAAACGTCGCGAAGGCCTCATCCAGCAATTGCAGGCTCCACAGTGCCCGCGCCTTTTCGTTGAGCGCCGCGGAAAAGTCGGGACGAAGCGCGAGCGCGCGATCGAAGCTAGCAAAGGCCTGCTCCATCCGGCCCAGTCTCGCATGCAGCGTGCCGAGATTCTTGTGCGTCTCGGCCTCAAGGGGGTTCAGCGCAATGGACTTCTCGAAGTCGGCCTGCGCCTCCGCAAGCCGGCCCAGCCGCTGCAGGCAAAGCCCGCGCGTCTGATACAGAGGTGCGACATCGGGATTGAACTTTTCGAATGCGTCGAAGCATTCCAGGGCTTCGGCATACCGGCCGAGCTTGAACAGCGATTGGCCCTGCTTCGCGGCCTCCAGGCTCTTAGCGGTCACCAGATGCTGCGACGCGACTTGTGGGGATTGCCTGGCCGCGGCCCGGCGCTCTCTGCGGTTCATGAGCTGACCAGAAATGGAGACGACGTCCCGTCGCGCTATTTTCTGGTGCCAGGCTGGTGCGAGGCTGGCGCAGCCTGAAAGGCTCCCGCAACGAAAGAGGCCGCCTTCGCGGCGGCCTCAGTTCTGTTGTTACCATCGACCGGGACCGACGCCGATCGTGACGCCAGGCCCGTCATATCCGCCGTCGTAATAGCCGCGGTCATAATAGCCGCGATCATAATAGGTGCGCGCCGGCGCCTGATAGTAGCCGTAGCTATCGCGCCACCTTGCGTGGCGGTGACGGCAATTTCCAACGCCGGCCATCAACTGACCACCACTCATGGCAGGGCCTTCGGCGCCGACCGCGTTGTTGCCTGAGCTCGTGCAGGGACCCGGGCCTTGCGCGAAGCTCGGGGTCGCCATCGCAGTCACCGCGATGGTCGCGGCAATCACGGCAATGCTTGGAACGATCTTCATGTCTGTCCTCCAGTTTCGAGAGGGATCAACGACGCGTAGCTGCCGACGTTCCCTGCGATGCGCTGATGCGAGCATGCGGAACATGGGAGCCTCCGTCTTCGCTACCGGGCGGTTCCAGCTCTGTGCAAAATCCTGCGCGACGTCAGCCTGGTGGGGTTCCCTACGGATCGCGTTCGGCCAGGAACTGGCTGATGGCGTCAAAGGCCTGCATGCGGTTCTTTTCGAGCAGCACCATATGGGTGCCTTCGCCGATTTCCACCCATCGCTTGTACGGCGCCCGTTTGAGCGAACTGAACAGATCCTGCATCGTGGCCATGGGCACATCGCGGTCCCATTCAGCATGAACGAGAAGCACGGGGACGCGGATGTCGTTCGGATCATAGTAGGCTTTGCCGGCGCCCCAGTAATCGCGGATATCCTGGATCGGACCATTCACCGCGCGCATCACGCGGGGGCGCTCAGCGTTCCCCAGCGGATCTGACGCGAGCGAGGCTTCCGCCCAGCGCTCGAACCAGCCTTCCGGGATCAGGCTCGCGCGTGCCGCTTCCGGCGCCGCGGCGAGCCAGCGCTCCCTGAAATCGAGCACGGCGACCTTGCGGTAGCCACCGAGTGCGCCACCGGAATCAATCGGGGCAGGGGTGTTCAGCAGCCACAGCGGCGCGACCAGCGCCAGCCGCGCGACCTTGCCGTTGTTGCCGGCGGTATAAGCCCCCGCCACCGAGCCGCCCCAGGACATGGCGACGAGATTGAGGCGCGGGATGCCGCGGTGTGCGAGGACATAGTCGACCGCGCTGGCGAGGTCGCGCACCGCGACTTCGGTGCGAACGAGCGGCGCGGAGTCCTGCGCCGGCGCGTCCATTTCAGCCGGCCGGGTCGATCCGCCATAGCCGCGCGCGTCGAGTGCGAACACATCAAAGCCCTGCGTGGCGAGATGATCCATGAAGGAGCGGCCACCGAGCGGCACGTCGAACAGACTGGCCGACGAATAGGTCGCGCCATGGACCATCAAAATGCTCCGCTCGGCGGAGAAAGTCTTTTGCGCACTGGCGCGCTTGTTGCGCAGGTGAAGCGAAATCCCCGGCGTGTCGCTCGGGACGGTGAAATCCTCGACCACGAGGTCGGGCCTGTATCCATGTGCAGGAATGGTCTGGTCCATCGTCATTCTCCTTCTGTCAGAGGAATTGCCAGGCGAAGCGCTCGCCGCTGCGCGTGATGCGCCCGATGGAGGACTGTGCGAAATGGGTGGTGAAGACGGTTGCGCCGCTCTCGGCCGCGTCCTCCAGCACGAATTTGCGCGAGCGAAGTGCTGCGTCGGGGAATTCGCAGAAGCAGGAATTGAGCGAGGGCTCGTAGACCTGGAGCGGGTGATGCATCACGTCGCCCGCGAACACGGCTTGCTCGCCGCGAGAGACGAGGCGGATGGAGGCGTGGTCGACACTATGGCCCGGCGTCGGGATCAACGAAATTCCCTCCAGGACCTCGCCGCCGTCGACAGTGACGAGCCGTGCCAGGCCGGCATCGATCACCGGGCGTACGCTATCGTCATAGACGCGGTCGGCGGGCTTGCGCAGGGCAGGGCCCAAGGCCGGATTCGTCGCTGGTTCCTCACCATTGGCCAGGCTCTCGCCATAGCCCTGCTCGATGCGAGAGAAGATGTAGGTCGCGTTGGGAAACGTCGGCAGCCAGCTTCCGTCGATAAGGCGCGTGTTCCAGCCGACGTGGTCAGCATGGACATGGGTGAGGAGCACATAGTCGACCTCCTCAGGCGTGACGCCCGCAGCTTGCAGCCGCGCGAGGAAGGGCTCGTTGAGCCGGTGCAGCGGCGGAATGTCGGGCCTGTTCTTGTCGTTGCCGGTCGCCGTATCGATCAGGATGGTGTGGCGCGGTGTCTTGACCAGCCAGCTGTGGATGCTCTGGATGAACGTGCCGGTGGTGGCATCGAACGAGCCGGCCTCGAGCCGCGCGCGCTGGCGCTGCAGCGCCTCCGGGTCCGCGCCCGGATAGAGCATGTCGAACTGAAAGGCCGCGAGCGACAGTTCGTCGATCCGGGTGATGGTGGCATCGCCGACGCGATAAGCCTTCGTCTCCTTCGTCACTGAGCGTCCTCCGCTTCGGTCGGCGCCGGATCCGGCGAGATTGCCGACATCCCGGACCTGCCGCCGTGGCTGTGAGGTACGCGCCGGGCGCCGCGTCCGGGAGGGCCGTGGGCTCGATACGTCTCATCGATGCCGGTGATATCAGGGCCTTGCGGCGGGCTGCTTTTCATGCCCGCGTGAAGGCCTTAACCTCTCTCGGTGCGGCTCATGCGGCCGCGATCTTCTTGCCTTGAATGGAGGTGCCGCGATGGCGGATGTCGAACGCGGTCCGGGCCGGTCGGCCGACGATGCCGACCTCGCCGAGATCGACCTCGGCCTGTTGCTTGCGCTGGAGGCGCTCCTGCGCGAGCGCAACGTCACCCGTGCGGCATTGCGGCTGAACATCGGGCAGCCGGCGCTGTCGGCCCGGCTGAACCGGTTGCGGCAGGTGTTCGACGATCCGCTGTTCGTGCCGGCAGCGGCGGGACGGGGCGTCGTGCCGACACCGCGAGCCCTGGAGCTGCAGGCGGAACTCGCCGAAGTGCTCGGCAGGTTGCGCCGCATGGTGGAGGGGCCGGCCGCTTTCGACCCGGCGCGGGACCAGCGCACCTTCGTCGTTGCCATTCACGAGAATCCGGCGGTGACACTGGCGCCAGGTTTCGTCGCTCAATTGACCGCGATGGCGCCCCGCACGCGGCTCGCCCTCGTTCATCCCACGCCCGACATCGTCGATCGCCTTGAACGTGGCGAGATCGATATCCTGGTCACGGGACCCGGCGGGACCAGCAGCGAGCTGATGCAGCGTCCGCTGTTCGAGGACAGCTTCCTGACCGCGCAGCGCAAGGGCCATCCGCGCGGCACAGACGCGCTCGATCTCGACGCGTTTTGCGCATGCGATCATCTGCTGATCTCCGCAGATGGCGGCGGCTTTGCGGGCCTGGTCGACGACGCGCTATCAGCGCTCGGCCGCAGCAGACGTGTCGCGGTCTCCATCCAGACTTATGCGCTTGCCCCCGTCATCCTCGCGCACAGCGATTGCATCTGCACCCTGCCGCGGCGATTCCTGATGCGCTTCGCCCACGAGCTCGATCTGGCGCCGCCGCCGCTCGAACTGCCGCCCGCCCGCATCGTCGCGCTCTGGCACCCGCGCAACCAGGAGGACGCAGGCCACGCCTGGTTGCGGGATCGCCTCTACCAGGCTGCTGCCGCCACGTGATCTCTGCGACCGCGTGGAGCAGCCGAACTCGCGTTTGACAAAGGCCGGACGCGCCTAATCAATCTCAAGGTCCAGCAGGCGCGCGAATTGCTGCCCGGCATGCATGTCGCGTTCCTGCATCCAGCCTTGCGGATGCGGGCGCGGATAGGAAATCTTGATCACGTGCAGATTGTCGACCGGGATGCGTTTGACCAGGTCGGGATTGGTGCCGAACAAGCGCGCAAATGTCTGCGGCGACAGCGCCGGCGTATCGCGATAGCGCCTGAAATTCTCCTCGCCATCGAAGAAAAGGTCGACCGTCACCCAAAATGGCCCGGCATTCTTGGAGCGGACGTGGCGGCAGATGTCGCTGAGCTTAGGCATGGAGTGCCCCCTTGTTCGCATCCGCCGGGTCGATGCTCACGCTGCGCACGAGCTCGAAGGCGTCGCTTGTTCGCACGACGTGGTTGAGAACGAACTCATACACCTGGCCGCGCGGAATTTCGGCTGGCGTAAACGGGAATGCATAGCTCGGCATCTCGATGCCCGGGCGCAGCGGCGTGTGGAAGAAATAGGGGTTGCACGCCTTCGCCATCCGGTTGGCGAGGTCCTGCGTCGGCGCCGTGACCACGAACATCACGCCGACATCGCGCGGCGGGACCGTGTCCCGCGGCACCGGCCGGCCGGACGTGCCGTTCCACCCATAGATGCGCAGCGACACATCGAAGCGAACAGCTTCGTCACCAAAGGTCTTTCTGATGCGCCCCGTCAGGGTCTCCAGCATGAGATCGTGGAATTCGTCGAGATTGGCGAGCACCTCCGGATCTTCGATGCCGATCAGCATGATTGTCTGGAAATCACCGCCGCGGGCGCCTTCGAGCTTCATGGTGTAGGGCTTCGGCGTCCAGCGCGAGCCGGTGACGCGGGTGATGCGGTTATCGACCCAGCGATAGTCCGCATCCCGGGCATCAAGCACGCCGCCGGGCTCGGTCAGCGTGAACGGGTCGCTGTTTTCGTACAACAGGTGCGCGGACACGGTCTCCGGCGAACACTGGTTGTCGATATCGAGCGGCTCGATCTCGAAGGCGTCGCGGCCGACCCGCATCAGCACGCCGCCGAGCCCGGGATTGACCGTACATTGACCGCCGCATTCGGCGATCTTGGCGGCGTGCCAGGCTTGCGCGATGCCGGCGCCGCGCATCAAGGGAACCGCGGCGAGCACGGCCGTGTCGGTCGTGCGTCCGCCGAGCACGATGTCTGCACCGGCCTCCAGCGCTGCGATGTACGGCTCGGGTCCCATCAATGCGACGATATGCTCGCAGGATTTCAGGTCGGCGTCGCTGAGCGGGCCTAGCGGCGGCAACGGCGTGATCTCTCCCTTGCCGTTCTTCCTGACGAGATCGTCCGCCTTCTGCTCGCTGTAGAGACAGACGATCTTCGGGGCGATGCCGAGCTCGGCGGCCACTTCGAGCGCAATGTCTCGGGTCCAATCGACGCCGCTGTCGGTGCCGCTGGTGCCGCAGCTTCCGACCAGCAATGGAATTTTCGCCGCATGCGCTTCCGCCATCAGGATCTGCAGGTCGCGTTTGATGGATTCGCGGTTCATCTTCGATACGCCGCGCGCGAGATAAGCCGGCCCGCTATCGGTCGATCCGGAGTCCACCGCGATGGCGCTGGCGCCGCGGCGGAGGCCGTACTGGATTTGCGTGCGATTGACGCCGGCGCCCAGCATCCCCGTCGGGACGATGACGCTTACCGTGTCGGACAGATTTACACTCTCGGTCATGTACCTGATCACCTCTTGCGACAAATGAAGTTGCGCTAGCGCGCAATGTCTTCAAGCGAACGTCCGCGTGTCAGCGGACCGTAGATGCCAATCGAGCCCATCACCACGAACATGCTGAGCGAGATGAACACGAAGACCCATTGTGCACCGAAGTCCCTGAGAAGAAACGCGATGATGAAGCTCGTGAACACCGTCGACAGGCGACTGAACGAGTAGACGAAGCCGACCGCGCGGGCTCGCACCTCGGTTGGATAGAGCTCGGCCTGGTAGGGATGGTAGGCATACGACATCAGTGTGTTGGCGCCGACGATCAGCGTACCGCACAGGATCAGCAGCGAGGGAACCGTCAGCATGGCAAAGATCAGGCCGAGCCCGGC
Organism: Bradyrhizobium manausense; assembly: GCF_001440035.1. GTDB lineage: Bacteria > Pseudomonadota > Alphaproteobacteria > Rhizobiales > Xanthobacteraceae > Bradyrhizobium > Bradyrhizobium manausense. The sequence continues at coordinate 181,852 of NZ_LJYG01000062.1, read as the reverse complement.
GGTGGCGCCTGAAGCGACGACGATCTGCCATTTGCGCTCGTAGCGTTCGGCGACGGTAAAGCCCCACAGCACAGCCCAGAGCGGAAAGGCCACCGCAATCACGGCGGAGTAGAACAGGCTCTTGGTGATCGAGTGCCCTTGCGCCGCGAGCAATGTCGGCAGCCAGTTGGTGAAGCCGAAGAAGCCGATCGTCTGAAAGAAATTGAACGCCATCAGCATGATGGTGCGCTGCCGATAAGGCGGCTGCCAGATTTCCGCAAAGCTTGCGCGGCGCGGGACGCCGACAATTTCAGGCGCAGGCGCCGGCAGCGCATGGCCAAGGTCCTGCTCGAGCTGCTGTTCGATTTCGCTGACGATCCGATCGGCGGCCTCGATGTTGCCGTGCTGCGCAAGCCACCGCGGTGACTCCGGCAGATTGACGCGCAACCACCACACGAAGGCAGCGCCACCTGCGCCGATCAGGACAACCCAGCGCCAGCCCGCAACGCCAAGGGGATCGAGCGGAATCAGCAAATAGGAAACGAACGCAACCAGCGGGATCGCAAGATAGGCGATCGCGTGCATGATCGCCGCCGCCTTGCCGCGCATATGCTTCGGCACGATTTCGACGAGGTAGGCATCGATGGTGACCAGCTCGACGCCCAATCCAATTCCGGCGAGCAGGCGGCACGCGAGGATGCCGTTTGCGGTCGATTGCAGCGCCATCACCAGCGTCGCGATGCTGTAGCCGACCAGCGCCCACAGGAAGATCGTCTTGCGCCCGAAGCGATCGGCGACGGAGGCAAACGCGATCGCGCCGATGAACAATCCAAGGAAGGTTGAAGACGCAAACGCGGCCTGGTCCGGCAGGCCGAACAATCCTTTGCCGCCTTCCGAGAAGATGCCTGATCGCACCAGGCCGGTTGGGACGTAGGCGGTCTGATAGAGGTCGTAGACTTCGAACATTCCCGCCAGCGAGATCAGGACTGCGAGGCGCCATGTGTGCCTGTTCTCCGGCAGCCGATCGATGCGCGCGGTGATCGCCGCGGCGTGCGCATGCGGCAACGGCTCGGCTGGCCGCTCGGCGATAGCCGTGATGCTCACTTGGACTTCCCCTGGAGAATGGGCGTTTCTACCTCAGGAGATTGAATACAATAAGCGAGATTGTCAACAATATCTTATATTGGCAACAATTTACTGGCCAGTGACTGTGATTCTGGTAGTCTTGGCAGGAGACAATTCCGGATGAGAATCATGACGTTACAGCCAGCCAGCGGCGCTCTCGTCGACCAGATTGTCGCCCGCCTTGAACAGGCGATCCTCACCGGTGAGCTGGCGCAGGGGCAGAAGCTTTCGGAGCAGACCCTGTCCGACCGGTTCGGCGTCAGCCGAGGTCCACTCAGAGAGGCGATCCGCACCCTCGAGGGGCGCCAACTCCTCGAACGCACGCCATTCTCCGGCGTCCGCGTCGTGCAATTGTCGCTCGACGATCTGGAGCAGTTATTGACGACGCGCGAAGCGCTCGAGGGCATGGCGAGCCGGCAGGCCGCCGAGAACATGACGCTGCACGAGACACGGCAGCTGCGCGTCCGTCTCGCCGCTTTCGAGGACAGCTATCGTCGCGAAGGTGTCGATGGCGTGTTCCGTGTCCGCAGCGCCGGCGACGATTTGCACACGCTGATCGTGCGCGGCAGTCGCAACCGCTGGCTCATCGACATCATCTGCAACGAGCTCTATCCGCTGCTGCAGATCTGCAGGTTTCAGAGCACGGCGGTGACCTTACGAACCCGGCAGCGGATCGAGGTGGTGCACCGCGAACACGAGGCGATCATCGTCGCGATCGAACGCCGCGATGCCGATGCCGCAGAAGCCGCAATGCGTGCCCATCTTGTCGCCTCGCGGACGATTCTGATGGCGCAGTTGCGCGGCGAGCCACCCGCGACCGCCGTGGCCGGAGCTTGAGGCGCGAAGGGGCGCGTTCGTCCTGTCGCGGGGACGAGGCCAGTAAGCTTCCTTGGTCTTACCTTCGCCACGCTTCAGCGCTGCTATCCGGCAGCTCGTCTGGCCGAGGAGGCGACAATGGTGAGGACGATTGCGATCGGTTGTCTCGCTGCAACACTCTATGCCGCTCCGCTTCGCGCGGAGCCCGCCGATGCCGTATCACCGGCGATCACCAAGCCGAACAATGACGCGACATTGCGTCCGCCGCACGTACGACCGCCGGCACCGCGTCGCACCGCTCCGGCAACCGGGTCTGCTCCAACGGATCAATTGCATCGGTGATGTGATCGAGCAGAGAGTCGCGGGCCGCGGCGCGAGCTGCGCTTCTCAGGTCGACAGCCGTGGGCGCGGCGTCAGAGGACGACGTCGCGGTTGACGTTCTTGTAGAGCAGATAGACCGCGTGATTGAGCCCGGTGGGATAGAATTGCTGGGGGCAGAAAGATCCCATCCAGATGAAATCATCAACCCAGATTTCGTGCCAGCCGCCGCCAAGATAATAGAGGCCCTGCCCCTCCAGCATGAACAATCCGTGCTCCATGATGTGCGTTTCCACCGCCGGGAAGCAGACGCCGGGCTGGAAAAACATCAGGTTCATCTCGAAGTCGAACCTCAGGTCGCCCAGCGGCAGCAGGTGCTTGAACCCGCGGCCCTGCAATCCGGTATGGTTAGTCATCGGCATGGATTGCTGCTGGCCGATGATCGCCGTTGGGGCGGCAATGCCTTCGGCTTCCTCATAGCGTTTCTTGACGGCGATGATGCGCGCTGGCGCGGTGGGGCGACACGTCATCGCAAATGACAGGCCGGGCGGTACATAGACAAACGCCCCCGCTCCGAGCGGCACTGTGGAGTCGGAGCCGATGGTCACGTCCACTTCGCCTGCCACGACATAGAAGAAGTGCTGCAGATCCACACAGATCGGCCGGGCCGTACCTCCGGCCGGTTCGATTTCCAGCACGAACTGGACAAAGCCGGCGCCGAGCGATGGTGCTGCCAGAAAGCGCACGACTGTCGATCTCCACGCCGGAAGCCTGCTGACCAACACACCCTCCGGAGGGATGAACGCGAAGTTGCGGCCGACAACGCCGCGATTATGGCCGATCGCTCCGGGCGGAACGACACCGGGTTGGCCGGGCAAATCGCTGGGGTTCATCTGATGTCCTCGATCAATTCGCGGGAGTCCGAATTCAATGGAAAGCCCTAACGAGAGGCGCCTCCCGGTTTCGGAAACATATGGCGGACGCTGGAGCCGGCTTCGCGTTGCAGCCAGTTTCGGACAGTCATCATCACGGGATCCTTGCGGCGAACGCGCGAATGCAGAAGGTACCAGCCCGTCCCTCGCATCAACGGGGGGAAAGACAGCGGAGCAATCAGCCGGCCGAGGTCGAGTTCCGACGTCACCAGACTGGGATTGATCAGTGCAAACCCGAGACCGTTCATGGCGGCATGTGCGGGCAACACGCTGCTGGCGAAATGCAGCATGCGTTGCGGTTGTTCGCCATGCAGTCCGACCATTGCAAACCAGGCGGCCCAATCCTGCGCCGTGTCGTCGGTGGAGATCAGGGTCTCGGTGAGCAAATGGGCCGGTTCGATAAGCCGTCGTTGTGCAGCGAGGTAGGCCGGACTGCACATCGGTATCAGCCGGTCGGCGAACAGGAAATGGGCGTTCAGTCGCGGCCATTCGCCTCGGCCGTGGGCAATCGCCGCATCAGGAGCACCCTCACGCAAAAGATCCGGCAGATCGGGTTGGGTGAGCAACCTGATGGTCAATTCCGGCTGCTCACGATGGAAGCGGGCAAAGCGCGGCAGCAGCCAGCCGGTGGCGAAAGCCGTCGGCGCATTCAATGCGAATGTCGCGCGCGGCCGCTCCGACAGCAGCCGGGCAGTCCCGCTTTCGAGCGTATCAAACGCCTCGGACACGACGGGCAGCCAGGTCCGGCCAAACTCCGTCAGCTCGAGCGACTGCGGGTAGCGATCGAACAGCTTGCGGCCGATTTGGACCTCCAGCGCCTTGACATGCCGGCTGACTGCTCCCGGCGTCACGGCCAGCTCATCGGCGGCAAGCGCAAAGTTGACGTGACGAGCAGCCGCCTCGAAAGCGCGCACCGCGTTGAGCGGCGGCAGACGGCGACGGGCCGGACGCTCGCGTTTCGACAGACGTGACACCGGCTGACCTGCCCTTTCACCCGCCTCGGTGCCGTTTCGAAGCGGTGTCCATGAGGCTTAGTTTTTATCATGCTCAGCCGCAAAACAAGTGGTTTGCTGAAAAAACGCCGGGGACGGTAGGTTCATCGGGTCGATGATGCGGCTCAATGAACTCGCATCATGGGCCAACGATGCAAATCGGCCGGGAGGCGACCGAACACTGATCAGTCCTGTGATCGATGATGCTTCGCTCCAAAGCTGCGGCGAAGTATCTGGCAACAAAAGAGGTCCTCCGTGGGATTGCGCCATTTTGTGCTGTCAGCCGCGCTTTCACTTGTCGGTCTCGCCGGCGCTTCTGAGGCCGCGCACGCCGAAGACAGGGTGCTGAAAGTCTCGTTGCAGACCGAGCTTCAGGTTCTCGATCCGATCATCACCACAATCAATGCGACCCGCGTGTTCGCGTACCTCGTTTTTGACGAGCTCGTGGCGATCGACAGCGAAGGCCACTACAAGCCGCAGATGCTCTCCGGCTGGGAGGTCAGCTCCGACCGCCTGACCTACACCTTCCATCTCCGCGACGGGCTGAAGTTCAGCGATGGCGCGCCCGTGACGTCGGAGGACTGTGTCGCCTCGATCGAACGCTGGGCCAAGCGCGAGGGCTTCGGTGCCCAGCTGATGGATGCCGCGGAGCGATTCACGGTGATCGATTCCAAGACGTTCGAGTTGAAGCTCAGGCGGCCTTTCGCCTTCGTCATCGAGGCGCTCGGCAAGCCCGGCCATCAGATACCCGTCATGATGCCGGCACGCCTGGCCCGCCTGGACGCGAACACCGCGGTGCCGGAGGTCGTCGGCTCAGGGCCGTTCATTTTCCTGAAAGACGAGTGGCGCCCCGGCGCCAAGGCGGTGTTCGCCCGCAATCCCGACTATGTCCCGCGCTCCGAGCCGGCAGATGGTCTTGCCGGTGGGAAAGTCGCGAACTTTGACCGCATCGAGCTCTTGAGTATTCCCGATCAATCGACCCGCGCCGCGGCCCTGCAGAAGGGAGAGGTCGATCTTCTGGAGGTCGTGCCCTACGATTACATCGACGTGCTGCGCAAAAATCCCAAGGTGACGATCGGCAAGCAGCCGGCGATCGCCCAGAACATGATTGCGATCAATGTCGATCACACCCACGCGCCTTTTGACAATCCGCTTGTACGCCGGGCGTTGCAGGCCGCGGTCGAACAGAAAGACGTCATGGCTGGTCTGGGACTACCGGCCGACATGTACCGCACCTGCTATTCGATCTACATGTGCGGCAACGACGGAAGTTCGGACGCCGGCACGGAATATTCCCGCGACATCGGGCCGAAGGCCGCCCAGAAGCTCCTGAAAGAGGCCGGCTACAAGGGCGAGCCCGTGGTGTTTCTGCATGCAGGAACATCCGCCATTCTCAATCCGGTGGGCTCCGTGCTGGCCGACCAGTTGAAGCAGGCGGGCTTCAACGTCGATCTGCGGACATCGGACTACGCGACGGTTGCGGCGCGTCGCCTGAAGAAGGCGCCGGTGGCGGAGGGCGGCTGGAGCGTGACCCCGCTGGTGATGGCGGGTATCGATCTGGTCAATCCACTCGCGCAGCAGATGGTGTCGTTGAACTGCCTGGAGAACAATCCCGGCTGGTATTGCGATCCGGAGATGAGCAAGCTGCTGAAGGCGTATTCCCAAGCGTCGAGCCCTGCCGAGAGCAAGAAATACCGCGACGAGATCCAGGCTGCCTTCCACAACAACGTCAACTACGTTCTCGCCGGACAATTTGCGACACCTCCGGCCTACCGTTCGGATCTCAAGGGCATGATCCCTTTCAGCTTCCCGGTGTTCTGGAATGTTCGCCGCGAGTAGCAGGAAGGTACGACGCAATCCGGCGGTCGTCGTCCTGCGTCTTGCCCGGGAGCAACGGTGACATGAAGCCCAGGATTCTCTATCAGTTGACCAGTCCCATGCACCGTACCCTCGGGGTCGAGGAGATCGAGCGGCGCCGCGCATATTTGTCGGAGGCCGCCGCGTCCGATGTCGTCATCGACGTCTGGCCGCTCGCCGATGGGCCGTCGGCCGTCGAGTCCAACGCCGACGCGGCCCGGGTCGTGCCCGAGCTTCTCCTTGCTGTTCCGAAATGGATCGCGGAGAGCTACGACGCCGTCATCATCGGCTGCTTCAGCGACCCCGGTGTTGCCGCCATTCGCGACCTCACCGATATTCCCGTCATCGGGCCGGGCGGCAGCGCGATGCACCTGGCGGCCCAATTCGGCGAACGCTTCTCGGTGCTGTCGTCCGATCCCACGCCCAAAGGGCTGCTCGCGCGCCTTCGTTCTCTTGGGGTCGCCGACGTCTTCGTCTCCGAACGCATGGTCGGCTGTTCGGTGCTCGATCTCGTCCGCAGACCGGATGAAGCCTTCAATGGAATTTTGGCAGCAGCACGCGCCTGTGTCGACGATGGCGCAGACATTCTGGTCATGGGCTGCATGGGGATGGGGTTCACGCCGCAGCTGACGGAACGTCTGCAGGATCGCGTCGGCGTACCCGTCGTCAATTCCGTGCTTGCCGGTCTCAAAATCGCTGAAGCAGCCGTTGGCATGAATCTTCGCCCTGCCAAAGTCTCCGGGAGCAACCGATGACCAGCGCCGCGCTCGCCGATGAGGTCGAACAGTTGAAGGCCGTGGCGCTTGCCTATGAGGCGCGGCATTTTCCGATTCCGGACTTCGTGCTTCCGCCCGGCGTGCGGATGGCGGTGAACTTCACGCTGGATTTCGATGCCATGCTGGCCCGCCGGCTTGCGAATGAGCCGCCGATGCAACTCGCGAAAGGGGAGTTCGGCGGCCGCATCGGGATTTGGCGCCTGCTGGAAATGTACGAAGCTCACGACATCAAGGTCACGATCTTCACGCCGGGGCGCATTTGCGAGCTCTATCCGGAAGCCCTGCGCCGCGCGGCCAGAGCCGGGCATGAAATCGCCGATCACATGTGGGAGCATCACGTTCCCAAGGACAAGGCGCTCGAGGAGGACCATCTGCTCAAGACCATCGCCGCGCTTGAACGCGTCGCCGGTCGCCGTCCCGTTGGAACCCGCAGCGAACACAGCCCCGCGCTGCTGCGGCGGCAGGGCTTCATCTACAATTCCTCGACCTCCTGCACCTACACACCGCTCTATCAGGACGACGAGAACGGGATGAACAGGATGGTGCAGCTGCCGGTGCACTTTGCTATCGATGACGCGATGTATTTCAGCGCGAATTGGGCTGGCAGCAAGACCGCCGCGCAAAGGCTGCTCGATCCGGATGAAGTGTTCGAGATGTGGCGAAGTGCCTTCTGGCACCAGTACAGGCTAGGCGGTTATCTCAACTTCATGCTGCACCCCTTCGTGTCCGGCCGTGCCTCCAGAGTCGATATGCTGGAGCGCCTGATCGTCGAGATGAAGAAGCTTCCAGGCGTGTGGTTCCCGACCTGCGAGGATCTGGCGCGGCACGTGCTCGCCCGGCATCCCGCCTGAAAATCGACGACAGCCCGTCAGGACCAGCTCAATGCCCTGGAAGCAGAACTACACGATATCGGACGAAATCGGGATGAAGGATTCGGAAGTCCGCTGGCCGGACGGCAAGCGTTGTTGCTTCAGCGTGGTCGTCGATCTCAGTCCTGCCTCGACACCTTCAGGGATTACCGCGCCCGATATCACGCATCCGACCTCGCTGTTCGGTATCACGGTCGGGCTGCAGAACATCATGCGGCTGCTGCGGCGATATGGTCTGCGCGCGACCTTCGTCGTCCCCGCCGTGATGGCGGAGATCCATCCCGACCGCATCAAGTCCATCCGCGACGACGGGCACGAGATCGCCGCCGGAGGATGGAAGCACGAGGATGTCAGCGCGTTGAGCGTGGAGGAGGAGAGAGAACGGATCGCGCTGACGACATCGACGCTGGAGCGGATTGTCGGACGCCGGCCGAAGGGATGGTTTTCCCTGCCCCGGCAGCAGGACGCGTTCGCCGTCGGCAGCGTGAGCTGTGCGACGATAGGCCTGCTGCTCGATGCCGGTTACGGCTATATGGGCAACGGGCTCGCGGACGATGCTCCGCACTATTGGGTCGCGGACTTCGTGCAGCGCAAGGCTTTCTTGACGCTTCCATACCATTACAGCTGTGACGATCAGTTTTTCCTGATGTTTCCGACCGAAGGCACAGGCCTTGATCGGGTCAATGCGCTGAAGCGAAATTGGCTTCGCGAGTTCGAGGCCCAGTATCGACGCGGTCGGTACTTCTCGCTGACGCTGCATCCGAAAGGGAGCGGCTGGGGACACCACGCCGAGGCGCTCGAAGAGGTGCTTGCATACATCGCGAATTTTCCTGGCCTATGGAATGCTACGGGAGCGGAATGCGCGGATTACTGGTCCGCGACCTATCCCGCGGACACCCATCTTCGCCTGTCCGCTTCGATCTGGCAGGACTATGAGGGCAGCCTGAGCTGACTCCTCGCGAATATTGATGCGGGGCGTTGCAATTATTTTGCGGGAGCATGATGCCGAACCAGACACAGTCAACCGAAGCGGAATCGCTTCTCGCCGGCCTGCGTCGCTGGGTCGAGATCGAAACGCCAACCGGTGACGTCGACAACATGGCGCGGCTGCTCGACGTCGTTGCCACAGACTTTGTACAACTCGGCGCCAGCCTGGAGCGAATTCCGGGGACCGATGGAATGGGCGACCATCTGCTGGTCCGGCTGCCGTGGGGGCGCGGGCCGGGCATCCTCTCCGTTTCGCATCTCGATACGGTATGCCCGCCGGGGTCGGTCGCCATGCGCCGCGATGGCGACCGCTTTCATGGTCCGGGCATCGCAGACATGAAGGCGGGCGGCTTTCTGGCCTTCAAAGCCGCTCAGCATATTGCCGGTCTGGTCCATCAGCCGCACCTTCCGCTGACGCTTCTCTACACCTCGGACGAGGAGATCGGTTCTCCGACCTCGCGCCGCATCATCGAGCGGCTGGCGCGGGAATCCCGCTACGCGCTGATCGCCGAGCCGGCCCGCAAGGACGAGGTCATCACCTTCCGCAGGGGCCGTGCGAAATACCGTCTCGACGTCGAGGGCCGGGAAGCGCATGCTGGCTCGGCTCACGCGAGCGGCCGCAGCGCCATCTCCGAGCTTGCTCGCCAGGTCGTGCAGCTTGACAAATTGACCGACTATTCGACGGGAACGACGGTCAATGTCGGGGAAGTCGGTGGCGGCACGGCGCGGAATGTCGTCGCGGGCCGCGCCTTCTGCACCATCGATGTCCGCTTCTCCTCCGCCGAGGCTGGCCGATTGGTTGATGAGACGATCTTGTCCACCGGGCCGATCGGCAGCGACGTCACGGTCACGGCCAGTGGGGAAATTGAAAAGCCGTGCCTCGAACGGACTGCAGGTGGATTGGAGCTGTTCTCGCTCGCGAAATCCATCGCGCGGGAGCAGGATATCGACCTCGTCGAAACCTCGAGCGGCGGTGGCAGCGACGGCAATTTCACCTCGGCCGTTGGCACCCCGACCCTGGATGGTCTCGGTGCGATCGGCAATGAGTGGCACTCGCCGAACGAATATGTCGTGGTCTCCGCGCTTCCACGACGCGCCGAGCTGCTGCGGCGAATGATCACGGCGCTTGGATCATAGACGAACCGGTCTCGGCGGCGTGCTCAGCTCGACATCAGCGCGCGCGCGGCGCGGGCGAGACGGCGGCTTACGGTCTTCTGCCGCAGCGCCTCCGTCCAGTCGAACATGCTCGAATTGACATCATAGTCGCCGCGCTGGGCATCCGGGATCGCACCGGCCACGATACGTGCGATCAACTGTGGCAATTCCCGATAGAAAGCCTCCGTGCGATACGGCGGATGCAGCGAGTAGAGCCCGGCGCCCGAACCGAGAAAGTCGATGCGGGAAAGCCCGTTGCGCATCATCGCCGCGGAGATGATCTCCTCGGCCGGCATCGTCAGCGGCGACTGGTGAAACAGTCTTGCCCGGATCCGGCGCTTGAGATTCGGACGCACCAGCTCCAGCGCCCCGACCGACGCATCGAACTTGTTCTGATCAAGCACGAAGATCCGCGTGCTCACGGTGCGAAAACGGTAGGCCGGGTAGGCGGCGGCGAGCCGCTCGGGCGGCTGGATCCCGGTCAGTCCGGGGAACCCGCCATGCAGATCGCCGAGCGTGCCGTCAGTGCGGGGCGGACCGGGAAGCGGTCCGGCGAACAGTGCATCCGGCGTTGCCGTCAGCCAGCCGATCGCTTCCTCCAGCCAGACCTGGCTGCCGCCGCCGAACAGCATGTCGCTGTCCATATGCACCACATAGTCCGCGTTCGCCTTCGACAGACCGTAGAAATAGGCATGGAACGGCCCGCCATCGAAGGCCTTTTCCGGATAGGCGCCGGACGTGGAGAAATAGCGCTGCCGCACGGCCGCGAGCGCCGCCGGCGAATAGTCGACCTCGGCAATCTCCGCCTTCGGCGACTTCCGCGCGATGGCCTCCAGCAATGCGAACAGGCGCCGGCGGCTCTCCTCGTTGGCGCTGCCGGCATAGCGGCCGCTCTTGCTCTGCCTGGTGTCGACGGTGAAGACGATACGATCGACCTGATCGCCCCACACCTCGAGCTGATGCGGAAGTGTGTGGACCGCATGGCGCACGTCCAGCGGATGCAAATTGATCTGAAGCGCGGATCTGACCTGCATCTCATCTCTCCTTGCCGGTGAACGGGCCGGTCACGTCCAAGAGCAGCTTGCGTCTGAATCAGCTGTTCGAGGGAGGCGGCCTCAGCGGATCGGCCTGGATTTGCACCTTTCCGTGCTTCTATCCGCAATTTATCAAACATGGTCCTCGGCAGAAGCCAATTCGCCCTGCGTCGTTAACGAACCGCAGAGCGTCAACGATTGAGTAACCATTCTTGTTAGCCAAGCGCCGGCTGGCGCATGATCCAGAGAAGTGCGAAGCGGCGGAGGTCAGCTCTTTCTGATCATCCGCCAGCGACCGGGAGTGGTCCCCACCCTCGCCGAGAAAGCTCTCGTGAAGTGGCTTTGATCGGCGAAGCCGCATTTGATCGCAATGTCTATGAGCGGCAACGAGGAGCCGACGAGCAGGCGCTTGCTTTCCTCGATGCGCTGATCCATCAACCAGCGATGCGGCGGAGTGCCGGTGCTGATCTTGAAGGCCCGGGCAAAATGGGCCGTCGACAAGCCGCATTCGGTCGCAATGTCTGCCAGGGAAACCTCCCCGTCGAGATGAGCGCGTATCAGGTCCTTTGCGATGCGAAGCTGCCAGGGTGTCAATCCGCTGCGTTGCAGGCGATCGACGGGAAGAATGCTGGTGTAGGTGTGGAGGAAATGCGTGTTGAGCGCCATCGCAACAGAGCCAACGAACAGCTCGTTGGCCTCGTGCGGCCGCTCAAGCGCGGGCAACAGGCACTTGCCGAGATGCGCCACGACAGGATCGCGGATGTTCGTACCCGCCGCAATGTCGAACTGAACGTGCGCAGCCTCAAGCTCGCTCGCAAGACCACTCAACGCGCTGTGCGGCAGATACAGATAAAGAAAATCGAACGGATCCTGGAAGCGAACGATCGTCTCGCATCGCAGATCGTAGATGCTCGTCTCGTCCTTCGCGGCGCCCTTGCGGGCATGGCGTCCATCAACCCATGCCTCGGCCCTTTGACGTCGCAATCGCAGACACAGCGCGAACGCTGCATCGGGCGGTGACGGCAAGGTTGGATCGCTGGACGGCCCGAAATGGGTCATCCGCACCGCGGCGAACGTTCCCTTCTGGAGCGACTTGACGAGGCCCGTGCTGGGCTGCCGGATCATCGGGAATAATGTGGCGAGCCGCTCGCCATAGAGTCCGCAATCGTCCATGCTCTACGTTCGACGCTCCGCCGGCAACGACCCCCAGTCATTGCCGTCGGCGTATACTCCCTTTGCCCGCGCCATTGCGGGTCTTGATGTGCCGGATCGCTTTATCTCGGATTGGCGTTGGTTCGCAGTCAAGTTGCACGAAGGTATCTTATTCCCGTCGTCGTCTCGTGGAGAACCGATCCCGGGTGACACGGGCCGCAACGAAAGGCCGGATTTGAGCCGTCGACGATAGAAACTACTGGACCGGGGCAACGTCGACCGAGCAGCCCTCGCTGTTGCCGCCTATGCGCTCTTTCTTGACCGGTCTCAGGTCAGCAAATGCCTCTTCCAAAATCGTGGCCACCTCCAGCAGCGAAATCATCAGCCGGGGCGTTCGCCGAAGCTTTTCTTCGACGGCGGCCGCATGGAGATCGTTCGGCGTTCGCCCGCCGAGCAGTCGCCGCCGCCCAAAGGCGATCTTGTGGACGTTGCCGGAAGTATATCCGACCGACTCCCACGACTGTTTCGACTCCTGCAACAGCTCGTCCGCCATTCGCTGCATCACCTTGATGATGGCAATCATATCCCGCCTGGCACCGATGAGGCCGCCATGGCCGTCGCGCTCGATAGCGGAGGCCGCCACGGATTGGCTTTGCAAATCGGCGAGTTGGTCCAATAGCGTCGTGAATTGCGTCCGGGCAACGCCGGCGAGAGCCTCGAGCAAGGACAGATTGCTCTGCATCGACGCGGTTGCGACCTCCGGCTTGATCAGTGTGAAATACATCAAATGCCCCAGAGACAACAAAGCAAACAGCTAAGGTGCGATTCTAGGAGGCTTCAATCGAGGGTGCTTGAACGTCTTGAGCCACGATTGATCAATGCAAGCCTCAAGAGCGAATTCGGGAACAATAGGCAATAATGTCCCGCGCGAGCACGCGGTGCGTGAATATCTGTTCATCTTCCAGCGGCACGACGCCCTGTTTGAGCCGAGCGACTTCACCTGCTTTCGCGCAACCACCAAGGCCGTGCTCGCGCCGTCAGCCAGGGCGTGTGCGACATTCGCTCGGAGCGGAGCTCAACGCCAGGGGGCACGATGGCGTAGCCCCTTCTCCTCGTGGTCGGAATGCCTTAGGACGGGACGAGGACGAGGGGTGAGATGGCAAAGCAGACCGTGAAGAAGCCGCCCGCACTCAAGGGCGTATCGGCGGCCGAACGGGCACTCGCGGTATTGACCGCGTTCCGCCGCGGAGACGGCGCCCTGAGCCTGGCCGAGCTCGCGGAGCGCACCGGCCTCGTCAAGAGCACGATCCTGCGGCTGGCCTTGTCGCTGCAGCAATACCGGCTGCTCGCGCGCCTGCCTGACGGCTCGTACCGGCTCGATGCGGAGACCTTGCGCCTCGGCACGGCCTATCAGCAGGCGTTTCGTCTGGCCGACCACGTCATGCCCGTGCTCGAGCAGCTCGCGGCAAAAACCGGCGAGACCACGTCCTTCTATGTCCGCAATGGCGAGGAGAGGCTATGTCTGTTCCGGGTGGAGAGCAGCAATCGTATCCGGATGACCGTGCAGCCGGGCGATACGCGCCCGATGGACAAGTCTGCCATCGCGCAAACGCTGCGACGATATGAGGCCGGGCCGCCCGGGCCGGACGATGAGTTGCCGCTGTTCACCTCCGGCGTGACGGATCCCCATGCGGCCGCTCTTGCCATGCCCGTCTTCGGTATCGGCGATTCCCTGGTCGGGGCGCTGGCGGTCTCGGGGCCGGTCAGCCGGCTCACGACAGCGCGGGCGGAGCAGATCAAGCCGGCGCTGGTCGAGGCCGCAACCAAGCTGACCCTGGCCTGCGGCGGAACGCCGTCCTCCGGCACGGCGAAAAGCGGACGCCGGCGANNNGTTCGGCTTAAAACGAAACGCAGTTTCGTTTCAGCTTGCGACGTTGGCTTCGGCGGGCGACAATCCTGTCGAACTCTATGTTCTGCCAAGCGCGTCACAAAGGCCAGCCCATGACATTCTTCAGCCCGCCGCGCCGGATCGAGACCAGCATCTTCACGCGACTGCCGGATCATCTTCGCAAACCGCGCCGCACCGCCTGGGCCGATGCCAATCAGGGCGGACGCGAGATCGACTCCTTCCTCGAAGGGCCGTCCTTCGATCGGCAGGGGCGGCTCTACGTCACCGACATTCCCCATGGCCGCATCTTTCGCGTCAGCGCTGACGGGGGGTGGGAGCTGGTGTCCGAATATGATGGCTGGCCGAACGGCCTGAAGATCCACCGCGACGGCCGCGTGTTCATCACCGATTACAAGCGCGGGATCATGCTGCTCGATCCCGCCAGCGGCAACGTCACGCCGTTCCTGGAGACGGCGGCGAGCGAGAGCTTCAAGGGCGTGAACGATCTCGTCTTCGCATCCTCAGGCAATCTCTATTTCACCGACCAGGGCCAGACCGGCATGCATGATCCGACGGGCCGGGTCTGGAAGCTCACGCCGGATGGCCGGCTCACCTGCCTCATCAACACGATCCCGAGCCCGAACGGCATCGTCGTCGATCCCGAGGAAAGCTTTCTGCTGGTCGCGGTGACGCGCGCCAACCAGATCTGGCGCGTGCCGCTGCCGGCGAGCGGCCTGACCACCAAGGTCGGCATCTTCTCGCATCTGCACGGCGGCCCGGGTGGTCCCGATGGACTGGCGCTGGATGACGGCGGCAACCTTCTGGTCTGCCACACCGGCTTCGGCTCGGTCTGGCGGTTGTCGCCGCTGGCCGAACCGCTCGACCGCATCGTCTCCTGCGCGGGCGTCGGGACGACCAATCTTGCCTTTGGCGGCCCAGAGCGAAAGAGCCTCTTCATCACCGAGAGCCGTACTGGAACGATCGTGCGTGCCGAGCTCGAGACGCCGGGCCTGGCGATGTTCTCGCACGCCGATTGACGGCGGGAACCGCCGCCGTAACCAACGGCCACCGCTTCACTTTCTCCTGGGCACACCCTCGTCCGGCGGACACGGGCGCCGCTTTGGCTTTTCACAAAATGAAACGCCGTTGCAAAAAAAATTGCAACGGCGTTCTGTTTTTGCTAAGGCGCTTGCCATGGCCGGGACAACACCGGCGCCCCGGGAGGGAACCCATGGCAAACGTCGCTGCCGCTTCAGTCCAACAGGGCTTCACAGCCGAGGAGGAGAAGATCCTCGCGAAGGTGCTGTGGCGGATCGTGCCCTTTCTGCTGCTCTGCTACATCGTCGCCTATCTCGACCGGGTCAATGTCGGCATCGCCAGCCTGACGATGAACGGCGACCTCGGCATCTCGCCGTCCGCATTCGGCTGGAGCGCCGGACTGTTCTTCTTCGGCTATTTCCTGGCGGAAGTGCCGAGCAACCTGGCCTTGCAGGCCGTCGGCGCCCGCAAATGGATCGCCCGCATCCTGATCACCTGGGGCCTGATCTCGGCGGCAACGGCGTTCGTGGTCGGCCCCGTCAGCTTCGGCGTGATGCGCTTCCTGCTCGGCCTTGGCGAGGCCGGCTTCACGCCCGGCGTGTTCCTCTATTTCACCTATTGGTTTCCGGCGCGCATCCGCGGCACGGCGACGGCGGCATTTCTGCTCGGCATCCCGATCGCGAACATCATCGGCGCGCCGATCTCGAGCTCGCTGCTCACCCTCGATGGCCTCGGTGGCCTGCATGGCTGGCAGTGGCTTTTGATCCTCGAGGGCCTGCCGGCGACCCTCCTGGGAATCGTGTGCTTCTTCACGCTCACGGACAAGCCAGAGCAGGCCAAGTGGTTGAGCCCTGACGAGCGGCGTTGGCTCGCCGAGGTGCTGGCAGCAGAGCGCGAGGCCATTGCCACAAAACATCCCTCGCGACTCAGGGACGCCTTCATCAATTGGCGCGTCCTCGCCTGCGCGGCCGTCAATTTCTGCGCCATCATCGGCTCGGTCGGTCTCGGGCTGTGGATGCCGCAGATCATCAAGGGGCTCGGCTTCGGCGTCGTCGCCGTCGGCTTCATCGCCGCCATTCCCTATATCTGCGGCGCCATCACCATGATGCTGTGGGCGCGACTGTCGGACAAAGGCGGCGAGCGCAGCTGGTTCGTGGCATCAGGGCTGCTCGTCGGCGCGGCCTCGCTGATCGTCTGCGGCTACGCGACGTCCTCCGCGCCGGTTTCGATCGTCGCGCTCTGCGGCGCCGTGATCGGCATCATGTGCTACCAGTCGACGTTCTGGCCGATCCCGTCGAGCTTCCTCACCGGCAGCGCCGCCGCCGGCGGCCTCGCGATCATCGTCTCGATCGGCAATCTCGGCGGCTTCGTCGGTCCTTATCTCATCGGCGTGATCAAGCAGTCGACCGGCAGCTTCTCCTGGGCCCTGATCTCGGTGGCCGCGTTTCTCGGCCTTGCCGCCATCCTGATCCGTCCGGTTGGCGCCAGTCTGCAGCGACAGGCCGGAACGGCTGACGGCCGCACCGGCCGCATCGCATCCCTCTCGAAAGGAATTTGAAAATGAGCGAACGAAAGCAGTTCCGTCTCGGTCTGGTCGGTTATGGCGAGATCGGCAGCACGCTGGGCAAAGGGCTGCGCGAGGCCGGCCTGCAGCAGATCTTCTGCTACGACAAATATGCCTTCGACGGTCCGTATGCCGATCTGATCCAGGGCCGCGGGCGTGACACTGGTCAGGTCCAATCGGGAATTGGCCGATGCGGCGGAGCTGATCTTCAGCGTCACGCCGGGCTCGAGGTCGCTCGAAAGCGCTGATGCCTTCGCGCCTGTTCTCGACGGCCGCCACACCTTCCTCGACTTCGCCTCGGCC
>NZ_LJYG01000062.1:139722-165018 GCF_001440035.1 Bradyrhizobium manausense | reverse complement strand
CTCGCCGGCACCGGCGCCACGCTCGGTGACGGCTCCATCATGGGCACGCCCAAGCACGGCTATGCGATGCACATGATGTCGAGCGGTCCTGCGGGGCAGCGCGTGGTCGACCTGCTGGTGCCCTGGGGCATGAGCATCGAATTCGTCGGCGAGAAACTCGGCACGGCCTCCGGCATCAAGATCCTGCGCTCCGTCCTGATCAAGGGCATCGAGGCGCTGATCGACGAGACGCTGCTGGCGGCCCGATCCTACGGCCTCGATGAGACGGTACTGGCCTCGGCCTCGAAGACGCTGACGCGTCCGTTCATGGACACGGTCGAGAGCCTGACGCCGTCAGGCGTCATCCATGCCAAGCGACGTACCGAAGAGGTCGAGATGGCGGCCGAGGCGGTCGAAGATGCCGGCATCGAGCCGTTGATGGCGCGCGCGACCGCGGCGCGGCTGCGCTGGAAGGACAGCCTCGGCCTGAAGGAGCATTTCAGGGGCGTCGTTCCCGAGAATTACAGGATCGCCATCGATGCGATCGCGACCAGGATGCAGGCCAGCGCAAAAGCAGCCGAATAAACCAACAACAAAAAGCAAAAAGGGAGAGAAACGTGACGGCTGCTCGAACGGACATCGATCCGATAGAGAAGGCGACGATGCGCAGGGTGATCCTGCGCCTCGTGCCGTTCCTGATGGTCTGCTACTTCTTCGCACTGCTCGATCGCGTCAATGTCGGCTTTGCGGCGTTGCAGATGAACAAGGATCTCGGCCTCACGCCGGCGATGTTCGGCTTTGGCGCCAGCCTGTTCTTCGTCTCCTATTTCCTGGTGGAAGTCCCCAGCAACCTGGCGCTGCAGAAAGTCGGCGCGCGGCGCTGGATCGCCCGGATCATGATCACCTGGGGCCTGGTGACGGCGTGCATGGCGCTCGTCGTGGGGCCGTATTCGCTGTACGCGATGCGCTTCATCCTGGGCGCGGCGGAGGCCGGCTTCTTTCCCGGCGCGATCCTTTATCTGACCTACTGGCTGCCATCCGAATATCGCGCGCGCATCCTGGCGACCTTCACGGTCTCGATCCCGCTCGCGACCTTCCTGGGCTCGCCGCTATCCGTCGGCCTGCTCGAGCTTGACGGCGTGCTTGGCTTGCGCGGCTGGCAGTGGCTGTTCATCCTGGAGGGGGTGCCGACCGTTTTGCTCGGGCTCGCCTGCCTGTTCGTCCTGACCGACAGGCCCGAAGGCGCGGCCTGGCTGACCAATGAGCAGCGCGATTGGTTGACGGCCCGCATGGCGGTGGATGCAGCCGCGCGCAAGCCGGTCGGTCATCTCTCGCTCTGGCAGCTTGCGACCAATAAATATTTCCTGGTCATGGCGCTGGTCTGCTCCGGCGCGTCCGCCACCGGCAGCGTGCTGTCGGTCTGGCAACCGCAGCTGCTGAAATCGTTCGGCCTGTCGAATCTGCAAACCGGCTTCGTCAATGCGATCCCCTACGGCATCGCGACCGTGCTCATGGTGCTGTGGGGACGGCATTCGGACAGCACCGCCGAACGGCGCTGGCACACGGCCATTCCGCTACTGTTCGCCGCCGGCGGCTTCACGGCATTGAGCCTGACCGGAACGGCAGTCGCGCCGACCATCGTCATGGTGACGTTCCGCCTGGTCGGCGCCTATGCCTTCAAGGGGCCGTTCTGGGCGCTGTCGGCGAGCTGGCTTTCGACCGGCACGCTCGCGGCCGGCCTCGCCGGCATCAACGCGATCTCCAATCTGATCGGCGGCGGCCTGATGGTGAACGTCGTTGGCGTCGTCAAGGAGCGGACGGGCAGCTTCGTGCTCGGGATGCTGCCGCTTGCGCTGCTGTGCGCCGTGGCGGCGACCTTGGTCCTCGTGCTCGGCCGCAAGGTCGCGCGCGCGGCCGACATGGTGGCGGTGAAATCATGAGCGAGCCCGGCAAGTCATCCCAGCACGCCATCACCCGGCGCGGCGTTCTTGCAAGCATGCTGGCTGTGAGCACGGGCGCCTGGGCCGGCGGGGTCGAGCAGGCGGTGCCCAACAGCACGGGGTCGGCGCCGCCGCGCTTGAACGCGCCTGCGGATGCGTGCGATTGCCATCACCATATCTACGACGGACGGTTTCCCGTTTCGCCGCATTGGCACCAGGGCTTTCCGTCAGGTGCGACCGTCGCCGATTATCGAAATCTCCGGCGCCGGCTCGGCACCACCAGGAGTGTGGTGGTGCAGCCGTCGACCTACGGGGTCGACAACCGGTGTCTCGCGGACGCGCTGGGCCAGCTCGGCTCATCGTCACGCGGCGTTGCCGTCGTCCATACCGATGTCGAGGAAGCAGAGCTGCGCGCGCTGGCCGAGGCCGGCGTCCGCGCCATCCGCGTCAATTTCGTCTCTCCGCAGAGCTGGGGCACGACAACGCCGCAGATGCTTGCCGCGCTTGCCAGACGAGTCGCCCCGCTGGGCTGGCACGTGCAGATCCTGATGACCGGCGATCAGATCGTCACGCATGAGAAAGTCATCCGGTCGCTCCCCACCAAGGTGGTGATCGACCATCTCGGGCGTATTCCCCAGCCCGATGGCCTCAAGCATCCGGCGTTCGCCGCTGTCCGCCGCATGCTCGATGAGGGCCGCACCTGGGTGAAGGTCACCGAGCCCTACGAAGACAGCAAGCTCGGTCCGCCCTATGCCGATTCCAGCGAGGTGGCGCGTGCCTACGTGCAGGCCGCGCCGGAGCGCATCCTGTGGGGCACGGACTGGCCGCATCCGACCCAGCGCGGCACCAAGCCTGACGATTCTTTGTTGCTCGATCTTCTCGCCGACTGGGCCCCGGACGAAAAGACGCGCCGGCGCATCCTGGTCGACAATCCCGCCGAGCTGTTCGGCTTCTAATCCAGCCGCTGAAGCGAAAGCATCTCAGTCGATGCCTTCGCACTTCAGCTCGCGCAATTGCTTGTCCACCCAGGAGGCGTCGTGGGTGCCGGCCTCGATATTGGCCATCTGCTTCTGCTCGGCCTCGAATTTCGCCGTGGCCGCCTTGAACACCGCTTCGGTCTGATCGAACGGCACGCAGAGCAGGCCGTCATCGTCGCCGATGATGAGGTCGCCGGGCTCGATCACCATGCCGTCGATCGCGATCGCAACGTTGATTTCGCCGGGGCCGTTCTTGTAGGGGCCGCGATGCGTCACGCCGGCCGCGAAAATCGGAAATGTCTGGCCGCGGATGAAGCCGGCATCGCGGATCGCGCCGTTGATGACGAGGCCGGCCACACCGCGCTTGACCATCTGCATCAACATCATCTCGCCGGTAATGGCATTGGTGAGGTCCCCGCCGGCATCGACGACGATGACGTCGCCGGCCTCGGCCAGCGCGATCGCCTTGTGCACCATGAGATTGTCGCCGGGCGCCGTCTTGACCGTCAGCGCGGGACCCGCGAGCCCGCCGCTCCTGTGCATCGGACGAAGCCGCGCACCGCCGGCCGTCAGGCGCGACATGCTGTCGCTGACATTGGCGACCGGTAGCTGCGCGAAACGCGCGACGACCTCAGTGCCGACCTTCCTGGTGCGCTTCAAAATTCTGAATCCGACGGGCATGAATGGTTCTCCAATTGGTCGGAAAATTTATAGAACGTCGTTTCATTATTCGCAATGCGCGTCATCGATCGCCTGGCACGCCGCGCGAATGCCCGAGTTGGGCCGGTGGAACGATCGAATGACGGGCGGCAAAATCGATCAGGGCGCCGCGGGCGGGACTGTCCGGCTGCAGCAAGCCCCTGTGCGTGCCGAACAAGGTCACGGCCACTTCGATCTCGCCTTGCCAGTTCGTGATCGCGGACGAGATCGCGACCAGGCCCGGAATGTAGCGTCCGTCGACATAGGCAATGCGTTCGCGCCGGATCTTCATCGCCACGGCCTCGACACTTGCCATGTCGGGATTGAGATCCGGCCAGCTGACGCCGACCGAAGCGGCACGTTCGAGTTCGCTTTGCAGCCGCACGGCCAGTTGCGGGGGCGGCAGATAAGAGAGGAAGACGCGTCCGGTCGCGGAATCGAGCAACGGAAACGTGCTGCCCAGACCAATCGACGTGGTCGTCAGATGAGGGCCTCGCTCCAGTCTGACCACGGTCGGGCCGTTGTGACTCCAGACAGCGAGCAGCGCGGCATGCCCTGTCGTCGCGGCCAATTCCTCGAGTTCATCGGAGGCGCGGACAACGAAATTGTTCCGGCTGATGGCCGCGACCCCCAGTTCGGCGGCTTCGCGGCCGAGGTCATAACGGCCGGACCGCTCCTTCTGCACGGCAAGGCCGGCATGAATGAAGCTCGCCAGATAGCGATGCACCTTGCTCGGCGGCATGCCGGCTTCCCTTGCGATATCCGATAGCGTCGCCGGCCCATCGAAGGACCTGAGGACTCGCAGGACCGAAAGTGCGGCGTCGAGAGCCTGGATACCGCCGGGGGCCGTCCCGCCGCTCTCGTCGTCAGTCTCTTTCGCCCGCGTCCGTTTCATCTCAACATGTCCTTGAACTCCTGCGGCACGCTTGCACCGCGGAGCTCGCCCATATCAGTGACAGCGGCCCAGGCGCGCTGTTCGAAGCCGCTCGCAATCTGCACGTTTCTGACCGACAGCTTGTAGTCGATTCGAAACCGCCGCTCTTGCCACTCGGCCACCTCTGCCCGGATCGTCAGTTCATCGTCGTAGCGGGCTGGTCCCATGAACTGGGCCCCGACCTTGACCAGCGGTGTGACGCTGCCAAAGCGCCGCTTGAGCTCCCGCTGACTCAATCCATGGCTGCGCAGCCAGCGCTGCCAGGTGCAGTCAAACCAGTAGAAGTAGTTGGGATAAAAGACGATTCCGGCTTCGTCGCAATCGCCCCATTCGATCGTGAAAGCTGTCTCGAACATCCAAGAACCCTCCCGGCAAGCACGTCGGCGCGGAGCCTAATGCGTCGCGTCTATTCCTCATAAGAAAAATGATTCCTCATGGCGGAAGAAACATATTGCACAAAAGGAAATCTATTGCATAATACGCAAACAAAAGCGGGCAGACAAACGCAAACACAGGGAAGGGAAGTCATGCCGCTCAGTCGCATTGCGGTGATGGGAGGAGGGCCTGCGGGCCTGTATTTCGCTGCCCTCTGGAAGCGTCGGCATCCCGAGGACCATGTCGATGTCTTCGAGCAGAATCCGGAAGGCGCCACCTGGGGATTTGGCGTCGTCTTTTCCGACAAGGCGCTCGACTTCCTTCGCGCCGATGATCCTGAGACGGCCGAGGCCGTTTCGGCCCGCATGGAGACGTGGCGCGACATCACGCTCGTCCATCGCGGCGAGCGCGTCGTGCTCGACGGTGTCGGTTTCTCCGCGGTCGGGCGGCTCGATTTCATCACGCAATTGACCGAGCGCGCGCGGTCCGCCGGCGCAAATCTGCACTTCGGCAAGCTCGTGCGTTCCGTCGACGAACTCGCGGGATACGATCTGATCGTCGCCGCCGATGGCGTCAACTCGCTGGTGCGACGCAGCTACGAAGGCGACTTCAACACGTCGCTTTCCTATGACGACAACAAGTTCGCCTGGTACGGCACCACCAAGCGCTTCGAAACGCTGACCCAGACTTTCGTCGAAACCGAGTTCGGCTGTTTCAACGCCCATCACTATCGCTATTCGCCGACGATGAGCACCTTCATCGTGGAGTGCGATCGTGCAACCTGGCTCCGCGGCGGCTTTGCCGAGAAGACCGAGGAAGAGAGCAGGGCGCTTTGCCAAAAGGTGTTCGCCGACACGCTCGAAGGGCATCCTCTCGTCGGCAACAAGTCGGTCTGGCGCAATTTTCCCTGGCTGTGGAACGACCGCTGGTCACACCGCAACATGGTGCTCGTCGGCGACGCGCTCCACACTGCGCATTTCTCGATCGGATCGGGCACGCGCCTCGCCCTCGAGGACGTCATCGCCCTCGTCAACGCGCTGGACGGCGAACCGCGCAATCTCCGCCATGCGCTGGAGCATTACGAAACCACGCGCCGCCCGGTGGTGGAGAAGCTGGTCAAGGCCGCAAGGACCAGCGCGGCCTGGTACCAGCGCTTTGCCGAACACATGAAGCTGGCTCCGCTGGATTTCGGCTACAGCTACATCACCCGTTCCGGCCGGATCGACGACAGCCAGCTCCGCGCGATGTCGCCGCGCTTCATGGCGCGTTACGACGCCGGTTCATTGGTCCCCAGCACGTAGCGATGATGAGGAGCGCTGCCATGACGGACGGAATCGACCAAACGCTCTCGAATTCGATCGTGGACCACGTGCCTGATGATGCGCCCTGCGCGCAGGAGATCGGCTTCGATATGCCAGACCGCTACAACGCCAGCGAAATCCTGTTCGGCAATCTCGGCGCCGGCCGCGCCGACAAGGTCGCGATCTACACCGCGGCCGGCAACACCAGCTACGGCGAGTTGTGTGCCAGGGCCGCCCAATGCGGCAACGCGCTTCGCTCGCTCGGGCTTCGCCGCGGTGATCGCGTGCTGCTCCTGCTGAACGACACGGCGTCCTATCCCGCGACATTCTTCGGCGCGGTCCGTGCCGGCTTCGTGCCGATGCTGATCAACACGTTGTCGCCCAAGGACCTCATCGGCTTCTACCTGCAGGATTCGGCCGCGCCGGTCGCGGTCGTCGACGCCGAATATGCCGCCCTGTTCGACCGGGAGACGGTCGCAGGAACGCAGCTGCATACGCTGGTGATGCTCAACGGCGAGGTCGCGGTCGAGTCCCCGGTCAAGGTTCTGGGTGGTGACCAATGGTTCGCCCAGTTTCCCTGCGAGCTGGATGCTGCGCCGACCTCTCGCGACGACATGGCGTTCTGGATGTACTCCTCGGGCAGCACCGGCCGGCCGAAGGGCATCGTGCATCTGCAGCACGACATGGCGTACACGGCCGACAGCTTCGGCCGTCACATCCTGGGAATCGAGGAGAGCGACATTTGCTTCTCGGTGCCGAAGATCTTCTTCGCCTACGGCTTCGGCAATTCGATCACGTTCCCGTTCTCGGTCGGCGCCAGCACGATCCTGCTGGCCGGGCGGCCCGAGCCTGGCGCCGTCCTGGATCTGATCGAGCGGTTCAAGCCGACGCTCTTCTTCGGCCTGCCGACGCTCTACAATGCGCTGCTGCATCATCCGCGCATCGAAACTGCCGATCTGTCGAGCGTGCGCCTCAGCCTGTCGGCCGCCGAAGTGCTGTCGCAGGACATCTTCAACGACTGGAAGCGACGCTTCGGTCTCGAGATCGTCGAAGGGCTCGGATCGACCGAAGTGCTGCACATCTATCTGTCGAACACGCGCGAGCGGAGGAAGACCGGGACCGCGGGCAAGCGCGTTCCCGGCTATGAGCTCAGGCTGACCACGCCCGAAGGGCAGCCCGTCGCGCAAGGCGAAGAAGGCGTGATGTGGATCCGCGGTCACTCCAACGCGCCGTGCTACTGGAACAGGCCCGACAAGACCGCGCAGACCATGCGCGAGACGGGATGGATCTGGACCGGCGACAGGCTCGTCGAGGATGCCGACGGCTTCTTCACCTTCGTCGGCCGGGTCGACGATCTCATCAAGGTGAGCGGCCAGTGGATCTACCCGGTCGAGATCGAGCTCTGCCTGTCGGATCATCCCGCGGTCCGGGAATGCGCGGTCCTGGGCCTCGAGCTTCCCGACCGCCGCATGACCACGAAAGCATTCGTGATCCTTCGGGACGGTCATGCGGCAAGCGAGACGTTGACGCGGGAGCTGCAGGATCACGTCAAGTCGAAGCTGCTTCCCCACAAATATCCGCGCCTGATCGAATACCGGTCCGAACTGCCGAAGACCGGAACGGGCAAGATCGACCGGCAGAAGCTGCGCAGCGCCCCGCTGGTGACCTGAACAAGCAGCCTCCGTGTCTCAAGTCTCCTGAAAGTCACAGCCTACAAACCCACGCTGACTGGAGTTCGTGATGTCCGCTGCTGAAGATGTAGACGTTACCGAGGTCATCGAAGAGGCGCGGTTCGGACGCCTCCAGCTTCTGATCCTGGTTCTTTGCGCATGGATCGCGCTGCTCGACGGTTTCGACACGCAGGCGATCGCCTATGTCGCACCTGTGATCGCCGAGAAATGGGGGATCGCCATGGCCGGCTTCGGTCCGATCTTCGGCGCCGGCCTCGCTGGACTTGCCGTCGGTGCATTCGTCCTCAGCCCGGCGGCCGACCGGTTCGGCCGCAGGAGCGTGATCCTGCTGTCCGTGCTGCTGTTCGGGATGTTCGCACTCGTCACGGCGCGTGCGACCACGCTGAACGAGCTCTTGGTCTACCGTTTCCTGACCGGCCTTGGCCTCGGCGGCGCCATGCCCAACATCGTCGCTCTGACCAGCGAATACGCGCCGAAGCGGATGCGCGCGCTGCTCATCGCCATCATGTTCTGCGGCTTTCCGCTGGGCTCGACCATCGGCGGCCTGATCAGCGCGCCTCTGATCGGAGCGTTCGGCTGGCAGGCGGTCTTCGTTGTCGGCGGCGTGCTTCCGCTTCTCACCCTGATCGTGCTGTTCGCCTGGCTGCCCGAGTCGATCCGCTATCTCCTGACGCGCGAGGTCGCAGATGTCAGGATCGCGAAATTGCTCGCAAGGCTTGATCCAGGCATCCGCGCGACCGCGGCGAGCCGCTACGTCGTGCATGGTTCGCAAGGATCGGGCTTCCAAGGATCTGGCTTCCCCGTGACGAAGCTCCTCGCCGAAGGCCGCGCATCGATGACGGTCCTGCTCTGGATCGCGTTCTTCATGAACCTGCTCGTCATGTACTTCCTCGTGAACTGGATGCCTTCGCTGCTCAAGGCGAGCGGGCTGCCCCTCAACATCGCGATCCTCTCGACGGCGGTGCTGAATGCCGGGGGCGTCGTCGGCGCGATCGTCCTCGGCCGCTTCGTCGACCGGCTCGACCCCTATCTGGTGCTCGGCGGCGCCTATCTGGCTTCGGCCCTCTTCATCGGGGGGATTGCCTTCGGATCGGCCAGTGTCTGGACGTTGATGATCTCGACCTTCCTCGCCGGCTTCGGCGTGGTCGGCGCGCAGATCGGCATGAACGCGCTGGCCGCCGGCCTTTATCCGACCGAGATCCGCTCCACCGGCGTGGGCTGGGCGCTGGGTGTCGGCCGCATCGGCTCGATCATCGGCCCGGTCGCGGGCGGCGTGCTGCTCGGCTTCGGATGGGACGCGCAGTCCGTCGTTCTGACCGCGGCGGTGCCGGCGGTGCTGGCGGGCCTTGCGGTGATCGCCCTGCGCCGGCGCGAGCCGTCACTCAAGCTCGTGCCGTCGGCGGCGACACTCCATCACTAACAGCGAGACAGACCATGTCCCATCAAGCCCTCATGGCGCCAACCGCCGACACGCCCGAGCGCCGGGCGTTCTACGACAAGATCGACAAGAGAAACCTGATGGCCCTGTGGCTGTCGCTGGCCGATCTCGTCACGCCGGAGCCGAGAAGCGCGTGCCGCCCTGCATCCTGGCGCTTCGACGAGATCCGCGCCTACATGCTCGAGGCCGGAAGTCTCATCACTGCGAAGGAGGCGGAGCGGCGGGTTCTCGTGCTCGAAAATCCCGGTCTTCGCGGCCAATCGAAGATCACGACGGATCTCTACGCCGGCGTACAGCTGGTGATGCCGGGCGAGGTTGCGCCGGCGCACCGCCATACGCAATCCGCGCTACGGTTCATCCTCGAGGGTGAGGGCGCCTACACGGCGGTCATCGGCGAACGCACCATCATGCATGAGGGCGATTTCATCATCACCCCGCCCTGGGCCTGGCACGATCACGGCAACCCCGGCTCGAAGCCGGTGTTCTGGCTGGATGGTCTCGACATCCCCGTCATTCAGATGCTGGATGCATCCTTCGCCGAGCATCTGGACGTCGACGAGCAGCCGATCACGAGGCCCGTCGGCGACAGCGACGCCCGCTATGGTCACAACCTGCTGCCGGTCGATCACAAAGGAGGCGGCGGCACCTCGCCGGTGTTCAACTATCGCTATGCACGCACGCGCGAACAGCTCGAACGCCTGCGGCGCGCCGCCGCCTGGGATCCCTGCCACGGCCTCAAGATGCGCTACACCAATCCGATCACGGGCAATCACGCCATGGCCACCATGGCGACTTTCATCCAGCTGCTGCCGAAGGGCTTTTCCACCGCCGCCTACCGCTCGACGGATGCCACCGTGTTCGTGCCGATCGAGGGCAAGGGCCGCAGCGTCATCTCGTCCCGGACAGGCGAGGACATCGTGGTCGACTGGAGCAGGCGCGACATCTTCGTGGTTCCGTCCTGGCATCGCGTGCGTCACGAGGCGATCGGAGGCGACGCCGTGATCTTCTCCTATTCCGACCGACCCATTCAGGAAGCCCTGCATCTGTTCCGGGAGGACCGCGGCAATGCCTGACGCCATCTCTCACGCCGACTTCGTTCTGCCTGCGCCGCCGCAAGCCTCCGTCGCCGTCCATCAATCCCCGGCGCGCTTTCCGGTGCGCCGGATCATCTGCGTCGGTCGCAACTACGCGGCGCACGCCCGCGAGATGGGACGCGATCCCGACCGCGAGCCGCCGTTCTTCTTCATGAAGCCCGCCGACACGGTCGTCGACGACGGCACGACGGTTCCTTATCCGCCGCAGACCAACAACTTCCACTACGAGATCGAGTTGATCGTCGCGATCGGGCAGGGCGGGACGGACATCCGTAACGAGCGTGCGCTCGATCATGTCTGGGGCTATGGCGTCGGCATCGACCTGACCCGTCGCGATCTCCAGCTTCAGGCCCGCGAGCAGGGCCGTCCCTGGGACTGGGGCAAGGGTTTCGATCTGTCGGCGCCAATCGCGCCGCTGCGACCGGTCTCGGACGTCGGCCATCCCGACGCCGGGCGCATCTGGCTTGCCGTCGACGGCACGCTCAAGCAGGATTCCGACATCTCAAAGCTGATCTGGCCCGTGCCTGATATCATCTCGATCTGCTCGCAGTCGATGGCGCTCAAGCCCGGTGACCTCATCATGACGGGAACGCCGGAAGGCGTCGGCCCCGTGCGGCGAGGCCAGGTGATGACAGGAGGAATCGAGGGGCTGGGCGAAATCAGAATACCCGTCGGATAGGATTGTCGGAGCGGAAGAGCTGACCGTCGATCGGCGGTCGACGATGCAAAGCGCAGCACCAAGCGCGCGTGGCCTGCGCTCTCTTACCTTAAGTTGTTGTAAATGGCCGACAGGCTATCTGGGTGGCATGCCCGTATTTGTCATGCCGTCCAGTCGCGCCGCTGTTTCAGACAGGGAATTCTCCGCCAGAGAACGAGCCGGTGGGCCGCATCCGCTGTCCGGCTTGAGGCGGTCCTCGTGATGGTTGCGCTGGACACAAGCGCGGGCGCGGTCACGCGCCGGCCGATCATCACGGCAACGATGCCGTTGGTTGTCGGCGGCTTTGTCGTCCTGACCATCCTGCTGTTCTGGCCATGGCTTGGGCACCTGTCATCGGCGCTGATCGGCCCGGAAGAAGACAATATGCAGGATTTCTGGAACAGTTGGCACGCGGCAACAGCCCACGGCTGGCGCGACTTTCTGTTCACCAACCAGATCCGCTATCCCGAGGGCACATCGCTCAGCTACCATTCGTTTGCCTGGCCGCAGGTCGCAGCCGTGATGCTGCTTGGCCACATATTCGGCACCAGCCTCACCGATCTGATCCTCTTCCAAAATTTGACATTGCTGGCTTCTTTTCCGCTCTCTGCTGCGGCGATGTTCCTGCTGGCACGTCATCTCCTGGGCGAGCGCACGGGATGCAACGCGGGGGCGGCGTTGGCCGGCTTCGTCTTTGCCTTCAACCCCTGGCACGTCGCGCAAGTGATGCACCACGCTCATGTCGCGACGATCGAATTCCTGCCGCTCTTTGTGCTGTTTTATCTTAAGGCACTCGACGAGCGGAATTATCTCCATCTCGCCGCGGCAAGCGCGATGATGGCGCTCAGCGCGCTGTCATGCTGGTATTATCTGTTCTACGCGTTCTTCTTCATGGCTTTCGATCTTGTGTTTCGATGCAGCCGGGATCGGAAATGGCCGGAAAAATGGCAGCTCGCTGCGCCGATGCTTTGCGTGATCGGCAGCATTCTCTTGCTTTCGCCGTGGCTGATACCGATGATCATGGCCCGTGGTCCCGCCAATGCAGGCACCAACGCGTTCGTTGCCGATCTTTTTGCCCTGGTCGTGTTTCCACCCAGCCATTTTCTGGCTCGGCTCGGGGAGAGCATCTATGCCCGCCTGACCGGCAATCCCTGGGAGGCCACGGTCTATCTGGGCCTCGCCAATCTCGCGGCGCTGGCCTGGGCGTTCGCCTGCAAAACCGAGACCGACAAGCGGGTGATGCACTACGCGCTGGTCGGGATGCTGTTCTTTCTCGTGCTTGCCGCTGGGGAGACGCTGCACATCGGAGGGCATCCTTCCGGGCTGCCTCTGCCCTATTTCGTCCTGGCCAAGCTGCCTTTCTTCGGCAATGTGCGCACGCCTGCCCGTGCCATTGTCATGGTCTATATGTTCCTGGGGCTCGGCCTGGCACAAGCCTGCGTGATTGCCGCCCGCCGGGTCGGCATCAGGCAACGCGCTTGCATGGCGTTTGCCGCGATTGCGATCCTGTTCGACTTCTTTCCGACCAACCTCGCCGCGACGCCGCTACGCTGCTCGCCCGCGCTCGCTGCGATCGCCGGCGATTCCGATAGCTTCGGCGTCCTGGATCTGCCGCGCGGCTACATTGCGGGGAACATCGCCATGGCACTGTCGGCCTGCCATGGTCATCCTATCGTTGCTGGCGAAACATCGCGCAAATTGGCTGTCACGCTGGCCGACCAGCTTGAAACCGGCAATCTTGCTGCCCAGCAGCGTCAACTCACGGCAGCTCATGTCAAATATATCGTGCTGCGCCGTTCCAAGGGCCACTCCTTCGTCTGGAACGAGACTGACGGCAGTCTTGACGACTATCTGCGAACCTACCCGCAGGTCGGCTCGGACGACGAAGCGATCGTCTTGCGCGTCTATTAACGTGCCATGCCTGGCCTGACATAGACGCTTTCGTAGACGCCGGTGTGGGCCTCCTTCCACCCTCGCTTTGCCACGAGAAACTGCCTTAATTCTTCATGTCCCCTGAGCCATAGCACGGCGTCGATGTGATATTTTTCGAGCACGTCGTCCCAGGTGTTCTCGTCGATCTCCCAGTGAACCAGCCTGAAGTAATCTCGCAACAGTTCGTCAGGATAGGCGGTGGCAGCCCGTCCGTCCACAAACAGGGGCACCGTTCCATGAGTCAGGAGGATCAAATATCCTCCGACGTTCCAGTGATTGAGCACCCGCGCATGCGAAAGATGCGTTTGCAGATATTCGGCGTCCTGCTCCGACATCATCTCGGGTAACGCCAGAGCGGGCCTGATCTGAATGAATGTCAGAGGGAGCACACATGCGCCGAGAATCGCGGCGGTCACGAGCGCCCGCTGAACTTGCAGCTGAGGCAACTTGCCGGGGATCATGCGATCGAGGTGCAGAGCCATCGGGATGGTCGAGAAGATGAAGAAAAAGGACATGTATCGAAATTGATGGAGTCCGAGGGCCAAGAAGACCCAGGACAGAATGCGTGCCTCCACCCGGATTCCCGTCGACGCTCCGTAGCGCAATTCGAGCGCAATAAACCCGACAATGTAGACCATTCCGGGAATGCTGCCCGGGATTTCGATGTTGTGAGAATACGGAAGCCACTCGCCGATATTGCCTTGGACGAAGTGTCCCAGGGTCGCGGTCACACCCTCATAGATTTGCCAGCCCAATGGATTGACGAAGGTCACGGCAAAGCAACCCAGCCCCGCCAGCATGATGGCTTTGAACCTTCTCAAGTCGTGGCGCCATAGGGCCCCTGCGCCAAAGACTGCTGGGATCATGAAGCCCAGCACGAACCCTCCGTGCAGGTTGACCCACAACAACATCATCAAGGGTAACAGCCACAGCTTGGTCGAGCGCAGGCATTCCCGGTAGAAAACGACGCTGAACAGCATCGTCGAAACGTTCGGAGATGCTGCCAGATATGTATTGGGAGCAGCCTCATAGGCAGGGTACAAAAGGCCTGTTGCGAAAGTCGCGATGCAGACGGCGAGTGCCGAAGCCCCGGTCTCCAGGCAGGCGGACGTCAGATACCAAATGATCAGCGCGCCGCACACGACGACCAGGCCGACAAGACCCCCATAGCCGGCATACTTGAAAATCAAGCTGGCGATAACATCCCATAACCAGGAGAGGTTGAACCATTGCTTGGTTCCGAGCGTGAACGACCACGGGTCCTGGAACGGAACGTGCGCTTCGCTTCTGATCAACTCACCGGCGGCCAGGTGCCAACCGAGGTCGTAGTGACTCAAGATGAGTGACGCGTTGGACAGGTAGAATACGCTCAAGAGCGAGATCAGGAAGACGTACGTTCCCAACGCCGACGACGGCGTTGCTCCGGATGGTTCAGCAAGATTCTGCAGCATCCGGACATTCCGATCGTTCATTCCAAAGCATAGGTCGGACGTGCGTCGACGGTCCGCCGTCGGTTGTCGCCCATTCCCTCACAGCCTAGCAGCGAATAATCTAAGGTAGAGTGAATGTCGATTGTGCAATCGAAATTCCGCAAGCAGAAGTAAGAGTTGGTTAATGCGGGGTATCGGTCTGGCGCGATGATCCGGTGCCGGTCTCGTCACCACGTCGACGCTGGTTTCGCAGGTTTTAGGCAGTCGGTCATCGCGTGCACTGTCGCCCTGACCATGGCTGCCGCCAGCAGCGACCGCGCCGCTGCAACGGCGTCCGATGCTAGCCGCCCCACCCCGCATACGGATTGTGACCTGGTTCTGGCTGATCATCGTAATGCGGCAGCGGCTGAGGGCGGGCCGGCCCTGCTGGTGAATAGGCCCATGCCCCAGCGGGCCCTGTCGTCAAGGCGCGGGTCGAGTGAGCAGTTGCATGATGCCGGTGGCCCTGGGCTGCCATGGCGGCGCCGACAGGTGCACACAGGAAAACCAAAAGACTGAGGATCAGGCCTGATCGCATGGTCGTTGCTCCGGCGGACTTGCGGTGAACCATCAAGTGAGCCTCGGTCGATGTCCACGCAATCCGTCACCGCCTTGCGACGGGTCACATCCGCGGCATCATGATCGGGCTGACGGTGGAAATTCGTGCGAATCTGTAAACCCATACTGGATGAGCCCGCGTCGCCGCGCTGTGCGACCGCTCTGCAAAGGCCCAGCCTTGCAAAGGCGACACTCAATATCTTGAGGTCTTCCGATGGGCCGGTCGGTGTCCGTCAGGGGTGCTGCCGAATATTTGCGCCAGAGGGCGTGCCTACGGTCTGTATCGGTTCACCGGGAGCGCGGTCGAGGGGTGGGTGTGGCCGCGCCAGCCCGACCGTTCCGGGAGGCGTGTCATTGCTGGACGGACGAGTATTGACGCGCTCCAACGTAATTGCCGATGCGGCGACAATGGCGATGGCCAGGGCGATTGTGGATAGGGCTAAGGCTGCTCGATCATTCGGGTCCATCGTCAGACCTCCGCGCTCCATAGCCGGGGAATAACGCCGGATGATCGATTTGGTTCTTTCTCAGGGTCCTCGGCCTCAGCGCCCGAGCGGCACCGACGCCTGGATCGTCCAATCGGCGATGGGAATGTCCTGTCCTGAATGGACGATGCAAATCCTGTCGAAGCTAATTCTGCGGCCCGCGAGACGCTGCCCGAACTCGACTGATGCCGGCGCCTTCGCCCTTTCCGGCAGGTTGCCATAGAGCAGCGAGACATGCGGCATGAAGCGTTCGGTTTCCTGCGGATCGAGGCGGCGCTTCAGTCCGAAGAGCGGCACTGAGGCGGCGAAGCGCAGGTAGAAGGCGCGGAAGAACGCCTGCGTCGTCTCGATCCCGGTGATCGGCTCGGTGAAGGGCTGCATTGCTGCGGCTGCTGCCCGAGCGTCGTCGTGGAGCTGCTCGAACGCTGCATTCGTGTCGCCGCGCAGCGTCAGATGCGGCGCAAAATTCGGCGTGCCGAAGCGCGCCGCAAGCTCACCGATCAGCGAAGCGAGAAACGCTTCGTCTTCGGGGCACGGCATCAGCCAGAGCGATCGGATCTCGACGGCCATCGAAAGTCATAAATCTGTTGCACGAGCGAGCTAGGGGTCGTTATGTTTATTCCACGCTGATCGCAGAATGGAAGAACAATTCCATCTGAACAATAGGGCAGCGTGGAGGAGCGCAAGTGCGGGCGGGCTCGCAAGTCATGTCGGGTGTCGGCGCGGCTATCGAGGTGCGCGGCCTGCACGTCGCCTATGGCGGCACCAAGGTGCTTCACGGCGTCGATCTCGATTTCGCGCCGGGGTCTTTCACGGCATTGCTGGGCTCCTCCGGCTGCGGCAAGACCACGCTTCTGCGCGCGCTCTCCGGCTTTGTGCCGGTCTTGTCCGGCTCGATCGCTGTCGGCGGCAAGGACGTCGCGGGTCTGCCGCCCGAGAAGCGCGGCATGGCGATGGTGTTCCAGTCCTATGCGCTCTGGCCGCATATGACGGTGCTCCAGAACATAGGCTACGGCCTGAAGCTGCGCGGGGCGTCCAAGCGCGACATCGCCGCCAAGGTGTGCTCGCTGCTGGCGATGCTCGGGCTCGCCGGCTACGAAGATCGCAAGGTCACGGCGATGTCGGGCGGACAGCGCCAGCGTGTGGCGCTGGGACGCGCGCTTGCGGTCGACCCCGGCATCCTGCTGCTGGACGAGCCGCTCTCGAACCTCGACGCCAAGATCCGCCTGACGATGCGTCACGAGATCCGCGCCATCCAGCAGCGGCTCGGCGTCACCACGATCCATGTCACGCATGACCGCGAGGAGGCGATGACGATGGCCGACAGGCTGGTCATCATGAATGCCGGCCGCATCGCGCAGATCGGCACGCCCGAGGAGGTCTATGACCGGCCGAACAGCGCCTTCGTCGCCAATTTCATGGGCGCCGAGAACGTCCTGCCCGTCCATGTCGTCACCGGTGCGGGCCGGACCACGATCACGGCTGGCGAGGCGCGCCACGTGCTCCCCCGTGAACGCGACTTGGCTCTGCCGGCGGGCGAAGCACTCGCCTATTTCCGCGACGACGCAGCCAGTCTGGATGCCCCCGATGCCGAACCGGGCGAGGATCTGGTGGTGCCGGGTCGCATCGCGGCGCGCAGCTATCCGGGTGGGCTCTACCGCTACAGGGTCGAGGCCGCCGGCCGCCAGCTGACCGTGGATCACACCATCAGGCATGAACCCGGCGCGGCGGTCGGCCTGCGCATCCCGCTTTCGCGCCTTCACATCTTCCCGGCCGCACAGGCCTCCATACAGGCCTCCATCCCTGCCTGAGCCCTTGCAACGATCCGACACGGAGCCAGACCATGCGCCTTCTCACGATCGCCACCTCGCTCGCCGCGCTGATCGCGGCTTCGCCGCTCGCAGCGCAAACGCTCAACGTCGCCTCCGCGGGCGACCAGAACATGGTCGACTATGTCAAGGATTACCTTGCCCCGATGTTCGAGAAGGCTCATCCGGGCGTCAAGATCGTCGCGGTCGGCACCGGGCCGGGCGATGCAGGCTCGCAGAAGATTTACGAGAAGCTCAACGCCCAGAAAGGCGCGACCGCATCGGATTTCGATGTGGTGGTGATTCACCAGAAGGCCGCCGGCCAGATGGTCAAGGAGGGCCTGCTCGACAAATATACGGCCGATGTCGATACCGCCAGGCTCGCCACGGGCGATTCGTCCAGGAACGCGCTCGGCACCGACGTGAGCGGCTACGTCATCCCGATGTTCCAGTCGCAGACCGCGCTCGCCTACAATGCCGACATGGTCAAGACGCCGCCGGCAACCTTCGCCGAGCTCGCCGATTGGGCCAAGAAGAATCCGAAGCAGTTCGGCTATAACGGCATCAAGGGTGGCATGTCGGGCGTCGCCTTCGTCGCCGGCTGGGTCTACGCATTCGGCGGCGATGCCGACAGGCTGATGAAAGGTCCCTATGATGTCGCCACCAAGGCCAATTGGGACAAGGCCTTCGCGGATCTGAAAGCCTTCAACGCCGTTGCGACCATCACTCCCGGCAATGCCGGCACGCTCGACATGTTGAACCGCGGCGAGATCGCGATCGGCCCGGTCTGGGTCGACATGTTCTATTCGTGGCAGGCCGACGGCAAGCTGCCGCCGAACATGAAGCTGAAGCTGATCTCGCCCGGCATGCCCGGTCAGCCGATGTATTATTCGATTCCGGAGAAATCGGCGCAGAAGAAGCTGGCCGAGGCCTTCATCGCGCTGGCAACCTCGCCGCAAGTCCAGGCCGACGGCATCGTCAAGAAGTTCAACTGGTATCCGGGCATCGACGCCAGGAACCTTGAAGGCAAGCTCGACAAGGCCGCCTGGGACAAGCTCTTCAGCGACGTGACGCCGGCCGAGCTCGCCAGCAACGGCAAGCCATTTCCCATAGCTCCCTACTTCAACGACATCCTCGAGGGCTACGAGAAGAAGGTCGCGAATTGAGGTTGGTTGCGGCGCGCCGCCGTCGGCAGCTTCGATGTCGATCTCCCAACGCCAGCTCGCTCTGCTGCTCATCACCCCTGGCCTCGCGCTGGTGGCGGCGCTGTTTCTCTATCCGCTGAGCTTCTCGCTGATTTCGGCCTTCACCGGGCCGAAAGGAGGTTTCTCGCTGGATGCCTTTCGAAAGGCCTGGGAGCTCTATTCCGGCGACATCCTCTTTACCGTCGTGATCGTGCTCGTCTCCTGCTCGTTGACGGGACTCGCCGCCATCGTCATCGCCGGTACGCTGACGCTCGGCGAGAACCGCCTGATCGTCGGCACGCTGAAAGCGCTCTATCGCTGGCCGCTCTTCATCCCGTTCATCGTCGCGGCACAGTGCATGCGCACCTTCCTCGCCAAGAACGGGCTGATGAACAATTCCTTCGTCGCCATGGGGCTCATGGAGCCGCTCCAGGCGGTCAGCTTCCTCGACTGGCGCGGCATCATCGCCACCTTCGTCTGGAAGCAGACGCCCTTCGTTGCCCTGCTGCTCGCGGGTGCGCTCGCCGCGATCGACCGCGCGACGCTGGAAGCGGGCCGCAATCTCGGGGCCTCCCGCTTGCGCGTGCTGGTCGAGCTCGCGCTGCCTCAGGTGATGCCGCAGCTCCTCGTGGCGCTGGTGCTGTCGTTCGTGACGATGCTCTCGGTGCTGTCGGTACCGATGATGGTGGCGGGATCGCAGCCCACCCTGCTGACCGTCGACATGGCCTTCCGCATCAACGCCTATGGCGATTACGCCACCGCGAATGCGCTCGGTGTCATCACCTATCTGCTCTCGGCCGGCGCTGCGATCATCTATCTGAAGCGCGGCATGGCGAAGGAGGGCGCGCCATGATGCATCTCGGATCTGCGTTGCGCACGGCGCTGGCCGCGTTCCTGCTCGCGGCCTTTGCCTTCGTGCTGATCGGCCCGCTCGCCAACCTTGCGCTGTGGTCCGTGGCCGAGCGCTGGTACACGCCCTATAAGCTGCCGGTGAGCTACGGCACGCGTTACTGGGAGCAGGTCTTCCGCCCCACGGGCGACGCCATGGCCTCGCTCGGCACATCGGTCTTTATCGCGGTGCTGACGGTCGCCGTCGCGCTCGCGCTCTCGATCCCGGCCGGCTACGCGCTGGCGCGCTTGAGGCTGCCGGCGCGCGCCCTGTTCATGGTTGTGTTCCTGCTGCCGCAGGCCTTTCCGTCGGTGGCGATCTACATCAACGTCGCCCGCGTCTTCTACCAGCTCGGCATCAACGGCACGGTCCTCGGCGTGGTGCTCGTCCATGCCGCGCACGGGCTGGTCTATTCGGTCTGGATCGCGGCCGCCGCGTTCGGCGCGGTCGACAAGGATCTGGAGCTGGCGGCGCGCAACATCGGCGCCTCGCCGCTCAAGACGTTTGTCTCGGTGACGCTGCCGCTGGCCGCGCCGGGCATCGTCGCCAGCGGCATCTTTGTCTTCCTGGAATCGCTCGACGAGTTCACCGGCACCTTCTTCGTCGGCGTGCCGCAGGTCAGGACCCTGCCGCTACTGCTCTACAATGCGGCGATGGGCGGCAATTATCAGGTCGCCTCGATCACGGCGCTGATCCTGCTCGTGCCCT
Organism: Bradyrhizobium manausense; assembly: GCF_001440035.1. GTDB lineage: Bacteria > Pseudomonadota > Alphaproteobacteria > Rhizobiales > Xanthobacteraceae > Bradyrhizobium > Bradyrhizobium manausense. The sequence goes on along the minus strand of NZ_LJYG01000062.1, from coordinate 144,860 downwards.
CTGTGCTGTTCATGCTCTTCATCGAGCGCTTCCTGCGCGCCGACGTGCTGGCCAAGGTCGGCGCCTAGCCCCGATCCCTGGCGAGCTCGGCAAACACCCGCCGGAGATTGCCGTCGCCATCCTTCAGAATGGTCTCCGCTTCAGCTCTGCTGACACCCAGCGCCAGAAGCACCGCCGTCTTGACGTTGCCTTCGGCCTGCTCCAGCGCGCGTGCCGCGTGCAATGGATCGCGCTCGGCGATTTGCGCCACCATGGCCTCGGCGCGCCGCTTCAGCTTGGCATTGGTCGGCTGCATGTTCACCATCATGCCGCGATACACCCGGCCAAGACGCAGCATGATCCCCGAGGAGATCAGGTTGAGCACGACCTTCTGCGCGGTGCCCGCCTTCATCCGCGTGGAGCCGGCGATCAGCTCGCGGCCGGTCTCGATCAGGATCGGAAACTTGGCCGATGCCAGCAGCACGGTGCCGGGATTGTTGGCGACACCGACCGTCACTGCACCGCAGGAGCCTGCCTGCTGCAGCGCCGCGACGGTGAACGGCGTCGTGCCGCTGGCCGCGACCGCGATCACCACATCATGCGGTGTGAGCCGCGCGGCGTTGATCTGCGCGACCGCGTCATCAATGTCATCCTCGGCGCCCTCGATGCTGGTGACGAAGGCACTGTCTCCGCCGGCGACGATGAAGCGGACGCGCTCGCGGGGCCAGGCGAAGGTCGGCGTCAGCTCGGCGCCGTCCTGGACCGCCACGCGCCCCGAGGTGCCGGCGCCGACATAGACAAGGCGACCGTGGTCGCCCAGCGCGGTCTTGGCGGCTTCGGTCGCCGCGGTGATTGCGGGAAGGGCATGGCCGATTGCGGCAATCGCCGCAAGCTGCCCCTCCCACATCGCTTCCATCGCCGACGCCAGCGGCCAGGCATCAAGGTCGGCAAATCTGGGATCGACGTCTTCGGTTGCCATATTGCTGATCCCAGCCTCAAACGCGGAACTTCGGAGCCTGTTCATGGTCAGTTTCTCTCCTGGGCAGGTCCAGCCTGGCCAAGTCAACGCGGCAGCGGGTGTCGCCCCACCGATGCCGCGATACCCGGTGCCTTTGTTCCCATCGGACGTTAACGCGAGGAACTAGCTTCGGGTCCCGAAACCACTGTGTACACTAAGGAGCCGGATGCGGCGGGGAGGCGCCTCACTAGTCCGTGAGTGCGATTTTCGGATCGGCACCGATGGCTCGAGCTGAGTCTTCCGCCGTTCTCTCGGTGCCCTACAGCACATCTTTGATGGTGCTGACATGTCCTGCGCGGATCTCGTCATCCTTCATCCGAACTTTGAGGTCGGCGGAACATGGAGGTGGCATCGGTTCGATGGGCGAGGGGAGTAAGGTTCCCGAGCGAGGCCAGATGCGCAACGATCCCATCATCGTTCAGATTTATGGTGGTGTCTGCGTTGAAACACCGGCCAAGATTGGAGCGGTTGCGCGCAGTCTCGCCGACCTGCACGGGCGGGGTCATCGTGTCGTCGTGATCGTCTCGGCCATGGGCACGACCACCGACTAGTTGATCCAGATGGCGTCCAATCCACAGCAGCAGGCGCTTATGCGAGACGGGCAACCCGCGCTTGTCTCTCGCCAGAAGAATTCACCGCCTTGAAGGAAACCTTCTCGCCGGCCGTCATGCAACCGGTCAGAGTGGAGCAAGCAACTGCTATCACCAGAATGCGCATACTGAAATTCCCCCCGAGGAAAGAGACTATGCAAACGCAGCCTATGCGCGAGGGCAAGATGAGTTTGTGCTTGTAGGTATCCGGGCCCACCGTCAAAAAGTCTAAGGCTCTTCTGATGTGTGGCACCGGCTCGCCGAGCCGAAGCTCGATGCAGCAGTCCGTCTTCGTTTCCGCTGCGCTCCAGCTACGCCGGACACCACGCTTCGCCCTTGCTCTCCGCGTGGCTGCTCAGCCCGCCTTCGCCCTCCGGGCTTCGGCGAGGCAGCCTTCACTCGCTTCGCTTTTGATGTGTGGCACCGGCTTGCCTAGCCGAAGCTCGCGAAGCGAGCGAAGGCTGGTGGGCCCGGCAGGACTCGAACCTGCAACCAGACCGTTATGAGCGGCCGGCTCTAACCATTGAGCTACAGGCCCCGCCGCGAGGCTGCCGCGGGGTGCGGCCGGCAACGGTGCGCGGTTCGTTTACAGGGATGGAGGCGGGGGTGCAATGCCGAGGCGGGTGACGTGAAAGCGCCAGCGCGACTTGGCGATGACTTCCAAATTTCCGAAGTTTGTGATGATGCCCTTATACGCCTGTTTTGCCCGACGGAACAAGCGTTTTTCAATGGTATAGATTTTTGCTGCCGCAACCCGTTGTAATTCCCTCACTTTCTACTGTGCATGGGGTTGTTTTCGTGTTTTGACGGCCCGTCTTGCCGGGCACCTGACGCGTGGCGGCGGCCCGCTCAGTCTACCGAGACCCCGGCGAATTCCACCACCTTGCGCCACTTCTCGGTCTCGTCAGCGACCAGCTTGCCGAACTCGGCCGGCGTCATCGGCCTCGGGATGCCGCCATTCTCGGTCAGCCGCGCCACCACCTTGGGGTCCTTCAGCGCCTCGTTGACCGCCTTGTTGAGGAGCTCGACGATCTCGCTCGGCGTACCCTTCGGCGCGGAGATGCCGTAGAAGCCGACCGATTCGAAGCCCGGCACGGTCTCGGCGATGGCGGGCACGTCGGGCAGCGCGGGCCAGCGCTGCGGCGAGGTGACGCCCAGCGCGCGGACATTGCCGCCGCGCGACTGCTCGAGCGCGGAAGGAAGGTTGTCGAAGATCAGCTGCACCTTGTTGGAGATGATGTCGGGGAAGGCGATCGCAGATCCCCGATAGGGCACATGCACCATGTCGCACTTGGTCATCGCCTTGAACAGCTCCGCCGACATGTGCACCGAGGTGCCGTTGCCCGACGAGGCGAACGAGATCTTGCCGGGATTGGCCTTGCAATAGTCGATGAACTCCTGGACCGTCTTCACCGGCATCGCGTTGGAGACGACCAGCATGTTGGTGAGCTGCATGATGCTGGCAACCGGCGTGGTGTCGCGCAAGAAGTCGAACGGCAGCTTCTTGTAGAGCGAGGTCGAGATCGCATTGTTGGGCGCGACGAACAGCAGCGTGTAGCCGTCGGGCGGCGAATTGATCGCGGCCGCGGCCGCGATGTTGCCGCCGGAGCCGGTGCGGTTCTCGACGATGAACTGCTGGCCGAGATGGTCCGACAACCACTGCGCCATGATGCGTGCGACGATGTCGACCGGGCCGCCGGCGGCAAAGCCGATCAGCCAGTGCACGGGGCGGTCCGGGTAGGCGGCGGAGGCGGGAGGGGCCGCGTTGAGGAGACCTGTCAGCAAGACCAGCCCGAAAACAGCGCACCGCAAGATTCGCAACATGTCGCCTCCCATTGCCTTATTGTTTGGCGGCATGCTTTCACAAAAACCGGCCGCTGCCTACATCGCCTCAAGTCGATGTTGACGCAGGCGCAGCCGGGCCGATGATGAAATTCGTAAGTCGTATCCTTCTCAGTGTCGCGAGATCGGCGTGGTGAAGTGCTCGCTCTAAGCGATCGTCATTTCTTCAGCATCGCACACGCCGGGTCCGGCGGGCCGAAGGCCTTGTCGCCGGGAATCGTCGTGAGGATCTTGTAATAGTCCCACGGATATTTGCTCTCCTCCGGCGTCTTCACCTGCACCAGCCAGAGGTCGTGCACCATCAGATTGTCATCGCGAAGCTTGCCGTGGCGGGCAAAGAAATCCTCGACCGGCGTCTCGCGCATTTTCGCCGCGACCTTGAGCGGATCGTCGGTGCCGGTTTCCTTGATGGCGTTGAGATAGTGGATCACGCTGGAATAGACGCCGGCCTGCCACATCGACGGCATCTTGTTCATCTTGGCGAAATAGCGCTTCGACCATTCGCGGGTCTTGTCATCCATGTCCCAGTAGAACGAGGTCGTCAGCAGCAGGCCCTGCGCGGCCTGCAGGCCGAGGCCGTGGATGTCGGTGATCAGCGCCAGCAGCGCCGCCATCTGCTGGCCGCCCTTGAACACGCCGAACTCCGAGCCGGTCTTGATCTCGTTCATGTTGTTGGGGGGACCTGCCGCAATGCCGATGATCTTGGCCTTGGAGGCCTGCGCCTGCAGCACAAAGGAGGAGAGGTCAGGCGTCGCCAGCGGCGGCTTCACCGAGCCCAGCACCTTGCCACCATTGGCGGTGATGACGCTGGAGGCGTCGCGCTCCAGCGAGTGGCCGAAGGCGTAGTCGTCGGTGATGAAGAACCAGCTGTCGCCGCCGCGCTTGACCACCGCATCCGCAGTGCCGACCGCGAGCGCGCGGGTGTCGAACACCCACTGCATCGCATAGGGCGAGCAGAACTTGCCGTGGAAGTCGGCGGTGCCGGTGGAGTGGGTGATGAACAGCCGCTTCTTCTCGTTGGCGATGTTCTGCACCGCAAGGCCGACGGCCGAGACCGGCACGTCGACGATCAGGTCGACCTGGTCGACATCGTACCAGCGCCGCGCGATCGCAGCGCCAATGTCCGCCTTGAGCTGGTGGTCGCCGATCACGATGCTGATCGGCTTGCCGAGCACAGTGCCGCCGAAATCGTCGATCGCCATCTGCGCCGCCGTCACCGAGCCCTGGCCGGTCGGCGCGGAGGCGGGGCCATTCATGTCGGTCAGCACGCCGATCTTGACGACGTCGTCGGACACCTGCGCCATCGCACCACCCGACAGCAGCGCCGCCGCAACGGCGGCCGCAACCGGCAGTCCAAATTTGATTGGCTTCACGCTCGTCCTCCCCTGATCCGGCGCGTTGGCCGAAAATTGCTTGGCGCCGGGTACGGCCCGGCTGAATTGGTTTCTTTTGCAACTATTTGGGGGTGGGCGTCAATCTCAGGCCGCGAAACGGATATGGCCTGCGGGCGAGGGATCGTAACCGGTCAGCTCCTCGGCGCGTTGGCACAGCCGCCGTTCGTCCAGGAACCGGATCAGGGCCTGCATGGCGGGGCGGAAATAGCTGCGCTGCCGCATTGCGAGGTCAAAATTCTCCCAGACCAGCGGCACGAAATCGAGCCCGGCCGAGCGCGCCGCCGCGCGCGTCGCGACGCCGCAATCGGCTTGTCC
>NZ_LJYG01000062.1:135911-139666 GCF_001440035.1 Bradyrhizobium manausense | reverse complement strand
CCCGCCGCAGATCGCGCGTCGAGGCGCCGGCGCGCTTCAGCAGCACGTCGAGCAGCATCTGCGCGCCGGTGCCTTGCTGTCGCATCGCCATCCGCGCGCCGAGCGCGAGCACGTCGGAGAGCCCCTGCAACTGCTTTGGATTGCCCGGGGGCAGCACGAGCCCTTGTTCGCGGCGCACGAAGGCGACCAGCAGCGCATCATGTAAGTCAGGTGCGTCCCGCAGCGCCGTCGCGCTGGCGTCGGGGGCAAGGTTGCCTTCCGCGTCGAGGCTGTGGAAGTGCACGGCGACCGCCATCACCTCGTTGCGTTGCAGCCGCTCGAGCCCGCGCGCGCTGCCTTCTGTCATCGATCCGAGGCCTGAACCGGACTCGCGGAGGCTCCAGTCCAGCAGCTCGTCCTGGCTGCCGCCCACCACCGGCGGCGGCTCTGCCGTCAGCATGCCGGCAGGGCGCGCCAGGCCCGACAGCACCCAGAGGTCGAGCTCGTGTCGCGGGAAGAGCCATTTGCCTGTGACCTTGGTGCAGGGGATCGCGCCGTTGGTCACGAGTTCGTAGAGCTTGCGTTCGCCGAGGCGGAGATAGTCCGCGGCTTCGCTGGTCGTCAGGAATTCCATCCTGCATTCCTATGCAAATTCTTGCTTCTTTTTGACGTGCAACGCAGGGGAAATTCTGCATTTCAGTTCGGGTCCGCGGGAACCATGCCTGATCATCTCGTTGCTTTGCAACACGTCCGCACGCCGGTTTTCACTGCTTTAGTGAACGAGCTTAAAGTGGGCGCATGCTTTGCCGAGATTTCCCGAAAGACCCGCCCAATGGGTATCGCGTCACGAGTGCGGCGCAATCGATCATCATCATGATCGCGTCATCGCCAATGGGAACCTGATATGGGCCGCCTGTCCGTTGCATTCGCGCTTTCCTGCGGCCTCACGGCGGCCGTTGCGGCCTCGTCCGCGGAGGACCGCAGTATCGTCCTCGCGACAACGACGGCGACGCAAGAGTCCGGCCTCATGGATTATCTGCTGCCGATTTTCCGCGACAAGACCGGCATCGAGGTGACGGTGATTGCGCGCCGAAGCGACGAGGTGCTCGATGTTGCCCGAAGAGGCGAGGTCGAGGTGGTGTTGATGCACGCCCGGCCGCAGGAGGAGAAATTCGTCGCAGACGGTTTCGCCAGCAAGCGCTACGACGTGATGTACAATGATTTCGTGCTGATCGGGCCGAAGAGCGATCCCGCCGGCGTGAAGGGCAAGGACATCGTCACTGCGCTGAAGGCAATCGAAGCCAAGGGTGCGCCGTTCGTGACGCGGGGCGATCGTTCCGGCACCCATGCGGCGGAGCTCGCACTCTGGATCGTTGCCGGCATCGACATCGCCAGTGCCAAGGGCGCCTGGTATCGCGAAAGCGGGCAGGGCATGACCGCGGCGCTCGATGCCGCGCGCAAGGCGAATGCCTATATGCTTGCAGATCGCGCCAGCTGGATCTCGTTCAGGGAACGCGGCGATCTCGACATCATCGTCGAGGGCGACAAGCGGTTGCTCAATCAATATGGCGTGATGCTCGTGAACCCGGAAAAATTTCCGGACGTGAAGAAAGATTTGGGCCAGACCTTCATCAATTGGCTGATCTCTCCAGAGGGGCAAGCGGCGATCGCCGGTTACAAGGTCGACGGCCAGCAGGTGTTCTTTCCGAACGCCGACAAATCGGGCGGCTAACGGCCGAGGTACGAGTGGTTGCCAAACCGCGCGATGCGTGGTCCATCATGAGACATGATCCAGTGCTTGCCGCCTTCATTGACCCCGCTCGAGACCGGGCTCGCCGCGCTGCTGCGCGGCGTCGATCCGGTCGGGCCGGTCGAATTGCCGCTGATTGAAGCGGCCGGCTGTATTTCCGCGGGCATGCCATTGCTGCCGGCCTCTCCGCCGCGCGACATCGCTGCAGTGGATGGCTGGGCGCTTTGCGCCCGCGATCTCGTCGGCGCGTCCTCCTATTCGCCGCTGCCTCTGGCCGGCCTTCCGGTGTGGGTCGAGGCCGGCGGCGCGATGCCGGCGGGCTGTGATTGCGTGCTCGATGTTGACGCAGTTGAGGTGTCGGGCCCGCTCGCCCAGGTGCTGATGGAGGGCGTTCCGGGACAAGGTGTCGCGCGTGCGGGCAGCGATATCGCCGAGAACGCGCCCGCGGCCGCAACGGGATGTCCCGTCGATGCAGCAGCTCTGTTGCTCGCGCGCGTTGCGGGTGCGGACGGGCTGAGCGTCAGGCGACCGCGCCTGCGCATCGTCAACGTGCCGGGTGGAAGCGCGACGCTGCAGATGATCGCCGAGCTTTCAAGCGCGGCAGGGTTGGATGTGAGCATGCATGAAGCCGGTTCGCGCGATGCGGCGTCGATCGCAGCGGCGCTCGATGCGTCCGCCTGCGATCTTCTGCTGACGATCGGCGGCAGCGGCGTCGGTCGCGCGGATGCCGCGGTGACGGCGCTGGCTGAGCGCGGGGCGGAGCTCGCCCACGGTCTTGCGCTCCAGCCTGGACGGACCGCAGCCGCTGGTCGGCTCGGAAAGGTTCCGGTCGTCGCCTTGCCCGGTTCGCCGGCTCAAGCGCTTGCGGTCTGGGTTGCGCTGGTGCTTCCGCTGATCGATCGATTGTCGGCACGGCAACCACGTCGCACGGTGACCTTGCCGCTCGCGCGAAAAATTGCTTCCAGCGTCGGCATTGCCGAGATCGCGTTACTAGCGGAGGAACATAAAACGTGGATGCCGCTTGCCATGGGCGAATGGCCGCTGCACGCGATCGGCCGATCCGATGCATGGTTGCTCATTCCCGCGAGCCGCGAGGGATTTGCTGCGGGCGAACCGGTCGATGCTTATTTGATGCGGGAATGATATGGGTTCCGGCATGACGATGATCCCAAGGCCGCCAGATCGCAGCACTCTCGAGCAGCAGCAATTTCTCAAGATCCTTTCGCGCGAGGAGGCGTTGGCGCGCTTCGATGCTGCGCTGTTTCCGCGTCCGGTCCCGAAAGAGGCGCGCAAGCTCGCCGATGCGCTCGGTGCGGCCCTTGCCGAAGACATCACCGCGCCGATCGACGTGCCGCCGTTCGATCGCTCCAATGTCGACGGCTTTGCCGTGCGCTCGGCGGATCTTTCAGTCGCCGGCGAAGGCGCACCCGTGCGGCTGGCGCTGAACAGCGAGACCATTCACTGCGGCACCGTACCTGTGCTGCAAGTGACGAGAGGAACCGCAACGCCAATCGCGACCGGCGGTCCGCTGCCGCGCGGCGCCGATGCCGTCGTCATGGTCGAGCACACCCAGCCGTCCGGCCTCGCTGCGATCGATGTCCGTCGCGCAGTCTCGCCGGGGCAGTTCGTCTCGTACGCAGGCTCCGACATCGCGCGCAGCGAAGCGCTGCTGCGCGCCGGCACAATCATCGGCTCGCGCGAGATCGGCATGCTGGCGGCCTGCGGCATCGCCGAGGTGAGAGTCGCACGGAAGCCGCGGGTTGCGGTGATCTCCACTGGCGACGAGCTCGTGCAGCCCGGCGAGGCGCTTGCGCCGGCGGCGATCTACGACACCAATGGTGCGATCGTCGCAGCCGCGATCAACGAGAACGGCGGCGAGGCGATCTTCCTCGGTGCGATTCCCGACGACGAAGTCAGGCTGGAAGTGGCGATGCGTCAGGCGCTGGCGGATTCCGACATGCTGGTGCTGTCGGGCGGCACATCGAAGGGCGCAGGCGACCTGTCCCATCGCATCATCGACCGGCTC
>NZ_LJYG01000062.1:108603-135873 GCF_001440035.1 Bradyrhizobium manausense | reverse complement strand
GGCAAGCCGGTGGTGATCCTGCCAGGCTTTCCGACCTCGGCGATGTTCACCTTCCACGACATGATCGTGCCGGCGCTGCGCAAGATGGCTGGATTGCCCCCGCGCTCTGATGCCAAGGTGAGTGCGACCGTGCCGGTACGCATTGCCTCCGAGCTTGGCCGTACCGAGTTCATCATGGTCTCGCTGGTCGAGGGCAAGGACGGGCTGATCGCCTACCCTTCCGGCAAGGGCTCAGGTGCGATCACATCCTTCGCGCAGGCCGATGGCTTTCTGCGCATCGATGCGCTCGCCGACCAGATGCCGGCGGGGACGAAGGCCGAGGTGACGCTGTTCACGCCGCATGTGCGGGTGCCTGATCTCGTCATCGTCGGCAGCCATTGCACCGGCCTCGATCTCGTCACCGCGCCGCTCGCCCATGCGGGCCTCACTGTGCGCTCGATTGCCGTTGGCAGTCTCGGGGGCCTGGCGGCGGCCAAGCGCGGCGAATGCGATCTCGCGCCGATCCATCTGTTCGACGACAAGACGGAGACCTACAACGCGCCGTATCTCGTCGAGGGGCTCGAGCTCGTGCCGGGATGGCGGCGGATGCAAGGCATTGTCTTCCGCAGGGGGGACAAGCGTTTCGAGGAGCTCGGCGCAAAGGAGGCCGTTGCTGCCGCGGTCGCCGACCCCGCCTGCATCATGGTCAACCGCAACCAGGGCGCCGGCACGCGTATCTTGATCGACCGCCTGCTCGGCGGAGCGCGCCCGGAAGGCTATTGGAACCAGCCGCGCTCGCACAACGCGGTTGCAGCGGCCGTCGCGCAGCACCGTGCGGACTGGGGCATGACCATTGCGCCGGTCGCCCATGCGGCCAATCTCGGTTTCATTCCGTTCGCGGAAGAGCATTATGATTTTGCCTTGGTGACCTCGCGCAAGCAGCGTCCGGCCGTGCAGGCTTTTCTCGATGCGCTCGGCTCGGATGAGGCGCGTGCGGCGCTGCAGCGAGCCGGATTCCGGCGTGCCTAGACGACCGAGCCGATGCCGTTGGCTTGAGCGGCGCGCTCTCTCGCGCATTCCCGCTCCTCGGCTTCCGCAAGCGCACGCTGCGCTGCCGGTGGCAGCGGCTTCGGGTCCGACGGGACGTCGACGATTTTGTCGCTGCCCGTGGCCTGTTGGCCCAGCCGCTTGGTGCTGTCGATTGCTTTCGAGAGATCGAACACGAAATCGACGACCGCGAATATGGCATTCAGAAGAGAGTCGGCCATGGCTGATCCGGAGTGCGCCCCGATCAGTAGTCGCAGCTCGTCTCCATCCGGTTCGATGATCCGTTAAATGCTAGGATGCCGCATCCAGTGCCGCGAGACGCTCGGCTGCAGTGATGTCCTCCACCGTGTTCGCATTGAAGAACGGATCGAGCGGCTCGGCCGGCCATGTTACTGTCGCAAGCGGATAGCGCGCGGTCCAGCGGTCGATCTTGCGGAGATCCTCGACGACCAGGGCGTGGCGCAGCTCGTCGCGCAACGCGACGCGCCACAGGCCAATCACCGGATGCGACTGGTCGCCCGAGGCGGCGACCGCGAGCTGCGCGTTCTCCCGCGCCCGCGCCGCGTGGAGCCGCGCGACGAGGTCACGTGGCAGGAACGGGCAGTCCCCGGCGGCGCTGAGCACCCATTCGATCTCCGGTCGGTTTGCTGCGGTCCAGTCCAGTGCGGCCAAAATGCCGGCGAGCGGACCGGGGAAGCCGGGCACGTCGTCGGCAACAACCTGCAAGCCGAATGCAGCGAAACGCGCTGGGTCGCCATTCGCGTTGAGGATCAGTCCATCGCACTGGGGCGACAGGCGCGCGATCACGCGCTCCAGAATGGTGCGGCCGCCGATGGTGCGCATCGGCTTGTCACCACCGCCCATGCGACGTGCCAGGCCGCCGGCGAGCAGCACGCCAAGAGTCGGTGGAAGGCCCGTTGGCGGAATGCTAGTCGTCACCACTTTCGCCCTTGCGCTTGTGCCTCGCTGATTCCTCTTCGACGTAAGCGAGGTTCTGGTCGTAGACGATCCGCTCCTCGCCGGCGAGTGCGATGAAGCGCTTGCCGCGGGTGCGTCCGACCAGCGTCAGGCCGACTTGCCGCGCGAGATCGACGCCCCAGGCAGTGAAGCCGGATCGCGACACCAGGATCGGAATGCCCATGCGTACGGTCTTGATCACCATCTCCGAGGTGAGGCGGCCCGTGGTGTAGAGGATCTTGTCGCCGGGATCGACGCCGTGGCGGTACATCCAGCCTGCGATCTTGTCGACCGCGTTATGGCGGCCGACATCCTCGGTGTAGCAGAGCGGCTCGCCTTCCTTGCACAGTACGCAGCCATGGATCGCGCCGGCCTCGAGATAGAGCGATGGCATGGTGTTGATGGTTTGTGTCATCCGGTAGAGCCAGGAGGTGCGCAGCTCCGCCTTTGGCAGCGCGACGCTCTCGACCGCTTCCAACAGATCCCCGAAGGCGGTGCCCTGCGCGCAGCCGGAAGTCTGCGTGCGCTTCTTGAGCTTGGCTTCGAAATTGGTGTGGTGTGAGGTGCGCACGACAACGACCTGAAGGTCGTCGTCATATTGGACCTCGGTGACCGCGTCGTTGTATTTCAGCATGTTCTGGTTCAGCAAATAGCCGAGCGCCAGATATTCCGGATAGTCGCCGATCGTCATCATGGTGACGATCTCCTGGGAATTCAGGTAGAGCGTCAGCGGCCGCTCCATCGGCACCTTGATTTCGACCCTGGCGCCGGTCTGGTCAGTCCCGGTCACGCTCTGGGTCAGGCGCGGGTCGCCGGGGTCAGGGACAATCAGAGGCACCGGGGCCTTGTCGATCTTCATCATGGCCGCGACGTTAGCATGACATTCCCCGCAAGCCGATATAAGCATGCCGGGGAATGGGCAAAATGCCTCCGCTCGTCAGTGCGAGCGCATCAATCCGGAATCTTTCCGCGGAAGCAGTCTGGATTCGCTGCGCTCGCACTGACGGGGAGAGGCCGGAGGTTCCATCTGCTCGCGAGCCGGTGGCGGAGATCGAATGGTTATGAAAGTCATCGGCCTGGCAGGTTGGAGCGGAGCGGGCAAGACCACGCTGTTGACGCGGCTGATCCCGCATTTCAACGCGCAGGGCCTGCGCGTCTCCGTCATCAAGCATGCCCACCATCGGTTTGACGTCGACGTGCCCGGCAAGGATTCGTGGCGCCACCGCGAGGCCGGGGCGGCCGAGGTGCTGGTGGCGTCGTCGAACCGCTGGGCCTTGATGCACGAGTTGCGCGGCGCAGCCGAGCCGCGGTTGCCGGAACTTCTCGGCAAGCTGTCCGCGGTCGATCTCGTCGTGGTCGAAGGCTTCAAGCGCGAGCCGCATCGCAAGATCGAGGTGCATCGCGCCGCCAATGCCAAGCCGCTGCTGTTCCCCGATGATCCCGGCATTGTCGGGATTGCCACCGACGCTGCGGTTGAAACCCGGCTGCCGACCGTCCATCTCGATGACATCGAGGCTGTAGCGGCTCTCATGCTGCGTGCCGCGATACAGGTCGAGGATGCGATGGCAAGAAGCGCGGCGACGCGCTGACGAGGCACCATGGCACAACTGTCGGACGATTGCTTTGCTTTCGGCGGACCGATGATGTCGGTCGACGAGGCTGTTGGCCTGATCACGACCCGCGTCCACGCGATTGCCGACCTAGAGACGGTGGCGCTCGTGGATGCCGACGGGCGCGTGCTGGCGCGCGATATCGCGGCGCCGCTGCCGTTGCCGCCTTTCACCAACTCTGCCGTCGACGGCTATGCCGTCGGCGACGGGGATCTTCCGCAGGACGGGGAACAGGCCTTCCCGCTCGATGGCCGTATCCAGGCCGGCGGCCTTGCGCAGGCGCCGATCAAGCCCGGCCACACCGCACGCATTTTCACGGGCGCGCCGATGCCGCCGGGGGCCGGGACCGTGTTCATGCAGGAGGATGTCCGCATCGATGTATCAGGAAAGATCGTGCTGCCATCAGGGCTGAAGTCGGGTGCGAATGTCCGGCCGGCAGGCGAGGATATCCCCGTTGGCCAGATCGCGCTGCGAGCAGGCCTGCGACTGCGGCCGCAGCATGTTGCCCTTGCCGCCGCGTTTGGTCTGACCCGACTTGACGTGGTCAGGCGCATTCGTGTCGCCGTGTTCTCGACCGGCAACGAGTTGGCCTCGCCGGGCGAGACGCGTGCAGCCGCGCAGCTGTTCGATTCCAACCGTTTCATGCTGATGGCGATGCTGCGCCGGCTCGGCTGCGAGGTCTCCGATCTCGGCATTCTCCGCGACGAGCGTGCCTCGCTCGCGAACGGATTGAAACAGGTGGCGGGGCACCATGATCTGATCCTCACCACCGGCGGCGTCTCGACCGGCGAGGAGGACCACGTCAAGGCAGCGGTCGAGAGCGTCGGCTCGCTCGTGCTGTGGCGGATGGCGATCAAGCCCGGCCGGCCTGTGGCGATGGGCATCATCGGCGGCACGCCGCTGATCGGGCTGCCCGGTAATCCCGTCGCAAGTTTCGTCACATTCGTTCACGTGGTGCGGCCAACCGTGCTCGCGCTCGCCGGCAGCCTGCCGGAGCCGCTAGCGCCGATCCCGCTGCGTGCGGCGTTCACCTATAGGAAGAAGCTGGGTCGCCGCGAATATGTTCGCGCCTCCTTGCGCCGCGCACAGGATGGCGCGCTGGAGGCAATCAAGTTCCCGCGCGAAGGAGCAGGCCTGCTGTCGTCATTGGTGGAGACCGATGGCCTCATTGAACTCGGCGAAAATATCACGCGCGTCGAACCCGGCGACCTCGTAGGTTTCTTGTCCTACGCCAACCTGCTCTGAGTCCCTCGCGTTGACGCAAGCGATCCCTCCCGCCATGTTGCCCTGATGACCAGAACGACGCTTGATCTCACCGGGCTCAAATGCCCGTTGCCGGCCCTCAAGACGCGCAAGGCGCTGAAACCATTGCAGCCGGGCGATCAGCTCGAAGTCCACTGCACCGATCCCTTGTCGATCATTGACATTCCGAACCTGATCCGCGAGACGGGCGACACGGTGGAGATCACCGAGCGCAACGAGGCGCGCATCGTGTTCTTGATAGAAAAAGCGAATGGCTCGATAAAAAGCGCCAATGGTGCGCTGCGTTCTTAGGCGCGTTACTGCGCTGATACCGACCTTTTGTCTATCGACATCGATCCCGGCTTCTGCCCCAATTGACTTTGTCCGTGCCGGCGCGAAGGTTGAATCTTGCCCGCGATACGCGGATCAGCGGGCCACGCACGAAGCCGTCACATCGTATCGGGCATAGACTCCTGTTCGAGGGGTTAACTTTTCAGACATGCGTGACGGTCCTGGCGCGTGTTGGATGATTTTGCGGAGCAGCAGGGACCACAGCTGCGCCGCAATGGGCTGAGGAACAGGATCGTAGCGGCAGTCTCGCTCAGAAGGGCGACTGCAGGGGAGGAGTGCATGACGACAATCGAGAGCGCGGGAAGGATTTCAGGCGCTGGCGCAGGAATTTTCGATCGCGAACATACGGTCGCAAAGGCAGGCTTCAACCGCTGGCTGGTGCCGCCGGCTGCGCTCTGCATTCATCTCTGCATCGGCATGGCCTACGGCTTCTCCGTGTTCTGGCTGCCGCTGTCGCGCGCGATCGGCATCACGCAGAGCAAGGCCTGCCCGGACATCTCGCTGTTTCAGGAGCTGTTCACCACCACCTGCGATTGGAAGGTCGCGAGCCTGGGGTGGATGTACACGCTGTTCTTCGTGCTGCTCGGCGTCTCCGCCGCGATCTGGGGCGGCTGGCTCGAGCGCGCCGGCCCGCGCAAGGCGGGTGCCGTCGCGGCCTGCTGCTGGGGCGGCGGTCTTCTGATCGGCGCCTTCGGCGTCTATGTCCACCAGCTCTGGATCATGTGGCTCGGTTGCGGCGTGATCGGCGGCGTCGGTCTCGGCCTCGGCTACATCTCGCCTGTGTCGACGCTGGTGAAATGGTTCCCCGACCGTCGCGGCATGGCGACCGGCATGGCCATCATGGGGTTTGGCGGCGGCGCCATGATCGGCGCGCCCCTCGCCAACCTCCTGATCAACTATTTCAAGACGCCGACCTCGGTCGGTGTCTGGGAGACGTTCGTTGCGATGGGCATCATCTATTTCGTGTTCATGATGATCGGCGCGTTTGCCTATCGCGTGATCCCGGTCGGCTGGCAGCCCGAGGGCTGGACGCCGCCGAGCGAAAAGAAGTCGATGATCACCGAGCATCACGTGCATCTCGACAATGCGCACAAGACGCCGCAGTTCTGGCTGATCTGGTGGGTGCTCTGCCTGAACGTGTCGGCAGGCATCGGCGTGATCGGCATGGCCTCGCCGATGTTGCAGGAGATCTTCGCCGGCAAGCTGATCGGTCTGCCCGATGTAACTTTCAGCCAGCTCTCGACTGAGCAGAAGACCGTCATCGCCGGCATCGCGGCGGGCTTTGCCGGTCTGTTGTCGCTGTTCAACATCGCCGGCAGGTTCTTCTGGGCCTCGCTGTCCGACTATCTCGGCCGCAAGAACACCTATTACACGTTCTTCCTGCTCGGCATCGCGCTCTACGCGCTGGCGCCGACCTTTGCGGCAATGGGCTCGAAGCTGCTGTTCGTGGTCGGCTTCGGCATCATCCTGTCGATGTATGGCGGCGGCTTTGCGACCGTGCCTGCCTATCTCGCCGACATGTTCGGCACGCAGTTCGTCGGCGCCATCCACGGCCGTCTGCTGACGGCATGGTCGACCGCGGGCATCATCGGCCCGGTCGTGGTGAACTACATCCGCGAGTTCCAACTTGCCGCCGGCGTGCCGCGCGATCAGCTCTACAACACGACGATGTACATCCTCTGCGCCATGCTGATCGCCGGCTTGATCTGCAACTATCTGATCAAGCCCGTCGATCCCAAGTGGAACATGAGCCAGGAGGAGGTCACCCGCTTGCAGGCGGCCAGCGCGAAGAACGAAGCGGCGATCCAGCACGGCTCGTTTGGCATCGGCAGGGGCGGTCTGGATGCCAAGGCGGCGCTGTTCTGGGCTTTCGTCGGAGTTCCCTTGGCCTGGGGCGTCTGGAAGACGCTGGAGAGCGCGGTCAAGATCTTCTGATCGTAGTCCATGCCGCCGCGGAAGGTCACATGGCCTTCCGCGCGCATCTGTCGAATTGCTCAAGAACAGAATCCAGGGGGATTTCATGCTTCGCACCCGTATCTGCCTTGCCGCCATGATGCTGGCAGCAAGCCTTCACACCGCGTCCGCGCAGACCGCGACGGCGCCTGCACCTGCCGCAACGACCGACGCCAAGCCATCGGGCAAGATCAAGCTCACCATGCAGAAGCTGAAAGACATGAAGGCGAAGTGGGCCGCCAACAAGCCGAAGCTGAAGGCGTGTCGCGCCGAGGTGAAGGCCAAGGGGCTGATCGGCGACGACCGCTGGTTCTATATCCAGGACTGCATGGACAGGACCTAAGCCAGGGTTCCACGTTGCGGTTGCGCGGAGGGTACGCAGAGCGGTGCCTCCCCGTAAGGCATTATAGAATCTTTCTAAATTCTCTCTTGCATCTGGCATACCAGAGACTAGAGTCGGTTCGATCGGGTTCGATCCACTGTGCCGCGGAGACGCGGTTCCCGGATGATCGTGCCTAGAAGATCAGGGCGGATCGCGATGGTCATCCCGCCCGGAGATCATCGCGCTTTTGAGGAGAACGCGACGTTTCCATGAGCAGCAACGACGACGTTCACAAGGTCAGGGAATTCGAGCATCCGGGCGAGGGGCGCCGGCGCGCCAAGGCGACGCCAAAGGGGCGTCAGGTCGACCCGACCGCCGCGCATGAGATTGAGCAATTGCTCGGCGATCGCCCGCGGCGGCGCGATCTCCTGATCGAATATCTGCACCTGATCCAGGACACATATCGCCAGATCTCGGCTGCGCATCTCGCCGCGCTCGCCGACGAGATGAAGCTCGCTTTCGCCGAAGTGTTCGAGACCGCGACCTTCTACGCGCATTTCGACGTGGT
Source organism: Bradyrhizobium manausense (assembly GCF_001440035.1). Classification (GTDB taxonomy): domain Bacteria; phylum Pseudomonadota; class Alphaproteobacteria; order Rhizobiales; family Xanthobacteraceae; genus Bradyrhizobium; species Bradyrhizobium manausense. The sequence continues at coordinate 127,844 of NZ_LJYG01000062.1, read as the reverse complement.
GAAGGAAGGCGAGCCTGATATTGCCCCACTGACGATCCGCGTCTGCGATTCGCTGACCTGCGCGATGCTCGGGGGAGAGAAGCTGCTCGCGGATTTGCAAGAAGCCTCGGGGCCCGGCATCCGCGTGGTGCGCGCGCCCTGCGTCGGCCGCTGCGATACCGCACCTGCCGCGGAAGTCGGACACAACTTCGTCGATCACGCGACCGTTGCCAATGTGATGGCTGCGGCGAAGGTCGGTGATACTCACGCGCATCTGCCTGATTATATCGATTACGACGCTTATGTTGCCGGCGGCGGCTACAAGCTGCTGGGCCGCTTGCGCTCGGGCGAGATGGCGAAGGACGATCTCTTGAAGTCGCTCGACGATGCGTCGCTGCGCGGCCTCGGCGGCGCGGGCTTCCCGACGGGACGCAAATGGCGTGCTGTGCTGGGCGAGCCCGGTCCGCGGCTGATGGCGATCAATGGCGACGAGGGCGAGCCCGGCACGTTCAAGGACCGCTATTATCTCGAAACCGATCCGCATCGCTTCATCGAGGGCATGATGATCGGCGCGCATGTGGTGCAGGCCTCCGACGTCTACATCTATCTGCGCGACGAATATCCGGCCTCGCGCGAGATCCTGACGCGCGAGATCGCGAAGTTGCCTGCGGGCGGCCCGACATTGCACATGCGCCGCGGCGCCGGCGCTTACATCTGCGGCGAAGAGTCTTCGCTGCTCGAAAGCATCGAGGGCAAGCGCGGGCTGCCCCGCCACAAGCCGCCTTATCCGTTCCAGGTCGGCCTGTTCGGGCTGCCGACGTTGATCAACAACATCGAGACGCTGTGGTGGGTGCGCGACATCGTCGAGAAGGGCGCTGACTGGTGGAAGGGCCATGGCCGCCATGAGCGTCATGGCTTGCGCAGCTTCTCGGTCTCGGGGCGCGTCAAGAATCCGGGCATGAAGCTTGCGCCTGCGGGCATCACCGTGCGCGAGCTGATCGACGAATATTGCGGCGGCATGGCCGATGGCCACCAGTTCTACGCCTACCTTCCGGGCGGCGCGTCCGGCGGCATCCTGCCGGCGTCGATGGACGACATCCCGCTCGATTTCGGCACGCTGGAAAAATACGGCTGCTTCATCGGTTCGGCCGCGATCGTGATCCTGTCGCAAAAGGACAGCGTGCGCGCAGCCGCACTGAACCTGATGAAATTTTTCGAGGACGAGAGCTGCGGCCAGTGCACGCCGTGCCGCGTCGGAACCCAGAAGGCGGCGCTGCTGATGCAGAAGCCAGTCTGGAACCGCGCATTGCTGGAAGAATTGAGCCAGGCGATGCGCGATGCCTCGATCTGCGGGCTTGGCCAGGCGGCATCGAATCCGCTGTCCTCCGTGATCAAATATTTCCCTGACGAGTTCAAGGAAGCGGCCGAATGACCAAGATTACGTTCGAGCTCGACGGCAAGCAGGTCGAGGCCAGGCCCGGCGAGACAATCTGGCAGGTCGCCAAACGCCAGGGCCGCGACATCCCGCATTTGTGCTATTCGCCCGCGCCAGACTATCGCCCCGACGGCAATTGCCGCGCCTGCATGGTCGAGATCGAGGGCGAGCGGGTGCTGGCGGCTTCGTGCAAGCGCACGCCGTCGGTCGGCATGAAGGTGAAGACCGAATCCGCGCGCGCGACCGCCGCGCAGAAAATGGTGATGGAGCTGCTTGTCGCCGATCAGCCGGCGCGCCAGACCAGCCACGATCCGGATTCGAAATTCTGGCACTGGGCCGAGACCACGGGCGTCACCGAGAGCCGCTTCCCGGCTGCCGAGCGCTGGGAGACCGATGCCAGCCATCCGGCGATGCGGGTCAATCTCGATGCCTGCATCCAGTGCGGCCTCTGCGTGCGGGCTTGCCGCGAGGTCCAGGTCAATGACGTCATCGGCATGGCCTATCGCAACCATAGTTCCAAGATCGTGTTCGACTTCGACGACCCCATGGGCGAGTCGACCTGCGTTGCTTGTGGCGAATGCGTGCAGGCCTGTCCGACCGGCGCGCTGATGCCGGCCGTCATGCTCGACGACAAGCAGACCCGCGTGACTTACGCCGACAGGAAGGTGGATTCGCTCTGCCCGTTCTGCGGCGTCGGCTGCCAGGTCACCTACGAGGTCAAGGACGAGAAGGTGATTTATGCCGAGGGCCGCGATGGCCCCGCCAATCATAACCGTCTCTGCGTCAAGGGTCGCTTCGGCTTCGACTACATCCACCATCCGCATCGTCTGACCAAGCCGCTGGTGCGGCTGCCGAATGCGAAGAAGGATGCCAACGACCAGGTCGACCCGGCCAATCCGTTCACGCATTTCCGCGAGGCAAGCTGGGACGAGGCGCTCGACATCGCCGCCAAGGGCCTCGTCAAGATCCGCGACGAAAAGGGCGCGAAGGCGCTCGCCGGCTTCGGCTCGGCCAAGGGCTCGAACGAGGAGGCCTATCTGTTCCAGAAGCTGGTCCGCACCGGCTTCGGCTCGAACAACGTCGATCACTGCACCCGTCTGTGTCACGCTTCGTCGGTCGCCGCGCTGTTCGAAGGCCTGAGCTCCGGCGCGGTGTCGGCGCCGTTCTCGGCGGCGATGGACGCGGAAGTGATCTGGGTGATCGGCGCCAATCCGACCGTCAACCATCCGGTGGCCGCGACCTTCATCAAGAACGCGGTCAAGCAGAACGGCGCAAAACTGTTCGTGATGGATCCGCGCCGGCAGTCGCTGTCGCGTCACGCCACCAAGCATCTGCAGTTCAAGCCCGGCTCCGACGTCGCCATGCTGAACGCGATGATCAACACGATCATCACCGAAGGCCTGACCGACGACCAGTACATCGCCGGCTACACCGAGGGCTTCGAGGACCTCAAGGAGAAGATCAAGGAGTTCACGCCGGAGAAGATGGAGCCGATCTGCGGCATCCCGGCGCAGACGCTGCGCGAGGTGGCGCGAACCTACGCGCGCGCCAAATCGTCGATCATCTTCTGGGGCATGGGCATCAGCCAGCACGTCCACGGCACCGACAATGCGCGCTGCCTGATCGCGCTGGCGCTGATCACCGGCCAGGTCGGCCGGCCCGGCACCGGCCTGCATCCGCTGCGCGGCCAGAACAACGTGCAGGGCGCCTCCGACGCCGGCCTGATCCCGATGTTCCTGCCGGACTACCAGCCGGTCGGTCGCGACGATCTGCGCGGCAGCTTCGAAAAGCTGTGGCAGCAGGATCTCGATCCCGTCCGCGGCCTGACCGTGGTCGAGATCATGAACGCGATCCATGCCGGCGAGATCAAGGGCATGTATATCGAGGGCGAGAATCCGGCGATGTCCGATCCGGATCTGCAGCACGCACGCCAGGCGCTCGCGATGCTCGATCATCTCGTTGTGCAGGATCTCTTCGTCACCGAGACCGCGTTCCACGCGGACGTCATCCTGCCGGCCTCGGCGTTTGCCGAGAAGGACGGCTCCTTCACCAACACCGATCGCCGCGTCCAGCTCGCGCGTCAGGTCATCAAGCCGCCGGGCGATGCGCGGCAGGATCTCTGGATCATCCAGGAGATCGGCAAGCGCATGGGTCTGCCGTGGAATTATGCCGGCCCGGGCGAGGTCTACACCGAGATGGCGGAGCTGATGCCGTCGCTGAAGAACATCAGCTGGGAGCGGCTGGTGCGCGAAGGCGCCGTTACCTATCCGGCCGATGCTCCCGACAAGCCCGGCAACGAGATCATCTTCACCACGGGCTTCCCGACCGCGAGCGGCCGCGGCAAGATCGTGCCGGCCAAGGTCATCCCGCCGGACGAACTGCCGGACGACGAATATCCCATGGTGCTCTCGACCGGCCGTGTGCTCGAACACTGGCACACCGGCTCGATGACCCGCCGCGCCCAGGTGCTCGACCAGATCGAGCCCGAGGCGGTGGCGTTCATGTCGCCGAAGGACATGCGCAAGAAGAAGCTCGTGCCCGGCGATTTCATCCGCCTCGAGACCCGCCGCGGCGCGGTCGAAGTCAAGGTGCGGTCGGACCGCGACGTGCCCGAGAACATGGTGTTCATGCCGTTCTGCTACGCGGAAGCGGCGGCGAACCTGCTCACCAATCCGGCGCTCGATCCGTTCGGCAAGATCCCGGAGTTCAAGTTCTGCGCGGCGAGGGCCGAGCGCGCGGAGATGCGGGACGCGGCGGAGTAGGGCGGCGAAAACAACCCCATGCACAGTAGGACGGGGGTTGAAAGGCTTGAGCTATTTTCGGTGTTACCGAAAAGTGCTTGTGGCGTCGGGCAAAACACCTGTATAAGGGCATGATCACCAACAGCGCCCGGCGTCGCCGCGACGGCGGCAAACGTATCCCATGTCCAAGATCACCCCGGCCACCCGCGCGCTCACCGCCGCCGGTGTCGCTTTCACCGTCCACGCCTACGACTATGATCCCGATGCCGAAAGCATCGGCCTGCAGGCCGCCGCCGCGCTCGGCGAAGATCCGGCGCGCGTCTTGAAGACGCTGATGGCGCTGGTGGACGGCAAGCCGGTTTGCGTCATCGTGCCGTCCGACCAGGAAGTCTCGATGAAGAAGCTCGCAGCGGCCGCGGGCGGCAAGTCGGCGCAGATGATGAAGCCGCCGGAGGCCGAGCGGGTCACCGGCTACAAGGTCGGCGGCATCAGCCCGTTCGGGCAGCGCAAGCAGGTCGCCACCGTGATCGAGAGAAGCGCGCTCGCGCATGACCTCGTCTATCTCAACGGCGGCCAGCGCGGCTTGCAGGTGAGGATGAGGCCGACCGATGCGCGGGATGTTGCGAAGGCAGTTGTGGCCGACGTGCTGGCGTGAGCGTTTTCGAGCTGGACGCCGACGGCCGCGGATCAAGGGGGCCCGTCGGCATGGGCCAGGGATCGAGAGAGGCCCCACTGAAGGCGACCGGCAAGGTGTTGCATCACATCCTCCAGCGATCTAGCTTGGTCGCATGCGATCTCAGCCGCTCGTCCTTTGTCGCGATGTTCCAGCTTCCAGCCGATGGTATCAAAAGCTACTCGGCTGCGTCGGCGGGCATGGCGGAACCGAATATGAGCGGCTTTGGGACCCACGGCACCACACGAGCAAGTGGGGGAGTGACGGGCTGATCTTGCAACTGCACGACTGGAATGCTGATCACCATCATGGTCCGCTTGGCGACATCGACAAGCCCATCGGCAATGGAATTCTGCTCTGGTTCGAAGTCGATGATTTCGACGAAGTGGTCCTTCGGGCCCGGGACCTTGAAGCCCACGTCGTCCGCGACGTCCACGTCAACCCGAACGCGGGGCATCGGGAATTCTGGATCAGGGATCTCGACGGTTACATGGTCGTGATCGCATCTCCGGATGGCGAGGGTATCGCGTAGCGCAGCTTGCAGGTGCGGATGAAACCGACCGATGTGCGGGATGTCGCGAAGGCGGTCGCTGCGCACGTGCTGGCCTGACGCAATTAAAGAGACCGGGAGTTTGCGGCCTTCAATCCGAGCCACTCGGAACGGCGCCCTCTCCTCGATGGTCCGAGCGAAGGATAGGTGTTTGGGCCCTCGGCATCGCAGGATCGATTTCCGCGAGCGCGTAAGCCATCGAATTGCCAACCAGATGGACGAGGCTATCCCACTTTGTTCTGTGTTCGACGTACGACTCGACGGAATTGCGAAGATCGTCGGTGACGCAAATTCCGGCGATCAGTAGTCGCTCTCGCGCATGATCATACCGGACCCGCCAGAGTTGCTGATTCGCACCGACGGGTTCACCCGATGGTTTTTTATGCAGGAAGACGCCGTTGAGGGTCGCAAGGAGCATTAGCCCGGACAACCAGACCTGCGTGACCGCACCGGATTTTTTCAGCCATTCCGCATCGTCCGGCAATGCACTTCGGATCAGTGAAACGGCATCAAGCGCGATGAGACACGACCTCGACACGGCGTAAATCGGTTCAGGGAAGCGGAAGTAGAACAGGATGGGATAAAAATGGTGGGCTTCCTTCGCGTCCGTCAGCTCTACCGCCATCTCGGAAAGGTTGTTGTAACCCGCGCTGAGCTGGTTCTTCGCAAATAGATGCGCGAGCAGTTCCGCAGCATCACCGGTCTCACCAGAGAGGGTGTGGATTTTGAGGCATAGTGAGTTTCTGCTCCTGAGAGCGCCGTAGATTTGCATCAGATAAGTGATGGTGAGCGATATGACTGACGTTCCGATCACCGAATTGACAAGAAACAGCAGCTTCGCGCCGGCGCTTTGCGGACCAAAATTGCTCCCGCCAACGATCGAAAGACTGCTTCCGGCCACATATAGTGCGGTCGTAAAATCGGTTGGTGTCTGTTGGTTGCTGTTCGTGATACTCGTCCCGAGCAGAGGGTGCACAACCAGCGCGGCCCCGAGCGCGAGCAGAAACGACCAGGTCAGTAGCAAGGCGACCAGGATAAGAGGTCCGCAGAACGAGAGCAGATGATTATTGCGGCTGGAGCAAATCCCGCGCATGGCCAGCCACACCAGCCTTGCCAGGCGGTCGCTCACGATCCCGGTGCCCGCGCGCGCGTAGAGCACCGTGAGGAAGACGTCAGCTAGGACGACGGCTATCAACGACATGCCCAATATGGGCTCCAACCAATGCACCATCGGCCTCCTCGGCTGAGTCGCCAGGCCTTGTCGCTTACTTCCGTTTCGAGGCGCTGCCTGAGGTGACCGCGCCGGGATCGCGCGGCATGAACTTGAACAAAGTGAAGCTCTTGTCGGTCCATGCCATGTGGAACCAGGGCGAATCCTGAATATGCGATGCCGTCACATAGATGTGGCCGTCAGGACCTTGCGAAAAAGTATCGGGCCAGCGCAGGCGCGAATCCGTCAACAGCTGGCGTATGCTGCCGTCGTGCGGGTTGATGATCTTGACTGCGTTATTGGCGATCGAGCTGAGGTAAATCTCGTCATTCTCTCCCGTCCAGAGCCCGTCCGCCGGCTCTGTCTTGGCTACCATCTCGGGACGCGCACGGCTTGCCCTGTCGGGATTCTGGATGCTGGACGTGGAAATTCGGTAAAGGATCTTCCCGGTCAGGGCTTGCCAATACAGCGTGCTGCCGTCTTTGGACAGCGCCAGGCTATCTGCATTGAAGAGCGGTTGCCGTCCATCGGGCCGCCGCAGCGGCTGACCATCGGTCATCACATTGACGCTGGCATCGAATTGGGTTGAAGGATCGTCGCTCAGCACCCGCCAAGCCTGCCCTGAGTCAATGTCGAGGACGACGAGGCCGCCGGGTGAGCCGGAGTCGGTGAGGTAGGCGAATTTTCCATCGGGCGCGATGCGGATATCATTCAGATAGCTACCCGGACCAGCTATCTCTTGAGAAATCGGGAAAGATCGTTTCACGTTGTTCGATTTCAGATCTATCTCGACGATCTTGGGCCCGCCCTTGATGGTCTTCTCGGTATTTGGGGCCGCCGGATCGACGACCCAGAGAGATCCCCGCTGGTCCGCGACGACGCTTTGAACGCAAACGAAGTGATCGTTTGGTGAGACCTCGGACATCCGTACGTTGCGCCAGCTGTTCCACTCCCCATTGGGGTAAGGCTTGGTCGACCCATCCGGCAGAAGCTCAGCCACCGAAACGGGCGTGTCCTCCGTCCAGCGCGGGAAATTCACGAAGATACGGCCGTCCGGTGCCACGGTGACACCGGTGACCTGATGGTCGAATGTCGCGACCACTTGCAAGCGGTCGTCGCGAGTGTCGACCAAAGGAGAGACAAGTCGTTCCGCTTTGGCCTTGATGTCTTCTGTCGCCGTTTGCGCGTGGACAGTGGAGGAGATCGACAGGAGCACTGCCGCGCAGTAGCCGAACGAGTTTGGACGCATTGCGTCGACCTCTCACTTGGGGAAACTCACGACACAATCTTCTCCTTTCGACATCGTTCCTGCTGCCGAGCGAAACCGAGCCACAAGACGTCGCGCGTAAACCTAGGTTAAGCATCGCGGCTCGCACCGGGGAAAGGTCACAAGCAGTCGCTGCCGGCCAACTGGGGCCACTTCCGCTTACCCCACGAAGCAGATGTTTATGATGCACGTCTACTGCTTCTGCAGCAGCTTCAGTCGGCAACGCAGCGCCTCGCGGATATGCGCGCGCGCGAGCTGCTCGGCGTTGTCGCCGTCGCGCGCCGCGATGGCATCGATGATGGCCAGGTGTTCGCCGTGGCTGGTTGAGGGGCGGCCTGTCACGGTGAACGTCGTGGGGCCGAGCAGGGAGATCCAGTCCTGCAATTCGCGCGAGGCGTTGTCGAGATAGCGGTTGCGCGCGGCTCGGCAGACCGCTTCGTGGAAGGCGCGATTGAGCCTTGCCATTTCTCTTGCCATCTCGGCGGCGTCTGTCTCGGATGCTTCCGCCAAAGCCTGCTCGATGTCCCTGAGCGCGTCGACCTCCGGCGCCGAGGCGTGCGCGGCGGCGAGGCGCGCGGCGGCGCCCTCCATGATCTCGCGCATGGCGTAGAGTTCGAGCACCTCCGAGATGTCGAGATTGCGCACGATCAGCCCGCGCCCGCCGGCGGGCTCCACGAAGCCGCGCGCCGCAAGGCGGCTAAGGGCTTCGCGCACCGGCGTGCGGCTGACCTTCAGCCGCTGAGCGACCTCCTCCTCGCGCAGGCGGTCGCCGGCGCGGTAGCTGCCGGCCTGGAGCGCCTCGCAGAGCGAGCGGAATACGGCTTCACCCAGCGCGACGCCGCCGTCGCGCGCGATCGATCCGCCTGACTTTGCCGGGCGTCTGGCCATGGTCCCTCGAAGCGCCGCGCGCATCCTGCCCATGCAGAGATGCCGCTTGCTTGAATTCTGTATATCATTGTATACAAAGGTACGCAAGCGGGGCCGGCTTGACCGGATTCCGTTGCGGGCAGAATGTCTCCAACTTAGCCGCATCGGACGGACCGTATGGGCAGCAAATACGATGTGCTGGTGATCGGCGGCGGCAATGCGGCGCTGTGCGCGGCGATTTCGGCGCGCCGCGGCGGCGCCTCGGTGCTGGTGCTGGAAGGCGCGCCAAAATTCTATCGCGGCGGCAACACCCGCCACACCCGCAACATGCGCTGCGCCCATGACGCCGCCACCGAAATTCTCACGGGCCCCTACACCGAGGAGGAGTTCTGGGAGGATCTGCTGCGCGTCACCGGCGGGCAGACCGACGAGCTGCTCGCTCGTCACATGATCCGCGAGTCCAAGGACATCCTGAACTGGATCGTGGAGCAGGGCGTGCGCTGGCAGCCCTCGCTCGGCGGCACGCTCAGCCTCGGCCGCACCAACTCCTTCTTTCTCGGCGGCGGCCGCGCCATGCTGAACGCGCTTTACCTCACTGCCGAACAGCTTGGCGTCGAGGTCGAATACGATGCCGAGGTCACCGACCTCGTGATCGAGGACGGCATGTTTCTCGCCGCCCGCCTCAAGCGGCCGATCAAGGGCGAGACCGAGATGCGCGCGACCGCGCTGGTCGCGGCGGCCGGCGGGTTCGAGGCCAACATCGAATGGCTGAAGCAATATTGGGGCGAGGCGGCCGACAATTTCCTGATCCGCGGCACGCCGTACAATCGCGGCTCGATCCTGAAGATGCTGCTCGACAAGGGTGTCCAGGAGGTCGGCGATCCCACCCAGTGCCACGCGGTCGCGATCGATGCCCGCGCGCCAAAGTTCGACGGCGGCATCATCACGCGGCATGACTCGGTCGTGTTCGGCATCGTCGTCAACAAGCACGCCCAGCGCTTCTATGACGAGGGCGAGGACATCTGGCCGAAGCGCTATGCGATCTGGGGGCGGCTGGTCGCGGCGCAGCCCGACCAGATTGCCTACATCATCTTCGATTCGACCGTGGTCAGCAGCTTCATGCCCACGCTGTTCCCGCCGATCGCCGGTCAAACCGTGGCTGAGCTCGCCGGCAAGCTGGGGCTCGATCCGGCGGCGCTGGAAAAGACCATCACCGAATTCAACGCGGCGGTGCGGCCGGGTACCTTCGATCATACCATTCTCGACGACTGCCGCACCGAAGGCGTCACGCCGCCCAAGACGCATTGGGCGCGCAAGATCGAGACGCCGCCCTATCTCGCCTATCCCGTGCGGCCGGGCATCACCTTTACCTATCTTGGCACGCGCGTGAACAAGGAGGCGCGGATGTTGATGGCTGACGGCAAGCCGTCGGCGAACATGTTTGCAGCCGGCGAGATCATGGCCGGCAACGTGTTGGGTAAAGGCTATGCCGCCGGCATGGGCATGACCATCGGCAGCGTGTTCGGGCGGATCGCAGGACGGGAAGCGGCGAAACATGCACGGAACTAGAATTCTTGATGAGGCCGACCGTCTGATGACGGTCTGCAATTCCTGCCGCTATTGCGAGGGCTTGTGCGCGGTGTTTCCCGCCATGGAGATGCGGCGCGCCTTCTCGGACGGCGACCTCAACTATCTCGCCAACCTCTGCCATTCCTGCGGCGCCTGCTACGTCGACTGCCAGTTCTCGCCGCCGCACGAGTTCAACGTCAACGTTCCCAAGACGCTGGCGGTCGCGCGCGCCGAATCCTATGCGGCCTATGCCTGGCCGCGGGCGCTGTCCGGCGCCTTCGCCCGCAACGGCCTCGTCATCAGCATCGTTGCCGCGCTCAGCATGGCGGCCTTTATCCTCGGTTTCGCCGCGCTCAACGACCGCGGCGTGCTGATCGGTGTGCACACCGGGCCCGGTGCGTTCTACAAGCTGATGCCACACAGCGCGATGGCCGTGCTGTTCAGCGCCGCGTTTCTTTATGCCGTTGTCGCGCTGGTGATGAGCGTGCGTGCGTTCTGGCACGACATCGGCGCGCCAATCGGCGGGCATGCCGACGGCGGCTCGATCTTCCAGGCGATCCGCGATGCCGGCGAGCTGCGCTATCTCCATGGCGGCGGCGTCGGTTGCTACAACGAGGACGACAAGCCGACCGACCGGCGCAAGCTCTTCCATCACCTGACGTTCTACGGCTTCCTGCTGTGCTTTGCCGCGACTTCGGTGGCGACGCTCTATCACTATCTGCTCGGCCGGGAGGCACCGTATCCTTGGTGGGATCTGCCGGTCGTGCTCGGCACGCTCGGCGGCGTCGGCCTCATCGCCGGCCCAATCGGGCTTCTCGTCGCGAAATCTCGGCGTGCCCCCGAACTGCTCGACGAGAACAGTTACGGCATGGACGTCGGCTTCATCGCCATGCTGTTCCTGACGGGTCTCACCGGCATGCTGGTTCTGATTTTGCGCGAGACAGCCGCCATGGGTCCACTGCTGGCGCTGCATCTCGGCGCGGTTTTCGCATTGTTCATCACCATGCCCTACGGCAAATTCGTGCACGGCATCTACCGCTTCGCTGCGCTGGTGCGCTACGCGCAGGAACGGCGCAGCGAAGCCGGCTCTTGAGGGACGCGCGGCTCTAACGTATCTCTTGAGCCATTCGCGCTATGCGCGAATCGCTTGGGGAGCCCGCGCTCATGTACATGTTTGTGCCATTTCTGTTGGCGCTCGCCGGCTGCGCGAGCGTCTGGCGTTCCCACGCGCGACTGGGCTACGGACTGTGGGGCGCAACGATCGTCGTCACCGTCGCGTGGTTCTTCCATCACGCGACCGATCCGCTGAAATTCTCTTTCTGACGGTGTCGAGATGAGCATCGTTGATACGAGCAAGAAACCGCCGGTCGGCGCGATCCTGAATGCGGCGGGATTGCTCGGGATCTCGCTAATCCTGACGGTCGCCTTCTCCTACCAACTTGGGCTGGGCGAATTGCCTTGTCCGCTTTGCCTGCTGCAACGAGCCGGGTTCATCGCAATCGGCATGGGGTTCCTGTTCAACCTGCGTCTCGGTGAGCGGCCGTCGCACTATGCGATGATCCTCATGGCCAGCCTCGTCACCGGCTTTATTGCGATGCGGCAGGTGTCGCTGCATCTGGCGCCCGGCGATCCCGGGTACGGTTCGGCGTTGTGGGGCTTGCACTTCTACACCTGGGCGCTCATCGCGGCCGTAGCTGTGGTGTGCTATGTCGCGTTGGTCCTTGTCCTGAAGGATGCGACCGGCAAGCAAGAGGGGGATGCGCCCGTGACCGGGTTCGCGTCCAATGCGGTCTTTGCGATCTTCGCATTGCTGGTTGCCGCAAATCTCCTTTCCACCGTGCTGGAGTGCGGCGCAGGTCAGTGTGACGACAACCCGGTCCGCTATCTCCTGCTCAGGTGAGTACGTGGAGGAGGCCGTCGCACCGGGCATCCGCCGATGCGACGATCCTGACCCTTACGCCAACTCGCGCTCCGGCGCGGAGGCCTGCTCGCGGGCCATCGCCGTGGCGGTGACGTAGTCGGTCTTGCCGGTGCCGAGCAGCGGCACCTTGTCGACCACCATGATCGTCGCGGGCACGGTCAGCTCGGAGGCGCCGATCGCCTTGGCCTGGGCCTGCATCGCGCTGCGCTCGGCATTCTTCTCCGTCGTCAGCAGCACGATACGCTCCCCCTTGCGCTGGTCGGGGATCGAGACGGCAACCGAGGCAGCCTGCGGCCACAGCGTGGTCGCGATGCTCTCGACCGCCGACAGCGAGACCATCTCGCCGGCGATCTTGGCAAAGCGCTTGGCGCGGCCCTTGATGGTGATGAAGCCGGCTGTGTCGATCGCGACGATGTCGCCGGTGTCGTGCCAGCCCTCGGGCAGCACTTCGAGCACACCAGGGTTTTCGGCCCTGAGGTAACCGAGCATGACGTTCGGTCCGCGCACCGACAGGCGTCCGCCTTCCTCGATGCCGGGGACCGGATCGAGGCGGCTCTCCATCAGCGGCGACAGGCGGCCGACGGTGCCGGGGCGGTTCGCCATCGGCGTGTTCATCGCCAGCACCGGCGCCGTCTCGGTGACGCCATAGCCTTCGAGAATGCGGATGCCATAGCGCTCCATGAACACCTGGCGTGTGCGATCCTTCACTGCCTCGGCGCCGGCGATCACCAGGCGCAGGGTGCGGAAGTCGTAAGGGTGCGCCGAGCGGGCATAGCCGGTGAGGAACGTATCGGTGCCGAACAGGATGGTGGCGCCGGTCTGGTAGATCAGCTCGGGCACGATGCGGTAGTGCAGCGGCGAGGGATACATGTAGATCGGAATGCCCGCCAGCATTGGCATCATCATTCCGCCTGTGAGCCCAAACGAGTGGAACACGGGCAGCACGTTGAACACCTTGTCATTGGCGTTGGCATCGACCCGCGCCAGCGCCTGCGCGGCGTTGGCGAGGATGTTGCGGTGGGACAGCACCACGCCCTTGGGCGTGCCTTCCGAGCCCGAGGTGAACAGCACGACGGCCGGATCGTTGGCCTGGCGGGCAACGCGCGGCGCGGTGCCTGCGAGTAGTCCCTTGATCTTGTCGACCGTGCCGATCGAGGCTCTGATGTCCTCGAGATAGACGATGCGCGCCTCCGCGGAGATCGCGGCCATCAGCTTGTCGAGCTTGCCCTTCTCGATGAAGGCCTTCGACGTCAGCACGGTGTTGACCTGCGCGGCCTTCATGGCGGCGGTCACGTTGACCGGGCCGGCCGAGAAGTTGAGCATGGCCGGAACGCGGCCGATGCTCTGCAGCGCCATGAAGACGGCGGCGACGCCGGCGGAGTTCGGCAGCAGCACGCCGACATTCTCGCCGGCCGAGGTACCGGCCTCCAACTTGCGGCTCAAAACCTGCGCACCGAGGATCAGCTTGCGATAGGTCAGCTTGGTGCCGAGCGCATCCTCGATGATGACCTTGCCGGTGTCGCGGTCGCGATAGGCATGGCCCAGCGCTTCGAACAGCGTGTGATCGAGCATGGCGTTCTTGACCATCGCGTCGATCATGACGTCCTGCAACGCAGCACCCGCGGCATTGCGGCGCGCCTTGCCTTTCAGCTCCGAGGCGACCGGCAGCTTGACCGGCGGCAGGATCGTCACCGTCACCCGCGGGAACCACGAGCGCTTGATCTGGCTGCTATTGAGATAGCTGAGGTGGGAGCGCTGCGCGCCTTCGATGCGAACCGGCACGACCACGGCGTCGGCCTTGTCAGCGATCATCGCGGTGCCGTCATAGACCTTCATCAGCGAGCCGGAGACGGTGATGCGTCCCTCCGGGAAGATCACGACGGGCTCGCCGGCCGCGACGAGCTTGATCAGGTCGCGCGCGGCCAGCGGCTTGCTCGGGTCCATGGTGTAGTGCTTGACCACGCGCAGGAACGGTTTGGCCCACCAGGCCTTGGAGATGCCGGTGTCGACGGCGAAGCTGGCGTCGATCGGCAGCACGGCGTGCAGCAGCGGACCGTCGATCAGGCTGACATGGTTGGGCGCGATCAGCATGCGCGTGCCCGGCGGCGGCAGGTTCTCGAGCCCGCGCACCTCGGTGCGAAACAGGGCGCGGAATAATAGTCCGCCGAAATCGCGGACGCCTTCCTTGCCCCACTTCGTGAGCACGAACCAGACCGCACCGAAACTGGCGACGCCGAGCCCGAAGAAGATCCAGCCGACATGCAAGCCGCCCGCCTGCAGCAGCGCGACGAACAGCGAGCCCACCACCATGAAGGCGGCCTGCAGCACGTTGCCGGCGGCGATGATGCGGGCACGCTCGTTCGGCGCGGACCAGGCCTGCACGGCGGCGAATGACGGCACCACGAACAGGCCGCCGCCGAAGGCGAAGGCGACGAAGTCTGCCAACATGCGCAGGCCGGCGAAGGAGGTTGCGAAATCGACCGCAGCGATGTCCTGGCCCTTGCTGGTCACCGCGATGGCCAAGGCGAGGTCAAGGCCGGCGCAGCCCATGATGATGGCGCCGATCGGCACCAGCGCGAGGTTCGGGCGAACATGGCTCAGGCTCGCCGCGAACAGCGAGCCGACGGCAATGCCGATCGCGAAGATGGCCAGGCACAGCGTCACCACGCCCTCGCTGCCGCCGACGACATCCTTCACCAGCGCCGGCAACAGCGACAGCACGATGGCGCCGACCAGCCAGAACCAGGAGACGATGACGGTGCCGTCCCACAGCCGGTGGTCAGCGTGCAGCGTCCTGAGCAGACCGAGTGTCGAGGTCCAGGGATTGGCATCGACGGGCAGATCGGGCGCGGAGGGCGTCGTCTGCGGAATGCGGGAGGCAAAGGCCCAGGACAGCAGGGCGAGCACGACCACGGCCGATGCGACCCAGCCCATATGGGCGGAGCCCGCGACGAACTGGCCGCCGGCGACGGTGCCGAGCAGGATCGCCATGAAGGTCGCGCCCTCGACCAGCGCGTTGCCGGTGGCGAGCTCGCCGAGCTCGAGCTGGTCCGGCAGCATGGCGTATTTCACCGGGCCGAACAGCGCGGCGATGATGCCGAACAGTGCCAGCGCGGTGAACAGCAGCGGCACCGAGTGCATGAAGAAGCCGGCAGCGGCGAAGGCTGCTGCGAAGATCTCGGCAAACTTCAACCGCCTTGCCACGACCGATTTGACGTATTTGTCGGCAAGCTGGCCGCCGAGCCCGGACAGGATGAAATAGGGGAAGATGAAGACGGCGCCGGCCACCGTCACAAGCGCATCGCCGTGGCCTGTCGCGGCGCTGTAAAGCAGGATGATGACGAGTGCGTTCTTGAGCACGTTGTCATTGAGCGCCGAGAAAAATTGCGCCCAGAACAGCGGCGCAAAGCGGCGAGACGACATCAATTCCCTGATCATGACGAGTCCTGTTGTGGAAAGGCAGCCTGAGATTGTTACGTTGCGGGTTCAACGTCACGACCGGAAGGGGGTGGGGAGCGATTGCAGGCGACGATGCTTGCCGGCCTGCCATGTCCCCTGCCGTCCCTCCGATCCTGTTGGTCTCCAGCTTGTCTCGTTAGGTTCGCAAAATATCCGGTCGCGGACCCAGCTTCGGGCGGAAATGCCGCGATTATGCGGATATCGCCGGGGCCGATAGCAAAAGCTGAACGGCATGCCTGACTTTCGCCGGGCGGCCGGCAATATCGCGACATGGTGAGTCCTTCGTTGCGACCGGCGTTCGCATTCGAGTGGACCTGCATGCGCATCGGCTTGTCCTCTAGGTGAGGTGAGCGAGATGGCGAAACGGGTTGAGGCGGCCAAGCAGGCCGACACGGCGACCCTCGTGGCGGGCGCGGCTGGTCCGCCACATCCGAAAATTGGCGCGGCGCTCGGCGAGCACACCGGCAATGTCGCAGGCATTGGCAATCCGATCGATCGGGGCCATCGCGAGCCGCAGGACAGCGCGGCCAAAGCCGCTGACGAGAGCCGCGGCGTCATCGATGAAGGTCGAGGCGAGATCAACAGCGAGGGTTTGCATTTTGCAGGTCTCCCGGTTAATTTGAACAATGTTCACGTGAGTAGCTTGAAAATGAACAATGTTCAAGAAGAATCGGTCCGAGATCAAAAAAAATTGCGCAGGCGGCTCCAGATCCTCGAGATCGCGCGCGGGATTATCGCCTCTAAGGGATTGAGATCGTTGAAGGTTCGGGACGTCGCGGACGCCGTCGGCTGCTCCGTCGGCAGCGTCTATAACGAGTTCGACGACTTCGACGGGGTGATCCTGACCGTCAACAGGGAGACGGTTCAGGCGCTCACAGCGCGGCTTGGCGCAGTCCCGGCTGAGGATCCGGTTCGCCAGCTCTATGGATTGGCCGAGACCTATCTCGATTTCTTCACCGAGAACGCCAATCTGCTGCGCTCGCTGTTCGAGCATCGGATGGAGGACGACCGCCCGTATCCCGACGACATCCTCCAGATGGTGATGGACGCCTTCGCGCTGATGCATCCGCCCCTGGTGCGGGTGCTGCCTGACGCGGATGACGTGAAGATCGCGCTGTTGTCACGCACGCTGTTTTCCGCGGTCCACGGCATCATTTCGCTCGGCCTCGAAGAGCGCATGGTCGCGGTGCCCCCGCAGATGCTGCGCCAGCAGGTCACGCAGTTCCTCGACGCGCATCTTCTGGGTCTCGGGATATTGCCGGCGCGCTAAAGCGCGATGAGATTGGGTTGAATCGTCATCGCGCTTTAGCTCTTTGTTTGAGCATGATCGTTTCGGAAAACCGCTTCACACTTTTCCGGATCATGCTCTAGACTAGACCAGCACCGGCTGGCGCACGCGCCCGGCATCGCCGAACACGCGCAAATAGCGCTCGATCTCGGAGGGCATTCCGGTCGCCTTCTCCGGATTGTCGGAGAGCTTGACGGCCGGGCGTCCGTCGACCGACGACACCTTGCAGACCAGCGAGATCGGATCGAGATTGAACGAGCCGTCCGGCGCACAGCCGACAAAGTCGTTGGTCAGGTTGGTGCCCCAGCCGAAGGAGAGCCGCACGCGACCGGCGAAGTGATGATAGGTCTCCTCGATCGAGCCGACGTCCATCGCATCCGAGAACACCAGCAGCTTGTCCTTGGGGTTGCGGCCCTTCTTCTGCCACCAGGCGATGATCTCTTCACCGGCCTGGATCGGCGGCGCGCTGTCGGGGCGGAAGCCGGTCCAGTCGGCCACCCATTCCGGCGCATCGCGCAGGAATGCCTTGGTGCCGAACGCGTCCGGCAGGGCGATCAAGAGGTTGCCGCCATAGGTCTGGCGCCATTGATCGAGGATGCGATAGGGCGCCCAGCGCAATTCCTCGTCGTCCTTGGCGAGCGCGGCCGCGACCATCGGCAGCTCGTGCGCGTTGGTGCCGATCGCTTCGAGATCGTTGTCCATCGCCAGCAGCACGTTGGACGTCCCGATGAAGGACGGGCCCAGCCCTTCCTTCACCGCCTCCACGCACCAGCGCTGCCAGAGAAAGCCGTGGCGGCGGCGGGTGCCGAAATCGGACAGCCGCAAATTCTCCAGCTTGCGCAGCCGCTCGACCTTGGTCCACAGCTTGGCCTTGGCGCGGGCATAGAGCACATCGAGCTCGAACCGGCCGCGGCCCTTGCATGCCGCGCGCGAGCGCAATTCGTTGAGGATGGCGAGCGCCGGAATCTCCCACATCGAGGTGTGGGTCCATGGTCCGTGGAAGTGCAACTCGTACTGGCCCTCGACCTTGCGCAGCTCGTAGTCGGGAAGGCGGAATTCGGCGAGCCAGCGGATGAAGTCCGCCGAGAACATGTGGGTCTTGCCGTAGAAGGTGTTACCGGCAAGCCAGATCAGCTCCTTCTTGGTGAAGCGGATGGTGCGGGCATGGTCGAGCTGGGCGCGCAGCTCGGCCTCGTCGATGATTTCGGCCAGACGCACATGGCGCGAACGGTTGATGACTGAGAAGGTGACTTGCTGATCCGGGTAATCCTCCCGAATCATCTGCAACATCAACAGTTTATAAAAGTCGGTATCCAGCAGGCTGCGGATGATGGGGTCCAGCCGCCAGCTGTGATTGTAGGTTCGGCTCGCAATGTCGGTCACTGTCATGGCCGAATTCTAGCGTGGCCGCTCGCGCGCAACCAGTGGGTTTGACGAGGGGCAGGCCACGGCCGGCGTCAACAGCCGGCGGGCAACGACCGATTCAGGCGGCTGCCGTCGCCGCTACGTGTTCCAGTTGTGTCCTGATCCAGCGGTGGGCCGGGTCCTTCTGGTAGCGCTGGTGCCAGACCATGAACATCGGCAGCTCGGCCAGCGTGCGCGTGCGTGAGGCCAGCGGAATCTGCACGTGCGCGAAGCCGCGCATGACGCCGGGCGCCAGCAGGCTCGGCATGCTCGCGAGCATTTGCGAGCCACGCAGGAACGCGGGCACGCCGGAAAAGCTCGGCACCGAAATCGCGATGTCGCGGTGGAAGCCGTTCGCCGCGAGCCGGCGGTCGAAGTCGAGCCGCTCATTGTCGGTATAGACCACGGTGACGTGGCGCGCCGCGAGATAGGCGCCTCGTCCCGATGGGGCGGCGCGCGTCTTGGGATCGTAGTAGCAGACGTAATGATCGCTCAGCAGGCGCTTCTGCACGATGTCGACGCCGACGGGCGGCAGTGGCGTGATCATGAGGTCGCAGCGATTTTCGCGCAGCATCGCAGGCGAGGGCGATTGCGACGGGATCACGCGCAGGTTCAGGCCCTTCACCTGCGCGACAACATGGCCGAAGAAGTGCGGCAGCAGCAGGTCGCGCTGGAAATCATTGGCGGCGATCGTCAGCGACAGCTGCGCGCTTCCCGGCTCGAAGGTGACGCCGCCGGCGAAGCTGCGCATCTCGTCGATCAGCGCGCGGGCCTTGGCCGCCAGTGCCTGGGCATGGGCGGTCGCGACGATGCCGCGGCCGGATTTCGCGAACAGCGGATCGCCGACGATCCGTCGCAGCTTGTTGAGGTTGTGGCTG
>NZ_LJYG01000062.1:26724-108557 GCF_001440035.1 Bradyrhizobium manausense | reverse complement strand
CCGCCGTGACCGAGCCTTCCTCCAGCACCGCGAGAAACAATTCGAGGGCGTGGCCGTCAAGCGCCAAATGATCGATTTTGTTCATGGGATTCATTATAATCGATCTATTTATCTTGAGAATAGGGAGCGGCATTATCGTTCAACAAGCCGCGCACCCGGACCCGGGGCGCCCAAGGGAGAGACAACGCCGATGAATGCCCAGGCGACAGCCTTGCAGGATCCCCGCCTCAACCGCCCTGAGCCGTTCACGCCGCCACTCGGCGATGGCGGCTTCTTCCAGCGCGACCGCTCGATTCATCCGCCGGCCTATGCGCCCGGCTACAAATCCTCGGTGCTGCGCTCACCGCGCCAGTCGCTGCTGTCGCTCGAGAATTCGGTCTCGGAGATCACGGGGCCGGTGTTCGGTCACAACGATCTCGGTCCGCTCGACAACGATCTGATCCGCAACTACGCCAAGGACGGCGACCCGGTCGGCGAGCGCATCATCGTCCACGGCCGCGTGCTCGACGAGACCGGCCGCGGCGTGCCGAACACGCTGGTGGAGTTCTGGCAGGCCAATGCCGGTGGCCGCTATCGGCACAAGAAGGACACGTATCTCGCACCGATCGATCCGAACTTCGGCGGCTGCGGCCGCGCGCTGACGGACGACACCGGCTACTATTATTTCCGCACCGTGAAGCCCGGCCCCTATCCGTGGCGCAACTTCGTCAACAGCTGGCGCCCCGCCCATATCCACTTCTCGGTGTTCGGCTCCGGCTTTGCGCAGCGTCTGATCACGCAGATGTACTTTGAGGGCGATCCGCTGATCCCGGTCTGCCCGATCCTGACGACGATCCCGGACAAGGACGCGCTCGACCGCCTGGTCGCGCCGCTCGACCTCAACGCCTCGACGCCGTTCGACTCGCTGGCCTACCGCTTCGACATCGTGCTGCGCGGCCAGCGCTCCACCTATTTCGAAAATCGTCCCGAAGGGAACTGAGCACATGCCGCAGCCGCTCAACTATCTCAAGGAAACCGCCTCGCAGACCGCCGGGCCCTACGTCCATATCGGCCTGATCCCTGCCATGGCCGGCTTCGACATCTTCGAGAAGAACTTTTCCAACGTGCTGGTAACGCCGAACACCAAAGGCGAGCGCATCACGCTGGAAGGCAAGGTGCTCGACGGCAGCGGCACGCCGCTGCGCGACGTGCTGCTTGAAATCTGGCAGGCCAATGCGGCCGGCCGCTACAACCATCCGGCCGATCGCTCGGCCGGCGCGCTAGACCAGGATTTCCGCGGCTGGGGCCGCGCCGGCTCGGATTTCGAGAGCGGCCTCGTGACGTTCGAGACCATCAAGCCGGGCGCCATCACCGACAAGGCAGGGCGCAAATGCGCGCCGCACATCAATGTCTGGATCGTCGCGCGCGGCATCAATATCGGCCTCAACACGCGGCTCTATTTCTCCGACGAGGAAGCCGCCAACGCCGCCGATCCCGTCCTGAACCTGATCGAGCAGCCGGTGCGCCGCGCGACCCTGATCGCCAAGCGCGGCGAGCGCGCAGGAAAGGTCGTCTATTCCTTCACGATCAATTTGCAGGGCCCGGACGAGACGGTGTTCTTCGACGTGTGAGGCCTCAGCCCTCGTCGCCATGGAGCTGCGCGCGAAAGGCGCGCGGCGACAGGCCGGTGGCCGCGGCATAGACCCGGCTGAAATAGGCGGGGTCCTCGAAGCCGAGGGCGTAGGCGATCGTCGAGACCGGCAGGTTGGTATAGACGAGGTTGCGCCGCGCCTCGCGGATCAGGCGGTTCAGGATCAGGTGCGAGGCGGTGTCGCCGGTCGCCGCGCGCGTGACGCGGTTGAGATGGGTCGGCGTGATCGCCAGCGACTTCGCGTAGTCCGCCACGGTCCAGCGTTCCAGGTGATGCTGTTCGAGCAAGGCCTCGAAGCGGCGGAACAGATTTGTCTCGGCATTGCCGCCAGCGCCGCTCGCGCCGGCGAGCGCACGTGCGACGAGGCCGATCATGGCCGCCGACAATGCCCGCAGCACATGCGCGCGGCCGAAATCGCGCGCGGCATGCTCGGCAAAGATCTGCTTCATGATGGCGCGGATCTGCGGCGTGCCGCGCACCACTGATGATCGTGACAGCACGCCGCGCAGGCCTTCGGCAGCGAGCAGCGCCTCGTCGAGCATTTCCGCGGCGATGGTCAGCACCCAGCCTTCGGTTCCTGGCACGAAGCGGAAGCCATGGACATGGCCGACCGGCACGTTGACGATCTGCATCGGCTTCAAGGTCACGACGCGTCCGTCGAGCGTCGCTTCGCCGCCGCCGCGCTCGATCAGCAGCACCTGGTGCAGACGGGCATGCCGGTGCACGGCGAGCTTCCAGTCGTGCAGCACCGAGCGCGACGCAATCGTCTCGCAGTGGACGACGTCAGGCAGATCGCCGGCTTCGCCGAACAGATTGTAGACCCGGATCGCCGGGGCGGGGGCTGCGTTCCTCATGTTCGAATAGTACAAGACAATGGCGAAACCCTCCATCGGTCTTCCGCATTGAATCTGCAAAAAAGCGCCGTCGGGAGGACGCAAAAATGAAAGTTCAGGTCTGCATCATCGGCGGTGGGCCGTCCGGGCTGCTGTTGTCCCAGCTTCTGCACCTGAAGGGCATCGACACCATCTTGCTGGAGAAATACAGCCGCGACCACGTGCTGGCGCGCATCCGTGCCGGCGTGCTCGAGCACGGTTTCGCCAGGCTGATGCGCGAGGCGCAATGCGGCGAGCGGATGGACCGCGAAGGCGAGATCCACAACGGTTTCGAGATCGCCCATGACGGCGTGCTCTCCCATATCGATCTGCACAAGCATTCCGGCGGCAACTCGGTGCTGGTCTACGGCCAGACCGAGCTGACGCGCGACCTCTACGAGGCGCGCGACCGGCTCGGCGGCAAGGTCGTCCACAACGCCGAGGACGTGACGCCGCATGATCTGACCTCGGATCGGCCTTATGTGACGTATCGCTCGAACGGGGAGACTGTTCGCGTCGATTGCGACTACATCGTCGGCGCCGACGGCTTTCACGGCGTCAGCCGCAAGTCGATCCCGAAGGACGTGCTGCGCGAATATGAGAAGGTCTATCCGTTCGGCTGGCTGGGCGTGCTGTCGCGCACCAAGCCGGTGTCGCCGGAGCTGATCTATGTCAAGCATGAACGCGGCTTTGCGCTGTGCTCGCTGCGCTCACAGGTGCTGAGCCGCTATTACGTCCAGGTGCCGCTGACCGACAAGGTCGAGGACTGGAGCGACGATGCGTTCTGGGCCGAACTGAAGCGCCGCCTGCCTGATGACGTCGCCGCGCGATTGATCACCGGTCCCTCGATCGAGAAGAGCATCGCACCGCTCCGCAGCTTCGTTGCGGAGCCGATGAGCTACGGGCGCCTGTTCCTCGCCGGCGACGCCGCCCACATCGTGCCGCCGACCGGCGCGCGCGGGCTGAACAGCGCCGCCTCCGACATCTACTATCTCTATCACGGCATGCTCGCGCACTATCAGGATGGCGACGATTCCGGGTTGAAGGGCTATTCCGCCAAGGCCCTGGCGCGGATCTGGAAGGCGCAGCGCTTCTCGTGGTGGATGACGATGATGCTGCATCGTTTCCCCGATCGCTCCGAGTATGAGGACCGGCTCCAACAGACCGAGCTCGAGTACCTCTTCTCGTCCGAGACGGCGCAGCGGCTGCTTGCGGAGAATTATGTGGGGCTGCCGTTCTAGGGGCCGCTACTTCCCTTCCAGCGTGTTCACCGGCGTCCAGTCGGCCGGCGGTGGATTGGCCGCCAGGGCCCGCGCACGCTTGGCAAAATATCGGGACGGCGGATCATCGCCAGCGGCGCTTTCGAACAGTTCGGCGGCCCTCGCAAAGTCGCGCGCCCGCCAGCATGCAAGTGCCCTGGCGTAGGTGGCCGCGCGCAGGCCCTGCTCCTCCGTCTCCTGGTTCTTATCGGTGAGGGGCTCATACACCCTGATCGGCTCGTCGCGTCCCTGCACCTTGACCATGTCCAACTCGCGCCAGGTATAGGCGCTGCGGCTCTGGTTCACCGTCGCCTCGGAGGCCATGATCACGGTGCCATAATATTTGTTGGCGCCCTCGAGCCGTGAAGCCAGGTTCACAGTGTCGCTCATGACGGTGTAGTTGAAGCGCCGGCGGGAGCCGATGTTGCCGACGACGGCCTTGCCGCTGTTCAGCCCGATGCGGTGGGCAAGGCCACGGCCCTGAAAGGCGGGGTGGCTGTCGTTGAGCTCCTTGAGCCGGTCGCGGCATTGCAGCGCGGCGGCGACCGCGTGCCGCGCGTGATCGGGATCGTCGGCCGGTGCTCCGAACATGGCGACAACGGAATCGCCGATATATTTGTCGACATAACCGCCATGGCTTTCGATGATGTCGGTCATGGCCGACAGATAGTCGTTCATCAATGCGACCAGCTCGGCCGGTGTCATCTTCTCGGCGATCGAGGAGAAGCCGGCGAGGTCCGAGAAGAACATGGTGATGTCACGCATCTCGCCGCCGAGCGCAGGCATCTTGCCGGAGGCAACCATGCTGTCGATCACTTCGGGCGCGAGGTAGAACGCAAAGCTCTTGCGCAGAAAGCGCTCCTCGCGGTCGGCGATCACGAAGCGATAGCCGATCATCATGGCGATGGCGGTCAGGCCTGCCAGCACCGGCTCGGTCAGGGGAAGTGCAAGCGCATGAACGAATGCGCTGACAGCGACGGTGGTGTAGGCGGCAGTGAGCGCGAGCCAGCTGAGCATCGCACCGGTCGGGGCGAGCATGCCGGCCGCGAAGGCAATGACCATTGCAAAGCCAATCGCCAGGACCGTGCGCTGCGGGACGCCGAGTTCGGCGACAGCGTCACGCTCGATCAGGTTCCGGACCGCCGTGGCATGCACGAAGACGCCGGCGATGTCATTGCGGGCCTTTTGCGCCGTCCCGGCAGGCGTGGGCAGGGCGCATCGTGCGGCCGGGCTGCCGTCATAGCCGCCGGAGAGGTGCATCGAGGTGAGCTTGCGGTCCTCGAAATTGAGGATGGTGCCGAGCAAGACGACCTTGCCGTCAAAGGCGCGACGGAAGAAGTCCGTGTCGCCTTTCTCGATGCAAGCGCGCAGATCTGCGAAGGAATAGGCCGGGACGTCGCGGCCCATGCCGCGGAAGTTGAGCGTCAGTGTGTTGGGCTCGGCGCTCGGAATAGCATAGCCGGACAACGACATGGTGCCGGACGGCCCGGTCTCCGGCGGTAGGGCGAGTGCGCGCGAAGCGAGCTCGACAGCCATGGCCGGGATCGGCTTGCCGCCGATGGAAAAGCTGAGCGGCATCCGCCGGATCACGTCGTCGTCATCGGTGTAGACGTTGAGGGCGCGGACATTGTTCTTCACCGCAAGTCGCTGCGCGGCGAAAGGACTGTCCGGATGGTCATTGCTGAGAATCTCGCCGAGCACCAGCTTGCCGCTGTCGGACAGCTTGCGCAACGCGATCAGATAGTCGCGGTCAAATCCTTTCATGCGCGCGCCGACCGGCGCGTCGCCGAAAGGAATGTCCGACTGCTCGATCGAATTCTTGAAGATGACGTCGAATCCGATGACCTTGGCGCCGCCCTCGGTAATGCTGCCGAGCACCCGGCCGACCTCGCGCGTCCAGGTCTGCGTCGGCGATCCCTTGAAAGGCGGCGTCTCGTAGGTCTCCCCGTCGATCGCGACGACGACGACCGGCGACGTCGCGGGATCGCGCCGGTCGCCGATCAGCGTCCAGCGCAAGGCCGTGAGAATATCGAGCGAGAGACCTTGCAGTCTCTGGAGCGGCGGGGACGTGAAAGCAGCGCCGGTCACGAGCGCAATCACGATCGCTGCAACGATGTCCCGCCTGCCGATCCGCCGCATCGCTATAGTCGCGGACCTATTCGAACCGCAGCAGACGCCCGATGATCGGCGTCGGCGACGCGGTGGCGCTGGCATCGACCTGGAAGGTGTAGCGCTTGTTGCCGAGTTTTGCGAGATAGCTGCCGCCCGGCGTCAGCGACTTTCCGGCCTTCGAGAGGTCGAAGAATTTGCCGGCGACCATGATGTCGCTCTTGAGCGGCAGGCTGATCGCGGGCTCCTTGCCGTCGGTGCGTTCGATCACCAGCGTGCTGCCGCTCTTGGCCTGGATCAGCGGCGCGGTGCCGTAGATCGTCGGCAGCTTCGCCGGCGCGCTGCCGGCATCGGATCGCATGGTGCGAAACGTGGTCGCGGCGCTCTGGTTCGCCTCGCGTTCGGAGAGCTGCGCGGCGTTGGCATCGCACGATACCTTGACGCGCTGGACGTTGCCGAGTTGCACGGTGCTCTGCTCGGTGCCGACAAGCACCACGCCTTCGGTGATGGTCTCGCGCAGGCAGGATTTCAGGTAGCTGAGCGTGACGCCGGCCTTGGGGCCGAGCTTGATGATCTTGCCCGGCGCCACGTAATCCATGAATTCGATACCGTCGACCTTGCCCTGCACGTCCTCGACGATCGCGGCCGGTGTCTCCGCGACGGCGGGGGCGGCGAGGCAAATCGCGCCGACGATGGCGCCGATCAGGGTTCTCATGACTGTCTCTTCCAGTTCGAACGGTGTGTGACTGACCCGGGTCCCGACGCGAGCCTAACAGGGGATGACCGAGCCAAGTGTGATCAGAATCACTCCTGGTGTTGATGCAGCCTAGCAGGAACAGGTTCAAGCCTGTGATGACAGAAATGGGCGGTGCCGCAAATCCCGGCCGTGGGCCCGATGTCGGACCGCCGTTGCGACGGCCCGGTCCGGGGGGCGTCCGGCCCGGGAGCCGGGCCCCGTCCCCACGCCTGTCGCGAGCGAAGACGGCGCCCATGCGATCCGCGCGCTTCAGGCGGCTCGGCTCAGGGACGCGCAGCGCGAGTTCGGTGGCGACATCAGTCAGATCATCCGTACGCTGTTCGCGATCCTGAATGATGCCAGTAGTCTCGTCGGTCACGGCCGCTCGCTGTTCGGCGGCGAGCATGGCTCCTCGTCGTCGTTCCTCGCCCGCATCAAGCAGACGCTGGCGCAGGCCTCGATCCTGATTGCGACCTGTTAGAGCGCAGGCCGTTCGGTCGATGAGGCGTTGGCGGTCGTCGAGGAGGCAGATTCACCAGGCGCTGCGCGAGGTCGAGGCCGGCAACGAACGGCTCGGCAAGCTGGCCTCGTCGACGAAGGCGCCGAGTTCGAGGGCCTGATGAATTCGGCGCAAGGCCTGATGAGCTCGCTCGGCGAGTCCTCCGCAACGTTGCCCGCGGTCGCTGCGCGCCTCGAGACGTCAAGCGCGGGCACACATCGGCCGCAGCTCCAGGACGAGGCGCTGCTCGACGATCTCTTCGCGCGCTACACGATGGAGCGCGAGCGCGACGCCCACAGGAACTTCTTGCAAGCCTTTGGGCTGTCGTCGAGCGCCGCCACGCGCCGCGTCGACGCAGTCGAGCCTGCGGATGACGGCATAGAATTGTTTTGAGCTTGCCGCCGTCGCGGCGCAGCCCTGCGCCGCAATTTTAGGAACCGGCTTTGCAGGGCGTTAACCGTGGCGGAACACGCGCCATATCGGTCATTGTCGCGCCCCAGGGATCATTGCAAGTACGTCTGAATTTCACGACGGATGTCTTCATGCTGAGAGACGGCAAATACGCTGCCTGGTTCAGAACTCCGCGTGGCCAGGGCACTGGCCTTGTCGATTTGACCGAGGGACGAATCTCCGGCAGCGACAGCTTCTTCACCTATGGTGGTTCCTATCAGGTCGATCAGCAACGCTTCACGGCTGTCCTGACCGTGAAGCGTCATACCGAGGGCAATCCGAGCGTGTTTGGCCCAGACGAAGTCGAGGCCAATCTTTCTGGTGATTGCAGCGGCGCGGTTGCGACGTGCTGGGGCACGGCAAAGGAGGCGCCTGACGTCAGGTTCGAGTGCACCTTGATCTACAGCCAGGAAGATGTCGTGGCGGCCGACGTCAAATGCGCGGTCGTGAAGCTCAACTCCGACAAATTGCCCAAGGGGCGCGACAGCTGGTCCCGGCCGCGCCGTCCGCTTGCGCCCGGGCCATTCGGATCGCCGCGCGATTAGCGCTCAGGCGGCTGCAGCCTCTTGAGCGCAAGCTTCATCATTTGGGCGGATGCGCCTTCTGGTGCCAGGCCCAGGCGGTGCGGATCACGGTCGGCAGGTCGGAATGGCGCGGCACGAAGTCCAGCACTTTTCGCGCAGCAGAAGGATCCGCGACGAGATAGGTTGGATCGCCAGCGCGGCGCGGCTTGACGGTGTGAGGCACCTCGCGTCCGGTCTCTTGCTTGATGGCGTTCAGGATCTCGCGCACCGAGAAGCCTGAACCGGTGCCGAGATTGAAGCTGCCGCCGCCATGTCCTGTCTCCAGCAGCTTCAGCGCTGCGACGTGGGCTGCAGCGAGGTCGGTGACGTGGATGTAGTCGCGGATCGCAGTGCCGTCGGGCGTGTCGTAATCGTCGCCGAATACGGCAAACTCGACATGGCCCTGCAAGGCCATCATGGCGCGCGGAATGAGATGGGTCTCGTTGTCGCGCAACTCGCCGATGCCGCCGGCGGGATCGGCGCCGCTGGCATTGAAATAGCGCAGGCAGAACGCACCGAAACCGTAAGCCGCGCGATAGTCCGCCAGCATGCGCTCGATCATCCATTTAGAGGCGCCGTAAGGATTGATCGGTACGCAGGGGAAATCCTCGGACAGCGCCTTGGAATCGGCATTGCCATAGACCGCGCCGGTCGAGGAGAAGACGATGCGGTGGCAGCCCGCATTGCGCATCGCCTGCAGCAGCGACAGCGTACCCTGGACATTGTTGACGTAGTATTTCTGCGGGTCGGTCATGGACTCGCCGACGAGGCTTGCCGCCGCAAAATGCATCACCGCCGTCACCTTGTGGTCGGTAAAGGCGCGCGCCAGCGTCGCGCCGTCGAGCAGATCGCCCGTCACCAGTTCCCCGGCGACGAAGCTGCGATGTCCCGTCGTGAGATTGTCATAGACCACGGGCCGATAGCCGGCGGCGGCGAGGGCGCGGCAAGCATGCGCGCCAATATAACCAGCGCCACCCGTGACGAGGATAGTCGGTCGGTCTGTCATGTCCTTTTACCCCAACGCAAATGCAACGACCCATCCAGCTGAGGCCGCCAGCAGCAAGTCCACGCAAAGCACAAGTGGCGCAATCGTCGACCGGTTTCGTTATATCGTGTTTGATCATCCTGGATAGCTGCAAGCCTTGGTCCGTCAAGGCCACGAAAGAACTGGGTAGTCTCGCTTCGGCGCAGGCCCGGAGGCTGATATCCCGGATCGTTCGAGGTTCCGCCATCGCACCCTCTGGCTTCGCATGCAAACCGCTCCTAATTCAGCTTCAATTGACCATCGTGCGACGAAAATGTCGACGGATTGCGCTCGCAGCAACAATACTTTTAGAGCCGAAAAATTAGGCTGAGGTCCATAACAAGGGACGGACGGACATGGCTCAGATCTGGATGACATATGACGAACTCGCCACGCTTTGTGAATGCAGCAGCAGCGAGGCGAGATTGCGGGCCATCCACCTGTCGCTTGACCGTCGCAAAAGCCGCGACGGGGCAACCCGCGTGAAATTGGATCTGGCGTTGACGGCCAAGTTTTTTGCCTCTGTCCGCAAGTCGGATTTTGACCTCGACTGCGCCATCGAAGCGCTCCGGGCCACACACCGGCAGATGGCGGAACTGCCGGCGCCGAGCGAGGTCCATAGGCGCGGGGTGGCTTAATCGCCGGGCACTCCCGGGGATGGGACCAGCCGGCTTGGCCGTCCGCCGTGATTCCCGCGATGGTTGTCGTCTCGAATCAGGCATAAATCCGCATCCGGAATTTACGGCTGCGGTCGGTGTTTCAACCGAGTTGGGCCGAAGAGCCTGCAGGAGGATGCCATGAGGAAAGCCAATCATTGCGTCTGCGTGCGCGTTTTGGGAGTGGCGACCCTGGGAGGGCTGCTCATCACCACAGTTGCTCCCGCAAGAGCAGAGGTCGTGAAGCTGCAGGCCGATCTGAAAGGCAGCAACGAGGTGCCTCCGAACAATTCGGCCGGCTCGGGTAAGGCAGAGGCCACCTACGACACCGAGACCAAGACGCTGACCTATACGATCACCTTTACCGGCCTGTCGGGCCCCGCGATGGGCGCCCATTTCCACGGGCCCGGTGAAGCCGGCAAGAACGCCGGCATCGCACTGCCGTTCAAAACGGCGCAAAGCCCCATTCGGGGCACCGCGACACTCACTGACACCCAGGCGACGGATCTGCTGGCCGGAAAGTGGTACGCGAACATTCACACGGCTGCGAATCCCGGTGGTGAGTTGCGCGGTCAGATGGTGAAATAGAGGGCCGATATCCTGGCGCGTTGACGCTTCGCCCGTGCCAGGTTTTCCCCACGTCAGGACGGCGGACGGGGAAGGAAAGCCAGGATCGTCTGGGCAAGGATGACCCCTACGGTGCCTCCCGCTGCCTTTTGCAGAACGTCCAGCAGACCGGGATCGCGATCAGGTGTCAGAGCCTGCAGCACTTCCAGCCCCATTGCGACGGCCACGACGAGCGAGCACGCCAAAACGAAGCGGCCCGGCAGCAAGAAGGAGAGAAGAAATCCCAGCAGGCCATAAGCACTGAAGCGCTCGATGACGACGACCCAATATGCCTCGTGGTGACCCATGAGCGCGGGCCGCCCCGCCAGCCGCGCCAAAGTGGCGTAGGCGATGAGGGCAAGGCAGATTGCCGAGGCTGCGATGAGGTGATTTCGGCGCATGGCGGCATCATAGCCGGCCAATCGGCGTACCGCTCTCAAAAGCGGAAAGTATCGTTAAAGCTCGGAGATCGCTGATGCAGCGTTCATGACTGCTGGTTCGCACCGGGACGCATCCATGCAGGGTGGTCCGGCGCCTGTCCGAATTCGAACCAGCCGCCTCGGTCAAGCCACCAGCGCAGCGTCGTTTGCCTGCGCTGCCGCGGCATGACGCGGCGCCATCAATTCGCTGAACTTCGCAAAGGGCAGCGGCGCGGCGACAAGATATCCCTGCCCGGTCTCGACACCGGAGGCGACCAAGGCGCGGAGCTGTTCTTCCGTCTCGATTCC
The DNA here is from genome assembly GCF_001440035.1 of Bradyrhizobium manausense. GTDB lineage: Bacteria > Pseudomonadota > Alphaproteobacteria > Rhizobiales > Xanthobacteraceae > Bradyrhizobium > Bradyrhizobium manausense. The sequence continues at coordinate 97,425 of NZ_LJYG01000062.1, read as the reverse complement.
TTCCGCAACGACCGTCATTCGGAAGTCCTTGGCGAGTGCGACCAGCATCTCGACGATCGTCGTGGTCGATGCATCCACGGTGATCGTGTCGACGAAGAATTTGTCGATCTTGATCGTGTTGGCGCCCAGACCCTTCAGTCGCGACAGTCCGCTGTGGCCGACCCCGACGTCATCGATGGCCACGTGGAAGCCATATTCGCGCAGCTCGGCCACGACGGCGGCCGCGCGCGCGAGATCGTCGAGCTCGTCGCGTTCGGTCACCTCGATCACGATTTGCCGGGTGGCAACTTTTGCCGTCAAGACGGTACGCCGAAGCGTTTCGACGAAGCCGGCGCTCAGGAGATGCTTGGGGACGACGTTGAAGGAGAGCTTGAAATCCTTGTCTGCTTTCAACAGCGGCCGGAGGTCGGACAATGCTGATTTCAGGATCTGCCAGGTCATGGCCTGGATGCGGCCGCTGGACTCGGCAAGCGGAATGAAATTCATCGGTGGGACGACCGAGCCATCTTCGCGTACCCAGCGCGCCAGGATCTCGCAGCCCTTGATCTCTCTCGTCCTGAGATCGAAGACGGGCTGATAGTACGGCTTGAATTCTCCTGCGGTCAGGCCGCGATCGAGATCTGCGACCGGTCCCTCCGTGCGGCGGCTTCGTCCCAGCAGGATCCCGAACAGCGCGCCAAGCCCGGCGGCGACGGCTAGTGCCGGCCAATAGGCTTCGCTATTCCAGGCCGAGAGGACGGCGCCGTCGACCTCGATGGTCGTGTGAAGGGGATAGCGGTCCGAAGACCTGTCGAAGCGCTTCGAATTTCGCCGTGGCTGGTCGGCATCGAGCTGGAACTCACCAAGCTTCTCTCCGTTGCTCAAGGAGAGGGTCACCTCGCTGTGCCCGCGCAGCTCGGACGGCATGATGTCAAACAGGCTGGCATTGATGCCGACAATGGCGACCAGTGCAGCGCTGCTGTTGATATCCCTGAGAACGCCAAGCGCGTCGCCACCGAACTGCTGAACGCGGAACAGTGAGAGTTTCCCGTCGCGCGAGGCGAGCATTTCCCGGCGGTCGACCCATCCCTCGTCGAATTCCAGCGTTTCGGAATAGGCCGAGCAGATCACCGAGCCGTCCGGATTGACAAGGCGGACGTCCTTGATTGCCGAGCGCTGGTAGACATGGAGGCGGATGGCCTGGAGCGTCGCAGGCTCGCAGTTCACAGCGTCACGCTTGCCGAGTTCGGTCAGACTTGCGGCCGCGAACTCGACCGCAAATTCGGAGCGACGCAGGACGACCTCGGTCAACTCGTCGAGCTGACGGGCCTGCTGGTGGCGGATGAAGCTCTTCGCCGCAAGGTGTCCAGCCAAGCCGAACACGACTGTGCTCGCAAGCACGAGCGCTGCAAACGCGATGGTCGGTCGCTGTTGTCTCATCCTGCCCGGGGGGAAGTTGAGGAGGCTTCCGGCAGATCCTAGCCCGGACGCGCTAAGATAGGGTTTAGTGAAGCCACCGGAGCGGACGGATGGGAACGGGTTTTGGTCAGGCTGTGCGGGGCGTTACTCATACTTGTGGGGCCCGGGAGATGCCGGGGCCTGGCACAGGGAACCAAGGATCGGGCCCCTGGCACCCAGACCTGCTCTTCAATTCGAAGCGGCATCAGCACGAACACCCGCTGCGACAGCATGGGGGCGCCTTCAAGGGCACGGAATGCCCATTTATGGAGCCAGTCCCCAACCAGCCGCGGCCTAGGCCCTTGAGATCGCTGGAAAATCCATGACTTAGAGGCCGTGATCCCCTCGGCGTCAAAGCTTTATCGCCGCATGTGGCGATGCTGGGAAACGAGCTCGGGGCGATAAGGGGCGATCGAACTGTTCAGGTTCTTTCCGCCGTGCGGGGATCGCGTCGCTCTCATTCTCAGCGCGACGTAGGCGATATTGATGGCCAACCAGACCAGCATGACGCAAATGGCAAGATGCAGCACGGTCTGACCTCGCTAAAAGCCTAGGGCAAACGCCGAGTCCCTGCCTATGTTCCCCGCTGAATGCGCCGGATGCCGCGCACCTGTGTAACCCCTGTCTGACACCTCAAAGGAAATATGCCTGGAGCACCCACGACGCGCAGCGTCGCCGCCACGCCTGCCAGCGAGCGCTTGCTACGCTCCAAGTGCAAATTTGCACTTTTGCGCGCCCTGACGGTGAGATGCAGTTCTTGAACGGGAAACGAGTCGGTAACTGTTCTCTAGTGGAGAGCCGACTTGCTTGAAAGCGCCGCCGAGCGCGGGAGGCAATGTCATGCCTCCTACTTTTGAAATTTTCGTCGTTGTGTTCACTTTTGAACGGCAACGAAACGTCTACGAGCGCGTCTGGAGTGAATGGACGAAGATGATCTGCGCATGCTGCGGGAACGCATAAGGCAATATCGGAAGGTCGCGGACCAAAGCTCCGATCCGATGACGCAGATATTGTTGGCGGACATGATCGCCATGTTTGAGGAAATCGAGGAGTTGGAGCGGATGAAGCCGCTGCAACGGTACTAGCCCTAACCAAGCAGGAGCGGTGTTCTCTAAACGACGTGATTAGTTCGAAGAGCAAATTTAGTAAGCACCTCAAAAAGCCTAAAGCAACGTGGGTTGAGCCTGTTTTTACTGCAGAAATTGAATATCGCTGCTTCACGGTTGCGCGCAAGTGCCCTAAGGGATTTTCTAAGACCTAACCTTTATTGTTTCGGCTGACGAAGTAATGGCGTACTCTAAGGTCATCACCGCAAGGCCCGTGGCAAACATCGGTGACGAGGACGCCCATCACAGCGCTCCCGCCTTCCCAAAAAAGGAAAGGAGCGCGCATGCAGAAGCGGCGCCGTTTTAAACCATCTCCGTCTCTCGAAGCGTGTCTCGGCGAGGAGGCGGCTCAGTTGCGCCAAGCAGCCCGTGAGCTTCCGGAAGGACCAAAGCGCGACCACGTGTTGAGGAGGGCACGACAGTGTGAGACTGGCTCTCACATGACCGACTGGATGGACTCGCGCGGTCTTTAGCCACCGGATTAGGAGGAAATATGAAACTCAAGAGAAGGCGTTTCAAGCAAACGGACACGCTTGAAACTGGACTTCAACAATTCGCCAATGACATGCGTCGCAAGGTAGAGAAAACGCCTGATATTGATGAGCGCAAGGCGCTGTGCAGAGAGCAGCCAACGCCGACCAAGCGATCGAACTGGAGCATCAGCTCAGTCTTACTCACTAAGGGGTCGTCTTCCTGGAGACTGCAATGAAACTTTTGGTTGAATATTTGGAGCGGGCCGTTCAGCTTGAACGGTTGGCTGCGAGTGAACGCGATGCCAAGTTCAAGGAGCAATTGTGTGCACAGGCGCAGGCCTACCGGAAGCTCGCGGCCAAGCGAGCGAAGGACTATGGCCTGCCGGACCCAAGCCCGTCTGAAGCAGCGCGAGCGGCTTCAGAAATCAAGCCCGGGACTCTTGATGCGCCGATCCCGATCCATAGGCACCTGCGCATAGATTGATTGAGTCGAGGCCCGACGCGCCGTCTAAGCTGTCAGTTTACAGGACATTCAGGGCAGGTGTCACCGATCGTCTCCAAGACTTCAGCAATCGCGAGCACGGCAGCAGCTGTAGAAATCCCGACAGGTGGTTCTTGACGAGCAACGTCGAATGCACGCTCCCGGGCGTGTGGGTCGGCCCGGTCCTGCATCCAACCGTGCTCTTCGCACTCGCGGATAGCGCCGGCTTCCTGCAGCACGGAAAGGGCCCATCCACGAAGTGTTTTTCTTGCGGACCGTCGATCCTTGGTCACTAGCATTGCGTTGGCTCCTGCCGGGACGAATCCTTCGCCCACCAGCTTGTTCCGGGCAGTTAGCACGGAGCAGGGATTCGCAATCGGCAGGGCTGCGGCTTGTCCACCTGTTCGGCACCGTCTGTGCAGAAGTGCTACGCTGCCGGCACGGAGTCTTCCTTCTCGCCGGTCGCCACGATCTTCAAGGCGCCGTCGGGCCGCGGTCGCTGCAGCGCTTTGGCTTCGTCCCACGGTGACCGCATCCACACTTCGTACTCCGCGGTGGTGGTCACGATCACCGGCATTGGCCTTCGGATGGCCGCGCTTCACCTCGGCGTTGGATTCGCCGTCAGGAACCCGAAGACGTCGATGTTGACCTCGCCTTCCTTCGCCTTGCGAACGCGAGTCCAGATGCCGGCGAAGGCGGCGACCGTCGAAGCATAACACGTGGCAAGACGTAGCCAGATTAGTAGGGGGTTGATGAAGGCAAGAGCGTCTTGCTTTCAATTAAATACAGCCTCTGCCAGAAGAGCGAAGTAGGAGACGATCATGAAGAAGGCGATCGTCTGAAGCTCCTTCGCGCGCAACTCGGCTTCGCGATAGCCGATTGGCTTAGAACGGCGATTGACTGGTGCTGTCCGAAGTAAGACGAGGCACCATTCTGCAAGTGAATGCAGAAGCCTCACCGTCCCTGCCTCGAGAGCGCTCATTCACTCAGGATGTTCGTCTGGCTGCTGGCTGACGAGCGGGTAGGAAGCGGAACCTAGGCCGCGCTCCAACTCGTCGGCTTGCGCGTGATACTGCGCGGCGATCGATTTTAGGGTTTGAGACGCCCTGTGGTCGCTGATGGTTTGGGAAAGCCGCTCGGCCTGAAAAGCCTGTTCTCGCAACCGGTCGGATTGTTCGCTCATGAAATGATCACCTACCCAATGGCAAAAAAACGTCTCAGGGTGCAGCTTGTTCCTGTGCGAAATACCGCGTTTTCTCGCATTGGTCGCACATCGGGCCTGCGAACGCGACTAACATTTATCAAGTTCGATGGCGCCTGCTACGTGGTAGTCAATCACCCTCGGCCCTACGACCGCACCGATCCTTAATCACTTTCTCCTATCGTGAGCCTTCCACGAAGGAGAGATCAATGGCAGGGGTCTGCAAAGGATGCGGCGGAGGCGATGCGCTGCCTTTCCAGTTCAAAATGGCGTTTCAGCCCATCGTGGCCATCAACGAGCAACGCATTTGGGGCTATGAGGCCTTGGTGCGCGGACCCAACGGCGAAAGTGCACACAGTGTACTTAGCCAACTGACCGAAGATCAGCTTTACCGCTTCGATCAGGCTGCTCGAGTCATGGCCATTGAAACTGCCGGAAGGCTTTTCAAAGACCGGCAGGCCCGACTGTCCATCAACTTCATGCCGAACGCGGTCTACGAACCTCAGGCTTGCATCCAGAAATCTCTGGCGGCGGCGCACCGTTCGAATTTTCCGCCTTCGAACCTCATGTTCGAGTTCACTGAAAATGAACGCATGACAGACCCTGCGCACGTCGAGAAGATCGTGCATGCATACAGACGGCTAGGTTTTATGACCGCGCTAGACGACTTTGGAGCCGGTTATGCCGGATTGGGTTTGCTGGCGAGGCTCCAGCCCGATCTTATCAAGGTTGATATGGAGCTTTTGCGCGACATTCACCTTAGCCGGCCGAAGCAGGTCATTGTGGCCGGTATCGTCTCGATGGCGCGCGAACTTCAAATCAAGGTTCTCGCGGAGGGCGTGGAAAGCGAAGCCGAAATCACCGTGCTTCGAGCTGCGGGAATAGGACTCTTCCAAGGCTATTACTTTTCCAAGCCGGGATTCATGACACTGCCGGAGGTGCCTGGTTATTCGAGTGCGTCCAGCGCCCTTGCAGGCTGACAGGAGAAAGCGTTGGCTTTGCATCTACGAGGGGCGACTTGGTGCGCAGGAAAGTGCTTTGCTATCATCCCAGACCGCGCCCCGGAGGGATGGCACCGCTAAGCAGTTCGCTACCAGACCGGAACAGCCACTGCAATTGATCCGCTAGAACCCGCCAATTGGTTGCGTAGGAAATCCAACAATTGGTCACCCGAAAGAGCGGCAAGATCGAGTGGCGCATCAGAAGGCCGCTCGATCAAGGCCATCGACCAATTCGGGAATACCCGTTCGGTAACGTCCTTGGCCTCGATGATGCTGAGTGCCTCGTGGCGAGGGTCTTGAGAGATACGGATAAAGAGGCTCGTCACCTTGCTCCGGTCGCCTTCAAGAACCTGAACAAAGTGATGTTTGTCAAAGAGAAGCGCGCCGGTGAGTGCCAGTGCCAAGTTGTTGCGCTCGGCCGATCTTACGATTTTTAAAAGCTCGCTACTGCCTGACGAACGCCTGAGCAAGTTGCGGCTGTGGTAGATGAGCCTGAACAGCATGGTACGCCTCCCTGAACACCCCATAGGCTTTTGGGGTTTTTGGAAAGTTAACGAATGCAGCAGATCAGTGGGCCAAATTCCACAAGGAGGGACTGTCAATCGCGTGGAGCACCATGCGGACAGATAGCGCTCTTATTGTCCGAGAAACGTTCTCCGCACCGAGCGCATCGGTACAGCTTAACGATTGCGCCGTTTCCAGGGTCGGGCATCCATATAGATAAGCAAGGAAAGGCTCCGCAAGTCGGACATGGTCGCTCCGCAAGGTGGCCGTTTCCGCTCGGCGCCACCTGGGACGGCCTTGGCTTCAACTTCGCGCTGTTCTCGGCGCACGCCAACAAGGTGGAGCTTTGCCTCTTCGACGACGAGGGTGAAACCGAGCTCGAGCGGATCGAGCTGCCTGAATACACCGACGAAGTCTGGCATGGCTATCTGCCCTCGGCGCCTCCCGGCACGGTCTACGGCTATCGCGTGCACGGCCCGTACGAGCCCGACGCAGGCACCGGTCCAATCCAATAAGCTCGTGCTCAACCTCTATGCCAAGCAGAGGATATGGCGCCGTATCACATCACGATGCTGGACCAAGTTGCCAGGCGAGCCGATGAATTCGATGTCCTGCATTTCCATATCGATCATCTGCACTATCCTGTGATGCGGCAGCTGCTACAGTTTGCCCAGCGCCCTCGCCAGGCCGCTCCGGAGACCTGACGATGTGCAACCTGTATTCGATCACCACCAACCAGGCCGCCATCAGCGCGCTGTTCCGCGTCGTCAACCGGTACGTCGGCAACCTCGCGCCGATGCATGGCGTCTTTCCGGACTACAAGGCGCCAATCGTGCGCAATGGCGCCGAGGGCCGGGAGCTCGTTACCGCCCGCTGGGGCATGCCGTCGTCGTCGAAGGCGCTCATGGACGCGACGAAGAAGCGCGCTGAGAAACTGCACGCCAAGGGCAAGCCGGTGGATTTCAAGGAATTGCTCCGGATGGAGCCCGACGGCGGCACGACCAACATCCGGAACGTGACGTCGAAGCACTGGACTCGCTGGCTAGGGCCGGAGCACCGTTGCGTCGTCCCCTTCAACTCGTTCAGCGAGTTCAACAAGGCCGAGGGCGGCGAGATCTGGTTCGCCCTCGACGAAAGGCGTCCGCTCGCATGCTTCGCCGGCATCTGGACCGAGTGGACGTCGGTCAGGAAGGTCAGGGAAGGCGAGACCACGAACAATCTCTATGCGTTTCTGACCACGGAGCCCAACGCTGAGGTCGGCGCCGTCCATCCCAAGGCGATGCCGGTGATCCTGACGACGCCCGAGGAGGTCGAGACCTGGATGATTGCGCCGCCAGACGAGGCGCTGCGGCTGCAGCGGCCGCTTCCGGACGGGGCGCTGCGGATCGTCGCTCGCGGCGTGAAGGAAGATCCTTCGCCGGCGACGTAACATTCTCCACAGGCCGCGGAACACGTGGACAATCCCGAGCCCTGCCGATTGCGAATCCCTGACCCGTGCTAACCGCCCGGAACGAGCAGGCGGGCGGAAGGATTCGTCCAGGCAGGAGCCATCTCGTTGCTGATGACGAAGGAACGACGGCCGGCGATCCGGACGCTGCGCGGGTGGGCGATCAGCGTGCTGCAGGAAGCCGGCGCGATTCACGAATGCGAGGAGCACGGCTGGGCAAAGGATCGGACCGACCCCCATGCCCGCGAACGCGCACTGGAGCTTGCTCGGCACTATCACCCCGTCGGCCTCTCCCCCGACGATGCTGTCGCAGAAATCCGCGCCGTCTTGGATTCCGTCGGTGATTCCTGCCCGGAGTGTCTGCCGAGCGATTGAGCGCGTCCTTATACCGCCAGCGCAGTCCCTACCGAGTCACGGTGCTGGGCTTTGGGAGCATGCGTTTCGATCGTCTGAGGCTTGCCGCCTGGACCCGGCGTACCAGTCGGCGTACGGCGTGTTCTTGACCGCGTGTCGATTGAAGTCGGGCGTGCCGTCCTTCCACCACACCGGCCCGCGCTCTCCCAAGCCACGCTTGGCCTGATCGACGAGCCGATGCGCTGCAGCTTCAGCTTCCGGATCTCCGGCCGCTTTGGCCGTCTTCACTGCGCGGCGCGCATCCATCAACTGCTTCACAAGCCGCGCCTTGTCGCCAGGAGCTAAGGTCGGATCGCTCATCCGCCAGAGTTTCCCCCGGACGACGAAGTAGCGCGCGTCCGGAGTCACGGGATGTTTGAGCCCTGCCATCCAGTGGAGCTTACTTCGTGCGAACGGTCTTTGCGCCGGCGACCTTCAACGCCTCGGCGATCTTGTCCGGCTCGTCGCCGTGGAAATCCACCGACACCTCGATCTCGCCTTCAAGCCTTTGCTGCCCTTCCGGCGTTGGTGCGGCCTTGGCGTCCGCACCAGCCGATCGCGTTCCAGACGAATTCGCAGCGCCCATGGGCTGGACGAAGACGTCGCCTCGCGCGACGCCACATTCCTGGACGACATGCTCTACGGCCAACTCGGCCTCGCGCCGCGTGGCGAATTCTCCGATTATCGTGCTTTCCAAGGTTGTCCTCCGCGCCAGGGATCGTGAGGCGGACAACCGGCCAGTGACGCCGAGAGTTCCTAAAGCCAGTCCGACGCCCTTCCTTCGACGGACGCCGCGCGCGATGCACTGGCGCTCAGCAGCAGAAACAGCGCCCGCTCGGCCTTGTACCTCGCGGCCGCGCGGCTGCACTCTGACCCTGACATCAGAATTTCTCCGTCAGCCCCGCGCACGGCCCACTTCCACCGGCCGCGTCCGCGCGGCTTCAAGACGATATCGTAACTCGGATGTTCGGTCGCCGTGCCGGGCTGCAGCAAGGCATTTGTGTCCACGACGTTGTCGGCGGGGGCGGTCGTCGGCCGCATCGCTTGCTCCATTTCTGTTAGACGAGGTGAGGGAAGGCCGCGCGGAGGATCCGCGCGGCCGGCGATCCTTGCCCTGTGTCCGGTCAGGCGGCCCTGGATTCGATCTGGGTCACGTTGCTAGAAGCGGCGCCGTTGATCTCGATGCGGCGCGGCTTCATCGTCTCAGGAATCTCCCGCTGCAGGTCGATAACGAGCAGACCGTTCTCGAAGCGGGCGCCCTTGATCTCGACATGATCGGCAAGGGTGAACTGGCGCTTGAAGTTGCGGTTCGAGATGCCACGGTGCAGGAAGGTCTTGCCCTCCTTGTCCGCCTTGCGGCCCTCCAGCGTCAGGACGTTCTGCTCGACCATCAGCGCGACCTCATCTGGCGTGAAGCCGGCGAGCGCCACCGAGATCTGGAAGCGGTTCTCGTCGAGCCGTTCGATGTTGTAAGGGGGGTAGCTCTCTTCGCCCACGCGCTGGGCGGCTTCGGCGAGATCAAAGAGACGGTCGAAGCCGATGGCCGACCGAAAGAAGGGCGAAAAATCAACAGTGCGCATAGCCAGATCCTCCTAGGAGCAAAATGGTTACGAGCGGCACCGGACACGACCGGTGCCCGTCTCAATTGGCGGGACCCTGACGGCATCCCGATCGTCGTAGGACGACGCCGAAAGAATCTGGAAGTCCGGAGAGACTTTCAAGGGGGGCGCCGCAAAAATTTTAGCAAGGACTTCGGAGGGTTAATCAAGCGTTGCCGGCCTATTCCCTGGCCCGGTGCAGCGTGTCCTGGAGCCTTTCTCTTTCCCTCTTCCAGCGGGCGTCTTCGGCCTTGATCCCCTTCTCGATATCGCGCCGCTCGGCTTCGAGGCCTTCCGATCGTTCTTCGAGCTCCCGCTGCGCGGCGTCCAGCTCGCCCTATCCATTCGAGGGCAGCGTAACCTACTCGCGCCCGGATTCGAGGTCGTTGAGAAATCGAGCCGGACTAAAAAACCTCGGTCGTCGCGCCGCGGTCCTAACCCTCCACAAGCGTCCCGCCTAAGATCGGCTAATTGCCGATGAGCTGCTCCTGAGGCTCGGGACCAGCCGGCTCGCTGGCTCGCTGCTGCTCCAGGAGGTGATGCCGGTAGCAATCGCTGGCCCCGGAACATTTGCGCAAAAACCTGGAAGGTGGGTCTTGCGGGGTGATGAATACCATCCATATGACATCCATATGGATGGCAAAAGGATGGTAACAGCGATGTCCAGTAACCTGCACGAAATCCGGCCAAGGCCCTCCGACTCTGAAAAAATCACGATCAACCTTGGCTTCGTCGATCTCGGTCAGGTCGACTTGATGGTGCAGGAGGGCTTCTACTCGAACCGTACTGATTTCATCCGGACCGCCATCCGCAACCAGCTCCAACGCCATGCCGACGTGGTCAAGCAGTCCACGGCGCGAAAGAGCCTTGACCTCGGGCTGCGCAACTACAGCCGTGAAGATCTCGAAGCAGCGCGGCGGGCGGGCGAGATGCTGCACATCAATGTTTTGGGTCTTGCGACCATCGCGCAGGACGTCACCCCGGAGCTTGCGCGCGCGACGATTGCATCGGTCTCGGTGCTAGGAGCGCTGCACGCCAGTCCGGCCGTCAAATCTGCTCTCGCTGACAGAACGAGGTAAGGCCATGCTGAACCAGGACATCATTCGCGAAGCCACACGCCTCACTCGGTCGGGCCAGATCGTCGAAGCTACTGCGCTGCTCCAGCGCATGCTTCGGGGGGAGAAAGCTTCGGACGCAACCACACCGGCAACCGGTCATCGCGCCCTTGCTGCAGGACGAGAGCCCCCGACCATCCACGCCAAGGTAAATGCTGCCGAAACGAGGCGTCCGCGTCGCACGGCCCGGCCGGCCTTGGATCTCGCCAAGAGCCTCGAAGGGCTCGGACTGAGCGGATCGCTGAGGCGCGCTCCGCCCTCTCTGGCCGACATGGTGCCGCACGGCGCCAGGTTCATCGAAGGCACCTACGCAAACGCCGTGGGAAGCCGCTCCTACCGGCTCTTCATCCCCAGCAGGTATCATGGCCAGGCTATTCCGCTGGTGGTCATGCTCCACGGCTGCACGCAATCGCCGGAGGATTTCGCCGCCGGCACGCGGATGAACTTCATCGCCGAAGAACGGACCTGCTTCGTCGCCTATCCCGCGCAGCGCGCTGAAGCGAACCAAGCGAAATGCTGGAACTGGTTTCGGCCGGCCGATCAGCAGCGCGACGGAGGCGAGCCCTCGCTCATCACCGGCATCACCCGCCAGATCATGCGCGACCATTCGGTCGATCCGGAACGGGTCTACGTCGCCGGACTGTCCGCCGGAGCCGCGGCCGCGGCTGTCATGGGATCGACGTACGGCGATCTGTACGCAGCGATCGGCATTCATTCCGGACTGGCCTGCGGAGCGGCCAACGACCTTCCCTCCGCGCTGATGGCCATGAAGCAAGGCGCCGGACCTGAGGCAACGCCGAGCGACGGCCCGCCCGTGCCGACGATCGTCTTCCATGGCGATCGCGACACCACGGTGCATTCCAAAAACGGCGCTCGGATCGTCCGACAGGCGATCGGCGGATCCCGGATGAAGGCGAAGGTGCATAGCGGGCGGGTACCTGGAGGGCATGCCTACACCCGCACGGTCCACACCGACGCGGGCGGGCGCGCAATCCTCGAACACTGGGAAATCCACGGAGCCGGACACGCATGGTCGGGAGGCAGCCCCGCCGGCTCCTACACCGATCCAAACGGACCGGACGCAACGAGAGAAATGCTGCGCTTCTTCCTCGAGCATTCGCTCCTACCGGGGCGGAATTGAGTGGGGCATCCGCTTTTCGTCTCGGGGATGGCAAGCGGACGTCGCAATCGTTCTCCATCGAACGGGAGGAGCCTTTGCAACAGCGGGCGCGGCGGGGAGGGCGCCGCCCCGCTAGGGGAGTCGATGACTTGCTCGCTTGCTTTTACGAAGAAAAGGTGGCCCGCCTAGGCGAAAGTTGGCGTTCCCTGCCCACCTCGTCCGCCGGGCGGTCCATCCAGATCAGCCGACTAAGGCCCGTCAAGCCAGTAAGTCGAGTGCGTTCTCGAGGGCGGCTCCAGCGGCGGTGTTGTCCAAGATGCACCAGGTCTCATCCGACGATGACGCAAAATTCAGCCGCGTCTTCAGCGTTCGAAGAAATGCCCCGTCGTAAGCGGAGTAGTAAAGGCGCGGAGCTCCATGCAGTCGGAAGTAGCGCAGGCCCAGCCACCCGCCCGGCAGGTCGGCATGGGGCGCCCGCGCCGGATCCGCAGCGACGCGGCAAATCCGGCGCTCGTTGAGCCAAGCACCGACTTCGGACGTGAACCAACTGGCATGACGTGGCTCGCAAACGAGAGCGGCTGAGCTTCTATCCCGCAATGCGCTGAATAGCACTTCAGCATCGGACTCAACAAAAGCTCTGCGCGGGGCAAACTGAACGAGCAAAACCCCTAGCTTCGTGCCAAGTCCGGCGCTCTCTTCGATGAACCGGTCGAGTTCACTCAGCGCAAGCTGCGAGGAATGAGTGACTGACTTCGGCACCTTCACCGAAAAGCGGAAATCATCCGGTGTCACGTCCGCCCACTTCTGATAGGTCAAACGCCGGTGTGGTCTATGAAATGACGAGTTGATCTCGGTGGCGTTCAGTACCCGCGCGTATCGTTCGAGGTGACTGCCTGCCCCGCCAACCCTTTCCTTGCAGATTTGCGGAACATTCCATCCCGCTGTGCCGAGCCGCAGCTCAGCCTTGACGTGCGCGTCCTCTTCCATGTCGGTCCATAATTACCGTCACCTGAGCCTTTCACAACATCAAGCCGACTTCCGCCGCGCCCCCGCCGTCGGTTTCTTCGTGGCGGCCTCCTTGGCCGACTTCTTCCCGGTTACCGGCATGAGCATTTCCTTTTGACTGGCTGAGGCCTTCTTCGGCTTCTTAGCGGGCTTTGCCTCTTTCGCCGGCGCGGCTTCCCGACCCACGCTCTTGCGCAGCGCGTCCATCAGATCGACCACGTTCTCGCCCTTCGGCCGCTCCGTCGGACGGATGACCTTGCCGGCCCGCTTCTGATTGATGAGATCGACGAGGGCCTTCTCATACTGGTCCTCGAACTTATCGGGCTCGAACGAACCGGCTTTCTGGTCGACGATGTGACGGGCCAAATCGAGCATATCTTTGGTGACCCTCACCTCCTGGATCTCGTCGAAATATTCCTTGGGGTCGCGGACTTCGTAGGGGTAGCGCAGCAGCGTCCCCATCAGGCCCTTGTCCAGCGGCTCCAGCGCGATGATGTGCTCGCGGTTGGTCAGCACGACGCGGCCGATCGCGACCTTGTCCATCTCGCGGATGGTCTCTCGGATCACTGCGAAGGCGTCGTGGCCGGCCTTGCCGTCCGGACGCAGATAATAGGGGCGGATCAGGTAGCGCGGGTCGATGTCGGTCTTGTCGACGAACTCGTCGATCTCGATGGTCCGGGTCGAGTCCAGCGCGACCTCTTCGAGATCCTCCTTCGTCACCTCGATGTATTGGCCCTTGTCGAATTCGTAGCCTTTGACGATGTCTTCGTTGGGCACCTCGTCGCCGGTGTCGGCGTCGACCTTCAGGTATTTGATGCGATGGCCCGTCTGCCGGTTGAGCTGGTTGAAGCTGATCTTCTCCGACTCAGAGGTGGCCGGATAGAGTGCGACCGGACAGGTCACCAGTGACAGACGCAGGAAGCCTTTCCAGTTGGCGCGTGGGGCCATGAACGCGGTACTCCGGGAGGACGGTGCTGGATTCAAGACGAACGGAGCCTGCCGGTTCCGACATCGTCGCGGCCCGCTGACAGGAAAATTGGTCATCTGCCTACAGCACCCCGGACACGTCCGAAAACGTCGTGAATCACTTGTTTTCCAGGTACCTCGTGGACCTTTTGGCCGGTATTGTGGATCTATGAACGCGATGACACAGCCCCTTGGAGACGGGCATACTCTGGACCCGGCGGACCTGGCCGCAATGGCCGACGCGTTGGCTCAGTCGGCCGATTACAGGGTCCTTCGACGCCTGATCCCCCGGTCTCCTTACACCCCGGCGGCCGGGCAGGAGGTCCGGACGGGCATTCTTCTCGATACCGAGACCACGGGCCTCGATTGCGCCAAGGACGAGATCATCGAGCTCGGGATGGTCAAATTTGACTACGCGGCCGACGGGCGGATACTTGGCGTCAGAGACACGTTCTCCGCGTTCAACGAACCGAGGGCGCCGATCTCCGCGGAAGTGACGGCCCTCACCGGCATCACAAGCGAAATGGTCGCGGGACACAAATTCGACGATGCCGCCGTCACAGCCTTCGTCGAAAGTGCAGTCATTACGATCGCGCACAACAGCGCCTTCGACAGAAAATTCGCCGAACGATACTGGCCCGTGTTCGAGCACAAGGCTTGGGGCTGCAGCATGAGCGAGATCGACTGGCGCAGGCACGGCTTCGCTGGCGCGCAGCTCGGCTATCTGCTGAACGGCGCCGGCTACTTCCACCACGCGCACCGGGCAGTCGACGATTGCCACGCTTTGCTGGAGGTTCTCGCTTTTGAATTGCCGACGATGGGCTCTTCCGCACTGGCGCTCCTGCTGGAGACCGCCCGTAAGCCGACAATGCGAGTCTGGGCGGAGCAGACCGCTTTCGAGCTCAAGGACTCGTTGAAACGTAGGGGCTATCGTTGGAACGACGGCAGCGATGGCAGGCTGAAGTCCTGGTTCAGGGACGTCGACGAGACCGCGCTCGACGACGAGATCGCGTTCTTGCGGGCCGAGATCTACATGCAGGACGTCGAGCCAACCGTGCAGAGGCTGACCACATTCACAAGGTTTTCCGGCCGGATTTAAGGTGGCCTAGCGGCCGAGACGCTTCTCGACGCGCTTGCGGCTGTTGCCGACCTTTTTGACGGCCTTCTTCACGGCCGATGCGGAGCGGCCGGTCTTCTTCGCTTCGTAGCGGACTTCGTAGTCCTGTCCCTTGGCGACGCGTGCCCGGTCCTGCTTGCGTCCACGCGCGGTCTTCTTCTTCGCTGCGGCCATCGGCTGCTCCTCTTGCGAACTGATGGCGATGCAACGCCGCAAGGATTCGCGGGTTCCGGAAACGAATTCTATCGTCCTCGCTTGAGCCCGCGTGTTGGCACGGCCCCGGATGCGGCGGATTCGAGCGCAGTTGCATCGGCTCGCCAGCCGGTGCGCAGCGCCTCTAGAAACTCGTCAAGGCGTCGGTCACCTTCGGCCCGTCGGGCGCTCGCGGCGACCAGCATGGCGCGAGGCCGATGCATCCGACGCCCATGAAGCAGATGGCGCGGTTCTTAGAAAGGCTGAGATCCGGATCGGAGATCATCCGTAGGCGCGCGAAGAACGGCTGTCCCTCACGGTCATGTGTCCAGGCCCCTATTGAAGTACGATCGTAATTTAATATTATGATCGTAATCACATCCTGTCGCCCCTCCGCGACGGATACCTTCTTCGGCTCTTCTCGAGGTTTCCATGGCCCGCACCACTGCCGCTTTAGTCCGACCCACACTCGGCGAAATCAGTGACCTGGCTCAACTCGGGCTTGCGGCGGCGGCTGCGGCTATCCGAAACGGCGACATCACGTCGGAGGCCTACACCGCGGCACTTTTGCAGCGCGCCCAGGTCGTTGCCGACTTAAATGCCTTCATCACCATCGATGAGCCCACCTTGCTCGCGTCCGCCAGGGAAGCAGATAAGGCGCGTGCCGCGGGGACAACAGCCCCGCTACTTGGCGTGCCCATCGGCATAAAGGACAGCTATTTAACGAAAGGGCTTCCAACAACTCTTGGTCTGGAAGGGCTCGCGAACTTCTTGCCTTACGAAGATGCGGACGCCGTTCTCGCCATCAAGGACGGCGGCGCCCTTGTGTTCGGCAAGAACAACCTGGTTGAGATGTCCTATGGCCTCACCGGCCACAACGCGCGCTTTGGCCAAGTGAAGAATCCGCATGCCCGCGATCGCGTGTCGGGTGGATCGTCCAGCGGCTCCGCCTCCTCCGTCGCCGCCAACATTGTACCCGCATCCCTCGGGGGCGATACGGTCGGGTCAATTCGGGTGCCCGCATCATTCTGCGGCGTGGTGGGGTTCAAGCCGACGACCGGGCGATGGCCGCGCGGCGGAGTCGCGCCAATTTCCCACACGCTCGACACCACGGGCGTGTTCGCGCGTAGCGTCGAGGACTGCGCTCTCATCGATCAGGTTGTGACCAAGGAGTCGGCCGCGGAGCTCTCCAATGGCGGCTATGACCTGAAGGGAGCCCGGCTGGCTTTCGCACCGCGTCAGTTTCTCGATCTCGTTGACGTGGAAGTCGAGGCTCGCTTCCGCGAGGTGGTTCGGCGGCTGCAGGACGCCGGCGCCGAAGTCGTCGAGGTCGATCTGGGCGACGATTTCAATGTCCTCGTCCAAACCGCGACATGGGGGATCTTCGCTTACGAGACGATGGGAGCCATTTCGGAATTCCTGCGTCAGCACGACCTTCCGACCACATTCGAGGAGATCTACAAGGGTCTAAAGCCTCAGCTTCACCAAGCATGGGGGCAAATAGTATTGCCTGGCGGTGCGGGTGCTACATCGGCAGAAGCCTACCAGACCGCGCTCAACGCGAGCCGTCCGGAAATCCGGCGCCGCCTCCAAAGGGCGTTCGTCGAACAGGGGGCGCAGGCGATCCTGCAGCCGACGACGCCGTGCCCGGCACCTTTGATCCAGAACCAGGCGACAGTCCATATTGCGGGACAGGAAGTCAGCTACCTGGCTTTAGCGAACCACACTGTGTCGGCCAGCAGCGTCGGGCTGCCCGGTATTAGCCTTCCTGTTGGCTTGTCCAGCAGTGGGCTGCCGATCGGCCTTGAGTTGGATGCCCCCTTAGGAGGCGACCGTGCACTCTTGAATCTCGCGAGCCGAGTCGAAGTCCTTTGGGAAGCCTAGCGCGTAGGGGCGAAGAGCGGGAACATCCATGCGTTTCGAGAAAGGCCACAAGGCAGCAACCCGACGGCACATTGTCGATATAGCCTCTAAATGCATTCGCCGAGACGGTGTCGCTGCCGCCAGCATCGGCGGGATCATGAGCGAGGCCGGTCTGACCAAAGGGGCCTTCTCTCCCCATTTCGAGTCCAAGGAGGCGCTCGTCCGTGAAGCGATGGCGAGTGCACTCGCCGACCAGCAGGATCGTCTCGGCGGGGACCAGCAGGGCGGGGACCTTGAAGCTTTGATCCGAGCCTACCTCAAGCGCTTCCACCTCGGAAATCCGGCGGAAGGGTGCCCCTCAGCGGCCTTGCTTCCGGAAATCGCCCGTCAACCGCTGCGTACTCGAAAGGCCTATGAGAAGGGACTGCGGAGCTACGTCTCGGCGCTGGCCGCGCTGCTTCCGATAACGGACACAGAGAACAGCCAC
The DNA here is from genome assembly GCF_001440035.1 of Bradyrhizobium manausense. Classification (GTDB taxonomy): domain Bacteria; phylum Pseudomonadota; class Alphaproteobacteria; order Rhizobiales; family Xanthobacteraceae; genus Bradyrhizobium; species Bradyrhizobium manausense. Next base: position 79,919 of record NZ_LJYG01000062.1, on the reverse strand, counting down.
CGCCGCGCAACGGCCGTCTTCGGGCTTATGGTCGGAACCCTCCAGCTCGCACGCGCTGTACCAGATGCTGCGTATGCCGAGCAGATTCTGGAAGGCGGCATCGACGCCGCGCTGCACCTCGCGCGAGCTCCATATCCCGAAGATTGAGCACCTTGGCGTGCTACTTGCGCTGGTGCCGCGCCGCGGCGTGCATCTTCGCCGGATTTTCGTCGCCCGTGCACTCCGCGGGGACCGAGCTCTTCGCGCCGGAGTCATCCTCTGAGCGTTCACGCTCCCCGCCTTTCATCGGCTTCTCAGGCATCATTCCATCCGAGCCTTGTCCTTCAGGTCGCGGATCCGGATATCGGCTTCTTCCTTGGAAGTGACGATCTCCGATTCGTCCGGCACACGCGCAATTGCACTGAGCCTCTTGAGCTCGTCGAGTTGTTCCGTTGTGGGCTTTTCCATCTTCGAATCCTTGAGCGCTTGCACGACGGCTTCGTCGTCGAGCACATCCAGCAGCTTGTCTATGGTTTGCTCGCAATCTCTGGGGCCGGCTCGACATGCCGGGCCAAAATGCCTTGTGCCTCTTCCAAGGCCTTCGCAACTCGCTGTTCCGGATCCATGACCGGTACTCCACATACTCCGCAGGAAAACGCGGCTATGATCGGCGCGTTCCTTTGCTCAGCCCCTTGAACGAGCTGGCCCGCAGTAGACCTTCGGAGGTGATGTCACGGTACTCGATGTCGGCATAGAACTTGGGTTCGACCCACGTCGCCTTCGGTTTCCTGATGGTCTTGGTCAACTTCTGCTTCGGGCTTACGACGGTATCGAGCGCCTTGCGGATCTGCGCCGAGGTGGTCCGGCTCCATCCGGTCCCGACCTTTCCCATGTAGACCAGATCCTTGCCTTCCTTTTTGCCCAAATAGAGCGCGGCCACGCCGGATGGGTCCTTGATGAAACCGACCACGGGAAACTTGCCCTTCTGAACGACCTTGATCTTCTGCCAAGCCTCCACTCGATCCGATCGGTATGGTGCAGCCACCCGCTTGGAGACGATGCCTTCGTAATCCAGCCTGCTGGCTGCGGCGAAGAGTGCCTGGCCGTCCCCTTCGTGGTGCTCGCTATAGAGGACGGGCTCCTTGAGGTCGTGCTCCTCGATCAGATTCTTGAGCAGCCTCTTCCGCTCGATTTGCGGCTCTTTCCGCAGATCTCGGCCATCCAGCCAGAGCAGATCGAAAGCGAAGTAGACCAGTCGATCCTGATCGCCTCTGCCGAGGTCTGCCTGCAACTCGGAGAAGTTCGTGCGTCCATCATGGATGACGACAACCTCGCCGTCGACAATGGCCTGTCCTTCGATATCGAAGGCAGCCGCAATCCTTGAGAACTTGTTGACCCAGTTGTAACCGTTGCGGGTGTAGGCCCGCCGGTCGTCACCGTCGATCCGGAGCTGGATGCGGTAGCCATCGTATTTGATTTCGTGAATCCATAGAGATCCCGAAGGAGCCTTCATCTTCAGGGTCGCCAACTGGGGTTCGATGAACCCCGGCATTGTTGGGCCTTCGGTCTTTTCGGCCCGAGGCGCCTTCGTACGCTTTGCCACGCTAGTCAACTCACAAAAAAGCCGCCGCCGGGTTGGGGCCGACGGCGGGCAGTCTACCTACCTTAATCAACGAGTCTCGCAACTTCGAAGGCGGCGAGGAGTTCTAGTGATTGCACTCATCCCGCATTTGCGCCAAACCGCGACGGGCGATCCAGTCTTCGCCAAACCCATCGAACTCCCGGCGAGAGCCGGCGTTTACTGACATCATGTCAGACGCATTCAATTACTTCCGCGCCTACGCCGTCCGAGCTCTCTGCAAAGCGAGATCTATGCCGCGGGGCAAGATGAAGCATCTGCAACTGGTGGCCGGCCGAATCTACAATCTCCTCAAGAAGGAGGCTGCCTACGGCCCCAATGTCCAGCACCTTGAGGACTTTCGCGCAGCTCAGAAGCTCGAGGCCTCTCTCGATCGCCAGCCAAGTGACCGCTCCGGCCGTCGCCCTGCTCCGGCGGCGCCGCAAAGCTCGCATAGGGAGGCTGGCTGAATGCCTTCGCTCGACGGGCGCGGTGTGGCAAGTGTTCTGCGAGAGTACGCGCAGCGCACCGCCTTGCGAGGCGGCAATCCCTACCGGGCGAAAGCCTACTCTCGGGCCGCCGACAGCTTGGCGGTTCTAGCCGTTCCTCTGGACGTGCTCGTCGCCGAAGATCGACTTACCGAGATCCCAGGAGTCGGCGATGCTATTGCCGACGTCATCACCAAGGTTCACAAGACGGGCAGTCATCCCAGCCTCGAAAAGTTGCGGAAGGAGATTCCCGCGGGCGTGCTCGAGATGCTCGCTATACCCGGCCTTCGTCCGGAGAAGGTACTGCGCCTGTACAAAGATCTCGGCATCGGCTCGCTCTCGGAGTTGGAGGCCGCCGCCAAGGATGACCGCATCAAGAAGGCGAAAGGACTCGGCGCCGCGCTGCAGACCAAGATCCTGCAGAACCTCGCGATCGTCAAAAGCGGAGAAGGCCGCCTCCACCTGCACCGCGCTGCCGCGCTGCTCACGCATGCGAAGGACTCGATCCGCAAGTCCCGCCCCGAACTCAAGCGTGTGACGATCGCCGGCGACTTCCGCCGCGGCTGCGAACTCGTTGGCGATCTCGCGATCGTTGCGGAGGCTGCCAAGCAGGTCAAGACATCGACGCCACCGGCCGACGGGCTGCAAATCCGAGTATCTGACCGCAAGCACTTCGGCGCTGCTCTCCTCTTCGCGACAGGCTCCGCCACTCATATCGAACAACTCCAGGCTTTGGCGGCGGAAAAGAGGATGCGATTGGAGCCCGATGGCTTGCACAAGGGCCGCATGCTGATCGCCGGCGAGGAGGCTGAAATCTACCGCGCCCTCGGTCTGCCCTTCATCGACCCTGAACTCCGGGAGGGGCGCGGCGAGATCGAGGCGGCTCTGAAAGGCAAGCTCCCGAAGCTCGTCACCGGCCAGGACCTGCGCGGGATCCTTCACTGCCACACGGATGCCTCTGACGGCACCGAGACACTGGAGACCATGGCTAAGGCCACGCGCCAGCGGGGCTTTGAGTATTTCGGCGTGGCGGACCATTCCAAGTCTGCCCACTATGCCGGAGGTCTCTCCGTCGAGGAGATCACGCAGCAGCACCGGGAAGCGGATCGACTGAACAAGCGCTTCGGCAAGGACTTCCGGATCCTCAAAGGGATTGAATCCGACATCCTGGCGGACGGGTCGCTCGACTATGACGACGACGTTCTGGAGCGCTTCGACTTCGTCGTCGCCAGCATCCACGGGCGCTTCAAGCTGGACCGTAAGGCGCAGACGCAGCGCCTGCTTCGGGCCGTTTCCAATCCTCACACCACCATTATTGGCCATATGACCGGCAGGCAGTTGCAGCGGCGGCCCGGCTACGAAATCGACGTCGAGAAGGTGCTGCGGGCTTGTGCGAAGCACGACGTGGTGGTCGAGATCAATGCTCATCCATGGCGGCTTGACCTGGACTGGCGCTGGCACCAGGCTGCTCTCGAGTTCGGCTGCATGCTGAGCATCAATCCCGACGCGCACTCGATTGCCGAGCTCGACCACATGCACTGGGGCGTTCAGATGGCCCGGAAGGGCGGCGTCCCTGCCGATCGGGTCCTGAACGCAATGAAGCTTCCCGAGATCACGCGCTATTTCCGCCACAAGCGGCGCTCGTTCGCCCGCGCCGCCTGATGCCGTAGGCGCACGATCTCTCGCTCGAAGGGAAGGTTTTGGCGGTCGCCGCCGATCGCGGCCACCGCTTCAGCAAACCGACCCAGGCCCGCATCATCCTGGTGAAAGATCACGGCGTCGAAGGTGACGCCCACGCCGGTCCGTTCGTCCGGCACCGTTATTTGGCGAGCCGTCGGCCCCGCCTGCCCAATCTCCGGCAGGTCCACCTGATCCCGTCCGAACTCTTCCTGTTTCTCCTCGAAGCTGGCTTCGAGGTTGGCGCGGGCGACCTCGGCGAGAACGTCACCACCGCCGGATTGGACCTCGAATGGATGCCACTCGGGACCCTGATCGAGCTCGGGCCGTCCGCGGTCGTCGAGCTGACGGGCCTCCGGACGCCCTGCGTCCTTATCGATCGCTTCCGAGCAGGCCTCAAGCGGCAGGTGCTCTCGTCGGCGGAAACAGGCCCCGCCTTCAAATCTGGAGTGCTGGGCGTGGTCCGGGCCGGGGGACCGGTTTTGGCCGGCGACAGCGCGCGGGTTCGCCTTCCATCCTCCTCGTTTCGGCCTTTGCCGGCCCTATAGAGAGCCCTGCCATGGCCCGAAAATCGACCTTGCCTCTTCGCCTGCAGCCCATGCTGGCCACACTGACCGATTCACCGTTCGACGATCCCGATTGGGTCTTCGAGGACAAGTTCGATGGTTTTCGAATGGTTGCGGAAATCCGGGGTGGTCGGGTCGCCCTCTACAGCCGCAACGGTAAAATCATCAGCCACTCCTATGTCGAGGTCGCGAAAGCACTTGAGGGCGTGAAAGCTGATGCTTTGATCGATGGCGAGCTCGTCGCGATCGGGAAGGACGGCGTATCCCATTTCCAATTGCTCCAGAACGCCCTGCGCCATGAGGCCAAGCTCTTGTACTGCGCGTTCGATCTCATGTTCGCGGACGGCGAGGACCTGCGTGCGCTGCCGCTCCTCGAGCGCAAGAAGCGGCTAAAGGCCATCCTTCCACGCCACAAGCTCATCGCCTTCAGCAACCACCGCAAAGGAAAAGGAACGAAGTTCTTCGCAGAAGCCGAGCGGAGGCATCTCGAAGGTATCATGGCCAAGCGCGCCGACAGCCCCTACGCGTCCGGACGCCGGACCGCCGACTGGCTGAAGGTGAAGACCGCGCAGCGGCAGGAGGTCGTGATTGCCGGCTTCACCGCGCCGAGGCGAACCCGGCCTTTCTTCGGCGCCCTCGTTCTGGCGGTACGCGAGGACGATTCATGGCGGTACATCGGCCATGTCGGCACCGGTTTCAGCCACCAGGTTCTGGAAGAGCTTCACGGCAAGCTGGTGAGGCTCAAAACCGCCAGATCGCCGTTTCCTGCCAAGGTGAAGGATGAGCGGGTCACGACGTGGGTGCGTCCTTCGTTGGTCGCGGAAGTGAAGTTTGCGGAGTGGACGAGCAAGGGCGAGCTGCGCCAGCCGGTCTATCTTGGCCTGCGGTCCGACAAGAAGGCCAAGGACGTCGTTCGCGAAAAGAGTTGGTCGCGCAAATAGAGCCGACGTGAAGAGACGTTCGACCCGGTCAACCAGCGGCGCGCTCGGCTGCCGAAGGCCACGGCGGGAGGGGCGGCAACCCGAGAGCTTTGCGTACAGGCCCGAATGACCGCCGATGAGCGGCGCATGCGCCAAGCCTGGCGAGAGCTTCGTAATGAGCCGGCACCGGGTAGCCCTTGTGATCCGCGAAGCCGTAGCCGGGGTGTCGCACGTCGAGCGCCCGCATCACGGCATCGCGCTCGACTTTCGCGAGGATGGAGGCGGCGGCGATGCTGGCGGACTTGGCATCACCCTTGATGATCGCCTGCTGAGGGGTGTCGATTTCCTTCAACCGCTTCGCATCGATCAGCAAATGATGCGGCGTCATCCCTAGGCCCCGGACCGCGCGCTGCATAGCCTGGATGCCTGCCCAATGGATGTTGATCGCGTCGATCTCCTCGACCTCGACGAACGCCACACACCAACTCTCCGCCTTTTCCTTGATCTCCTTGGCGAGCTCTTCGCGAGCCGCGGCGTCGAGTTTTTTCGAGTCGTCGATCCCGACGATCCGCGTCCCGGGTTTCAAGATCACGGCGCCCGCGGAGACTGGCCCGGCGAGAGGGCTCATTCCCGCCTCGTCCACGCCTGCCACGGCATAATGACCGCTTTCCCAGAGAGCGGTCTCGAAGCGGAGCATCTTGCGGAGGCGCTGCCCTTCGGACCGATTTTCAAAGCGGCGTTTATCGATTGCGGCCAGGATGGCACGCGCTCCAGCGCGGCTGTCGGCGCGCAAGATCTGCTCCACGCTGGCCTCGAGCGGTCTTTTCTCGACGACATAGCGTTGACGCAACACATCGAGTGAGTACTGGGACATCGCCGCCTTGGTGGAGACTGACTGTGGGAGCGTGTCGGTGAACTTTGTGGCGATTGTCTGAAGTTAAGCCATGCCTCATCCGCTGCGCAGCACCTTGTTGAATGGAACCGGGCCGGCTCTCATCCGAGGTTCGGATAATTTGCGCTGCCACCGACCTCAGAGCGTAACGAACTCGGCGCTGTAAGAGCCCAGTGCGCAACTCGGCCCTTCGATGGCCGAATCGAAAAGCGCTCGGTAGATCGGGCTGGCATGGCCGCAAACAAGGTAACGGCGGTACGCTTGGGGCTGGGGAGGCAATCGACGGTCCGGGACGGCAAAAATTGGCAATAGATCTCTTGCCACGGGCGGCCCAATGTGGCGATCGCCTTCAACGTTTGCTCGATCCGAGGAGTTCCCTGTATTCGGGCGAGCGCCGCTGGCGTCAGCCCTTACCTCTCATGTAAGCCCGGTGCACGACTCGGCGGCCTGATAGCCGAATCGAAAAGCGCTCGGTAGATCGGTCTGGCATGGCCGCAAACAAGGTAACGGCGGAACGCTTAGGGCTGGGGAGGCAATCGTCGGCGCAGCCTGGTCGAAGCGTTCCGAGGGGGGCCGCGACTACCTCTCGCTCAAGCTCGACGATCCTTCCTTCAACGCTCCGATCTACGCGAACCTGTTCGATGACGAAGGCGGCGAGGGTTACACCCTCCTGTGGTCGCGGCCGCGCAAGACCGGCGAGTAAGAGTGCCCCACCAAGCCCCGTCTGGTCCGCTGGGCGGGGCTTCTCATTCTTCCGGGCATGAGTGAGCGATAAGGTCTTTCGGATCGAGCGGCTCGACATTCAATTATTCGGCCTGTCCCCGAGTCCTTTTCTTGGCGCTTGCGGACGGGCGAATGAGCAGGTCGGCGGCCTCGACACCAAGGCTGCGCGCCAGCCGATCGACAACGTCGATACCTGCCGCATAAACGCTTCGCTCGAGTGCGCTGATGTAAGTGCGGTCGATTTCAGCACGATGAGCCAATTCCTCCTGTGACAAGCCACGGGCCTGCCGGAGCTTCCGCAAATTAATTGCAAGTATCTCGCGTATATCCATACGCGAGAGGGCATGTCCTTGAAGAGTATTTCACCACGGAGTATTCTCTACAAAACGCGATCGGGATGGCTCCCGCGACTATTTTGCTGCTCCTTCCTGCCCGCGTGTTAGAAATTGTCTAAACTAAGGCGTGGAGTCTTATGAGGAAGCCGCCGCTCGACCCAGACGTCGCCGACGCTGCGCCTGCAGATCAAATTCTCACTGGCTACGATGAGCAGCATGTCGTGACCTACATGCGCCTTCTGCAGGCCGAAAGCCAAGGGGCAGACTGGATGGAAGTCGCTCGACTGGTGCTGCATATCGATCCGGTGCGGGAGCCTGACCGTGCGCGAAGCGCATTTCAGAGTCATCTCGCGCGCGCCAAATGGGTGACTGAGCAAGGTCGCCTCTTACGCGCCACCAGCTCGAAATAGAAGAGAATCGTCGGCCGGCGGCTAACAGCAAGAACTATTTTCTTTTGCTGATCGGTGGTCATTCCTGTGCACCACGTGGTGCCAAACTAGGGACTTCCTACAACCGTTTCGTTCATAACTATTGCGCCGCCATCCTTGTTAGCTGCATACAATGGGAGGGACGTAATGCCTGAGTTCGACTGGCGGTCGCCGGAAACCTACAAGAACCTACAAGACGCCGAAATCACCGACATCGCCTGGGAATGTCTTCGTCGCAATGCGGACTATCGACGCGACTTTGAGGCTATGATGGCAAACAGTCCCGATGGCGAAGTGACACCAGAATTCAGGAGGAGATGGGGTATCTGCTTTCGCCCATGACCCGCAGAGGTCCTTCGCCGAGCAGACAATCTTTTGGGCGCCTGAGGTTCTAACCGCTGTCGTTCCGGTCACGGTTGCCGCGGCGGCCGATCTCGGGTCGGCGTCTCAGCCACTACTTGACCTTAGAATTAGCTAGGTGCGCCGCGCCGCGAGCTGACGCATCCGGGCGTGCTGGCGCAGGCATCCGCAAGAGGGCTTCTGCCCCTTTAGTGCTTTGCGCTGCGGCTGGGCGCCAGACGGCAAAACGATGCCATCCTGACAGGCTGCGTCGCGGGCTAGCTCTTCTTGCCCGTCTTCGACTTCAACGACAGACCAAGCCGCATCGCCATGCGCTTGATCGCGTCAGGCGATCGCCCGAGTTGCTTTGCTGCTTCTTCCACCGACGTGGAAGACTTGGCCAGCTCCATGAGCCGGCGATCCTCTTTGAACGACCAGGGCTTCCGCGCCATAACCGAAACGTTCCTCTTCGCATAGACACAACGACAAAGCCGCCAAGCGGACCCATGTTCGCTCGACGGCTTTGCTTGGGTGGGGCCGGGCTTGGGGGAGCCCGGTGCGAGAAGTGGATAGGGTATTGACAAAACTTCGCAACAAACACCGCGGATTAAGCTAACTGCTCAACCTTACCAGGAGGAAGTTGACGCATCTCGCTCCGTATAATCACGGAGGTTGCGTCAGCCGAGACCTATTCATGCAGGTCGTAGCCAAGGCGGTCGGACACGAAAGCTGATGGGATCGCCGTGCGGAGTGCCTCAGGCGGCAATTCACTGAGCAGACCGCAGTTGCGCTCCACTATCCCCGCTCGCAGCGCGCGCCGATGTTGTCGGTATCGCAGACATTGTTGTGCTCAAAGTATCAAGGTCAGCGCATTGCGTGCTCGGCGACATAGAGGTAGTCGCAGATATTGCCGCCATCGCCGTAGACCAGCAGCGATTCGCCCGCCAATCCGCGAACGATCATGTGAGGAATGAAACGATCATGTGAGGAATGAGCTTTTCGGAAAGCGACAGGGCCCGTAATCGTTGAAGCAGTTCGTCACCATGGGAAGACGGGAGGTCCTATGCGGGCGCCGGTTGTTCGCCAAAGATGCCGGATCACGGCCGGGCCGATGAAGCCTGCACGCTCGTGCAGAATCTCTTGCTCGTGATTTCGATCAATCTACACGCGAGCGCTGACTTTGGTCCCATCCCGTAGATCCGCAGCCGAGGTGCGTGGGCTCACTACCGAAGGGCAGACCTGTGGGCGAACCCGAGGCCGCGGAACCAACGGAGAAGATTTTTCTCGTCGGATTAAGGAAATTCGAGAATCTTCAAAGCGCTGCCGACGGTGAATAAAACAGAAACAATTTGTGAACGAAATTTATTCGTGGAGTTCCGCGAGTTAATTGAGGTAAGATTTTAATATTAATTCGATCCGGCGGAGGAAGAAATGTCCGAAAATTGGGAGCTGGCGCCCTCTTCGATTCACAATGATATGGCTGAAATGCAGCGGAAGCTGAGGAGCATCGGCGAGATGGAGCGCGTCTTGACCGAACGGAGTGCCGGCCGCGAAGCCTATCGATATCTGCTGGATGCCCACCGAATTTTATCACGAGAGGCATTCGAGGCCACTCGGTTGGTGGATCTCCACCAGCTCACGAACGCTCCGAGTCAGTCAAATGGCAGCCTAGCAGCGGCGGCGTGAGTGCTGTGCTCTAGGAGTGCCCAAGGATCTTTATCAGGATCTTTATCGCTCGACGCAAACTCGATTTTGGATTGAGCGCTGCGCGCGGCTGCGCCGTTAAACCCGAACGCGAGTGACGCTCGGGCAACTAAGCGCGCACTTCACGAATGCTCCTGCTCGTTCGTGCTCGTATCGGAAGCCTCTGTTTTTTCCGGAATTTTGAATTCCTCGAGCACATGTCCCGATTGCAGCGCCGCAACCAGCCATCGCGGTTGTTTTCCGCGCCCGGACCAAGTCTCGGAAGGTCTAAGCGGGTTGTAGTATTTAGGTATGACCTTTGGATATTTGCGTCGAACTGGTGCACTCGGTTCGAGAGTTCGCTCGTCCGGAGTTGCTTGGTCTAGACGATAGAGCTGCGAAAGGCGCTTTTCGAGTTCCTGTTTCTCCGCTGTAATCTTTTCGGCAAGGACCTTCGTTAGCTCCTCGTGAAGGAGCCAGAGTTCCTCGAAGTCCATTGCCTCAAGATCTTCCTTGCGCATCCTGCCCTTATCGATGTTCTGCTGCCTCCAACTTCATCGTGCCGATGTCGGCATGAAATCGAGCTCCGATGGAAAGTAGGCAAGCAAGGAAATCCCATTTCAAATTGACGTCCTGAATAGATTTAAATATAATTGATTTAAGAGAATATGCGATAAATATTTTTTAGATAATGGCCGTGCGAGGTTTGCCGTGTTGCACAGCGCAAAAATCAGAGTGGTCGATCTCCCCCTTTCGCAATTGAAAGCCTGCATGGCCGAGTTGATCATGCCTCCGGCGCGTTGCAGGGACATCGAGTTACTGGAGCTGCAAATCCAATTGCGGCTCCAGGCCCTGAGGGATATGGCAGTCATTCGATCACGGCTGCGGTCCTGTAGAGGCTGCGCGCCCCAGCAAGCGCCACGGACAACGGCCCGGCGCCGCAGTCGAGTACGGCGAAGGCCTTCGGCTGGCTGGCCTCCGCAACTCGCCGGCCCGCGGATCTAGGCGTTCCATTCGGACGGTGACTTTGGGCCAACGGGTGCACGTGACATGTGTGTCTTTGGCTATTAATGTGCAGGCCTCGGCATTTTTTTGCCCTTGATTAATGGTCGGGCGGCCGGTATTTCACTTGGGCATTTCTTTTGGTTCCATATTTCGCTTTGGATAACGCTTGTCTGTCGCTTGATTAATGTCCTCTCTGGGGATATAAATGAGGTACAACTATAGGGTGGTGACATGTCCCCGAAGAAGCTTGAATTAGAGATCATGTCCCTTGATGATCTTTGGGTGCTCCACGAAGAGATCAGTGGCATTTTGTCAGCCCGGATCAAGGCCGAAAAGCAGGAGCTGGAAAAGCGTTTGGCCGTGCTTAATGGAGAAGCCCGAGGGCCGCGGGACCCGAGTTCTTTTGAAAGAGTTCCGGACGACAAGCCGCGACGCAGGTATCCTCGGGTACTTCCAAAATATCGGAATCCTCAAACGTCCGAAACTTGGTCCGGTCGTGGCAAGCGGCCGCGCTGGTTGGTGGCTGCAATGAAATCCGGACGCAAGATCGAAGAGTTCCAGATCAGCGACGCCGGCGGGAAAGCCCGCCAGCGAGCTTAGGTCCCGGTCGGCGCGCGGGCTCTGCGGTACTGACGTGGTCCGTGGATAATGTTGGCTAGAGGGCATTGCGTCCTCTGAACACCTCAAGCGGCGTCCGCAACAAGATTGCCAGGTCGAGTTGCAAGCTCCAGTTGTCGATGTACCACAGGTCATATTCAACGCGTCGTTCGATTGCGGCTGAATTAGGCGTGGGACCGCGGCACCCGTGTATTTGTGCCCAGCCGGTCAAGCCGGGCTTGACGCGGCGCCGGAAAGCATAATTCCGCAAGAGTTTATTGAACTGCCCGTCGTGCGCCAAGGCGTGAGGGCGCGGGCCAACGAGCGACATGCTCCCATCGAGCACGTTAAGCAACTGCGGCAACTCGTCCAGGCTGGTGCGGCGCAGCCATTTTCCAACGCGTGTGACGCGGTGATCTGCGGGGATCGCTTGAACTACAGTAGGCCCGTCCTCCATCACATGCATGGTACGGAACTTGCGGATCAAGAAGTGGTGGCCGTTAAAACCGCAGCGCCGTTGCTTGAATAGAACGGGCCCGGAAGAATCAACCTTAATTGCAAGCGCAACCAAGGCCAGGAAAGGAGCCAGAATAATCAAGGAAAGTCCGGCGCCGAATAGGTCGATAGCGCGCTTTGTTGCGTTTGCCACAAACGACAAGGGGCCATGCTGGAGTTCTATGCAGACGGCACCACCGATGCGCCGCGTAGGATGACGGAGCAAATCTGAAGTCGCGCCGACCGGCACAAAAAAAATCGGAATTGGCAGAACTTTCAGGTCGGCCAAAAGCGTGCGCCACTCAGGCCACCGGTCGGGATTTGCCTCCAGGACGATTTCATCGATCGTCGAACCGCGAATGTGCTCAATCACTCGCGCACTCAGTCGCTTTCGAGAAGCGGCACTGGAGCCGATCGGAGGTAGGGTGAATCGGCCAGCTACGCTAAAGCCGAGTATTGCAAGACTCTGTGACAGCCCAGCATATTCGGACAGCGGTTGATCCGTAATGAGAACGATGGTTGTCCCGGCGAACTTTCGGCCACTCAGGCCTTTAAGTAGAAGGGCCCTGAACAGGCATCGCTCGGCAATCAGGCAAGCGAGACCGAACACAGCGAAGAATGGCCCAGCGCCCCGGGAGAATTGCGGAGAGATGCTCAAGGCATCCACCGCCAACGCCAACAGAACCAACCAGCTCCAGGCTAGACAAACACCTCGAATCTGCGTGCCCAGCACAAGCAATTCGGGGGGCGCATAAAGGCCCTTCAATTTTGATACGGAACCGAAAAAGCTCGCCGCAAGCAGCGCGTGTGCAACGCTCTGCCCCACTTCAGTCATGGTCCAGCCGGTGCGGATGTCACTGACCAGCGAGGACAAAAGGCTCGCGATCAAAATAGCCATGAGGTCGGCAGCGACGACCGCAAGTTCGATGGAATCGTACCGGATCGGCCACTTTCGCCCGGAAGATAGCGAGGACGGCAAGCGCGTCCCGGCCGCCTCGCAGTCTTGTTCCGCAATATGCCGGTTGACGAAGTTCATCACCAGGAACACAAGATTTTAAATGCCGAAAAATTTAAATGTATATTAACCAATTGATTTAATTTGTTCAAGTCAAAAATCAAGAATCATCCCCGGCGCCGACATGGCGCTAGTCCGTTTTCTTCTGCTGCGAGTAGCTGGCATTCAGTCCGGACATGAGATTCTCGGCGAAAACTTTGCCGCCCGCCGAGGCGGATCGGTAGGCCGCCATGAGCGCTGGTTCGAGAGTGCGCTGCCGCGTCAGGACAATTTCAATGTCCCTCTTGATGAGGTCACGCAATTCTGGGTTTCTAACGAGTCCATCGCGAGACAGCGCTAAAGAAAGCCGCAGTGAAAACAGGTCGACCTCGTTAGGGGTCGTGTAATACGACATCTTAAGGAGCCCGGCCATGTCATACTCGGGCTTCTCGGTCTCGGCCGAGGCAGCCGCAAGGAGGAGCCAGAGCTCGCCACGCAGCGGCGAAGAGTGCAGCTGCGATATGAGCAGGTGGAGGGCTGAGGGACTCGCCGTCACGCGAGATTTCGTTGACAGCAGATCACCTGTGTTGAAATTGCGACGGACAAGCCAGCGGTCGGATTGTTCCTCCTGCGCTGACTCGCTCAAGCTCGCCCTAAGCATAACTGTTCTCAGGATGTGGCCGGCCGAAGCAGGGATCGCGTCGTCGGAATACCGCGGGTCCGCAAGAAGCCAAATCGTTTGCGACAGTAGCGCTACGGCTAGCAAAACCATGAGGACGCGATGCCCCATCTGCGCCGGAAGAGTTGATCGGAGGTGCCTGCGATCGATCGGCTCTTGCGGCGGCGGACAATTGGTTTCATGCCCCGCACCTGCCAAGCTCCGCCCGAATGCCAACCCAAAGAGGCCGGCCAGTAGCAGTGATGGGCCTAAATCCGTCAGCCCTCCGGCGGAGAGACCTATTACCGCTACCGATACCGCTGCCGCTGCGCCTAGCGTAGGATACAAATAGTCGCGCCCGCGCGACAGAGATCGCTTCACCAGCGTCCAGGCAGTCACCGCTACGACCAGAAGCAGGCCGCAGAAGAATACCCGTCCCATATCTATTGCGATTGAGGCCGCGTCGGTCGGGCGCTCGCGAATGGAGCTTACGCCAATGTCCCGATAGATTGGTAGCACTGAACCGAACGAGCCCGCCCCGAACCCCGTCGGTCGAATATCCTGGAGCATCCGCTCGGTTGCGCTCTGGCTTTGGGTCGCTATCGCGATCGTCAGATCCGTATCCTTCTTGGCCGGGATGGCTGTAAAAAACGCGACGAAGATCAGCGTAGCTGTTGCGAAGACGCCGGTACTGCCCCAGATTCCCAAGGACCATTTGCGAATGATTGGAATCGCAAGCAGCAGCTCCGCTCCAAGCAAAGTGGCAATGAAGACGGTGGGGGTCTCGCGGAGAACAAGAGCCAGAAGGCAGACCAACAAGGACGCAAGCGCCACGGGCAACGCCCAATTGGCGGGCATAAAGGCTGGTCGGGGCTCGCGCCGGCGGCGCGCGTCGTCCAATTCGCGCAGGATAGCTGCGCACGATAGCAGAGTACCTAACACAGGGGCGACATGACCGCCCTCTGATGCGGGCGCGAACTCGTTTCGGAACTCCATGGCCCACGACAGCAGTGATATCGCCGCTCCGCAGCTCGCGATGCACAATAGGACGTAGAGGAAATCGGCAGCCCGCTGTCTGTCGAGCGCCACGATCACCGCGACAAGACCGGTGGCCAAAACGGCATTGTACTGAACAAGCGAGAGCACCGTGGCCCGGATGTCTACCGTGATTCTTTCGGCCAACGGTTCGTTCAGTGCAGCCGATGCAGTTATCCAGATCGAGTTACCCCAGCCTTGCACCGGAACAGGAACTAGCTGCAAAATCATCCAAAGGATCGGCGCCGCAAGGATCGCAATCGAGAGGGGATTCAGCACCTTCACAAAGCGAGCGAGTAGAGATGACGGGACCAAAACGCTCGCTGCCAGAAGCGAGGGGGCCATGATGACCGATGCGACAATTGGGCTTTTAAAGCCCTCGGACACAGCGATGGCCGAGGATAACGCCACGAGTAGCGCAAAGAATGTGAATCGGGAAATCATGAGAGACCATCCCCGTATTGCTGGCGGAGGTCGGCTTAATCAACGATAACCGGACTTCGCACTGGCCTTGTTTGCGGTTTCAGGAGTCGGAAAAGCCATATCGAATGTAATGGCTGTCGTTGTAGTAGTCGCTGCGAGACGCGTCGTAGCGAGCCATTGCTTTGATGTTGGTTTTGTTGAGAACCGCTCCGATCACCGAATCCGAAATGGTCGGTGCAGTGTGCAGGGCGTGCTGAACGACATCGGTCTTCGTGCGTCCCCATTCGACCACGAGAATGTAACAGTCAACCAGCGGAGATGTTACACGCACGTCGACCAGAGGAGTGAGCGGTGGAAGATCCACGATCACATAATCATACGTCTGTCGCAGACGCTCAAATAGCTTGCAGATGGCTTCCGTGGAAAGAATTTCGCTTGTATGAAATAGTGCTCCGCGGCGCACGGCCGGAAGGAAGACGAGATTGGTCTTCGGATCTCGCCAGATGACGTCCTCGAGCGAGCGACTGCCATTGGAAACCTCGATGAGGCCTGCAGAAGCTTTTGGACAGATACTTGCGGTCAAGGACGGGTTCCTCAGGTCGCAATCGACGATGATGGCCCGTTTTCCGCTGTGCCCAATCAGCTGGGCCAGAGATGCTGCGATGGTTGTCTTGCCTTCATTGGGAAGGGCCGAGGTTATCCCGATCACCTGGTTCGAAGTCTTCGCCGGGCTGTGGTCCACCGCAAGCTTGATGGAACGGATAGCTTCGGTGAAGCGGGAGAGCGGCATTTCGACCACCGCGCGATGAATCGCCGGAACATTGGAGATCGTCCTTGAGCGCAGGTCTTCCTCCGCCTGCGAAGACTTGGCAGGCGATTTCGAGGGCTTTGGAGCTTGCAATGCCGGTACAAGGCACAAGCAGGGTAGCTCGAGGCCGGCTTCGATCTGGGATGACGTACGAAAGACCCCGTCCATGACATCTCGCAGGAGCCCCAGGAGGACTCCGAGAGCGACCCCTGCAAACATCCCGAGGCCCAGCACGAGGTTGGTTTTTGGTTTGCTCCTGCTTTGAGGCGGTGAGGCGCCAAAGATCACCCGCGTCTCCGAAATTGGAAATGTCTCCTGCTGCGTTGAACCCATGTAGCGCTGCAGAAAGCTCTCGTACAAGCTGCGCAAGCCCTTTGCACGGCTTTCCAGATCTCTAATCGTGAGTTCAGCGGAATTCACCGATTGAGATTTTGACACGGCTTCGGCAAGCTGCTTCTCAATCTCCTGTTGTCTTTGCTTGGCGAGCTCGGCCTCGCTTCGGCTGATTTCGGCGAGGCGCCGGACCTCATCGAACATGGAGGTTCGATACTCCCGCATTCGGTTGCGGATGTTCACGACAGCCAAGTGGTCGCGACCGACCCGACTAGCTAGCTCGGCCTCGCGACGCGCGAGTTCAAGATATTGCTGGCGGAGAGTCGTTAGAATTGTACTGTTTGTTGCGTCTGTTCCGATGGCATCGAGACCGCCGAGCGGTGGTTGCCTTGCTGGATCTGAGCTGAGAAGAGTTTCGTACCGCGTTAACTTCGCGCTGGCTTCAGAGGTTTGAGCCCGCGCGGCGGCCAATCGAGTGTTGAGCTGGGTGATCAGTTGCTCGTCGATTGATTTGCCGTCGGAGGCGACGATGTTGTTCTGGGCCTTGTAGGTATCGACTGCGCGCTGGGCAGTGAGAGCCTGCTCGCCAAGATCGTGCATTCTCTCCTGTAACCAACTCGTTGCCCTCCGATTGGCTTCGAACCTCGCGTCCAGCTGATCGGTGACATAGGCGTTAGCAACCGCGTTCACGATCTCGGCCGCCCGTGGAGCGCTACTCGAACTGAAGCTGATTTCGATTACGTTACTCACGCCGACGCGAGTTGCCGAGAGTCGATTTAGGAAAACCCCGAGGGCCCCTTCGGACGGATCGTCCTCTGTATCCGATGGAGGAGGATTGTTCGAAGCCGAAATCTGAGCTCGAGCCCAGTGCCACGACGAAAGCAGTGATGAACTTGATCCATTGAAGTCTGGGTCGTCGGCAAGCTTCAATTGATTGAAGACCTTGGTCGCGATCGCCTTTGATTTCAGGATCTGAAGCTGCGTCTCGATTTGAGTGACGTCGAAGGCCGGTTCGGCAAGAAGAGACTGTTGCTGCACGAACTGTGCCCTGGGAATTCCAAGCAGAACCTGGGCCTGCGCCGTGTAGGTAGGAGGGGCCAATCGCAAGTAAAGCACGCTGGCGGCGCATGCAAGGACGACAGTAACAGCGATCACGATGTACTGCCTCCTCAAAAAGCTGACTGCAAGTTTGACAAGGTCTCCAAATCCGCCGCTGTCCGGCTGATCGAACGAACTCTGACCGCTCAGCGCGACGCGCGTTCTCTCGGTGTGTAGAAGATTGCTCTGGAGCATCGGGTACCTTTGAAGCGGATCGCGCCGTCATTGCGACAGTGCAGGGGGAGGCTGCTGCCCATTTCGTATTAAATCATATATTATAAAAATCCAGTTGCAAAATTAAATATTAATCTGTTATTAAGGTCGCCATCCAATGACGATGGCCGCGCCGAGTTTCGTTGAGATTGCGTCAAGTATCGGCGTTCTCTGAACTATTTTGTTTCCTGCTTATATTTAAAGAGAGTGGCAAAATTCAATGATGTCGGAGCGCGTGCGGGTTAATGGGGTCGTGAGCCTCATTATTTTACGGCTCCGGCCGGAGCGCGTGTCTCGGGGAGGTGTGAAATGATCGATATTCAATCTCCGCCGCCTGCCTGGATTGCACCCGCTCCCCCCGGAATGGTGGAGCTGGAGTTGTCTCTTCCGCAAATCGATTTGCTCTGTCGGACCCTCGGTGCGGCAGCCGCCGAAGGAAAGCAGATCTTCGGCTGCTCTATGTGGGGCTCTGGAGGATGTTTGATTATTGTTCCCAAGATCGGGCGGGTGAGCTCAATGGAAGATCAGGCGCGCGTCCGCGAACACGAGGTTGCGCACTGCAACGGCTGGAAACACGAAGACCGATGATTGCCAAGCCGAGAGTCGCGTTCCTTCGCAGCAAATCCGGTTCCGACTACGCACGTGTCGGCTGATGATGAGCGCGCTCGCTGGGCGATCTATGGCGGAGAATGTCTGTCTAGGTCTCCTGGCTGGCCAAGATTGAGGACTCAAAATGGCGCAGAGACCCATTCTAGTCACGGGCCGCAAAGGACAGTTGGCCAGGTGTCTTCATGAGGTTGCTTGCCACCATGGGCGGCCGATAGTGGCACTCGGGCGGCCGGACCTCGATTTAGAAGCCCGCCAGGACATCGACAAGCTCGTCGCGTCGATCTGGCCATCCGTCATCATCAATGCGGCTGCATATACTGCGGTTGACCAAGCAGAAAGCGAAGTTGCCAAAGCGTTCAGCGTCAATCGCGACGGTGCAGCTGCGTTGGCTGACGTCGCTTGGCAGATGAACATTCCGTTCGTACATCTTTCGACCGACTATGTATTCAGCGGCACCAAGCCCGACGCTTACGATGAATCCGATATTCCAGCCCCGTTGAATGTGTATGGCGCCTCGAAGTTGGCGAGCGAAGCGGCGGTGCTGGCAGCGCATCCACTAGCAACCATCGTCAGGTGCTCGTGGCTGTACAGCCCGTACGGTGCCAATTTCGTTCGCACCATGCTGCGCCTAGCTGAGACGCGACCTGTCGTTCGGGTTGTCGGAGACCAAGTTGGCAATCCAACATCTGCGTTCGACTTGGCGACGGGTCTTCTCCAGGTGATTGCGCGGCTACCGTCGATCGATCGAAGGACGAGCGCGGGAATATTTCATCTCGTCGGGCAAGGTGAAACGTCTTGGTATGGGTTTGCAGAGGCGATCTTTAATGGGCTCTCCCGTCGCGGAATCCCGGTTCCCAAGCTCGAAGCGGTCACAACGGACGAGTACCCGACCTCGGCGCGCAGGCCACGGAACTCGCGCCTGGATTCGTCCAAGGCTGAACGCGTATTCGGGGTCAGGTTGGGAGCTTGGCAGCATTCGCTTGATGTCTGCCTCACTGAATTACTTAGCACAGCGGGAGAAGCGGATGCTGAAAGGAATTGTTCTAGCTGGAGGCAGCGGAACGCGGCTGTATCCGATCACACGGGTGGTCAGCAAACAGTTGCTCCCGGTTTATGATAAGCCGATGATCTACTACCCGCTATCAACTTTGATGTTGGCGGGCATTAGGGATATCTTGCTGATCACCACACCGTCCGATCGTCCCCAATTCGAGCGGCTGCTGGGCAGCGGTCGACAATGGGGCATTCAGCTCAGCTACGCGGAGCAGCCCCGGCCGGCCGGCCTTGCCGACGCCTTTATCGTGGGCGCCGACTTCATCGGAAGCGATCGTGTAGCGATGATTCTCGGAGACAACATCTTTTTCGGAAATAGTCTCACCCAGCTGCTCGCTAGGGCCGCGGAACGGGAGCAAGGAGCAACCGTCTTCGCGTACCATGTCCGAGATCCGGAGCGGTACGGGGTCGTGACATTTGATGAAGCGGATCGCCCGGTGCGGATTGAGGAGAAGCCCAAACGGCCTGTTTCGAATTGGGCGATTACGGGACTTTATTTCTTCGACAGCCGGGTCGCGCAGTACGCCCGACGGATAGAGCCCTCGGTGCGTGGAGAGCTCGAAATAACCGATCTGCAGATGCGCTATCTTGCGGCTGGCGCACTTCACGTGGAGCGCATGGGGCGAGGCTTTGCCTGGCTAGACACTGGGACTGTCGAGTCGCTCACTGAAGCCGCCGGCTTTGTGCAGACGCTGGAGCATCGACAGGGAATGAAGGTGGGCTGCCCGGAAGAAGTGGCGTTCAGACAAGGTTTCATCGACCGGAACGAGCTCATGACACTGGCTGCTCCGCTGGAAAAGAGTGGCTACGGCAAGTACCTCACCGAACTGGTGAGCGTCCACGGCCTATCCTAACTTAACACAAGGAATGTTGGTCCGGTGGAAAGAATTCAGAACGGCTGCGTCACCCCCTTGAGACACCTGGTCAACAGACCGGTCTCGCGCAACGCGCCCATGATTGATTATGCTCTCAGGGGTCTACGACAATGCTGGATCTCCGAGAAGGGCAGATGGTCTCACATCTATCATCTCGATGGACGTGCTTCGCCGAATGAGTCTCTCCCGCACAGCGACGTGTTTTACACGCTCAACGTCCTCCTTGGCATGTCGCGCGTACGGGACATTCCGGACGATATCGATCTGGCACAAATATTCGATCGGAACGTCGATGAGCTCACTCGGCTTCCGGTTGCGAAATATGCTTTTGGCATGGCACTTTGGGCTGCGGCCGAGCTCGGATTCGCGCTACCTGAGCCGGTGAAGCGGAAGGTGAGAGCGATCTTGACCGATCAGACGCGCTGGAAGAGCTTCCGGGCCCAAGATTTGGGAATGCTGCTGATAGGGGTGGTAGCGCAAACGCGAGCTGGTGAGAACGAGTGGGCTGTATTTGCCGATCCGCTGTTCCGTTTCCTCAGCCATCGCTTTCGGAGCGAATCAGGATTATTTTTTGACACGCCATTCGGCTTTCGGCGGCGCTTCGCTTCGTTCGCGACACAGATTTATCTCGCCATGGGCTGCTATGAATACGGAGATTTCGTCAGAGATGGCTATGCCATTCATTTGGCCGACAAGTGCGTACGCAAGCTGATCGCCCTCCAGGGGCCCCAAGGCGAATGGCCCTGGTTCTTCGATGCGACGACTGGCCGCGTACTCGACTTCTACGAAATCTATTCCGTTCATCAATTTGGCATGGGCCCCGCGCTGTTGGAATTGGCGGAGCGCCACAACGTGCGAGGCGCACGAGAGGCACTAGCGAACGGCTTCAAATGGGGTCTCGGGCAGAATCAGCTCGGCCGCTCCATGCTTGTGCCCAAACTCGGATTGACGGTGCGCTCGCACGTTCGCGCGCGGGAATACACAAGTAGGATTCCGAGGATGTGTCGCGCGTTGAAGAACGCCTACTTGGGACGCGAGACGGGGTTGATCGACAATTTGGATGTGCGGCTCCGCCTCGAATGTCGCAGCTACGAACTTGGCTGGATCTTGTGGTCGTTTGGTCAACGTGTCGACATGCGCGAGCTTACGCATGATCAGGCGTTTAGCGATATCTCCGTGGAACGAGATACGATCTAGCGGTTCCAAATCACAGACCGTCTGCTGCGCAGATGTGCAAACATCGCAATGGCGCGATGCGTTCTCACCGCGCAGAGAACGGCGGTCGCCTTGAGGCGGGCCGCGCCACCCGCGAGACGGTCGCTCATCATGATGGTGACGACGCCCGATGCGGGGGAGGCTAATACCAGCAGCGCCTGTGCAATCCAGCGCAGTCGCCATGCCGGATCTCGTTCTCTCATGTTTCGATAGTGAGCAATTTGCCGATCCCATTTGGCGTACAATTCCCGCAGGGAATTGCGTGCGGGGTGATAGACGATCATACCTGGGGTGTATTGAAAACGAAGGCCGGCGCAAACCGCACGCTGTCCCCATTCCATGTCTTCAGCAACGTCGACTCCCGCGAAGCGGCCCACGCGCTCGAAGTCGCGACGAAAGACCGCCATGTTGCCTGTCCCGGAGTAGCCGTGCCGTTCAATATATAGTTTGAACCGGTAGGCAAACACGCTTTCATATGCGGCGATAGCGCTGACGGCAGTTTCTGCCGGGTGCCAGATCCGAACGTCTCCTCCCAAGATCGTGCCAGGCGGAGACACGGTCAGTGCGTCGACAATGCTGCTCAGCCAATTCGGGTCTGCCCTGCAATCGGCGTCGATGAATGCAAGGATTTCGCCTCTCGCCAATTCCACGCCGGTGTTGCGTGCAGGTCCTGGGCCCGGGGTGATCTCGCGGAGCAGTGTTGCGCCTGGGTGCCTAACAATGGCATCGATCGGAACTGTTGCGGAACCGTTATCGACCACAATGACCTCAAACTTGTCGCGGTCCAGCAGCTGGCGATCGAGGCTGCAGAGGCAAATCTCCAGCGCCTCAGCTTGATTTAAATGCGGAATAATGACCGAGACCGTCGGTTTAATCTTGGGCGGGGTGGCGCCGCTACTCCAGGCGCTTGTATCCGGCTTTTTTTCGGCCATTCGTCGCCTCATTTTTTCGCTGATTTTAGATCGCTCGCATATTAAATTGTGCTGGACATTATATGTATTATAAATTTAAATCTATAATGTTTTGATTAGGTCGGTCGGATTAGGGGTTCCCATGCGTGCATCTTTTCTGGATTGCCCCATTGATATTCTCACGATGGACGAGACCGTTGAACTTGGGCGTCAAGCCATGCGGACACGAAAGCGACTGCAGCACGTCGCACTGAACGTCGCCAAGTTCGTCAACATGCGCTCCGATGCAGTGCTCGCCGCGGATGTGGCCAGCAGCGACATCGTCGGCATCGACGGCATGGGAATCGTCTGGGCCGCGCGAGCACTTGGGCTTCCGGTCACCTCGCGCGTGGCTGGCGTGGACCTCCTTTGCGAATTGCTGAAGGTCTGTGCTGAGGATGGTTTCAGACCATATTTCTTGGGAGCCACTCCCGCCGTGCTCGATCAGGCCGTTCGTCGCGTCCGCGACAAGCATCCTGCCCTCGTCTTCGCCGGTTGGACGGATGGCTACTTCGATGATCGCGAAGAGCGCGAGATTGTCCGAAAGATCCGATCGAGCGGGGCCGACTGCCTTTTTATTGGAATGCCCACGCCGCGCAAAGAGCGATTTCTCGCGGCTCACCGCGACGAACTCGGCGTACCCTACATTATGGGGGTCGGTGGCGCGTTTGATATTCTTTCCGGCGTGGTACGACGAGCACCGGTTCTCATCCAGCAGCTCGGCCTTGAGTGGCTGTATCGGATCTATCAGGAGCCCCGGCGCATGTGGTGGCGTTACGCAAGGACCAATACTCTGTTTGCGGCCATGCTAGCGCAGGCGATGATCATGCGATCGAGCGTACAAGGAGCACTCCCGCCCAGCCAAGTCGGAGGATGAGATGCAGAAGCATTTCCTGATCCTGCTGGGGACCCGGCCGGAGGCGATCAAACTCTTTCCAGTGATCAATCGACTGAAGTCAGAAAACAGAAAGGACGTCGCGATCACCGTCTGCGCGACGGCTCAGCACCGGCAGTTGCTCGATCAGGTTCTCAAGTTGGCCGAAGTCATACCGGATTTCGATCTGGACATAATGACAAGCAACCAGACCCTCGATCATCTCACGGCCCGGTTATTGGCTCAGATCGGGGACATGCTCGAGAAAGTCAGGCCCACAAGGGTCATCGTTCAGGGCGATACGGCGACTGCGATGACGGGAGCGCTTTCTGCTTACTACCACAGAATTCCCGTCTCGCATGTCGAGGCTGGATTAAGAAGTGGAGATATCTTCGCCCCATGGCCCGAGGAGGTGAACCGAAAAATTGTTGGCTCGATTGCGGACCAACATTTTGCGCCGACCGAGCGGGCCGCGCAGGCCTTGCGATCCGAGAATATCCCGACAAACCGGATTCATGTGACAGGCAACACTGTCGTTGATGCGCTGATCCTTGCGAAGGCCAGGGTTGAAGGCGATCCCACGCTTTCGGCGCGATGGAACGAGATTAGGCAGTGCCACGGAAACCGCCGTATTATCCTGGTCACGTGTCATCGGCGTGAGAATTTCGGAGGCGGAGTTCTCAACATCGTAGCTGCATTGGAGACAATCCTTGCACGAGAGGATGTTGCGGTGGTTCTGCCTGTTCACCCGAATCCAAACGTTAGGGACGTGTTCGTTAGCAGGTTCTCCAATCACCCGCGCGTCGTGCTCATTTCCCCTCAGGAATACACCGACTTTGTCAGTCTGCTATCACTGTCATATCTCGTCCTAACCGATTCTGGTGGCGTGCAAGAAGAGGCGCCGACGTTCGGAAAGCCGGTGCTCGTCATGCGTGACACGACCGAGAGGCCGGAAGGCATTGAGGCAGGAACCGCCCGCCTTGTCGGCGCGAGCCACGAGCGAATTGTGGGCGAAACATTCCGTCTGCTGGATGACGATGAAATTTATGCATCAATGGCGCGCTCTCACAATCCATTCGGGGATGGCCATGCGAGCGAGCGAATCGTGAAAGTTCTACTCGATGCCTGAATTTGCCAAAGTCGCAGTTCTTGGTCTCGGCTATATTGGACTGCCGACCGCTGCGCTGATCGCGAGCCGCGGTTTACGGGTCGTTGGAGTTGATACCAACGAGCGCATCGTGGACACCGTCGGATCCGGTAAGATCCACATTGCTGAGCCCGACTTGGACGGGCTGGTTTCGAAGGTCGTCTCGAGTGGAGCGCTCGCGACCTCCTGCAAGCCCCAACCGGCCGATGTTTTCATCATCGCAGTGCCGACGCCAATTGACGGAGAAAATCGCCCGGATCTATCAAGCGTGGATGCTGCCATCGAGAGCATCGTCGACCTACTTACACCTGGTAATCTAGTAATCCTCGAGTCCACCTCTCCGATCGGAACGACTGAAGCAATCGCAAAACGGATTGGTGAACGGAGGCCAGACCTGCACATCGGCACCAACGGCAAGGAGAACGGCGCGATCTACGTCGCGTATTGTCCGGAGCGCGTGTTGCCGGGGCGCATCTTGACCGAGCTTGCCAACAATGACCGTTGCATTGGCGGCATCACCCCGGCGTGCACACGCCGCGCCCAACGCTTCTATAAGATGTTTGTTCGTGGTGCTTGCGTCGGCACGACGGCGCGGGCGGCTGAGCTGGTGAAGCTAACGGAAAATGCCTTCCGCGACACCAACATCGCGTTCGCAAACGAGCTTTCGTTGATTTGCGATAGGTTGGAGATCAACGTGTGGGAGGTGATCGACATTGCAAATCGCCACCCGCGAGTGAACGTGCTACGGCCTGGCCCGGGCGTGGGAGGGCACTGCATTGCGGTGGACCCCTGGTTCATAATCGACTCTGCACCCGATCTGGCGCGTATCATGCGGATGAGCCGCGAAGTGAACAAGACCAAGACGCGCACGGTCATCGAGCGTGCGGAGGCGCTGATCGAGGAGAATTCTTACGCCAACATCGCCTGCTGTGGCTTGACCTTCAAAGCCAATGTCGACGACTTGCGCGAGAGCCCGGCGCTGGAAATAGTTTTACATCTAGCGGGAAAGTATGGTTCGCGCATAAAGGTGGTCGAGCCAAATCTTCGACGCTTGCCACCGGAATTGGCTGATTGCCGGGTCGGCTTTGTGAGTATCGACGAAGCGCTACGAAGCTGTGAGGTGGCCATCATTCTTGTCGATCACGATGAATTCAAGATGGTCCCCTTAGCTGAACGCCGTCATCTCGACGTCATCGATACGCGCGGCATCTGGCAGGATATGCCGATGAGGGCGTAGTCCCTCCGATGTTGATCACCGAGATGGACCCGCTTCATGTCAATGGCTTGTCCCGATACCTTGGTAATCATCGAGAAAACCGCCAAGGCTTGCAAAGCGAGGGTCGCGAATACCTCCGGCTTAGGATGTTTAGATGCCTAGTTGCAGATTAAAGGAGAGTGGCGTTGAGTGATCTGAAGGGCAAGCGCATTCTCGTCACGGGCGCTTCCGGCTTCATCGGATCGCATATCGTCGATCTGCTGTGCGAGGAGGGCTGCATCGAGATCGTGGCACTCGACAACATGCTAACGGGTCGACCGGAAAACCTGCGAAGGGCGCTGACTCGAGGACCGGTGCGGGTGGTACATGGCGACGTGCGTGATATCAAGCTGATGGCAGCGTTGACCAAGTCGACTGACATAGTCTTTCACCAGGCCGCATTACGCAATGCCCGTTGTGCTGCGGAGCCGCGCCTCTTCATGGAGGTAATGGTAACTGGCACGTTCGAACTGCTTGAGCTTTGTGTGAAGCACGACGTCGAGAAGGTCATAGCGGCCTCTTCAGCTTCCGTGTACGGCTCGGCAGAGGAGCTGCCAACCACGGAGCGTGAAGCGCCTTACCGGAACCGTACTCTTCATGGTGCGGGGAAGGCTTTTAGCGAGGGATTGTTGCGCGCCTATAACGAGATGTATGGTCTGGACTACGTCGCGCTCCGATACTTCAACGTCTATGGCAGTCGAATGGGCATTCACGGCCGCTACACTGAAATGCTGATTCGTTGGATGGAGCGAATTGAGGCGGGATGGCCTCCTATCATCTTCGGCGATGGTCAGCAGACGATGGATTTTGTGCACGTACGTGACGTTGGCCGCGCCAACATACTTGCGGCCAAGGCTCATGTCACCGACGAGGTATTCAACGTGGGGAGCGGTACGGAGACCAGCCTAACGCAACTCGCGGAGGTGCTCGTAGAGATAATGGGGCGTCGCGGACTGGCCCCAGAGTTCGCTCGCGAGCGTTGCGCCAGCCCTGTGCCGCGTTGGTGCGCTTCAACTGGGAAGGCGGAGCGGTTACTGGACTTCCGTGCGTCCATGTCGCTCGAAAAGGGTCTTGCCGAACTGGTGAAATGGTGGCGGCTCGAGCGTGGACTCGCGGCAGATCGTCACAGATCCGAGTTGGCCTCGTAACTCCCGCTAACCGCCTGCCGTGATCTGTCGAGAGTATCGCTGCGCGTTCTGGCGCTGCTCAGATGGCATCGATGGCACACACGTGGATCCCCTTGACGGCTCTGCCGGATGGATCATCCATCTTTGTGAATTCCTGCGACCAGCGGAACGCAGCGGGGCTCGAACACGCAATGGACGGCCCGACAGGTACAGTCAAACAAGCCGTCGGGTTCTTGAAGATGCTGTCAAAGATCATTCTATAGAGATATCCCTCCTTCGAGGTCGGCGTTTGCTTCGGAAAGCGATCCGCGGCCTGGGCCAGCATCTCATCGGTGACTGTTTGCGCCGCCTGTTGCTTCAGGCAATCAATCCAGTTGTACCCGACTCCGTCCGAGAACTGCTCCTTCTGGCGCCACAGGACGTCTTCCGGGAGGAGATCCCGAAATGCCTCCCGCAGTATGTACTTTTCAATTCTTTTGCCCGGACACATCTTGTCGGCGGGGTCTATGGACATTGCGTAATCCAGAAAATCCTTATCCAGGAACGGTACGCGTGTCTCCACCCCCCACGCTGCCGTGGCCTTGTTGGCGCGACAACAATCATATTTGCTGAGCGCGAATAGCTTGCGTACCGTTTCCTGGTGGAACTCCTCGGCGGTCGGGGCCATGTGAAAATACAGGTACCCTCCGAACACTTCGTCGGCGCCTTCCCCCGAGAGGACCATCTTGATTCCCATCGATTTTATCCTGCGGGCCATCAGGTACATCGGAGTGGCCGCGCGGATCGATGTGACATCAAAGGTTTCGAGATGGCGGATAACGTCCTTGAGGGCATCGAGGCCCTCCTCGATCGTGAAGATGATCTCGTGATGCACGGTACCAATGTGCGCCGCCACCTTCCGTGCATACTGCATGTCCGGAGCCCCTTCGAGGCCGACCGAGAACGAGTGGAGCCGCGGCCACCATGCCTCCTCGACTTCTCCCGTTTCAATTCTCTTGAAGCGATGCTGCGCGACGATTGCGGCGATTAGCGACGAATCCAAGCCACCTGATATGAGCACGCCATACGGGACATCGCACATCAGCTGCTGTTTGACTGCGGAGTCAAGAGCCGCTCGCAGGGCCGGTAAAGAGACCTTTCGCGCGGGGACCGTGTGTGCCCACTCGGGATCGTACCACTTCACGAACTGTCTATCGCGACTTGTGTAATAGTGGCCCGGTGGGAACTCTTGGATCGTTTCGCATACGTCATCCAGCGCCTTCATTTCGCTTGCGACGTAGCTCGTGCCGTCGATGCCCCATCCTATATAGAGAGGAACAATGCCCAGATGATCTCGGGCAATGAAAAATTCATTCTGCCTTTCGTCAAACAATGCAAACGCGAAGATGCCACTTAACATTTTGCATACGGCAGGCCCATATTCGTCGTATAGGTACAGAATGATTTCGCAATCTGAATTCGTCGTCCACGGGTGGGTGCGCTTCAGCTCTTGACGCAACGCGAGGTGGTTGTAGATCTCCCCATTCACGGCGAGCACGCGGCGGGCACTTGAATCGATGAGGGGCTGCGCGCCGTGGTCGATATCGACGATTGAAAGTCGCTCGTGAGCAAGCACCGCGCGATCGTTTACGTAAACTCCACTCCAGTCTGGGCCCCGATGTCGGATGGTCTTGGCCATATCGAGGGCGCGGGCGCGCGCAAATTCCAGCGATTCCTTAAATTCGAAAAGTCCGACAAAGCCGCACACGATGTTTGTCCTATTGCTTGGAAAAAATCGATTGCTCGAAGACCGGATCCGCGGCGTGAAAAGGATTATGCAATGCTAATTCTGAAGTTGATCTAGCCTTCGTTGAAGTGAAGCAGCAAGGAGGCTGACTTTGGGTCCGAGCAAGAGGTCATTGACGGGGTAGTCGCCAACGTGATGCTCGCGCAGGCTTCGGGCAAATCGTCCCCATTGGTGGGATCGATGCCACTTGTCGCCCGTGACAAATAGGTCGATATGACCTGGATAAGGGCGCGGCGCGTATTTGCGGACCGCCGCTACGGTGGCGCTTTCGACCCGTTCCCTCGCCCTTCGTGCAGCGGGGTCCATGAGTGCTTGGGCCCGTTGCCGCTCCAGTCGTTGCCGCAGTCTGCGTAAGAACTCTGCGGGCGCCAGCGCAGTCGCATAGCCGGCAAGGCGAACCCACAGCAGTGAGGTGCGCCCGAACACCGCGGGAAATGGGCTGCCGATGAGCGCGAGGAGGGAGACCTCATGCCCCGCGGCGACGAGCTGTTGTGCAACCTCGAATGCAAGGGTCCCGCCAGCACAGTGGCCCGCAATTCGATAGGGGCCGTGAGGCCGATACCGGCGTATCTGCTCGATCTCATAGCGTGCCAGCGCTTCGATGGAATGCAAAGGTTCGGTCCCGTCGAGCCCTGGTGGCTGAACGCCGATAACCGGCTGCGCAGCATCCAGGTGGCGTGCCAATGGCAAAAGACAAAAGACATCGCCAGCGTGACCGGATACCGCGAAAATCGGCGCCCTGCTTCCCTCTGGCTTAATCGGAACAATGGAGACAGGTCCGCTCTGCAGCGCCTCCGCCTGGCGCAGCAAGGCGATTATCTCGTCCTTACGGCCCTTCAGCGCTTCGCGCAATGCGAGGTCGAGCGCCCCCACCGGCGCGCTGCACCTGAGCTGGGCATTCTCAATCCACAGCTTCACGTCTCGGGATCGAAGCGTCGACAGCAGTGCGGCAGCATCCATTACAATCAACCTCTCGCGCAGGCGTTGACCACTAAAGTGCGTCCTCCGCCTCGGCCCTCCAGCCGCTTCTCTCCACTCGAGTCAGCAAGCGGCATTGTTACTTTAAAATTTAATATATGGCAATTAAATCCATGAAAGAAAATACTTGCGAATTATTATATCTGTGTCAGATTAATAATGCGATGCTTTTTTGGTATTTACGTTGAGTTCTCGGCGCGAAGTGCATTGGGCGTTTAAATATGAATTTAATGCAGCCATCATTTCGGCCGCGGTTGGCTTCCGGGCGATCGGAGCGCTCCGTGGACATGCTTGCCATCGAAGCAGGATCCGGACTCGCAAAATGGCCTGACCGATATCGTGGCGATCCGCGGATCCCGACCAAAAGCTGCGCGGAAGAGAAGTGGCACTGATGAACTGCGAAGCGCCCTGGACCACCGATGATACGCGGGTCTTCAGGAAGACTGCGCGCGAGTTCATTGCAAAGGAGTTTCTCTCGCGCCAGGCCCAGTGGGATGAGCAGGGGCGGCCCGATCGGGAAGCATGGCGCAAGGCAGGCAGGGTCGGCCTGCTGCTCCCAGACGTACCGGATGAGTACGGCGGGGCTGGTGGGACGTTTGCTCACGAGGCGGTTGTCATTGAGGAGCTCGCCCGGGCAGGAATTCATTCGGGCTTTGGTGTTCAGAGTATCGTCGCGCACTACATTCTTGCTTACGGAAACGAGGAGCAGAGGCGCCGTTGGCTGCCGGGTATGGCCGCCGGCGAGCTGATCGGCGCAATTGGGATGACTGAGCCCAATGCAGGATCCGATGTTCAGGCAATTAAGACAACGGCCCGCAGGCAAGGAGATGAGTACATCGTCAATGGCTCCAAGACGTTCATCACGAATGGCTCGCAGACAAGCCTTCTCTGCCTGGCTGTCCGGACAGGGGGGGCGGCGCCGGGGCCAAGGGCACTCTCTTTGCTCGTGTTGGAAACCAACGATTTGGCAGGTTATCGGGTCGGACGTTCGCTGCACAAGATAGGTCGACATTCACAGGACACGACCGAGCTGTTCTTCGATGATGTGCGTGTGCCGGCCCGAAATTTGCTCGGTCCGAGTGAGGGTAGGGGATTGTTCCAGATGATGGATCAGCTCTCCTACGAGCGGTTGTCAATCGCAGTGAGCGCGGTCGCCACCGCGGAGAGCGCGGTGGACCTAACGACGCGCTACGTGAAGGAGCGCAACGCATTCGGCAAGCCGCTCATCGATCTGCAGAACACGAGGTTCAAGCTCGCAGAGTGCAAGACCGACGTGCACATCGGTCGGATCTTCGTGGACAAGTGCATTCAGCAGTTCATCGCGGGCCGGCTCGACTCGATCACTGCGGCGATGGCGAAGTACTGGCTCACCGAATGCCAATGTCGAGTGATCGACGAGTGTGTGCAGTTGCACGGCGGTTATGGCTACATGCAGGAATATCCGATTGCGCGGATGTGGGTCGATAGCCGCATCCAAAAAATCTACGCCGGATCGAATGAGATCATGAAGGAAATCGTAGGGAGCTCTTTATGACGACGCTGAGCGAGGTCCGGGTGCACGGGGCGACGAAGGCTGCAGGATGGCAATTGGACCATCTCGTCAACAAATGGAACAACACGCGGGCCGAGTTCCCGCAGGTCTGCGCACACGAACTGTTCGAACAGCAAGTCAGTCGTGAACCGGCGGCGATCGCATTGGAGCATGGCCGTGTGCAGATCAGCTATCAGGAGCTGAACGAGCGCGCCAATAAAGTGGCTCATCACTTGCGTCGAAGTGGGGTCGGGCCAGACGTGCTGGTTGGGGTGTGTTTCGACCGCTCTCCGCAAATGGTCGTCGCGCTGCTCGCAGTCTGGAAGGCCGGGGGAGCCTACGTGCCCCTCGATCCGAGTTACCCGCTCGAGCGACTGGCGTTCATGATCGAAGACTCGCAAACGCCCATCCTACTCACCGAGGAGAAGCATCGGCGGCTCTTCGAGGCCGCGGCCACCAGGCTGATCTGCCTTGATTCCGATTGGCCGATGCTGTCCCGAGAGCCGCGCGAGAATCCCTCGCCGATCACGGCTCCAACGAACCTTGCTTACGTGATGTATACCTCCGGCTCGACCGGCAAGCCCAAAGGGGCCATGATCCTTCACCGCGGGCTGGTCAATTACCTCTGGTGGGCAATCAAGGCCTACGAGGTCGGGCCCGGGAGTTCGGTGCCCCTTCACAGTTCTATCTCTTTCGACCTCACAGTGACCAGTCTGTACACGCCCCTTCTGGCGGGTGGGTCCGTCGAGCTGCTTTCCGAGGACGTTGCAGCGCAGAGCTTGGTGGCTGCGCTGCTCAGATCGGGGGATCGCGGACTTGTTAAGATCACGCCCGCGCACCTGGAACTGCTGAGCCGTCAGATCGATCGCAGCGAGGCCGTGAACTTTTCACGAGCTTTCGTGATCGGAGGTGAAAATCTGCTGGCCGAAACTCTGCAGTTTTGGCGCGATGCTGCGCCTGATACGAGACTGATCAACGAGTACGGCCCGACTGAAACGGTCGTAGGTTGCTGTGTCTATGAGGTGCAACACGGAGATCCCAGTACGGGATCTGTACCTATAGGGCGACCCATCGCAAATACCCAGTTGTACGTCTTGGATGCGAGCTTGGAGCCGGTCCCTCCTGGGGCAACCGGTGAACTATATATCGGCGGTGCAGGTGTAGCGCTCGGGTACTTGAACAGGCCGGAACTGACGGCAGAACGTTTCCTGGCAGATCCGTTCAGCCACGACCCCGAGGCGCGGCTATACAAAACGGGAGACCTCGCCCGCTACCGCAAAGACGGCATGCTTGAATATCTCGGGCGCGTGGACGATCAGGTTAAGATCCGTGGCTATCGAATAGAGCTTGGCGAGATCGAGGCAGCCCTTGCATCCCATCGCCGTGTCCAGTCATGCGCAGTTGTTGCGCGGGAGGACGAGCCGGGAAGAAAAATTCTGGTCGCGTATGTTGTCCCACACGATTCAAAAACATCAAGTGGTGACGAGCTTCGGGCATTTTTGAAGGACACGTTGCCGGAATATATGATTCCTGCCCAGTTTGTATTCCTTGACTCGCTTCCGCTCACACCAAATGGAAAAGTGGATCGCAAGGCCCTGCCTTTGCCATCGAGAGAAAGCCTGGCGGCAGGAAAGGGTGGAGCACCCAGGAGCAGGAGCGAGGAGACGGTCGCGGAGATCTGGAACGAGCTGCTGAAGGTCGATGGAATTGGTATCCACGACGATTTCTTCGACCTCGGGGCAGATTCGTTGACTGCCACTGCTCTGGTCGCAAAAATTCGCGGGGCCTTTAGCGTCGAACTCAGTCTCGCGAGCCTGTTCGAGAGGCCGACGATCGCGGGAATCGCGGAAATGATCGACGTGCTCGCGCTTGCGCGCGGAGGCCCCGGGGCGCAGGCCACGTTAGGCCAACGTGAGGAGTTCACGCTATGACGGAAACTGTTGCGCTCTTGTCCGCCCTCCGGCAACGCGATGTGAAACTCTGGATCGAACGCGATCAGCTCAAGTGCAGTGCTCCAGCTGGCGCACTTGATGCCGAAATGCGGGCGAGCTTGGTTAACCAAAAGGACCAGCTCTTGGCCCTGTTGCGGCAGTCGAATGGCAATCCGGCTGCGCCAGAAGAACCCGCACCACCGCTCCTGCCGACAATTTCTCGCCAGGTCGGGTTGCCCGTGATCCCGGCCAGGGATGAGCAGATGTCCGACTTCGTCAGCGCGCTACGGAGTTGCGGATACGACCTCGCGAAATGCGCTGCACGCGTCGGCGTGTTCCCGCGGCTGGGCGTAAATTTTTGGGAGAGGATGAGATCGAATTGGAAGCCTCAGCCGGATGACCCGATCGATAACCTGATTACGCTGTTCATCGACGGTCACGCGGTAAGGGCGGATCTCCTGGCCCGCCAGATTTCAGCCTCGTTCGTAGATACGGCCCTTGAAATGAGGCTGGTTGAAGAACGGGGCCATTTGCTGAACGCGAACCTATGCCTGTTCCCATGTTTCGGGAAATACATCGTCACCGATCAGGCGGCGAAAAACACGGCCATCAACCAGGTTATGTGGCTTTGGGGGGAGAGTTTCATTTTAGGAGGCTTCGTCGACCGGAAAGTGCGCAGACGCGGCATTGATCTCGGGACCGGTTCGGGGGTGCACGCGATTCTTGCCAGTGATCACTGCTCGCAGGTGGTCGGCGCAGACGTCAGCTCTCGTGCGATTGCTTTCTCCAATTTCAACGCGCAGCTGAACGGGAGCAAAAACATTGATTTTGTTCTGAGCGACCTGCTCGATTCGATCGATGGGTCATGCGACCTCCTGATCGCCAACGTCCCCTATGCCCCCGACACCGCAGCCAGAGCAGGCGACAATTTCTGGAGTGGCGGCATTGATGGCACCGACCTTTTGAGGAGAGTTGTTGAAGCCCTTCCAACAAGATTGGAGAGGGATGGGGTCGCCCACATCAACTCGCTGTTTCCGAACCCTCCGGGAACGCAGATCAAGGATCACTTTGATGCCTGGTTGGGAGGAAAACTCGGCGAGTGGCAGGTGTTGGATCACACGTGGGCAGTGCCACGATATCAAGACCTGCTTTCCGACAAGCCGTACGAGGGGGACAAGAGCGCTTGGCGTTTTGGCGTCGTGAGCTTGCGGCGTTCTGGCGGCGGCAATGGCTGGTGGAAGGAACTCGCCGGACGAGGGCGGTTTTTCCGACCCGACGGAAGCTGCGCCGTCGTTGCTGATCACGAACTTCATCAAGCGGCGCCGTAGATCGCCAGGAGTGAGCCGGCGCAGGGCGGTGCTGAGCGGCCCTGAAGGTTGGTACGATCGGGTCAGCGAAGGTGCGATTGACGATAGCAGGAAGAGCATTGGTGCGGAGTGAGGATGCCGCGAGCTAAGCGAGAGCTAAAGATTGCTATAAGTCTGGTTTACTACGTCCTCCGAAGCATTTTGCGGTGCTTGCTCAACCTTGCAGGACGATCGAGCGCGCAGCGGCTTACGATCCTGTATTATCATGGTGTCCTCTCTGGAGAGCGGACCGCCTTTGCGCGTCAGATGGAGACGCTTCACCGCGCGGCGCGGGTAATCCCGACATCGTACAGGGGGAAACTCCCTCCGGGAAAGAAATGCGTTGCGATAACGTTCGACGACGCGTTCACCAGTGTTGCTGAAAATGCACTTCCAGAGCTAGTCAAACATTCCTTTCCCGCGACAATATTCGTCCCGGTGGCGTGGTTAGGGCGACCGCCAGGATGGGCAATGGAGGAAGACGCCTTGGCACGCCCCTCCGCTGCTGGACCAAAAGTTTCCGAGTTGGTGATGTCGTCGGACGATTTGAAGGCGCTCCCGGCCTCTCTTGTCTCGCTCGGGTCTCACAGCATGACCCATCCTCCTATTTCCGCATTAGATCCCGAGCGAGCGAGAACAGAAATCGCCGACTCGCGCCAGCAATTGGCTGAATTGAGCGGGCGGGAGATTCTCGAGTTTTCGTTTCCCTATGGTGACTATAACGCGTCCGCCCTGGCGACGTGCCGCGCAGCAGGCTATCAGGTCGCGTATTCGATCAAACCTCAGGAAGTTGACCCCGCTGGCTCCGAGTTCTTGCGCGGACGCACGAAGGTCGATCTGTCGGATAGTCCAATCGAGTTCTATCTGAAATTCAATGGCGCGTACGAATGGTCTAGCTATGCTTCTCTCTTGATGAACGCGTTCCGATGGGCCTTCCGTAGGCCGGTGTCAAAAATCGAAGTCCAAGCGCGGTGAGCCCCTGTATGAAGGACCCTCACTCAACCGTGAAACTTTGGCCGGCCTGTCTCGCCCCTAATTCCAGCCAATAGTCCCTCTGCAGCAGCTCTGAAATTCTTAGAGGACATGGCAAAGAGATAGGTGATTGCGTAGGCGCAGCCAAAGAAGAGTCCCAACGGAAAATACCGATGCCAGTGCATGCGAACGAAATGAAGGTTGTTCCGGCTTTCGAGATAGACGGAAAGCCGAGATCTCTCGGCACGCAGACGGGCCGACCCGATCGTCGTGCCGCCCTTATGAGGTACGATCGAGTCCGGCGCATACCCTAACCCGTATCGCTTGGCGCGCATGGACCAGTCCGCATCCTCGTAATACAGGAAGAATCGCTCGTCCATTCTGCCAATTTTTTCGAGACAGGCTCGCGTGACATACATAGATCCACCTGCGATGCAGTCTAGATCGCCCTCGATCGAGCTGAGATCCACCGATGCACCCGCCTCTTCCCCCAGGCCGATAAAAGCAAGGCTTGTTCGTAACTTGCGCCAGCGGTGACCGGCGCGGCAATAGACGTAGTTGTGGTCAGCAGATGACACGATGGTACTGCCGACCATGCCTTTGCGGCCGGCGACGGCGCGATCTGTGAGAGCTTGCAAAGCGCGAGGATGAGGCTCGGAGTCCGGATTCAAGACCCAGATTCCGGCCCAGCCCGCGCTTGATAGCAGCCGGTCGATCCAAATGTTGAGCCCCCCGGCGTAGCCGAGATTCTCCGAAGCGCAGCCCAACCATACGCGCGCGTCTCGACGCTTCAGGGCCAAGCGTTTGACCTCGGACAACCGTCCCGATGGGGTGATCAAGGCATCTTCTGCCAACTCGCCCGAAATCGGCCTGCAGGCCCCCTGAGGGGCCACCAGTCTCTCACACAGGTCGCGGAACGCGCCGGGGCCGCCATTTTCACATATGAAGACGTCGAAACGAGGTTCTTCGGTCAACTGGGCGAGGGCGGCTAGACAGGCTTGTACGTCTTCCGGATTGCGAAAGCTGACGATCAGGATTGCCACTCGAAACGGATCTGCGTCAATCACACGACACTCCCACTGTATCTGTAATGCCGACCGGCTCCGCATTCAGCAGCGCAAATCCGTTACATGGACCCGGTAACATCGACCGCATTTTGTCGCTCCTTCCTTTCGCGGGTTTCCGGAGATACCCGCAATGTTTACTCTGTTCGATCGATGCGGCACGGACCCGCGTCGACTAGGGCGCGAGCGCGCCGGCCAAGAACGACCGTTGTCTCGTCCTCCACGACGCGTATGCGCGCCAGAGCAGCACGGACATGGGCAGCAGACAAGTTGCGGAGAATAGCATGCGCGTTGTCCAGGTTGGGCTGGGCGCGGACCAGATCATAAAGCCGAATAAGCTGACCGAGGCCAAGCTGAAAACCATGCACTGGAGAATGATGCGTCCGGAAGATCTCAAGCTCGTGAAGGCGACCCAGTGAAAGACAGCAATGGAAATGATATCGCCGAACAGTCTTCCGGCCAGAATCGACTCCGGGGCGGGGTGCGTCACAACCAAAAGCGCGCCAGCAACGACGCCGAGGCCGACGGTGGCATTTGCGAACGCGAGTTTCGCCGTCTCACCTAAGCTCAGCAAAAGTATGGTATGAGCTCCGCGATACGTCGAGAGGAACACGATTCCCGTAATGAGAACACGCCATGATGGCGGGACGGAGTAGTGGCTGCCGTAGATGAGCGGGGCCAAGAAATCGAGCGTCAGGCCGACCGCAGCAGCATAAGCGAAGGCAAGAAGTGAAAAGAGCCACAGCAACCAGGTGAACGATGCAAGCTGCCGCTCCGGCGTGCCTTGACTACGCACCATCATCGACATTCCAAGGGTGCCAAAAATTTCGAACATCGGCGATATCGGGGTCTGTGCGAGACCGACCACGACCGCGTACACCGCAAGCGACTCCACGCCGAGTTTGCCGGCCACAAGGAGCCGGTCCGCCTGGCTTATTAACGCGAGCGCAATCCCGTTCGCGGTCAGCGGTAAACCATACTTAAGCACCTCCCGAATAAACCGCGGAGGGGCACGCCACTCATAGTCAAAGGGAGAAAGCAAATGGCTCAAGACGACCAGCAAGAATGCCTCCACGGCCAGCGATATCAGAATGATCCGATGATCCGGCACCCAGGACACCGCTAGAATCACGATAGCAAACCCCGCTATGCTGCTCACGCAAACCGAAAGGGCTTGGGGGCGATATTCGTAGTCCCTCTGGATTTGATAGACGCCCAAATGATAGAGCGACCGTATTAATGGAATGAACGCGGCAAGCAGGAAGCTTTTCCAGAATTGGGGCACGCCGAACATTGCGCTCAGGGGAACGCAAAACGAGGCGAGAGGGATCGAGATCACCAGCCCTCGCAGGAGCTGTAGCCCATGCGCTGCCGCCAGGAACTCGCGAGCCTCTGGTCCCGATCTGACAAGCACCACATGGTTCAAGCCAACCTCGGAGATCATCTCTGAAGTCGTAATCACGACCGCGATCGCGATCGCTATGCCGAGTTCTGCTGGGGCAAGAAAATGAGACAGCAGGATCGTTCGAAAGAACCGGGATGAGAATCCGACCAGCGGGGCTGCCGCAGCCAACGACAAACGGCGGGTCCATGGGCCGATTTCGAATCCAAGTTTCATGAGACGTATACCTGCGCGCGATGAACAGAAGCCACCAACCAAGGCGCTCCGCTCAGCACGCGTAAGAACGGGAAAACTTGCCCACTGAATCTAAATCCGAGTTCGCTCCCGCCGCTGTCGCACAGCCGCGCTTGTGCTGGTCGGAGTTGATTCAGTATGGGGATGCATCGCGGAGGTTCCCGCCTCGAGTTTGATTCTCGCATGTGCCCAGACGATGCCACCCCTGCGGGGTCTGATGAATTAAATGACGATTTGATATTAATATCTTGATCGATTAGTTTCAACCGGTATAATTATATTTGAATTAAATAGATCGGAGGAGGGTACGTGACCTTACAGGATCTGGTGATCCACAATTACCGTCAGGCGCTTGCGAGAGTCGGGTTGGATCGTCTTGCTCCCTCGCCGGAGAATGTTTGGCCTTACGTGAAGCACCTAAAGCCGTCCCCGCGACACGGCTCGGGCGAGAGCATGGAGCAGCTCTTCTACAGTCATACCGGGCGGCTCGCCCACAAATGGCACCACTATCACCGCATTTACGATCGTCATCTGGAAAGATTTCGCGGAACTTCCGTGAAATTCCTCGAGATCGGCGTCAGCCATGGCGGATCGCTGCAGATTTGGAGCAAGTACTTCGGACCGAACGCCACCATCTTCGGGATTGATGTCGACCCGCGCTGCTCCGTCGTGGACGACCCGCCCTCGATCAACGTGCGAATTGGCTCACAAGGCGACGTGCAATTTCTGCGGTCCGTCGTTGCTGAGATGGGCGGCATCGATATCGTACTCGACGATGGAAGCCATTGGGTGCCGCACCAGCGAGCAAGCTTTGAAGCCCTATTCCCGCTGATCTCGGCGCGCGGTGTCTATATTGTCGAGGACCTGCAGACCAACTACTGGCGTGGACGTTACGAGGGAGGCTGGCGCCGCCGCTCGACCTTTTTGGAGCAGATGAAAGACCTCGTCGACGACATGCACAAATGGTGGCACACGAAGCCGCAGCGCCTGCCTGACGCGCATCGGTTCGTTGATGCGGTGCACTTCTACAATGCGATGGTGGTGATCGAGAAGGAGCCGCAGGACAAGCCATCCTCGATACAAATTGGCGAGCCGTCGTTTGTCGATCCTTTCACCGCTCGGGTTGAGGAGCCAATTGAGTGAGGGCGTCCTTTATCGGCGCCTGCTCTGAGAACCAACTGCGCGGCCTCGATAATGGACCGATTTGGCCTTTCAAGCAGGTTTGCTCTGATCAGCTTCATAGGCGTGCTGAGTTCCATCACGACGATGAGCGCGCGCGGAAGCACCTACTATATCTCCGCCGAGGGCTCCGATCTGAACGGCGGCACCGATAAGGATAATCCCTGGCAGCATGCGCCGGGTATGCCGGATTGCAACGCCGCTTGTTCGGCGGCGACTCCGAAACCCGGCGATCGCTTCATTTTTCGGGGCCGCGACACGTGGCATACGTCTGTAGGTAAGGTTCGCGGAATGCCCTGGACGTGGACTTGGAGTGGGATGACCACGGACCACGTCTACATAGGGGTGGACAACACCTGGTTCAGCGGTTCGTCCTGGGCGCGTCCGATCCTGCACATGGACAATCCATCGAGTACGGAGAGGCCGGAAAGCTGCAGCTACGACGATTCGGACATAACCGGCGTAAGTCTCGAGAACGTGCGGTACGTCGATTTTGACGGCTTCGAATTTACGGGAAAGTGCTGGGGTGGGACCCCGCGCGGAGCTTCGATCTTTCGCAGCGGCTCCAACATCACCGTTTCGAACTCATACTTTCACGGTTGGACGATGACGACGCATGCCGGCAACGATACTCACTACATGATTTTGGGTACGGGAAGCGGAACAACGGGCAACGTTGTTGCATCGAATGTCTTTGATGGATCGGATTCGTCCTTGGGGACAACGCCGGGCAAGTCCAGCGGCTTCGCGATTTACGCCGAGTGCTATGATGTGCATGGCAATGTTTTTCGTCACGTCTCCAACGGAGCTGTGTGTTCGAACCTGACCCATGTTCACGGGAATCTCTTTGAGTATATGTACAACCCGGTTGAGCGGCATTTTGCTCACGGCAATGTTGTGGAATCTCTTGGAGGGCTCGAGCAGGGAACGACATATTTCTACAACAACGTCGTTCGCCATACCGCTGAGGGAGTGACGGTTTGGCTGCAAGCATCGATTTTATATGTCTTCAACAATGTGTTTTATGATATCGGCAATCCAGTTAACTGCCTGATGCAGAACCCACCCGGCTTTAGGGCCGGCGCTGGCGTCGCCACCTCCTACATCTACAACAACACATTCGAATCGCCGTGCCATCTCAATTTCAACGCTGCCAACAGCACTACGCCCTCATGGTCGGGCTCGGTCTATTTCGGAAACAACCACGTCGTCGGATACTCGAGTGTTGCCGCTAGCATAGGATGCCGCTCCGCGGCGAACTGCTATCTCAATGACCAGGGCGGCAATGTCCTTCAAAGCAAGGCGAAAGCCGCGGCCGAGGGCTACACGACCGCAAACGGCTACGCTCCCGCCTCTGGGAGTGCTGCGACAATCGGTCGTGCCCTCAACTTATCGGCGATGTGCCCGTCTGTCCCCGCGCTCTGCAGCACCACGAGTTTTGGTGCAATCGATAGGCCGGACCGCGTCGCAATCTATCCCGCAATTCCCGTTCTTTCGCGACCGAGCGATCATCCCTGGAACGTCGGAGCCTTTTAGCGCAGTCGCGCGCCATGCGAGCAATGACGGAGAGTGTACATGTTTCACCGTGACCCTATGAGCTTCGGAAGAAGACCCCGGTCCGCGCCTTATATTCAGAAACAACAATATCGCCGGTTACTCAAGCGTTGCCGCTGGCGTAGGCTCTCGCTCAGCGAACAACTGCTATCTCCATGATCGAGGTGGCAACATTCCCCAAAGTAGATCGGAACCGAAGCTCGACTTCTCGACGGATGATTGGCGCCCATTAGGGGGCCGAGGACATAACGTCGTGCAGCCCGCTCGCACCATTGAAGGTCAGCCGGCGAGCGTTGGAGCACTGCTCCCGAAGAGAGGCGCGGATTCCAATGCAGAGTCCCCAAAACAACCAAACATTATTCCAATAATGAACTGTCAGCCCCACGAACATGAGCACGACGAGGCTCAAGGTGAATGCGGTGCAAAGCTGACCGACGTAGGGATCATGCGAAGTGCGGGCGTAAATCTGCCGCGAAGGCCAGAATGAGGCAACATTTGCAAGGAGCAGAGGGATTATCGAGGGAATTCCGAACCGAATGATCATGACGAGCCAGGTGGAATCGACTGAAACGTTCCCGAAGAAATCATCTGCGGGCGCGTAGCTATCGAATCCGTACCCGACGTAGGGCGACAGGCCGATGTAGTAGAACGCAGTGTCCCAAGTGGCGACCCGAAAATAGCCGGTGGATGGATCGAGCGTCAGATTTGCGACGATCCATGACACCGGCCTGTTTGCAACCAAGAAGACAACCAAGAGGAGGGCGAACATGGCTGCGCTTAGAACCTGCCATCGGCAGCGGATGCCATGGAGGAGCCCGTCGTAGAGCCGGACAAAGATCGCGATCAAAAAAGCGATTAGCGGTGCGGACGACATTGCGAGCAGGCATCCAAAGAAACACAGGCTGCCATAGCAAACTCTACCAAGGGACGTGCGTTCGGAGTACAAGAAGATGGCCCCGGCCGCGGCGCAGAACGTGCCGAATAAGATCGGATGAGGAAATGTCGAAAATGCGCGCAGCCATCCGTATCGGTATTCGTATCCCGGAATGGGTAAGCCAAACAGCACAAAGCCAAGGTGAGTCTGGCTCAATTGTTCGAGGCTTGCGAGGGCGATTAAAACGATGCAAATGAGTTTGAGCGCTCGAACAAATGTTTCCAGCGCTGGATGGCCGAAGATATAGGACCGCGCCACCAGGTAGCCGCCCCCAAATTCGGTTATCAGCGCGGCCGTCGACGACCATGACTGGTCGGTCTGGGATACGGCAATCAACAGCCAGGCACAAAACGCACATGTAATTATATCAGGTGCGCCCCGATGCCGGCCTCTTTGCAACAGTTCGACCGCTGCGGGGAACACCAGCAGCGCGATCACCAGCCGGGCGATTGTGAACTTTGCGCCGGCAAGGAAGAAAGTCATGTTTGAGTGAACGGCAAGGCCGATCACGACAGCCCAGATGGCGAAGCTGTTCGGGCTGTTCGGCGCAACCGGAATGGCAGCCTGAGCATCAGGCGAAAAATGACGATCGAATTGCACCCTGCTGATGCTCCGGGTTGACAATCTGCAAGCCTCCTCAAACACCGCTTTTAATAAAAACGGCCGTTGATCTTTATTATATTATATAATACATTTTTATTTATTGTGGAAATTAAATCTCTGATCGGGCTGAGGTCGAGCTTGAGGTCGCAATGACGTGGTCCGTACAGGTCTGCTGTGTCGCAAACAACAATGCGATCTTGAAGCGAAATCTGAAGTCGTCGCCGGACGTGGCCAAGCGCCGGGTCCCGCTTTCGGTGATATGGGGCGCGAAGGCCGCGTCAGTTGCTTATCGCGAAGCCATTCAAGCAGCCCGGGCGGAGATTGTCGTTTTCGCCCATCAGGACGTCTATTTTCCAGAAGGCTGGTTCTCCAGACTGGAATCCGTCTGCGAGCGGCTGAGTTCAGCCGACCCATCTTGGGCCGTAGCGGGTCTATGCGGCATGACAAACGAGGGCGAATTCGTCGGACACCTCTGGGATGCCGGGCTGGGTGCCGTGTGCGGGGGATCGTTCAGCTTCCCCCGAATCGTAACCAGTCTCGACGAAGTGGTCTTGATCGTACGCCGCGCGTCGGGGATCGTCTTTGATCCGGCACTGCCGTCGTTCCATCTCTACGGGACCGACATCGTGCTTGAAGCACGTCGAGCCGGCATGAAGTCCTACGTCGTCGATCTGCCGGTCATTCACAACAGCAAGGCCGGCGTTCGCTTGGACAAAACGTATATTGCCGCCTATCGCTTTATGGTTCGCAAATGGAGAGCACTGCTTCCGTTGCCAACCGTCATCGTTCGGCTGACGAACAATCCTTGGCCGCTGCTGTTGCGCCGCCTGCGCCTGAGATACAAGGCCGTTTTCCGGGCCTCCACATTGCGTCCCATGGTTGAATCGCCCGAATTGGTCGCGAGACAGCTCGGATTTGCCAAGACGCTGGAGGATCGCGCTTGAACGATCTCTCTGGAACGATTGCGTTGCAGTCGACTGGTAGCCCGGTTGCCGCCGTTGCACCCCCGTCGATGACCGTCGTGGTGTGCATCGAATCGGGGTTATTGGAGCCGCTCACGCTGCGAATGGTCGAGAGCTTACGCCGATTTGGCGGCCGCTTTGCGAGCCTGGACGTGGTTGCTGTAACCCCTCGCTTCACCCCGCCTCTGGCGCCGACGACGCGCCGCCGTATGGCGGAATTGGGGATTGATCACTTGCGCGTGCATC
Source organism: Bradyrhizobium manausense (assembly GCF_001440035.1). GTDB lineage: Bacteria > Pseudomonadota > Alphaproteobacteria > Rhizobiales > Xanthobacteraceae > Bradyrhizobium > Bradyrhizobium manausense. The sequence goes on along the minus strand of NZ_LJYG01000062.1, from coordinate 36,785 downwards.
CGAGGGATCCCTACGCTTGGCACCACTACATGAACAAGCCGGAAGCGCTCGCGGCTGTCGAGGCACGGACCCGGAGCAATGCAATCGCCTGGCTCGACAGTGACATTCTCTTCTTGCGTGAGCCGAACGAACTTGAGCTGCCGGATGGGGTCGATTTCATCGCTGGTGCCCCAGACGCAGGCGTGATCGGGTCGGCTGGAGCGGGGGATGCTAACGAATCGTTCTGGGGACGATCCGCGGCGCTCGTAGGCAAGAGGCTTGACGATTTGCCGTGGTTGCGCACCAGCGACGGGCGCCTCATTCGGTTCTACGTGAATTCCGGCGTGTTTGTTTATCGCCGCGCAACCGGCTTTGGTCGCGCGTATCTTGCTAACTGCAAGAAGTTCTTGGAGTTGAAGGTGGCAAGGACGCATTCCCAAGTGCATTTCCTGGACCAGGTGATGCTCGGCTTAACAGTCATCGAGCGCGGTCTGAGCTGGAAGATGCTACCGGCCTCAAGCAACTTCCCCGTTTGTGGTGCTTTGCCCGACAACTACGAACCCTCCAAAGTCGCCGACGTGAGTGTTCTCCATTTTCACGATTCGATGGGTCGTGCGCTCTGGGGGAAGCTCCTCGATAGCCTGGGACCGGACCATGATCGGGTGCGCGCCTGGCTCGAACCGCAGGGCCCGATAGAGTTGCCGCCGTCGGGCCTGTCTTCGCTCATGCGCGGAGCGCTCCGTATAACCCGCGGTGTGCGAAGACAAGTGTTCTACGCGCGCTCCGGATTTAGCAAAGCCAGCAGCAGGGCAGGATCGACCTGCTGATCGAAAGTTGGCGCCGGCGGCGGGCTTGCCGGAGCAAGCTCGTCCACAAGGTGGAGGAGGTGGATCGTGGGAATCGACTTGACTGGCCTCAGGGCCTTAAACTTCGCAAACCGCGTCTACAAATTCAATTTTCGAAAGACCGCAACATTGGGCCGGCACGAGATCCATTTCTGGAAACAGGAATTCGATACCGTGCGGAAGGGTTTCGGCTTCGAATATGACCCGTCGCTCGCCGTAGGTTCGTTCTGCGAACCTCTTCTCAAAAAGCTGGGTGCCGAAGACATCACCTCCATCGATGCGTCCGGCTTCGAAGGTGCATCGCTGGTTCACGATTTCAATCTGCCAGTTCCGGAAACGCTGCACAATCAATTCGATGCGTTCCTGGATTTCGGCTCAATCGAGCATATTTTCAATGTCGCACAAGTGGTCGACAATATCGTCAAGTTGGTCAAGCCTGGTGGCCAGGTCCTGATCGCTACCAACGCGAACGGGTTTCCGTCACATGGCCTGTTTCAGTATTCTCCGGAATTCTTCTATAGCGTCTTCAGCGAACGGAACGGCTTCCGGAACACATGCGTTTTTCTGGTCAATACGTCTCGTCCGAAGCTGTGGCATCTGATCGAACAACCGGCCCGTCTCAAGCGGCGGAACCAGCTCCCGTTTGCAAGTCAAATGAGCTTGGTGGTCCTCTCCACCAAAGTCAGCTGTGCGGATAAATTGCACGTGGTCCAGTCCGATTATGATGATACCTGGGCGAGGTTCGATAAGGGCAATTGGACCAGATGGAATCCCGAGCATATCTCGACGTGGAAGAAAGTGCTGCACGGAGTAGTCAACCCGTACGCTTACAAAATGGCGTCGCAGCTCGCTTTGGCCTTTGAGGTACGACAGCAGTACAGAGCCGATCGCATCCTGCTGGACCCGGACAATGTGGATCCAGCAAGATTCAAGAGGGATGGCAGTTCTCGAGCCGGTTCTGAGGCCTACGGCGCGGCCGCGGAAGCGCATTGATGGCAGGAAGGAGAACGCGGGTCGGCATCACCAAATCCGGCCTCCTCATGCAGGCCGCCGGTTCGCGTGAACTCGGCTCGACCGACCGTGGCGGACCGCTTGAGGGCAAGTCCAGGCGGGCAATTTTGTGGGCCGGAGCGCTCTTGGCCGGATTGATCATTGCCCTTCCAGGCCCGTGTGAAGCGCGGGATGCGAAGCCAGTCGCTCGACCTGATGCTGAACGCGGAACGACGGCCGGAATTGCGACGGGCATCCAAGCCGGGCCGACCGGCTCAGCCCAGAAGGATGATCATCCTCCTGAGCCCGGGGCTTGTACCGCCCAGCATCCTCTTCTCCTGAGCAAATACAGAAAACGGCCGGACTGGCCAGTCGCTGGTGTCGACTTTTGCGTGGGCTACGCGGTGGAGACCGTCTTGAAGGACCCTGCAACGATCTCGCTCGACGGTGTCTCGGTCGATACGAAGAATCATATTGTCACCTTGACCGGCAGCGACGTTACGCTTGACGGCTATGACTTCTCGCTTGACGGCGGCTGGCAGGTGCGGGTGAAGGCTTCCGGGAGCAGAATCGTGAACTCAAAGTTCGTCGTTGGTTCCAACGATCTTCTACCGATCGTAGGCAGTCCGGAGGCCTCGCATCTGGATATTAGTCATTGCACGATTGACGGCGCCGAGCACGACCCTCCTCCTTGGGGAACAATGGTCGCATATAGCGGGGTCGACCTCACCATCGAATACTCCTGGCTGAAGAATTCCGGCGGCGACATGATTCAGCAGATCGGCGGTACTGGTTCTATCGTCATCGAGCACAATCTCATCGAGAATGGCGGCTTGAGTCCGGGAACACACGGTGACTACACGCAGCTCGAAGGCGGTCCGTTCACCGTCGCCATCAACTACAATACGACGCTGCAGAGTCGCGGCACCACGCAAGGCCTAATGACCGAGTACGTCGCGGAAGGTGAAATCGGCCACAATACGATGATCGGAACAGTCAGTTACTTCGTGTCGGTGGACCTGTCATCGATCAGAACAACTTTCACGGTTCATGACAACTATTTCGATCCTCGGGGTTACGGATTTGCCTATCCTTCGCGCAATACCGGAACGCCGAACGACTCCAGCCCGAAATCAATCTTCACCAACAACGTGAATATGCGTACGGGTGTCGTGCTGCAGGACGCCGTGCGTCGGTGAGTGTCTGTAGACCGCCGCCCCGATTGGTAGGTCCAATCGTTCGAGGAAACCAGATTGGTCGAGTATCTGGGAAAAGATCGGATTGCTGTAAACGATGTAGAGTTCGTGGTCGTTCTGCTCGAGCACGCTTCTTAAATTGTCGAGCATGCGCTTGAGGACGTCCTTTCCGAATGGATTATAGAGGAAGAGCACAGTGTCCTCGGTCGGAAATCGATAGGATGCGGCGTCGGCAAGGACTGAGGATATGTCCCGACATCTGGGCGCGATGAGTCGGCTTATATTTTCGGCCGCAATCGCGTTCAGTTCGGCGGCGAACTCGATTCCCAGCACGCGCCGAAACGGATATTCCGAGGCCACGAGCAAGGTCAGACCCTTGCCGGAGCCTACGTCGATGTACACAAAGCGTTCGAGTGGGATCTGCAGGATTTCGATGGCTTTCCGCACGAAATCCGGGTCGGATGCCTGATACCGGACTCCTTCCGCATGATGAGGGCTCCGGATCTGGAGTTTCCAAAGAGGAATCGTCCCCGCGGTATCCGTTCCGTAACGACGATCGAAAGCGCTTTGCGCTTCCTTGGGAACGGAGAGGCGTCGCACATGCTCGATGCCGCCTTTCACGAACGACGCGAAGCCCTCCTGACGGAGCTTCTGCATACCGAACCGCAGCAGTGTTCTGAGCTGGCTGCGTCCGCTGGTCTCCTCAGACATGTGACAACTCGCGTGCTGGGATAGAGGCGCGGTCCTGGCGGGTTGCCGCGGCTTGCAGGCGACCAAGACAAATATAGCAGATAAATGATTATTTAAAATAACGCGATCCGGCTTTAATCTTCATCCAATATGTTGTTTAATTTGAAGCCAGGATTTCAGCGATTGTGCGAGCTACCATGGTCTCAGCGGGATACAGGGGGGTCGACGGGGCCGGTTACGTCGCCCAGGGTCCGAACTCGGGGGACCGCGTTTCTAAAGACGCGGTCAACGACCGCGTCCTGCACGCGAAATCCATTCGGACTGCGGCTGTGAGAACGGACGAGGCTGCGCCGCGCCACATCGAGATTCTCCGAACCCGGCCGGAAATCGAAGCGCTTCGGGGGTTTTGGAACGCATGCAATCCCCCGCGAGACGCCGATCTCGAGTTTTTCTTATTCATTTCCGACATCTATCCTGAAGTCGAGCGGCCACATGTCCTGGTTCTCTACGAGGGCGGCGCTCCAAAAGCTCTTCTCGTGGGCCGACTTGAACGGGTTCGCTTACCCCTGCGGCTGGGATATCTCCCGCTCCCTAGTCCGACCGTTCGGATGATCCAAATCGTGCACGGCGGCTGGTTGGGAGCACTCTCCGAAATCAACGCCAAGCTCCTCGTGGAAGGTCTCATTGCCTCGCTCGCGGCGGGAGAGGCCGACGTAGCGTCCTTGCATTCGCCCGATCTTGCTTGCTCGATCGCTCGATACGCTCGAACTCTGCCGTCGTGGTGGTGTTCGGACCACACGGTCCGGCCGGAGGCGAGGCGCGTACGCGAGCTTTTGCCGGAAGCCGGTCCATTCTTGCGCAGCCTTTCTCAGAACGAGCGATACCAGCAGCGAAAGCGCGAGCGAAACCTGAGAAGCAGCTTTGGCGAGCCGTTGATCGAGATCTTTACCAGGCCGACCGAGGTCGATCGGCTGATGCGTGACGCCGAGACGGTCGCCTGCAGGTCTTATCAGAGAGGCCTTCACGTAGGCTTCTCGGATACTCCGGTCATTCGCAATCGTCTGCGGTTCGAAGCTGAAAGGGGATGGCTACAAGGATATGTTCTCTACCTCAACGGCGACCCGGTGGCTTTCTGGATCGGTTCCCTGCGCAACGGTGTTTTCCTTAGTGAGTACCTATCATTTGATCCGGCATATACGAAGTATGCTCCCGGAATGTATCTGATGCTGGTCGTGATGGAGAAACTGCATGACGGTCCCAGTCATGCTCCCGTGCGACTTGTCGATTTCGGCATCGGTGATGCTCCGTATAAGGCACGATTGGCCACTCGTCATTGGCAGGAATCGACGGTTCTCGTCTTCAGTCCGCGGTTGAGGTCCGTTTCGACTAATGCGCTCCGTTCGTCTGTCGCGATGGCGAACCGGTGGATGAAGGAGGCACTGCGCTTCACACCCTGGCTCTCGACGTTGAAACGGAGGTGGCGCGCCCGGGTGATGAGCGATGAGTGAGGGGGCGGAGACATCGGTGCATTCTACCCTGGGCCAGAAGTTCGAATTGCCTCGCGAGGCGCGCAACAGCGAGGCCGCTGATTCCGCCCCAAGTCGGGCAAGCCCGGCGCCGCCAGCACATGATAAGCACGCCCTTGGCGAAGCGGCCGCATTGGGTGTGTTGATCCCGCTCCCTCTGAACGGGATGGGTGTCGGCTATACATGCAGCTCTCTTGCCCGCTGGATGGCGGACGAGCGGATCGAAATCACGGTCGTCACATCCCGTAACGAGCTCGCGCTGCCTTCAGTTAAGGTGATCGAGGCTTTGCCGCGCTGGGCTCGACATGTGCCTTATCGTTGGACTCGCGGCTATGCGGGTCACAGGATCGAGCGGGACTTCCTTTCGTGTTTTGAACAGTACCGATCGCGAAGGCTCGCGGCTAGCCTTTGGCCTGATGCGTCGCTTGGGACAATCCATGAGCTGAAGCGGCGAGGCGTGACTGTTTTTCGAGAACAGTTCAATTGCCACACGGCTACGGCCAAAAGGATTCTGGACCAAGCATATGGGCGCCTTGGTGTTGAACCAGCACACACGATCACGGCTGAGACCGTCGAAGGCGAGAGGCGGGTCTTGGACGCGGTGGATTATGTTTTCTGTCCGAGTCCTTTGGTGCGAAGCTCATTGCTCGAGAATGGTATTCCGGCACGCAAGCTGCTGGACACCACGTATGGATGGGATCCCGAGCGGTTCACAGGACCACAAAGGCCTCTCGCGCCAGCCGAAGGCATCACGGCTCTTTTCGTAGGCACGATCTGTGTGCGTAAAGGTGCTCATTTACTGTTGGACTACTGGCAGCAAAGCGGCATCAAGGGGCGCCTGGTGCTGGCCGGTGAACTGGAGCCGATCATCAAGGAAAAATATGGGCACCTGTTCGGGAGGGATGACATCGTTGTTCTCGACTACTCCAAAGATGTTGGTGCACTCTACAAGTCTGCCGATATGTTCCTGTTTCCATCTCTGGAAGAGGGAAGCCCTCTGGTGATCTACGAGGCGTGCGGTTGTGGGCTGCCGACGGTAACATCTCCGATGGGGGCGGGCAGGATCGTGCGGCACGACTGCGAAGGATTTGTAATCGATCCCTACGATGCAGCGGGCTGGTGTGCGACACTTCGTAAGTTGGCCGCGGACGCGGTACTAAGGCGGCGTATGTCCAATGCTGCCTTCGAGCGTGCGCGATTATACAGTTGGGAGCAGGTGGCAGCCGCCCGGCGGCAACTGATATTTGACGTCCTCCGCGCGACTTCATAATCCGGGGCTGAAAGGTCGTAGGTCAAGCCCTGGTCCGGCGTCGTCCGCTGCTGTCACTGCTTCGGCTGTTTTCGCGATCTTCCGCAGATTGGCTTCCAGATCTGAGACAATGTCGTGCAGCAGATGTGCTGCAAGTGGATCTGTGACCTCGCGCTCTAGGATGCGGTAACGCGCGATTTGCAACTCCTGCTCATTACTTTGGCGCTCTGTCATCGTGTTGCACCCTCGAAAGGCTACCCGGATGTGACCCCTTCAGTCGTCCATTGGGCGAAGCGCTTCTTGGTTCGGCCGCTATCCGCTATTTCTTTGTCGTGCCCTGAGGCGGGCCGGAAATTCTAGTAGAACGCGACGGCAATTCGAGTTTCCTTGCGCCAGACCACCGCGCAGCGCCTCCGCTCGCCTTCCGGAAGCAGAGTGAGCGCAAATTCCTCCGGAACGCTGCGAGCTTCGCGAACGTCGAGGGCTGCGCCAAACGGAGAAATGCTCCGGATGTTGCACTCCGTCTGCGAGCGTCCAAAACTAATCAGGCCCAGATGTGTCGATCGGGGTTTGCTCTCATTCATGACGGGCTCCCAATTGTGAGGCTCCGGCTGCTGCTGGAGTAGCCCACGGAATGGCCCGACTCCCGCAGCCCGGGAGATCGAAGAATAATAACACGTCACCGGCGCCAGTTAAATAATTAATTGTTTAATTTGTGGCAATAAATGTAGGTGTGCGCGATGTTCGGTGGCGTTCTGACGTGCCAGCCCCCATTTGGGTCCGCCGATTGATTGATGCAAGCTATTGAGAAAAAAGGCACTTTGGATTGCTTCCGGGTCGGCATGTGCTTTCCGAGCGGCGATTCCGGGCTTTAATTGGATGTGGAATTAAATGGATGAAGTTTTAAAATTAAACCGCCGGGGCTTTGTCGCCGCCTCTGATGATGGAAGGCGGATAGCAGTCGTAGCAACACGACCATGTTGCGCCCGCGAGCGGCAATTCATCTGAGTTGTTCATTTGCATACGAAAGGAACGTGCGCCCCCAAGGCGGCGAGTTGCGTGCCCAGTGACGGAAGCAATCGGTCGCTGCTTGACTCGTTGTCGATCCGACCGGCCGTCACGCCCGGGAGTATCTCAGCGGATCTCCGGTTGGAAACGGTGGCGCAATCGCAACAAATTGTGGCGGCTCGTGTTCGCTCTATTTCATCTGAACAGGTTTTACTCTTGCGTTTTGGAGGCAGACGCCTGCGAAGCAAGATTAAATGAATCCAGATTGCGACAGCTCGAATCCGATCTGGTTGATGATGTGGATCTTTCCCGGAAAATTCATTGTGAGTCACAATCTCAATCCCCGGGTTCATACGGTATTTCGAATTGAACTTTGAGCCATGGTCTGGTGGCGGTGAGCCAGTATTCGGCGCTTTGATAATTTAATTTTCTGGTGTGACGTGCCTACCAAAACATCACCCTAGCACAGCCCCGATGTCGTCCAAAAAAAGCCCGCGGTGCCGGGGCAATAGTCTGCCCGCCGGTCTGACGTGGTCGGCTCGAGAAGAAGCAAGACAGCATGGCGCTCGGGGAGCATCCTTGGATGAGCACATGTTGAGGGGAAATAGACATCAGGAGAACAGGTAGATGGCGCTTAACGACGGCTCAGCTAATGCACCGGTTGGATCACCGCAGCTTCCGAGCTTGCTGGACTCCTACGGTGCTAGCCGCCCTGCATGGAGTGTCGCCGGCGTGGATTATCATGTTGGGGTGCCGCAGGGTTTGGCACTCAAGGATCCCGCGACGATTTCGATGGCCGGTGTTTCGGTTGACACGACCAATCACGTGGTGACGGTCTCTGGCAACAATGTCACTCTTGACGGCTACGACTTTTCTGGCGGCGGTGGCTGGCAAGTAAGTGTCGAGGCCGCGAACACAAAGATCCTCGATTCCAATTTCGTCGTTGGGTCCAACAACTACACGCCGATTGTTGGTACCGAACAGGCGTCCAACCTGAGTGTGTCCAATTGCACGATCGACGGGGCAGGACACGACGCGGGAGTGTCGGGCACTCTGTTTTTGTATAGCGGCACCAACTTTAGCATCGACCACTCGTGGCTGAAGAATGCTGGCGGGGACACGATCCAGCAGACTGGTGGCTCCGGCTCCATCGTCATCGAACACAATCTTATCCAGGATGGCGGCCTGAGCCCGACATCTCACGGGGACCTTACGCAGTTCGAGGGCGGCCCATTCACGCTTGCCATGAACTACAATACGACTGTCGAAAACAACGGTGAGACCCAGGGACTGTACACAGAGTTCATCTCTCAAGGGCAGATTACCCACAACACGATGCTCGGTAACCAGAGCTACTTTACGTCAATCGATACCCAATCCCTCACCGGAACCCTGACAGTCCAGGACAACTATTACGACCCGTCCAAGGCGTACGGTTTTGCCTATGAGGGCGGCTCGAGTCCGTTGGCTGTTCTTGATCATAACGTGGATATGACGAGCGGAACGCCCGCTACCACCGCCACAGGCACGCCCACTGGCACGGTGACCGGCACTCCGACTGACACGACTACGTCTACTCCGACTGACACGGTGACCGCCACTCCGACTGACCCGTCGACGGCTACTCCGACTGATAAGACGGCGGGCACTCCGACTGACACGTCTACGAGTTCTACGGCCGACGCGACGACCGGCACTCCGACTGACCCGTCGACGGCTACTCCGTCTGATACGACGGCGGGCACTCCGACTCACACGTCTACGGGCACTCCGACCGACACGACGACCGGCACTCCGACCGACACGGTTACCGGCTCTCCGACCGATTCGTCGGACGGTTCGACGGGAACCGCTACGGATGCTCCGAATGCTCCGGTGCTGGTGAGCGATTCGATCGTTCATCATCATGCAATCGTGTCGGGAACGGCCGATCCGGGCACGACCGTGCAGCTCTACGAAGGCACAACGCTGCTCGGCTCGGGGACAACGGACGGTGATGGAAACTGGAGCGTAAGGACCTCTGCCCTCAAGGCCGGGTCACACACCTTCACTGCGACGGCTACGGATGAGGCGGGCAACACGAGTGCCTTGTCTGATCCGCTGGATCCCACTGTCGGTTCGCATAGCGGCTCGCACGCCCAACATGCCAGTACGATCACGGAGCCGAGCAGCAGCCAGGTCAATCCGAGCGGTGGTGCTCAGACGGCTGGCAGCGATGGTCATTCCGGCACGGGAAGCGGGGACACGTTCGTCTTCCACAGCAACTTCGGCCACCAAGCCGGGGCTTCCACGGCCGCCGCAGCTGGCCCCGATCAGCTCCAGGCTCACAACAGCGTATTCGACAGTTTTGCCAGCACCCTGTCGCATGCGGCTCAGTCGGGCCACGACCCCGTTAGTCCAACCGGGATTGACACGCTCGCGCTGAAGACCATGAAAGTCGATGCATCTCACAGCCACGACTTCCATTTCGCCTAACCGACAAGCGTAACGACTCAACTCTGCCTTGGGGATGGTCTCGCAAAGGCACGGTTCAGGGGCAAGTGCTATGAGTGATATAGGATGGCGGGGGGTGATCCCC